>NZ_CP070872.1:0-1995099 GCF_017068355.1 Lactococcus taiwanensis
TAATATTAAGTAACGATGCTGATACAATTCCTGAGCCCAATGCTTTGAATCTTTATGTGAACTATTTTATTCGTGAAGGAGCTACAAATATTGGTGCGGTTACTGCTAATATGGATGTCCAAAATCGTTCTAAACTAATTGCAAAATCGCAAACTGTTGAATTCTCCAGCATTGTTGGAATAATAAAAAGAACTCAAATCGGAGTTTTTGGTGGGATCTATGCCTATAGTGGTGCTAACACCATGTATCGTAAAGACGCATTAATCGATGTAGGGCTCTTTCGACAAGATCGTGCTACCGAAGACATCAGTGTTGCCTGGGATCAACAAATCAACGGATGGCTGGCCGTCTTTGCTCCCAAAATAATGTTTTTTATGGAAGTACCCGAAAATCTCAACATGCTCTATCATCAGCGCAAGCGTTGGGCAAAAGGTGGGACGGAAGTTTGGCTTACCAATTGGAAGAAAGTTCTCATTCACCCTTTTAGCAATATTGGCCGTACTTTCATGTTTATTGACCAAAGTGTCAGTATCATTTGGTCCTTCTTTTTTGCAGTTTCTTCATTTCTTTTCATCCTTTATTTCATTAAATATCTCATCACGGGAAGCGTTGGAGGTGTCCATTCTTTGATTGTACTAGCCTTTAGTATGGGCTGTTTTGAAATCATCGCTGGGCTTTTCCAACTTTTAGCTGCCTTGATTGCAGATGATCATGGGAAAAAATTGAAGTACCTTTTATTTGCGCCTCTCTACATGCTTGTCTATTGGGTGATGAATGCTGTCACTGTAGTAACCACCTTTGTTCCAGCTGTAAAAACAATTTTAGGGCTGGGCTCTGGTACTTGGAAAAGTCCCGAAAGGTATGGAACTGCACCATTCGATGAAAATTCACCTACATCTCTTTACAAAAAAGAAGCCTAATAGGCTTCTTTTTTATAAAGACATTTTAGAGCGTTCTGCTGTAAAGCATACAACGTAACTCTTGTTTAGTGTTTGCATGCTCTAATAGAATTTTTTCTTCTTCTACACGCTTAAAATCACGCCGATCATAAAACTGATAGGTGCAACCACTGTCCGTGAAGAGATAAATTTGTTTACCCGGCTGCTCTTGTTCTAAGTAATGGAGAAGCGCTGTTCCTACACCACTTCCTTTGCTTTGGGGATTTACTGCAAATAAGAGAATCTCACCATCTGGATGGTTCTTCTTAAGATACGAAGCCAACATTTTCTTATTAATTTGATCATATTGCCCCGCACTTTTTCCAAAAAAGAACTTGAGTATGAATTTAAAAAGGGTAACGTAAAACACCTGCCACAGTTTTTTATAGCTTTTTTCTCCTTGTTTCGAATCAAAAAGTAAAGTTCCTAAAAATTCTCCATTCTCCCCATATGCTGCATAAGCATCTGTCACTTTATTTAATTCTAAATATAAAAAATATCTGCCATATAAGCGAAGCGCAAGTTCATGATCAAAATACTGCCTAAAATTCATGCCTTCTATTGCGTACTCAATCACTTTATCATAATCTCTAGGTTCTAAATTTTTTATTATCAATAATTATTATCCTTTTCTAATTTTTTATTTATGTTTATCTTATCATAAAAATTCCTACCAACTCAAGCAATAACGATGAGAATGGTTAGGTAATTTAAATTGTTTTTTGACGAGAAAAGGAGCTGACTTTTCTAAAATAAAAAAACCGATTTTAATCATCGGTTAGTTGTGTAATTAAGAAGTGAATCAGGATATCACGCGCTTTTATCCACTCTAATCTTTCATCTTTCAGATGAACACGATTCGAAAGAAAAATAACTGCTTTTTTCTTACGGGGATTAATTAATAAAAAAATCCCTGTATAGCCCGTGTGAAGAAGCCAATCATGATCAGAAGTTGGCAAATCCCACGCTAAACTCCTACTTTTCTCACCAAAAGCGTAATTTTTCAAGAGTTTAAGATATTTTTTTTCTTCAAAATACATTTGGGAGAAGGCAACCAAATCATCTAATGTAGAAAACAAACCAGCAGCACCACAGTCTTCACCTAGGACACGCGCCTTTGGATCGTGCACTGTGCCCTTTGGAGTAGCTAAACTGGTAGGGACGGCATGGGTTACTGGGCCAAACGAAGTGTTCAACATTTTTCTCTGTTCAAAAATTTGCTCTTTAAATATATCAGCAAGATTTTTTCCGTACAGCTTTTCTAGTAAAAAACCTAATAAGATAAAATTAATATCTGTATAGTTAAACTGCTTATCGGGAGTTACCTCAATATGATTGATGGCGCTTATCAGCTCCTCTTTTGTCAATTCGTTGCGATGAGGAATGTAAGGATTGATCCCTGACGTATGTGTCAGCAGCTGACGAATACTGACCGTGCTGTCAGTGAATTCTGGATAATATTTTTGTAACGGCCTATCCAATTCCAACTTGCCAGCAAAAACGAGGTCAATGATAGCCGTACCGGTACCAACCACTTTAGTGACAGAGGCTAAATCCCATTTTTTACCGGAAGTCAGGGGCACTTTCGTCGGTTGGATTGAAGCATTCCCCTCAATGAAGTGGCTTACTTTAGCGCCCTCTATTATGGCATACTCGACGCCCGGAAAAAGACCACGTTGGATGTAGTCGTCAATGATCGTTGTAATTTCTTGTTGGTTTCTCATTTTAATCCTCTAAAATCTTCTGTTTTTTCATCGATCAACAGAACTTTTGAGCGAAAAATCCTGTCAAAAATTGAACAGGATTTTTTCTATCACACACTATTTATTTAACAAACCAAAGTTCAACATGGTCAGGCACTTCTATAGAAAAAGTTTTCGCACTGGCGTCAAGATAGGTGCCATTATAATCAGTAAATTGATTAGCAAATTTTTTCAAATCATAGCTTTTATCAAGCATAACGACGATGAATTCAAGATCTAGCACCTCATCTGCTGGCGCTATCAAATCTTCACCTTCTGTTACTGTAAAGGTTAATGTCAACAAAGGAAGCTCTAAACGCCCCTCATGAGCACTTGTTCCAAAGGCTTCCTCGTAAAATTTAATGACAGCTTGGTCAGTAACATTTAAATCGACTTCAAGCAGTTCAAAATCAGATAAGCCTTTGAAATGAGCAGCTTTATTGAGTTCAACTTGCTCAGTTTGAACTTCTGTCAGTGCTGACAGATCTGTCAGTGCTGACAGATCTGTCAGCGCTTCTGAAGTCACCAAAAAGACATCATTTTCAGGAGAAACTGCTTCAAATGTATAGCCAGACTTCCCTTTGTAAACCTTAGAAATTTTGTCCAGGTTACGGATGATAAGCTGTTCTACTTCATTTGCATCTGCTCTAAGGATGGTGCGTTGATGTTTTTTGGGTCCTTTCACAGCACGAAGTCCTGGAGATTCTTCAAGTTGAAAACGTCCCTCCTTAGCCTCATGCCCACCTAGCCACACCATCGCAGCTTCTTCCATCAACACTTTCAATCCAAGTACATCGCGAAAAAAGTTTAGATTATCTTCCCGGTCAAGCACACGATAAACAGGTTGAAATGCAGTGATGTTTTTTATAATCTCGCTCATTTTAGCCTCCAAATATTTGCATAACATGTATATACTCTTATTTTCGCAAATTTCAAAGAAATTATCAATGATTTAATCGTACGTTCCTTTAAAAAGAGCAGGAAGAGATTATAAATCCAGAGCTTTCTTCCTTTATTAAAAAATCCCCACGCTAAAGTAGGGGTTTTCTGGTTATTACACCACGACCTCAAAGTAAATTTGAAAGTCGAAATCATAGGCAAGTTCATTATATCACAAATGATAGCCTTTTCAAAAAATAAAGTCATTAAATGAGAAAAAATTGCAAGCGTCACCTTTTTATAGGTACATCTTTTTAATTACTATTGACACACTGCTGTTATCCGTGCGATAATATGAACATGAAAAAAGAAAAAATACAGCAATGGTTTAATTATCGTTGGTTGGCAATCCTTCTTCTCGCAACGCTTTGTGCGGCCCTTGCAAGTGTCTCTTTAAAACTTCCTTTTCTTTTATTAGCAGTTATTTTAAGTTTTGTAGGGTTATTGTTTGCCTATCATAAATGGATTTGGCTTGTTCTTTTTATCCTCTCCAATGTCCCGACACTCACAAGCACACTACTCGCAAGGAGTCAGCCCTTCTCTACCGGAAAAACAGTTCTCTTTTTTATTTTATTCTTACTCACGCTTGGTAGCTCTTATTATATTGCGCGCAAAAATGAGATTATCCCTTCTGTCAGCTGGAAGTATTTCTCCCTTCCAAAAACACTGGCGGGCTTTGGCTTTATCTTTCTGGTTTCGATCTTGACGGGTATTTTTGCTCAAGTCACAAAGCAGGCACCCACTACCAATAACCAAGAAGCGCTCAATCAATTGCAAACTATGATTCCAATCGCAGTCTTTGCAGCACAGACCTTAGGGGCAGCATTCTTAGAAGAGTTGGTCTATCGTGTAGGTTTCTTTGAGATTATCTTTAAAAACCAAAAATATTTGGCTTTTATCGGTGCCTTGCTTCTTTTTGCTTACATGCATAGTCCTTCCGATCTATACAGTTGGCTTACCTATGGTTTAATGAGTCTCGTCTTAACAAGCTTTTACGCTAAATATCGTAATTTTTATCTTAATATGAGTATCCATCTGACTTGGAACCTTTTTGGACTCCTATTGGCTTTATTGATAAAATAAAAAAACCATTCTCTGAATGGCTTTTTTTATTAAAGGTACAGCATTTTGAAAATGGCTACCGCAGCAAGTGATGCAAGAATTGGGGCAACAACAGGTACCCATGCGTACCACCATTTAGATGAGCCTTTAGCTTCACCAAGTACTGATTTTGGCAAGAATGTATGAACTAAACGAGGTCCAAAGTCACGCGCTGGATTAAGACCAGGTCCTGTAGGTCCACCAAGTGCAACTACAAGTCCCATAACAAGGAAACCAAGGAATAAGTGAGCTACCATTTTAGAAGCTGAAGCTCCAGAAACGGAAGTCCAGATTTGGTTAATAGTGTCTGATGAAGTGATATCAGCACCTTGTTGTTTAGCAAAATTTGTCATCCAGTTAACTGTTTGGCTGCCGAAGAAGATATTTGTTGCGGCAACAGCTCCAAAGAAAAGGACAAATGAACCAACAAACTCATTTAAGAAACCATTGATTGTTGCACCCATCCGAGTTTTTTCACTATTATCATCGACATTGTCAATCGTAGAGAAAGTTCCGAGGATCGCATTTGGATTACTTGTTTTAAGGTAGTATGGACGATAAACCATAACAATTAATAATTGACCAAACATTGCTCCTAAAACTTGCGCAATAATATATTGAGCAACATGTGCCCAAGGGAAAAGTCCTGACGCTGCAAGTCCAAGAGTAAAGGCTGGATTGATTTGTGAAGTTACGTTACCAAACGCAACTGCTGGTAACATTACCCCGAGACCGTAGCCCCATCCAATAATCATCCAAGATTGTGCATGAGCTTTTGTTCCTTTAAGCTCAACGTTCGCAACAGCACCATTACCCATAATAATAAGTAAAGCTGTTCCGATGAATTCAGTGATATATTTCACTGTCCATGTAACATCCATTTTTGTGGAGTCCTCCAAATTTTTTTTGATATAATAACCTCAGCTATTATAACAAAAAATGCAGACTGCTTCAAATATTCATCGGAAAACCTCTTTTGTTAATCGTGTTTATTTGCTGAAAATTTGCTATAATTGTAATAATTATCATGTTTTTTTACGGAGGTTTCAAAATGCGTTTTAATCACTTTTCAATTGTCGAAAAAACTTTTGATGAAAAATTAGCTGAATTAGATCAACTTGGATTTCGTTGGTCAGTTTTTTGGAGTGAGAAAAAGATTCTAAAAGACTTTCTTATTCAAAGCCCAAGCGATCTTACTACACTTCAGGCGACTTCTAACAAAGATGTTGTCGTTTTTTTGAAATCTTCTGATTCTTTGAATTGGGAAATCTTTTGGACTATTGCACTGCAACTTCTTGATTTTATACCAAATTTTGACTTCAAAGTCGGTCAGGCTCAAGCCTTTTCAAAAGAAATAAATCTTCCCCCACAAGAAGAAACCCTGACAACTGAAAGTCTTATTTCAGCCCTTTACCTCCTCTTATGTACTCGACGTAAAAATGGCATGATTCTCATTGAACAATGGGTCTCCGAAGGGCTGCTCGCTCTTGATAATCGCTACCACTTTTTTAACGATAAATCACTTGCTACCTTTGATACCACACAACTTAAGCGCGAAACGATCTGGGTAGAAAGTGCTGTGGATACAGAAAACCGTGGTGAGTATGACCTCATCAAAGTACAAATTATCCGCCCTCTCACCGAGGAAAAGCTCCCCGTCGTGATGACAGCTAGTCCTTACCATCTCGGAACAAATGACCAAGCCAACGATGAAGCCCTTCATCCCATGAATGTAGAGCTTACTGAAAAAGATGTAAAAATCATCGATGTTGTCGATCAACTTCCTAAGCTTCCCTCTTATTCAAGTTCTGAAAAACCCCATGTAGACAATGCTCCTTATCAATTTACGCATGGATGGACTTATTCTTTAAATGACTATCTTTTAGCACGTGGTTTTGCTTCTATCTACGTAGCTGGCGTCGGGACTCGAGGCTCGGATGGTTTTCAAACTTCTGGAGATTATCAACAGATTTATAGTATGACCGCTGTGATTGACTGGTTAAATGGTCGTGCTCGTGCCTTTACTTCACGAAAGAAGACCCATGAAATTAAAGCCACTTGGACAAACGGTAAAGTAGCTATGACTGGTAAATCTTATCTTGGAACCATGGCTTACGGTGCCGCTACTACTGGTGTTGAAGGACTTGAAGTCATCTTAGCTGAAGCTGGAATTTCTTCTTGGTACAATTACTATCGTGAAAATGGCTTGGTCCGTTCCCCAGGTGGTTTTCCCGGTGAAGATCTCGATGTCCTCGCAGCTCTGACTTACTCCCGTAACCTTGAAGGGGCTGATTACCTCAAAGGTAATGTAGAATATGAAAAACGACTTGCTGAGCTGACCAAAGCGCTCGATCGTAGCACTGGTGATTATAATCAGTTCTGGCATGAACGAAATTATCTCCCAAATATAAATAAGGTCAGCGCGGATGTCTTGATTGTCCATGGTCTTCAAGACTGGAATGTCACACCTGAACAAGCTTATCAATTTTGGCAGGCTTTACCAGCGGGACATACTAAACATGCTTTCTTGCATCGTGGAGCTCATATTTACATGAATTCTTGGCAATCTATTGATTTTTCGGAGACGATTAATACTTATTTTGTAGCAAAACTCTTAGGTAAACCATTAAATCTAGAACTTCCTCCTGTTATTTTGCAACATAATAGTCAAGATCAGGTTTGGGAGAAGCGTGAGAACTTTGGTGCTAACGATCGTTATCAGCTTCCGTTAGGAAAGACAGCCGTCTCTTTTGCGCAATTTGAAAATCATTATGAAGAAGCGACTTTCCAAAAATACAGCAAAGACTTTACTGTCTTTAAAAAAGCACTCTTTAATAATCAAGCAAATGCTGCAGTAATTGATCTTGAACTTCCAACTGATTTAGAGATTAATGGTCCCCTTGAACTGGAAGTCACTTTAAAACTCAATGATACAAAAGGTTTACTCTCTGCGCAGGTATTAGACTACGGTGAGAAACTGCGTTTAGACGATAAAGCACGTGTAAAGGACTATAAGGTCTTAGATCGTGGACGTAACTTTATGCTTGATGATTTACTAGAGTTGCCGTTAATCAAAAGTCCTTACCAACTCGTCAGCAAAGGCTTCTTAAATTTGCAAAACGAAACACCACAGCAGATCCATTCTTTTCCAGCCAATGAATGGGTAACGGTAAACTTTGAGCTCCAACCTACCATTTATCAGTTGAAAAAAGCAGATACGTTACGTGTCATCTTGTACAGTACAGACTTCGAACATACCATCCGAGATAATCGAGAAGTAACCTATGAAATCGATCTTTCTCGTTCAAAACTCATCCTTCCTGTAGAAAGCGTGAAAAAATAAAATGGCTATTATTGGAATAGTAGGCACTCCTTACCACACAGTTGATAAAACACCTTTTTGGTGGAATAAGGTCACTTATACGCGTCAATCTTTCATTGATGTCTTTCAAACATTGGGACATACCGTCCTCATTCTTCCCGTAGATCAACCCGAAAAAGCGGAGGTTTACCTTCAGTTAGTGGACAAAATTGTCCTAACAGGTGGTGCAGATGTGAGCCCTCAATATTATGGAGAGGAACCACATTTTAAACTTGAAACCACTGATCCTATCCGGGATGCTTTCGAATTTGCCATCATTGATGCTGCTCTCAAATTTCACAAGCCTATTCTGGGTGTTTGTAGAGGTTTACAAGTGTTAAATGTTTATTTTGGTGGAAGTCTTTATCAAGATTTGAGTCAAACCACAAGTCAAATTAAGCACCGTCAAAGTCCAACACCCCAAGAATTTCCTACTCACCATGTTCTTGTGGATCAACAAAGCAGTCTCAGCTTTTTGCCAGAACAATATTTCGTAAACTCTTTCCATCACCAAGCCGTCAAAAATCTCGGTGAGGGTCTAAAAGCTATTGCTCATGGGACAGATGGTCTCGTCGAAGCTATTGAAAACAAAGAAAAAGGGGTCCTTGCTGTCCAGTGGCACCCCGAGTGCACTTGGACAACCGAAGCATTTGACCGACAAATCTTTGAATATTTTGCTAATCGTAGCCTTTAATAAAATAATCACCGTCATAAAGCAATTTTATGGCGGTTTTTTTAAGTTTGTGTTAATATTAAGTTTATATTGAAATTTAAAGTCTCTTAGAAGACAGACGGAGAAACAACATGAAAAAAATTAAAATTTGGACATTTCTAGGGCTTGGTTTACTAAGTGTAGGTTTGCTAAGTGCCTGCTCTTCCAATGCTTCCTCCACTAAAAAAGAGGATAAAGTTACCACAGTAACAGTCGCTACTTCTGCAGCTTCTGTCCCTTATGAGTATAGTGAAAACGGGAAAATGACCGGCTTTGAGTATGATATCCTCAAGCAAGCTGATAAAGATCTTAAAAATTATAACTTTAATTTTAAAGTATATGATGATAGTGCGATCTTGGTGGCTTTAGATGGTGGTCGGGCACAGATCGCGGCAAATAACTTTGGGAAAACTAAAGCGCGAGCTGAAAAATACCTTTTTAGTTATCCTGTCCGCCAAGGAATCGACGCTATCTTTTCAAAATCATCTGCTCCTATCACGAAGATTTCCCAACTTGCTGGTAAAACAACCGAAATTCCTGCTGGGACAAACTATGGAGATATGTTTGAAACTTGGAATAAAAATCATCCTAAACAAAAAATAACTGTTAAATATAGCCAACGGCCATTGGCAGATCGTTTGGAAGCTGTCTCGAGTGGACAAATCGATTTTCTATTTGCCTCAAAAGCTGCCGCTGAAAATTTAGTGGAACAACATGCTATCAGTGGTTTAGTGGATAGTATTCCTTCAGATCTCAATCAAAAACCTGAGTTCAAAACTTATGATTATTTTGTCTTAGATAATAGTCAAAGTCAACTCCAAAAGGACCTCAATGCGGAGTTGAAAAAACTCTATGATAATGGTACGTTAAAAAAATTGTCTGAAAAATATTTCCATGATCAACATCTCCCTGATGCTGACCAATATCAATAATAAAAACTCGTCAATGGCGAGTTTTTATTTGCTTTAAAATTAACATCACAATGGGAAAAAAGATAAACGTCGATAAAGCATGTGCTAAATCAAAAGGTAAACCTGCTAGCCAGTAAGCCAAAAAGCCTCCTGGTCCGAAACCATAAAGCAATCCCGAAAAAACACTGATTAAGCAACCATAAAGCATTGCTGACAGCGCCGTCAGTAAAGATAAAATCCCTAGATTAGCGGTCAGTTGAGCTAGACTTTTGAAAAGCATAATAATGAGGGCATAAACAATGATTTGTCCCGCTACAAGCGGAGAGAAACCTAATATTAAACCCGTAGCTAACATTGTCAACGCCATAATCCACAAGCTATCAGTAAGTCCTAAGACCAAAGCAAAGGCTAAAAACATAGCCGTGATGGGCTTGACGTTGGGAAGGGCGACAAGCCACAAGCGTAAGACGCAAGCTAAAGCGGTAAGCACTGCAATCAGAGCCGTACGATAAATGATATTTTTTCTCATTTTTATATTATAAGTAAAAAAAAGGAATTTGTCAGCTGAAACTTTTATTGAACTTACTGACAGACTGGTCAGTAAGGCCAGCATCCTGCGCTTTCCTATTTTACCTCGTTGGCATCAGCGAACAAATCATTAAGCCCTTCTGAGATAGTAGGATGAGTGAAAATTTGATCTCGGATCATTCCATAAGGAATTTTTGCCTTGATGGCTAAGCTGAGTAGATTGATTAGCTCATGCGACTCTGAGGCATAAATCATCGCACCTAAAATTTCATCTGTCTCAGGATCCACCAAAGCTTTAAGTAGACCTTGGGGCTCTCCCAGAACATTTGCTTTAACTATCGCGGAAGTGGCCAGTTTAAAGAGACGGTAAGGCTTGTCAAGAGCTTGTGCTGCTTGTTCATTCAAGCCAACACTTGATAAAGTTGGCCGGATAAAGACACTGGTAGGCACAGCCCCCCTATCTGAAAGACGTCGACTTTTATCCCCATAAAGCTGATTTTTTAAAATTCGAAAATCATCCAAAGAGGTATAAGTGAATTGAGCTCCTCCGTGGACATCACCGATTGCCCAAACTTGAGCTGCTGTTGTTTCCAAAATATCATTGACAATAATTTCACCTCGTGTATTCAATTGAATACTCGTGTTCTCCAATCCCAGATTTTCAGTATTAGCTTTTCGCCCAGTTGCGACAAGAAGTTTATCAAACTTAAAGTGATGGGTTGCGTCATTTTGCTTGTAAAACAGCGTCTTTTCTCTGATCTCCTGTAGTTCAACTGGCGCATGAAAACTTACCCCTCTTGCTTCAAGATCACTTTTCACTCGGTCAGCAAGATCACGATCTTCACGTGCTAAAAATTCTTCTCTTACATCAAAAACTGCTACTTCACTCCCGTAATCGACAAACATAGAAGCAAACTCAAGGCTAATATAGCCTGCACCAATAATGGCCAGTTTTTTGGGCTGTTCTTTTAAATCCAAAAGTTCCGTAGAGGTCAATACGTCAGGATTTCCTACCAAACCCAAAAGCTCAGGTAACACTGGTTTTGCTCCGGTGTTGATAAAAAGGCGTTCCGCAACAACCCTTACCTTATCTGTACCCGCAGTCACTTCCAGCTCATGGTTTGCCACAAACCTCGCACGTCCGTTAATGACAGTAACGGATTCTTCATCAGCTAAATTATGATAATTTTTGTGGTTCAAACCCGCGATGAAGGTAGCCTTCTGCGCCGCTGCGTCAGCAAAATCCATCCCTCGTTCTGAACGAACAATCAAATATTTCGATGGGATACAGGCGATATTGATACAAGTCCCACCATACATTTTGGGGGATGCTTCAATAACAGCAACGGATTCCCCACGTTCTGCTAAAAATTTTGCTAAGGTTTTTCCTCCTTTGCCCCACCCCACAATTACATTTTTAAAATTCATTTTCTCCATCTTTTGTTTAACCTTTCTAAGAACAATGTGCTAACATTATTTTATAACACTTCGAAACATTAACGAAATATTTTGTTCGCTAAAAGACATCAAAAAAATTACTGACCAGACGGTCAGTAACTTTTCATACTTTCCTTATTTTTTAGGCTTTTAAAGCAGCGTCCAAATGAGCCAGTACTTTTTCTTTTCCAAGAAGTGCAATTGTTTCTGGTAATTCTGGACCATGCATTGAACCTGAAGCTGCAATACGAATTGGCATCCAAAGCATTTTACCTTTCACGCCAGTTTCTTTTTGAGTGGCTTTAAAGAGTGGGAAAATATTTTCCACTGTAAAATCATTTTCAGGAAGTTCAGCCAACTTGGCACGGAAAGTGCTCAAAGCTAATGGGGTTGTTTCAGCAGCTAACATTTCACGCGCTTCATCGGTCAATTCTGGGAAATCTCCGTAGAAAAGGTCTGTTAATTCAACAATTTCATCTGCTGATTTCATTTGTGGTTGATAAAGTTTAACCAGTTCCTCAGCACGTTCATCAAAGCGATTAGCCGCAACAAGGAAAGGTTTTGTCAATTCAAATACTTTAGCAAAATCAGCATTTTTGATGTATTCATTGTCCATCCAGTCCAATTTCTTTTGGTCAAAGGCTGCTGGTGATTTAGACAAACGATTTTCATCAAAAAGTTCAATTAACTCTTCGCGAGAGAAAATTTCTTTTTCGCCACCAGGATTCCAACCTAAAAGTGCAATAAAGTTGAAAATGGCCTCAGACATGTAACCTTTTTTACGATAGTCTTCGATAAATTGGAGAGTATTGGTGTCACGTTTTGACAATTTTTTCCCAGTTTCAGAATTAATAATCAAAGTCATGTGACCAAAGCGAGGTGCTTCCCAGCCCAAAGCATCATAAACGACTAATTGTTTGGGCGTATTGGCAATATGGTCATCGCCACGGATAACATGAGAAATTTGCATATCATGGTCATCAACAACCACAGCAAAGTTGTAAGTAGGGTAACCATCACGTTTTTGGATCACCCAATCTCCGCCAATATTGCCACCTTCAAATTCAATCTCACCTTTAACGATGTCATCCCATTTATAGATGGCTTTTTCGTCAACAGAAATACGGACGACTGGCTTAATATTTTGTGCTTTACGCTCAGCAATATAAGCTGCTTTTTCGTCATCGCTCATACCAGCATATTCATTAATATAATGAGGTGGAATTCCTGCTGCTTCTTGTTTCGCATGGTCAGCTTCAAGTTCTTCTGGTGTTTTATAAGAATAATAGGCTTTACCTTCAGCTAACAGTTGATCAATGTATTTTTGATACAAAGGCAAACGTTCTGATTGACGATAATTTTCATGTGTTTCAGGGCTTTCATCCCAGTCAATTCCCAACCAACGAAGGTTTTCAAGTTGTGAACGTTCGCCATCTTCAACATGGCGTTCACGGTCGGTATCTTCAATACGGA
Organism: Lactococcus taiwanensis; assembly: GCF_017068355.1. NCBI lineage: Bacteria > Bacillati > Bacillota > Bacilli > Lactobacillales > Streptococcaceae > Lactococcus > Lactococcus taiwanensis. The sequence goes on from NZ_CP070872.1 coordinate 13,143, forward strand.
TGATAAAATCTCCCCCGTGATGGCGGGCAAAAAGATAATTAAACAGGGCTGTACGGGCATTCCCAATGTGTAGAAGTCCTGTAGGTGATGGTGCGTAACGAACGCGGATTTTTTTATTCATTTAATCCAATTCTCCTCAGTTTCTCACTCAAAATTATTTCCTCAAATCAATTGAGTGTATTTCTTGGTTTTAAGTAGTCTTGCTACCTTACAATCCCTTCTATTTTACCACAATTCTGGCCAGCTTGCTCACGTGAATGAGTCAAAACTTATCCAGTGAGAAATGAAAGTTAAAACACGACTTTCTTCTTTTGTTTACCCTTTGGGCATTCCTCATTTTTGTAGTGAATTTGGCTTAAAAATTCTCAAGCCAAACACTGATTTGTATTTTTTTGATAACAATCTTTGACAATTTTTCAAAACATTTTATGATAAAATAAGAGTATGACTAAAATTACTTATGATAGAGTGACAGCTGCTGATATTGATGCAGTAATGCACATTGAATCCGTTAATTTCTCTGAAAACGAAGCTCTTACTCGCGCTTCTATGGAAGAACGAATCAACCGAATCCCTGATAGTTTTATTGTAGCCCGAAATGAAGAAGGTCAAGTCGTTGGTTATGTGGCAGGCCCAGTCACAGAAGACCGCTACCTCAGTGATGAATGTTTTGAGCACTCAGATCCCAATCCTTTACAAGGTGGTTTTCAAAAAGTGATTAGCCTTTCTGTTGATCCTGAATACCAAGGCTTAGGGATTGCAACTGAATTACTCTTACTTCTAGAAAAAGAAGCACGCAGTAAAAAACGCCAAGGAATTAGCCTAACCTGCCATGATTACTTGATCCCTTACTATGAAAAACATGGGTTTATTAATGAAGGACGTTCGGCATCGACCTTTGGTGGCGAAATCTGGTACAATATGATTCAAGAATTTTAAAAAGATAAAAGTTACTGACAGAACTGTCAGTAACTTTTTTTGCTGATCAATTTTCAATTTTACTGACAGACTTATCAGTAAAAGCTATTGATTACTTTTGAGCAAAATAATCATTCAATTCTTGACGATACTTATTTCGCCAGTCCTCTTTATTATCACTTAATAATTCGTCCGCAAAAGTTGCAACATCATTGCCCAGAACCTCAGCTGGACTTCGCCCATCAACTACTGCCAACTCAAATAATTCAATAATATCCTTAAAAATATGCCAATCTGTTGCCCCCATTTTGAACATATATTTTTGAATTGAACGATAAGCCTGATAAAAATCTTTAGGTAATTTTTTAGCTCGATTTTGCATAGCTTGCCAGTCTTTTTTTTTCAGCAAGAAGGTCACTAATTTTATCTAAAACCATTTTTCAGCCCCTTATTAAGTTTATTTTTTTGCTTTTTTTCCCAACTCGTATCATCCACCATCTCATCAATAAATGCCGCAACATCTGAACCAATTAAATCAGTTAATTCCTTGTCTTGGATTTTAGCTTCTTCAAGTAAATCAAGAACTTGTCCAAAAATAAATTTGAAATCTGCCCATTTCGTTACCCCAGAGTACCATATGTATTTTTTTAATACCTTATAATCTTCAAAATAATTCTCTCCAAGTTGCTGAGCACGCTTTTCAAAATCGCGAAATTCTCTTTTTTCTTCAAGACCAATCATTCGATCAACAATATTTCTATGCTCCACCATGATTTTCTCCCTTCTGCTCACTCAATAAATTTTGATGACGTAAAAACTCCAATTTGTCTGAAATAAAAGCCCATTTTTTCCAAAAATTTTCTCGCTCAATTTGCCCTGCCTCATTTAAACGATACCATTTTCGAGCGGGTCCAAGTTTTGAAGGTTTTTTTCTAATCTCAACATACCCTTTCTTTTCAAGACGCATCGTAATCGTATACACCGTTCCTTCTACAACATCTTCAAAACCAAGTCCTCGCAGTTTCTGAGTAATTTCATAACCATAAGTTTCCCCTTGCCCAATGATTTCTAAAACACAGCCCTCAAGAACTCCTTTCAACATTTCTGTAATTTGATTCATTTTTTCCTCCGCTATTTAGTAATACTAACTACATCTATATAGTAATACAATGTAGCTAAAATGTCAATATTTCTCCCTTTTATTAAAATAAAAAAACTGCTAGAAAGCAGTTTTAATAAATTATTTTTCAAAATTAATCACTTTAGTTTGACCTTTAAAATTTTCATAAAGGACCGATTCAATCCTTAAAGCAATAATTGACATATTCTCCGCATTTTCATGAAGAGATCGGATTAAACTTTCTTTTTTCACAGTTTCTCGGGCATCAGCATCTTCTAAGACTTCTGCATGAACCCGATTTGAAGATAAGCGCCCTCCTTTTTCCAACTTATCAAACCAAGTCGTAAAACTCACTTGTGAATTTCTTTTGATGTCACTAATCTTTGAAGCTTTTTTATCTGCAACCATATAGAAAACATTTTCCGTTTTTTGAGCTTGAATAAAACTCATAAGCGTTGTTGAACTCTTTGAATTTTCATCCGTCACACTTAAAGCAAGGTAGCCTGGAAAGTCTTTTAAAAGATAAGCAAGTTCATTTTCTACAGCATTCGTACCAACAACGTTAGCTTTTTTATTACTTTTAATAATCGTTAAAAGAACAAGGGGCAACGTAAGAAACACATAAGCAACGATAAGCCCTAAAACAAATCTTAACCAATAATTTCCAAAATTCATTTCTAATATCAAAGCAAAAACAGCTAAAGAAATTAAAAAAACTACAAACAATTGAATAAAACGTTTTAAATACATATTAAACTCCTCAATACTCAAAATTCATTTAAGATAAAAACCGATAAATTATCGGTTTTCTTCTTTACTTTTTGATCAAGTCTGCAAAAATCATCCGTCCTGCACTTGTTTGCAACACTTTAGCGACTTCAACGGTGACCGTCTTATCTATGAGTTTAGCTGCATCCTCAATGACAATCATTGTCCCATCTGGTAAGTAAGCCACACCTTGTTGACGCTCCGAGCCTGCTCTTATGATTTGAACATTGATATGTTCTCCGACTACGAGCTGTGTCTTCACTGCATTAGCAAGATCATTGATATTAAGAACTTGTACACCTTGAATCTCAGCCACTTTGTTAAGATTAAAATCATTCGTCACAAGTTTTGAACCCGTAGTGCTTGCGTATTTGAGCAGTTTGGTATCGACTTCTCGGATTTCTTTGAAATCTGTTTGTGAAATCTCCACATTTTCAAACTTAGTTAATTCATTAACCAAATCAAGTCCACGACGACCCTTAGCGCGTTTAAGAGGATCAGAACTATCTGAGATTAATTGTAACTCCAAAATCACAAAGTTAGGAACGATGATTTTATCAGAAATAAAGCCAGTTTTAATAACATCTAATATTCTGCCATCAATAATTGAGCTTGTATCAAGTAAAATACTGCTTTCTATTACAGGTGTTTGACTTACCACTGGTTCGGTATTTTCTGTGGCTAAAGCCTCACGACGTTTTCTAAAAAGAACCTTGGCAATCTCATCTCCTCGTTTATCGAAAAGGACATAACCTAAATAAATCATGATCAAAACAAAAACAAAAGAGATCACATTACTTAATATCGGTACATCTAAAAAGCGCAGCGGCACGCTACCAATTACTCCCACAAGCAGTCCTAGCACTATCCCAATAACATTGAAAACGACTTTCGACATGTTCATTTTTGAAATTTTAGAATCAATTTTTTTCAACGCATTCAGCATTGAACCGGCAAAAATAAATGAAAGAATAATAAAAATAATTGCACCAATAACACCGTCAACAACTTCGTACTGCAAAATTCCTTTGTTCCATCCAAATAATTTTAGAAACGATGGCACAACGGCAACACCTAATGATGCTCCGATGACTGTCATAATAAGATGAATCATCCAACGACGCATAATTTTCCTCCTGTTTAAAAAATGGTTGGGCTTACAAAAAGCCCTGTGTTAATTATAACACACAGGGCTTTAATATTACTTATATAAACATGAGAATTTTAAGACCATTCTCATATGTTTAAAGCATGCTATGTTAAAAAAGCGCTTGTCACTCTGCCTTGACAGCATCCTAAGATTGTAGCGACAACACTGGCTTACCCAAACACCATTTTTAAACACTCGTTGAGAGTAGCTACTCCAATTACTTCAATGGAAGTCGGAATAGCTATCCCTGTAATGGAATTCTTAGGGGCATATACCTTCTTAAAACCTAGCTTGGCTGCTTCATTTAGTCGTTGCTCAATACGTGTAACGCGTCGGATTTCTCCTGTGAGGCCAATCTCTCCAATAAAGCACTCACGTGCATCCGTAGGTAATTCTTTGTAGCTTGACGCAACTGCGACGGCAACTGCCAAGTCAATTGCAGGCTCATCTAGTTTAACTCCCCCTGCTGACTTGAGATAAGCATCCTGATTTTGTAAAAGTAATCCTGTTCGCTTCTCAAGCACGGCCATAATCAAACTAACTCGATTAAAATCAAGTCCTGAGGTGGTTCGTTTTGCATTGCCAAACATAGTGGGGGTGGTTAACGCCTGTATTTCTACTAAAATTGGACGTGTCCCTTCTAGAGCACAGACAATAGCAGAACCTGTCGAGCCTTCGAGTCGTTCTTCTAGGAAAACTTCAGAAGGATTCGTCACCTCAACTAAACCGTGACCCTGCATTTCAAAAATACCAATCTCATTCGTAGAACCAAAACGATTCTTTACAGCTCTCAGAATACGAAAGGTGTTGTTGCGTTCTCCTTCGAAATAGAGGACCGTATCCACCATATGTTCTAACATCCGTGGCCCAGCAAGTTGGCCTTCTTTAGTCACATGTCCAACAATGAATGTAGCAATATCGTTAGTTTTAGCAATTTGCATCAGTTCACCAGTCACTTCACGCACTTGACTTACTGAGCCTTGGGTAGATTGAATTTCTGGGGTCATGATTGTTTGTATAGAATCAATAATCAAAAAGTTGGGTTTTAGTCGCTCGACTTCTGCTCTTATGGATTGCATATTAGTTTCGGCATACAGATAAAAGTCTCGGTCAATATCTCCTAAACGTTCAGCGCGTAATTTGATTTGTTGCGCAGACTCTTCCCCACTGACATACATTACTCTACCACGAGAAGCAAGTTGGGTTGAAACTTGTAAGAGTAGTGTAGATTTCCCAATCCCCGGATCTCCACCAATTAGGACGAGTGAGCCAGGAACGACCCCTCCTCCCAAGACTCGATTGAACTCATCTAGATCGGTCTCAACTCGGGGCGTTTCAAAGAGCTCTACTTCATCTAGTTTCATTGGTTTTGAACGCTCACCACTCATTGAAACCCGCTGATTCTTGACCTCTTGAACTTCGACCTCTTCAACAAAAGAGGACCATTCTCCACAATTCGGACAACGCCCGAGATATTTAGCAGATTTATAGCCACAATTTTGACAAACAAAGGATGATTTTTTCTTTGCCATTTTTCCTCCTAATTATTTATACGATAATTTTTTTGAAATGTAACAAAAAAGCGGACATACCGCTAATTTTTTAGTTTAAAGGATTTTTTCTCCTTTTATTTTATCATAATTTCAACCCTTTGTTGCCTTTTGTTACTGATAAGAGCACTAATTGACTAGTCGAAAATCACCTTTCCTCTTGATTTGCTAAACTTAATAATAAGGCTTGGAAAATTTTTGCTCAATGGCTCATCTACCATGATGCCTCTACGTTGCCACGGACAGTGGTGTCAGTAAATTTTGCTCACATCGCGGCTGTTTTGCTAGATAAAACTGGATAGCCCAGCTTTTCAATTTTGCTGACCAATTGATCAGCACTGACAAGTTCTTCCTCAAATTCTGCTTTGACTTTTGAGGCGTTGAAAAGTACCTTGACACAACGAACACCCTTCGTTTTTAGCATTGCCCCTTCAATTTTTGCCATACAGGATGGACAAGTCAAGTCCTCTAACTTCATTGTTACTTTAGTCATTATGTTCCTCCTATGCGCGCCGTGCGCTTTTGATTCTTTTATTATAGGACACTCACCCTCTCAAATCCTTGATTGCTATCAAGAAAAAGTAGGCTTCAAACAAAAAAGGCTCAAAGTAAAAAGCCAGCTCTGAGAGCGCTGGCCTATTCTAATTTTCCACGCCTAACATATAGAGTGTGATTTCATCCAAAATCGGGCGCTCAGTCGCAGTGCATATCCCGCTATAGATAAGTTCGCCTTTTTGCCAACCCTGAATGATAAAGCGTGCGCAGTTTCCGCCATTATGAGCAATAATCAACTCGTTGTCCACAAAATCTACCTGCCAAGCCTGATAAGTTGCTTGTCCGGTACTCATGGCTTCGTCTATCATTTTTTTGAAATTTTGTTCTAACATCCTCCTCACCTCCCTGTGAAAGCTCTTACTTTTTATTATACTTCTTTTTTAAAATAATGCTTCATCATCAGTTCGAGGTTTACAAAAAAAGCTACTGACCAATCTGTCAGTAGCTTTTACTTTTTATTTTTTATGAAAAGGGATTAAACGCATCGCATTGAAGATGACCGCCAAGATCGACCCTTCATGAACAAACATCCCTGTACTCATCGTGACAAATTGTCCAATAAGCCCTGTCCCTCCGAGAACCAATCCCATTAATAAAAATAATACGACACCAATTGCTGCAGCAATGTTTTCTCTCATATTCACCACAGCCTTCTTTGATAGCGCATAGGCATGCACCAGCTCCGAAAAGGAAGAAGTCATCAGTACCACATCCGAAGTTTCAATTGCCACATCTGTTCCTGATCCCATCGCAATACCAATATCTGCTTGGGCTAGACTTGGTGCATCGTTGATCCCATCTCCTATAAACGCCACCCGTTTTCCCTGCTTCTGGAGCTCTTGGAGCACTTCAACTTTTTGTTCTGGTAAAAGTCCCGCCTGAACTTTGTCAATCTCTAACTGTGCTGCGATCGCCTTAGCAGTTTCCTCATTATCGCCTGTCAACATCATAATTTGGGAAATGCCTAACTTCTTAAGCTGCCTAAGCGTAGTTTTTGCCTCTGGGCGTAACTCATCAGCAATAGCGTAGATTATTTTTAAGACGCCCTCAAAAGCGACTAATACGGTTGACGCGCCTTGTGCTTGCAGCCTAAGCAAATCCTTTTTTTGTTCTTCTGTCAGTAAAATTTTCTGTTCTGTCAGTAGCTTTTCATTACCAATCACTAACTCCTGCGCAATAAGTCCCTGACCTTTGATGACTTTGGTCACTGTAAGATTACTGACAGCCTGGTCAGTAAAAGCGAGAGTCGTTTGATCAATAGCTTTTACTATTGCTTTAGCTAATGGATGATCTGATTGACGTTCAGCTAGAACAACACGTCTAAGTAGAGCTTTGGTAGCTCCATAATCTTTTACCGCCACGACTTGGGTGTTTCCTTTAGTTAATGTACCTGTCTTATCCAAAAGGAGTGTGTCCACCTGATGAAAAGTATTCATCACTTCTCCTCCTTTAATCAAGACACCATTTTTAGCACCATTTCCAATAGCTGCAACGTTCGAAACCGGAGCACCTATTACAAGCGCCCCCGGGCATCCTAAAACCAGGAGCGTAATCGCAAGCTTAAGATCTTGACTCCAAAAGAGAAGCATTAAAGAGAGTAAGAGAACAAACGGGGTATAGAACTTTGCGAAACGATCGATAAATTTTTCAGCGGGTGATTTAGCATCTTGTGCCTCCTCTACCAGCTCGATAATCTTACCAAAGGTCGTTTCCTCCCCTATTTTCTGCGCGCTCACATAGAGGGTGCCATCTTCCAAAATTGACCCCGCAAATACCTTATCTCCGATAGCCTTCTTAACATGTTTTGCTTCTCCTGTAATCGATGCTTCATTGACAAAGCCTTCTCCGTCCGTCACAGCCCCATCAACAGGGACTTGTGCGCCTGTTTTAACCAACAGCACCATACCAAGCTCTACTTCCTCAATTTCCACCTCCTTTCCAGAAGCTTGCAAAGCCACGGTGGGTGCCATTTGGGTTAAGGATTTGATTGATGCCCTCGTTTTTTCTAAAGTTTTCTTCTCTAAAAATCCCCCCAAAGCAAAGAGGAAGGTCACCATAGCCGATTCTTCGTATTCCCCGATAGCTAGAGCGCCCAATACTGCAAGTGACACCAACACTTCTATTGAAAGTTGTCTGACCCGTACCGCTTGAAAAGCATGGAGAACCACTGGAATAAAACCTATCAATGAAGCGATAAACATCGTACTTCCCCTTAAGTTTTTCCATCCCATAAGTTGTCCAAAAAAGCCACTAGCAATGAGAATGCCACACAAAACCATTATCCCTCCTGCATGACCTTCTACTATTTTTTGAAATTTAAGCATTATTCTTATTCCCTCTGTTTTTCTTACTTTTAATTTTAGAGGAATAGGCCGTTCAATGTCTTGACGCCCATCAAGAAAATAAAAAAAGTCTCCCTCAGGAGACTTCATCAGCAAAATATAAAATGCCATTGAACAGAATCGAACTGTCGACCTTCACCTTACCATGGTGCTGCTCTACCGACTGAGCTACAACGGCGCTATAAATAATCCTTCAACGCCCCAGAATCCACTTCATGCAGTTCTGTAAAACGTACTTTATTATTTTACCAAAATATCAAAAAAAATCAACTCAAAAAAGCCAGCTTACGCAGACTTTTTGAGAAATTTACTTCAGTTTTTCCGCTAGTAACCTCTACTCGGCAAGGTTATTAACAAAACAAAGCCAAGTAATGCTAAGACCACCTCAAGCGTACTATTAAGTTGAGGTAATCGTCCTGTTTTAGCACCATTACTACCAGGCGGGAGTGCGCCGCCACTTAATCTTTTTTCAGACTCGGGCACTGGACTTTGACCGATTTTAAAGTTAGCAAAACGTATCCCACGACCATCTGACGTCCAGCCTCGATATTCCGGAAAATTGTTCATATCATCAAAGACAAGAACATTAGGATGATCAACGGAACGACGAGCCAAACGAATCTGCACGCGCCCATCTGCTGATAGTGCTGCTGCTTGGTCCATATAAGCCACAATCATTGTAGCAGACTTTTGATAACCTGCGGGCGGGGTGGGCTCACTGATGATGTAGAGGTTCCCACGTGACATGTTGTTAATCGTTTTTTCGCCTTCAATGGTCGACAGGGTCGCTCCAGTTGTCGCATCAACATTATACTCACTCGCTTGCTCTCCTGTGCCCCGCAGATTGAGACTTGTCAAATCAAGCTGCGACATTGTAGCAAAATTACCTCCATCATCCCAACGCTCCACCCAGCGTAAACGAAACTGCGTGTCCATCTTCTGATTGGTGTCCGCATCAACCTTTTCGATAGAAAATCCGTGGGTCACATTTGAGGCAATATCAAAAGATAAGACGTAAGGATTAAGCTGTGCCAAATTGATGTTACTGGTTCTGATCAAAGCCCTTCGACCCATAGCAGGTGCAGCGACAACATCTTCTTGCTCATCCGTTGCCAAAATCAGATGATCCGGGGTACTGACAAGGCTGTCAGCAGCGATTTGCCAATCGTTATCTGCTATATGATTGATGGCATCGGAGACAGTTGGCGTGTGGATGCTCCACTGACTGATCTGATCAAAACTTGGAAACAATCCCACTGCCCCTAACTTCAGAAGCTGATAGTTACTCTCATAGTCGAGTTCCACCAAACCCGCATCCCCAGTGACAATCGATCCCGTCAGTGTATTGGGCGCAAGTCTGCGCAATTGACCATTTGCATCCGAACGCAGATACGTCGTGCCACTATCTGCCAGCGGATTGAGTAATGGACTGGCAAAACTCAGGGCAAATGGCATCAGTGGCTGGGTTTCTGTTGAGGTCAATACGAAGTTGACACCTGGTAGAGCGGCGTTACCAAAGTCCGCATCTTGCTTATTAACCTCAAGAAAGATTGGCAAACTAGTTAAAGTATTGGTAATAGCAAAATGATTCGCAATACCATTACCAAAGAGGGAATCAGAAACAGGGGCAATCGTTGTTTCGTAAGAACTAGCTACACTCTCCTCTAATAGTTCACTGACGAAGTACGAAATTTCTCTGACCGGACGGTCAGTAAGCTCATCAAAGTCATATTTGGGGAGATTAGCAAAGTTGAATGCCCAATCAGTAGAAGCAGAAACCTCAGCAGAAAGTTGCTGACCAGCTTGATCTAAAACAGGCTCAGCAGTCGACAGATCAATCTCCCCCAGCGCATTGTAGCCATAGCGCCAAAGCTGAACAGTGATATTTTCTGGACGAATGTTGGTTGCCTCGTCGCCTACCCATGTTTTGTCTCCCGTCACAGCTTTATTTTCTACCAACGTATTCGTCAGATTAAAATCATCTGCAGCCTCATCACCTTCTTGGTAGCCCAAGGGTACATTGACCTCACGGATGGTATAGACGTACTCGTCAAGGGCACTACTGCGATAAACTGGAAGATTCTCAAAGGTGTAGGTCCAGTCATTACTCGCTGTAACAGTGGTTGTCAAGAAAATTTCATCATCACGTAAAAGCTCCACCGTTACTGATTCGGGTCGTAGCGCCAAAGCATTATCGTAATCATTCCAAGACTTGGTTACACTAATATCGCGCAGATTTGGTGTAAAAATATTTTTGATGTCAAATTGTCCCAACTCTACATTGTTATCAGGGTACTGCGGACTAAAATTCGCCAATGAGACTTCACGCACTTGGTAATTAATCGCACGCCCTTCCTCATCTTCTTTGGGGAGATCAACAAATTCGTATTTCCAATCGTCGGAAGCAGCTACTACTTTTGTGTCTACCAACGTCGGTGCAGTTTCTGAAACTTCGTCAGTCGGATAGGCCCATAGCTCAATTGTTATCTCTCTAGGCATGAATTGTTCTGGCGTATGCTCATCCCAGATTTTTTGTCCAGAAATTTTTGTCAATTCGGGTACGAAAGTATTGATAATATCGAATGTTTGCTCGTCAATTTTGACCACCTTGTCAGTATAGCGTTCCGATACATTCAACTCGCGAATTTCGTAATCATATTTCTCTGTAGCATTTTTGTACTCTTGCAGATTTTCAAACGTATAGTCCCACTGGTTGACATATCTCTCGCCAGCTAATTCGACTGGCTCACCATAAGCAATATTATCCCGATAAAGTTGGAAGCTAATACGCTCTGGACGATGTCCTGCACGGTTACTATTATCTTCCCAGATTTTCGTAATATCAAGATCAATGTTACTCAAATCTAGAGTATTAATTATATTAAGTCCACTGATTACTGAAAGATAATGGGGCACATTAAGCTCTTTGACAGTATAAACATAAGCATTCCCCTCAAGGTCTTTGACTGGTACCAATCCGAAATCATAGCTCCAAGTATCCGAAATTGCCTCATCCCCTTCACGTTTTGGTGCTGCAACTTCAACTTGCCGGAGTAATTCATCATTTTGAAAAAGTTGGACGGTAATAGTAGCTGGCCGAAACTGTTCTTTCCCCTCGTCACCGCGCCATGTTTTCACCCCCTGAAGTCGCGTAACATCGCGATGATTGACCAGAGTCACTTTGAAAGTTGCTGATTGCTCATCTTTAGTGGCAATGTAGACACTCTCTTCATCATTTTCATTATCAGCATTCATGGAAATCGTGTTGTCAGCACTAACCGCAATTGTCCAAGGACCAGCGACATTATGCGCAGGCAGGGCAGTCGTTTCTATCAAATGGTAAGTCGTATCCTTACTAAATCGAAAGGCCGCGTCTTCCCAAAGCACAAGACCGTCTGCACGACTTATTCCCGTATTGACTATAATGCCATCCGCAGTTTTCAACTCGAAAACAGCGCCAGCAGGGGAAATACCTTCATTGGACTGCTTGATTACCTCAAACTTCCAGCGTTCGGTATTGGTAACGGTTTTGCCATCTTGGCTAATACTAGAAGAGTAAGCATCAGCACCATTTTCTCTGACAATCTTATAAGTAAAGTACTCACCATTATTATTAAATAGGGGTAAAGCGACTTTGGCTTCGCCACCCTCGAGGGTCAAGCTATCAAGCTTTGTAGCCGTCCATTTATTATCCTCGACACGCCCTGTGAGGAGATAGTTGGCGGTTTGCCAACTGCTCTCGTCCACAGGAGTTGAGCGTTGAATTTCAAGTTCAATATGCTCAGGACGACTTGCATTTTCAGCAGACATGTCTTCCCAAATCTTAGTCAAGTCAATGGTTGTACCTGCTGCTCGTCCAGCTGGTACAGCAAATGGCAGCTCTGCAGTGCTGATTGCTGGGTTAGGAACAAAATAAGTTGCAACTGGATCAGAGATAAAACGCCAAGTGTCTGGTGAAAAGTCTGTGCGTTCCGTCTGAAGATGCACTTGATGGTGAATTTGCACTTCCTGTCCAAGCCCAAGGTCAAGATTATTAAGTCGAATCACGCCATTGTCATAAGTTGCTTCATAGGTTTGCAGGTTGGATGCTTGCCCATTTACAAAGTAATCAACTGACAACGTACTAGCACCAGTATAAGTGAAGTGCTCACCAATTTTGATTTGGGCTGTACCATTACGAACAGTATCAAAAAGTTGTAAAAGTGTTTGGTTAAGATAAGTAGTTAAGTCACTTGCTGCATAAACATTCTGATAGTAGCTAGCATTATAGGTCAACTCACGCATGTAGTTTTCAATTTCAGCAAGGCTAAACCCTGGGTAGCTGGCCGTATTACCACTACTTGATACGTTGCCCCCAGCGGTTCCAGCATTGATGGCAATACCAATACCATGGACTTCGATGCCCTTATTTTCCAAATTTTTAGCCGAAAATATTGTAGCAGGAAAGACACTGTTATAAGTTGGACCAGACGTTGTCCCTTGTACATGCCGCGGTGTAATCCCAGGCTGAGTCCCTGCCCCATCAATTGGACGTCCTATCAAGTCTGCTGGAGCTGTTGTAGCAGAATTTCCAAAGTTATTTGCCGTTTGTCCTGCAGTAGTATAACCTTGTAAATATGCTTGCGACTCTGTTGTGGTCGACGTGACTTCATTCACATCAATCGTATTGTTACCGTTGTTATCTGTAGCTCCAGTAATGCGGTTAGCTAGCGTTGGTACACCATCCGTAAGAAGGATAACAATTTTCTTGCGGTCAGCATCTTCTGCTTCCAACATCGCATCAGCTTGACGGAGTCCTGCTTGCGTAAAAGTTCCTTGGTTAGCCTCGGGTGCGGCTGGAGTAGCATTTTTTAAAAGATTGGTCTGATCTGTGGAATAATTGCCCAGTGGAACATACCTTGCCCCTGTGGTATAAACGCCGTTACCATAAGCTGTATGTCCAATACGAATACGGTCTGGATCAATCCGATTCGTTCGGACATAATTCGATAAGGTGTCGGCAAAATTTTCAATCGCTGCATCCAAAAGTGCCATTTTATTGTTGTCTGCCATGGAAGAGGAATGATCAGACACCAATACGATACTCATCGGACGCACATCCACAGTCTGATTACCACGAATATTCGTATAAACATCATAAAGTCCAGGTGTTGACGTCTCTTGTGCAAATTGTCGAATCGCATAGGCTCCATTACTATAAGTGATATAGTTATTTATAAAATCACTTTTCTCACTTGCTATACCTGGGCTTGCTACAAAATCATTAAGACCATCCGAGGTATTCCCTGTGTGATTGATCACATCATCCTGACCCGCCTGTGACCAGCTGTTATTAGGATGGGCGCGTTCTTCTCCTGTCGCATAATTGGGGGCAATAACACTGGTGTCTGCTAGCATTGACGCATTGCCCTGCCCATTTAACAAAATACCCGCAGTATCTAAGAATAAGGGAGCAATTAAGGATAAAGCTGCGGTAAATTGTATCAGCTTTCTTCTGTAAGATTTCATTTTATCCTCCATTTGATATGATTTTATAATAATTATCTCATAAAGACCCAAAACTGTGAAACGATATTAGAAAATAATTAGAAAACAAAAAAACAGCTGATAAATGGATCAGCTGATTTTGGGGATAAAAAAAAACCATGAGTGGTCCTTCTTAGAAAAATATTAAGTGGACAGAGCTAGACTAAGCAATGCTACTCCGCAAAAACTTGCGACATCAACACAACGCCAACATCATAACACTCAGGTTATTTTATTTAATTGCCGAATTAAACCAATTCAATGATTGCCATAGGCGCAGCATCACCACGACGTGGTTCTACTTTAAGGATACGAGTGTAACCACCGTTACGTCCTTCGTAGCGTTTAGCAAGATCGTTGAACAATTTTTGAAGGGCAGTTGGGAAAGTTTCAGTTTCTTCGTTGAAATCTTTAATTGCGATTTCATTACGTACGTAAGCAGCTGCTGCACGACGAGCTGAAAGATCACCTTTTTTACCAAGCGTAATCATTTTTTCTACTGTACGACGAACTTCTTTAGCGCGCGCTTCAGTTGTAACGATAGTCTCGTTGATGATCAAGTCAGTAGTCAAATCACGAAGCATAGCTTTACGTTGTGAAGATGTACGTCCGAGTTTACGATTGCTCATTTTTTTCCTCCTGTATTATTTTCTTTTTTTAAGGGAAAGTCCCAATTCAGTCAATTTAACTTTGACTTCTTCTACTGATTTGTGACCGAGGTTTTTGACTTTAATCATGTCAGCTTCGCTCATCTCAACAATATCAGCAACAGTATTGATACCAGCACGTTTCAAACCATTGTAAGCACGAACTGAGAAGTCCATTTCTTCAATAATTTTATCGAGCACACGTTCTGTTTTCACTTCGTCTTTAACAACAAGTGTTTCAGCCTCAGCAGCAACTTCTGAAAGATCAACGAACAAGTTCAAGTGGTCTGTCAAAATTTTAGCTGAGAGTGACAAAGCTTCATCAGCGACGATAGTACCATTAGTAATGATTTCAAGTGTTAATTTATCGTAGCTAGAGTCACCACCAACACGGGCAGGTTCTACTTGATAATTCACTTTGCTTACTGGTGTGTAAATTGAGTCTACAGCAATTGTGCCAATTGGCGCTCCATCGACTTTATTTTCATCAGCCGGAACATAGCCGTATCCTTTTTTAACAGTCATTACAGCACGCATTGAGTGACCTTCAGCAATAGAGAACAAGTAATGGTCTTTGTTGACAATTTCAATGTCGCTATCTGTTAAGATATCACCAGCAGTAACATCCATAGGACCAGTAACGTCAAGTTCAATTTGTTTTTCAGACTCTACGTATGATTTGATGGCAATTCCTTTAACCGCAAGAACGATTTGGATGACATCTTCACGTACGCCAGGGATTGTTGCGAATTCGTGTTGAACACCTTCAATTTGAATTGAAGTCACAGCAGCACCAGGAAGTGATGACAAAAGGACGCGACGCAGAGAGTTACCTAAAGTTGTACCATAACCACGTTCAAGTGGTTCAACAACGAATTTACCGTAATTTTCTGATTCGTCAAATTTAGTAATTTTTGGTTTTTCAAACTCAATCATGTATGTTCTCCTCTAAAGCGAAAAGTGATTAGTGACAAGAGTGACTAATTATACACGACGACGTTTTGGAGGACGTGCACCATTGTGAGGTACAGGAGTCACATCACTGATAGATGTTACATTAAGACCAGCTGCAGCGAGTGCGCGGATAGCTGATTCACGACCTGAACCAGGACCTTTAACAGTAACTGATACAGTTTTCAAACCTTGTTCTTGAGCAGCTTTAGCAGCAGCTTCTGAAGCCATTTGAGCGGCGAATGGTGTAGATTTTTTAGAACCTTTGAAACCAAGTGCACCAGCTGATGACCAAGCAAGGGCGTTACCATGAACGTCTGTGATCATAACGATTGTGTTGTTGAATGTTGATTGGATATGAACGATACCTGATTCAATATTCTTTTTAACACGACGTTTACGTGTAATTTTTGGCATTTTAACTCCTTTCTATCTAATTATTTTTTCTTACCTGCGATTGATTTAGCAGGACCTTTACGTGTACGAGCGTTGTTCTTAGTGTTTTGTCCACGTGTAGGAAGTCCACGACGGTGACGCATACCACGGTAAGAACCGATTTCCATCAAACGCTTGATGTTAAGTGAAACTTCACGACGCAAATCTCCTTCGAGTTTGAGTCCATCAAGTTCACGACGAATTGCATCTTCTTGATCTGATGTCAAATCTTTTGTACGGATATCTTCTGAAACACCTGCAGCTGCAAGTACTTTCTTAGATGTTTGAAGTCCAACACCGTAAACGTATGTCAATGAAATAACGATACGTTTTTCGTTTGGAATATCAACTCCAGCAAAACGAGCCATATTTTTCTATTTCCTTTCTATCCCTGACGTTGTTTGTGTTTTGGATTTACAGGGCAAATTACCATTACACGACCGTTACGACGAATCACTTTACAGTATTCGCAGATTGGTTTAACTGATGGTCTTACTTTCATTGTGTCTTCCTTTCTATAGGTTACTGTGCATACGTTGCACCCAATGAATGTCCGGATTACTTAAAGCGGTAAGTAATTCGTCCGCGTGTCAAATCGTATGGTGAGAGTTCAACTTGAACCTTGTCTCCAGGCAAGATACGGATATAATTCTTACGAATTTTTCCTGAAATCGTCGCCAAGACTTGGTGACCATTTTCGAGTTCAACAGTGAACATCGCATTCGGCATTGTATCAACGACTTTGCCGTCTACTTCAATTACATCATCTTTTGCCAAGCAAAAGCACCTCCTTAAAAATTCCCCGAAAGATATAAATATATCTAAAAGTCGGACTTATGTATTTTAGCACTTTTCAGCTATAAATGCAAGTCTTTCTTTCAAAAAAGCCTTGTTTTTTCTAGCCTCGACCCTTTTTCGGAGAAATTTTCCATGTAGAAAAGCTTCATGGCAATGTTTTCGGGTGTTTCATAAAAAATAATAACTGATCTGACTGAACAGTTATTATTTTTCATCTTTGCATCTTAAAAAAACCTCTCAAAGAGGTTTTTATTTATTAGCCTAAAACTTTTTTAATAGCTTCTGTCACTTGGCTAATTTCTTGTTCACCTTCAATATTTTTGACAAGGCCAAGCTCAGTATAGTGTTCAATAATTGGAGCTGATTCTTTAATGTTGACATCCAAGCGATTTTTAACTGTTTCTGGAACATCATCCGCACGTTGGTAAAGGTCATGGCTACCACAAACATCACAAGTACCTTCAACTTTTGTAGGGTTAAAGATTTTGTGATAAGTTGCACCGCAGTTACGGCAGATATAACGGCCGCTTAAACGGTCAACCAAAATATCTGGGTTAACAACGATATTTACAACAGCATCAAGTTTAATTCCAAGTTCTTCAAGCATGGTATCAAGTGCATGCGCTTGATCAAGCGTACGTGGGTATCCATCAAGCAAGAAGCCTGATGCTTTGATATCATCTTGAGCCAAACGTTCTTTAACAATTCCGTTCGTTACTTCATCAGGCACGAGTTCACCTTTATCGATGAAAGATTTAGCAAGTTTACCCATTTCGGTTTCGTTTTTCGTTGCGGCACGGAACATGTCACCTGTTGAAATGTGATTCACTCCATAATTTTTAACGATAAACTCAGCTTGAGTGCCTTTACCAGCTCCTGGAAGCCCCATAATTAATAAATTCATTTTTTCTCCTGATTTTGTTTTATAATTTACTGACAGACCTGTCAGTAATTTGCAGATATCCTCTGTGATTTTACTACACTATTTTAGCGTATTTTTTAGAAAAAATAAAGAAAAACCTTGCCTGAGGCAAGATTTTATTTAATTTCAAGTGGATTATCCATAAACCCAGTATATTTACGTTTCAATAAATATCCTTCCAATTGTTTTACCGCTTGGATAGCTACTTGGATAAGGATTAAAAGGGAAGTCCCTCCCAAAGCAACAATTTTTGGAAGCCCCCAAATATTTTGTGCTGCGATTGGAATAATTGAAATCAATCCCAAGAAAAGGGAACCTACAGTAGCAAGGCGCATCAAGAGACGTGAAACATATTTTTCCGTAGCTTTACCTGGTCGTACAGAAGGGATATAAGAACCTTGTTTTTGTAGATTCTCAGCCATCTTTTCTGGATTAACCTGAACGAAAGAATAAAAGAAGGTAAAGAGGATAATAAGGAGCGCGTAGAAAAGCATTCCTGTCCACGTGGTGTAAGATAAAGCCTCTTGTAGTTTAGATAACCAACCAACATTACTTCCTTGCGCTCTTTGTAAGAACTGCAAAATAGTTGCTGGCGCTGTGGTGATTGAACCTGCGAAGATGACTGGAATTACACCAGCTGGGTTGACGCGAAGTGGCAAATAAGAACTTGTTGGAGCACCTTGAGTCAATTTAGTGTATTGGATAGGTACTTTGCGTTCTGCTTGTTGGACGAATGTGGTGAGATAAATAATAATCGTAGCAACCAGAACGAGTCCGATTACAAAGAGCCAAGACATAGGCAACTCAGACGGACGGACATTTTGGAATTTTTCAGTGTAAACCGACTGTACAGCTGAGGGAATACCTGAGACAATCCCAGCAAAGATAATGACAGATACACCAGAACCAAAACCTTTTTCATTAATCTGCTCACCCATCCAAGTAACCACCATAGAACCGGTTGTCAAAATTGCACCAATCATCAAGTAACTTTGCCAATTTGGATTTTGAACAATGTTAAGTGAGCTCATCGCTTGGAACCCGGCAGTAATCCCTATAGATTGCGCCATCGCCAATACCAAGGTAATATAACGTGTAGCCTGATTCAGCTTACGACGTCCAATTTCTCCTTGTTTCGACCACTCGACAAACTTAGGTAAGATATCCATCTGTAAAAGCTGAACAATGATAGAGGCCGTAATATAAGGTGATACCCCCATCGCAAAGAGCGAATAGTTTTGCATGGCATTACCAGAGACCAAATTCATCATATTCAAAAATGGTAAGTTACTAATTTCTGTTAAGTTTTGGACGTTGACACCCGGTACAGTAATATGGGCACCTAAGCGGAAAACAAAAAGAATGAAAATCGTAAAGAGGATTCTTGCTCGGACGTCCTTTACCTTAAAGGCTTCCTTAAGCGTTTTAAAAAACATAAAACCTCCTTAAAGCGTTTTACTTATAAATAGACAATAAGCGGCTGAATCATCAACCGCTAATTGAAATGTGAAAAATTATGCTTCTTCTACAGAACCACCAGCAGCTTCGATTGCAGCTTTTGCAGCAGCAGATACTTTAGCAACTTTAACTTTAAGATTTTTAACTGTCAATTCGCCGTTCGCAAGAACTTTAACGCCTGATTTAACATCTTTAACGATTTTAGCAGCTACAAGAGTTTCAGCTGTTACGTCTGCGCCATCTTCAAGGCGGTTTAATGTTTCAAGGTTAACAATTGCATATTCTTTCTTGTTAACATTCAAGAAACCACGTTTTGGCATGCGACGGAACAATTCTGTTTGTCCACCTTCAAAACCAGGACGAACTCCGCCACCTGAACGAGCTTTTTGACCTTTTTGACCACGACCAGATGTTTTACCGTTACCTGATGATGTACCACGACCTACACGATTACGTACTTTACGGCTGCCTTCAGCAGCTTTCAATGAATGAAGTTCCATTTTTTCTCCTTATTTTGTACCTTGCTTATCGCCGATTTCCTATGTAAGGAACGTAGAAAATAAACTCGCCGGTACTCTAATAATATTAATTTTTCATCTCAAATAGAGACCTTACTATTTTACTATTTTTTTTCTCAAATTACAAGTTGTTTCCTTATAAGAAAAACACTCCTAAAAATGAGAAGTGTTTTTTTATAAACTATTGCTTATGCTTCTTTTTCAACTTTAACCAAGTGAGAAATAGAGTTAACCATACCAAGAATAGCAGGTGTTCCTTCTTTTACTACTGAGCTATTGAGTTTACCAAGACCGAGTGCTTTAACAGTTTTGCGTTGAGCAGGGATACGGCCGATTGGTGAGTTTACCAATGTAATTTTAATTTGAGCCATTTTTTCCTCCTTAGGCGAAATCTGATACAGATTTACCGCGTAATGCAGCAACTTCTTCAGCACGTTTCAATTGATTCAATCCATCAACAGTTGCACGAACAACGTTGATTGGTGTGTTTGAACCAAGTGATTTTGATGTTACGTCAGCAACACCAGCGAGTTCGAGGACGGCACGAACGGCACCACCTGCGGCAACTCCAGCACCTTCTACAGCTGGTTTAAGGAGGATTTTACCACCACCGAAGACACCAAGTGCTTCGTGAGGAAGTGTAGTACCTACCATAGGAACTGTAATAAGGTTTTTCTTAGCTGCTTCGATTGCTTTACGGATAGCTTCTGGAACTTCTTGAGCTTTACCAGTACCGAAACCTACGCGACCGTTACGGTCACCAACAACAACAAGTGCTGCAAAGCGAAGACGACGTCCACCTTTAACAACTTTAGTAACGCGGTTAATTGAAACTACGCGTTCTTCGAATTCGCTTTGTTCGCGATCATTTCTTCTGTTTTCTGCCATGTTTAATTACCCCTTTCCTTAGAATTTCAATCCAGCTTCACGAGCTGCTGTAGCGAGTGCTGCAACACGTCCGTGATAGAGGTAACCACCGCGGTCGAAGACAACTTCTTCAACGCCTTTAGCTTTTGCAGCTTCAGCAACGAGTTTACCAACTTCTGCGGCTTGTTCAGTTTTAGTACCAGTCAATTTAAGTGATGAAGCTGATGCAAGTGTTGTACCAGTTACGTCATCAATGACTTGTGCATAAATGTTTGTGTTTGAACGGAAAACGTTCAAACGTGGAGTTTCAGATGTTCCTGAAATTTTACCGCGTACACGTGTGTGACGTTTTTGGCGGAGTTTGTTTTTATCTGGTTTAGAAATCACAATTCTACCTCTATATTTTTTTAAATTTCGATAGTTTTTGCCATCGATTTTCTTACTGACAGCATGGTCAGTAAGCGGGGAGTTTTTGTCTGTCTAACAAAGTTAGCATTGACAAAATACTGGCAACTGACAGAGCTGTCAGCCACCAATTACGGATAACACTTTTTGCTAAATAACGATTCAAGTGAATCGTATTTGGACAAAAATTATTTACCAGTTTTACCTTCTTTACGACGAACGTATTCACCAACGTAGCGGATTCCTTTACCTTTATAAGGTTCTGGAGCACGACGGCTACGGATATAAGCAGCCATTTGACCAACAGCTTCTTTACTTACACCTTCGACTACGATAGAAGTTGGAGTAGCAACAACAAACTTGATGCCTTCTGGAGCTTCTACTTCGTCTGGATGTGATTTACCAACTGACAATACAAGTTTAGTTCCTTGCAATTGTGCACGGTACCCAACCCCGATCATTTCAAGTGCTTTAGAGAAACCAGTTGAGACACCTTCTACCATGTTAGCAAGAAGGGCACGAGTAGTTCCGTGGAGCATTTTCATTTCTTTAGTGTCGTTTGGACGTTTTACAGTGATTTCGTTTTCAGCGATTTCAAGTGTGATGTTTTCGTTGAATGAACGAACAAGTTCACCTTTAGGTCCTTTGACAGTGACAGTTGCACCGTTTACGTCTACAGATACGCCTGCAGGGATAACGATGACTTTGTTACCAATACGTGACATGTTTTTTCTCCTGTTAAATTATCAGATTGCTCAGCAATCCGTTTTCACGGGTTTTAAATCAAGTGATTTAAAGAGTGTAGCGAGGCTACTGACAGAGCTGTCAGTAACTTCTAGTAGCAGTCTGCTTACGCAGATCGCCTAATTACCAGATGTAGGCAATTACTTCACCACCAACATTGTTTTCGCGGGCAACTTTATCAGTTACGACACCAGTAGATGTTGAGATGATTGCTGTACCAAGACCATTAAGAACTTTAGGTACATCGTCAGATTTCACGTAAACGCGAAGACCTGGTTTTGAAATACGTTTCAAGTTAGTGATAACTTTTTCGCCGTTTTTACCGTATTTAAGGAAAACGCGGATTACACCTTGTTTGTTATCTTCAACGTATTCAACGTCTTTCACGTAACCTTCAGCTTTGAGGATTTCAGCGATTTGACGTTTGATTTTAGATGCAGGTGCTTCAACAACATCGAATTTACGCATGTTACCATTACGAATACGAGTCAAGAAGTCTGCAATTGGGTCAGTCATTACCATTAGTAATTTCTCCTTATTTGTAGTTTGGGCTTGTTCAAATCCCACTTTCAAATTAATGAGGCCTTTTATATAAAAAAGACCGAACTTAATTAGTATAGCAGAACTTCCGCAGCATGTCAATACTTTTCTTTACAATGTTTTCGGGTGTGTCCTCCTTCTTGAGCCTTACAAAGTCTGACGCTTGCAACAAACAATGACTATATTTCTCTGGTATGGAAAACAAAAAAATACTGACGAAACTGTCAGTATTTTTGTTTATCAGTAATTATTGAATTACCATGAAGCTTTTTTAACGCCTGGCAATTGACCTTTGTAAGCCAATTCGCGCAAGCAGATACGGCAAAGTTTAAATTTGCGGTAAACTGAATGTGGACGTCCGCAACGTTCGCAACGAGTATAAGCTTGTGTTGAGAATTTTGCAGGGCGTTGGTTTTTAACAACCATAGATTTCTTAGCCATTTATGTATTCTCCCTATCTTATTTAGCGAACGGCATGCCGAGTTTAGCAAGCAATTCGTGTGATTCTTCATCAGAGTTAGCAGTAGTTACGATAACAATATCCATACCACGAACTTTATCAACATCATCATAGTTGATTTCTGGGAAAATCAATTGTTCCTTCACACCAAGTGTGTAGTTACCGCGACCGTCAAACGCTTTGTTTGAAACACCGTGGAAGTCACGTACACGTGGGAGTGAAACAGTAACCAATTTATCCAAGAATTCGTACATACGTTCGCCACGAAGTGTAACTTTCGCACCGATTGGCATACCTTCACGAAGACGGAAAGCAGCAACTGATTTTTTAGCTTTAGTAATCAATGGTTTTTGACCAGAGATCAAAGCCAATTCAGCAACAGCTTTATCAAGGTTTTTAGAGTTGTTTACAGCATCTCCAACACCCATGTTGATAACAATTTTATCAACTTTTGGTACAGCCATGATTGAAGTGTAGTTGAATTTTTCAGTCAACGCTGGTACTACTTCGTTAGTATATTTATCTTTCAAACGATTAGTCATATTATTTCTCCTTTCCGCCTTAGTCTAAAATTTCGCCAGATTTTTTGTTGAAACGAACTTTTTTGCCGTCAACAAATTTGTAACCTACACGACCAGCAACGCCATTTTTATCAAGCACTTGCACGTTAGAAACGTGGATAGGAGCTTCGATTTCAAGAATAGCACCACTTGGGTTTTCTGCATTTGGTTTTTGGTGTTTCTTCATGATAGCAACACCTTCAACAACGACTTTATTCATTTTTGGCAAAGCTTTAATGACTTTACCAGTTGTACCGCGGTCTTTACCCGCGATAACTTTAACTGTATCACCAGTTTTTACAAACATGTTTATTTCCTTTCTTACGCCCTCAGGGGCACCCTGTCCCTCTCGGTAGCAGGGGACTGTGCTGTTAATAGTAACAGTAAAATATGATTCTGTCAAAGAAAACTCTTTAACAAAATCATACTTTTATGATGCTTGATTAAAGTACTTCAGGAGCAAGTGACACGATCTTCATGTAGCCGCCTTCGCGGAGTTCACGTGCAACTGGTCCAAAGATACGAGTTCCGCGAGGAGTTTTATCATCACGGATAAGTACTGCTGCGTTTTCATCAAATTTGATGTATGAACCGTCTGGACGTTTCGCACCAGATTTAGTACGAACGATAACGGCTTTCACAACGTCACCTTTTTTAACTGCTCCACCAGGGGCAGCTGATTTAACTGTAGCTACAATGATATCACCGATACCAGCGAACTTACGGCTTGAACCACCGAGAACACGGATTGTCAAAAGTTCTTTAGCACCTGAGTTATCTGCAACTTTCAAACGAGATTCTGTTTGAATCATGCTATATTCCTCCTAGTTTTGCTTAGATAATAACTGCTTCTTCAACGATTTCTACAAGACGGAAATGTTTGTCTTTAGACAAAGGACGAGTTTCCATGATACGAACGATGTCGCCAGTTTTTGCAGTGTTATTTTCGTCGTGAGCTTTATATTTTTTTGAGTAATTGATACGTTTACCATAGACAGGGTGGTTACGCTTAGTTTCTACGACAACAGTGATGGTTTTATCCATTTTGTCTGAAACCACGCGGCCTTGATAAACTTTACGTTGTTTGCGTTCCATTTATAGTTTCTCCTGACCTATTATTTGTTCAATTCAGCTTGCACAGTTTTTACACGTGCAATAGTTTTCTTGACTTCATCAAGCTTAGCTGTGTTTTCGAGACGACCAGCTGCTGCTTGGAAACGAAGATCAAACAATTCTTTTTTCAATTCTGCTTCACGAGCTGTCAATTCTTCAACTGACAATGCGCGCAAATCTTTAAGAAGTGATTTAGTTTCGCTCAATTTCATTACGCTTCACCTCGTTTCACAAATTTAGTTTTAACAGGAAGTTTGTGTGAAGCAAGACGCAACGCTTCGCGTGCAGTTTCTTCACTAACGCCGCCCAATTCAAACATGACAACGCCACGTTTAACTGGAGCAACCCAACCTTCAGGAGCACCTTTCCCTGAACCCATACGCACACCAATAGCTTTGGCTGTGTATGATTTGTGAGGGAAGATTTTAATCCAAACTTGACCGTTACGTTTCATGTAACGAGTCATAGCAATACGGGCTGCTTCGATTTGACGGTTAGTAATCCAGTGAGATGTAGTCGCTTGAAGACCATATTCACCGAATGATACTGTATCGCCACCTTTAGCATAACCGCGCATTTTACCGCGGAATTCACGACGGTGTTTTACACGTTTTGGTACTAACATGGATTATTTTTCTCCTTTCACAGATTTTTTAGTAGGGAGAACTTCACCACGGTAGATCCAAACTTTAACGCCGAGTTTACCGTAAGTAGTGTCTGCTTCTTCCCAAGCATAGTCGATATCCGCACGAAGGGTGTGGAGTGGAACTGTACCTTCTGAATAACCTTCAGCACGGGCAATATCAGCACCATTCAAACGACCAGAAACTTGAGTTTTGATCCCTTTTGCACCAGCGCGCATTGCACGTTGGATCGCTTGTTTTTGAGCACGACGGAAAGCGATACGTGCTTCAAGTTGACGAGCAATTCCTTCACCAACAAGGTGTGCGTCCAAATCAGGTTTTTTGATTTCGACGATGTTGATGTGAACTTGTTTACCAGTGAGTTTGTTGAGTTCTGCACGGAGTGCATCAACGTTAGCTCCTGATTTACCAATAACCATACCTGGTTTTGCTGTGTGCAAAGTTACGATAACTTTGTTAATTGCACGTTCAGTTTCAATCAATGATACTGAAGCATCAGCAAGTTTAGTTTGGATAAGTTGACGGATTGCCAAGTCTTCGTGAAGGTAATCCGCATATTCTTTTTCAGCATACCATTTGGCATCCCAATCGCGAATAACGCCAACACGCATACCAATTGGATGTACTTTTTGACCCACGTTTTTACCTCCTTATTCTTTCTCAGCTACAACTACAGTGATGTGAGCTGTACGTTTGTTAATTGGTGAAGCTGAACCTTTGGCACGTGGACGGAAACGTTTCATTGTTGGTCCTTCGTTAACAAATGTTTCGCTTACTACCAAGTTAGCTTTTTCAAGACCAAAGTTATTTTCTGCATTAGCGATAGCACTATTAAGTACTTTTTCAACTTCTACAGCAGCTTTAGTCGGTGTAAATTTCAAGATTGCAATTGCATCTGCAACACGTTTCCCGCGGATAAGATCGATAACAAGACGAGTCTTACGAGGTGAAACGCGAACTGTTTTAGCAGTTGCTTTAGCTGAAGTAATTTCTGCCATTTTATTCTCCTCCTATTAGCGACGTGTTTTCTTGTCGTCAGCAGCGTGACCACGGTAAGTACGAGTTGGTGCGAATTCACCAAGTTTGTGTCCAACCATATCTTCTTGAACGTAAACTGGTACGTGTTTGCGACCATCGTAAACAGCAATTGTAAGTCCTACAAAGTTAGGGAAGATTGTAGAACGGCGTGACCAAGTTTTGATCACAGATTTTCTTTCGGCGTTAGCTTGAGCTTCAACTTTTTTCATCAAATGCTCATCGACGAAAGGTCCTTTTTTAAGACTACGACCCATTTTGCGAGTTTCTCCTTTAAAATTTTGTACCACTACCGCTACTAAGGCGGAGTTGGCGGAATTATAGATGCACTTTCGACATCTCATTAAATTTGATAAGTTTTATCAAATTTAACAAGACGCCGAGAAGGCTCTTGTGAAAATAAAGCGACTTATTAGTCGTTGATACGACGAACGATAAGTTTGCTTGATTTTGCTTTCTTGTTGCGAGTCTTGAGACCAAGAGCTGGTTTGCCCCATGGTGTCATTGGTGACTTGCGACCAACTGGTTGACGACCTTCACCACCACCGTGTGGGTGATCATTAGGGTTCATTACAGAACCACGAACTGTTGGGCGGATACCCATGTGACGTGTACGTCCTGCTTTACCAAGGTTGATCAAGTTTTGTTGTTCATTACCTACAACACCGACAGTAGCACGGCAACTTGAAAGGATCATACGAACTTCGCCTGATTGAAGACGAACAAGTGTGTATTTACCTTCAGTACCAAGTACTTGAGCTGAAGCACCAGCTGAGCGAACCAATTGTCCGCCTTTTCCTGGTTTCAATTCGATATTGTGGATCAATGTACCAACTGGAATGTTAGCAAGTGGCAATGCGTTACCAACTTTGATATCGGCATCAGGGCCAGATACAACTGTCATTCCTACTTCAAGGCCTTTAGGAGCCAAGATGTATGATTTAACACCGTTAGCGTAAGTAAGCAAAGCGATGTTTGCTGTACGGTTTGGATCATATTCAATTGTAGAAACTTTGGCAACTACGTTGTCAGTTGTACGTTTGAAATCGATCAGACGGTATTTACGTTTGTGACCACCACCGTGATGGCGGACTGTGATACGACCAGTGTTATTACGACCAGCAGTTTTGCTCATGCTTACAAGCAAGCTCTTTTCAGGAGTACTTGTAGTGATTTCAGCGAAGTCGCTACCAGTCATGTTACGACGACCGTTTGTGGTAGGTTTGTAAACTTTAATTCCCACGATTTTCCTCCTCTATTATTCTGCGTCTTCACCGAAGATTTCGATTGTTTTAGAATCTTCAGTTAAAGTAACGATAGCTTTTTTGTAGCCTGATTTAGTACCAGTGTATTTACCAACACGTTTAGATTTTGGTTTTACGCTGATTGTATTTACTGAGGCAACTTTTACATCAAATACAGCTTCAACAGCTTGTTTGATGAGTAATTTATGCGCACGTGAATCTACTTCGAAAGTGTATTTCTTTTGATCCATTGCTTGCATAGAAGCTTCAGTGATGATAGGTTTACGGATGATATCATAAAGTGACATTATGCAAGAACCTCCTCAATTTGTGTCAATGCTGATTGAACCACAAGGAGTTTGTCAGCGTTAACGATGTCAAGTACAGATGCTGAGTTAGCAGTTGTAACTTTCACGTTTGCGAGGTTACGAGCAGAACGTTCTGCAAATTCGTTACCTTCGTTTGGAAGAACCACAAGAACTTTGCGTTCAATTGAAAGTGCTGAAATTACTTTTGCAAATTCAGCAGTTTTTGGAGCTGCAAAGTCAAGGGCGTCAACAGCGATCAATTTGCCATCAGCAACTTTTGTTGAGTAAACTGATTTAAGTGCCAATTGACGAACTTTTTGTGGAAGTTTGTAGGCATAGCTACGTGGATTTGGACCGAAGACAGTCCCACCACCACGCCATTGTGGAGAGCGGGTAGAACCTTGACGGGCACGACCTGTACCTTTTTGACGCCATGGTTTTTTACCACCACCAGATACAGCAGAGCGGTTTTTATGCGCGTGTGTACCTTGGCGAAGGCTAGCGCGTTGTGAGATTACAACGTCGAATACGACAGATTCATTTGGTTCGATACCAAATACTGAGTCGTTAAGTGTAACTTCACCAGCTTGTGAACCATCTTGTTTAAATAATGATACTTTTGCCATTATAGATTTCTATCTCCTTTCCTTCTTATTTAGCTTTGATCGCTGATTTAATTACGATCAATGATTTCTTAGCACCTGGGACATTACCTTTTACAAGGATAACATTCTTTTCAGGAAGCACTTGTGCGATAACAAGGTTTTGTACAGTAACACGTTTGTTACCCATACGTCCAGCAAGTTTTTTACCTTTTGGAACTTTGTTAGCTGCAACAGGACCCATTGAACCAGGACGACGGTGGTAACGTGAACCGTGGGCCATAGGACCACGTGATTGACCATGACGTTTGATTGGGCCTTGGAAACCTTTACCTTTAGAAGTTCCGGTAACATCAACGACATCTCCAGCCGCAAATGTATCAACAGTGATTGCTGCTCCTACTTCAGCGCCTTCGAGTCCTTTGAATTCACGAACGAAGCGCTTAGGAGTCGTATTAGCTTTAGCAGCATGACCTTTGGCAGGTTTGTTAGTCAAAACTTCACGAAGTGTATCGAAACCAACTTGAGTTGCTTCGTAACCGTCTGTTTCAACAGTTTTAACTTGAAGAACTGTGTTAGGAGTCGCTTCGATCACTGTTACGGGGATAAGTTCGCCGTTTTCAGTGAAGATTTGAGTCATTCCCACTTTTTTCCCTAAGATTCCTTTTGACATGAGAATTACCTTTCTTAATTAGAGTTTAATTTCGATGTTTACACCACTTGGCAAATCGAGTTTCATCAATGAATCAACAGTTTTTTGTGTTGGTTCGATGATGTCGATCAAGCGTTTGTGTGTACGCATTTCGAATTGTTCGCGTGAGTCTTTGTATTTGTGAGTCGCGCGGATAACAGTGTAGACGCTACGGTCAGTAGGAAGTGGAATTGGACCACTCACTTCTGCGTTTGTACGTTTAGCAGTTTCTACGATTTTTTCTGCAGCTGCATCAAGGATACGATGTTCGTATGCTTTCAAGCGAATGCGAATTTTTTTAGTTGCCATTTTTTCTCCTCTCGTCTATTGTATTCAATAGGCTAGCTCAACGGGAAAACCGACACGTTAGGTATGGCAATACCTTCGGGTGTGTCGCAACCTCTCGTTTCATCGCTACATACTGTTTTTAACAGCACTTGTCTATTCTATCAAAGCAGCCTTTTCTTGTCAAGGCTTTTTTGAAATTTTATTTAATTTATTTTTAAATCGAACTTCCACTGTAATTTTTCATTTTCTTCTCTCTAATAATCCAGTGTTAATGAGGGATAAAACAGTGTATTCTGTTTACTTCAGTTGAGGACGCTTTATTTTGTAGCGTTTTAAGTTTTTGGTATAATTTAAGAAATAAACGTTATTAGGAGGACTTATGTTAAAAGAATTTAAGGATTTTGTGTTACGCGGGAACGTCTTGGACTTGGCCGTTGGGGTCATTATCGGGGCTGCTTTTACCGCTTTGGTTAAATCTTTAGTAGATAATCTGATCAACCCTTTAATTGGGATGTTCGTGCAAAGCACTGCACTAGCGCATCTATCGGTCACCATTGGTAAAACTAAATTTACTTATGGGGCATTCTTGAATGACGTCATTAACTTCGTCATTACAGCTTTTGTCATTTTTATGTTGATCAAGATTATCAATAAAATTTTCCCTAAAAAGGAGGAAGTCGTCCAAGAAGAAAAGAACGAAGAATTGGAAACTTTACAAGAAATTCGCGACTTGTTGAAAAAACAATAAAAAAAATTACTGACAGCTTCGTCAGTAATTTTTTTACATCATTTTTAGCTTTTTATCAAATTTAAATTTCAAAAAGAGAAAACGAAAAAGATTATCCAGCAAAACTGCCAACCAAACTCCTTCTAGACCCATTTTTAGGGGAAGCGCTAGGACAAAGCCGAGAAATAAACGTATGCCAAACATCCCTGCCGTCGTTGCATAAAATGGCAACTTGGCATTTCCAAGTCCTTGAAAGGCAGCAGTATAAGTAGTCGTCCCCGTTACAAAAAAAGTTGCCAAAAACGAAAATAGAATCACGATATTGCTCGCTCTTATAGCCAATAAATCTTTCGTGAAGAGCAAATTAAGCGGCTGGCGTAAAAGGACAATAAATAGTCCGATGATACCCATCATAAGTGTAGATAGCCAGTAAGTTTTTCTGACATAAGCTTTAATTTCCTGAGGTTTTTCATCAGCCAAAGCCTGAGCTACCAATATTACTGTTACTGTCGCCATACCAAAAGCTGGCATATAATTAAATTGAGTGATGCTTTCACCTATTGCATTCCCGGCAAAGACACGCTCTCCCAAATGAATAATAATCATCATGATGAGCAAGTCACCTAAACGCATCGCCAGACGCTCGCCAGTAGCTGGAAGGGTGAGCCTAATCAGCGCTTTTTCGATTTTTACTTTATAAAAGCCACGGTTGGGGCGGTGAGTATGGAGTTTCTGGTAAAGGTATAGCACACCAAAGCCTCGAGCTAATACCGCTCCTAGTGCCGTCCCCCACACTCCCCAGTGCAAAACAAAAATAAAGAAAATAGAAAAGATGAGATTCAATACATTTGCAAAAAGGCTGGCCCACATTGGAGTTTTTGTATTACCAGATGCTCGCAACAAAGCCCCAAAGGTCGTCATCAACCCTAGAAGCCCAATCAACCCTCCCACTAAAGAAAGATAAAGCTGACCAAGCACATGAACTTCTCCTCTAGCACCTAATAAGGTAAGTACAGGAGCCACCAATATTAGAGTAGATACGCCCAGACCTAGGCTAATCAAAACAGTAAGCTTTACTGCACCATTGATTAATTGCTGTTGCTCAACTACCGCTTTATCAGCCATGGCTTTTGCAAACAAACTCGATACAATCGTACCTAATGCAATGAAAATGGCCTGATAAACTGTAATCACGTTATTAGCAAGTGATACTGCTGCAACCGCTGATAAACTTAAATGTGCAACAATCATGGTATCACTTATTCCTACTAACATTTGCAAAAAGTTTTCAATGATGGCAGGAAAAGCAAATTTTAAGATGGCTTTATTACTTTTCATGATAAGCCCAAATAGCGTTCAACTTCCGACTGCATTTGCTCAACTTTAACTGTCGTATGGTGACGCACTGTGGCTGTTTCTAAACCACGGATTGCTTCCGGTAAAGCCAAACCACTGATACGCTGCAAGGCTGCGACCGCTGAAAAATCTCCGTCAGCTGCTGACGAACTGGTCCGCTCTTCTTTTGGCTGAATGGCTTCTAAAACAACTGCTGGAAATTTATAGGGGCTGGCTGTGCTGACTACCACTGTTTTTTGGGTAGGGGCGAGCTGATGATAAACTGAACTTGCAACTGCAGTATGTGGATCAAAGACATAATGCGTTTCTTCGAAAGTGTGCTTAATTTCCTGAATAATCTCGTCTTCAGATGCCCAACCTGCCACAAAATCTTTGAGCTTATCTTGCATGGGTGCTGTTATTTCATAATGACCATCTACTGACAGCTCTGTCAGTAATTTTGCTGTAGCTTGATCATCCTCTTTTGTAAGCTCAAAAATCAACCGTTCAAGGTTGGAAGAAACCAAGATATCCATTGAAGGGGAGCTTGTAACATGAAAGGCCCGATTTTTATCATAGCGACCCGACTTAAAAAAGTCCGTCAGTACATTATTCTTATTAGAAGCACAAATTAACTGATGGACGGGTAAGCCCAATTTCTTAGCATAGTATGCCGCTAGGATATTTCCAAAATTTCCTGTGGGTACTGAAAAATTAATTTCTTCTCCAATCGAGATCTGTTTTTGCTTGACCATTTGAGCATAAGCATAAATATAATAGGCTACTTGGGGGATCAAACGCCCAATATTCATGGAATTAGCAGAGGAGAATTGCTTGCCATTTTGTGCCATTTTCTCTCGCAGCTCTGTGCTGTTGAACATCGCTTTTACAGCGGTTTGAGCTTGGTCAAAATTCCCATCAATGCCTACAACATGAACATTTCCCCCCTGCTGGGTCAACATTTGTTGTGCTTGAATTGGACTTACCCCATTTTTCGGGTAAAAAACAATAATTTTTGTTTGGGGCACATCAGCAAAACCAGCCATAGCGGCTTTACCAGTATCGCCAGAAGTTGCTGTGAGGATCACTATTTCACGAGTCACGCCATTTTTTTGAGCTGCTTGCTGCATCAAATGAGGTAAGATTGATAAAGCCATGTCTTTAAATGCTAACGTTTCACCATGAAATAGCTCTAAAACATGAACTCCCCCTACTTTTTTGAGGGGGGCAATCTCTGGTTGGTCAAACTTTTTGCCATAAGCAGCATCCACCATTGTCCGAATCTCCGATTCCGTAAAATCATCAAAGAACGTCTTCAAAACAAGCGTAGCAATCTCTTGATAGGTTGCATTTTGTAAAGTTTTAAAATCAAGATCCAACTGAGGAAAGTTCACAGGCACAAAAAGCCCCCCGTCTTCAGCTAAACCTTGAAGAATCGCTTGAGAAGCCGTTTTCCGGTTATTTTTATTGCGTGTAGAATGGTAGAAAGTCGTCATAAATATCCCCTAACTCATTTTTTTCAATTATAACAAAACTTCAGCAGAATTAATATGGGGGGTACTACTTTTTGAGCGGTCAGTAAAAAAACATCGAAAAACCACGGCTTGTGCCGCGGTCAGTTTTTAAGCTTTAATTTCTTCAATTTGGTGCATATCAAGTTCTACTGGTGTTGCTCGTCCAAACATATCTACCGTCAAGGTTAACTTGTCTCCATTAATTTCTGTGATTGGGGCTTCAAATCCTGAAAAAGCACCATCAACAATACGAACCCGTTTACCGACATAGACATCAAAGTCAATTTCACGAACGACTTTACCCATACCGATAAGAATTTCTTGAATTTCTTCTTCAAAAAGAGGAGTTGGTTTTGAACGATTACCATGTGAACCCACGAAACCTGTAACGTTTGGTGTGTTACGAACAATAAACCATGCTTCATCAGTCATGTTCATTTCAACCAAAACATAACCTGGGAAAAGATTTTCTTCGATATCTTTCATTTTTCCGTTAACTTCAGTACGAATGGTTTCTGTAGGAATTTCTACGCGAAGAATTTTATCAGCCATGTTATAAAGTTCCGCACGTTCCAGCAAATCCTCTTTCACTTTACGTTCGTAGCCTGAGTAAGTTTGGATTACAAACCAACCTTGATCAAAACTTGTTAAATTATTTTCTTCCATTTTTTCTACCTCAATTTTATTTTATATTTTTGTTTTTTACTGATAGCGCTATCAGTGAAATTTTGCGATAAGAAAAAGGGTCCAGCCCTTTTTGATACTCTTATTATATCATATTTATCGCGAAATAAAAGGGCTTTTAACACTCTTCTAAAGAAAAAACCTGCCCCAAAAGGCAGACTATTTAAGCAATGGTACCAAGTGATCTACACTGAAAGTAATACCATGTTGTGTGACCCAGTCAAAAATCATGATAAAGATCAAGAAGAAAATCGTGTACTCAATCACCATAAAAAAGTCGCGGACAGATTGCTTGCGGCTTGGCCATGTTGTCAATTTCATTTCTTGAACGATACTACCAATAAATTTAAACATTAGACTTTCCCATCGCTGTCAGATGCTCTGACAGGTTCCATTTCTTCTTCAATATTTACTGACGACGTGGTCAGTTCTTCCTCCAGGCGCCTTATTGAGCTTAGCGCGTTTCTTTATGGAGGGTGTGTTTACCGCATGTTCGGCAAAACTTTTTTACCTCAACGCGTTTTTCTTTCGCCACTGACGAAAGTGTAAGGGTGTAATTTCGTGAACCACAAACGGTGCACGCTAATCCTGCTTTTTTTAACATATTATTTCCTATTCTATCAAAAATTATTTAGAAGCGCAACCTATTTCTAATCTTCAAAGCCGGTCAGATGATTCGCTACTAGGCTAGCATAATTGACTTCACCCGCTCCTTTAGGATGGATATTATCACTATAAAACCATGAACTTTTACCGGCAGAGGCTTTATGCCAATCTATAATTTTGAGTTGCTTGTCTTTTTTAGCCATTTGTTTAAGCAATTTATTATTTGCTGTTTCCCAAACTCGATCCGCTTGAACATTAATCCAATAAACCGGCAAATCTCCTGCCGCTTTCAAGGCTGCTTGCACATCCTCAGCCTTAATCGTCCCATTGGTGCCCAGTCCAATCAAGAGCGCTTGTGCATCTGGTTCTTGCGCTTTAAGATTTTTTATTTCTTCTGTAACTGCACTAGGCTGACGGCCCACGGCCGCATCAATGACCATATGCGGAAAGACTTCTTGTAAAGCTGTCGAACCAGCTACCATGACAGAATCTCCCAAGGCAATCACCTTCATACTATTGGCTTTTTCTGCAACCACAGGTTCAATACCATATTTTGAAGCAATGGCTTTAAGTGACAGGGGCACTTTTTTATTGGCTTGATCCAATTTCTCCTTTTGAAGCGCCTCTTGTTGAGCCATTATGCGCGCTTCAATAAGGCGTTGATCATGAGGAGAGGCTGGCGAGAAAATAATGAAACCAAGTATTACAACAATCACGCCCGTTAATAGCATTGGTACGAGATTCTTGCGAAGTTTCCAACCTTTTTCGCGGATAAAACTTTGGATGTTTCCTAAAATATTACTATAATCAAACTTCTGTGCGGGCTGCTCAATAAAGCGATAGGACAACTCCGTCAGGAGTAAAATGATGGCTACTTGCCAAATCACGTTATACCAAGCGGTCGGTTCCAGAACTTTG
Source organism: Lactococcus taiwanensis (assembly GCF_017068355.1). NCBI lineage: Bacteria > Bacillati > Bacillota > Bacilli > Lactobacillales > Streptococcaceae > Lactococcus > Lactococcus taiwanensis. The sequence continues at coordinate 48,086 of NZ_CP070872.1, forward strand.
GCCTCTGCTAATGCAAAGACAGGAAGTTGCCAGAGATAGATTCCATAAGAGCGCGAGCCAATGTAATCAAAAAGCCGATTGGAAAATAGGCGATTGGCAGGAAATCCTGGATGAGCTACCAGTGCAATCAGTACCATACTCAGCAAACTAACTACCCACATCCCGCCGTAATAAGTAATTGCACCTTGGGCAGGCATAAAAAGATAAGCAACTAGTAACAAGACTGAGATCGCAAGGGTCATTTGCCATCCCATTTTGACCCCACGTTTATTAATCTTTTGAGATAGCTTATTTAAAGGCCAAACAAATGCTAAACTTGCCCCCATCATAAGACTGAACAAACGTGTATCTGTACCATAATATACACGAGTAGGATCTGCACCCGGCACATATAACATCATCATCAGAACTGCTGAGGCTAAAGCTAAGGCATTAGCAATGATAAAGCACCGTCCCCGTTTTTTCACAACTTTTAAGAGCGCAAGGAGTACCAAAGGCCAAATCAAGAAAAACTGACCTTCGATTGCTAAGTAGTAGATGTGTTTAAAAGGTGAGGCCCCGGCTATATTGGCAAAATAAGAACTACCTTGTGAGATTTGCCACCAGTTTTGTACGGAAAATATTGCTGAAAGAAACTCCGAGCGAAGCCCTGCCCAAAGGTTTCTTTGAAACAAAAGGATGTAAGGGGTAACCAGCAAAAACACCACAATCAAAAGAGGATAAATCCGCTTGAGGCGGCGCCCCCAAAATTTAAAAAGATTAATCTTCTTATGCTTTTCATACTCTCGAAGTAAGGAATCGGTCACCAGATAACCAGAAAGCACAAAGAATAAGACAACACCAAGAAAACCACCTTGGATGACCTTAGGCCAAAGGTGATAAAGGATGACTGTTAAAACTCCAATCGTCCGTAAACCATTGAATCCCGTGATATAGCGCTTCATTTTCCCTCTACTCTTCTCTAACGTTCCTTTTTATTTTCACAGACCACTCCTCCCTTTACTGACAAACCCGTCAGTAAAAAATGGCCTTCTTTTCTTATTTTAACATACTTTTCAAAACTTTTTTGAGCTTCAATTTCCAAAGAGATTGGTAAATTTATCCCATGCATTTTTTGCTGCATCACCGATATCTTTTGCAGTTTTCCCAAGATCAAAACCGCCTGAATCTGAGGAAGAAGCGGAAGTATCACTACTGCTGCTCTCAGGTGTATTACCAGTGGTATTAGCTTCCGATTGCTCTTGCGTGACAATATCGTCTTGGTATTGACGTTGCTGAGTCCAATAAGGTTGTTGTGCTGCCACTCCGGCTTGCGCATAGGGGTTTTCGACGGTAAAGGCTGTACCTTTGGTATAAGGAAGCATATAACTGGCTTCTTGACGGAAAATGACCGAAGTTTGACCTTCTGATGAGCCAGTCAGTTTATTCTTACCGTCTGCATAGCCCACCCATAGAGCCATTACTACATCAGGAGTATAGCCAACTACCCATTGGTCTTGGTCTTCGTTTGTTCCTGTCTTACCAGCTAAGGTATAACTTTTAGGAGCCGCATTCCAAGCTGAACCGTTAGTATAAGTCCCCAACATCATTTGGGTCATTTTATCCGCAGTATCTTTGCTGATGACTTGCTTTTTAGTGACATTTGCAGTTTTGACTACTTGCCCTGCTGCATTCTCAATTTTAGTGATAAGATGGGCGTCGTACATCACCCCGTCATTTGCAAAAGCTTGATAGGCTTGCGCAATTTGCCAAGGATTCGTTTCCACCCCTGCACCAAGTGCTGTAGGCAATACATCATTTTTACTAGTCAATTTTAAGCCAAATTCACGTCCCAGAGCATTTCCGACTTTCGGTCCAATTTCTTGATAAGTATTGATGGCTGGAATATTGTATGAATTAGCAAGTGCCGTATACATTGGGATTTGCCCTCGCCACTGATTATCAAAATCAGTTGGTTTCCACCCATTGTAATCGGCAGGTGAATCATCCACTGTTTTATTAATCGCCCACCCAGCTTCAATGGCTGGAGCATAAACAATTAAAGGTTTAATGACTGAACCAGGGGAGCGCTTCGCCATTGTTGCGTAATTAAAATCAGTAAAGCTGTTTGAGCCTTCTGTATTAACATTTCCGACCAAGGCATTCACAGCTCCCGTCTTGGGATCAATAGCCACAGAGGCAGATTGCGCATAGGTGCCATCTGCCGCTTGGGGGAAGAAGCTCGGATCTGCATAAGTTTTTTGCAAGCCAGCTTGCATGTTTTGATCCATGCCCGTATAAATCTTATAGCCGTTATTCATGATTTCTTGTAACGAGAGCCCGTATTTGCTCTCCGCTTCGGAAATCACTGCGTTATAGTAACTTGGGTATTTGTAAGAGCTATCTTCTGGATTATAATTATCCTGAACTTGCGACTGCAAGTCCACTTTCATGTAAGTATCCGCCTCATTTTGTTTAAGATAGCCTGCATTGACCATGTTTTGGAGTACCGTATCCCGCCGATCCGTAGCATATTTTCCATCTTCATAAAGCGGATTATATATTTCGGGACCTTTTAGCATTCCCGCAAGACTCGCCGCTTCATCAACAGTAACTTCACTTGCTGGAACACCAAAATATTTTAAAGCAGCATCTTGAATTCCCCATACCCCATTCCCGAAGTAAGAATTATTGAGGTACATATCAAGTATTTCATCTTTACTGTAATGCTTATTAATCTCTAAAGCTAGGAAAAACTCCCTTGCTTTACGGTCAATTGTCTGTTCCTGAGTCAAATAAGCATTTTTAGCCAACTGCTGAGTGATTGTAGAGCCACCACCAAAACGGCCCAATGTAACAATTGCTAAAGTAAAACGTTTGAGATTAACCCCGTGATTTTCATAGAAGGTACGATCCTCCGTTGCGACAACTGCTTCAGTGATGTTTTTAGAAATTTGATCAATTTTTACAGGTGTCCCTTTTTGTCCGTAAAGATTTCCTGCCACATCGCCCTCTTTGTCGTAAATAGTCGTTTGAGCAGAAATTGAACTTTGTAAAACTTTAACATTAGCTGTTTTAGCTAAATAAAATAGGTAAGACCCTGTCGCTACGACTGCTAGTAGTACAAGGATAATGGTGATTTTTGTTAAATTATATTTTTTCCAAAAACGTTTGATAGGTCGCATAAACTTGGCGAATTTTGTTTTGGCTGGTTTTTCAACCTCTTCATCATTCTTTTTTGTTTTTTTCGGACGTAATTGTGGAACTTTGAGACGCTTTTTCGTTTCTTTTTTACTACGCCGACTGAAATTATTATTTTCAGGCATTTCTTTTTCCTCAGATATTTACTTTGTATTCTTTTGATAAAGTATTCAATACTTTATTTTACTACAATTCTTCGTACTTGGGGCTTACAATTATGTCAGAATAGCTCCCCTTCTTTTTTATTCTGCTTATTTTATCAAAAATTGCTTTGTGTTACAATGTGACTATGGAATTTAACTTCATTTTACCAAAAAATTTTAAAGAACAAAGTATTTCGCATTTGTTGGCAGAAACTTGGTTTATCCCACGTAAGCAACGGCATTTTCTACGCATGAAAAGACATATCTTAGTTAATGGCGAACCAGTCAACGACAATTATAGGGTCAGTGCCAGCCAGCAAATCACCCTCCTGTTTGATCATGAGGATTTTCCTGAATTGAACGTCCCCTTTGGTGACGCTAAGCAAGCTGAAATTCTTTACGAAGATGAACACCTCGTCATCGCTAATAAGCCAGAACAGATGAAAACGCATGGTAATTCAAAGGACGAGTTGGCGTTGCAAAATCATGTGGCCGCTGCACTGAAACAGCCTGTCTATGTCGTGCACCGCTTAGACCAAGCCACCTCAGGTCTCGTTTTATTTGCGAAAAATCAATTTGTTTTACCGCTCTTAGGACAACTGTTCGAGAAAAATAAAATTCATCGTCAATACCTTGCCTTGGTCAAAGGTCATTTTCCAAAAGAACAATTTATTATCAATCAACCCATTGGAAATGACCGTCACGATAAGAGTAGGCGTATTGTAGCTAAAGGCGGTCAAGAAGCGATTACACACGTTGAGGTGTTACAACGTTTTCCCCACTCAACACTTATTCGGTGCCTTTTGGACACAGGTCGTACACACCAGATCAGGGTACATCTTACTCATCTAGGACACCCTATTGTTGGAGACGTCCTTTATGGAGGAACGAGAAATAATCGACTCATGCTGCACGCGCAAGAACTCTATTTTAAGCACCCCTTTACCGACCAACACATCAAAATATCAGTTGACAGTCAAACTTTTTCTGAAAATTTACCTGATTTTTCTGCACAAAAAAGACCTTTCTAAAGGTCTTTTTTTTAGATAGCTTTCCACATCGTACCCTCTACTCTTCAAAGAAAGAAGTGCTTATCTTCTTGCTAACTTTTTTACACTCGAAGTTAATAAGAACAAAACGATGAAGATCAAGGTAATTGCAGCCGAAGCTGGGGCATCCATGTAATAAGAAGCAATTAATCCACTATTTAAGCCGATGAAACTAATAAGAACGGAAATAAGCAATACAGACTTGAAGGATTTACCTAAACGCATTGCGATTGAAGCTGGCAGCACCATAATCGCCGAAACTAATAAAGCACCAGCAGCTGGTATCATCAAGGCAATTGCTACCCCAGTCACAATATTAAAAGCGATTGAAATCCAGCGAACTGGTAATCCATCAACAAAGGCTGTGTCCTCATCAAAAGTCATCACATAAAGAGGCCGTAAGAAAAGCACAAACCCGATTAAAACTACTACTGCTAAGGTAAATAACATTATGACTTGAGCTTGCGAAATCGTGATAATTGAACCAAATAAATATTGCTCTAAACTGACACTAGTTGCCCCCTTAGAAGAATTTAAAATCAAAAGGGCAATCGCAAGACCTGCCGACATCAAGATTGCAGTAGCAATCTCCATATAATTATGATAAATCGTCCGTAAATACTCTAAAAATACAGCCGCAATTACAACTGTAATAAGCGTAGTTAAGGTTGGATTCCAACTCAATAGCACACCAAATGCTACCCCTGCCAAAGAAACATGTGATAAGGTATCTGACATTAAACTTTGGCGACGTAAAACCAGGAAAACTCCTAGCAGAGGCGAAAAAATAGAGATTGCTGTCGCTGCTAAAAGTGCGTTACGCATAAAATCATACTGGAGTAACTCAAACATTACTTACCTCCTCTGATATCTCTTCTTGCTGGAGGACTTGTTGTTCACGTTCAGTATGCAAATCAAAACAAGCAAACTTCCCGTTTTCATCCTTTAGAAGATGGATGTTGCGATCCGCAAAATCTTTTACTTCTTCAGGATCATGTGTCACCATTAATACTGCTTTTCCATGAGTATGTGCTGCATGATGCATCAGTTGATAGAAATCACTGCTAGAGATATCATCCATCCCCGTGGTTGGTTCATCCAAGATAAACAAATCGGGATCGCTGGCAAACATTCTGGCAATCGCCACTCTTTGTTTTTGACCTCCTGATAGCTCTCCAATTCGCTTAGAGCGATAGGACCACATTCCCACAGCTTCTAAAGCAGTTTGGACGTGTTCTGCATCATGGGTTCCCATTTTTTTAAACCAGCCCCGTCGGGGATAACGACCACTCATGACAAATTCATAGACCGAGCTGGGAAACCCTGCATTAAAGCTAGCCACTTGCTGAGGAAGGTAGGCCATTCGCAGTTTTTCTCCTCGTGTATTTTTGTCAGAAAGCAGAACACTCCCTTGCTTAGGGTGTAAAATACCAAGGGTCGTTTTTATGAGCGTCGACTTAGCTGCTCCATTCTCGCCAGTTAATGTGACAAACTCACCAGAGTCCACATGATAACTAATATTTTCTAGTACTGGCTCCCGATCATAGTAGAAAGTCAGATTTTTAACGTCAATATATCTCATTTTTTCTCTTTTAATATTATTTTCGATTACTCAAGCGTTTGAAGTACTGTGATCATCTTACTGACAGAGCTGTCAGTAAAAGTTGCAGCCTTTTTTTTGTTAAAAATGAAACTCCCGTCCAAAAAGAACGAGAGTTTCAAGGAGTTATATGAAAAGATTTTTTAGGAAGGACTCCATTATAGAACGCCCTTCCTAATTTTTCCTTAAACTCACTTGATGGTTTGTTGTAACGCCTTTAAATTTTCTTCCATAAGGGTCAAATATGTCGCACCCTCTTTCTTCTGGGCATCAGAAATTCCTTCAACAGTATTGATTCCAATCAGGTTAGCACCGACTGATTTAGCAAGAGTTTCTGCAATTTTACTGTTGGCATTGCCTTCGAAGTAAACATTTTTAAGTCCAGCTTTTTCCATCTCTCCCTTCAATTTCGCCAGTGTCGCTGCCGAGGGTTCAACTTCGGGATCCAACCCCGCAATAGCAATTTCATTCATTCCATAATCCCGAGCAAGATAAGCAAAAGCTTCGTGCTGTGTAATAAATGTTTTTTGTTTCGCATCTTTTAGCGTGTCAAACTCAGCATCTAATTTTTTAAGTTTTGCCACATAATTAGCTGCATTTTTTTCAAAGGTTGCTTTATCATCTGGGAAGGCTTTACCTAAAGCTTCGGCAATTGTATTAACCTCAACAATCGCTTGTTTTGGACTAATCCAAGTATGAGGATCCCCTTCAATCTTATCCACGTCTTTGCTGGCTTCAATTTTAACCCCATCGTTTTTTACTTTAAGTGCCCATTTTTCAAGGTCAGCCGAGTTATAAATTAGTGCCTGTGCATTTGTCATAGTTGCGACTTGTTTAGCACTCGGTTCAAACTCGTGTACTTCTTGATTAGCAGGCACAATATTTTCCACCTTTACCTTATCACCGACGATGGCTTTGGTAAATTCATACATGGGTTCAAAGGTAGTGACCACTTCTGGCTTACTCGCCGATTTTGTGCAACCACCAAGGATTAAAAGAGCTGGGATAGCCAATAACAATAACAACTTTTTCATTAAAATCTTCCTCCGTTAGAGTTTCTTACTCCCTGTCAGTTCGTCTGACAAGGCCTTCAAGAAACGCTCAACCACTTCTTGTTCATCTTTTGTAAATTCATCTCCCAGCGCTTGATAAGTTGCAAGCGTCTTTTGATGATGTTCAGCATGCTCATCCGCTATAGGAATTGCTTTTTCGGTCAAACTCCAGAGAACCACACGTTCGTCATTTGCTGCTCGACTTGATTGAATGAGTTCTTGTTCCTGCAATTTTTTCAGCGCTTTTGTCACAGCTGCAGGTGAAATTTTTAACTTTTCGGCAATCCTAGCATTTGTTGAAACTTCATCAGCTAAAAGCATCAAAATATGTTCTTGCGTACTCGTTAACTTTAAATGACTTTCACATTCACCAAGCAGTATTTCATGTTTATTTTCGGCAAAATGCATAATTGTTCCTAAAAATTCATCGATTTTGGTTGCTAGAGCCATCTTTTTTTACCTCCACGTTAGTTTACTGGTTAATTATATCCCAAATTAAAAATAATGTCAACTGGTTAACATTATTTTTTACTTTTTAATTATAAAGTCGCTCCCATCAGTCAAATGAACAATATACGACCCTTCACTATTACTGACCGTCTGGTCAGTAACTGCTATATGTTCTGAAGGTGCTGACGTAATCTGATAAGTTACCTGTCCCTGTTTAAAATATACTGTTTGACTTTTTTTAGGTAGATTTTTTTGAATCAAGAGAACCATAAGCTCAGCTGTTAACCGATCTTTTTGCCTAAACCTTTGTTTTTTAACTGCAAGTTGTTCTTGGAGGTAAAACTGTAAAACTAAACCAAATATGAGAGAAAGCACAAGAGCATAAAGCAAAATTCCACCCCTCAGTTGATATTTATGAATCTGTAAACGAATGTCCGACCTCCTTCTTTTTCAAATAAAATCGTCATTTTTATAAGTCCTTGTTCCTGTTCTATTTTTACATCTTTTATTCCAAAAAGCATAGGCTGGTAACCAGTTCCTTGTGCCGATGTTTTACGAAAATCATCTCCCATTAAGCCAAAGCGAAGCTTTTTAGCATTCTTGGTCACATATAAAAAATTACCCTCTACCTTGTCGAAGCTTGCGCCATCAAGTTCAGCATACATTTGCTCACAGAAAATCTGCCAGTCTTTCGTTTGCTCTACTTGAACACTCATAAGTTGCTGATGCAAAAGATTTGTTAAGCCGTTAATAACTAAAATCGATCCAGATAAGACAAGCAAGGCAATCAAACATTCTAATAATGTAAAAGCTCTAATGCGGTGTCCTCTCAAGTTCTAAAAGCTCCTTTCCCCTATTTGTTATAGAAATTTGGTCATCAGTTTGTTCAACTTTAATTGAAGCACCATTTACTGATAACTCCGTCAGGCGAGTATTTAATGCCATCTTCGCAACATTCAATGCTTCAATCTGTTGATTATCCTCTTGCAGTTGTTGACGACTCTTCACAACTTCTGTCAAAACACTTGTGACTAAGATACCCAGCAAACCCAGCGTTATTAAACTTTCTAAGAGTAAATAAGCTCTAACTGACTTCTTTTTTAAATTTTCCACTTCCTAGCTCCAACTGATAAATAATTGTTTTTTTCTCCTCGGGGAGATAAAAACTCACTTTTTGTAAACTTGAGTTTTCTCCCTTTTCGTCAAAAGTAATTAGAAAAGTGCTACAGTCAACCTCTTGAGGCAAATCTATGTACTCCTTTTCCCAATAAAGTCTCTTATTTTTCACGGAGATACTCTCTTTCTCTGCGAATAAAGCCGCATCTTCCTGTGTTATCTTATAAAAATGTTCAAAACGTAAAATAAATAGCTCTCCTTTTATGCGGTGAAGGGTGCTCTCAAGATTAATTGAAAACGTAAGTGTAATCAAAACAGTAACTGATAATACGATAAGAGTTTCTAACAATGTAAATCCTCTAATCGTCCAAAGCTCTCTTTTCATCTTTATTTTGAGCATAATAATCATCATAACTTTCTTTTTGCTTCTCACTAATAAGCTTAGCTGACATCAACGTAGTAAGAGTAGGAATATCATCATGGTCTAACTCATAGAGTTGTGCTTGACTTTCCACGACTTTAACAACTGCTGCCTCACCTGTTTTTTGTACTTGAGCTTTTTCTTTAATGAGATTAGGAACAAAGAGCAAGATTAAGATACTAATAATCGCTAAAACAATGAGCATTTCGATCAGGGTAAAAGCCCGGACAGTTCCACGTTCTAGCTTTACTGGTTTTTTATTATGAACACAAATTTTTATCATTTTTTTAATCATTTTTCTCCTTCTTCTATAATCCATTTCCCATGTTTGCATAAATCGGAAGAAGCATTGCCACATACAAAAGAACAATCATTAATGCAACAAAAAGGAAGACAATGGGTTGAATCCACTGCATCATACGCTCAATTTTCACAAAAAATTGTTCCCAACATTCATCTCCATAAATTTCGAGCTCAATTCCTAATTTATTCTTTATTTCCCCATATTCAATCATTAAATGAAGTTCTGGTTGAAAAAACTCAAGGCCAGCTATCAAGTCACTAAAACTCATTCCTCCTACTAATCCATTCGCAAGGTAGCTTCCTACTTCACTGAAAATCTGACTTTTTTGCGTGCTCATCAGTTCAAAAATATTACGCAAGTCTACGCCTTGGGCAATTAAATTTCCCCACTCATGCGCAAAATAGCCCGTTAAATATAATCTTACTGTATCTGCAAGTAAGGGAATACGTACTAATATACTGTACTTTAACAAGCTTGTTTGCTTTTTTAAAAAAAGCATGCTAAGGATTGTCAAACACAAAAGAGTAAGGACTCCTCCTCCAATTAGTTCTGGGAGATGGTTAATAAGAAGGGTAGCAAAATTACCCCTCCACCCTCCCTCATCTCCAGAAATTTGCGGCAGTAAGTAGCTTCTGAGGCCAAATATAATTCCTGTAAGAAATACCAGCAACATCACAGGATAGATTGATAATGCCAATAGCTTTTTTCGAACTGCTAAGTGCTTTCTAATATTTCTTTCAATCAGCACTAAAGTTCCAGAGAGATCGCCATGGACCTCTGCTAAAGCAATTTGCGTTACGACGGACTTAGAAAAATGTAATTCGTCTAAGATAGTCGCTAGGTTCCTCCCCGCAGCAAGCCCGTGGCGCATCTTTGCTACAAAATTTCTTTCAACCAGTCCAGAGCGCTCCAGAAAGTCCACTACTTCACCCAGATGAAAACCATTATTCAATAGATTTCCCATGAGTTGGATGAGTTTCACCTGTTTGGGAAGGGGCAATTTTTTCCCGCTCACCTTCATCTCTGTCAAGAGCTCCTTGTGTAACCAATTCTTCAATCTGCCAATTCCATTTCTCATGTGACCAGTGTTCAAAGCCTTCTTTTGCAATTTCCACCATCCCTTTTCCATTTATTAAACGTTGATAAACAACTGCTTGCAGACAACTTTTTAATTCCCATTCTGAAATACCAAATTCTAAGAGGCGTGTCCAGACAGCTGATATTGAGGGGGCATGAATTGTCGAAAAAACTGTATATCCTGTTAAACTCGCTCGAAGAACTGCGCGTGCTGTTTTTTCATCACGGATTTCTCCTACAATCAAAAGATCAGGACGGTGACGCAGGGAAAGCTTGATTAATGCTTCATAATCATTGCCTATTAGATCATTGACTTGCAATTGCACAAATTTTGATACAACAATTTCCACAGGATCTTCCACAGTCATTACCTGTCCACTATCAAAAGCACGATTAGCCCAATTAGTCATCAGGGATGTTTTACCAGACCCTACAGGTCCAGCAAAAAGATATAACCCCCGCCTAAAATTCATCTGTTTGAAAAGTTTTTCAGCTTCAAACCAGAATTCAAGTTGCTCTTTAGGCTCATGTAAAAATCTAATCACTAGCGATTCGTTTCCTTCGAAGTCACCTACTGAAGAGAGGCGTAGCCGTCTTGATTCCGTTCCAAATTGGTACCAACAAGCACCTAACTGTGTTCGCCGTTTTTCTCCGACATTCATCCCCGCACAAAACTTAAAATGAGCAATCAGTGCCAAGCCTGTTTCTAGAGCTAACTCCTCTGTAAATACTTTAGAATTTAAATTTCTAAAGTATAAGTCATAATGCGTCAAACTCCCTTGTAAATAGAGGTCTGTCACACCTCTTTCAACAGCTTGTTTGATAATGCTTTTTGCTTTTTCTTGTATCATATCCCTTTATACGTTTTTTTATAGGCAATGTCACCAAGTATCTTCCTGAAGCTTTAAAATAAAAAAGCACTGGATTTTCATCCAATGCTTTTTTAAAAGAAATCTTCAAATAAACTGAGTTGGTTATCATCAGGCATTCCTTCTAATATTCCCATGTTGGTCATATTTTCAATGATAGTCTGAGAAACGCCTCCCCGTTTTCTGAGCTCCATCTTACTTAAAAATTCACCTTCTGCACGCGCAGCTACAATCTGTTTAGCGACATTTTCTCCCAAGCCATCCATTGTAACAAAAGGAGGGATCAACGTATCGCCATCAATAACAAATTCTGTGGCTTCTGAGCGATAGAGATCTATTTTCCCAAAAGTGAAACCGCGCTCGAGCATTTCATTACAGAGCTCCAAAGTTGTATACAGGTTAGTCTCTACATTTGTAGCTTCAAAACCTTTGTCTTTAATCTCTTTCATTTTAGCTTTAACCGCTTCAAGGCCTGCACCCATTACTCCAATATCAAAAGCTGTTGCTCGTATTGAGAACCAAGCACAATAATAATAAATAGGATAGTGGACTTTGAAGTAGGCCACACGCAGAGCCATCATAATATAGGCAGCGGCATGGGCTTTCGGAAACATATATTTAATTTTTGAGCAAGATTCAATATACCACTCTGGTACATCATGAGCGCGCATTTCTGTAACATATTTCTCCCGCTCTTCGGCAGAAATCTTACTCCACATTCCTTTACGGACACGTTCCATGATATTGAAGGCCATTGAATTATCCAGGCCTGCATGAATCAAATAAACCATAATGTCATCACGACAACCGATTACGCTTGATAAATCTGCAATTCCGGAGCGAATCAAATCTTGAGCATTTCCCGACCAGACATCCGTACCATGTGATAGTCCGGAAATTTGGAGTAGATCAGCAAAAGTTTTTGGCTTAGCCTCTGCAATCATATTCATGGAAGTAAAGGTCCCCATTTCAGGAATTCCTAACGTCCCAAGTTTTACGCCGAGTTGCTCCTCTGTAACGCCGAGAGATTCTGTCCCACTAAATAGTTTCATAACTCCCGGATCATCCATAGGGATATCCTGTGGAACAATACCTGATAAACTTTGCAGCTTCCGGATCATTGTGGGATCATCATGCCCAAGGATATCAAGTTTTAAGATATTGTCATGAATGGCATGGAAATCAAAGTGAGTGGTTTGCCATTCTGCCGTTACATCATCAGCAGGGTATTGGACCGGAGAAAAATCATAGACATCCATGTAGTTAGGAATAACGATAATCCCACCGGGGTGCTGACCTGTTGTTCGCTTAACACCAGTAGAACCTGCGGCTAAACGATCAATCTCAGCATTCCCATAGTATTGGTCATAATCTCGCTCATAGCCTTTGACAAAACCAAAAGCGGTCTTTTCAGCAACTGTACCAATGGTACCCGCCCGAAAAGCATAGTCTTCCCCGAAGATATCCCGTACATCCAAGTGAGCAAAGGGTTGATCATCCCCAGAAAAGTTCAAGTCAATATCGGGAACCTTATCTCCTTTAAAGCCTAGGAAAGTCTCAAATGGAATATCATGACCATCCTTAATCAATTTATGATTGCATGTCGGACAGTCTTTATCAGGCATATCATAGCCTGATCCATAAGTACCATCTTCAAATGCTTCAAAATATTGACACTCCGGACAACGATAATGTGGCGCTAATGGATTAACCTCAGTAATCCCAATCATCGTAGCAACTAGGCTCGATCCGACCGATCCTCGCGATCCAACGATATAACCACGATCATTAGAACGCTTAACCAATTCTTGGGAAATGATATAAACCACGGAGAAGCCATTCCCCAAAATCGAACGTAATTCTTTTTCAAGTCGGGCATCAATCAAATCTGGCAAGGGATTTCCATACCACTCATGCGCTTTTTCATAGGTTAAGCGAACAATGCGCTCCTCGGAAGTCTCTCCACCATCAAATACCATCTTTGGCGTATACAAATCATCACGCACTGGTGTTAGTGTTTCAAACTCATCTGCTAATTTGTTCGTGTTCTCAATGACAATTTCACGGGCAAGTTTTTCTCCTAAAAAGCTAAAAGCTTCTAACATTTCATCAGTTGTTCGAAAATGTGCTTCTGGCAGGGGCAGAGGCTTGGCATGTTCACCATGACCTTGAGTCCAGTTGATTTCGGCACCGAGCCCTAATGAACGCACAATAATTTCACGATAAATGGCATCCTCTGGATTAAGATAATGTAAATTTCCTGTAGCGAGCACAGGCTTACCCAATGTTTTTCCGACCTTGATTAAATCTTTGAGAGTTTGTTCTAATTCTTTTTCAGATTTGAAAGAACCTCCCACCACTAAAGCACGGTAGAGCGCTGGCGGGAATACCTCGATAAAATCATAGAATTTCGCAATTTCTAATGTTTCTTCAAAAGTCTTGTTTGTGATTGCATCAAAGACCTCGCCTACTTCACAGGCCGAACCCACGAGGAGTCCTGCCCGATTTTCTTGTAAAACAGAGCGTGGTACACGAGGCACACCTGAATAATAACGAACGTTACCATAGCTGACAATCTTAAAGAGATTTTTTAACCCTTCTTGCGTTCTTGCATACAATGTCACGTGTTTAGGGCGCACTTTTTTGTAGGAATCTTCACTGACCAGCTTGTCATTAAGTTCCAAAAGGCTACGCCAACCAGTGTTTCGCGTGCGGAGTTCTTCTAAGAACACAAAGAGGAGTCGACCAGTAGCCTCCGCATCAAAGTTGGCCATATGGTGATGCTCAAGTCCGATTTGAAATTTTTTAGTCAGTTGACCAAGTCCAAAACGTTTCATTTCAGGATAAAGATTGCGAGCAAATTCTAATGTATCCACGACGGGCTGCGTAATGAGAGGCAGACCATTACGGGAATAATTCATATTCATAAAGCCCACGTCAAAAGTAGCATTGTGGGCTACAAGTATTGTACCCTCACAGAATTTTTGGAAATGTGTTAAAACTTCATAGAGTGGTTTTGCGTTTTTGAGATGCTCATCCGTAATACCGGTCAATTCTGTAGTAAATTCACTCAAATGATAACCTGGATTAATGAATTCATCAAACTCATCAATAGGGTTACCTTTATGCATCTTAGTGGCCGCAATCTGTATCAAGTCATTGTTGACAGCTGACAAGCCTGTAGTTTCTACGTCAAAGACCACATAAGTTGATTCGTACATATCCACATCGGCCTCGTTGTAAACAATAGGAATTTTATCTTCAACGAGATTGGCCTCAACACCATAGATAATTTTGACCCCATGTTTTTTTCCTGCAGCGTGAGCTTCTGGGAAAGATTGCAAGCCCCCATGGTCAGTAATAGCAATGGCTTTATGTCCCCACTTAGCGGCTTGAGCTACCAAACTGGAAGCTGAGGGAATAGCATCCATCTGGCTCATATTAGTGTGCGCGTGGAATTCCACCCGTTTTTCATCAGCTTTATCCTCCCGCACATTTTGCGTAGGAATTTCGATTAGATCACTCAGCTGCAAGACCAAATCATTTTTAAAAGTATCACGTTGGACTGTTCCACGTACACGGCACCACAATCCTGGTTTAATTTGTTTAGCAAGATTGATTTCTTCATCACCGCGTACCCATTTTTGGACATAAAAGCTGGAGGTATAATCCGTCATTTCAAATTCTAACAAATAGCTGATATTCCCCGTTTTACGGGATTTTATTTCTCGCAATTCCCCTTTAAAAACATAACCTTCAAAAACAACCGGTCCGTTAGTTGAAAATTCACTAACCGAACGCATGGGTGTTACTGGTTCGTTATTTTTAATTTCTCGTCCAAGTTGGATTTTATCCGATTTGACAGCCTTGATTTGGAGTGCCACTCGATCTGCCGTTGGCTTAGGTTTAATCTCAACAACTGCATTGGCCGTCATTACCAAGTCATCTTTGTATTTATCATGCTCAATATTACCTTGAACACGCAACCACAATCCTTCTGCTAAGAGCTCAGCCCAGCTGACCGACTCATCAGTAAACATCCGCTCGGTTTGCGCTTTTACCGCTTGGACAATATGATCAAATTGTGCGATTTCTTCTTCTTTGCGCCCCCACTTAGAAATCATAAAAGTAGAAGTCTCATCTGCCAATTTCATTTCAAGAATGTGGTTCGTTTTGCCAGATTCTTTCCCTGTAAATTCACGGTGAGCCGCTTCAAAAACCACACCTTCAAATATAACTCCAGAACCTTCACCTGCTATAAAAGACATACTGGTGATGGGACTTTGTCCACTGATTTTTCGTCCAAAAGCCACTCCATCATCCAAAGCAGTTTCCACAAATTCGGCTTTAGGCTCACGCGCATGTTTAGTCTCTTGCTCTTGAGTGCGTTGTTTTTTTAGTTCTGATACCTGAGCTTGCTCTGCAGTTTGGGCTGCGAGTCTTGCAGCAACTTTTTCAGCATGCGCAGCTGCTTGCAATGCGGTCAGTTGTTCATCAACCACAGGGCGCAACGTTAATTTTCCAAAACCAAAGTCAGCAAACTTTTCTTCTAATACTGGAAAATATTTCTGAACAAACCAATCCATCCGCGGATTGTCTTCAACCAAGAGATTAAGTTGGACGCCACGTTTTTCCAAATGATATTTTTTAAAAATACTAGAAAATGCCGATTCAGATAGTTCAGGCAGTGTCAGCGCATACTGATAATAATCATTTAATAAGTCTTCATCAAAAGCATTATCGCGGGGCTTGATTACAACTTCTGTACGAGCAATAGTCGCAAAAGCAGTCGCTGACAGCTCTGTCAGTAACTTATAAGTTTCGATTGGCAAAATTTTGTCAAAAATTAAGTAAAAACGCCAAAGTTTACTTGCAGTATGCACTTCGACATTTTCAATTTCAGCCTGCATAAATTGTTCAGAATTGCGCAGATGTGGCGGAAGATTGATTTGATCCATCAATTTTTCAAACAGATTTGCCATGAAATATATCGCCCTTTTCTTTTTATTATTTGAAGAGTTATAACCCTTGTAATGCTGAAAAAACTGGAAGTCTTGATGTCCAAAATTAGACCACTTAACTCCATTTTGAAATCAGCGTTCATTGACCATTATATCATAATTTGAGGCTTAGAGCAGTTTACTTTTTAGCGCTCATCCAACAAAAAAAGCTGCTGACAAGGCTGTCAGTAGCTATAAAAGTATGGATTTTTTAGTTTTGATTCAAAATCTCGATGGTGTTGACCAATTCATCTTTATTGATCTCCACAACCTCACCTGTAGCACGGATTTTCACTTCAACGATACCTTCAGCAGCTTTTTTACCGATGGTAACACGGACTGGTAAACCAATCAAATCGCTATCTGCAAATTTAACACCTGCCCGCTCATTACGATCATCTACTAGGACTTGATAGCCTTTTGCACGAAGTTTCGTTTCAAGCTCTGCCGTAAGGGCCATAGCTGTTTCGTCCTTAATATTCACGGGTACCAAGTGGATATCAAACGGCGCGAGTTCTTTAGGGAAATTGATAGACCAGCTAAATTTGTATTCTTCTTTTGGTGTTTTTTCCACGTAGATTCGTGCAAACTGTTCTAAGATAGCTGAAAGCAAGCGACTAACCCCAATCCCATAACACCCCATAATCATTGGGATAGCACGTCCATTGGCATCTAAAACATTGGCGTTCATTGCTTCTGAGTAACGAGTACCTAGCTTGAAGATGTGTCCAATTTCAATCCCACGAGCAAATTTTAAAGTTCCCCGACCGTCTGGGGAAACTTCACCCTCGTTAACGGTACGTAAATCTACAAATTCAGACACTTCAAAGTCGCGGCCGATATTAACATTTTTGTAGTGGAAACCATCTTCATTTGCACCTACGATGGCATTCTTAACTAATTCGACTTCGCGATCAGCTATAATACGCACCTCTTTTAGACCAACTGGACCTAATGAACCAAAATGAACCCCAAAGGCTGCCTCAACATCCGCCTCACTTGCTGCTTCGACTAAGTCTGCACCAAGATAATTGGTCAATTTAACTTCATTAAGTTGATCATTACCATGCAATAAAACTACTACTAACTCATCATCTGCGCGAAAAACTAATGTTTTAATTGTTTGAGATTGGTCCACCTTAAGAAATTCAGCAACTTCGTCAATCGTTTTAGCATCTGGAGTTGCAACTTTTTCAAGCTCTAACTCTTCGGTGTATGCCGCTTTAGGGTCAAACTGACTCGTTGCCATTTCAAGGTTAGCTGCGTAATCGCCACCGTCTGCATAGACGATTGTATCTTCACCTGCAACTAACCATTTCCCCAGTTCTTCTTTAATATCAGCCAAAACAGATTCAGGAATTTCATCGATTGAAGTGATATTTTTACTCAAGACGAGCCATTTTTCAAGATCTGTACGATCATCTGTAATAGCCATAAATTCTTGGCTATCTTTTCCACCCATGGCTCCACCATCACCGATAATAGGTTTAAAAGTTAAGCCAGCACGTTCAAAGATTTTTTCATATGCTTTTTTATAATCCTGATAAGTTTCATCAAGTGAATCTTGATCTGCGTGGAAACTATAACCATCTTTCATAATGAATTCACGACCACGGAGCAAACCATAACGTGGACGTTTTTCATCACGATATTTTGTCGCAATCTGATAGACATTCAAAGGGAGTTTTTTGTATGACGTGATTTCGTCACGAACGAGCGCTGTCATGGTTTCTTCATGAGTTGGACCCAAGATAAAATCAGAGCTATCACGATTTTTCAATTTGTAGAGATCTTCACCATAAGTGTCATAACGTCCAGATTCGCGCCATAAATCTGCGGTTAATAATGTTGGAGCTAAGAGTTCTACTGCCCCAATTTCTTCAAACTCTTCTCGCATGATATTTTTTAATTTTTCAAGTACACGATTCGCCAAAGGCAGATAGGCATAGATACCTGCCGAAACTTGACGAACATAGCCGGCACGCATTAAAAGCGCATGACTGATAACTTGTGCATCAGAGGGCATTTCCCGAAGAGTTGGGATAAGCATTTTTGATTGTTTCATAATAAAAAATTTCCTTTACGATATGGTTTGACTTCTTTAATTTCAAAAGAGGTTTGAAAGTTTAATGGACAAAGGCACGGAGAATGTCATTCCAAGTGACCGCTATAAAGAGCACTGCCATAAAAACGACACCTACAAGGGTAATAATAGACTCTTTCTCCTGCGACAACGCCTTGCCTCGGATTGCTTCAATAATATTCAGGACAATCTTTCCTCCATCCAATACGGGAATGGGAAAAAGGTTAACAATACCCAAGTTAATTGAAAGCATGGCTAAAAGATAGATGATAGAAGGAAGTCCTGCACGAGCAGCTTCGCCACTCAGTTGGTAAATTGCAACGGGTCCTCCTAATTTGTCAAGGCTCGGTCGTGCGAGCAGGTTCCCAAGTGCTTGGAAAATAGCAGTTGCTGCGCGTCCAGCTTGAACGAAACCACCTGTTATTTTATCCACCACTCCTGTTTTGACCGTTTGCATAATCCCAACACGATAAGTCCCGTCTATTTTTTGAGGGGTCACGCTGATGGATTGACTCGAACCTTTTCGCTCAATCGCCAAATCAAGTTTTTTACCTTCTGAACCTGAGATTTCTGTAACCACCTCATTCCAGTTTGCAGTTTTTGTTCCATTCACTGCTTCGATTTTGTCGCCAGCTTTTAGACCTGCTTGGTAGGCTGGGGTCCCTTTTTCAACCTGACCAATAGCATTGGTTGGTGAAGGGACTCCTCCTTGGACAAAAGTTAAGACAATAAAGGCAATAATTCCTAAAATAAAATTATTGAGTGGCCCACCGAAGTTGGTAAGCATTTTATGAAAGACACCTGCCGATTGATATTGAACATCAAGCGGAGCAATACGTACCTCCGTCCCATCTTCTTCAATAATAGTGGCATCATGATTTACAGGATAGCGCTTGATTTCTCCAAATACTTCGCCTTCGATGAACAGCGCTTCTTCAAAATCATAATCTGTGATGAGCATGGGAACAGCCTGATCAAGCTCCACACGTTCAGAAAGGTTAATTCGTGTAACCTCCTCACTGCTCTGTGTATCAGAAGACACGCTTTCACTGACCGGTGTATCAGCAGCATGTTGCTTTTCTTTTATACTGACAGCAAGACTCGCAGCTTGTCCCTTTTTAATTTCCGTTTTATCATCACCCCAACCTGCTAAACGAACATAGCCTCCTAGAGGGAGAATTCGGATGGTGTAGAGGGTTCCGTCTTTTGCTTGATGTGCAAAGATTTTTGGTCCCATTCCAATCGCATACTCACGCACTAAAATACCTGCACGCTTGGCCCACCAAAGGTGCCCATACTCATGAATGGCAACTATGATACCAAAAATGATAATAAAAGTAACCAAAGTTTCTATCAACTGACTTCCTCCTTAAAAATTAGAACAGTCCTAGTAAATGCATAATTGGGAAAACGAAAATCAGATTATCAAAGCGATCCAAAATACCACCATGACCAGGCAATAACTTACCAGAGTCCTTGACACCAAAATGACGTTTGATACTTGATTCTACAAGATCTCCGATTTGACCTACAATAGAAAAAATTACGGTAAACAAAGTAAGTTTGAGATAGCCAATTTCAGGCATTTCTTTGGTGAACAAGAAGTACATAATAAGAGCGACAACTACTGCTGAAAAGATTCCTCCCAATGAGCCGATCACTGTTTTATTAGGCGAAACGGAAGGGAGAAGTTTTTGAGGAAATTTCTCTTTCAAAGTCCGACCAAAAGCATAAGCACCAATATCTGTCGCCCAAACAATAAAAAGCGCTAAGAAAACAATGTAGACACTACTTTCACGTGCGGTAAGCAGATTTTGAAAACCAATACCTACGTAGAAGGCCGAGATGAAAGGAAAACCTGCATCAACAAATGAATACTTCCCATTTGAAAAGACCATGCCTGTAAGCATTGCGAAAAGAAAGAGTGTAAACAACATCATTCCGCCATCAACGTTAAGTCCCAACCAATCTTTGCCAACAGGAAGAGCAAGCGATAGTGCTGCTAAAGTCGCCAAAATCCCTTCAAATGACAGTAACTGTAACTTGTACATACGAAAAAGTTCGTGCATAGCGATAATGACTAGGAGGGCTATTAGTATCTGAAAATATAATCCTCCAAGTAAGAGTAAGGCAAGGAAAATTCCTCCTGCAATCACTCCCGTAATAATCCGTTGCATCATTATTTCAATCCTCCATATCTGCGTTCCCGTTTTTGAAAGACCGAGATTGCTTTATCAAGTTCAGCTTCATCAAAATCCGGCCAAGCCGTATCTGCAAAATACAATTCACTATAAGCGGCCTGCCAAGTTAAAAAATTGGACATACGTTGTTCACCCGAAGTTCGGATAATTAAATCAGGATCTCGGAGTGCTTTGGGTAAAATTGCTGTTTGAAGCTGATCTGACAACTCCTCCTCAGATAAAGTTGTCAAATCAACTCCTGCACGTGCTAATTTTTGTACCCCTAAAATAATATCACGACGGCCACCATAATTCATCGCAAAGTTTAAAATCATTCCTGTATTTTCTGCTGTCTCCTCAGCGGCTCGATCAATTGAAGCTAAAGTTGCCTTTGGCATACCTTCACGCTCACCAATCATACGAATTTGGATATTTTCTGCCTTGAGTGTTGGCATATATTTTCCATAAAAATCGATGGGAAGACTCATGATGAATTTGACTTCATCAACGGGACGAGCCCAATTTTCAGTGGAGAAGGCATAGACTGTCATTACCTTTAGCCCTCGTCTTGCTCCATGAACAGCTACTTTTTTCAGAGCATCCATTCCTGATTTATGACCAAAAATACGTGGTTTACCTTGAGCTTTTGCCCAGCGTCCATTACCATCCATAATGACACCAACATGCTCGGGCAGTGCTGCTTCTTGTTCTTTATTTTTTAAGTTATTAAACATAGTACCTCACAAGGGAACTTATCAGGAGCTGACTCCTTTCTATAATCACCCATATGTTTTTGAGTGAACTTCTTTTTACTTTTAGATTATAGAAAGTAAGCCACCTGAAACTGTTTTTTCTCTTCCAAAAGATTATCAACGCTTGATTTTCGGGAAAAGACAGTATTAATATTCCTATTCTACCATATTTCAAGAGAGAATTGTAGCTCAAATTTTCTACTCATCAGACTAGACTTTCTTTCATATTACCTGAAGAGTCTAATCTGTGCATTGACTTTCCCTCATACTTTCCAATCTTTCCTGAAAAGTGAAAAACTTTTTTCTAAGGTTTAGACTTTCACAATTCTTGTCCACTCAAAGAAAAAACCTATCAGCAAACTGATAGGTTTTTGTAAGAATCATCTTAATTGTACCAGTTTGAAAATCAACTGACAGATCTGTAAGTTCAAAAATGGAACTTCATGCCGAATTGAATTACATTCAGCACCTAGGAAAAGTTAATTAATTTTCTTCAATTGGACTTTCAACAGTAGGTTCTGCTGGTGTTTCTACTGTTGAAGCGGGTGTCACACCACTTTTAATCGTTTTTACAGCAGCACGATCAAAAGTAAGGATGACCCCTTCACAATCAAGTTCGATTGTTCCTTTAGCTGTATCAATACTTGAAAGCACACCATGTAAACCACCAATGGTTACAATTTCTGAACCAGGTTGCATTGCATCTAATTGTTCTTGACGTTTCGCTTGTTGTTTCTTTTGTTGGCGGTTCATGAAGAACATCATCCCACCCATCACAATAACGATAAAAATAAGAGATAAGCCTGACATTTCTGTCTCCTTTTAAGTTTTATTCAAATTTAAGTTCAATTTTGAACATTGTTTTCATTTTAGCATAGTTTGAAAGCTCTGTCAAATTGAGCTTTTGAGATATTTACTTCCTTCACGAATAGAAAGATTACTCATTTGAGCGCGATTATTATCAATAAAATGTGCTACCCATCGTGGATCTGTTTTTGAGAAATCACGCAAGGCCCAACCTATAGCCTTATTGATAAAAAATTCTTTTTCAAAGGTAGAGCCAGCTAAGTTCTGTCCAATCACAAACGCTAGTAGCACTTCATCCGTCTTTTCTTTAAAACCGAGCTGACAATCAATTGCGATTCGCCGTACCCAAAAATTTTCCGCTGTCGCCCAATCCCTGATCGTTGAATTCACCACATTTTTTTCATTGGTGTTCTCTTGCAACCCTTGACTTCTTTCCTGAAGGAGTAAAAAACCTACCAATTCATCCAAACTATCGACTGTATCCCACCAAGATTTACTCAGGGCGAGTTTTTTTATTTTTTCTAAGTCAGACGCTTGGAGGTATTTTTTCATTTTTCGCAGATAGTCTAGGGCCAGATATTGAAACTCACGTTCAGGTAGGTACCAAAGCGCCCAAACTGTAGGCCAATCTACTTTAGCATCCAACTTTTTTTCTCGTAAAAACTCTTTTTGAAGTGCACGACGCTCAGGAGTCTTTAATCCAATAAATTCAAATTGGTGTCGCAAATAAGCCGCTTGTCCCTCTGCGATCCTCTCATCTCTATGAGCACGAAATTGCTCAACAATATCGATCATTTTTTCTCCTTTACCCACTATTTGTGATATGCCGATCCCCTGTTAATCATCTGTGCACGATATATTTGCTCCACTAACACGAGTCGCATCAATTGGTGTGGTAAAGTCATGCGCCCAAAAGAAACTTGGATGTCACTGCGTTGATAAACTTCTTGGGAGAGGCCTAAAGAACCTCCAATAACGAATACAAGATTTCTGGTACCATAAACTTCGGCTTCTTTTACAAGAAGTGCAAGCTCTTCTGAAGACATGAGTTGACCCTGAATAGAGAGAAGCACCACTTTATCCCCCTCTTGTATACGAGCAAGGATTTTTTGACCTTCTCGATATTTAACGGCCTCTTGCTCTTTTTCTGAAGCATGATCTGGAATTTTTTCATCTGAAAGTTCTATGAGCTCCAAAGGTAACATCGTACTCATACGTTTACAGTATTCTCCGATTCCTTCTTTTAAATACTTCTCTTTTAATTTCCCTACAACAATTAATTTAATTTTCATATTTCTCGTATTTTCCACTGGCGTTGAATGTTTTCGCATAAAATTACAATATTTTTCCCCAAGTAATCTGGGATATTTTGCTGAAGAATTAAGAAAACGATCACTTTAACTTAATTTCCCCCTATAATTTTACCTTTTTCCTCAAGTGAAAACAAGATGAAAACATGATTTATCAACATTTTTACACTTTTATCCACTTTTCTGTGGAAAACCATCTCATTATATCCACTTATACCCATTCAAAAAACACTTATCCACAATTATGTGGAAAGTAAAGTATTTTACTTCTTTTTTTACAACTATTAAGGTATTATTAAGTGTAGATGGATATAATCACCTTATAATAAAACAAGAAAAAGGATTAATTGAAAGGAATGATTTATGGCTAAAGGTAATCTAGGAAAATTGCTTTTGACAGGTGTTGTGGGAGGTGCTATTGCTCTAGGAGGTAGTGCCATCTATCAAACGACCACTAATCAAAATGGAACGAGCTCAAGTAACACAACCAGTACAAAAGTAAGCAATGTTTCAGTGAATGTCAGTACAGATGTGACAGCAGCAATCAAGAAAGTTTCAGGTTCTGTTGTATCCGTCATGAATTATCAAAAGCAAAACAGTTCTGATGATTTCAGCTCTATTTTTGGCAATAAAAGTTCAAGCGCCTCATCTGATAGTCTTCAGTTAGCAAGTGAGGGTTCCGGGGTTATCTACAAGAAAGATGGAGACTCCGCCTATGTGGTAACAAACTACCACGTTATTGCGAGCAATGATTCTCTGGATATCTTACTCTCAGGCGGACAAAAGGTAAGTGCTAAGGTAGTAGGTTACGATGAATATACAGACCTTGCTGTACTAAAAATTAGCTCAGAACATGTGAAAGACGTAGCAACTTTTGCAGATTCTAGCAAGTTGACAGTGGGTGAACCGACCATTGCAGTCGGCTCACCTCTAGGAAGTCAATTTGCCAATACCGCAACAGAAGGGATACTATCTGCCACAAGTCGCCAAGTAACTCTCTCTCAAGAGAATGGGCAAACGACTAATATAAATGCTATTCAAACAGATGCAGCAATCAATCCAGGGAATTCTGGGGGAGCGCTTATCAACATTGATGGTCAAGTAATTGGGATTACCCAAAGTAAACTGACAACTACAGAAGATGGCTCAACAAGTGTCGAAGGCATGGGATTCGCTATCCCTTCTAACGATGTAGTAAATATTATTAATAAGTTGGAATCCGATGGCAAAGTTTCCCGCCCTGCCTTGGGTATCCGAATGGTTGATTTGTCTGACTTATCAACTAATGACAGCTCTCAACTTAACTTACCAAGTAGTGTCACAGGTGGGGTCGTGGTTTATTCTGTACAATCAGGTATGCCTGCTGCTACAGCTGGCCTGAAAGCGGGGGATGTAATTACTAAGGTTGGGGATACTTCCGTTACTTCATCTACCGATTTACAAAGTGCTCTTTATTCTCATAATGTCAATGATACTGTCAAAGTGACTTATTATCGCGACGGAAAATCACATACTGCTAATATTAAGTTAGACAAGACAACAAGTGAACTTGATACCAACAGTTCAAGCTCGTCAAGCAACTAATTACTTAATAAAAAAGACCCACCTAAGGTGGGCTTTTTTTAGGTCTAAAGTCTGAAATTTTAATAAAATGAAAGTATTACATTTCTCTTTATCCGTTTTATGGTAAAATATGAGTTAAGCATGAAAATTTTACTTTACTTAGAAGCCGAAGAATTCCTGAGTCATTCAGGAATTGGACGAGCAATGAAACATCAACAACGCGCATTGGATCTTATGGGAGTGGACTGGACGAAAGATCCCTCAGAAGATTATGATATTCTCCACTTGAATACTTATGGATTTGGCAGCTGGAAAATGCTTAAAAAAGCCAAAAAAGCTGGTAAGAAAGTTGTCTTTCATGGACATTCTACAAAAGAAGATTTTCGTAATTCATTCGTAGGGTCTAATTTGGTTGCACCTTTTTTCAAACAATATCTCATGCGCTTTTATCGCGCAGCAGATCTTGTAATCACACCTACTGAGTACTCTGCAAGCCTTCTTCGTGCTTATGGAATCAAATGTCCAATTTTACCAATATCAAATGGAATTGATTTAGCAAAGTATGAGCGTTCTCTTGAAAAAGAGCAAGCTTTTCAAGAATACTTTAATCTCAAAAGTAATCAAAAAGTGGTTATTACCGCCGGTCTTTACTTTAAACGTAAAGGGATTGATGATTTTGTAAAAGTTGCGGAGCGAATGCCTGAAGTTACTTTCATTTGGTTTGGCTATCAAAACCTTTGGACCATCCCTGGCTGGGTACGGCGAATTGTTAAAAAAAATCATCCCAAAAATGTCTTGTTCCCTGGCTATATAAAAGGGGAGGTTTTTGAAGGGGCGATGACCGCTGCCGATTGTTTCTTTTTCCCTTCACGTGAAGAAACCGAGGGCATTGTAGTGCTTGAAGCTTTGGCTAGTCATCAAAAAGCTTTGATTCGGGATATTCCTGTCTATAAAGGCTGGTTGGATACTTCATCCGTCAGCATGGCCTCTGATATTGACGGATTTGTCCAGGAGCTTGAAGAGATTTTAGAGGGAAAAGTCGATAAGACTGCTGCCGGATTCGATGTTGCACAAGAGCGAACTATTGAAAAGGTTGCGCATGAACTTGTAGCTGCCTACCAGCAAGCTCTAGAACTTTAAAAACTAACTGACGGAGCCATCAGTTTATCAAAGAAGAATTGTTAAATGGGAATTAATTATGAGAGTTGGACTTTTTACAGATAGTTACTATCCACAAATCAGTGGAGTTGCTACGAGTATACAAACTTTAGCTTTAGAGCTAGAAAAATTAGGACATGAGGTCTTCATCTTTACTACGACTGACCCTCGCGCGGATGTAGACCATGAGCGAAACATTATTCGCTTACAATCCATTCCCTTTGTCAGTTTGGCAGAGCGCAAGATTGTCCTTAAGGGGGTCTTTGCTGCCTACCTTATTGCAAAAGACTTTGACTTAGATATTATTCATACACAGACCGAGTTTGGCATGGGGATACTTGGTAAGATGGTTGCTGCACAGCTACGAATACCTGTCATTCACACCCTTCACACAAAATACGAAGATTACGTCTATTACATTGCAAAAGGACGGTTAATCCGCCCTAGCATGGTCAAATATGTTATCCGTAATTTTTTAAGAGGTACAGAAGCGATTATTTGTCCAAGTGAGATGGTCGCTGAGACGGTGGATAGCTATGGCATCACTTTACCAAAGCGTATTATTCCGACTGGGATAGAAATTGAAGTCTTTAAACGTGAGGATATCAAGCCAGAAGAACTCATTGACTTACGCAAAGAACTAGGTATTAAACCTGATGAAATTATGCTCCTCAGTCTTTCAAGGATCGGAGCAGAAAAGAATATTCAAGCCGTTGTGCGCGCCTTGCCTGAAATATTAACAGAGTTTCCCGTGAAACTTGTTATTGTTGGCCACGGCCCTTATGCTGACACTTTAAAAGCTCTCGTAGAAGAATTGGATTTAACTGAGCACGTTGTTTTTACCGGACGCGTAGAAAATGAACAAACTGCTTATTATTATAAAGCTGCTGACTTTTTCATTTCTGCCTCTACTTCCGAAACACAGGGGCTAACTTATTTAGAAGCCATTGCCTCAGGGACGCGTGTATTAGCCGCAAGAAATCCCTATTTATCTGGCTTGATTAATGATGTAGAATACGGCCGACTCTTTGAAGGCGATGATGATTTGGCTGAAGTGACAAAAGCAGCTATGCGTGATCTGCACCCTATTGATAAATTTAAATTTGAAAAGAAACTCTATGAAATTTCTGCTGAAAATTTTGCCAAACAGGTTTATCTCTTCTATCTCGATACGATTATTGAGTACAATAACCTTAAATCCATCGAGGCTGAGCGCTTCCCTATGAAGATGGAAGACACGATCCGTCAGATGCCACTCACTGTGAAACGTTCAATAAAAAGAGAACAAATTCGTGCAAAATATTTTGCTAGAAAAGCCAGTAAACTTGCCAAAAATCTACAAAGTTATGTTAAAATAGATAAGGACAAAGAGCAGGACTAGAGCCAACTATGACAAACTGCTCATTTGAAAGAAAATTTGCAATAAGATAGAGCAATCTGATAAAAACAACGTTTTGCCTTGCAGAACATCGAAAGGAATCCTTTAAACATGAAATCACATTTATTAGCCATCATGAATCGTTTGAATCGCTTAGTTGAAGGTGGCGATCCAAAAGAAACTTATAATTTTGAGCGTGAGGGCGAAGTTATGCTTACCGTCAGTTATAGTCCTGAGGATCAAGCTTTCTCCCTTCGTTATCCAAAACAAAAAGATGCTTCTTTGTTTGATGACATTGACCTTGTAGCAATTGAAATTTACGATATGATTTATTAAAAAAATACTGACAAGCTTGTCAGAATTTTTTTATTTTTGATAAAAGATTGACATTAGTACTTGTTCATAGTAAAATTAGCTGTAAATTTAGGAATTTGGAGAATTTAATGAAAAAGAAAAAATGGCTCGTCCCTGCTGCCTTTGGTCTGGCACTCCTTACGCTATCTGCTTGTGCTCCTTCCCAAAGTAATGCCAATGCAGCCAAAAAAACTTTTATAAAAGATGTTGTGGCACTTAATGATACTTCTGTTTACAATGCTCAGGAATTCACACTTAAAGTAGCAGACTTTAAGGCAAGTGGAGAAGACGCCTCTGAAATGAACAAACTACTCACTGGTTCATCA
Source organism: Lactococcus taiwanensis (assembly GCF_017068355.1). NCBI lineage: Bacteria > Bacillati > Bacillota > Bacilli > Lactobacillales > Streptococcaceae > Lactococcus > Lactococcus taiwanensis. The sequence goes on from NZ_CP070872.1 coordinate 76,258, forward strand.
CTTCAACTCAACGTTAATTTGGATAAAGCGCATCAACTTGCCAGCCTTTCTGGCCAAGTGGGATTCAATAAAGCAAGCTATGCTTTGAGTTTGTTGATGTCTGAAAAAGGAATTTATCTTAAGAGCGACGACCTTAAAAACATCTATAAAGCAAGCCCTGCTGCTTCTTCAAGCTCTCAAATAGGGACTATTTATGGTGGAATGATAGAGGGCCTGACGAAACCTTATTTTCTCTTAGATGATCAAACCATCAATGCTGGTGCAAGCAGTACAGCTGATGATGGTACAACGGAGGATTGGTCAAGCACCTTCAACACAATCTTTGAAAATAAGAATACAACAAAAGAAGAATTAAACAATGCTTTAAAAGACGTACCTGCCTCAGCTTTTAGCCAAAAAGGAGACAAAGTAACTTTCAAAATCTCTGGTAATGACATTTCCTTTTCTGAACTTATCAAAGGCTTGAGCCAAGTTAATAATCTCCCAAAAGAACAAGTTGATACACTCATTAAAGAAAGCAAATCTCTTAAAGCGGAACATGTCGCTCTTGATTTGACGTTAAACGAAAAAACGCACCGACTTAACGGTACGATTGCTGCAAAAATTAAAGATACTGAACAAGATTCAAATGTCACTTTTAAGTTAGACTTGGATGCCAAGCGCAGTAAACTCAAAACAGCGCTTAAGGAACCTACAAGTAGTGAAGTTGATACTTTGTCCGATCTGCAAAATGCTTATATGACTAATTTAGAAACTCAAGCTGGACTGAGCGCTTGATTTATCAGTTCTTCTCTCTCAAAAACTACTGACAGCCTGGTCAGTAGTTTTTTTAATGCTTTCCATAATATATTTCATTGATTTCATCCGTATAATTTCCGTCTTGATCATGGACAATCAGCGGAGGCAGAAAAATTTCACCGCCTGGTTTGCCATCCTTAATCGCATCAATCAATAAAATATTGGCAGGTTGATCAGCCTTAGGATAAACAAACTGGATCCATTTGGGTTGGAGATTGTTTGCACGCATCTTATCTACAATCTCTAAGAAACGCTCTGGTCGATGAACCATAGCAATATGTCCGTTTGATTTAAGGAGCTTTTTGCTTGTTTCAAAGATTTCATCAAGATTTGTGGTCAATTCATGTCTTGCTAAGGTATAGTGTTCGCTCTCATTGAGGCGGCTTCTTTTAGAGTCCACTTTGAAATAAGGCGGGTTACAAAAAATTAAATCCGTGCTCGAAGGGTGGAGATAATCTAAAGCATGCTTTAAATTATCAGTAATAACCTCCATTTGGTCCTCTAAGCCATTAAGTGCAATCGAACGGCGAGCCATTTCAGAAAGGCGTTCTTGCAATTCCAACTCAATTATTTTAGCACTTGTCTTGCTACTAGCAAACAGGCCTACAGCACCGTTTCCTGCACACATATCCACTACCTGACCCCGCCTGGGTAGACGGGGAAAACGAGCCAATAAAATTGCATCAATACTAAAAGAAAAAACCTCACGGCTTTGAATAATCTTTACGCCGCTGCTAGCAATCTCATCAATTCGTTCGTTCTCATGTAGTACAATATTTTCCATACTTTTATTATAGCGTAAGAAGTTCAAAACAACAATTTTATACCTTAGTTTTCGATCAATTTCTCTTTTTAAACTTATGAAAAAAGTTCCCTTTAGCTTAGGGGAACTTTTTTATTACTGACAGCTTGATCAGTAAGCTGACTGACTCTTCTATTTAGCTTCGTACCAAGTCTGCCCTGTGTTTTCATCAACTTTAAGAGGGACAGCTAATGTCATAGCTTCTTCCATTGTTTCTTTGACTAGTTTTTGTATAACGTCAAGTTCTTCCTTAGGGACATCCAGGATAATTTCATCGTGCACTTGTAAAAGTAACTGCGTTTTATAACCTTTTTCAGTCAAAGCCCTATCTAGATTAATCATAGCAATTTTCAAAATATCGGCTGCTGATCCCTGAATTGGCGAATTGATTGCTGTACGCTCAGCAAATCCTCGTACGTTAAAGTTCCGTGCGTTAATATCTGGAATTTTTCGCCGACGATGACTCATTGTTTCCACAAAGCCCTTGTCTCTAGCTTCACGTACAATATTTTCCATATAAGCCTTAATACCAGGATAACGCTCAAAATATGTTTCGATATAATTTTTGGCATCTTTTCTTGTGATTCCTAAATTCCGGGCTAATCCGAAGTCTGAAATTCCATAAACTACCCCAAAGTTGACTGCTTTTGCATTACGGCGATCATTAGGCGTGACAGCTTCTGGTTTATCAATGCCAAAAACCCGCATCGCTGTTGAAGTATGGATATCTGCTCCATGGTTAAAAGCATCAATCAAGTGCTCATCCCCTGAAATATGAGCTAAAACACGTAATTCAATTTGCGAATAGTCGGAGCTCAAGAGGATTGCATTTTTACTGGGAACAAATGCCTTACGGATTTTGCGTCCTTCTTCTAAGCGAACTGGTATGTTTTGTAAGTTTGGATCTACAGAGCTTAAGCGTCCCGTCTGTGTCAAATCTTGGATATAACGCGTATGAATTTTTCCATCAGAAGCAATCTGTGGAATTAATCCTTTCACGTAAGTGGACTGCACCTTATTAATCTGACGATATTCCAAGATTTTGGCCACGACAGGGGACATTGTAGCCAACTCTTCCAAGACATCCACCGCTGTAGAATAACCCGTCTTCGTTTTCTTACCTGCCGGTAATTGCAATTTTTCAAATAAAATCACACCCAGTTGTTTAGGAGAATTAATGTTGAACTCTTCACCAGCTAAATCGTAGATTTCTCTAGTGAGCAAGGCAAGTTTTTCCTCATTTTCGGCTCCTATTTGCTCCAAGGTTTGTTGATTAACAAAAATTCCTGCAATTTCCATCTTCGCCAAAACTTCTGCTAAAGGCAACTCCATCTCATTCAACAACTGCAATTGCTCATTGTCTACGAGCTCTTGAATCATCTTGGGCTTCGCCTGCGCTAAAACTCTGATTTTCCGAGCCAAATGTTCAAACATTACCTCATCCGCTGGTAAAGCCAGTTTTGTTCCTTTACCATATATTTCTTCATCAGAAGCAACATACCCTGCATCAAACAATCGAGCAATCGTCGTGATTTTATTGTCTTCCGTCGTAGAAATTAAATATTTCGCAAGCATGGCATCAAACTTACTAACAGAAAGCTGTACGCCAAGACGATTGAGCAAAACACGATTCTTTTTAAAATCATACGTATTCTCTGGTAAATTAAGCTGTTTGAGAAGGTCTACATTCTTTGAAACATAAATCTTATCTACATTTCCCCAAGCAAAGCCGATAATTTCTTCTCGATGATAATTTTCCCCTAAAGTTTCCAAGTAGAAAAAGTCGTCAGGGGATATCTCCATACTGACAGAGTCATCAGAGACCAGTTCGTAACTTATCTCCTCTTTAATTCCAATTGCATCATCACTTACAGCACCATCAGTCAATAATTTACTCTTGAATTGTGCAAAACCCATTTCATCATAAAAAACACCTAATTCAGCAATCTTTTTGGGTTGCAGTACAGTATCCTCTAGACTGATTTCAATTGGAGCTTGAGTATTGATTGTAGCTAATCTTTGAGATAAAAAAGCCATGTCTTTATCAGCGATCAAGTTCTCTTTCATCTTGCTCGCCTTCAATGTTTCCACATTTGCGTAGAGATTTTCCAATGACCCCCACTCTTGCAAAAGCTTCAAAGCCGTTTTTTCTCCTACTTTGGTTACACCTGGATAATTATCCGAACTATCCCCCATTAACGCCTTGAGATCAATAAATTGTTGAGGTGTTAAGCCCATCTTTTCCATTAAATAAGCCGTTGTATACTCTTCAAATTCAGCTACACCCTTTTTGGAAATTTCAACTCGCGTATTTCCATCCACAAGCTGAATCATATCCTTATCACCCGTCACAATAGTAACATCAAAATTAACATCTGGGGCTTCCGCCATTTTGTCCAAAGTCCCAATAATATCATCAGCCTCATAATTAGCTAACTCATAATGACGGATTCCTAATTTCTCAATCATTTCCTTAATAAAAGGTAACTGTTCGCGAAATTCATCTGGTGTTTTTGAACGTCCACCTTTATAGTCAGCAAACATTTCCGTACGAAAAGTTGTTTTTCCAGCATCAAAGGCAATTAATACATGTGTGGGTTGAATTCTTTCCATTAAAGAAGAAAGCATTGTATGAAATGCAAAAATTGCATTTGTATGAAGCCCATTAGGTGCTCTGAAACGATCCAACTGACTGTATAAAGCAAAGAAAGCTCTAAAAGCAATCGATGATCCATCAATAAGCAAAAGTCTATTCTTATTTTCCATAGTACAATTATACCCTAAAAAATAAAGAAAAAGAATGATTGGACTCCTTTCATTCTTTTTCAATCAAACGTATAAAAAAAGGAGCCGTAGCTCCTTAAGTTCACTTGGCCACTCGCCTATCTCCCAGGGGGCAACCCCCAAGTACTTCCGCCGTAGATGGACTTAACTTCTGTGTTCGACATGGGAACAGGTGTATCTCCATCGCAATGATGACCAAATCATTAAATGTTACCTTGAACATTCAAAACTAAATAACAATTCTTCTAACTCATAAACCTTAAGCATTTTATATTTGACTCTTTGGTAAAGTCCTCGAGCGATTAGTACTGGTCCGCTCCACGTCTCGCAACGCTCCCACTTCCAGCCTATCTACCAGATCATCTCTCTGGGCTCTTAATTCTTACGAATGGGTAATCTCATCTTGAGGTGGGCTTCGCACTTAGATGCTTTCAGCGCTTATCCCTTCCCTACATAGCTATCCAGCCGTGCTCCTGGCGGAACAACTGGTACACCAGCGGTAAGTCCATCCCGGTCCTCTCGTACTAAGGACAGATCCTCTCAAATTACCTACGCCCGCGACGGATAGGGACCGAACTGTCTCACGACGTTCTGAACCCAGCTCGCGTGCCGCTTTAATGGGCGAACAGCCCAACCCTTGGGACCGACTACAGCCCCAGGATGCGACGAGCCGACATCGAGGTGCCAAACCTCCCCGTCGATGTGAACTCTTGGGGGAGATAAGCCTGTTATCCCCAGGGTAGCTTTTATCCGTTGAGCGATGGCCCTTCCATGCGGTACCACCGGATCACTAAGTCCTAGTTTCCTACCTGCTCGAGTTGTAGCTCTCGCAGTCAAGCTGGCTTTTACCTTTACACTCTACGATTGATTTCCAACCAATCTGAGCCAACCTTTGAGCGCCTCCGTTACTCTTTAGGAGGCGACCGCCCCAGTCAAACTGTCCGTCAGACACTGTCTCCCTGGCCGATTATGCCAGCGGGTTAGAGTAACCATAAGTCAAGGGTAGTATCCCAACAACGCCTCAATAGAAACTAGCGTCCCTATTTCAATGGCTCCTACCTATCCTGTACATGACTTACAGGTACTCAATATCAAACTACAGTAAAGCTCCATGGGGTCTTTCCGTCCTGTCGCGGGTAACCTGCATCTTCACAGGTACTAAAATTTCACCGAGTCTCTCGTTGAGACAGTGCCCAAATCATTACGCCTTTCGTGCGGGTCGGAACTTACCCGACAAGGAATTTCGCTACCTTAGGACCGTTATAGTTACGGCCGCCGTTTACTGGGGCTTCAATTCATACCTTCGACTTACGTCTAAGCACTCCTCTTAACCTTCCAGCACCGGGCAGGCGTCACCCCCTATACATCACCTTGCGGTTTAGCAGAGAGCTGTGTTTTTGATAAACAGTTGCTTGGGCCTATTCACTGCGGCTGGCTTTTACACCAGCACCCCTTCTCCCGAAGTTACGGGGCTATTTTGCCGAGTTCCTTAACGAGAGTTCTCTCGATCACCTGAGGCTACTCGCCTCGACTACCTGTGTCGGTTTGCGGTACGGGTAGATATGACTTTACGCTAGAAGCTTTTCTTGGCAGTGTGACATCACGGAGTTCGCAACCGTAGTTGCTTCCCCATCACAGCTCAATGTTAAAGAGAAATGCATTTGACACATCTCACACCTCACTGCTTAGACCAGAATCCATTAACTGGCATCCGTTAGCCTACTGCGTCCCTCCATCACGATCATATCTAGTACTGGAATATCAACCAGTTGTCCATCGACTACGCCTTTCGGCCTCGCCTTAGGTCCCGACTAACCCAGGGCGGACGAGCCTTCCCCTGGAAACCTTAGTCTTACGGTGGATAAGATTCTCACTTATCTTGCGCTACTCATACCGGCATTCTCACTTCTTAACGCTCCAGCACTCCTCACGGTATACCTTCATCGCGGTTAAGAACGCTCTCCTACCATTGATAAAATATCAATCCAAAGCTTCGGTAATATGTTTAGCCCCGGTACATTTTCGGCGCAGGGTCACTCGACTAGTGAGCTATTACGCACTCTTTGAATGATAGCTGCTTCTGAGCTAACATCCTAGTTGTCTGTGCAACCCCACATCCTTTTCCACTTAACATATATTTTGGGACCTTAGCTGTTGGTCTGGGCTGTTTCCCTTTCGACTACGGATCTTAGCACTCGCAGTCTGACTGCCGAACATGTGTATTAGCATTCGGAGTTTATCTGAGATTGGTAATCCGAGATGGACCCCTCACCCAAACAGTGCTCTACCTCCAATACACTTACATTTCGACGCTAGCCCTAAAGCTATTTCGGAGAGAACCAGCTATCTCCCAGTTCGTTTGGAATTTCTCCGCTATCCACAAGTCATCCAAACACTTTTCAACGTGTCCTGGTTCGGGCCTCCAGTGCGTCTTACCACACCTTCACCCTGCTCATGGATAGGTCACTAGGTTTCGGGTCTACATCATGATACTAAGTCGCCCTATTCAGACTCGGTTTCCCTACGGCTCCGTCTCTTCAACTTAACCTCGCATCATAACGTAACTCGCCGGTTCATTCTACAAAAGGCACGCTCTCACCCATTAACGGGCTCGAACTTCTTGTAGGCACACGGTTTCAGGTGCTATTTCACTCCCCTCTCGGGGTTCTTTTCACCTTTCCCTCACGGTACTGGTTCACTATCGGTCACTAAGGAGTATTTAGGGTTGGGAGATGGTCCTCCCGGATTCAAACTGGATTTCGCGTGTCCAGCCCTACTCAGGATACTGCTAGGTATAAGCGCTATTTCGTCTACGGGATTATTACCCTCTTTGATTAACCTTCCCAGGTTATTCGACTATAATGCTTAAGTCCACGTTGCAGTCCTACAACCCCAAGAAGCAAGCTTCTTGGTTTGCCCTTCTTCGCGTTCGCTCGCCGCTACTTACGAAATCGTTTTTACTTTCTCTTCCTGCAGGTACTTAGATGTTTCAGTTCTCTGCGTTACCTTCACGTAAGCTATGTATTCACTTACGGATAACTGCTAGTAGCAGCTGGGTTTCCCCATTCGGAGACCTAGGGATCAATGCGTACTTACTGCTCCCCCTAGAATATCGTCGTTAGTCACGTCCTTCATCGGCTCTTAGTGCCAAGGCATCCACCGTGCGCCCTTATTAACTTTGCCATGATGATTTAAATCATCGTTTTTCAAGTATAAGTTTGTAAATTCTTTAAAATTCACAGCTTTTCGGTTTATTTATCGTTATTAGATATTGTTATTTAGTTTTCAATGTTCAAGTTTGAAACTTTCGTTTCAATGGAGCCTAGCGGGATCGAACCGCTGACCTCCTGCGTGCAAAGCAGGCGCTCTCCCAGCTGAGCTAAGGCCCCACAATCAAGAAGTTGATTCTTGTGTAGGTTTTTTACTAAACCCCTCAAAACTGAATAAAGTTGAATGCTCACTCTTGTATATATTCCTTAGAAAGGAGGTGATCCAGCCGCACCTTCCGATACGGCTACCTTGTTACGACTTCACCCCAGTCATCGGTCTTACCTTAGGTAGCGCCCTCCTTGCGGTTAGGCAACCAACTTCGGGTACTCCCAACTCCCGTGGTGTGACGGGCGGTGTGTACAAGGCCCGGGAACGTATTCACCGCGGCGTGCTGATCCGCGATTACTAGCGATTCCGACTTCATGTAGGCGAGTTGCAGCCTACAATCCGAACTGAGAATGGTTTTAAGAGATTAGCTAAACATCACTGTCTCGCGACTCGTTGTACCATCCATTGTAGCACGTGTGTAGCCCAGGTCATAAGGGGCATGATGATTTGACGTCATCCCCACCTTCCTCCGGTTTATCACCGGCAGTCTCGTTAGAGTGCCCAACTTAATGATGGCAACTAACAATAGGGGTTGCGCTCGTTGCGGGACTTAACCCAACATCTCACGACACGAGCTGACGACAACCATGCACCACCTGTATCCCGTGTCCCGAAGGAACTTCCTATCTCTAGGAATAGCACGAGTATGTCAAGACCTGGTAAGGTTCTTCGCGTTGCTTCGAATTAAACCACATGCTCCACCGCTTGTGCGGGCCCCCGTCAATTCCTTTGAGTTTCAACCTTGCGGTCGTACTCCCCAGGCGGAGTGCTTATTGCGTTAGCTGCGATACAGAGAACTTATAGCTCCCTACATCTAGCACTCATCGTTTACGGCGTGGACTACCAGGGTATCTAATCCTGTTTGCTCCCCACGCTTTCGAGCCTCAGTGTCAGTTACAGGCCAGAGAGCCGCTTTCGCCACCGGTGTTCCTCCATATATCTACGCATTTCACCGCTACACATGGAATTCCACTCTCCTCTCCTGCACTCAAGTCTACCAGTTTCCAATGCATACAATGGTTGAGCCACTGCCTTTTACACCAGACTTAATAAACCACCTGCGCTCGCTTTACGCCCAATAAATCCGGACAACGCTCGGGACCTACGTATTACCGCGGCTGCTGGCACGTAGTTAGCCGTCCCTTTCTGGTTAGATACCGTCACACGAGGAGCTTTCCACTCTCCTCGTCGTTCTTCTCTAACAACAGAGTTTTACGATCCGAAAACCTTCTTCACTCACGCGGCGTTGCTCGGTCAGACTTTCGTCCATTGCCGAAGATTCCCTACTGCTGCCTCCCGTAGGAGTTTGGGCCGTGTCTCAGTCCCAATGTGGCCGATCACCCTCTCAGGTCGGCTATGTATCATCGCCTTGGTGAGCCTTTACCTCACCAACTAGCTAATACAACGCGGGATCATCTTTGAGTGATGCAATTGCATCTTTCAAACTTAAAACTTATGTTTAAAGCTATTATGCGGTATTAGCATTCGTTTCCAAATGTTGTCCCCCGCTCAAAGGCAGATTCCCCACGCGTTACTCACCCGTTCGCTGCTCATCCAATCGGTACAAGTACCAATCTTCAGCGCTCAACTTGCATGTATTAGGCACGCCGCCAGCGTTCGTCCTGAGCCAGGATCAAACTCTCAAATAAAGTATTTAAGTCACCGAAGTGACTGGCTTGTCTTTCATTATTGATTGACAGATTTTTGATGTATTTCTACATCACATGAGTCATTCTTCTTTATTCAGTTTTCAATGGTCTAGCTCGCTTCAAGACCCTCGTCTCTCGCGACAACTATTATATTCTATCAAACCTAACTCCCCTTGTCAAGAATAAACTGTGACTTTTCCCCCTTTTTTCCTCCCTCGTTCGCTTTTGAATTCTTTGTATCCGTTTGCTTTGTATGCCACGACTCACTTTACCCTAAGCAATCTTTTTTCAAAAAGAAAGGCCTCTTCTCAATTGAAGAGGCCTGCTCAGTTACGGTTAGTCTTCATCAAATAAAATCGCTTTAATTTTTTCCTTTAAACGATACTTCTGCATTCTCGTAAGATGTTCCCCATGCATTTGCTTTACCAACAGTTCTTTATAGTGTGTTGAAAGTTTATCATAAACTTCTTCTAGTAGATGGTTGAAAACTATCTCGCTTTCAGGTGTAGCAAGGTTTGAGCCGATCCAATCTGCGCAGTCATAAACATTGATCGGATGGAGCTGATCAAAACCTCTTTTTCGTGCTTTAATATGGCGAATTTCGTCAATTAAGTGCTGATGGTAAGCCACTTTAAATTTCGTATGTACATGATCTAAATTTGTAATTTTCTGTAGCAATTCGTGTAGTGTAATCATTCCCTCTTGGAAGTAATCATCGTAATCCCATGTGTTGATGTACAATTGCTTCATCAATTTATAAATTATCGGCCGCATCTCAGAGAATAATTCGTTGAATTCTAAACCGTATTTTTCTTGAATGTCATCCATATGTTAACTCCCTATATTCTATGTCCAATAAATTGTCTAAAACATTCGCGAAAATCAGGAGGGCGGATGACTTCCCCGCTCAAATTCGGGGAGGTGGGTTATTTTTAGGAATATCCATTTTTTCTCCTTTCTATACGATATTCCCCATATTCACGTCTACTTTCTTATATTATAATGCTTTCACTCCTCTTAGACTAATAATATGCAAAAACTCAGAGAAAAAATTTCCCTGAGTTTTCTATATTTTAAAGATAATCTGGTGTTTGCTTTGTCTTGAAGTAAACTCCAGAGATTCTTGAAGCCGCTCCTGGTTCAGCTATTTCTAAAGTCTTAGAAATTTCATCAAAGGAACCATCATAATCACGATCTCTTTCAAAAAGTTGTAACGCTCGAGAAATACCTTGAGCAACCTGTTCATTCGAAGCCTTATACCGATTTGCATACTGGATTAACTGCTCTGCTAATACAGCATGATCAGTCATATTCGTTGTTGCTTCTTTCAAAACATGCATATCTTCTGTGCTGACATCTACCAGGTGATTAATGGTATCAATATTAATTCTCACACGCCCTAACTCTTTAAAAAGATTTTGTACACGGTCACCTGTAGTGAAGAATAAATCGAGATAATCTTTGGGCAAACCTGGAAGGTTTCTCTTCTCAACATAACGTTTTATGGTGCGAAGCTCTGAGTCAAATCGATCTGCAATTTCTTGCGCCGCCCGTTCTTCGTCTTTGAGTCCTGTCAGCGTATTACTGATTTTGATTTGATTTTTTTCCATTTCTTCAAGAGCACTCACGACGGAGTTCACTCTGCGTGAAAGTACTGAATATGGAAGTTTCTTGCCTTCAATACTTTCCATGATCTCATCAACATCTGATTCTAAAGCTTCTAAGTGTTCCTGATAGCCTCGAACATAACCTTTTTCATTGCCTGATAAAACATAGGCTTGTGTCACATGATCAATTTCGAGAAGTAGATTCTTATTATTGACCCGAATATGTTCGATATATTCACGAAGTACTGTAGAACGTTTTTCGACATTGCGACGAGCAGCATATTCTTTTTCAAAAATAGCATAAATTTCTTCTACTTTTTCTTGAATAAGTGCTAACTCAGTTTCAACTCGATCAAGCTCAAATTGTTCTAAAAGAGCATTGCTTTCAACAAGATGTTGATGCAACTCATTCATTTTGTCATCCAGGTTGATGCTTTCAGGTAAGACGTAATCATCTTCAATAAATTTGTCACATGCTTCTTGAAGTTCTTCAAATTGCTTAGGAATTTCTTTATCTATTTTGGATATAAAGGCAGGGATTTGTTCTGTGATAGCTCTTAAAGCAATCGTATGTTCTTCAGCGGTTTCTAAAACCTCTGCCGCTTCAATCGGATCCCCTGTTGAGTTTAAAGTAACAAATTGTGAAAACTCAGTCTCAATATTTGCAAGATGTTTTTCGAGCTCAGTGATGACACTTCCATACAAATCAGCATTATCTGTAATGTCATTTCGAAGGTTATCATACAAATCTAGCGATTCTTGAATTTTATTTGAATTACGTTTTTCTTGCTCCACAAGTTGATCAACACCTTGACGAATCCCCTGAACTTCTTCTTCCATCAATTCTATTTGTGCTTCACTATCTGCGACAGATTCGCGTGCTCGGAAAAAATGGAATGAATCATTTAACTGTTCGGCCTCAAAAATATGGTTCTCCAAATCAGCAAAAGAATTCGAGGACAAATCAATCCATTTTTGATTCCATTCGCGGAAAATAGTTTGGGATTGTCCAACAAGATGCATTTTTTTAACTGCATCTATCTCCTCTTGAACTGGTAAGTCAAAAAGAGTTTCTTTTCTTTCTTCTAATTCTAATATACGATCTTCGGTCTTTTTACGCATCAAAATTGCGAAAACATAGAAACCGATGATAACAACTACTAATGCTACAATGAGGATAATGACAGTACTTGACATGCTTTACTCCATAAAATGTTTTAATTACTTAGGGATAGGTTTATTTAGATAGAAAATCTCAAATATAATTATAGCATATTGAGTGAAATAAATACACTATTTTTTCAGCTTGTCTCTAAATTCTTTTCTCATTTTATATCGTTCTAAATAAAAAAAACAGCCTTCGGCTGTTTTTAAGGTTTAAAGTCCAGCTTTAGCAGCTTCAACTTCTGCTGCGAAATCACTTTCTGCTTTCTCGATTCCTTCACCCACTTCAAAACGTGCAAATGAGATGGCTTTTGCACCTTTTGAGTCAAGGAATTCTTCAACTGTTTTGCTATCATCCATGATATAAAGTTGAGCAAGAAGAGCAAATTGTTGATCCACTTTTGTATTATCAACAATGAATTTAGCCATTTTACCTGGCAAGATTTTATCCCAAATCTTTTCAGGTTTTCCTTCAGCTTTAAGTTCTTCTTTGAAATCCGCTTCTGCTTTTGCAAGAACTTCTTCAGTCAATTGACTCTTAGAACCGTATTCGTGATGTGGCAATTCAGGTTTGTTAACGAGAACACGACTTGCATTGTCTTCATCGATCTTGTGGTTCATTTGTGCCAATTCAGTTTTTACAAATTCTTCATCAAGCTCATCTGCAGAAAGAACTGTTGGATTCATTGCAGCGATATGCATAGAAACTTGTTTAGCTAATGTTTCATCTGCACCTTCAAGCACTGTGATAACTCCGATTTTACCACCGTTATGTTGGTAAGCACCGAAGTGTTGAGCAGCTTCTTTTTCGATAACAACAAAACGACGGAAAGTGATTTTTTCTCCGATTGTAGCTGTTGCTTGAACAAGCTCTTGTTCAAGGGTTACACCTGAAGCAGTTTGGATCGCTAAAGCTTCTTCATTGTTAACTGGTTTGTTTGCAGCAATAAGTTCTGCAGCTTCTTTAACTAACGCTACAAATTGGTCATTTTTTGCAACAAAGTCAGTTTCAGAGTTCAACTCAACAAGGGCCGCTACATTACCATTTACTGCAATTCCTGTAAGACCTTCAGCAGCTACACGATCAGCTTTTTTAGCTGCTTTTGCAATTCCTTTTTCACGAAGGAGTTCTGCGGCTGCTTCCATATTCCCATCAGTTTCAACAAGGGCACGTTTGGCATCCATGATACCTGCACCAGTTTTTTCACGCAATTCTTTTACTTGAGCTGCTGTTACTGCCATTTTGTAAATCTCCTATATCATTTTTTTACCAAAGATTTGGTAGTTTTTTATTTTAAAAAACAGACGAGGCGTAAGGCCTCGCCTGTAGTAATCACTTAATTAATGAGTCGACTTATTTACCTTCGACGATTTCAGCAAGTTCTTCAAGAGATTCTTCTGAAGCTGCTTCTTCGGCTACAAAGTCTTCTGCTGCATCTTCACCTTGACGACCTTCGATGATTGCATCTGCCATTTTAGCTGTAATCAATTTAACAGCACGGATAGCATCGTCATTTGCAGGAATAACTACATCGATTGGTTCTGGATCTGCGTTTGTATCGACCATAGCTACAACTGGGATTCCCAAAGTTTTAGCTTCTTTAACTGCGATTTGTTCAGCATGCGGGTCAACGATGTACATAACATCTGGAATACGAGGCATATCAGCGATACCACCGATGAATTTTTCAAGGCGTTCGCGTTCTTTGTTCAAGAGTACAACTTCTTTTTTAGGAAGAACTTCGAAAGTTCCTTCTTCTTCCATTTTGTTGATTTCTTTAAGGCGAGCTACACGGGTTTGGATAGTGTTCCAGTTAGTGAGCATCCCACCCAACCAACGATGGTTAACGTAGTATTGACCAGCACGAAGAGCTTCTTCTTTAACTGCTTCAGCGGCTTGCTTTTTAGTCCCAACAAAGAGTACTACTGCACCTTCTTGTGAAGCATTTTTTACATAGTTGTAAGCATCGTCAACAAGTTTTACAGTTTTTTGAAGGTCGATAACGTGGATACCATTACGTTCTGTGAAGATGTATGGTTTCATTTTTGGATTCCAACGACGCGTTTGGTGACCAAAGTGTACACCAGCTTCGAGGAGTTGTTTCATTGAAATAACTGACATGAGTATGTCTCCTTTTAAAATAGTTTTTCCTCTTTTACCTATCATCCGCCGCCGCAATACTTGCGTACACTACGACTTTGTCCAGATAAAATGCGAGATGGTTACTACCGTAAAATTTTCTACACATAGCAACTTTTTAATTATACACTGTTTCGGCTTCATTTGCAAGCATATTTTTACTGACAAAACTATCAATCAACTTTCTTTTCTTCAAGCTGGGCGTTACTTAGCTAAGTATCTTGTTTAGTTTAATGAATAGCATCGCTTCTGAGAATATTTTGGCAATTCAAGATCGTAGCTTTATCAAAAAGTAGTCTCCTGCAGACATTGTCCACAAGTGGTCTTAAGGTTCTCTCGCTTCCTGATGTTTAGCTTTTGACAGGTCGAATTTCCCGTCACTTATCAACGTAATCCTTTTCTTACACGATAACATTTACTGACAGCACCATCAGTAAATTTTTTCTAAGAAAAAATTAATATTTTTCACTGTAACCGCTTTTTTGTGATAAAATAGAATATATAATATAATAGATTAAGGAGAAAAACATGAAAGAAAAAATCCTCTTAGGCGGTTATACAAAACGCAAATCTACAGGTGTTTATAGTGTCCTTTTAGATAAAAAGAAAGCTGAATTATCAAATTTAAGCGAAGTGGCAGCAGTGCAAAATCCCACTTATATCACATTAGATACAGCGGGACACCTCTATACTTGTGCCGCTGATGGTAACGGTGGCGGTGTAGCAGCTTTTGATTTTGATGGTGATGTGGCCACTCCTTTAGGTAACGTGACCTCAACTGGCGCTCCCCTTTGTTATGTAGCTGTTGATGAGAAACGCCAGCTGGTTTACGGTGCGAATTACCACCTTGGCGAAATTCGTGTTTATAAAATTCAAGGCGATGGCACCCTCAAATTAACAGATACAGTCAAACATACTGGTTCTGGACCACGTCCTGAACAAAGTAGTGCACATGTCCATTACGCCGATCTGACACCTGATGGCAGACTAGTTACTTGTGATTTAGGTACAGATGAAGTCACAGTCTATGATGTACTTGGCGAAGGAAAATTGAATATTGTAACAATCTACCGTGCCGAAAAAGGAATGGGTGCTCGCCACTTAACTTTCCATCCAAACGGAAAAGTTGCTTATTTGGTTGGAGAGTTGAACTCTACTATCGAAGTCTTGAGTTACAATGAAGAACGCGGTCGATTTGCACGTTTACAGACTATTTCTACTCTTCCAGAGAACTATCATCAACATAATGGGGTAGCAGCTATCCGCATTAGTAAAGATGGTAAATTCTTGTATGTTTCAAATCGCGGACATAACTCTATCGCCCTTTATAAGGTCAGCCCTTTGGGAACAAAACTGACTTCTGAGGGTTGGGTGGAGACAGAGGGAGACTTCCCACGGGATTTTAATCTTAACCAAACAGAAGATTTCCTGATTGTTGCACACCAAAACTCTGATAACCTCAGCCTGTTTTCAAGAGACAAAGAAACAGGGCGCTTAACACTTGAACAAAAAGATTTCTACGCTCCAGAAATGACTTGTGTGCTTCCAGTATAACAGGTGATTCGGAATGGATTCATTTATATATAAAGAATGCCAACCCATTTCTGGGTTGGCGTTTTTTTATAAAAGAGCCTCTACCACAAAGTTCTAGAGCGATGTATTCTATAAATTGTAAAAGTTTTCACAAAATATTTGACAAGTTTTCAGAAGTTTGTTAAAATATTCACGTAAAGATAAGTGAATTATATCACAAAGGAGAAATCTAGAAATATGGCAACTAAAAAAGCTGCTCCAGCTGTTAAGAAAGTCCTGACTGCGGAAGAAAAAGCCGCAAAATTCCAAGAAGCTGTCGCTTATACTGATAATTTAGTCAAAAAAGCACATGAAGCTGTTCTTAAATTTGAAGGTTATACACAAACTCAAGTTGATACAATCGTTGCTGCTATGGCACTTGCTGCAAGTAAGCATTCTCTTGAACTCGCTCACGAAGCCGTCAATGAAACTGGTCGTGGAGTTGTTGAAGACAAAGATACAAAAAATCACTTCGCCTCTGAATCTGTTTATAACGCCATCAAAAACGACAAAACTGTTGGCGTGATTGCTGAAAATAAAGTCGCTGGCTCGGTCGAAATCGCAAGCCCACTCGGTGTCCTTGCTGGTATCGTACCAACAACTAACCCAACATCGACAGCCATTTTCAAATCACTCTTGACCGCAAAAACACGTAATGCGATTGTCTTTGCCTTCCATCCACAAGCGCAAAAATGTTCTTCGCATGCAGCAAAAATTGTTTACGATGCGGCCGTTGAAGCTGGCGCACCTGAAAACTTTATCCAATGGATTGAAGTACCAAGTCTTGATATGACAACGGCGCTGATTCAAAATCGTGGGATTGCAACAATCCTCGCAACAGGGGGGCCTGGTATGGTCAATGCCGCCCTCAAATCTGGTAATCCTTCACTTGGTGTGGGTGCCGGTAATGGTGCAGTTTACGTTGATGCTACGGCAAATATTGAACGTGCCGTTGAAGATTTATTGCTTTCAAAACGTTTTGATAACGGAATGATTTGCGCTACTGAAAATTCAGCGGTTATTGACGCTTCTATCTATGATGAATTTGTTGCTAAAATGCAAGCACAAGGTGCTTACATGGTGCCTAAAGAAGACTATAAAGCCATCGAAAGCTTTGTATTCGTGGAACGCGCTGGCGAAGGCTTTGGTGTTACAGGCCCTGTAGCTGGTCGCTCTGGTCAATGGATTGCTGAGCAAGCTGGCGTAAACGTCCCTAAAGACAAAGATGTTCTCTTGTTTGAACTTGACAAGAAAAACATTGGCGAAGCGCTCTCTTCTGAAAAACTTTCTCCATTGCTTTCACTCTACAAAGCAGAAACACGTGAAGAAGGAATCGAGATTGTACGTAGCTTACTTGCTTATCAAGGTGCTGGTCACAATGCTGCAATTCAAATCGGTGCGATGGATGATCCATTCGTTAAAGAATATGGCGAAAAAGTCGAAGCTTCTCGTATCCTCGTCAACCAACCTGACTCAATCGGTGGTGTCGGCGATATCTATACAGATGCAATGCGTCCATCACTTACACTTGGAACTGGTTCATGGGGGAAAAATTCACTTTCACACAATTTGAGTACATACGATCTATTGAATGTTAAAACAGTGGCTAAACGTCGTAATCGCCCACAATGGGTTCGTTTGCCAAAAGAAATCTACTACGAAAAAAATGCAATCTCTTACTTACAAGAATTGCCACACGTCCACAAAGCTTTCATCGTTGCTGACCCTGGTATGGTTAAGTTTGGTTTCGTTGATAAAGTTTTGGAACAACTTGCTATCCGCCCAACTCAAGTTGAAACAAGCATTTATGGCTCTGTTCAACCTGACCCAACTTTGAGCGAAGCAATTGCAATCGCTCGTCAAATGAAACAATTTGAACCAGATACTGTCATCTGTCTTGGGGGTGGTTCTGCTCTTGACGCTGGTAAAATTGGTCGTTTGATTTATGAATATGATGCGCGTGGTGAAGCTGACCTTTCTGATGATGCAAGCCTCAAAGAACTCTTCCAAGAATTGGCTCAAAAATTCGTGGATATTCGTAAACGGATTGTCAAATTCTACCACCCCCATAAAGCACAAATGGTCGCTATCCCTACTACTTCTGGTACTGGTTCTGAAGTGACACCATTTGCCGTTATCACGGATGATGAAACGCACGTGAAATACCCACTTGCTGACTATCAATTGACACCACAAGTAGCGATTGTTGACCCTGAGTTCGTTATGACTGTGCCAAAACGTACGGTTTCTTGGTCTGGTATTGATGCGATGTCACACGCGCTTGAATCTTATGTTTCTGTTATGGCTTCTGACTATACAAAACCAATTTCACTTCAAGCCATTAAACTCATCTTTGAAAACTTGACTGCATCTTACCACTACGATCCAGCTCATCCAACTAAAGAAGGACAAAAAGCTCGCGAAAACATGCATAATGCTGCAACGCTTGCTGGTATGGCTTTCGCCAATGCCTTCCTCGGTATTAACCACTCGTTGGCACACAAAATTGGTGGTGAATTTGGATTGCCTCACGGTCTTGCTATTGCCATTGCGATGCCACACGTCATCAAATTTAACGCTGTAACAGGAAACGTTAAACGTACCCCTTACCCACGTTATGAAACTTATCGTGCTCAAGAAGACTACGCTGAAATTGCACGTTTCATGGGATTTGCTGGCAAAGAGGATTCTGATGAAATCGCAGTCCAAGCTTTAATTGCTGAACTTAAGAAATTGACTGATAGCATTGATATTAACATCACCCTTTCAGGAAATGGTGTCGATAAAGCTCATCTCGAACGTGAACTTGATAAATTGGCTGATCTCGTTTACGATGACCAATGTACTCCTGCTAATCCACGTCAACCACGTATTGACGAGATTAAACAATTGTTGTTGGATCAATATTAGAAAAAAACTCATATAAAAAGTTACTGACAGCTCTGTCAGTAACTTTTTTATTTTTCCAGATAATCTAAAGCATCTTGAATGGTTTTTACTGGGATGATTTTCATGTTTGTTTTTAATTTTTTTGCCGCAGCCTTTGCCGCTAAGTAGTTGTTACTACTCTCTTTTTTGGTACCAGAGTCTGGTACCATGAAGACCTGAGCCCCTTCTTTACTCGCTGTGGCTACTTTTTTATCAACGCCACCAATTTGGCCAATGGTTCCATCGTGTTCAATCGTTCCAGTTCCTGCAATTTCACGGCCGTTTCGCAAATCTTTACCTGTGAGTTGGCTGTAAATTTCTAGAGTAAACATCATCCCAGCACTCGGTCCCCCAATACTGCCGGCATTGATAGTTACTTTAGGATCTGTTACTACCTCAGTATGATCCACAAGACCGATCCCTATCCCGGTTTTACCATTAGAAAGCTTGATGTATTTTCCCGTAGAGGTGTGCTTGCTTCCATCCATCCTAGTATAGGAAATGGTCACAGGATCGCCAACTTTTTGTTGGGAGACATAATCAATCATTGCTGTACTCGAATCAAAACGTTTGCCGTTGATTGCTGTTACAGTATCTGCGAGTTCCAAATCCCCTTTAAAAGTAGAGTTTTTGGCAATGCTCAGGACGTAGACACCTTCATACTTCAGTTGATACGGACGATTGGCCAGTTTGAAAGCTTGATAAATTGCAGTGTTTTGGGCAGTTTCCATATAATACTGGTTGACCTGATTAAACTGCTCATCATTAAGTCCTCCAGTCATTTCTTCTTCACTATAAATAGTTGTAAAGCTATTAAAGTGGCTATAAATTATCGTTGCTAGGTTTGCCCGCGCAATCTGTACCGTAGTCAAAAAGAAATCTCCCTCATGCTTGTCCTTTTTACCTTCAACCTCAACCATTTTTCCTAGCGGCTCTGTGGTTCCGGGCATCTCAACATAACTTTTAGTGGGATAAAGAAGTGTGACAATCACCACAAGGAGGGCTGCAATGAGTAAGCCCCATTTTAACTTACGGCTAATTTTTTTAGATGTTTTTTTCATTTAACTTCCTCAACTCTCGACTGACATTTTTAGGCACCCACTGGCTGATGTCTTGACCAAAAGCATGTAACTCCCGCATCCGTGTTGAATTTAGTGGTTCTAGTTCTGGTTTAGCCATAAGCAGGAGCGTTTCAATGCCAGACATTTCAAAATTAAAGTAAAACATATTTTTCTCATATTCGAGATCTTGAGCATTTCTGACAGCTCTGACAAGTGCTGTTACACCAAGTCTTTGAGCAACATTTACCGTCAAATCACGTTGATGCGTAATAACTTCAATATTAGTACCTACTGACAGCTCTGTCAGTGCCGTTTTGATCATTTCGACACGTTTTGCTGTGGGAAAAAGAGGATGCTTTTGGTCATTCTTAAAAATGCCCACATAGAGCTTATCAAAGTGTTGACTCGCCCGTCGAATAATATCAACATGACCATTCGTCAAGGGATCAAAAGTTCCTGTAAAAAGTCCAATTTTTTCTGTCATTACTTCTCTTTTCTTTCTCAAAAAACTGACCAGTCCGTCAGTAAGCTGCCATCCCGTCTATGGAATCAGAACATGTAAATAGACACCTTGGAAATGCCATAGGTCTTTTGTTTTTTCAAAACTAATTGCTCAATTCGTTCGGGCAATTCTACAGCTTGATCTGTCTCACAGACAACAATCACCTCAGCAGCTAATAAACCTTTAGCTTGTAGGAAACTCAAATTTTTCACAATTTGCTCTTTAGCGTAGGGTGGATCAAGCAAGACCAAATCAAAAGTTCCTGACAGCGTCGTCAGCGCACGCTCCGCAGGCATTTTTAAGAGTTGAAATTTTTCCACTTCCTTTGTCATCTTGATATTTTCGGCGATGACTTGCTGTGCCGCCCGTTCTTTTTCTACCAGAACCGCCTTCGCCATCCCTCGCGAGATGGCTTCAATAGCTAAGCTCCCTGAGCCAGCATACAGATCCAGCACGCGTCCGCCCTCAAAATAAGGACCTATCATATTAAAAATCGCCCCTTTGACTTTATCAGTCGTTGGACGTGTCATTTTACCTGCCAATGTCTTGAGCGGTCTTCCGCCATAATTACCTGAAACTACTCTCATGAAAATAATTATAACGTATAACAACAAAAACAACAATATTTAACCTTTTATTCCCTATAAAAAATGAACAAGTTTCGGCTTGTTCATTGATGAGTTTAAAGGCTTTTGGGGAAACGCTCATGCATGTGAATAGCACGTAGTGCTGGAAAGAGTCCCAGCAGAATGATGATTAACATGAAAAAGGCCATCCCCAAATTGCCGTAGAGGCTTGATAGAGAAACCAGCACTCCAGATAAGACAGCAGCAATTGGTTGCGTCACTGAAAAAGCTCCCGTGTAGGTTCCGACCTGATCTCCCTCCATTAAGTCTGCACGTAGGGCCTGGGAGAAAGGAACCAATATCATTTCACCGACCGTTGCTACCAATGCAGCGATGATTTCCCAAGTCAGATTTCTTCCTAGAAAAGCAATAATGAAACCCGCGCCTTGAAGAACAATTCCAATCCCAATCCCCGTACTACGAGACCAATTTTTAGTCAAATGATTTACCTTGCTCATAAAAAGAACAATCACCAAAGTATTGATCATTAAAAATACCGTCAACATGCGTTGCCCATAGATTTCAAGCCCTAAAATACGAGTGGAACGGAAACTATCGCTCAAGTGAACAGGTAGATAATAATCAATCTGGTTAAATATCATTGCAATAAAAACGGAAGCAAAAAGATAATACATAAACACCGTATCTTTTGCCACTGTGAAATACGCTTTAATGATATTAGTTTCTTGCTTTTTATGTTGTACAGTTGGATCAAAAGACTCGTCGATCCAAAAGAAGACAACAAGACAACTTGCCACTTCTTCTAAGGTAATCGCAAGGAGCAACCAGACCAGATGATCACGGAAAAACCACCCTGATAGACCTGAACCAATCATGATCGCAAAATTGATAATCCAATATTGGATGCTATAAACCACACGGCGATTTTGACGAGTTGTGAGGTCCACAATCATTGCCTGACTGGCTGTATTAAAAAAGCCGAATCCAAAATTGACAATTAAAAAACCTAAAAACGTTGTCCATGGATTAAAATAAAACATGGAGTTCGAATAGGTGGCAAGCCCAGCCCCCAAGGCTGTGATTAGAGTAGAAAAGAGCATGATGGGACGCCGCCCTCTTAAATCGGCCAAATGCCCCGCATAAAGTCCAATTAAAAAAACCATTACCGAGCTGATAATCAGCAGTATCCCCGTAATACCAGCCCCCATATACTTGTTATAGTAAATCGTCATAGAACCACCTACTGTACTAAAGCAAAGCGTGCCAAAAAAGTTCATCACCAGCCGAAGCTTGATGGTAGGATGTAATCCAAAAAAATCTTTCATTATAGTTTATCCCTATTTATCTTATTTTTATTATTTATTATTTATTAATCGTGTTGTCCTCGAACGACTTCTCGTTGATGTCGTACGGCTGCATAGTGCACCAACACGATGGCGAAAATTTCTACTACTCCAAGAACCAAAGAGACACCGGCAGCATGAATGAGAGGCGAAACAGAGACCAACAGACCTGCTAAGACAGAAGCAATTGGCGTACGTACCGCACCAACCCCATTGTAAGCCCCAATCTTATCTGGATGCATCAAATCAGCGCCTAGCGTTTGAACACTAGGCGTATAAATGATCTCTCCTAGTGTATAGATAATCCCAGCAATAAAAATGGGAACAAAGCTCGTTGTCAAAAAGGCAAAGATCATGCCGAGCGCCATTCCGAGGCTACCAAGCACAAAACCTTTTTGATGAGACCAATTTTGAGTGAATCGATTCAGTGTGGTCATTAAAGCAACCACAAGCACACACGCTAAGATTAAAAATATGGTAAGCATTCGCTGACCATAAATCTCGAATCCCCAAAAGGTTACTGTCTGAAAACTGTTTGCCAGATGAACAGGTAAAAAATTGTCAAATTGCATAATAATAAAAGTGGTGCCGATACTCGCTGTCATAAATACCATGTAGGTACGATCTTTTACCACTGTACGATAAGCTTGAAAAATATTCTCCTTGGCTAGCGGTTCACCATCTTCTGAATGCTTTACAGGACTAAAAGTTTCAGTCATTACAAAGGTCGTCAAAAAGAAAGAGACGAGCACTGTCACAAGCAAAATAGCCAATAATGCTTCAAAAGCCGGTCTAAATAGCCAAGCCCCCAGAGCAGCACCTAAAATAACGGATAAATTTTGCGCCCAGTAATCTAGTAAGAAAACTATTTTTCGATTTTCAGCATTAGAGGCATCAATAATCATTGCATTTCCTGCTGTAATCACAAAATTATAACCAAAACTAATGCACAAAAAGGCTAAGAAAGTGAGCCAAGGATTGATATGACCAGGGAGATTGGCTAAAATAGCTAAGATTGCTCCGCCAAATTGGATAAGCGTGCCAACTACCATGACCGGCTTACGCCCTTGACGATCAGCAAAAAAACCTGCTAAAAGACCTGCCACAAAAGTAGCGACAGCAGATAAAGCTAATAACACACCAGTGATGGCGCTACCGAGATATTGGTTATAATAGATGGTCATTGAGGAAAAGACGGTACCATAAGAGAAAGCACCTAAAAAAACAATTCCTAAGCGGAGTTGTAAATTTTTATCTAAATTCCAAAATTCTTTCATAGCCGTTCCTTAAAGTTTCTAATTTTCTAATTTATGTATAATTGTAGCACAAATACACACTAAAAACTAGATAGCAAGAAAGCCACAGGCAGGATTTTTAAAATTTTAGCTCAAATAGCATAAAATAGAAGTATCACATCTCAGGAGGTTTTTATGTCACAACTTAAATCACACCCTACAGCTACTTACCACACTACTGCAATTAACGAGACTGGTGTAAACGGAGTTTCTTATATTAAGAATGCTGAAACTTACCCGATTTCTTCCCCTTCGCTTGCTGAGCCAACAGGAAATCCAGAAAAATTTCTTGGTCTGGCCTTGGCGACTTGTTTAAATGCCACCCTCGAATCTATTGCTAAAAAGAACCAATTGGAGCATCAAAGTAAAGTTCAAGTGGATGTCTATCAGGCTCCTGATACCAAAGGCTTGAAGTTTCTAATCGACGTCACCGTCTTTATCCCCCTAACGGAAAAAGTGGATGAAAAACGCGCTCAAGCCATGTTTCAATTGGCTGAAGCGCGCTGTCCTGTTGCTAAACTGTTGGGAAATTCTGAAAATGTGAATTTTCAGTTGGTACATGAGTGGGACTAACCGTTTGTCAAGGAAAAATCGATTACTGATCAGCTGATCAGCAGTAGCGCATCTCAGAAAGTTTTGTAAATGAGCCAAAAAAATTACTGACCAATTGGTCAGTAATTTTTTCTTTTATTTTCTGTCCTTATTAAAGACGGGCATTTAATTCTGCACCGAGTTCTTCAAATCCTGGTTTACCAAGAAGCGCGAACATATTTTTCTTGTAAGCTTCAACACCTGGTTGGTTGAATGGGTTGATGCCGTTCAAGTAACCTGAGATACCGATAGCAAGTTCAAAGAAGTAAATCGCATAGCCAAGTGTGAATTCGTCTTGTTCAGGCAATGTCACAATCATGTTTGGCACATTTCCGTCAGTGTGAGCAAGAAGCACGCCGTCAGCTGCTTTTTTGTTAACGAAGTCCACATCTTTACCTTGCAAGTAGCCAAGTCCATCAAGGTCAGCGTCAAGTTCTGGAATGTTGATGTTTTTACGTGGTTTTTCAATACGGATTGCTGTTTCAAAAACAGTACGTGTTCCTTCTTGAATCCATTGACCTAATGAGTGGAGGTCTGTTGAGAAGTTAGCTGAAGTTGGGTAAATTCCTTTTTGGTCTTTCCCTTCTGATTCACCTGCCAATTGTTTCCACCATTCTGAGAAATATTGAAGGCTTGGTTCATAATTGATCAAGATTTCTGAGAATTTACCTTTACGGTAAAGGATATTGCGGAGGGCAGCATAGGCGTAAGCGTCGTTTTCACGAACATTTGTAGAAGTGTATTCTTTACGCGCAGCGTTAGCACCTTCCATCAAAGCTGTGATATCAGCACCTGAAGCGGCGATTGGCAAAAGTCCAACAGCTGTCAATACTGAGAAACGTCCACCAACTGAATCTGGAACAACGAAAGTTTCCCAGTTGTTTGCGTCAGCATTAACTTTTACCGCACCTTTTTCTTTGTCAGTAGTTGCGTAAATCCGTTTGTTTGCTTCTTCACGACCGTATTTTTTAACGAGCATTTCTTCGAAGACACGGAAAGCAATTGCTGGTTCTGTTGTTGTCCCTGATTTAGAGATGACATTGACAGAAAAATCTTTATCTGCAACATAATCAACAAGGTCAGCCAAGTAAGATGAAGAAATAGAGTTACCAGCATAAAGAATGCGTGGTGCTTTACGTTCTTCAGCAGTTTGCAAGTTCACAAAGCTGTTGTTTAAGAAATCGATAGCTGCGCGTGCACCGAGGTATGAACCACCGATACCGATAACGATGAGGACTTCTGAGTCAGATTTGATTTTTTCTGCTGCTTTTTGAATACGAGCAAATTCTTCTTTATCATAATCTTCTGGAAGATCGAGCCAACCGATAAAGTCTGAACCAGCACCTTTTCCTTCACGGAGCAATTTATCAGCACCGTCGATTTGCCATTGGATTTCGTCCAATTCATTGTCAGCTACAAATGGAGTGAGTTTTGAATAGTCAAATTTAATATGAGCCATTTTGATTCCTTTCAATTTCTTGCACATGCAAGAATGAGCTATTGAAGAGAGGACGATTTTAGGATCATCTTCTCTTCCAATTTTCTAGTTCATTTTATCACTTTTTCGCCTTTTTAACAATACTAAGCCTTGTGTAAGCGCTTATTTGTTAGCTTTTCCATTTTCTTTATCTTTGGGTTAATTTTCTGGAAAACTTTCCTTAAAATTGACTGACCAAGGCTATTGAGGAACTTCTTATAAAGGGGGTGTCAAATCTTTTTGACGAGAGAATAATCCATCTTTGCAACTGTTTTTTGCTAAAATAAGTACAATGAAATACACATTTGAAATCGACCTTGATCATTATAAAAATCTCGCCCAACAAAAGCAAAAAAGCCATCGTAAATTCCTCGCAGGATTGGCCAAAAAACCGCCCAAACAATTAGATAAAATAGTGAAAGAAATCCATGAAGAAGTCTTCACCGAAATCGACTGCACCACTTGCGCTAATTGTTGTAAAACCTTGGGCCCCCTTTGGACCGAAGCCGATATTGAACGCGTCGCAAAACATCTGCGCATGAAAGTTGGAGACTTTGAAGCGAGCTATCTGCGAACTGACGAAGACGGTGATAAAGTTTTTCAAACCATGCCCTGTCCGTTTTTGGGAAGTGATAATCTGTGCAGCATTTATGAAGTTCGTCCGAAAGCTTGCCGTGAATTTCCGCATACTGACCGTAAAAAGATTTATCAAATCAACAATTTAACGATAAAAAATACCCTTTACTGTCCAGCTGCTTATGAATTTGTTGAGAAATTATCTTATCGACTCAAATAAAAATTACTGACAGGTCTGTCAGTAATTTTTTTATTAGGCCAAAAGTTCTTTCAAAGCTTCTTTTGTATCCGTCAGTGAATGTCCCAAGGCTTTTTCAAAATCTTTAGATTCCACATCTAAATCTTTTGCTTCAATATCTTTTTGGAAGCCAAGGAAAAGTTCTGCTACAAAATCTGGAAGTCCAGTTTCAACTAAATGACTGACAAAAGTTTTGTCATCAGCGACAATCACTTCAAAATCCTTATCAGAAACTGATTTGAGGACTTGAGCAAGCTCTGCGTAAGTCAATCTTTTTCCTGAAAGCTCCAAAATTTCTGGAAAATCTGCTCCAGCAAGTGCTTTTGCTCCCACTTCTGCGTATTCGCGTTTCAAAGCCCAGCCCACTTTACCTGTTGGTGCATTGTAAACAAATTTCCCAGTTGAAAGTGCGGCAGCAATAATTGGCAGCTCATTTTCAAGGTACCAGTTATTACGCAAAAAGGTGTGGGCAATTCCTGATTTTTCAATCGCTTTTTCAGTATAAATGTGGTCAGCAGCTAAGCCACTTGTCGCAGTATCTGCATGTGGGAAACTTGTATAAGCAATATAAGAAATGCCCGCGCTTTTGGCTGCATCAACCACATTTTGGTGCTCAACTTGACGATTTCCCGGCGCTCCTGAAACAAAAAGCAAACGGTCAATTCCTGTGAAGGCTTGTTCTAAAGCAGTTAGATCTGAATAATCTGCCAAACGTACATCGTAGCCTGCCGCTTTGAGTGGGGCTGCTTTTTCTTCTGTGCGAGCCAAAACCGCAATATCAGAAATTGGAACCAATTCTTTCAAAAATCCGAGTGCATAAGTACCGTATCCACCTGTCGCACCTGTTACTAAATATTTCATGTTAAATCCTCCATTATTTTGTTTTAAAATTTCCAAGCAGTTTGCTTTTTCTGCTCTATAAATGTATAATAACATTGTACTGCTTATCTGTAAAGTAAGCACTTTAAAGTTAGATACTCCCCTTTTAGATACTATTGTATAATATCAACGATTAGAGGTAATAAAAAAATGAAAAAAATTTCTGAACTTCCAGATTGTCCTGTTGAAACAGCACTTGTTTTGATGGGCGACCGCTGGAAAATGCTTATTGTCCGTGACTTATTAGAAAAAACCATGCGCTTTGGCGAACTCCAACGTTCCGTTGGACATATTTCCCAAAAAGTTTTGACCCAACATTTACGTGCCCTTGAAGAGAGCGGGCTGGTTCATCGTGAAGTCTATGCAGAAGTGCCCCCTCGTGTTGAATATTCACTGACAGAGCTTGGAAGAACCCTCAAGCCCATCCATGATACGATGGCAGCTTGGGGAAATCTTTATAAAAAAGAGATCAGCAAAGCTTAAAAGTTACTGACAGACTTGTCAGTAACTTTTTTGATAAAAAACACTTATTTTTCGAACCTTTCTTTCCAAAAAGGACTATAATATAAGGAAACAGGGAGGTCTAAATAATGCCAAAGGTCACTAAATTATTTAAAATCGGGCTTATTCTTAGCAGCTACTTGGTCATTGTTACTTTCATAAGCACGCTTTTCTTATCATTCTTTGAACTCCCTCTGGCACGAACATCTGCTGGGATAGAATGTTTTAGTCTAGCCCTCCTCCCCTTCTTTTTTCAAAAATACGCTGAACAAACAGTCAGTAAAGAAGCAGATTACTGGATTCCACGAAAATTTAGTTTAGGTATGAGTATCAATCCTCATACAAAGACAAGTAAAAGAGGGACTACCCTTCTGGATTGCCTTCTTATTCTCGGTGGCATTTTATTAATATTTTTGTAGAAATAAAAAACCCAGTAGCTATTGAGCTACCGGGTTTTTATATTAGTTTTCTTTCAATTCTGCGATACGAGCTTTCACCGTATCGAATTTTTCTTGATAATCGGCTAATTTATCTTTTTCTTTTTGAACAACTTCTGCTTTAGCATTCGCAACAAAACGTTCATTACCCAATTTTTTATTCACTAAATCTAACTCTTTTTGCCATTTAGCCAATTCTTTTTCAAGTCGAGCAATTTCTTCTTCGATGTTAATCAGACCTTTGAGCGGTAAGAAAAGCTCAGCCCCTGTGATAACAGCAGTCATCGCTTGCTCATTAAGCACGACTTCTTCTGCAATGACAAGCTCTGACGGGTTGGCAAAGCGTGCGATATAAGGCGCCACAGAGTTCAAGAATTCCGCTTGTTCAGACTTGATGAAGATTGGCACTTGTTTAGACAATGGAGTATTAACCTCAGCACGAATATTACGAACGGCTGTAATTAATTCAATTAACATCGCCACACCTTCGCTTGCCTTATCATCATTAAATTCTGGACGTACTTTTGGATATTCGGCAACAACAATTGAACCAGAAGTATTTGGTAATTTTTCAAAGATTTCTTCAGTGAAGAAAGGCATAATTGGGTGTAATAGACGTAAAACTTGATCTAAAACATGGAGCAATACTGCACGTGTAATGTCTTTTTCAGCTTCATCCTCACCAAACATAACTTCTTTTGTTAATTCCAAATACCAGTTTGCAAACTCATCCCAAATGAAATTGTAAAGGATATGACCAGCGACACCAAATTCAAATTTATCCATTTGTTCAGTCACGCGCCGGGCAGTATCATTCAAACGTGTCAAAATCCAACGGTCAGTGACATTACCAGCAGTTTGTTTTGCAACTTTTGTCAAAGCCGAAGAAACAGCATCAGCGCTGACATCTTCTGCATTCATCAAAATATAACGTGAAACATTCCAAATTTTATTGATGAAATTCCAAGCGGCATCCATTTTATCATAAGAAAAACGCACATCTTGTCCTGGTGCAGAACCATTTGATAGGAACCAACGGAGTGCATCAGCGCCGTATTTTTCAATCACATCCATTGGGTCAATCCCGTTACCGAGCGATTTAGACATTTTACGTCCTTCTTCGTCACGAATCAAACCATGAATCAAAACATTGTGAAATGGTGCTTTGCCTGTGAATTCTAAAGATTGGAAAATCATCCGTGAAACCCAGAAGAAGATAATATCATAACCTGTGACAAGGGTACTTGTTGGGAAATAACGTTTGAAGTCTGCTGAGTTTTCATCTGGCCAACCCATTGTTGAAAATGGCCACAAAGCTGAACTAAACCAAGTATCGAGCACATCTTCATCTTGTGTCCACCCTTCTCCCTCAGGCGCTTCTTCACCAACATACATTTCACCCGCTTCGTTATACCAAGCTGGAATTTGATGTCCCCACCAAAGCTGACGTGAAATAACCCAATCATGAACATTTTCCATCCATTGCATGAACGTATCATTGAAACGTGGTGGATAAAATTCTACGGCATCTTCTGTTGCTTGATTAGCAATGGCATTCTTAGCTAATTCGTCCATTTTGACGAACCATTGTGTTGATAAACGTGGTTCCACAACCACTCCTGTTCGCTCTGAGTGCCCAACTTCGTGACGGACTGGTTTAACATCAACCAACTGCCCCAATTCCTTGAGGTCAGCAACAATTTGTTTGCGGGCTTCAAAACGGTCAAGTCCTTCATATTTTCCACCATTTTCATTGATGGTTCCGTCATTGTTCATCATGTTAATCATTGGCAAATCATGACGCATCGCCACTTCAAAGTCATTAGGATCATGAGCGGGTGTAATTTTTACAACCCCAGTTCCTTTTTCCATATCAGCATGGTCGTCTGTCAAAATCGGAATGACACGATTAATGATTGGGAGGATAACATTTTTGCCCACTAAATGTTTATAGCGCTCATCTTTTTCATTGACGATAACAGCCGTATCACCAAGGAAAGTTTCTGGACGTGTTGTAGCAATTTCAACAAACTCATCACTTCCTTCAATTTGGTAAGTGATGTGGTAAAAAGCCCCATCAATTTCTTTGTGAATGACTTCAATGTCTGACAAAGCAGTCATCGCTTTTGGATCCCAGTTGATGAGTTTTTCACCACGGTAAATCCAACCTTTATTGTAAAGTTGAACAAAAACTTTACGAACCGCTTGTGAAAGGCCTTCATCAAGAGTAAAACGTTCACGAGAATAATCCACTGAGATTCCCATTTTACCCCATTGTTCCTTGATTGTTGCGGCATATTCATCTTTCCACTCCCAAACTTTATCAAGGAATTTTTCACGTCCAAGGTCTTGTGGTAAAATACCATCTTCAGCAAGGCGGGCAGCAACTTTTGCTTGAGTGGCAATCCCCGCATGGTCCATTCCTGGCAACCAAAGCGTATCAAAACCTTGCATCCGTTTTTGACGGATGATGATGTCTTGCAAAGTTGTATCCCAAGCATGACCCAAGTGGAGTTTTCCTGTCACATTTGGTGGTGGAATAACGATGCTATAAGGGTGTGATTCTGACGTTGAGCCATTAGAACCCGGCTCAAAAACACCCGCAGCCAACCATTTTTCATAGCGTCCTGCTTCTACTTCTGTGGGAATGAATTTTGTTGATAGTTCGTTTGTCATGTTAGTCTCCTTTGGGTACAAAAAAAGCACCCTGATTTATTCTCCAGGGTGCTTCCGCACGGTACCACCTGATTTTCGTCAATTGACGACACTCATTTTATGCCTTAATTTTCTTGAAATGACGCAACCTTCATAAAGTTTGACTGAACACTTTCACTAGCCGTGTTCTCTCTATAAGTCTTGCTTTATTACTCCTCGTCAACTTGTTTTTATTTTAGCAGAATTCTTGTTTTTTTACAAGATACTTCTAAATTTTTACTTTTCTTTGATGATTTCTAAAAAGTGTTCTAAACCTTCTTTGGCTTGAATTTGCTGATTACATTGTTCAGAATCTAAGCAAATATAGGTACCATTTTTAGTATAAGTGCCGTCAGCACCTCTTTTTGTTGTTGCTAGAAATTGAGTGACAATACTTGTTTTTTGGCAAATGGCACAGATATTTTTCATACTGCCAGAGATACTTCCATAAAAACCACGCCCGTCAGCGGTCAAAAGATATTTTCGATTACTTGAAACTTCATTCCAAGCAAAGTAAGTGACTTCACGTAAATCCCATTGACTTGTCGCTGGAATTTTTAACTTTTTAACTTTTTTGAAAGCTTTTTTCATTTGAGCTTCGCTCGGTAAATGAAAAGCTTCGACTAAAATTTTAAGTTCTGTCAGTAATTTTTCAGCTTGTTCTCTTGATAATTTAGGATGATCAATGGCTGATAAGTATTCTTGAATCGCAACTTTTACGGACAGATTATTTTCACTGACGGAGCTGTCAGCATTTTCAGCGATTTGCAAAATTTCTGTGGCGACTTGGGCATAAACTGCCTCAACCGTCGATTTATCATTGACAGAGTGGTAGACATTGACGAGGTCAAAGGTCAGGTATTTAATTCGATTATATTCATATGGTTTTAACATTTTCTTATTCCTTAAGATGTGAACCCGACTGCTTTGAAGTTATGAAAATTAGGAAAATGCGGTTCTGTGCAAGGCACAGGTTCCATTTTGTCTATTTTCATCCACTTCAAGGAGGGTGAACTCAATTTGTTCTTATCCGCAAAGAAATAAGACTTTGCGGTAATCTAAGCGAGAGCTCTTACTCGCACTTGATTACCAACCATCTTCTTAAAATTCATTGGAATCTCCTTAAGATGTGAGCCCGACTGCTTTGAAGTTATGAAAATTGGGATAATGCGGTTCTGTGCAAAGCACAGGTTCCATTTTCTCTATCCATGCCACTATGTGGCCTATGCTGTCCATTCGCTCTAAGCAACTAAAGCTGCAAGGCGAATCGCATTTTCACTCACTTCAAGGAGGCCGAACTCAATTATTAATTAAAATGTTTTTGTTCCAAAATCTGGAACGTCATGGAAATCTTTCCCATTTTTGTAGTTTTCAAATTTTCCTTGCAAGAATTGGTAGGCGTCCAGACGACTTTCATAGCGAATGGCAGCTTCTTGTGCTTCTTTTTTACCATCTTCTGTACCGATCTTTTCAGCTGCTTTCATGGCAAGTTCAGAAATTTGAACTTGTTGGTCCACCCATTCTTCAAAATCTTTCAAAAATTTTTGTTCGTAATTCATTTTTACCTCTATCGCTTTGGTTTGATTAAATCATAACTGTTTTCAATCATTTTATAGACTTGCTCATCTGCTACATCCCCGCCAATCCGGATATCCGACCAGTGCATTTTATTCATGTGAAAAGCCGGGGTGACATCTGCAAAAAACTCTCGCAATTCTAGGGCTACCTCTGGATTTAGCTTGACTGCTACGATCAAATCATCGCCACGTTCAGAAATAAATGCAAAGATTTTTTTATTTTTTAAGTGACGGATAACAAGAGTTGGTGTTCGCTTTTCCATTTTTTTAAAGGGTGTATCTGCAAAAGTTGGCCCCAGATTTATGGCAAAGTCAATGAGTGCTTGCTTATTCATCACTTCTCCACTTCAAGTTGGTAAGCGAGACGCTCCCCTTCGATCTCCACCAGCCCTTTTTGGATGAACCCCTCACGCTCAAAAACTCGTTGCATCACCTGATTTAACGGATGAGTATCCACACGAAAATCACGATAACCTTGTGCAGACATCAAACTAAAAATAGCCGTGAACAAATACCGAGTAAGAGATCTTCCACGAAAGGCATCGGCTAAAGCAATACGATGTATCGCAATATAATCTAAGTTTGGATTCGACCATGCCCCGTTTTTTATCTGAGTATAAGCAGGATCTTCGCCGGGGATTAAAGCACAGTATCCTGCAATCACCTGATCTACCACTAAGACATACCCTTGTGCTTGTTCAAAATCATGCTCAATATCAGCCACTGCTGGGTATACACCTTGCCACTGATCACTACCTGAGTTTGCCAAAAATAGGCGTGCTTCTTGAATAATAGCCATGATTGCTCTTAGGTCTTTAGGACCTGCTTGTCTTAAATAAATCATTTGCTCAACTCCTGTTTATTTTCTTTATTTTAACATAAAAATAAGCAGGACAGAGCCGTCAGTAATTTTGACGGCTCTGTGTGTTGAACGCACATATCAAGGTACGCTTGATCAGGAGCTGACCAATTTGTCAGTAAGCTTATTTACTGTATTTACCATATTTTTGCGGACGACGTCCCCCTTTTTTACCCTTAGCAAAAGCTTCGGCTTTACGTTCTTCTTCCAAATGTTCAAATTTAACAATTTTCAAAGGTTCATCGCGTTTTGTCAATTTCACAACGGCTTCAGTTCTTGCTGTATGTGGGAACATATCCACTGATTGGATATATTCTACTTTGTAATAATTGGCCAAAACGACTAAATCTTTTGCCAAAGTTGAAACGTTACAGCTGACATAAACCATTTTTTCCGGTGGGAATTTAGTAATTGTTTCAAGCAAGGCATCATCAAGCCCCGTACGTGGTGGGTCAACAATCATTGCAGTTGCTCTATGACCAGATTTGTTCCAGTTTGGAATAATTCGCTCCGCTTTACCAATTTCATAGTGGCAATTTTTAAGCCCCAAACGTTTAGCATTTTCACGCGCATCAAAAATTGATTCCGGTGTAATATCCATCCCATGAACTGATTTTACTTTTTTAGCCACGGCAAAACCAATCGTACCTACACCACAATATGCATCAATGACACGGTCATCTTTTTTAGGATTCAACGCCTTAACTGCTTCACCATAAAGTACATTGGCTTGCTCAGAGTTCAATTGATAGAAAGCACGAGGACTCAATTCAAATTCATAATCCAAAACGCCTTCGGTAATTGTTTCTTTTTCATTGAACAAAATTTGTGTGCGTTCGCCATAGATTTCACTGGTTTTTCTTGGGTGGAAATTGACCGCAACCGTCACAATTTCTTCAAATTCTTCTGTCAGTGCTGACAACATTTTATCAAATTTAACAAAAGAATTTTTTTGACGTTTTGAAGGTTCTTCACGTAATTCAGGCCAAACTTGTCCGTCCAAAATAATTGGTGTTGAAGTCACAAAAATAATTTGTACTTCACCTGTTTTTTGTGAACGACGAACCATGACCGTACGAATACCGCCGATTTTACGTTCATCATATACAGGTAAATCAAATTTTTCAATCAAACGGCAAATGTGATTGATAATTTCTTGGGTTTTGGGATCTTGCACTAAACAATTCTCCAAATTTACCAAATGATGTGTCCCCTCTTTATAGAGGCCTGCAATTACTGTGCCATCATTCAAACGACGCACTTGGAACTGCAATTTATTGCGGTAACCAAGTGTGTTTTCCATTCCCAAAGTTGCACGCAACTCATAATTGTGCCAACCAGCTGGCTTATATTTTTCTAAGGCCTGACGCAAAACATCACGCTTAAATTCCAATTGCATGGGATAAGAAAGATGCATGATGTGAGATTGACTCATTTCATGATACGCTCTATCTTGGGGTTTCACGCGATTTGGAGACTTTTTATTAATTTTAACCAATTTTGCTCGACTAAAATTTCTAGCATTTTCAGTAATTTCAACTAAAACTTCTTCCCCTGGAAGCGCATAAGGAATAAAAACAAGTCGTCCTGAAATGACGCCAATCCCTTCCCCATTAATTCCCATCCGCTCAATTTCGAGTTGAATTTTTTGTCCTATTTTTAAATTTATCATGTTCTGATTATACCATAAAAGCCAGCATTTTGAACGCTCTATCGCCAATAATCCTTTAAAATTTACTGACCAATCTGTCAGTGACAAATCCCCTTACTTTTCGTATATAATAGAGATATGGGAAAAATTACCGCAATAAAAAAATTGAAACGACTCTATCGGGTAGATCTTGCTGAATTAGATCAAAATAAACTCTATGTTTGCGAAGATACCATTGTCCATTTCTTCTTGAGTGTTGACAAGATTATAGAAGATGACGAACTCTTAGAAATACAACGCTTTGATCAATTCGCTCAAGGCAAATCACTAGCCCTCTACTTTCTTTCTTTCAAGATGCGCACCGCTTACGAAGTTAAAAAATACTTACAAGAACATGAAATAAACTCAGAACAAATTGAAGAAATACTGACAGTCCTATCAGAAAACCATTTGATCAATGATCGAGCTTATGCCGAAAACTTTATCAGGGGAAAAATTTCCATGGCGAGCGCTGGCCCATATCAAATCAAACAAAAGTTAGGTTTGAAAGGAATTCCAAACGAATTAAGTGACGAAGTAATAAGTGAAATTTATACTGAAGAAGACCAAATTGATGTAGCATATAAATTAGCAGAAAAACTCGTACGGAGTTCAGGCCATCGACTTACCCTTCATCAGTTACAACAGAAAATTATCCAACATCTCATGAACAAAGGTTTCAACTATTCTGTAAGCTCGATTGCGTTAGAAAGTTTAGAGCTATCCAGTGATGAAGAACATGAAGCAGAGCTCTTGTATGACGAGCTTGAAAAAGTAGCAAAAAGATATAACCGAAATTATGACGGGTACGAAAGAAAACAAAAAATTATCGCAAGTCTCTTGAGAAAAGGCTACGATTACAGCGATGTGGAACGTGCTCTACGCGATTTTACCTTCGAAGATGATAACTAAAAAAGCTCAGAATTTCTGAGCTTTTTTAACCAAACGTATAAAAAAGGAGCCGTAGCTCCTTAAGTTCACTTGGCCACTCGCCTATCTCCCAGGGGGCAACCCCCAAGTACTTCCGCCGTAGATGGACTTAACTTCTGTGTTCGACATGGGAACAGGTGTATCTCCATCGCAATGATGACCAAATCATTAAATGTTACCTTGAACATTCAAAACTAAATAACAATTCTTCTAACTCATAAACCTTAAGCATTTTATATTTGACTCTTTGGTAAAGTCCTCGAGCGATTAGTACTGGTCCGCTCCACGTCTCGCAACGCTCCCACTTCCAGCCTATCTACCAGATCATCTCTCTGGGCTCTTAATTCTTACGAATGGGTAATCTCATCTTGAGGTGGGCTTCGCACTTAGATGCTTTCAGCGCTTATCCCTTCCCTACATAGCTATCCAGCCGTGCTCCTGGCGGAACAACTGGTACACCAGCGGTAAGTCCATCCCGGTCCTCTCGTACTAAGGACAGATCCTCTCAAATTACCTACGCCCGCGACGGATAGGGACCGAACTGTCTCACGACGTTCTGAACCCAGCTCGCGTGCCGCTTTAATGGGCGAACAGCCCAACCCTTGGGACCGACTACAGCCCCAGGATGCGACGAGCCGACATCGAGGTGCCAAACCTCCCCGTCGATGTGAACTCTTGGGGGAGATAAGCCTGTTATCCCCAGGGTAGCTTTTATCCGTTGAGCGATGGCCCTTCCATGCGGTACCACCGGATCACTAAGTCCTAGTTTCCTACCTGCTCGAGTTGTAGCTCTCGCAGTCAAGCTGGCTTTTACCTTTACACTCTACGATTGATTTCCAACCAATCTGAGCCAACCTTTGAGCGCCTCCGTTACTCTTTAGGAGGCGACCGCCCCAGTCAAACTGTCCGTCAGACACTGTCTCCCTGGCCGATTATGCCAGCGGGTTAGAGTAACCATAAGTCAAGGGTAGTATCCCAACAACGCCTCAATAGAAACTAGCGTCCCTATTTCAATGGCTCCTACCTATCCTGTACATGACTTACAGGTACTCAATATCAAACTACAGTAAAGCTCCATGGGGTCTTTCCGTCCTGTCGCGGGTAACCTGCATCTTCACAGGTACTAAAATTTCACCGAGTCTCTCGTTGAGACAGTGCCCAAATCATTACGCCTTTCGTGCGGGTCGGAACTTACCCGACAAGGAATTTCGCTACCTTAGGACCGTTATAGTTACGGCCGCCGTTTACTGGGGCTTCAATTCATACCTTCGACTTACGTCTAAGCACTCCTCTTAACCTTCCAGCACCGGGCAGGCGTCACCCCCTATACATCACCTTGCGGTTTAGCAGAGAGCTGTGTTTTTGATAAACAGTTGCTTGGGCCTATTCACTGCGGCTGGCTTTTACACCAGCACCCCTTCTCCCGAAGTTACGGGGCTATTTTGCCGAGTTCCTTAACGAGAGTTCTCTCGATCACCTGAGGCTACTCGCCTCGACTACCTGTGTCGGTTTGCGGTACGGGTAGATATGACTTTACGCTAGAAGCTTTTCTTGGCAGTGTGACATCACGGAGTTCGCAACCGTAGTTGCTTCCCCATCACAGCTCAATGTTAAAGAGAAATGCATTTGACACATCTCACACCTCACTGCTTAGACCAGAATCCATTAACTGGCATCCGTTAGCCTACTGCGTCCCTCCATCACGATCATATCTAGTACTGGAATATCAACCAGTTGTCCATCGACTACGCCTTTCGGCCTCGCCTTAGGTCCCGACTAACCCAGGGCGGACGAGCCTTCCCCTGGAAACCTTAGTCTTACGGTGGATAAGATTCTCACTTATCTTGCGCTACTCATACCGGCATTCTCACTTCTTAACGCTCCAGCACTCCTCACGGTATACCTTCATCGCGGTTAAGAACGCTCTCCTACCATTGATAAAATATCAATCCAAAGCTTCGGTAATATGTTTAGCCCCGGTACATTTTCGGCGCAGGGTCACTCGACTAGTGAGCTATTACGCACTCTTTGAATGATAGCTGCTTCTGAGCTAACATCCTAGTTGTCTGTGCAACCCCACATCCTTTTCCACTTAACATATATTTTGGGACCTTAGCTGTTGGTCTGGGCTGTTTCCCTTTCGACTACGGATCTTAGCACTCGCAGTCTGACTGCCGAACATGTGTATTAGCATTCGGAGTTTATCTGAGATTGGTAATCCGAGATGGACCCCTCACCCAAACAGTGCTCTACCTCCAATACACTTACATTTCGACGCTAGCCCTAAAGCTATTTCGGAGAGAACCAGCTATCTCCCAGTTCGTTTGGAATTTCTCCGCTATCCACAAGTCATCCAAACACTTTTCAACGTGTCCTGGTTCGGGCCTCCAGTGCGTCTTACCACACCTTCACCCTGCTCATGGATAGGTCACTAGGTTTCGGGTCTACATCATGATACTAAGTCGCCCTATTCAGACTCGGTTTCCCTACGGCTCCGTCTCTTCAACTTAACCTCGCATCATAACGTAACTCGCCGGTTCATTCTACAAAAGGCACGCTCTCACCCATTAACGGGCTCGAACTTCTTGTAGGCACACGGTTTCAGGTGCTATTTCACTCCCCTCTCGGGGTTCTTTTCACCTTTCCCTCACGGTACTGGTTCACTATCGGTCACTAAGGAGTATTTAGGGTTGGGAGATGGTCCTCCCGGATTCAAACTGGATTTCGCGTGTCCAGCCCTACTCAGGATACTGCTAGGTATAAGCGCTATTTCGTCTACGGGATTATTACCCTCTTTGATTAACCTTCCCAGGTTATTCGACTATAATGCTTAAGTCCACGTTGCAGTCCTACAACCCCAAGAAGCAAGCTTCTTGGTTTGCCCTTCTTCGCGTTCGCTCGCCGCTACTTACGAAATCGTTTTTACTTTCTCTTCCTGCAGGTACTTAGATGTTTCAGTTCTCTGCGTTACCTTCACGTAAGCTATGTATTCACTTACGGATAACTGCTAGTAGCAGCTGGGTTTCCCCATTCGGAGACCTAGGGATCAATGCGTACTTACTGCTCCCCCTAGAATATCGTCGTTAGTCACGTCCTTCATCGGCTCTTAGTGCCAAGGCATCCACCGTGCGCCCTTATTAACTTTGCCATGATGATTTAAATCATCGTTTTTCAAGTATAAGTTTGTAAATTCTTTAAAATTCACAGCTTTTCGGTTTATTTATCGTTATTAGATATTGTTATTTAGTTTTCAATGTTCAAGTTTGAAACTTTCGTTTCAATGGAGCCTAGCGGGATCGAACCGCTGACCTCCTGCGTGCAAAGCAGGCGCTCTCCCAGCTGAGCTAAGGCCCCACAATCAAGAAGTTGATTCTTGTGTAGGTTTTTTACTAAACCCCTCAAAACTGAATAAAGTTGAATGCTCACTCTTGTATATATTCCTTAGAAAGGAGGTGATCCAGCCGCACCTTCCGATACGGCTACCTTGTTACGACTTCACCCCAGTCATCGGTCTTACCTTAGGTAGCGCCCTCCTTGCGGTTAGGCAACCAACTTCGGGTACTCCCAACTCCCGTGGTGTGACGGGCGGTGTGTACAAGGCCCGGGAACGTATTCACCGCGGCGTGCTGATCCGCGATTACTAGCGATTCCGACTTCATGTAGGCGAGTTGCAGCCTACAATCCGAACTGAGAATGGTTTTAAGAGATTAGCTAAACATCACTGTCTCGCGACTCGTTGTACCATCCATTGTAGCACGTGTGTAGCCCAGGTCATAAGGGGCATGATGATTTGACGTCATCCCCACCTTCCTCCGGTTTATCACCGGCAGTCTCGTTAGAGTGCCCAACTTAATGATGGCAACTAACAATAGGGGTTGCGCTCGTTGCGGGACTTAACCCAACATCTCACGACACGAGCTGACGACAACCATGCACCACCTGTATCCCGTGTCCCGAAGGAACTTCCTATCTCTAGGAATAGCACGAGTATGTCAAGACCTGGTAAGGTTCTTCGCGTTGCTTCGAATTAAACCACATGCTCCACCGCTTGTGCGGGCCCCCGTCAATTCCTTTGAGTTTCAACCTTGCGGTCGTACTCCCCAGGCGGAGTGCTTATTGCGTTAGCTGCGATACAGAGAACTTATAGCTCCCTACATCTAGCACTCATCGTTTACGGCGTGGACTACCAGGGTATCTAATCCTGTTTGCTCCCCACGCTTTCGAGCCTCAGTGTCAGTTACAGGCCAGAGAGCCGCTTTCGCCACCGGTGTTCCTCCATATATCTACGCATTTCACCGCTACACATGGAATTCCACTCTCCTCTCCTGCACTCAAGTCTACCAGTTTCCAATGCATACAATGGTTGAGCCACTGCCTTTTACACCAGACTTAATAAACCACCTGCGCTCGCTTTACGCCCAATAAATCCGGACAACGCTCGGGACCTACGTATTACCGCGGCTGCTGGCACGTAGTTAGCCGTCCCTTTCTGGTTAGATACCGTCACACGAGGAGCTTTCCACTCTCCTCGTCGTTCTTCTCTAACAACAGAGTTTTACGATCCGAAAACCTTCTTCACTCACGCGGCGTTGCTCGGTCAGACTTTCGTCCATTGCCGAAGATTCCCTACTGCTGCCTCCCGTAGGAGTTTGGGCCGTGTCTCAGTCCCAATGTGGCCGATCACCCTCTCAGGTCGGCTATGTATCATCGCCTTGGTGAGCCTTTACCTCACCAACTAGCTAATACAACGCGGGATCATCTTTGAGTGATGCAATTGCATCTTTCAAACTTAAAACTTATGTTTAAAGCTATTATGCGGTATTAGCATTCGTTTCCAAATGTTGTCCCCCGCTCAAAGGCAGATTCCCCACGCGTTACTCACCCGTTCGCTGCTCATCCAATCGGTACAAGTACCAATCTTCAGCGCTCAACTTGCATGTATTAGGCACGCCGCCAGCGTTCGTCCTGAGCCAGGATCAAACTCTCAAATAAAGTATTTAAGTCACCGAAGTGACTGGCTTGTCTTTCATTATTGATTGACAGATTTTTGATGTATTTCTACATCACATGAGTCATTCTTCTTTATTCAGTTTTCAATGGTCTAGCTCGCTTCAAGACCCTCGTCTCTCGCGACAACTATTATATTCTATCAAACCTAACTCCCCTTGTCAAGAATAAACTGTGACTTTTCCCCCTTTTTTCCTCCCTCGTTCGCTTTTTACGAACATTCTGGTAGCGCTTTATCCCATGGTGTCACTCGTTGTATCCTCAAAAAAATAAGTCAAAATTGACTTATTTTTTAATGAATCCATACACTCATCAACATCACCATCCCTAACCCTACTACAGCAATAATTGTTTCTAAGACCGTCCACGTTTTGAGCGTTTGTTTTACATCAAGATCGAAATATTCTTTAAACATCCAAAAACCCGCATCATTGACATGCGATGCTGCAATGGATCCCGCCCCAATAGCAAGGACCATCAATGCAGCAGTATTTGGGGAGGCGGAAGCAAGCATCGGTTGAACTAAACCTGCGGCAGTAAGAGCTGCAACCGTTGCAGAACCTAAAGCCACACGTAAAATAACAGTGATTATCCACGCAAGAAGCAATGGCGATAAGGGTGAATCTTTGAAAATTTCTGCGATCTGACCAGAAATACCCCCGTCTATTAGAATTTGTTTTAATGCTGCACCTCCTCCTATTACTAGAAGAAGCATAGCGATAGATTTTACAGATTCGACAAGAGTATTCATGATTTCAGTATTTTTTTTGCGTTGCATCCACCCCATTGTCACGAGAGCAAAAAGTAATGAGAGAATCATTGCAGAGACCGGATTTCCCAAAAACATCATGATATTTTCGAGTAAGCTGGATGGATAAGTGGTTGTTGTGACTACTTTCCCTGCTTTTATAACATTCG
This sequence comes from Lactococcus taiwanensis, assembly GCF_017068355.1. Lineage (NCBI taxonomy): Bacteria > Bacillati > Bacillota > Bacilli > Lactobacillales > Streptococcaceae > Lactococcus > Lactococcus taiwanensis. Next base: position 118,242 of record NZ_CP070872.1, read on the forward strand.
TTGTAGTAGCAACAATTGGCTTTCCGTCGTTTGCGACAATTGAGTGTACCGTACTGATTGCCATTAAAATTACTGGCATCAGTGCAGTTAAAATAGAAATCCCAAAACTAGGTGTATCTTTAAGCTCCCACTCTTTAATTTCCCCGAAAGCAGAAAGTTTCTTTTTAACAACAAACGCCTCAGGGACCCATTTGCGAGCGATTTTTGTAAAGACAGGTCCTGCAATAATCACAGTGGGTATAGCTGCAATAATCCCATAGATAAGAACAGTCCCAGGATTAGCTCCTAATACACCTGCGATTGCAATAGGAGCGGGATGAGGAGGAAGAAAACCATGTGTTACCGATAGACCAGCAGCCATTGGAACCCCTAAATAAATTAGGGGAACTGAAGCCTCAAGTGCTACGGCAAAAACAATAGGAATCAGAAGTACCATGCCTACTTCAAAGAAGAGTGCAATCCCGATAATAAAACTAGCAACCATGATAGCCCACTGGATTCTCTTTTTCCCAAAACGATTAATTAACGTTTTCGCTATACGGTAGGCCCCTCCTGCATCAGCAATAAGTCGTCCAAGCATCGCACCAAAACCAAATACAATCGCAAGCTCACCGAGAGAACCTCCAATCCCGTTTTGAATGGAAACAGGAATTTGTCCTAAAGGCATTCCCAAGCCTAAACCGACAAGGACTGAAACAATAATCAGTGACACAAAAGTGTTGAGTTTGAATTTTATTATAAGTAATAAGAGGATAAGGACTCCGATAAAAAGAACAAGTAAATCAAGCATTAGTTTTTCCTTTCAGGAACGACTGGAAGCACAAAATCATTTATGTTTACGCTTTCAGCACGTGCTATTTTTTTACTCAATGCTAAAGAACTGAATGTTATAGTGGTTCTCGCATTGAGTAATAAAAAATAAGTTTAGTAAAGTCTATATTCTTTGGCTCTCAGGAACGTTTTAATCTTCAAAACGCCTTTGAAAGTTAGAAATGTTTTGATATTCGGCGGTAAGAGCACGAGATAATCGAATAAATATAGGTGCAAGTTCACGATAAATCTCAAAGTGTTCCACTTGTGGTTCATAGGAACGATTTGTTCCCACCATCTCTTCAATCACTTCTAAATTATCTACTATTCCTAAGGCTTTTTCAGCCATAATCACAGCTCCTAGGCACCCTGCTTCACGGCTTTCAGGAACATTTATTGGTTGTTCAAAAATATCTGCCAGGATTTGTGTCCATAGTTCAGAGCTCGTGAAACCTCCCGTTGCTTGAATCATATTCAAGTTTCCCACTACTTCAATCAAACTCAGGGCTACCATATAAAGGTTAAAGACCACGCCTTCTAAAACACTACGTGTCATCTGACTTCGGTTATGGCCATAATTGAGTCCAAAGAAGGAACCTCTTGCATTAGCATCCCATAAAGGAGCACGCTCTCCACCGAGATAAGGATGAAAAAGAAGGCCATCAGCTCCCGGAGCTACTTTTGAAGCTAGAGCTGTAATTTCATCATAGCTTAACTTGCCATCGAAGATTTGGTCACGCGCCCAACGAAATACATCTCCCCCCGAGTTGACTGGCCCCCCAACGACCCAATGTTCTCGGTCTAAAGCATATGTAAAAGTTCTTCCTTTTTCATCAGTTTTTGGTTGATCTGTTACTACACGAATCGCTCCTGAGGTCCCAATGGTGATGGCAGCGACACCAGGTTTAATAGCATTGACTCCCAAATTTGAGAGTGGCCCATCTGCAGCACCCCACACAAATTTTGTATCTTCTTGAATACCCATTTTTTTTGCAAACTCATGGGGCATCCCTTGTTCAATCGTATAAGGTTCTACTACTTCTGGAAGTTGGGCTTTTGTAAGTTGAGTTAGTGCTAATGCTTTTTCTTCCCAGTCAAGTTTAAAAATATTGAATAAACCTGTTCCTGTGACAGTTGAAAGATCAATTTTATTGGTGGCAAAGAGGCGATAAAAGATATAGCCCTTCAAGTCTAAATAGTGTGCCGCACGCTGATAAATATTATTTTTCTCTTCCCTTAACCAAATCAGTTTAGACAGTGGGGCCATGGGGTGAAGCGGAGTCCCTGTGCGTTTATAAATTTCAAATCCTTCGGCACTATTTTTTATTTGCTCTGTATACTTCACTGCTCGAGTATCAGCCCATGTGATGACACGAGTTAGAGGCTGCCAATTTTCATCAAAAGCAATCAAGGAATGCATTTGAGTGCTAAATGAGACCGCCAAAAGTTCATCTTCCTCTGCTAGATTAAAGGAAACTTCTCGAATTGTGACGAGGACAGCTTCAAAAATATCTTCAAGTGCCTCCTCAGCCATGCCACTGGCATCACGATAGAGCGGATACGCTTGACTACTACTTGCTACAATTTTTCCATTTTTTTCAAATAATACGGCTTTTGTGGCGGTAGTACCAAGGTCTACGCCAATGAGATATTCCATAATTGCTCCCTTTCTTCAATAATATTATAGCAGTTTCATCTCTAGTAAGCACTGACCAGCCCGTCAGTAACTATTTATGAGCCAAATCATGTCCACCAAAGCCATTACGCAAAGCTGCCACGACTTTTCCCGTCATCGTATCACTTTGTAATGAACGGTTCCGCATCATCAAGGATAGGGCGATGATTGGTGCTGGTACTTCTAAATCAAGACTTTCTTCCACGGTCCATTTTCCTTCTCCTGAAGCCTGTACCTGCCCTAAAATTTCGTCTAATTTAGGATCTTTGGCAAATTGTTCTTCTGCCAGTTCCATCAGCCAACTGCGTATCACTGAGCCATTATTCCAAAGTTTGGCTACGGCCTCGTAATCATAATCATAAGGAGAAGCTTCTAAAATTTCAAAACCTTCGGCAATAGCTTGCATCATCCCATATTCTATTCCATTATGGATCATTTTAAGATAGTGTCCACTACCAAGTGGCCCCGTATAAAGATAACCATTTTTTTGAGCCAATGCTTCAAAAAGAGGCTCGATTTTTGGCCAAGTTTCCTTGTCTCCTCCAATCATAAAGTTTCCACCATGCCGTGCACCAGACATCCCACCAGAAGTTCCAACATCAAAAAATTTTATCCCTTTTTCTGCTAAGCGTTTATTTTGCTCCAAATTATCTTTATAGTTTGAATTTCCCCCGTCGATCAAAATATCACCAGCAGAGAGCATATTTGAGAGCGTCGCTATTGTTGAATTAGTCGGCGTACCCGCTGGCACCATCACCCAAACTATTCTCTGGCTTCTTTCAAGCTCTGAATTTACTGACAGCTCTGTCAGTAGCTGTTCCAATGTGTCAACCGGTGTAATTTTAGAAGAATAGGCTGCCATTTCTTGACGCGCTGTGCGATTCAGATCATAGGCGACCACTTCTATGTCATGGTCCACAGCATTCTTTACTAAATTTTTCCCCATTTTTCCAAGCCCAATCATCGCAAATTTCATCATTATTCCTCCAATGTTATCGTTTTCATAACTCTTGTTTTAATTATAGGAAATTTATTTTCATTTGTCAATAATATTTTTTGTAAAACTTTTTCTGATTTGTCTAAAAATTCATAATACACTTCGTTTTTGTTAAGAAGACGTCTCTAAATTTTGGCCCCCTTTTATGGTATAATGTAATCAAATTAGAAGGAGGCGTGTTATGGCGCGTACGCTCATTGGCCGTATCAAAAGTTATTATGATAACCTCAGCAAATCTGATCAAGCAATCTCAGATTACCTGATTGCTAATATCGACAGCGCTGCAATGCTCTCGATACAAGATTTTGCTAAAGCGACTCATGTCTCAACAGCAACTATCTCAAGATTCTCAAAAAAAATTGGTTTCAATTCATTCCAAGAACTGAAACTCGCCATCCACGCAACAGATGCTGGTGGAACTGATGAATTTTTTAGTGAACTTTCTCCAACAGATAACTACAAAGAAATCTTAACCAAAAATTTTAACGGTAATATCTCTTCACTTAGCTCAACATTAAATCTTGTGACAGAACATCAGCTCAATCAAACCATGGAGCTCTTACTTAATGCTGAAACGTGTGGTTTTTTCGGCCTAGGGGGATCAAACGCTGTTGCGCTGATTGCTTATCATAAGTTTTTAAGAATGCCTTTGAATACAGTCTACCATCAAGATTTTCACTTTCAACAGATGCAAGCTGCTAAACTCACTTCAAAGGACTGCGCTTTTGTTATTTCGCACACAGGAAAAAATAAAGACACCATGCATCTTTTAGAGATCTTAAAAGAACGTGGAGTGCCGGTGATTGCAATCACCTCTTTTGCAAGTTCTCCACTTGCCAAAGCCGCTGATGTCGCACTGATTTCTATTTCAGAGGAAATTTCATTTCGACCTGAAGCGGTAGCCTCCACAGTTTCACAGATTAGTTTGTTGGACGCTCTTTTTATGATGTATGGCATGCGGATGAAGGATGATTCTAAAAATACCATTTCAAATATTCGTCAGGTTATCCGAGACTCCCGGCTCTCCTAAGCTATTTTTATATCAACTCAGAAAGGATGTGATATTTTGGCATTTTCTAACACTAGACGTCGTTATGCAAGTTTTGATACTGTTTCTTCTATTCCAGGTGAAGTCATTGATGCATTTTGGTACATCATCGACCATCACCTTAAAGGTGTTTTCCCTATGGAAAACGTGATTCATTTTGATTTACTCAATTCCCAAGGGCTTTTATCCATCCGCTTTTCACAGGAAAATAGCCCAACGACACTCTTGATTGATTTCGATTATCCTTTTAATCCCTCTTGGCCAAGGGAGTTCCGTGCAGTAGACAACATGGGACGAGAAACCATTATGACGGCCCGAGAAATGTAAGAAGGATTTAAATTTACTAAGAAACACTCAAAAAAAGCCAGTGAGTAGCAACTGGCTTTTTTAAAGTTCATAATATACAATCTCAGGCTTTACTCCAAAACGAATCGGTAAAAAGGTCAATCCAATCCCGCAATTTACATAGAGTTTTGTTCGAGCGTTTAAGGGATAAAGACCACTATCAGCACTGCTAGAACCTTTATTGCGCAACCGCCAGTTTCCCAGCCGAATCTGTCCGCCATGGCTATGCCCTGATAAAATCAAATCAAATTGCTCAACCGTCTGCATTTCTAAAACAGTATCAGGTTCATGTAAAGCTAAAATTGAAAAGTCAGCATCAAGAGGTGCCAGTTGAAAATCAGGTTGTCCCTCGCGCCAATCATCAACCCCTGCAATTGCAATTTTCTTTTGATCAACCTCACGTACAATACTCTCATTTTTAAGCACTATAAAACCTGCCTTAGTTAAGAGTTCTTCTACAAATAGAGAAGACTTTTCTTCATCAAAATCATGATTTCCAAGCACCGCAAACTTACCTAAAGGAGCTGTGAGCGCTGATAACATGGTCAGTAAGTTCTCCCAGTTTTTGTGACGAGCCCAAGTGACCTTATCAAACAAATCACCCGAGAAAATAATCATATCTGGTTGTCGCTTAGCGATATCTTCTGCAAATTTTTTAAAACGCCGAGCACTGGTATGCCAGGTAAAATGTGTATCCGTAAAATGAGCAATGGTCAACTTTTGTTGCTCAGCTATCTTGATGTGACGCACCTGCATTAAATGCGGCTCCACAAAAACACCATAACCCAGTAACATCAGACCTAACGCTCCGATTATCAATCCAATCATTTGTCCATTCTACCATATTTTATGCCACAAAAAAATAGTAACTCTCAAAAAGTACTCTGACCGCCCTGTCAGCTGCACCTTTTTTACTGATTTTTACTGACGATAACGTCAGTAAAAGCTAACAAAAAAGACTGCTTTTGCAGTCTTTTTTAAATGTATTAGTTTTCGTCAGAAGCTACGAATGGAAGCAAAGCCATTACGCGCGCGCGTTTGATAGCTGTAACCACTTTACGTTGGTTTTTAGCTGAAGTACCAGTCACGCGACGTGGCAAGATTTTTCCACGTTCTGAGATAAAACGTTTCAAAAGTTCAGTATCTTTGTAGTCAACGACTTCGATTTTGTTAGCAGCGATGAAGTCAACTTTTTTACGGCGTTTGAAGCCGCCACGACGTTGTTGTGCCATTTTATTTCTCCTTATATTATTTTTTAAGATGTCCTGTTAAAGACTAGAATGGAAGATCATCATCCGAAATTTCCATTGGTGAGCCACCAAATGGATCAGCATCACGTCCGAAATTCGGAGTAGCGGTATTATTATTCGTTTGTGGTCGAGAATTAGTTGTAGATTGGCTTGGTGCAGAATATGAACCAGTAGAAGTTCCACCGCCCATACCTTCACGAGCCGAACGACTTTCCAACATTTGGAAACTATCAGCCACAACTTCCGTCACATAAACCCGTTGGCCTTGTTGATTTTCATAATTGCGCGTTTGGATACGACCAGTTACTCCGATCAATGCTCCTTTTTTAGCCCAATTTGCTAAATTTTCAGCTTGTTGGCGCCAGATCACACAGTTAATAAAATCAGCCTCACGTTCGCCATTTGCGTTCTTAAATTGACGATTAACCGCCAATGAGAAAGTAGCAACAGCTTGATTTTGTGGGGTATAACGAAGTTCAGGATCGCGTGTAATGCGTCCCACTAATACTACATTGTTAATCATGATGAACTTCTCCTATAAAGCTAATTAAGCTTCAACTTTAACGATCATATGACGAAGAATGTCAAGATTGATCTTAGCAAGACGGTCAAATTCGCTCAACGCTTCTGAAGTTGTTTCAGCTTCAAAAGTTGCGATGTGGTAGAGACCTTCGCGGAAATCATTGATTTCGTAAGCAAGTTTGCGTTTTTCCCAGTCTTTAGACTCAAGATTTACAGCACCGTTGTCAGTCAAGATAGTATCGAAACGTTCAACGAGGGCAGCTTTTGCTTCTTCATCAATGTTTGGACGAATAATATAAAGAATTTCGTATTTAGTCATTGATTTTTCCTCCTTTTGGACTAATGACGCAGGTTGAGGCCCGCGTAAGTTGTGAGTTTTTCCCACAGAAAGCTATTATAGCAAAACTTCGATCATTTTGCAAGCAAATTTTTACTGACAGAGTGGTCAGTAACATTTAATGCGTCATGCTGATTGTCGGACTTTCATTCAGCTTTTTTTAGTCTAACTTTTCATTCAAAAATACCGCTCCATAGGATCGGTAAACTTCTTTATCTTAACCCAACAAAGCTTTGAGGCCTGCATAAATCAGCAATATCACACCCAATACAATCCGGTATTTACCAAAGAAAGTGAAATCATGTTTTTTCACATAATCCATCAAGAACTTAATAGCAACCATCGAAACACCAAAGGCTACCACACAGGCAACCAATAAAACGCCAAATTGCTCGAAGGTAAGAACATTTCCTCCCTTGATGAAGCCGACAATTTTTACAAAGCTGGCACCAAACATGACAGGAATACCTAAAAAGAAAGTAAATTCGGCAGCCACTGCTCGACTGACCCCAATTAATAAAGCCCCTACAATCGTAGCACCAGAACGGGAAGTTCCTGGTAAAAGAGAAAGCACTTGAAAAAGACCAATGTACAAGGCAAATTTATAAGGTAACCGATCAATATTAACGACTGAGAACTGATGGTTCGGCACCCAGCGTCGCTCAATCACGATAAACGCCACCCCATAAATAATCAGCATGAACGCCACGGGGACAAAGTGGTAAAAATGTGCATCAAGCCAGTCATTCAAAGGCAAGCCAATGATGGCTGCTGGTAACGCAGCAATTAAAACTTTCAACCACAAACGCCAAGTCAACTGTATCTCACGTGGTGTTTTTTGTTTATCTTTCGGATTAAGTTGATTAAAAGGATTAAGTTTATGAAAGTATAAAACTACAACAGACAAAATTGCTCCGAGTTGAATCACCACATCAAACATTTCCTTGAAAGCTGCAGATTGATTCAATCGAATGAACTCGTCTGCAATTATTAAATGTCCCGTCGATGAAATAGGTAACCATTCTGTAATCCCTTCAATAATCCCTAAAATTATTGCACGAATAAAATCCATATTTTGCTCCTAGAATTGCTCAGTGAAACACTGAATATTTTGCTGTTCAAATTTTTCTTGAACAGACTTACTTCATAAGTATACCATAAAAAAAGGCGAACAAAACCTAAGAAGGGCAAGTGCTTACAAAGCTTTCATCTTCTTATTCTTGACAACCTCTATAAAATACGCTAAAATTACACGTAACACATCGATAGAGGTCGCAACCGATAAGAATCTATGCCGAGTTGGAGCACAACAAAGACACATAGAAAGAGGAGAGGTTGCCGAAGAGGTTTTGTTGCTCAGCAAAATCTTTGGGCTAGTGAGGAATACTCACTAGACTGTCGCACATGGTCACTGACCATAGCGGGGGGCTATTCGTTCAGAAAATTTCAAAATTTTTTCGTACGTTTAGCAATCTACTAGAAGATTGCTTTTTTTGTTTTTATCTAAAAAGTGAGCTGAACTTAACAGGAGCAACTCAGAAGATAATAAACACCTCGATGTAGAATAAATTTTATTAGGGAGAGAATTTTGGAAAATTCTTCAAACAATGAGTCGCACGTACAACGCGGCTTAAAATCACGACACGTTTCAATGATTGCCCTAGGCGGGACAATCGGAACAGGCTTATTTTTGACTTCTGGAGATGTCATTCATACCGCTGGACCTTTCGGCGCCCTTACAGCTTACATCCTTATCGGAGCCATGGTTTACTTTTTGATGACTTCACTAGGAGAAATGGCAACTTACCTTCCTACATCAGGTTCTTTTTCTGATTATGGAACGCGCTATGTGGATCCCGCTTTTGGTTTTGCTCTAGGGTGGAACTATTGGCTTAATTGGGCGATTACTGTTGCAGTAGACCTCACCGCCGTAGCTCTTTGTATGAAATTCTGGTTACCTGACGTTCCAAGTTGGATTTTCTCTCTTATCGCTTTAGTAGTTGTCTTTTCTATTAACGCTTTGTCGGTAAAAACTTTCGGTGAGACGGAGTACTGGCTGTCAGCAATCAAAATCACGGTAGTTGTACTCTTCTTGATTATTGGTTTCTTATCAATTTTTAATATTATGGGCGGCCATATTGACGTTGCCAAAAATCTTTCCGTAGGAAATCATGGTTTTGTCGGAGGTTTAGGAAGCTTTACGACTGGTGGAGGGATTCTTGGCGTCTTGCTAGTAGCTGGGTTCTCTTTCCAAGGTACTGAGTTGCTCGGAATCACAGCTGGTGAAGCCGAAAATCCCGAAAAATCAATTCCTAAAGCCATGAATTCTATCTTCTGGCGTATCCTTGTTTTTTATATCTTGTCTATTTTTGTCATGGCAGCTATTATACCTTTTACTGACCCACATTTAGTCGGAGGAGACTCTGCTGCCCAAAGCCCCTTCACCATTGTTTTTGAACGGGTGGGACTTTCTATCGCTGCCAGTGTAATGAATGCGGTTGTTTTAACCTCTGTAGTATCGGCAGCCAACTCTGGGATGTATGCTTCTACACGGATGCTTTACTCCCTTGCAAAAGATGGAGGGGCTCCAAAAATCTTTTCCAAAACTTCTAAAAACGGAATTCCCTTTATCGCTTTGTTGGCTACGACGGCTGTGGCTCTATTGACTTTCTTAACTTCTATTTATGGTGTGAGCTTCTTTACTTTCCTCGTATCTGCCTCAGGGTTAACAGGTTTCATCGCTTGGATCGGTATTGCAATCAGTCATTTCCGTTTCCGGCGCGCTTATGTTGCTCAAGGAAAAGATACGAAAGCCCTCCCTTACCACGCTAAATTGTTCCCATTTGGCCCTCTCTTAGCTTTATTGATGACTATTTTAGTCACGCTTGGGCAAGACCCGATGTTACTCTTTGGTTCAACATGGGTTCAAGGAGTTGTCATGTATGCAGCGATTCCTCTATTCTTTATCTTATACTTTGGCTATAAAATTAAAAATAAAACAAAACTCATTCCACTAAAAGAAGTTGATTTGAGTCGCCACAAAGATTAAAAAAATAAAAAGACCACTCAAACGAGTGGTCTTTTTATTTCGATATTTTCGTTAAATCGCGCTTAAATTTCTTCTCAGAATAAACTTCAAGTGCACCTGTCGACGTCCGCACCAGATATTCTCCAAGATGTCCAAAAGCGGGAATTCGGAATTGATTAACTATTAGCAGAATACTTTCAGGATAGGCATTGCCCATTTTATTGAGGGAAATGTAAAGTCCCGTCCACTCAAGGCTTTCAACTTCTTGAGCAAATTCTCCCTGCTGCGCAGGACCTGTCTTTCCCATCCCTTGCTTTTGTAGCTGTTGCTTTTCTTTAAGGGTGAGTGCAAATTGTCCACTCCAAGAAAGTTGCTTTTTTTGAAAAGCTTCCAAGACCCAGGTTTCCTTTGACGGTTGAGTTAAACTGATTTGCCAATAATCAATCTCCGTGTTACCAAGTTTTGCTTTCATCGCCTTCTCCTCTCTGATGTCACAAAATCCTATCACGCAATAGCCACCAACAGGGTTAAATTATAAAAGTAGAGAAGCCGCTAAGAAAATACAAAACCCTAAAAAATCTTTTCACTTTTTGAAAAATTATTAGCCAATTGGCTTACTGCTTCAGCAGCCCTCTTTTACTAGAAAGCACCGAAGAAAAAGCGTTTTCTTTAACGTTATTATAGCACTAAAAAATAAAAACACAATCCTAAAATTGCATTTTTATTGCTGTTATAACAAATATTAATCATTAATTTCAATGACTTTCTCACCAAAAAGTGATTTTGCAAGATCTAGCCCTTCGTCCTTTGAAGGTTGTTCCTCCTCTAAGGGTTCTGTCTTTTCGGATTTGAGGTTTGCGACATATTCTGCCCGGACTTCTTGCCATTCTTGCTCAGCGAGGGCAATGATTTCAGGAGAAAAACCAACGATAGAACTTAAGAGCTTTCCACAAAAGAGTTGCAAATCAGTATTTTCACTTACCCGTTTAGCTAAGTTTTCATGCGGGAAGGTCACAACTACAAAATGATCAGATGCTGCCACAGGAGCGGTGTTATTAAGTAAGGCTCGCTCTGCCGGTTTACTGATAGAAGCAACAAGCTCTGGCCAGGCTGCAAGTACAGCTTTACGCGCCTCATTCGTTGCTTCTGCTAAGGCTTTATAGATCAAATCTCTATTAGGTCCTGATTTTTTAGGAACAGTTGAAGGCGTCGGACGATCAGGTGATGAAGGCATTGAAGAAGGTAGGTTACCTTCTCCTAAGCGCGCTTTAAGCTGGTTAATTTCCACTTTCAACTCAGCCACTTCTAGACTCAATTGAGAAGATTCGACAGCATTTTCCGTCGCAGCTGTTTTTTCTGCCAAACGCATGGTCATCACATCTGCAGCAATTTTTGCTTGAGTTGTTTCTTTGATTGTTTTTAAACTTTCAATCGCAATGTCAATCCAGCTAAAAATCTGCTGACGTGACACAGAAAGTGTGGATTGATCCGCCAAAAGCAAATCCCTAAAATAAGCGAGCAAGTCCTCGGTAAACCGAAGCATATTTTTTCCTTCAGAAAAGCTCTTGGATAGTTCCTCCAATGCAGCTGTTTCATCATTTTCTGAGAGAGCTTGAACATAGTTGACTAAAGCTTCTTCTGCAATAGATCCTGTCACTAGTAAAGCGTCTTGCTCCTCAAGTTTACCTGCTGAAAAAGAGAGGGCTTGGTCCAAAAGAGAGAGGGCATCGCGCATCCCACCTTCGGCAGACTTTGCTAATACTTCAAGTGCTTTGGGTTCAAATTCAACTTGTTCGTCTGCCAAAATTTTTGCTAAATAATCACGAATCGCCGCAGTGGTAATCGACTTAAAGGCAAAGCGTTGCACCCGCGAAATGATGGTGGCAGGTATTTTTTGTAACTCTGTGGTTGCAAGAACAAAGACAACATTTTCTGTCGGTTCTTCCAAGGTCTTTAACAAAGCGTTAAAGGCTCCAGTAGACAACATATGTACCTCGTCGATAATGTAAACCTTATAAGTTGCCTGACTGGCGGCATAAGTAGACTTATCCCGTATTTCCCGTATTTCATCTACTCCATTATTTGAAGCAGCATCTAATTCAATTACATCATCAAGGGTCCCTTTTGTGATCGCCTCACAAATAAAACAGTTATTACAAGGTTCTCCATCCACTTGATTTGGACAATTGATTGCTTTGGCAAAGATTTTTGCCGCAGAAGTCTTACCCGTTCCACGGGGTCCACTAAAGAGATAGGCGTGCGAAATCTGATGATTAATGATTGCATTCTTCAGTGTAGTCGCAACAACTTCCTGTCCGACCATCTCATCAAACCTTTGACTTCTATATTTTCGATAAAGTGCTTGGTATGCCATATTTTCCTTCTATTTTGGGTGGTATGCTTAAATCTTTTTTAACTCAAAAGAGCTGACAGCTCGGTCAGCAAAATTTTTTATTAATACATATCTTGAGCGATGGTATAATTTAAATCTTTCAATATTTCAGTTGAAGCATCGCGAGACTGAATCAAAAGATCAATATCCTGTGATTGATAATTTTTCAGGGCTGTTCGTAAGGCAAACATTCTTGCACGATCAATGGTTTGCGTATCCGTGTCAGCAGCACTGAAAAAGATTTTACGCGCTTTTTCGTCAAAAAGTGTCCAAGCGATGGCCAAATCACAAGCAGGATCACCACTGACCGCTTGATCAGTAGCTTTTACACCAGTAAGCTTCCCATCTGTCACACTAAGATTTTCTGGCCAAAAGCGCCCCAAGACCCAGACTGGTTTTTTCTGCCATTTTGTTTTGGCCGCTCGTGTGAATTGTTCTTGAAGAAGTTCTGCTGGAACAATTTTTTGATACTGGGTGAGGAGTTCTGTAAATTCCGCTTCAAAGAAAATCAAATCTTGTCCTGCAAAAGCATTCTCAAAGCTTGGGGCTGGGGCTGTCTCAAGTGGTAAGCGATGAAGCTGATATAAAAAATTGCCAAGTTCACGTGCAAACTCACGCGGTTCTCCAAGATTAGCAGGTGTGACCTTTGCTCCACCCTGACTTCCAAACTTATCAGCAATAAATTTTTCAACTACTTTACTCATTTTTCTCTCCTTAGCCTCTTCAAATTTACATCCTTTTCACAGTCTTTTGAACTATTTTATCAACCAACAGGGAAAAATTCAAAATCTGTACATTCACATAAAATACGACTGAATTCTTCAAGATATTTTTGATCTATCGCATCATAAGCACCAATTTCTGAGCTATCTAAGTCCAAAACACCCATTAAATGTCCATTTTTAACAAGAGGAACCACGATTTCAGACATGGCTCGTCCATCACACGAAATATAATTTTTATGGGTTTTGACATTATCAACAATTACCGTCTCGCGATTTTCTGCTGCTTCACCACACACCCCTTTTCCTAATTCAATCTCAACGCAGGAGACTGAGCCTTGAAAGGGACCTAAAATCAACTTTTCACCATTGTAGAGGTAAAAGCCCGTGTAAACCTGTTTTGGCAAAAAGTTCCAGAGCAAACTGCTCGCATTGGCCAAGTTAGAAATTGTATAATTTTGCTCGCTCAATAGTCCCTTGAGTTGCAAATTAAGCATTTCGTAACCTTCTATTTTTTCTTCTTTATTCATTATATTCACTTCTTTTCTTCGTTAGCTTCGTGCCTTTTCTAGATAAAAACTCTGGCAACAGTAAACCAATTATAACATTTTTCTTTTATTTTTTTGATAGATTTTTTAAAAGTGGTCATTAAAAAAACTGGTGAATGCCTCGGCAGTCGTCTGACAAATTTTTTGAGTCTAAACCTGGAGTTAGAGCTACCTACAACTCAAGTATTTTGTTATAATAAAACACATGAATTTAGAAGAACTTCGAAACCAAATCGACCAAGTTGATCAAGATATTATCCAACTCCTAGAAAAAAGAATGACGATTGTCCAAAAAATCAGTGAAGTAAAAGAGGCTCAGGGTCATAATATTCTTGACTCCACTCGTGAACAGGAAGTTTTAAATCGGGCTCAACAGGCCATTAAAACTCCCGCTTATCAGGAAACGATTTTACAAACCTACCAAGATATTATGAAAAACTCTCGCGAATACCAGAGTAAAGCTCGCCTTAAATAAAAAGTTACTGACCGATTGGTCAGTAACTTTTTATAAGTTGAATTCATCAGTCAAACTATCTTTCAACATCATATATTCTAACTGAGGCAGATCGAGTAAAACCACCTTACTAGAAGCCAGTAGGTTGTTTTCCTTTAACGTATAGAGGAAACTTTTAATCTCTGTTGTGCCCAGATACAAACACTCTAGAAAGATAATATGATAAGGAGCCGACATCTGTTCAAGAGAAGCATCAATATCCTCTTGCGTGAGTGCCACATCAATATCTACACGACCTACTACTGTTAAGTCTTCATCCTCTGCCTTTAGTTCTGCCGCTAAGTCTTTAAAAATGCCGGTCGCCATTTTTGAACCCCCAGAGACAGCATCTTGCATTTCAGCATAAGCCCCACGGTCAATCATGGCTACAGTTGCAATTTCACCTGGTTCTAACGTTTTTAATGATTCTTTTAGCTCATTTAAATCCATTCTTATTTTTGCAAATCAAACCCTTCGGTCATAAAAGCGTCGATTCGGCTTCCTTTCTTCTTTTTCTCTTCTCCCTTAAGTTTACACTGCCAGAGCTTTTTTTTCAAAGAATCTGGCTTTTTTTGACGACATTTCTCTCAAGAGCGTATAATTTCACAATATATTTCTGCTTTGTTATAATGAAATTAGAAGAAAATGAAAGGATAAGTCCTATGAAATTTAAATTTAAAGGAATTGCTTCTTATGAAGAACCTGTTAACAATTATGTGGGAGCCGTTAAGAACCTTTCGGCAGTAAAAGAATTTGGTAGTTTCCAAGAAGCTATTGATTATGTCGCTGATCAAAAAGGCTTTTTAATGTCTGAAGATGGTAAGTCAGCTTTTAACGTCTTGACGATTAGTGAGATCGAGTAAAAAAGAAAGTTAAAAAAGCACAAACAGGCTACTCCTGTTTGTGCTTTTTAATTTTATATTAGTAGAGTTCTAAGTAATTATCGATTTCCCACTGCGATACAAATTGTGCATAGCTTGCCCATTCGATACGTTTTGCTTCAACAAAATTAACCAAAACATGTTCGCCTAGCGCTTCTGTGACAATCTCATCTTCGCGCAAGGCCTTTACCGCATTGTGCAATGTTGAAGGTAAATCAGTAATGCCGTGTGCTTTACGTTCTTCTTCTGTCATCACATAAATATTTGACTCAATAGCTTCTGGCGCTTCCATTTTATTCTCAACACCGTCAAGACCAGCTGCTAATAGAACAGCCAAGGCAAGGTATGGATTTGCTGTTGGGTCAACCGCACGAAGTTCAACGCGAGTTGACAAACCACGTGAAGCAGGTACGCGAATCAAAGGTGATCGGTTACGTCCAGCCCAAGCGACATAAACGGGTGCTTCATAACCAGGAACCAAACGTTTATATGAGTTAACAGTTGGGTTTGTAATGGCTGTAAAGTTATAAGCATGTTTCAAGAGACCGGCAATAAAGCTATGGGCAACATCTGAAAGTCCCATATCACCTGTTGGATCCGCAAAGGCATTGGCACCATCTTCTGTAAATAAAGACATGTTACAGTGCATCCCAGAACCGTTGATTCCGTGAACGGGTTTTGCCATAAACGTTGCATGTAAACCATGTTTACGCGCAATTGTTTTAACAACAAGTTTAAAAATTTGAATATTATCACATGCCTTCAAAGCATTAGTATATTTAAAATCAATTTCATGTTGTCCGATTGCTACTTCGTGGTGAGAAGCTTCCACTTCAAAACCAAGGTCTGTCAACACGTTGACGATTTCACGTCTTGTGTTTCCAGCAAGGTCGGTTGGTGCAAGGTCAAAATAACCACCTTTATCATTCACTTCAAGTGTAGGTTCATCATTTTCGTTAAGTTTGAAAAGGAAGAACTCAGGCTCAGGTCCAAGATTAAAGTTTTTAAAGCCTAATTTTTCCATTGCTTTCAAATTACGTTTCAAAACACCACGTGGGTCACCTGCAAATGGTTCTCCTTCAGCAGTGTAAACATCACAAATTACACCGGCAACCTTGCCATATTCATCCCCCCAAGGAAATACTATCCAAGTGTCAAGATCTGGATAAAGGTACATATCTGATTCATTGATGCGCACAAAGCCTTCGATCGATGAACCATCAAACATCATTTTATTTTCAAACAATTTGTCCAATTGCTCATCTGTCGCTGGAACTTCTACATTTTTGAGCGTTCCCAAGATATCAGTAAACATCAAGCGTAAAAATTTGATGTCTTTTTCTTTAACGTCACGACGAATGTCTGCTGCTGTGATTACCATTAGTGTGTTCTCCTATGGGGTGAAGTCGGATCTCCCAAGCTTCCTGTAAAGCTTGAAGACCTTCTCGTTTTGCAATGCCCTGTAAAGAAAGTTGACGCAGTTGTTACCCTCCTTTACATGCGGGGCTGGGTAAAATGAGTCGGATCAGGCGTACCAAATCGCCCTTGTTGGGCAAATTCGCGTTCAAGTGCATGGTGAACTTCGCTAATTGAGAGCGTTTGACCTTTTTTCGCATCTCTCTTGGCATAGATTTCTTTAATATCTGCAATATTATTGCCTTCATGCAATAAATCTGCGATATCAAAGAGAGCATCAATGTCATTAAGTGAGTACATCCGACGATTACCGTCGTTGCGCTCTGGAAAAATCAATTCTTGCTCTTCATAATATCGAATCTGCCGTGCACTTAAATCAGTGAGTTTCATGACAGTCCCAATCGGAAGAACTGCCATAGAGCGTCTTAATTCACGTTCTTTCACTAAGTATCGCCTCCATGTTTTTCATTATAGACCTTGTTTTGCACAATGTCAAGGGTTAATGTGAGATTATCTCACATCAGCATCATTTATACAGAATTTTCATTCTTTTTTAGCCAAAATTTTCTGACAGCCTTTACTGACCAAGCGGTAAGTTTCTTCAAAATCTCCAGTATACCAAGGATCAGGTACATCTTCTTCGAGCAACATTTTAATTTTATATTGCAAGTCAGCTGGAGCCATTTTTTTCAAATCTTGAACGTTAGAGTGATCCATCGCAATAATCTGGTCAAATGCTGAAAAATCTTCCAAACTTATCTTTTGACTTGTTTTTTTCTTATCAAATGGAATCTTTTCTTGCTTTAAGAGAAGTTGCGTGCCGGAATGGATCGGATTACCATGTTCCCAAGAGGAAGTGGCACGACTTTCGATATGATACTTTGTTTGAAGGCCTGCTTTTGTTAGTTCATTTTTCATAACAAACTCTGCCATTGGACTTCGACAAATATTTCCCAGACAGACAAAAACAATTTTTTCCATACACTCTCCTTTGTTCTTCTTATTCACCCACGCAAGTGTGTCTTACCTTCTATTATACCTTATTTCTTTTAAGAATACAGAACCCTTCTGAAAGGCAAAGTAAAAATCACTGACAGCTTGGTCAGTGATTTAATTTCATTTTTCATCTTGATAGGGATAACCCAAATGCTCATAAGCTCTTCTTGTTGCCTGACGTCCTTGTTTTGTACGCATCAAAAATCCCTTTTGTATCAAGTAGGGCTCATACATATCTTCTACAGTTTCACGATCCTCAGCAATATTAACCGCTAGAGTGCCTAAACCGACTGGCCCCCCATGATACATCTCAATCATGGTTTTCAAAATTTTCTGGTCGATATAATCAAGCCCAGCACTGTCTACATCAAGTATTGTCAAAGCCTTATCGGTGATGGCTTTATCGACACGACCATCCCCCATGATTTGAGCAAAGTCACGGACCCTCTTCAACAGGCGATTGGCGATACGCGGGGTGCCACGACTCCTTAACGCAATCTCCAAGGCCGCCCCTTCAACCACTTCGACTTCAAAAATATCTGCTGTACGCTTAACGATTTCTTCCAAATCTTCTTCTTGATAGTATTCCATATGGGCTGATATTCCAAAGCGTGCACGCAAAGGATTAGAAAGCATACCTGCCCTTGTAGTTGCCCCGACTAAAGTGAAGGGCGGAAGCTCCAAGTGGACCGAGCGCGACCCATCTCCTGAGCCTAGCATAATATCAATGTAAAAGTCTTCCATAGCACTATATAAGATTTCCTCAACTTGCATAGGCATGCGGTGGATTTCATCAATAAAAAGAACATCTCCTGGTTCCAATTCATTCAAAATTGCTACCAAATCACCTGGCTTTTCAATCGCTGGTCCAGCCGTTTGCTTGATGTTAACCCCCAGCTCATTGGCAATAACAAAAGCCATCGTCGTCTTCCCTAAACCAGGAGGACCAAAGAGCAAGACATGATCCAGCACCTCTTCTCTCATTTTAGCTGCTTTGATAAAAATTTCTAGCTGTTCTTTAACTTTATTTTGACCAATATATTGATTGAAGTACTGAGGGCGAAGAGATTTCTCCAACCCAGCCTCATCCTCCATTGGTTCCTTATTTAAAATATCATTCATCTTATGTTTATTATAGCAAGTTATTCTGACAAAGGCGATAAAAAGCTTATGAAAAACAACAATAAGAACTTATTACTTCATCATTAATTTCAAAGCCGCTTTGATATAAGCTTCGCTGGTCATGACGCCTTCTTGAGCGAGTTTCTTCTCAATCTTCTTCAATTCGGTTACCTTGTAACCAAGCGCTTGTAAGGCTTCCATTGCCTCTTCAAGTGCCAGATTACCTGTAGAATCGTTATCAAGCAAAGAGAGTCCCACGGCCTCATTGGCTTCAAATTTACCAGCTAAATCGAGGACCATTTGCATTGCCGTCTTTTTACCGACTCCCGGGAATTTTGTCAGATACTTGATGTCGCTATTATCTATTGCGTTTATCAACCCTTCATTATCACTTGCCGCAATAATGGCGAGGGCAGACTTTGGTCCAATACCCGATACGCTAATCAGGCGCAAAAAAAGCAACTTTTCAGCTTCGTTGACAAAACCATACAGCGTATGTGCATCTTCTCTAATCACCTGATGAACAAAAATCTTGACTTCGGTCTGCAATAAACTTGACCAAGCATAGGGATTAGCCACGCTAACAAGGTAGCCAACTCCTCCCAAATCCACTACAATATTAGTGGGGGAGATTTTAACGAGTTTTCCATTTAGATATTCAAACATATTTTATTTTTCTCATTTATTTTAATATTAAAAGTTACTGACAGCTCTGTCATTAACTTTTTGAGGGACACTTACTCAAAATCTTTCCAGCTTGCAGCTTTGGAGCGATGCGTTTCCTGAATACGCCGAAACATTTTTTGAACATCGTCTGTTGAAAAGTGGACGATGGTAGGGCGGCCGTGGGCGCAACTGTACGGATTTTGACACTTTGCCAAGTCACTTAATAAAGCACGGGCTGACACGGCATCTAACGGATGATTGGCCTTAATTGAACTTTTACAAGCCACCATTGCTGCAAGATCGTGCCGGTACTTCTTCAACGAAAAATCCTGGTGAGAGATGAGAATTGCCATCATTTCATTAATCGTTTCTTCCAGCTCGTTTTCTTTTAGCCAGACCGGGTGTTCCCGGAGAATAAATTGTTGTTCCCCATAAGTTTCTAAATAAATCCCTGCTTCGTGCAAAATAGCCTTGTGTTCATCAACGAGTAAAAATTCATTTTTAGGTAAAGTAAAGAGGTAGGGGGCGAGCAAGACTTGTTGCTCCATGCTAACCTCTCCAATCTTATCGCGCCAATACTCATACTTTATGCGTTCTTGAGCTGCATGCTGATCGACAAGATAGAGCCCTTCAGGGGCTTGACAAAGCAGATAGGTCGCATGAAGTTGCGCCAAATAATCGAGCTGAGGAAATTGAGCGCTGCTTTGTGAAGCGGCAACCGACGCCGCTTGTTCATTGCTTTCCTCCTCCTTTGCTAACGCATCGGACCCTTGATCGACTGATAAAGAAGGACTGACCACTTGGTCAGTGAGATTGGTGTCAACTTTTGGCTTAGCAACAAAGGTAGCTTCCTCATTCACATAGAAATCCTGCCGAATCTTATCATAATGAAGTGGCGCATTCTGTAAAGGAAGTTCCGTTTGAATCGCTGATGAGCTTGGAGTTTGTTTTTTCTGCCCTTGCAAATTCTCTAGAGCTTCAGGGATAAGCACACCTTGCGAAAGTGCGGTATCAATTGCCCCTGTGATCAATCGCATCAATTCACGCTCTTTAGACAAACGAACTTCCTGCTTCGTCGGATGAACATTCACGTCAGCCAGATGAGGATCAATTTGAATGGACAAAACAGCAATCGGAAAGCGTCCCACCATTAAGCGATTGCCATAGCCTTCTAAAATTGCTCGATTCAATAAGAAGTTTTTTATAAAACGACCATTAATCAGGAGAGTAATATAATTGCGATTGGCTCGGCTTAACTCTGGTAGGCTCACATATCCCGTTAGCTCAAAATCCAAGTCTTCTCCCTGAATCTGCCTCATTTTTTTGGCTGTGGCTATACCATAGATGGAGGCAATTACTTGGCGTAAATCTCCGTTTCCGGCAGTTTTTAAATATTCACGTCCTTCATTAATCAAAGTAAAGGAAATCTCAGGATGTGCCAAACTCAAACGGTTGAGGATATCAGTGATATGAGACAATTCTGCTTGAAGTGATTTAATGTATTTAAGGCGTGCAGGTGTATTATAAAAAAGATCTGCCACTACAATTTTTGTACCAACTCTTTGAGCAAGAGGTTCAATACTTTCAATTACACCTCCCTTAGCAAACAACTTCGTTCCCGAATTTTCCTTAGCATTACTGGTTTCTAGGGTTAGCAGGCTGACCGAAGCGATGGACGGAAGTGCCTCTCCTCGGAAACCAAGCGTCCGTATCCGAAATAAGTCCGACGCTGTTTTAATTTTACTAGTGGCGTGACGACGTAAAGCCAATGCTACGTCCTCTTTTTCCAAACCCGATCCGTTATCTGTTACCTCAATCTTTTTGAGCCCTGCTTCTTCAATGCTCACAATGATTTTGGTGCTACCAGCATCAATTGAATTTTCTACTAATTCTTTGACCACACTGGCTGGACGTTCTACAACCTCACCAGCCGCGATTTGGTTGGCGAGTGCTTCATTTAGTTCTACAATTTTTCCCACAAAATCCTCGCTCTCTTCCTACATGAAAATTAATACTAATTATAACACAAAAAGCGGTCGTCCCGCTTTTGATTTTTTACTCAATAGTTGCTAAAGCTATTGTAATTTTGATTAAATTGATCTTCAATAAAATGCATGTTATTGAAAAGGACCATCGCTATAACAGAAAAGAGAAGAATCACTAAAAGCAAGGCAGCAATCCCAACGATGAAAGCAATTAAACCTGCACGGTTCCAACCATCCATAATTTTCCGAAATTCTTCTTCATCACGGTAGTGATTGCTTCTGTTCTCAAGTGCCCATTTTTCTCCATTAAAGCCATACACAATCATCCAAACAATAGCAAAAATCCAACCAATCCAAGGAATCAGACCGATAAGAATCAGCAAACCAAGATAGGCCCGATTCGCAATCCCAAACCACATGGTAAAAGAGAAAGCACCCCAGTTCCACTTAGGTTTAATGCCTGTATTTGCGAATGCTGAAGAATTGGGCAGATCCGCATAAGGAACTGCTTGAGTAGTGGCAGTATCTTGTTGTGAAGTTCCTCGCTCTTCACTTTGCTTCTGCGAAATGAATGGGTCCACAGTTTCAGGCTGG
The DNA here is from genome assembly GCF_017068355.1 of Lactococcus taiwanensis. NCBI lineage: Bacteria > Bacillati > Bacillota > Bacilli > Lactobacillales > Streptococcaceae > Lactococcus > Lactococcus taiwanensis. The sequence continues at coordinate 140,069 of NZ_CP070872.1, forward strand.
GTCGTTACAGGTCGGTCAGGCATGATTTCTGGTTGGGGGTTCGGTACCTCGGGGATTGTCTGGGGTTGGGGCACCTCCGGACCTGGAGCCGGTTCAGGTTTGGGATGAGGAATCTCTGGCTCAGGGCTAACTTCTGGGGCTTCTGGGGACGGAACGAGCGTTGGCTCTGGAACTGGCATTTCAGGACCTACTTCTGGCTCTTTAGGTGTGTTATCAGGGTGCTGTGGGTTTTCTTTTTCCATACTGTACCTCCTTAGGTGCTCTGCAGTGAAACGTGGGCTTTATGCTTATTATAACCTTTTTCTCTCCTTATTTTAACAATTCAAGCTGGGATTTCAAAATTATACGTGCAATCTCCCCTCACAAAGCATCCTTTAACTCCCATAAGAAGTTTAGAGCCTCCCGTGCGGTCATATTATCTACATTCAGGTCTTTAAGTTTATCGATGATTTCCGAATAATTTTCATCGATGTCAAAAAGGCTAAGTTGTTCCTCTTGCGCTTCTACTTTTTTTGCAGGTAAAGGTTTATTTTCCAATTTTTGGAGAATTAAATCGGCACGCTCAAGCAAATCACTAGGAAGCCCTGCAATTTTAGCAACATGAATCCCATAAGATTTATCAGCTGGCCCTTCTGTAATTTTATGCAAGAAGGTAACATTACCATTTTGTTCCAAGGTGGCGACGTGGACATTATCCAGATGTTCCAAGGTTTGATCCAGTTCTGTGAGTTCATGGTAATGTGTTGCAAAAAGCGTTTTTGCCCCAATATGCTCATGCACATACTCGATAATTGCTTGGGCGAGGGCCATCCCATCATAGGTTGCCGTTCCGCGCCCCAATTCATCAAAAATAATCAAGCTTCGACTTGTCGCCTTCTGAATCGCATGATTGGCCTCTGACATTTCGACCATAAATGTTGACTCACCGGAAATCAAATTATCACTTGCGCCGATACGAGTGAAGATGGCATCAAAAATAGGAAGAGCCGCACTTTCGGCAGGCACAAAAGAACCAATTTGAGCCATGATGACCGTTAAAGCAAATTGACGCATATAAGTTGACTTCCCAGACATATTAGGCCCTGTGATCAATTGAATATCCGTTTGTTCTGGTAGTGCGATGTCATTTGGCACATATTCTTGAGCACCCATGACCGCTTCAACGACAGCGTGACGGCCAGCTTTTATCTCAACGTGCCTAGAATTTTCAGTGAGAACAGGCCGGACATAGCCTTGCTTTTCAGCAACGACGGCGAGACTTTGTAGGCAATCTATTTCAGCAATGGTCTTAGCTAAAGCTTGGAGCCTCGAGATATACTGCTCCGTTTGATCCCTTACACTCATAAAAAGTTCGTATTCAAGTATGCTAGATTTCTCCCGAGCTTCTAACATAATTTCTTCGATTTCCGTTAACTCTTGTGAGCCGAAGCGCTCAGAATTTTTAAGCGTTGCTTTACGGAAAAAATGCTCAGGTACGCTATCCAGTTGGCTCTGAGTAATGTGAAAATAATAGCCATCTTTGCGATTATAATCAATCCGTAAAGTGGAAATCCCCGTACGTGCTTTTTCAGTAGCCTCTAACTGAGCAATCCAAGAGGTGCCATTTTCTAAGGCTTCCCGGTATTTATCTAATTGAGGATTATAACCCGTTTTAATGATACCACCCTCGGTAATGGTTCGAGAAGCTTCTTCACTGATTGACTGATGGATTAAATCCGCAAGCTCTGGAAGGGCATCTAAACGTTCTATAAGTTGCTTCATCTGTTCTTGCGGTAGCAACTCCAAGATATTTTTTATTGCAGGAACATTTGATAACGAATGTGCAAGCTGTAAAAAATCAACGGGGAGAGCTTTCCCAAATGATACACGCGAAGCTAAACGTTCTAAATCATAGACCCCTTTTAGTGCTTCAATCAAATCGGAACGTTCAAAGAAATGATCCAAAAAGAGCTGTACGATTGCCATCCGTTTAGCTATGGCTACTTCAGAAATCAAAGGGCGCTCAATCCATGTGCGTAACATTCTGGTTCCCATGGCCGTCTTCGTCTCATCTAATAACCAATAGAGCGTGCCATGCTTTTTATTTTCTCGTTTATTCACTGTCAACTCCAGAGAAGTTTTAGTGGCAAAATCCATCTGCAAAAAGTCTTTAATCTCGTAATGCTCAACCTCTTGTAAATGGCTCAAGTCTCTCATTTGTGTACGCTTGACGTAAGCTAACAGCTTCAAAGCTACCTGTTCTTCAATGGCAGAGAGGTCCCCATGCTCCATCTGGAGTGTTTCAGGTAGGTCAAGTTGCTCCGAGAGCAGCAAATTCATTTGCTTATCCAAAATCTTTTTCTGGGACTCATCTAATAAAAATCCGATGACCACTTCACGCGCTTTGAGTGAGGCAATTTCGCCCACTACTGCAGAAAAATCTTGCAAGACCGTTACCTTAAATTCGCCTGTGGACAAATCCATATATGACAGGGCAAAACGCTGTTCTTGCTGCTCAATAGCAACTAGGAAATTATTGTCCACAGCATTCGCATGATCAATCGTTGTACCAGGTGTGATGACCTGTGTCACAGCACGTTTCACGATTCCTACCGCTTTTTTAGGGTCCTCCATTTGCTCCGCAACTGCTACTTTGTAACCCAAATTAACGAGTTTATCGATGTATTCAGTTGCGGCGTGATGAGGGACGCCTGCCATTGGTATGGGCTGTGCAGAATTCTTATTGCGAGAGGTCAGCGTCAGCTCTAAGATTTGCGCGGCATTAACTGCATCCTCATAGAAAAGTTCATAAAAATCGCCCATCCGAAAGAGCAAAAAAGCATCTGGATAATCTTTTTTGATATCCAAGTACTGTTGCATTCCTGGTGATATTTTCTCAGCCATTTCTCTCTCTTTTCTCGTTATTTTTCACTGACCAAGTGGTCAGTAATTGCTTTATAAGTTTTTATTACTGACAGGCTGGTCAGTAAGCACTTTACTCATCCGTTTTTAAAAGACTATTCACTTTTTCCTCAATTTGACCGGTTACATACTGAACTAAATCATTAACATTTTCCAATTTCATCGCATAATCTTCCACGATAGGATGATGTTTAATTTTTTTTTCCAGCTTTTGTGCCGCCTGAGCAGTCTCTTTATAAGCCTGACTTTTTCCTATTTTTTGGTAGAGGGTAGCCTCTTTTTGTAATTGTTTCATTTCTTCTTGGGTTTCAAAAAGTTCCTTCTCAGCCATCAAATGGGTTTCTGCTTTTTGAAAGTCCTGAACATAGTCTAACGTTTTTATTTTATGGACCAGACGCTCTACCTGACGGTCATATTCCTGCTTAATATCCGTCAGCTCTGACGATGGCTTTACCTCTTTTTTACTATTCATCATTAAATCCTCATGACTTCTCCGCTTAATTATAACATTTTTTGACCAATCCATCAGTAGCCTTACGATAAAGGAATTAGCACTCTCTGTATTGAAGTGCTAATTTTTGAGCTTTTTTCTTGAAAGTTTGACCAATACTGACTATAATAGAAGTGTAGGGTTAAGAGATAACCCAAAGGATAACTGGAGTTTCACCCCAACAAAACACTAATCGTACTGCTTTTTTGGCGGTAGAACTCCCATCTTTATTATTAGAGGAGGTATTACAATGTCAAACGATTTGATGAACAATCAAAACAATTGGATGGATTTTGGAGATGATTTCTTTAATCATTTCGGTCGAAATTTCTTCAAAAATGGCTTTAGTTTTCCTGCTTCTAACCGTCAAATGACGATGAAAACAGATGTTTCCGAATCAGATACGGCTTACAGCGTCAAAATTGATTTGCCTGGCTTAAAGAAAGAAAATATTGCGATAGAATACGAGAACGGTATACTGAGTGTATCTGGTAAACAAGAAAAAGCCAATGAAGAAAAGAATGAGGATGGTGAAATCATCCACAGCGAACGCTACTATGGCTCTTATAGTCGTTCTTACCATTTGCCAAATGTTGAGCGCGATCACATCACAGCCAAGTATGACGGTGGTGTCCTGACGCTCAACTTACCAAAATCGTCCTCCACACAAAGCACGCATCGGATTGAGATTCAATGATGACGTCTTTTAAATGAAAAAGTTACTGATAGAGCTGTCAGTAACTTTTTTGCTTATTTTGGAAGATGTCCTTGATCCCACCACAGTTTAATCAAAGCTTGCGTTCCATCATTTTCAAAGCCTTTGTCAGCGAGCTGATCGTAAAGCTTCTTAGCTTGAGCAGTGGCTGGAAGTTCCAGCCCCATCTTTTGCGCTTCAGCAAGGGCAATTCCTAAATCTTTGATGAAATGTTTAACAAAAAATCCTGCACTGTAATCTTCGCGTAAAATGCGCGGTGCATAATTGGCAAGTGACCATGTGGCACCAGAACCGCCACCGACTGTTGTTAATACTTTTTCCAAGTCTAGTCCTGCTTTTTGAGCATAGACAAGTAGCTCTGTCATCCCCGTCATTGTTCCTGCAATACAAATTTGATTAGCCATTTTAGTGTGCTGACCACTCCCCGCGGGACCTTGGAGCGTAATGGTTTTCCCCATTGCTTCAAACAGCGGATAAGCCTTATCATAAGTAGTCTCATCTCCACCCACCATAATGGTTAAAGTAGCTTTTTTAGCTCCTAAATCCCCACCAGAAACAGGCGCATCAAGCGCACTTGCCTCTTTTTTAGCAGCTTCTGTGTAAATCTCTTTAGCCAAAGTAGGTTCAGTCGTAGTCATATCAATCAGCACCTTACCCGAAAGCTCATTTTGAAAAATGCCCTCCGTCCCAAAGTAAACTTCTCGTACATCCTTCGGATATCCTACAATTGTAATTACGAAATCAGCTTTTTCAGCTGCCAATTTTGGACTTTGTGCATAGCTCGCTCCACGTGCTACTAAGTCATCTGTTTTCGATTTTGTTCGGTTATAGACAATTAAGTCATGACCAGCATCCATCAGATGCCCTGCCATTGCAGCTCCCATCACGCCTGTACCTATAAATGCGATTTTTGCCATATCTGTTCCTTCTTTCCTCGCTTAATTTTGAATATCACGTCGTTTTCTTGCCTTAGGTCCCCGCAAACGTTTAATTTTTCGATTGCGGTAATCCTCAAGCTGATACGTTTTTAATAATTTTTCAATCGCCCCACGGGACTGACCAGTCATGGCTCCTATACTCGATAAGGAACGCAGTGGCTGCTCATCAATGAGGGCTTGCAATGCTTCTTTCGTTAGTCTTTGCAAACTTTTATATCCCTTCTTATTTATACAAAAAACAGTTGGCACCCAGCCAACCGTCCCTTTGTGTTTTTGATGGGGAAGAAGGGATTTGAACCCTCACGCTCTTTCGAGCACATGCACCTGAAGCATGCGTGTCTGCCATTCCACCACTTCCCCAATATTTTATATGATAACAGTTTCATTATAAAAATGCAAGCTTGAGATTGGCCTATGCCTTAAGGCAAAAGCCCTAAAAATAAAAAAGAAACACCCCATCCAAAGAGGTGTTTCTTTTTTATTTAGGCTCCACCGTGACCAATAATCATGGCAACTAATAAAATAACCAGAACTAAGGTCGTGATTGCTACATACAGTTTATCCCCTTCTCTTGCAAAAGAAAAGATGGAGGCCACGACACGCAAAACTGGAGTTAAAATCAATAAAAATAAACCCGTCATTAACCACGCCAAAGCTTTAAAACCGACCAAGCCAGATAAGATAGCGTCAAAGCGCACAGGCCACTCGCCCGTTGCATACCCGGAATGCCCCGTCAATACAAACATGAGAATTCCAACAATAATTACCGCAGAGCTCACAAATACACCCGCCCGCAGTATTTTACCGATGTTGCGCTCAATTTTCAAGAGTTCTTCTTTAGTCATTTCTTCATTTTTCATCAGAAAGTTACCCCCAATCCTTTAAGCAACATTTGTAACGCCATAATTAAAATGACAGGAATAAAGATGATACGAATCGTTTTCGCAGGTAATTTCGGCATAATTTTAGAACCTAATGCGGCTCCCCCGACGATACCAATGGCGAGTGGACCTGCTAAAGTAGGATCCACATAACCATTAAAGAAATAAACCGTCGCAGAAGCTGCAGCTGTTACCCCAATCATCAAATTTGACGTTGCCGTGGAAGCTTTTAGAGGCATTTTCATCATGGAATCCATCGCCATGACCTTAAATACACCCGAACCGATTCCTAGTAAACCAGAAGCCACCCCAGCGCCTAGCATAACACCAGCACCTGCTGGAACTTTTTCTACTTGATAAGGCACTTCCTTACCAAGCTGTTTATCATAATAGCTGGAATTTAATTTCAATTTTTCAGCCACTTTATCTGCTTGCGCATTTTGAAGGACTTCTTCACCTTTATGCAATTTCTTCCACATATTATAACCTTGAAAGACTAAAAGACAGCCAAAGAGGATATTCAAGATGGTTGCATCAAAGAAGCCTGCTAAGATGGCTCCCACAAGCCCACCAATAGTGGTAAAAATTTCTAAGAACATGGCGGCGCGCACATTGATCATATCATCTTTCAGATAAGAAATGGCCGCCCCCGAACTTGTTGCAATGACTGCTACGATACTTGCACCAATTGCATATTTTATATCAACTCCAAAAAAAGTTGTAATAATCGGTGTGATAATGATTCCACCGCCTAACCCTAAAATAGAGCCAAAAACTCCTGCCACGAAGCCTAAAAGCAACATGCAGAGTGTAAAAGCTAATAAAGACATATTTTCTCCAATCTTTCTCTATTTTATCAAAAACTTCTCAAAGCTGCACTTCAACTGACAGCTCCATCAGTAAGTCAAAATCTTTTGCTCATTTTTCACCCTTGTTTTATGATATAATTTTAAATAAGATTAGTGTTTCACAAAGCAGTGTGAAACCCCTTTGGGAGGTTGAAATGAACAGAAAAGAATTAGAGCAGCGCCTGCGCCAAGAGCTCGCGCTTCCATATTACAATGCTAAAATTGCTGAGCGAGACTACAGTGAGTCTGAATTTCAAGAAATGAAAGCTCAACTTCAGGCAGATATTGAACAATATGCGCGGGATTACGTCAATGAAAGTAATGCCAATGGCTAAAAAGTTTACTGACCAGCCTGTCAGTGACCTTTTGCAATCCCCCCCTTTCTGTAAGTGACCGATGTTCTTACAGTTTGCTTTAATAAACCCCTAATTTCATAAGGAATATAGAAACAGGAAATCGTTATGACTGAACAAAAACAAGCTCTTTTCACTATTTTTGGTGCTACTGGTGATCTTGCAAAACGCAAGCTCTACCCTTCACTTTTTCGTCTCTTTAAAAAAGGAGAACTTGCCGATAACTTTGCCGTAATTGGTACGGCAAGACGCCCTTGGACGGACGAGTACTATCGCGGTGTAGTTTTAGATTCGATCAAAGACCTCATGCGTTCAAAAACTGAGGCTGAAGCCTTTGCCGCTCATTTCTACTACCAAAGCCATGATGTCGGTGATAGTTCTCATTATGTTAACTTAAAAGAGCTCGGTGAAAAATTACGTCACACCTACAAAACAGCGGGCAATCAAGTCTTTTTCTTGGCCATGGCTCCTCAATTTTTTGGAACCATCGCTGAACATCTTAAATCTGAACATATATTAACTGGAGAAGGTTTTGAACGGATTGTCATTGAAAAACCTTTTGGAACAAGTTATGATACTGCAAAAGCGCTCAACGACAGTCTCTCTAAAGTCTTTACAGAAGAACAAATTTTCCGTATCGATCACTATCTAGGAAAAGAAATGATTCAAGCGGTCTCTGCTGTTCGTTTTGCCAATCCAATTTTTGAATCTGTCTGGAACAATGAACATATTGATAATGTTCAAATCACTTTCGCTGAATTTATCGGAGTCGAAGACCGCGGAGGCTATTATGAAACCTCAGGGGCTTTGAAAGATATGATCCAAAACCACGTCTTACAAGTCCTCAGCCTCATCGCCATGGAACGTCCTGCAAAATTTGATGAATCACATATTGTTGAAGAAAAGGTCAAAGCCCTCAAGGCCATGCGCCAGTATACAGCAGAGGAAGCCTTAGAAAACTTCGTTCGCGGACAATATAGCGCTGGTTATTTCGATGGAGAAACCTATCGTGGCTACCGCCAAGAAGATTCCGTCGCATCCGATAGTCAGACCGAAACCTTTGCTGCTGGGAAGTTTGTAATTGACAATGAACGCTGGGCTGGCGTACCTTTCTATGTCCGCTCAGGTAAGCGGATGACTGAAAAAGGAACGCGGATTAACATTGTCTTTAAGAAAGATCCCGACAATCTTTTTGCAGGTAACTGCGATGATGAGCAAAGCCCAAATATCTTGACTATTTACATCCAGCCCACAGAAGGCTTCTCCCTTTCAGTGAATGGTAAAGCTGCAGGACAAGGGTTCCATCTTGAACCTTTCCGCTTGAATTTCAGACATGACAGCGAATTTCTCGGCAATTCACCCGAAGCCTACGAAAAACTCTTCTTAGATGTTCTCAACGGAGATGGCACGAACTTCTCACATTGGGAAGAAGCGGCTCGTGCGTGGGAATTAATTGACGTCATTCGACAAGCATGGGATAATCAAACGAGTGAGATTCCAACTTACCCAGCTCGCACAATGGGACCAGCCAATGCTTTTGAGCTTCTTGCTAAAGACGGAAGAGAATGGGCTTGGCAACCTGATCTCTGGTATCGAGAACGCGGTTATTACGAAAAATAAAAAATAATTTTAAAACCCGCCAAAAGGCAGGTTTTTTTATTTCTCCACAAAGTTTTACACAGTTTTCCACAACTTTGTGGAAAGACTTCACAATTCTGTGGAAAACTTTCCACTTTATCCTTACTAATTACCTCTATTATGAGAATATACCTGTGGATTTTATTTTCCACAATAAAAAACTTTCGATTTTTCTAAAGGCTAGTTTTCCACTCAGGTTGTCCATAACGCTCGATCAATTTCTTCCACATTCGACGTTCCCGCCAACGATTTACTTTAGTGCTCCAAGCATCCGATTCGACTAAGGGGCGTACCAAAATACTCCTTATCCCCGCGCGGTGAGCGGCTCGAATATCGGTCATCAATTGGTCTCCAACCATGACGACATGCTCTGGCTTTTCGCCTGAACGCTTCAAAGCTTTTTTTATTCCCCAAGAAAAAGGCTTGAGCGCTCTCCAAATATAATCCACGCCAAATTTTTCAACAGCTCGCGCCACACGAGTTCGCTTATTATTAGAAACTACAATAACACGAATACCGTTTACACGCATTTCTGAAAGCCAGACCAAAAGTTCTGGCGTTCCGTCGGGATTATCCCAAGCAATCAATGTGTTATCTAAATCAACGAGGACCACTCGGATTCCTAGCTCTTTTAAGCGCTCCGGTTCCAATTGGTAAACAGCTTCCACTAAAAAGTCAGGCTTATAATTATCAATTTTCATGCCCTTATTATACCAAAAACTCACCAAAAAACCTTTATTATTCCCCAGAAGTTACTGACAGCCCTGTCAGTAACTTCTCACTTGACTACATTCAAAAACCTACTAACCACTTTTTCAATATACAAAAAAGACCTTTTTGAGGCCTTTTTGTTATTTAAATTTATCAAAGAAACCTTTTTTCCCTGAGCCTGAAACTTCAATCCCACTCGCTTTAGCAAAAGCTTGTAAGGCTTCTTTTTGAGCATTGTTGAGATTTTTGGGTGTGACGATATCAATAATAACATACTGATCACCATTTCCAGAACCGCGCAATTTAGGAGCACCTTTCCCTTTCAAGCGGAAATTAGCACCCGTTTGAGTCCCTGCAGGAATCTTCAACTTCACATTTCCGTGCACAGTAGGAACTTCAACTTCATCACCTAAAGCTGCTTGAACAAAGTTCATTGGCATCTTGTAGTAGATTTCTGAGCCATCACGCTCAAATTTATCTGAGGCTTCTACTTGGAAAACCACATACAAATCACCATAAGGACCCCCGTTTACACCGGCATCACCTTGTCCTTGTAAACGCATCTTTTGACCCGTTTCGACACCAGCTGGCACAGTTACTTTAACAGTGTGTGCTACTTTTTCGTGTCCAGAACCATGACAAGTGGTACATTTTTCTTTAATCTCTTTACCTGTACCATGACAGACATCACAAGTCGTTTGAGTTTGCATCCGACCTAAGGGTGTATCACGTACCACATTGATTTGTCCACGCCCGCCACACTTATGACAAGTTTCGGGATGAGTACCTGCTTTAGCTCCTGAACCACCACAGGTGTGGCAAAGCTCTTCACGGTTATACTTAACTTGCTTTTCCACACCAAAGATCGCCTCTTCGAATTTTAAGTTAATCCGATATTGCAAATCATCACCTTGACGTGGGGCGTTAGGATTAACTTGTCCACCCCCGCCGCCAAAGAAGCTAGAGAAAATATCTTCAAATCCACCAAATCCGCCTGAACTTCCGAAGCCAGAAAATCCACCTGAGCCGCCAAATCCGCCACCGCCGAAGCCGCCGTTGGCTCCAGCTTCACCATATTGGTCATAAGCGGCACGTTTTTGCTCATCTGATAATGTTTCGTAAGCCTCTTGAACTTCTTTGTATTTTTCCTCAGCACCTGGTTCTTTATTTAAATCAGGGTGATATTTTTTTGACATTTTGCGATATGCTTTTTTTATTTCGTCTTGACTAGCATTTTTATCTACCCCTAGACGTTCATAATATTCAGTATTATTCATCTCTAAACGATACACTTCCTTTCCTTGATCCATTTTTCAATAGCACTATTTTACCATGTTTTTTGACTTTTGGCAAAAAAATTAGCACTCTTTTTACTAGAGTGCTAATTTCACTTCAAAAACTCTATAGCAAATTGATTTGTCCCTGTATAGATAGAAGCTACTGTAGCTTCAGACAGCCAATATTTCCCTTTAATCGGATCATTCACATGGAATTCACCTTTACTAGCATCATAGCCATCTAAGAGTACAGCATGTGTATTTGTCACTACCCGATGGCCATAGTAGTTAGTATAAGTAATATTTGGTGTGGCAAAATCAATCGTAACCCACATTTCGACGAGATGTTCTTTCAGCACTGCTGCCTTAATCTCATCCATACTTTTTCCCGATAAATCGATAACCGATACACCATTTTGCTGTGCAAAAGCCATTAAAGCTGTAGGCCAAATCGTAGGAAAACCACCATCTGGAATCTCGTTATCGGGAGTCCACGGATTTCCAGCATAACCACTGTTAGGGTCTCCCCCCCAACCTACTAGAGTTAACTCATCAATCAAGTCCTCGGCTGATTTCCCATGTGTTTGACCCAAATAAACTAAAGCATTATAAAGCGAAACAGTCTCACAACCTTGATAGGCTCCGATTTTTATTTGATTGACATCCCCAGTATCCATCAATACATAATCTTCTCGACCTTTGCTATCTGACTTTGAAGTTATTTTAGAAGCGGGTGTAACGGAAGTCTCATCTTTTTGAAAATGGTGAACAACCGCCCAGACTAAGAAGCACAGAACAGAAATAACAAAAAGGGCAAAAAGGAGATTTTTCTTTTTCAGACGTCTTTTCTTTTTATTTATCATCTTCTAAATCTTTTTTTCCCATCATCACTAAAGTTCGATGTATTGTTTCGGCCTGTGCATCAATGATATTGAACTCTTTAGTCAAATCATAAGCGTCATAAAGTACAGAGAGTTCCGTACAACCTAAAATCGTTACTTCACAATCCATCTCAGAAGCAACATCAGATAAAATTTCATGATAGAGCTCAAAATTGAGATTTTTATTCTCTTTAACTTCTTGGTAAATCAATCGATTAACTTTTTCTTGGAGTACATCACTTGGACTAACTGCCTCATAACCATGTGCTTTTAACTCTTCACGGTAAACCCCTGTCAGAATTGTCCCTTCAGTAGCCAGCACAGCTACTCTTTTCGCCTCAGGATAATGAGTTGCTATAGCTTCGACAGCTATCCTTGGCATATGGAGAATAGGAATTTCGGTTGCCTTTTCAAGCTCCGAAAAATAATAGTGAGCCGTATTACAAGGAATGACAAAAAACTTTGGAGCTAAACGACTTTGCAATTTGATATCATCAATCAGTTTCAATTCTGGATTTTCTAAAGAGGAATCTTTAATATAAGCTGTCCGGTCAGGAATCGTAGCATGATTGACAACAATATAATTCAAATAATCCTGATCGCGATGGGCTTCGGTCCGTTGGTTCAGTGTATGAATAAAACTCTCTGTCGCTAGAGTTCCCATTCCACCCAAGATTGTAAAGAAGTTTTCCATTGTCTCCCCCTGTCCTTCTTAGTGTTATTCTTTTATGTTAAACATTATTTTCGGAAGTAAGTTTTAAAGGCCCCAATATACCGATGAAAAGCATATTTCATCAAAAGATAACGTTTTGGCGATTTATCTTTTGAATAGAACAAGGTCGTCCCATAATTTCCTGATTGGATATAATTTTGGATTTCATCTTTAAAAGTTGGATTAACATATTGGAGCAAGACTTTTTTCGGTACCCCCAACCACAACTTAGAACCCTTTCCGTAAACAGTCTTGGTAAAAGGTTGATCAAAAACACGATCTTCCACTAGATATTGTGCTAAATTATAGCCATTTAAGGTCACGTAAAACGAACTCCGTCCTTGACGCAAATTAATTTCAAAGAGACGGTAAGACCCGTCTCGAGGGTCATATTTCATATCAAAATTGGCAAAACCAGTATAACCTATCTTTTCCAAAAAAACTTGAATTTGTTGATAAACTGCTTCATTATAATCTGGTAATATTCCAACATAGTTACCAATAGCCTTAGGACTTGGGTCCTCCAATAAAGGGTGTCCTAAACACATCATTCGAACTTTATGATTCTTATCGACATAAGCATTGAGAACACGCATATTTTCGTCACCACCAGGTATGAAATCCTGAATGATCATTTCATCAGGGTAACCTGCTTCGTAACAACGATGAAGCATAAGCTTCATCTCTTCACTATCCTTGATGGTGAAGGCTTTCTTTTGCCCTTCAAAATGAACTTCTAAATAGGAGATAGAATTTCCTGGTTTTAGAATCATTGGATAAGGGAAAGTCAAAGCATCGACCAATTCATCAATATCGGACTCTGGCGTAACGAGGACCGTTTTGGGATAAGGTAAACCATATTGCTCACAAATGTTATAAAAATCAGGTTTATTTTCTAATTGTTGATAGAGCGAATAGTCAATATAAGGAACTTCGAAAAACTTAGACAGTTCTTGCCGATGTTTAGAAGCTAATAAAGCATAACCATCCCCACAAGCCACCAATAGATATTTTTTTTGATCTGATTGATGTTGCTCAGCAAAATTTCTGAGGACTTCAAGGAACGTTTCCTCATGATCAAAGTTGGGGTGACTTCTGACCTCTACAATTTTCGAATATTTAGTGGGTGCTAGTTCAGACGCACTTAGCGCAATAGAGGTTATCCCAAAAGCCTCATGGAACGAGCGCGCCATCCCATAAACATTAATATCCGATCCTAAAAGAATCGGTTGAAACTCAATAGCATTCGACACAATAAACTCCTCTAAAAATTAACCACTGCAGGTTTTTCACCATTATGAATAAAGTAAACATCATACCAAGTTAAGAATGAATAAACCGTCCAAAGTTTACGACGCGCATCATTTTTACCAGCAAAATTATCATCCAGCATCTTTAAGAGTTGTTCTTGATCAAAAAACTCTGCTACAAATTCTTGTTCAAAAAGTTGACGGACCACTTTATAGTATTTTTCTTCTCTTAACCAATCTTTAATTGGTACAGGGAACCCGAGTTTTTTACGATTTGACCACTCTTCTGGTAGATGACGACGCGCAGCTTGACGAAAGGCATATTTAGTATTGTTTTCATTCAAAAGATATTTTGAAGGAATTTGCTCTGCCGTATGCATCAACTCAATATCCAATAACGGAACACGCAACTCAAGGGAGTGAGCCATAGCCATTTTGTCTGCTTTAAGCAGGATATCACCAGGCATCCATTGATGCATATCCAAATACTGCATCTTGCGTAATTCAGAACCTTCAGGTGCCTTTTTGTAGGTTTTGCCAACAATTTCTTTCACTGAAGGCGCAGCTTTAAAATCATCTTTTAGAAGTTCAACGGATTCTGATTCATCAAATACTTTGGCTTGACCGATAAAAAAGTCTTCTGCTGGCGCAAGTGAACGATAAAGATGTGTTTGTCCTTTAAAGTGTTTGTTCTTGATGCCACGAGCGATCGAAAAGCGCATCGATTTTGGTAGTTTTTTCAAGCCTTGTGCCACAACGCGTACAGCTTTCGAGTTTGTATTGAAGCCATAAGCCTCATAACCAGCAAAAAGTTCATCAGCCCCCTCACCGGACATGACAACACGTACGTCACGGGCTGCAAGCTCTGCCAAGAAGAACAACGGTACGCAAGAAGGATTTGAATCCGGTTCATCCAAATAATATTGGATTTGAGGGAAATGTTTAAAAGCTTCATCTCCATGAATTTCACGAGAAGTATTGTTCAAACCAATCATGTCGGTCAACTGTTTAGCTTGTTTAGATTCATTAAAAGTCCCTTGCCCAAAACCAATCGAGTAAGTATGTTCAGGACGTAATGTAGAAGCTACATAACTTGAATCTACCCCGCTGGACACAAATGCCCCGACTTCGACATCAGCAAATTTATGCGCTTCAACAGAATCTAGAACAGTCTTATCAATCAAATCAATAGATTCATCTAAACTAATATTTTTTTCATCTACCTTCATGTCCCAATACGGTTGAATATCCAAAACCCCCTCTTTATAGGTGAAGTAATGCCCCTCTTTAATCCGGTAAACACCTTTAAAAAAGGTTTCATCAAGCGCTGAATATTGGAAGGTCATATAAGGCTTGAGCGCTTCCTTGTTCAATTCTTTTTTGAAATTAGGATGTTTCAAGAAGCTCTTTATTTCAGAACCGTACATAAAAGTACCATTCATTTGGGCATAATAAAGTGGTTTGATACCAAAATGATCACGGGCACCAAATAATTCTTGTTTTTCTCTATCCCAAATGACAAAAGCAAACATCCCACGCAATTTTTGAAGTAACTCTACGCCATATTCTTCGTAACCGTGCAAAAGCACTTCCGTATCTGCATGCGTTGAAAAATCGTGTCCTTTAGCTAAGAGATCTTCACGCAACTCGCGGAAATTATAAATTTCACCATTAAAGGTTATTAATTTAGTTTTATCTTCATTAAAGATGGGTTGGTCCCCACCCTCTAGGTCAATAATACTTAGGCGTCGGAAACCTATCGCCGCGCCTTCATCAATAAATTCACCAGAACTACTAGGTCCTCGGTGGACAATCGTATTCATCATTTCTTCCAAAGTTTTTGCTTTATTTCCTTGATCCATATGATCAATAAAGCCAACAATTCCACACATTGATCTCTATCCCCTTATAAAATTTTCCCTTTTATTATACCATAATAATAAAAAATGATTTGACAGAAGGAAAATCATCCCCCCTATCAAATCACTTTTCTTATCTTTAAAAATTTTAGACTAATTTGGCATCAAGAAGGTAACACCTGCTGCGCTCACGTGTGAACGTGTGTGTCCCCAACCAAATCCTGAACCACCTTCAACAACATCAATTGTACCATCAGAATTAACTGCTGTTACAATCGCCACGTGGCCATAAGGTGAACCAGCGTAGCCAACAAAGTCTGTTGAGAAGCCTGAAGCAATTACACCAGGGGCTGCACTAACGACGTGAAGGACGCCTTGGGCAGGTCCATTGGATGCCCATTGTCCTCCATTACCTGGCATGATGTTACGGATATAAATACCTTGGGCAGCGAAGTGTTGCCATACGTAGTCTGTACATCCACCACCTGCATATGGATTAGCTATAGGGGTACTATTGATACCTGAGCTTCCACTGTTTGAGGAATTATTACTAGAACCTGTATTTGATGAGCCAGAGTTCGATGTGCTTGAGTTCGAAGAACTTGAACTTGATGAACTGTTTGAGCTTGATGAACTAGATGGTGTGCTTGAGTTAGCAGTACTTGAACTTGATGAAGTGCTTGCAGTACTTGAGCTTGATGAAGCAGTTGAAGTTGATGAACTATTTGAGCTTGATGAAGCTGCACTTACGCTGCTTGAAGCAGGAATATTAGCTGATGTTGAAGTTGCTTTTGCTTCAGCGACTGCCTTATTAGTAGCTGCCGTAGCTGCGGCTTGAGCTTCTGCTGCTTTCTTTTGTTGCGCTTCATAAGCAGCTTGTTTTTCAGCAGCTTTCTTAGCGGCAGCTTCTGCTGCAGCTTTTTGAGCCAACAAATCAGATTTTTTATCTTGAGCAGTTGTGATAGTTGCTTGGTAATTCAAAGTGGCAACTTTAAGTTCAGCTTGTTGTGAAGTGATTTCTTTAGCTTGAGAATCTAAATCTTGAGAAAGTTTTTCAAACTGATTGTAGTTTTTCTTAACATCATCAGATTTTTGCTTCACTTCTTGTTGCTCTTTCTTTTGTTGTTCCAACATTTGTTTATTGGCACTAGATACAGTAGAAATAGCTGTTACTTTTTGGATAGCGTCCGTCAATGATTTTGAGTTTACAACGGCATCCAAGTAATTCGTTGCTGAATTATTCACTTGGGCACTACGTGCTTGGGCTTCCAATGCGCTTGTCCGTTCACTGATGCTTTTGTTTAAAGCTTCAATTTGTTTGTTCAATGATTCAGCTTGAGCTTTAATCTGAGCAAGTTTTTCTTTTGTAGCAGATTGCTCACTCTTTAATTTATCAACTTTGGACTGCAAAGCATCAACTTGTGATTGAGCTTGAGCTTTTGCTGATTGAGCGCTTGCGATAGTAGCATCTTGTTTTGCGATATCTGAATTTGTATCAGCATAGACCCCTGATAAAGGCGCTGCAGCAGAAAGAACCACTGTAGACATTAAAATAGCCGAGATTAACTTTTTTTTCATAACTTTTCTTTTTAATTTTCCTCCCAATAGAAGTTCGGTTGAATAAACATATTATACTATTCTTAGCTTATAGGATTATTTCTTTTTTGTTACAAGATAGTTTCTATCTGTATCTTTTGTGACCTTTTCTTAATCTATAAAAGAGTTCCAAAGGAAATTGCAAGGCCGCAGCAAAGATAATATTGAGGAAAAGCGTTGGTGCAAGCTGGTATACAACAAAGTTGCTAAAGTTCAACTCTGATAAACCGAAGCCAGCAGTTATTAAAGCACTGCACACCTCAAATGCGGTGATAATGATAATCAAGGTAAAAAGACGTGTCCACCGATTGGTAAAAATAGTCGTTTGTATGTTATAGACAAAAAGAGCTATGAGCGGAAACAAAAGGGTGGCGATACCATAAATTCCTAAATAGTAACTATCATAAATAGCACCTAACAAAGCGGCTAGAATGATGATATAGCTTGGTCGGTGTTGTAGTACGCTATAGAGTAGA
Source organism: Lactococcus taiwanensis (assembly GCF_017068355.1). Classification (NCBI taxonomy): domain Bacteria; kingdom Bacillati; phylum Bacillota; class Bacilli; order Lactobacillales; family Streptococcaceae; genus Lactococcus; species Lactococcus taiwanensis. The sequence continues at coordinate 157,595 of NZ_CP070872.1, forward strand.
AAAAGTAAGAATAAATGACTTACGGGAGTCCAAACTCCACCACTTAACATTGTTAGGACATGTGTGATTTGTCCATCTAGTATCAGAATGAAGAAAAGCAGGAGAGGTGAAAAAAATTGGAAAGTGAAGCGACTCATTAGTTGCCCCCAATCATGCGTTCAACCACGAAGACGAAACGAATATCATAAAGGTTACTTGCCGGTTTAACATAAATTTGACGATTTAACCCTTGCTTATCATCTTTTTCACCAATTACCGTACCAACTAAGAGGTCCCGAGGACTATCTCCTCCACCCAAACCACTGGTATAAACCTGAGTGTCTTTATCAAACTTATCTTGAGTCGTTAACTGTGTAATGATATAAGCATTTTGCTGGCTATCATAGCCGGTTAAGAGCCCATAAGAGCTCTCTTCCCCGTTGCCTAGACGGATTGGGATTTTATTTTCAATCCCTTTGGATGAGCTAAGCAATGCTACTTTAGAGCTTTCTTTGTTGACTTGTGTAACCCGTCCAATAACACCTCCATTGGCCATAACGATCATCCCCGTTTTTAGGCCGTCTTTACTACCGCTGTCAATGACTAGTGTATCATTCCAAGAGGTGGGGTTGCGGGTGATAACATTTGCTGCAACTGTCTGATAGTCGGTCAATGTTTCTTGTAGTTTAAGGGCTTTTTTTAATTCCGTATTTTCTGACTCTAAGCCATTAAGCTTGCTTGCATCATCTTTTGATTTTGCTACTTGCGTCTTCAAACTTTCATTTTGTTTGTAAGTTTGCATCAAATCTGTAAGTTGATTGGTTTTATCTTGGACAAAACGAATTGGGGCAGCAAGCACTCGGTCAACAAAGCTTGTGCCATCATTAATGACTTGTGTCATCGCAGAAGGTTCGCGATTTGACTTAAAATTCTTAGCTGAAATGACGATAGCTGACATAGCTGCAATAATAATAATTAAAGTAATAATGATCAGCTTACTTAAGTTAAATTTTTTCAATGTTCTGGGTTCCCTTCAGTAATCCTGCTCCAGATTTTTCACGGTTGCTCTGAAAGCTACAAAATTCTCGTAGCCTTTTGCTCAATGCAAAAGCAAACTTTCCTTATTATTCAAATTTTGAAGAATTAAGTTCAGTTGTTGTTACTCGTACCTTATTTTATCAAATTTGGCAGAAATTTGATAGAATAGTGATAAGAATTTTTTGTAAGCGGTTTTGCTATTTCTATCAATAATTTTACGTTAAGTTTTGGGGAGGTTTTAGAATTGAAAGAAATTCCAGTTTTTGGGGAAAAAGTCGAAGGAAAGAGCTATCAAGCTCGCTATGGGGTGTATGCCATTGTCACAAAAAGCGGCTCTGATATTTGCCTTGTCCAAGCTCCAAATGGTGCTTTTCTACTGCCAGGAGGAGAAATTGAACCTGGTGAAAATCATGAGCTTGCATTAAAGCGGGAGCTTTTAGAAGAGCTTGGAGCAACTGCTCGTATTGGAGCTTATCTCGGACAAGCTGATGAATATTTTTATAGCTCGCATCGCAATAAATATTTTTATAACCCAGCTTATCTATACGAAACACAGGAGCTTCGGATAGAAGGAGCTCCACTTGAAGATTTTAATACTATTTTTTGGTGTTCACCTCAAGAGGCACTCCAAAAACTCAAACGTGGTTCGCATCGCTGGGGTGTACAAGAATGGCTAAACAAACAACAAAACACGATCTAATTGAGATCGTGTTTTATTTACTGACAGCTCTGTCAGTAAATTTTAACTTCATTTCTCGATGATGCGTACGCCATCAGTACCTGCTACAATGACTTTTTTGACCATGTTATTAAATAAGCCATGTTCTACAACACCCACTGTACAATCCAATTCATGAGCAAGTGTCGCGGGATCCTCAATCTTATCAATGTGAAGATCAATAATGTAGTGCTGCATATCTGTCACCACTTTTTCTCCGCTAGTAGACATGCGCCAAGTGGGGGCATATCCTACTTCTTTGAATTGGCGAAATAACTGCTCAGACCCATAAGGAATGACTTCAACAGGTACCTTGAAACTTCCAAGGTGGGTAGAAAGCTTCCCTTCATCTACTATCCAAATATAATCTTTTGAGTAAGTGGCTACGATTTTCTCCATTAAAAGGGCCGCCCCGCCACCTTTTATACCGTTAAGTTGATGGTCAATCTCATCTGCACCATCTACGGTCAAGTCCACATGGCTCACTTCGTCGATAGACTTAAGCGGGATTCCTAAGGCTTTCGCTTGAGCACTTGTAGCATGTGAGGTCGTCACACCAATTACTTTCAAGCCTTCTTCTTTAATGCGTCGCCCAAGTTCCTCTACAAAAAAAGCTGCGGTAGAACCTGTCCCTAATCCGACAATCATTCCTGATTCTACATACTCAGCCGCTTTTTTTCCCACTTCTTTCTTTAACTTTTCCATTCTTACACCTCACCAATACTTTAGTTTAATTATAACAAAAAAGCTACCTTAAGTAGCCTTTTTATTATATAAACAATTAACTGATGTAATCTTCGAGGTACTGGGCATTATAAATCATGATTTTATTATCAATGACTCCAATTACTTTTTCATCTTTTAAGTCATGAAGGATACGATTGACACTGTTGCGTGTTGAAATTCCACAAAAACCTGCAATATCTTCATTCGTTACTGGAAAATCGATGAGAATGCCTTCTTTTTTACGGATACCAAAATCTTCAATCAAACTGTTAAGACAGGCACATACTGCACCTTTTTTACCATTAATTGTCATTTTTTGGAGGATTTCTAAATTAAGGGCTAACCGACGTTTATAGAAATCATCTACCACCCGAAAAAGTTTTAAATCGTTTTTCACCCAACTCCAAAAATCACTGCGTGAGATTTTGTAAAAGCTAGCTTCATCAGTTTCAATTCTTACATTGAATAATGCCGAAATGCCATCGGATTGGTTTTCTTCAAGAAGAGAAACAAAATCCGGCTCAGCGACATATAAAATATTAAATTCGCGTCCGTCTCTCAAAATATTGCTAATTTTGGCGACGCCTTCTTTAAGCACATAAATATACTCAGATTCTATACCTTGGTACATAATGTAGCTGTGCTTTTTGCGTGTCACAACACTCACTCTTTTTTCTTCGAGTATGTTTATTAAATAATCAATATTTGGATTTGCCATTTCTTTCATTCTATTAAAATTCATCACTCACTAAATTACTTTTGATATTTGCTCTTCTCCCAAAGGATGATTAGCTTTATTATTATATCATCCTATGTCAAGATATACCAACCTCAAGAGCGAGTACTAACTTTTTGATTTTTTCCGTGAATAAGATAATAGATAATCCAGACAACCACAACAGCAGGAGCACTATAAAGATAAAGATTACGAAAACCAAGCATCCCTTTACCGAGCATTGGAATAATTGCTCCTAAAATAATTGGCCCGCCACCAACACCAAGGTCTAAGAAACCAAAGAAAGTTGAAGTAGCCACACCAATCCGCTCTTTGCTAGAATCGCGAATCGCGACGGCTTGACCAAACGGAGCAACTCCTCCGTAACCAAGTCCGAAAGCTCCACCAGCAATAAGTAAGATCACAAAACCGATAGCTGGGCTAAAGAAACCAGCAATTCCGACAAGGAGCATGGCTACTGCAAAGAAAGCAAAAGTAGGGTTGAAAATCCAATTGTCACCTTTCGCATCGAAGAGTCGGCCTGTAAAGGGACGTGAGATAAAGATAAAGATTGCGTACATTGTGAAGAAAAGTGAACCCGCAAGTGGAATTTTAAGATCTGTTGAGAATGAGCCCATTCCTGTTAAAATGGCTGAGTCAATAAATCCGGCGAGAAAAGCAATGATAGAGATAGGAAGTGCTGATTTTTCGATGTAGCGTTCCACCCCTTTAGGCTCATTTGCAAGTGCAATTTCTCGTTCTTCGGGTGTAAATTCTTGCACATGAACAAAAAAGACTAAGATAAAGGTAATAACAAGTAAAGCTAAAGCAAGACCTAAAAGTGTATTAAATCCAAGAGCAGAATAAATCATGATAGATAATGCTGGTCCAACAGCAGCTGCGAGAGTTACTGACAGAGCGTAATAACCAATTCCTTCCCCGCGCCGTGCGGCAGGGACAACATGTCCAGCAATTGTTCCTGAAGCCGTTGCTCCAATCCCAAAACCTGCACCTTGAATGATTCGAATAATAAAGAGTAGCGGAATATTTGTTGTTAAATAATAGCCAAAAGTTAAAATAAGAAAAATGAGTCCGCCAATGTAAAGCAACCGTTTCATTCCGATGCGGGTAATACTTATCCCTGTCCATACACGCCCAATCAAGGCACCAATAACAAAGACGCTAGAAAGCGAAAGGCTAATCACGGTTGATTGGTGGAGTTGTTCTAGCGCATACGTCCCGATTGAAGAGGTTAAAACGTAAAATACGATATAAAATAAAAAACTAATAAGTGTGTTGATGATGAAAGTAGGGGTAAAGATACTTTCTTTTTTCATGATTCTTTCCATTTCTATGATAACGACTTGAGATCGTTTGTTAAGTAGTAGTTGCTTATTTTCTTACAATAAGCGTGTTACATGGGGCATGGTTGACAATATAAGAGGCAACTGAACCAACGACAACCCGTTCAATATAACTAATCCCTGTTGCTCCAACAACGATCAAATCAACGTTTTCCTCTTTTGGAATTTTCGTTGACATTAATACCTTTGGAGAACCATATTGTAAGACTGTTTCAACCTTACTGACACCCGCGTCAGTAGCTTCTTGAGCAAATTGTTCGAGCAAAATTTTTGTACCTGCTTCGTGGCGTTCTTCTGCAATCGTGTCATAAGTATTGACAGCTAAAAAAGAACGTTGTTCAATTACATTTGCAAGAATCAATGCCGCATCATTGCGTTTAGCAATTCGTAAGGCTTCATCGAAAGCTTTCAATGATTCAGCTGAACCATCCATCCCGACGAGTATACGTGTGTATTTTTTTTCCATTATGTTTGTCCTTATCTAATTCGCTAAAATAGGGCTGGCAGAGCCAGAAGCGACAAATTAACCTACAGCAGAAATATTTCTCACTTCAAAAGCAAACTTCCCATCTTCTGTTTTAACAAAACCATGGTGATTAGAAACATATTCAATTGCTTCATCCATATTGATAAACTCTTGAATGACGCTACGGATTTCTGCATCACCCATAAAGTTTGGCATTGAGTTTTCTTCATAAGAAGAGAGTCCTTTAAATTCGAATTTCATTTTGAAATTCCTTTCTTACTATTTTTTGAGGACAACCAGTCGGTTTAATTTTTGTTAACTGATTGCTTCAACTTACCCACTTATTTTAAACAAAACCGCGCCCTTGTGCGCTAACAATTTTTGATAACATACTTTGATAACAATTTCTGATAACAATTGTTAACAAAAATGCATTAAAAAAATTACTGACAGCTTGGTCAGTAATTTTAATTTTAACGATTTACTAAATTAAGGTTTGAAGCTACTGCTGACGCTTCTGTCAGTTCCTTTTCTTGAGCTTTGACAGCCTTTTTGGCCGTTGCCATCATTAAACGAATACGATTGAGCTGATTTACAGAAGAGACCCCTGGATCATAATCAATTGGTGCTAGATTGGCTCCTGGGTACTGACGGCGGAGCTCTTTCATCATCCCTTTCCCCACGATATGGTTAGGTAAGCAACCAAAAGGTTGGAGACAGATGATATTCTTAATGTCCTTTTGGAGCAACTCAATCATTTCACCTGTAAGGAACCAGCCTTCTCCGGTATGGTTTCCAACGGAAATAACCTCTTGAGTTGAAGTGGCGATTTCATAAATAGACTCGATTGCTTCAAAACGTTTTGAAGCCTTGAGCGCCTTATTCATTGGTTTTTCCAACATATTAATGATGCCAATAAAAGTTTTAGCCATTAATTTATTTGTTTTGCTAAAACCAATTTCATCCGACTTCCAAATTTGATTGTACAAACTATAGTTCATAAAACCAATCAAATCAAGAACTACAGCTTCTCCCCCTTCCTCTTCAATGATAGAAACAATATCATTATTTGCAGTTTTACTGTATTTAACAAGGATTTCGCCCACTACCCCAACGCGCGGTTTCTTAATTTCTAGCAATTCAATCTCATCAAACTCTGCAATAATTTTTTTCATGTTGCGATTAAATTCAAAAATTGAACCAGATTCAACATTTTTCTTCGCTTTTTCCAACCATTTAGCATGAAGAGCATTCACCGAACCGCTGACAGCTTCGTAAGGGCGCGTCCGATAAACAACACGCTCAAATAAATCTCCATAAAGGACTGCAATCATGAAACGTGTGATTAACGGTACAGTGAATTTAAAACCTTTTTCTGTTCCTTGGTTACCCATTGACAAAGAAACAACGGGTACTTGCGGGAAACCGGCATCAATTAAAGCTTTTCTAAGCAACGGAATATAATTGGTAGCACGACACCCACCACCCGTCTGCGTCATCATCACAGAAGTGTTATTGACATCATATTCTCCCGATTGCAAGGCTTCAATCAACTGACCAATAGTAATAATAGCTGGATAACAAGAATCATTGTTGACATACTTTAATCCGTTATTGACAGAGGTATTACTTTCAGGAAGTGAAACCACATTATATCCTGCTGAAGCAAAAGCCACATCGAGTAAACCTTCTTGGTGAATTGGTGACAACATCGGCAACAAAAGTGTATGCTTTTTAGCCATTTCTTTTGTGAAAGCTGGGGTTTCTTGTACTAACTCATGAACCTCTGTCGTTGCTTCAATATTATGACGCACGCGCTCTGAAACTGCTGCTTTCAGACTACGTAAACGAATCCGAACAGCTCCCATGTTTGAACCTTCGTCAATTTTCAAGACGGTATAGAGCTTATTGTGTCCGCGCATGATTTCTTCTACTTGGTCTGTCGTTACAGCATCAAGGCCACAACCAAAGGAATTAAGTTGAACAAGTTCGAGATTTTTATTTTTACAAACCACATTTGCAGCTGCATAAAGGCGGCTATGGTAAACCCATTGATTGACCACACGCAGACCAGAAACTTCGGCTAAATGACTAATAGAATCCTCAGTCAAAACGTGAAAACCTTCTTGAGTGATGATGTCAGCAATTCCATGATTGATTTCTGGGTCCAAATGATAAGGACGTCCAGCAAGAACAATGGCCTTTTCATTATTTAAATTAATTTGCATGAGCAAATCTTCAGCTTTAAGACGCAAATCTTCTTTAAAGTTATCCATTTCTTCAAAGCCATGAGTCACAGCTTCTTGCACTTCCTCAAGAGCTACTACGATTCCTTGTTCTAGAAGCATTTTGTGAATATTTACCGCAACCCCAGCAGGATCTGCAAGATTGATAAAGGGATGGAAATAATTCACTTGTCCTTCCCGAATTTCATCAATATTATTTTTGATCACTTCAGGATAAGATTGGACGATAGGACAGTTAAAATGATTTTGAGCATTTTTTTGTTCTTTTTGTTCAAATAAAACTGAGGGATAGAAAATATTTGGCACACCTTTATTAATCAATGCTTGGATATGTCCATGGGCCATTTTTGCTGGATAACATACTGTATCTGAGGGAATGGTTTCAATCCCAGTTTCAAAAAGTGCTTTATCTGACTTAGGTGAAAGCACAACCCGAAAACCAAGATCGGTCAGCAAAGTATGCCAGAGGGGATAATTTTCGTACATGTTAAGCACCCGTGGAATCCCAATTTCTCCACGTGTTTGTTTTTTGCGAGAGAGGCTATGGTACTTGAAGAGTTTTTTGTACTTATAATCAACTAAGTTAACTTTTTTATCTTTCTTTGCAATTTTAACTTGAGTTGCTTTTTCTGCACCACGTTCACAACGGTTCCCTGTAACAAATTTACTGCCATCGTTAAAGACAGTCAAGGTCATCTTGCACATGTTTTCACAGAGTCCACAAACCATAAACTCTTTATGCGTTTCAAAGTTCTCTAAATCTGCTAATTTGAGTAGCGTCGATTCTTCGTTCGCCACATAATGATCGAGTGAAATCAGTGCACAGCCATAAGCACCCATCAGTCCAGCTATCGAAGGTCTTACAACCTCACGCTCAGAAATTTTTTCAAAAGCACGAAGGACGGCTTCGTTATAAAAAGTTCCCCCTTGAACCACAATTTTCTTACCAAGTTCTTCTGGACGTTTTACTTTTATAACTTTATAGAGGGCATTTTTAATGACACTGTATGAAAGGCCTGCGGAAATATCTCCGACAGTTGCTCCTTCTTTTTGAACTTGTTTCACTTTTGAGTTCATAAAGACAGTACAGCGAGAACCCAGGTTTACTGGATGCTCAGCTAAAAGGGCTTTTTGGGCAAAATCTCGGACATCGTGTTTGAGAGAGTTAGCAAAAGTTTCAATGAATGAACCACAACCTGATGAACAAGCTTCATTAAGTTGAATACTTGATAAAGCACCATCACGAATTCGCATAGCTTTCATATCTTGTCCACCAATATCAAGAATGAAATCTACTCCTGGATTGAAATAATCAGCAGCCTTATAATGAGCCATTGTTTCAACTTCACCATAATCAACGTGAAGTCCTGCTTTAATCAGGTGTTCTCCATAACCCGTTACTGTTGATTTTGCAATATAGACGTCCGCTGGAAGTTTCGCATAGACCTCTTTTAAAATATTAATGACAGATTCAAGTGGTTCTCCATTGTTAGAACCATAATGGTCATAAAGAATATTTCCTTCCTCATCAATCAGCACAACTTTGGTTGTCGTGGACCCTGCATCAATACCAAGGAATGCAGCACCGTGGTGATTCGAGAGTTCTTTATAGTTAGCCTGTGCTTTAGCATGGCGTGTACGAAATTCTTCAAGCTCAGCTTCATTCTCAAAAAGTTTATCCATTGTATCCTGAGGAATTAAGCTTGCCGAATGATCTTCTTCTAAGCTCTTAATCAGCGTTGAAACGTCTTTTTCCGTCGTTTCTTCAGAAAGAGAGGCGCCCATTGCTACAAAAAGCTGTGGATTTTCTGGGAAAATAACTTGTTCAGGCTGCAAATTCAAAGTTTCAATAAACCGTTGGCGTAACTCGCTCATAAAATAAAGCGGTCCCCCTAAAAAAGCAACGTTTCCTTTAATTTTTCTTCCTGAGGCAAGTCCAGCAATCGTTTGATTAACAACCGCTTGAAAAATACTCGCCGCAATGTCTTCACGTCGTACTCCCTCATTAAGTAGAGGTTGAACATCTGTTTTAGCAAACACCCCACAACGTGAAGCGATCGGGTAGAGTTTTTCATAATTTTTGGCCAATTCATTGACCCCGTTGGCATCTACTTTTAATAGTGCTGCCATTTGATCAATAAAGGCACCTGTGCCGCCTGCGCAGGTCCCATTCATCCGTAACTCTTGGGTGCCATTATCAAAAAAGGTCATTTTAGCATCTTCACCACCAAGTTCAATCATCACATCAGTTTCTGGAATGAACTTTTCAATTGTCATGGCACTCGCAATGACTTCTTGAATAAAAGGAACATCGATGACTTCTGCTAAGCCCATACCGCCAGATCCCGTAATCGCTAAGCGCAAACTAAGGTCTCCATGTTCCGCAATAAAATCTTTTAATACTTTGATGGTGGCCGTTTTGACATCAGAGAAATGACGTTCATAGCGGCTAAAAATAAGTTGATCTTGGGGATCAAATACGACTAATTTTACAGTGGTTGACCCAACATCTATGCCTGCTTTATAATTATTTTCCATTATTTTTTCCTTTATCACTTGGTTGTTCTTCACGGTTTCTTTTATCATTTTAAGAGCGAATCACTGAGTGTTTGTTTGAATTATTTTTGTAAAAAATATCTTGACACTTTGTTGGTTATCTCATCTATTCTTAATTTTATCATTTGTGAACTTTTTTTCAACCAGCAAAAACGGCGTGGTTGTCACATAAACAACAAAGTCAGAGGGCATGTCGTTTTTGTTAAATTGTTTTGACATCCAATGACAAAATGTTTTGACGTGATTGGAAAATGACTTTGACATTTTTTTCGTCTATAATAGAAAGTAAGTTTTGTGATCAAAAGAGAGTGATCATCAAAGGATTGGGAAAGAATGAGATTATGGTAAAAGTAGATGATTTACGAGTCAAACGAACGCGAAAGTTAATTACTCAGGCTTTCTTTGCTTTACTACGCAAAAAGAAATTTGAAAAAATTTCAATACAAGAAATTGCTGATTCTGCGATGATTAATCGAGCCACTTTTTATGCGCATTACGCGGATAAACAGGACCTCTATGATAGTTTGGTAGATGAATTTTTAGCAAATTTTTCAGAAATTTTAGATGAACAAAACCTTGTCGATGGAAATAATGTGCATGTTAAAGAAATTGAAACCATGCTAGCACGCTTTTATGATTTTGTGCGAGATAATCCTGAAGTTGCCCGTATCATTACTGACCGTGCAAGTGATGAAAGTCTGATCAATCGGTTCTTAGAAATCCTATCTAAGCGGTATAAAGCATTGTTTGAACAACTTGAGGTCCGCGAGATGGATGTCGTTGTACCCAACGATTTTGTCATTTCCTATATCAGTTCAATCTTAGTCGGAACCTTGAACTGGTGGATTAACTCCTCTCAACAAATGTCTTCAAAAGACTTTGCTCATCTGATTATTAAATTAATCTCGAACGGTCATTTGACGGTACTTGGAGTAAATATTAACCGTGATAATTAAAAAAAAGTTACTGACCAGGCTGTCAGTAACTTTTTTAATTAATTTTTCAAAAGGGCGATTTCATCAGCGGTTAGGGGACGATATGCTCCTAAAGCTAAGTCTTTATCAAGCGACAAAGCCCCCATTCGTAGCCGTTTTAAGCTCAAGACATACATGTCGACGGCTTCAAACATACGTTTGACTTGGTGAAACTTTCCTTCATGAATAATAACACGTATCTCACTTTGCCAGCCGTTTCGTGTATTGCTTTTTGTCACCTTTTCGATAAAAAGTTCCCCGGGACGAGCCTGTTCCCCATTTTTTAGAAGGAGACCTTTAGCAAACTGCTGTACCGTTTGAGGTGTTACTTGACCATCGATTTGCGCGTAATACTCTTTTTCAACATGTTTTTTAGGTTGCGTCAAATCGTGTCCTAGTGCGCCGTCGTTGGTTAAAATCAGAAGACCTTCAGTATTTTTATCGAGGCGTCCAACAGGGAAAATATCCGGACGATAATCTTCCGGACGAAGTAAATCTACCACTGTTTTGAACTGCTGATCTTTTGTAGCAGAGACCACTCCTTGTGGTTTATTGAGAAGATAATAATAAAATTCTTGATAAATTAGGGGGGCTCCATCAAAAGCGACTGCGGTTGTATTTTTATCAATCTGAAATCGCCCGTCTTTTTGTACCTGTCCTGCGACAGTCACGCGCCCTTTTTTCAGTAATATCTTGACCTCGCTGCGGCTTCCTAGCCCAGCTTCTGCTAAAAATTTATCTAATCTCATATTTTCCATTATATCAAAAAATATTGGCCCTTTTAATTGCGCTGACAGGCTCGTCAGTCAATTTTTTCGTCTTTTTTTGGTTGCTTCTGCCCTTTTCTTTTAATTTTCATAAAAAAAGTGCTTCAATTTAGAAAAAATAAGGTAAAATAGAGTCATGAGTTTAACACAAGAATTTGATACAATCGCGGCGATTTCAACGCCGCTTGGCGAAGGAGCAATTTCCATCGTTCGCTTATCTGGAACGGATGCGCTAAAAATAGCACAATCTGTTTTCAAAGGAAGAAATTTGACAACCGTAGCCAGTCATACCATTAACTATGGGCATATTTATGAAGATAAACGCTTGGTAGACGAGGTAATGGTCTCGGTCATGCGCGCCCCCAGAACCTTTACCAGAGAGGATATTGTCGAGATCAATACTCATGGCGGAATTGCTGTGACTCAAGAAATTTTGCAACTTTTACTTCGCTCTGGTGCACGACTTGCTGAACCGGGCGAATTTACCAAACGTGCCTTCTTAAATGGACGGATGGATCTTGCCCAAGCAGAATCTGTCATGGACTTAATACGTGCCAAAACAGACAAAGCCGCCAATATCGCCGTCAAACAGCTTGAAGGAAGCCTCTCCAAAATGATTCAAAACATCCGTCAAGAGATCTTGGAAAGTTTGGCTCAGGTAGAGGTTAATATTGATTATCCCGAGTATGATGACGTCGAAACGATGACCTCTCAAATGTTGATTGAAAAAACCACCCGGTTTGAACAGTTGTTGGAAAATCTTTTAGCCACAGCGAAACGTGGTAAAATTCTGCGTGAAGGCTTAAAAACAGCCATTATCGGTCGACCAAATGTCGGAAAATCTAGTCTTTTGAACCAAATGCTTCGTGAGGAAAAAGCTATTGTAACAGATATCGCAGGGACTACCCGCGATGTGATTACCGAGTTTGCCAATATCGGTGGTGTCCCTCTAGAACTGATCGACACAGCGGGTATTCGTGATACAGACGATATAGTAGAATCAATCGGTGTGGAGCGTTCTAAAAAAGCATTGGCCGAAGCTGATCTTGTCTTACTTGTGCTGGATGCCTCTTCTGCGCTGTCTCCTAAAGATAAAGAGTTACTCGAACTTTCAGCCTCAGCAAACCGGATTATTTTACTTAACAAAACTGATCTACCAGAAAAGATTGAAATAGCGGAGCTTCCTGCTGATTTTATTCGTATTTCAGCTTTGAAAAATGAAAATCTCGATGCCGTAGAAGATAAGATTAATAAGATTTTCTTTGCAGGTGAAATTGAAGCTGGTGACGCGACCGTGCTCTCCAACGCACGACACATTGCTTTAGTAGAACAAGCACTTGCCGCACTTAAAGAAGCAAACAACGGCCTCATGATGGGCTTGCCGGTCGACTTAATTCAAGTCGACGTCACGCGGTGTTGGCAGCTTTTAGGCGAGATAACAGGTGAAGCAGCTCCCGATGAACTGATCACACAACTCTTCTCCCAATTTTGTTTGGGCAAATAAAAAAGCGCTTTTTAGAGCGTTTTTTTGTACTGTTTTACTGACAGGCTCATCAGTAACTTTTTAAACTAGAGCTTTTATTTTTTGAAGGCAAGTTTTAACAAACGATTCAGTCATTCCTCCAAAATATGTCCCTTGGAAATTACGACCATTGATCACAATCACGCTTTGGTCAACACGGTACGCCCGCACATATTTTGCAGCTTTACCTGGAACTTCCTCATTGAAGATTTCTTCAACTTGGTCTCCCACTTTGCCCAACAAGATTTTCAAATTAGGGGCTGACAGACTGGTCAGTATTATATCAGGTTGCAAGTAGGCAAGGAGTTTTGGAAAGATCATCTCAAATTGTGCCTGTTGCGTTTTGCTCAGAGCCGGCCAGACCGGAGTTGTAGCAATAGGAGTGAATAGATCGACATGTAAAGCACAGGATTGTGTTGATTTTTCTGGTGCATAAGCTGCATCAAAAACAGGCAAAAATTTAGCCAATTGCTTAAACCATGGGTTGGGAGCTTCTTGAAAATAAGCATTTAAGGCCTTTTGATAGCATGCAGAATTTACTGACGGCGCTGTCAGTAAATCCTTCAGCTCCTTAAAGCGTTTATTTGCTCCGAATTCTGCGTCGGAGGGATTTTTACTAACCGTCAAAACACGTAAACTTGACGTTTGATACGCGGGAAGATTACCAAACCATAAGAGCGGCATACTTTCTGGTACTAGAATGTCTGCCGTTTCGGGAACTGATTTTAGTTTCGCAAAATCCTGCCACGTTTGGATAATTAAAGTGGCGAGTTCCATCAATCAAAACCACCTTCCACTGACACTTGAGCGATTAATTCAGGGTAATGCTCAGCTTCTTTGAAGAGCGCGACTGCTTCTTTCCGAGCAACTTCTAAGATATTGTAATCATTGACCAGATCAGCTGCGACAAATTCGGGAAGTCCCGATTGCCGGACCCCAAAAATTTCTCCAGAACCTCGCATCTTTAAATCTTCTTCAGCTAAAATAAAGCCATTTTGAGTTTCAGTCATAATTTTCATACGTTGTTTACCTGAGTCTGACTTAGGATTTGCCACCAAAATAGTGTAAGATTTTTTGGTACCGCGTCCCACACGTCCGCGCAATTGATGGAGTTGCGAAAGGCCAAAGCGATCGGCATCCATAATCACCATGATTGTGGCATTGGGCACGTCCACCCCTACTTCAATAACAGTGGTAGAGACCAAAATATCAAGTTTTTTAGCCTTGAAGTCTTGCATGATGTGATCTTTTTCATCATTTTTCATCTTCCCGTGCAAGAGCCCTACTTGAGCAAACATTCCAAAATATTCCTGAAGTTCAGTAAATAAAGCTTCCGCATTTTTTAGATCTAGGGCTTCTGATTCTTCAATCAAAGGAGAAACAAAATAAACTTGAGCGCCGTGATCAACCTCACTTTTAATCCACTTTAAAACTTCAGCAAATTGCTCATGCTTCACCCAACGTGTAGTAATGGGCTGACGTCCCTTGGGAAGCTCATCAATGATGGAGACGTCCATATCCCCAAAGGCCGTGATCGCCAGTGTACGAGGTATAGGTGTTGCAGTCATCATCAGCACATCTGGGTTCTGACCTTTCTCACGTAATACTTTTCGTTGGTTGACACCAAAGCGATGCTGTTCATCAGTAATAACAAGCCCCAAGTTGTAAAAATCCACTCCCTCTTGGATTAGCGCATGTGTGCCGACCACCATATGAGTCCGTCCGCTCGCTAAATCTGCCAAAATTTCACGGCGCTCTGAAGTTTTTAAACCCGATACTAATAGCGAGACCGAGAGCTCTGGAAAGAGGGCCTTCAAATTAGCATAATGCTGCCGCGCTAAGATTTCTGTTGGCACCATAATTGCTGCTTGAAAATTGGCTAAACATGCGGCATACATGGCGAGTGAAGCCACGACTGTTTTTCCCGAACCCACATCGCCTTGCAGTAAGCGATTCATATGATAAGAGGATTTCATATCTTGCAAGATTTCATTTAAAGCTCGCCGTTGCGCGCCCGTCAATTCAAAAGGAAGCTCAAAAATTTTATCCTCAATCTCTTGAGTTTCAAACGCAATAGCTAAACCTGCTCGTCCTGATTTTTCTTTATTTTTTAGAGCTTGAAGTTTAAGCTGGAACATAAAAAGTTCTTCGAATTTTACACGCCGCAAGGCTTGCTTATGCGCCTGCATATCTGCAGGAAAATGCATTGCCCGAACTGCTTCTTGTCGCCCCATCAACCGGTATTTTTGTAATAAAAATTGAGGCAGGTTTTCCGTCAATTCTGTCAAGACTCCCGCATCAAAAACCTGTTGAATTGCCTTTACTAGACTACTTTGCTTCATTCCAGCCGTCAGGTGATAGACTGGTTCTAGCCCATCATCTACTTGGGCCACGACCTTCATCCCCAAGAGTTGCTGTTTGGCCTGCTCCCACTTACCATACACAGCGATTTCCTTACCAACTTCGACCTTGTCTGCCAAATAAGGCTGGTTAAAAAAGCTGACAGCAATTACTGCTTCATCTTGTTTAATTTTAAAAGAAAGCCGATTACGCTTAAAACCATAGTACTGCACATTAGCAGGCGTTACGACCTTCCCAATCAATGTGGCTTTTTCGCCATCAAGGAGTTCAAAGACAGAACGGCTCGCAAAATCTTCATAGCGAAAAGGGAAGTACAAAAGTAAATCCTGAACGGTAAAAATACCTAATTTCTGAAAATTTTCGACGGATTTTGGTCCGACTCCTTTTAAAAATTGGACGGAATCTGTTAGTTTCATAGTTTCATTATACCAAGTTGTCAGAAGAAATGGGGATAAAATCACATCAAAGGGCTCTGAGAGCTCCAAAAAAGTTACTGACAGCTTCGTCAGTAACTTTACATTACATAAAAATTCGATTTTAAAAGTTTGTATTTATTTTGACCAGTTTCTCTTTATTAAAAATAAAAAAACCAGCTCGAAAGCTGGTTTTTACACTGTTAAAACGCGAAAATTATTTAGCGATTTTAGCGAAGTGTGCAAGTGTACGAACAAGGTTTGAAGTGTATGACATTTCGTTATCGTACCAAGATACTGTCTTAACAAGTTGAACACCGTTAGCTGAAGTAACTTCAGTTTGAGTAGCGTCAAAGAGTGAAGAGTTAGAGATACCAACGATATCAGATGAAACGATTTGGTCTTCGTTGTAACCAAATGATTCATTTGAAGCTGCTTTCATAGCTGCGTTGATTTCTTCAACAGTAACTTCTTTGTCAAGGATAGTAACAAGTTCAGTCAATGAACCAGTTGGAACTGGTACACGTTGAGCATGTCCTTGAAGTTTACCATTAAGTTCTGGCAATACAAGACCGATAGCTTTAGCAGCACCTGTTGAGTTAGGTACGATGTTTTCAGCTGCAGCACGTGCGCGACGGAAGTCACCACCACGGTGTGGGCCATCAAGAGTCATTTGGTCACCAGTGTAACCGTGAACTGTAGTCATTGTACCAACTTTGATACCGAAGTTTTTGTTCAAAGTATCAGCCATTGGAGCAAGACAGTTAGTTGTACATGAACCAGCTGAAATTACTGTTTCTGTACCATCAAGTACGTCGTGGTTAGTGTTGTAAACGATAGTTTTAACATCTGATCCACCAGGTGCTGTGATAACAACTTTCTTAGCACCGTTAGCGTGCAAGTGTTGTTCTGCTTTTTCTTTAGTTGCGAAGAAACCAGTTGCTTCAAGAACGATTTCTGCACCAACTTCAGCCCAGTTGATGTTAGCTGGGTTAGCTTCTGCAGTTACTTTAACGAATTTACCGTTAACTTCGAAACCACCATCTTTAACTTCAACTTTACCATCGAAACGACCTTGAGTTGTATCGTATTTAAGCAAGTGAGCAAGCATTGCTGGATCTGTCAAGTCGTTGATTGCAACAACTTCAACACCTTCAACATTTTGAATACGACGGAAAGCAAGACGACCGATACGACCGAAACCGTTAATACCAACTTTAACTACCATTAGTAGTTTCCTCCTTATAGGGATTAGATTTTATAAAAGGCATACCTTTTAAATTGACTAAGTTAACAATTTAACTTACTCTTTTATTTTATCACTTTTTTCGAAATTTGCAAACATAAACTCCCTTAGAAAGCGCACCACATAAGGAACCACGCTCCAATCGAACTGTAAGCGGTTAACACCTTTCTGTGGCTTCTTCATAAATGAACTAGTTCGCAACAAGCTTTCTCAAAAAGTTACTGACCGCCTCGTCAGTAACTTTTTTACATTATTTCTTCTTAAATAAGCGCCCAAAAAAACCTTTACTTTCAACATTGCCTGCATTCTGTATTTGTTCTTGCAAGTCAGTGAAGAACTGGTTTTGATCTGTTAGAGCCTTTTCCATCAACTCTTGTTGTTTCTTAATTTGCGCATCTTTTTCAGCGATCTGACTATCCTTCACCGTCAATTGTTGGTCCTTTGCCACTAACTGACTATTAAGACGTTCAATTTCTGCATTTTTATCCTTCATCAGCGCGCTGATCATCTCATAAGCTGCTGACGCCGCATCGTCAGACTGAAGCGCAAGATCCGCACTCGGACTTCCTTGTTTTTCCAACATTTCCGCCTGAGCTGTAACCACTTTTCCATAGAGGCCTTCAAGTTCATGAATTCCCTCTTTTGTGACAACTGTTACATTTTTCTCATTTTTTTCTACAAACTTAGGGTCAAGCGACTTGACACGCTTATTCATCGCTTGTCGCGTTACGCCAAAAAGCTCTGCTAATTCACTTACTGTTTTCGTTTCCATATCATCCATAATACCATATTTTTGGCGATTTATACAGCCTTTTATCAAAAAACAGTCTTATCATTTTTCGATATATGAGAATTATATTATAATTAAATTACAACCACTCATTAAGTTAGAAAAAATAGAAAGGAATTTCTAATGAAATATCGTACTGCCTCCTTAGAGCAAATAAAAAAATACTACCAACTAGAGACCGACAATGGTCTAAGCCCCTCACAAATCAAAGCTTCGCGCGAAAAATATGGTCACAATGACTTCTCAACCAAGGCAGGTCCTAATCTTTTTCAAAAAATTCTGCATCACCTCTTAGAAGTCATGAATATTATCCTACTTCTAGTCGGTGGGCTCTCTGCTTACTTAGCTGCCATCAGTAATGGAAACTACACAAAAACAGTTGTTGTTTTACTGATTGTGATCATTAATGTTGTCGTCTCTGTCTTTCAGGAAAGTCGTGCAGAAAATGCACTTGCCGCTCTCAAAAAGCTTGCTTCACCTACTTCTACTGTACTACGTTCTGGAAAGATCCAAACAATAGCCCCTAATGAACTTGTTTGCGGTGATATTATCGAACTTTCAGCAGGGGTGCAAGTAGGTGCTGATATCCGCTTACTTACAAGTAATTCCCTCCAGATTGATGAGTCCTCATTGACTGGAGAATCTGAACCCATTGATAAGAATGCCGAAGTTGAGATTTCTACCGATGTTCCTCTAGGAGATCAACTCAATATGGTCTTTTCTGGAACCAATGTCCTCAACGGGACAGGTCGTGGAATTGTAATTGCAGTTGGTAAACAGTCACAAATGGGACAAATTGCCACACTTATCGGTGAACAGGTTAAAGGCAAGACCCCGCTTCAAAAAAGAATTGATAAACTTGCCAAACGTTTGGCAATTATTGCCTTTGCCGCAGGGGTATTAATCTTCATCATTAATCTTTTCTACGGCAATGTACCTCTCGTCGATAATCTCATGACAGCTGTAGTCCTAGGAGTTGCCGCTGTACCAGAAACACTACCAGTCATCGTCACACTCAGTTTAATCTATGGCGTAGAGAATATGGCACAAAAAAAGGCTATCATCCGAAATATCCCCGCTGTCGAAACCTTAGGAAATGCAACAGTTATCGCTTCAGATAAAACCGGAACCCTCACCCAGAACCAGATGACTATCCAAAAAATTTGGCTTTCTGGACAAAAAGTCTGGTCCGAAGGTCATCTCTCTGATCACGAAGTCACTCTCTTACAAAACTTTGCCTATGCTTCTAATGCGACAGCACAATTCCATGATGGTGGTTGGGAGATACATGGAGATCCTACTGAAGCGGCTATCATTCGCTTTCTTATTAAGCATGATCTCTACCATCCCGAAAACTCACCCAAACGCATTATCGAACTCCCTTTCGATAGTACACGAAAAAAAATGTCTGTGGTTATCCCTCATCCAAAAACTCCGGGGCGCTACATGGTCCTAACCAAAGGGGCATTTGATCGCCTAGCTCCTACCAGTCAACATCAACCCCACCATCCTCAAATCCTCCATATAGATGGCACGGCTGCTTTACAGTCCGATCCAGAGGAGGCCTTACTTCTGGAAGCCGAAAATATTCATGATGACTTTGCGGCTAACGCTCTGCGAGTCCTCGCCCTCTCTTACAAAGACTTAGATGAAATCCCTAAAGATTTATCAAATCTCGAAGAAAATCTCAATTTCCTAGGAATAGTAGGAATGATAGACCCTCCACGTGATGAATCAAAAGCAGCGGTTCAAGAAGCACGAACAGCTGGAATTAAACCCATCATGATTACAGGAGACCATGCTCTTACTGCAAAAGCGATCGCTAAGCAGATTGATATCTTTCGCGAGGGGGATCGTGTCGTTGATGGACCTACCTTATCTCAAATGTCCAATGAAGAACTAAATACTAAAATTGAAAAAATTTCCGTCTATGCACGTGTTAGCCCTGAAGATAAATTACGTATAGTAAAAGCCTGGCAAGAAAAAGAACAAATTGTTGCAATGACTGGTGATGGCGTCAATGACGCACCGAGTTTACGTGCCGCAGATGTCGGAACAGCAATGGGGATTGCAGGAACAGAAGTCGCTAAATCTGCTTCAGATATTGTTCTTGCTGATGACAACTTTGCCACAATTGTAGCGGCTATCCGTGAAGGACGAAGAGTTTACACAAACATCAAAAAAACTATCTACTACCTCCTATCAGCAAACGTAGCTGAAATTCTTACGATGCTCATAGGGGCTATCGTTGGGTGGGGGCTTCCTTTCACTGGAATACAGCTCCTTTATATTAACGTTCTTGCTGACGGTATTCCTGGCTTCGGATTATCAAGAGAAAAAGCAGACTCGCACCTGATGGAACAACCACCTATAGGGGTAAAAGAAAGTATCTTCTCCAGAGGTGTAAGTCAACGCATTGCTATTTGTGCCATAGCTTTCATTTTCACAGCACTCACAGGTTTTTATATTGGAAAATTCATTGAAATAGGCGGTTTAACTCCTCATCATCAACTCGGACAAACCATGGCATTTGTCATACTAACTATTGCCTCAACAATCAATGTTTACAATGCAAGAAGTAATGAATCCCTCTTTAAAAGAGGAATAACAACAAATAAAACAATTTTTGGCACCACCCTGTTATCCCTCGCGATAACTATCATCTTTACAAATACCCCCTTATTGATGAATATTCTAGAGATTGTTCCTTTATCACTAACCCATTGGCTAATCGCAATTACCCTAGCCCTGATACCTACTCTTGTCATTGAAGTCACAAAAGTGATCCTTAACAAAACAGGAAAAAAATTTATCGGTTAACAGCATAATCTAAAAAAAACCAAGGAAAAAATTCCTTGGTTTTTACATTAACTAAAACTAACTCTCTATCACTAATAAAATAAAAAAGCTAACAATAGGCAAAGTTAGCTCAATATAATATGCCGAAGGCCGGGGTCGAACCGGCACTCCCGTGAAGGAACCAGATTTTGAGTCTGGCGCGTCTGCCTATTCCGCCACTTCGGCGAATAAAACAACTGGGGTAGCTGGATTCGAACCAACGCATGAGGGAGTCAAAGTCCCTTGCCTTACCGCTTGGCTATACCCCATTAAATAGGCGGATGACGAGGATCGAACTCGCGAGTGCCGGCGCCACAAGCCGGTGTGTTAACCACTTCACCACATCCGCCATAATTTTAAAACACGGGCAGCAGGAATTGAACCCACACTAAAGGTTTTGGAGACCTTTGTACTACCTTTATACGATGCCCGTACAACTATGGAAGGGGAGGGATTCGAACCCCCGAACCCGAAGGAGCGGATTTACAGTCCGCCGCGTTTAGCCTCTTCGCTACCCTTCCAACACACTATTCAATTAAGGCTGAACCAACCTATGGGAGTTAACGGGATCGAACCGCTGACCCTCTGCTTGTAAGGCAGATGCTCTCCCAGCTGAGCTAAACTCCCAAACTTGGCCACTCGCCTATCTCCCAGGGGGCAACCCCCAAGTACTTCCGCCGTAGATGGACTTAACTTCTGTGTTCGACATGGGAACAGGTGTATCTCCATCGCAATGATGACCAAATCATTAAATGTTACCTTGAACATTCAAAACTAAATAACAATTCTTCTAACTCATAAACCTTAAGCATTTTATATTTGACTCTTTGGTAAAGTCCTCGAGCGATTAGTACTGGTCCGCTCCACGTCTCGCAACGCTCCCACTTCCAGCCTATCTACCAGATCATCTCTCTGGGCTCTTAATTCTTACGAATGGGTAATCTCATCTTGAGGTGGGCTTCGCACTTAGATGCTTTCAGCGCTTATCCCTTCCCTACATAGCTATCCAGCCGTGCTCCTGGCGGAACAACTGGTACACCAGCGGTAAGTCCATCCCGGTCCTCTCGTACTAAGGACAGATCCTCTCAAATTACCTACGCCCGCGACGGATAGGGACCGAACTGTCTCACGACGTTCTGAACCCAGCTCGCGTGCCGCTTTAATGGGCGAACAGCCCAACCCTTGGGACCGACTACAGCCCCAGGATGCGACGAGCCGACATCGAGGTGCCAAACCTCCCCGTCGATGTGAACTCTTGGGGGAGATAAGCCTGTTATCCCCAGGGTAGCTTTTATCCGTTGAGCGATGGCCCTTCCATGCGGTACCACCGGATCACTAAGTCCTAGTTTCCTACCTGCTCGAGTTGTAGCTCTCGCAGTCAAGCTGGCTTTTACCTTTACACTCTACGATTGATTTCCAACCAATCTGAGCCAACCTTTGAGCGCCTCCGTTACTCTTTAGGAGGCGACCGCCCCAGTCAAACTGTCCGTCAGACACTGTCTCCCTGGCCGATTATGCCAGCGGGTTAGAGTAACCATAAGTCAAGGGTAGTATCCCAACAACGCCTCAATAGAAACTAGCGTCCCTATTTCAATGGCTCCTACCTATCCTGTACATGACTTACAGGTACTCAATATCAAACTACAGTAAAGCTCCATGGGGTCTTTCCGTCCTGTCGCGGGTAACCTGCATCTTCACAGGTACTAAAATTTCACCGAGTCTCTCGTTGAGACAGTGCCCAAATCATTACGCCTTTCGTGCGGGTCGGAACTTACCCGACAAGGAATTTCGCTACCTTAGGACCGTTATAGTTACGGCCGCCGTTTACTGGGGCTTCAATTCATACCTTCGACTTACGTCTAAGCACTCCTCTTAACCTTCCAGCACCGGGCAGGCGTCACCCCCTATACATCACCTTGCGGTTTAGCAGAGAGCTGTGTTTTTGATAAACAGTTGCTTGGGCCTATTCACTGCGGCTGGCTTTTACACCAGCACCCCTTCTCCCGAAGTTACGGGGCTATTTTGCCGAGTTCCTTAACGAGAGTTCTCTCGATCACCTGAGGCTACTCGCCTCGACTACCTGTGTCGGTTTGCGGTACGGGTAGATATGACTTTACGCTAGAAGCTTTTCTTGGCAGTGTGACATCACGGAGTTCGCAACCGTAGTTGCTTCCCCATCACAGCTCAATGTTAAAGAGAAATGCATTTGACACATCTCACACCTCACTGCTTAGACCAGAATCCATTAACTGGCATCCGTTAGCCTACTGCGTCCCTCCATCACGATCATATCTAGTACTGGAATATCAACCAGTTGTCCATCGACTACGCCTTTCGGCCTCGCCTTAGGTCCCGACTAACCCAGGGCGGACGAGCCTTCCCCTGGAAACCTTAGTCTTACGGTGGATAAGATTCTCACTTATCTTGCGCTACTCATACCGGCATTCTCACTTCTTAACGCTCCAGCACTCCTCACGGTATACCTTCATCGCGGTTAAGAACGCTCTCCTACCATTGATAAAATATCAATCCAAAGCTTCGGTAATATGTTTAGCCCCGGTACATTTTCGGCGCAGGGTCACTCGACTAGTGAGCTATTACGCACTCTTTGAATGATAGCTGCTTCTGAGCTAACATCCTAGTTGTCTGTGCAACCCCACATCCTTTTCCACTTAACATATATTTTGGGACCTTAGCTGTTGGTCTGGGCTGTTTCCCTTTCGACTACGGATCTTAGCACTCGCAGTCTGACTGCCGAACATGTGTATTAGCATTCGGAGTTTATCTGAGATTGGTAATCCGAGATGGACCCCTCACCCAAACAGTGCTCTACCTCCAATACACTTACATTTCGACGCTAGCCCTAAAGCTATTTCGGAGAGAACCAGCTATCTCCCAGTTCGTTTGGAATTTCTCCGCTATCCACAAGTCATCCAAACACTTTTCAACGTGTCCTGGTTCGGGCCTCCAGTGCGTCTTACCACACCTTCACCCTGCTCATGGATAGGTCACTAGGTTTCGGGTCTACATCATGATACTAAGTCGCCCTATTCAGACTCGGTTTCCCTACGGCTCCGTCTCTTCAACTTAACCTCGCATCATAACGTAACTCGCCGGTTCATTCTACAAAAGGCACGCTCTCACCCATTAACGGGCTCGAACTTCTTGTAGGCACACGGTTTCAGGTGCTATTTCACTCCCCTCTCGGGGTTCTTTTCACCTTTCCCTCACGGTACTGGTTCACTATCGGTCACTAAGGAGTATTTAGGGTTGGGAGATGGTCCTCCCGGATTCAAACTGGATTTCGCGTGTCCAGCCCTACTCAGGATACTGCTAGGTATAAGCGCTATTTCGTCTACGGGATTATTACCCTCTTTGATTAACCTTCCCAGGTTATTCGACTATAATGCTTAAGTCCACGTTGCAGTCCTACAACCCCAAGAAGCAAGCTTCTTGGTTTGCCCTTCTTCGCGTTCGCTCGCCGCTACTTACGAAATCGTTTTTACTTTCTCTTCCTGCAGGTACTTAGATGTTTCAGTTCTCTGCGTTACCTTCACGTAAGCTATGTATTCACTTACGGATAACTGCTAGTAGCAGCTGGGTTTCCCCATTCGGAGACCTAGGGATCAATGCGTACTTACTGCTCCCCCTAGAATATCGTCGTTAGTCACGTCCTTCATCGGCTCTTAGTGCCAAGGCATCCACCGTGCGCCCTTATTAACTTTGCCATGATGATTTAAATCATCGTTTTTCAAGTATAAGTTTGTAAATTCTTTAAAATTCACAGCTTTTCGGTTTATTTATCGTTATTAGATATTGTTATTTAGTTTTCAATGTTCAAGTTTGAAACTTTCGTTTCAATGGAGCCTAGCGGGATCGAACCGCTGACCTCCTGCGTGCAAAGCAGGCGCTCTCCCAGCTGAGCTAAGGCCCCACAATCAAGAAGTTGATTCTTGTGTAGGTTTTTTACTAAACCCCTCAAAACTGAATAAAGTTGAATGCTCACTCTTGTATATATTCCTTAGAAAGGAGGTGATCCAGCCGCACCTTCCGATACGGCTACCTTGTTACGACTTCACCCCAGTCATCGGTCTTACCTTAGGTAGCGCCCTCCTTGCGGTTAGGCAACCAACTTCGGGTACTCCCAACTCCCGTGGTGTGACGGGCGGTGTGTACAAGGCCCGGGAACGTATTCACCGCGGCGTGCTGATCCGCGATTACTAGCGATTCCGACTTCATGTAGGCGAGTTGCAGCCTACAATCCGAACTGAGAATGGTTTTAAGAGATTAGCTAAACATCACTGTCTCGCGACTCGTTGTACCATCCATTGTAGCACGTGTGTAGCCCAGGTCATAAGGGGCATGATGATTTGACGTCATCCCCACCTTCCTCCGGTTTATCACCGGCAGTCTCGTTAGAGTGCCCAACTTAATGATGGCAACTAACAATAGGGGTTGCGCTCGTTGCGGGACTTAACCCAACATCTCACGACACGAGCTGACGACAACCATGCACCACCTGTATCCCGTGTCCCGAAGGAACTTCCTATCTCTAGGAATAGCACGAGTATGTCAAGACCTGGTAAGGTTCTTCGCGTTGCTTCGAATTAAACCACATGCTCCACCGCTTGTGCGGGCCCCCGTCAATTCCTTTGAGTTTCAACCTTGCGGTCGTACTCCCCAGGCGGAGTGCTTATTGCGTTAGCTGCGATACAGAGAACTTATAGCTCCCTACATCTAGCACTCATCGTTTACGGCGTGGACTACCAGGGTATCTAATCCTGTTTGCTCCCCACGCTTTCGAGCCTCAGTGTCAGTTACAGGCCAGAGAGCCGCTTTCGCCACCGGTGTTCCTCCATATATCTACGCATTTCACCGCTACACATGGAATTCCACTCTCCTCTCCTGCACTCAAGTCTACCAGTTTCCAATGCATACAATGGTTGAGCCACTGCCTTTTACACCAGACTTAATAAACCACCTGCGCTCGCTTTACGCCCAATAAATCCGGACAACGCTCGGGACCTACGTATTACCGCGGCTGCTGGCACGTAGTTAGCCGTCCCTTTCTGGTTAGATACCGTCACACGAGGAGCTTTCCACTCTCCTCGTCGTTCTTCTCTAACAACAGAGTTTTACGATCCGAAAACCTTCTTCACTCACGCGGCGTTGCTCGGTCAGACTTTCGTCCATTGCCGAAGATTCCCTACTGCTGCCTCCCGTAGGAGTTTGGGCCGTGTCTCAGTCCCAATGTGGCCGATCACCCTCTCAGGTCGGCTATGTATCATCGCCTTGGTGAGCCTTTACCTCACCAACTAGCTAATACAACGCGGGATCATCTTTGAGTGATGCAATTGCATCTTTCAAACTTAAAACTTATGTTTAAAGCTATTATGCGGTATTAGCATTCGTTTCCAAATGTTGTCCCCCGCTCAAAGGCAGATTCCCCACGCGTTACTCACCCGTTCGCTGCTCATCCAATCGGTACAAGTACCAATCTTCAGCGCTCAACTTGCATGTATTAGGCACGCCGCCAGCGTTCGTCCTGAGCCAGGATCAAACTCTCAAATAAAGTATTTAAGTCACCGAAGTGACTGGCTTGTCTTTCATTATTGATTGACAGATTTTTGATGTATTTCTACATCACATGAGTCATTCTTCTTTATTCAGTTTTCAATGGTCTAGCTCGCTTCAAGACCCTCGTCTCTCGCGACAACTATTATATTCTATCAAACCTAACTCCCCTTGTCAAGAATAAACTGTGACTTTTCCCCTTTTTTATTCAGTAACCCTCTCAAAACCCTCTGTTCTCACGTTTTCGTTTGAAAATTTCAGGTGTAGTTTTTTTAATTTATCGTGTTATTTCTTTTTTACGCCTTAGTGCAATATTATATATTCTAGTAGTATTCTGCCCAGAATGAATAGAAAAAGGCACTCCTTTTCGGAGTGCCTGAAACATTGACATTTGATAAAATATTAACGTTTTGAGAATTGTGATGCTTTACGAGCTTTCTTAAGACCAGCTTTTTTACGTTCAACCATACGAGCATCACGTGTAAGAAGACCAGCGCGTTTCAAAGAAGCACGGAAGTCTGGGTCTACTTGGAGCAATGCACGAGCGATTCCGTGACGGATAGCTCCTGCTTGACCTGATACACCACCACCATTTACGTTTACGAGTGTATCGTAGCTACCTTCTGTTTGTGTAGCTGCAAATGGTTGGTTGATAACGAGACGCATGTCTGCGTGTGGGATGTAGCTTTCTACTTCACGTCCGTTAACTGTGATTTTACCAGTACCAGGTACGAGACGTACGCGTGCTACTGCATTTTTACGACGGCCTGTGCCGGCATATTGTACTTGTGCCATTATGTTCGTTCCTTCCTGATTAAATCAAACCTGTGATGTCAAGGACTTCAGGTTTTTGAGCTGTATGTGTGTGTTCTGCGCCAACAAACACTTTAAGTTTCATGCCTTGAGCACGTCCAAGTGTGTTGTGTGGAAGCATACCTTTTACTGATTTTTCAATCAAACGTACAGCATTTTTTTCACGGAGTTCACCAGCAGTAACTGATTTCAATCCACCTGGGTGAAGTGAGTGTGAGTAATATACTTTATCAGTTGCTTTTTTACCAGTCAATTTGATTTTTTCAGCGTTAATAACGATTACGAAATCACCTGTGTCAGTATGTGGTGTGTATGTTGGTTTGTTTTTTCCGCGAAGTACGCTTGCGACAACTGCAGAAAGACGTCCAAGAGGAACATCAGTTGCATCGACGACGTACCATTTACGGTCAACGTTTTGAGCGTTAGCCATGAATGTAGTTTTCATCATTTTGGTTATTTTCCTTTTACTAGAATTTGTTTACAGCAGGTGTAAGAGTCCTGCAAAGTATTTTTGGGTTTCCGGGGCCACAAAAATGGGGTAAACAATACCGTTTATCATCATATCACAATCATGGTCGATTTGTCAATAACTTTTAGAAAATAAGCTAACTTTAAAAACGATATACTTTGGTAAGCGTTTTATCTCATGCAGAAGCAGGCAAGCAATCCTCTATGACATTATCTTAAAGTATGGTAGACTTTCTATATAAGTATTCTTTTTAATACAAACTATTTCATTTTTACCTTTTTTACTTTGCTTAATAAGGAGGATTATGTCACAATTTCTTAGATTATTTTTCGCTACAGCTCTCATTTTTTTATTTTTTGATTTGATTTGGTTGACCTTTATTTCTAAACGTATGTATCAAAATTTTATCAGCCATCTTTTGGGAGATACGCGCTTAGCACCTGCTGTCATATTTTATTTACTTTATACACTAGGCATGGTTGTTTTCATACTACTTCCTAGTATAGAGAAACAAAGTGCTGGTTACCTTTTATTCGCTGCAGCTCTTTTTGGTTTAATTTGCTATGCGACTTATGATTTAACAAACCTTGCTACTTTGAAGGGTTGGCCCGTCGGCATGACGCTTATAGACCTTGCGTGGGGAGTTTTTGTTACAACTTTGACTGCTATAATTGTTTATTTCTTTAATTTAATAATACTATCTGGAGGATAAGAGGATGAGTGAAAAGTTAGACAGTTTTCGTCTCACAGAGAGTTTTTTACAAGGCGCTAAACGAGTGATTGAGAAAAAACAAGAACTTAACAATATTAATATTTTTCCTGTCGCTGATGGTGACACTGGAAGCAATCTCTCTTCTCTAATGCAAGCAATCCTCGATAATGCGCAAGGAAATACTACTTCTATTAGTAATTTTCTTAATGAAATGGCCGAAGCTTCTTTATTAGGGGCACGTGGTAACTCTGGGCTTATTTTCGCTCAGTATTTGAGTGCTCTTGCCGAAAACTATCCTAAAACCTCGCATAAAGTCCAGGACTTAATCAATGCCTTGAATCATGCTGTGAACAAGGCTTATTCTTCCTTAATTGATCCGCGCGAAGGAACAATCCTTTCCGTTATGAGAGCATGGTCTAATGCATTACTAAGTGCTTCTCAAGAGGAAGAGCCGTTTAGAGAAGCACTCCTGTCATCAAAGCTATCTGCTAAAAAAGCTCTTACACAAACACAATTTCAAATCAAAGTCCTTAAACAAAATCAGCTAGTTGACTCTGGTGCAATGGGATTCTACTATTTTGTAGAGGGTTTTACCGAAACTTATTGTTCTGAAGGTAAAATAACTTATAAAAAGGAACAGAGCACTGAGCTCGTTTCCTCTTTACCTTCACATTTTGAAACAGTAGCTCCAACCTACCGTTATTGCTCTGAGTTCATCCTTAAAAACCCTCTCCTTTCAAGTAAGGAGCTACAGAACCTCCTTGAAGACTATGGTGATTCTTTAGTCATCATTGGCAATAGTGCCCAACTTAAAATACATCTCCATGTCCATAGCCCAGAAAAAATTCTCCAGTTATTAGAACCCTATGGTGAAGTGACTTATCAAAAAGTAGATGATATGCAACTTCAGTATGATATCACAAAGCATAGAAAAGCCTCCATTGCACTTGTTACAGATTCCATTGCAGACCTCCCCTCTACTTTTTTAAACAATCATCAGATTAATGTTTTACCAATGAACATCATGATCAATGATCAAGCCTTCCTGGACAAACTGACAATCCGTGCTACCAGTCTTGAGAACAAACTGGTTTCTCAACCCAAATTGAGTACCGCCCAACCCACTATCCGGACCGTTGATGCATTACTGTCTTTTTTAGAGGAAAAATATGAACATGTTCTTGTAGTCACCGTCTCTTCTAAGCTGAGTGGAACTAATCAGCTGATTAACCAACGGATTAAAGAAAAACAACTTTCTCCTAATTGGATACGAGTGATTGACTCTAAACTTAATTCTGCTGCTCAAGGGCTTCTTGTACAAGAAGCGTCAAAGTGGATTGAGACAGGAATGACTTTTGAGAGTCTTATATTCAATGTAGAAAAACTCAGAGAGCGTATTTTTATTTATGTTGCTGTTGAGGATTTATCTGCAATGATAAGCTCAGGTAGAATACCAGCAAAACTGGGTAAAATCGCGCAAAAACTCTCACTCCATCCGATTATCACCCTTGATTCCTCAGGAAATGGCCGTCTAGGTGGTCTCTCTTTTAGCCAAGAGGGCAGTATGAAAAAAATCAAGAAAAAGATTGACAAATTAGTTGCCAAAAATAAAGTTCAAAATTTAGCAATCACGCATGCTGCGGTTCCAAACAAAGCTCTCCAGTGGCGCGAGGAATTACTGGGTACTGCACAGCTCGATTTCATCGTCGAAAGCTCAACAGCTATTGCTATTAGTGCCGGTATCGGTAGTATAGCAATTGCTGGTATACAAAAGGAGAAAAATTTATGATATATGGCATAGTCGCATCATCTTTACTTCTATATTTTATCTTTTGGTTTATCTTATCCAAGGTAAATAACAACTACTCATTGGTTGATATCGCATGGGGCGGTGGTTTTGTGGTTGTAGCTTGGGTAGGTTTTATATTTACATCTTCTAGAACTTTGCAAAATGAACTCATACTAATTTTAGTTAGTCTTTGGGGTATACGTCTTTTCGTGCACCTCGCGCGTCGTAATTGGAACAAACCTGAAGACTATCGCTACGTTAATATGAGAAAGCGCTGGGGAAGTAAATGGGTGAACTTAAAAGCTTTCTTAAATGTCTTTATTTTACAAGGTATTCTCCTCTTCATCATTGCGCTCCCCGTCATCCATAGCTTTTCTGCAATGCCTTTGACTTTAATGCATTGGTGGAATTTTTCCGGTCTAATAGTGTGGCTGATTGGCTTTATCTTTGAAGCGGGAGGGGATTACCAACTAACTAAATTCAAAAAGAATCCTAACAATCATGGTACTTTACTTACCAGCGGGCTTTGGTCTGTAACCCGTCATCCCAATTACTTCGGAGAAGCACTGTGTTGGTGGGGCGTATTTTTGGTGAGTATTAGAAATTTTAGTGATAGCTGGCTTTTAATTAGTCCTTTGCTTATAACTTTACTACTCCTATTTGTTTCAGGTGTACCTCTCCTTGAGAAAAAATACAAAAATCGTCCAGATTTTCAACAATATGCTCAAAAAACTCCCAAATTTTTCCCATTTATTGGAAAAAAAGGATTATAGATTAGGAGGTCCGAATGTTTTTAGCATTAAACGAAATTCGCCATTCAAAATTAAGATATGCCTTAGTTATTGGCGTTATGTTTTTAATCGCTTATTTAGTTTTTTTCCTATCTGGACTCGCTTATGGATTGGCCCAAGAAAATCGTATGGCCGTTGATAAATGGAAGGCGACAGATATCCTGCTCTCCGACAAAGCGAACGATACTTTAACCCTGTCTATGATTGATCCAAATTTGGTAGATGAAGTTACAGCTAAAGATACTGCGGTATTAGCACAAACTTCTAGTATCATTTATAAACAATCAGATAAAAATGCCAAAGAAAATGTGAGTTTCTTTGGAATTGAATCTGATCAATTTTTAAAGCCGAACATCATAGAAGGAAAAAATTTTAAACAAAAGGGTGAAGTCGTTGCTGATATCAGTTTGAAAGATCAAAAAAATTATGCTGTAGGAGATAAAATCAAACTTGCCACAAATGAGGAAGAATTAACAATTGTTGGATTTACTGACAATGCTCGATTTAGTGTTTCTCCAGTTCTCTATACTTCTCTGGACACTTTTCAAACGGTACGTTATGGATCTTCTATGTCTATCCAACAAAAACCAAGTGTTAACGCCATTGTGACCAGAGGAAAAGTTCAAGATAAGCCTGCAAGCCTCCAAAAACTCTCGATAGGTAAATTTATCAACAAACTTCCTGGGTATAGTGCGCAAGTCTTAACATTCGGCTTTATGATTGGCTTTTTGGTCGTCATTGCTGCGGTCGTAATCGGGATCTTCATCTACGTTTTGACCATGCAGAAAATTGCAATTTTTGGAGTAATGAAAGCCCAAGGGATTTCTAGTCAATACATTGCTCGTTCGGTGATTGCCCAAACCTTTATCTTGGCTTTTACTGGTGTTGCAATTGGCTTTCTAGCAACGCTCGGTTCTGCACTTGTCTTACCGAGCGCTGTTCCCTTCCAAAGTAATCTACTTTTCTTTAGTGGTATCGGGATTTTGATGATTATCGTCGCGATTATCGGAGCTTTATTCTCTGTGCGAGCTATCGTAAAAATTGATCCATTAAAAGCAATTGGTTAGAGGAGGAAGAACGATGTATGCCATTGAATTGAAAAAGGTCACGAAATTTTTTAAAGATGGAGACGAAACGATTGAAGCTTTAAAGGAGACTGATTTCTCTGTTAAAAAAGGTGAATTTATCGCGATTATTGGTCCTTCTGGTTCTGGTAAGAGCACGTTACTGACTATAGCTGGAGGATTGCAAACACCTTCTGATGGTGAAGTGTTGGTTAACGGCCAGTCTTTCACAGGGAAAAAAGAGAAGGCACGCGCTAAACTACGCTTTAATGAGATTGGTTTTATTTTACAAGCTTCTAATCTTGTACCGTTTCTGACAGTAAAAAAGCAACTTGAACTGGTCGATAAAGTGATGAAACAGAAAGCTAGAGAAAAGGGGAGCGAATTACTTGCACAATTAGGTGTAGACGACCTAGTGGATAAGTATCCTGATGAACTCTCTGGAGGTGAACGCCAGCGTGTGGCTATTGTGCGGGCGCTCTATAATGACCCTGCGATCATTTTAGCCGATGAACCGACGGCTAGCTTGGATACTGAGAAAGCTTACGAAGTGGTCAAAATACTTGCCAGAGAAGCAAAAGAAAAGGATAAAGCGACGATTATGGTTACCCATGATTTAAGGTTAGTGGAGTATTGTGATCGCGTTTATATCATGGAGGATGGAAAATTATCAGAAAAAAAGACTAGCTAATTCATAAAGACCTTCTCGTTCTTTTAGGAAGGTCTTTTTATTATTTTTCCTAAATGTGAAGCAAGGTTTTTTGTTGGCTCTCTTTTTATGGTAGAATAT
Organism: Lactococcus taiwanensis; assembly: GCF_017068355.1. Taxonomy (NCBI): domain Bacteria; kingdom Bacillati; phylum Bacillota; class Bacilli; order Lactobacillales; family Streptococcaceae; genus Lactococcus; species Lactococcus taiwanensis. Next base: position 190,316 of record NZ_CP070872.1, read on the forward strand.
TCTTATGAATATTGTTCTCAACTTGAACCAAGAAGAACTTGTACGTCTTAAAGCAAAGTATTATTCGTCAAGTCAACCTTCTAAAAATCCTTATATTACTTTTTTTGCTAAAGTAGGGAAAACTTCTATTTCCCTATATAATTCTGGCAAAGTAGTTTTTCAAGGTTCAGATGCTGAGAAATTGGCTGAAGATTTTGGGTACGTTCGTACACCGGTGCCAAAGAAACAAACTGATCTGATAGGAACTGATGAAGTCGGCAATGGTTCTTACTTTGGAGGTTTGATGGTTACTGCTAGCTTCATAAGTGAGGAGAATCTTCCTTTTCTTAAAGCGATCGGAGTTGCTGATTCTAAAAAATTAACGGATGAAAAGATTTGTCAAATTGCTCCGTCATTAATAGAGAAGATCCCTCATGTCGCCTTAGTGGTCGAGCCACAGAAGTATAATGAGGTTATTGCTTCTGGTTACAATGCTGTCAGTATCAAGGTTGCCCTTCATAACCAAGCTATTTATCTCCTTGAAAAGCAATTAAAGCATCAGCCTGAACATGTTATCATTGATGCTTTTACAAGTGCCACGAATTATCAAAAGTATGTTAATAAAGAACAGAACCATCCACTGACAACAGTAACATTACTGACCAAAGCTGAAGATCAATTTTTTGCTGTCGCAGTTAGTTCCATAATTTCACGTTTTCTTTTTTTAGAGAGTCTTAAAAAATTATCCAAAGAAGTTGGTCTGGTATTACCGAGCGGCGCTGGGGCCTTGTCTGATCAAGTAGCAGCGCAAATTATTAAAACCTATGGTATTGAAATGCTGGAACACGTGGCTAAACTACATTTTGCTAATACACAAAAAGCCCTAAAATTGGCTCAAAGATAGAAGGTAAAATTTATGATTAAATTTTTAAAAGAATGGGGTATCTTTCTCCTCATTATTGTCGCAATTATCCTTTCACGGATCTTCATATGGTCCTTAGTTATTGTCGATGGTCATTCAATGGATCCGACTTTAGCTGACAAGGAACGCCTAGCTATCGTCAAAACTTCCTCTATTGACCGCTTTGACATAGTGGTTGCCAAAGAGGAAACTTCTACAGGGGACACGAAAGACATTGTTAAGCGGGTCATTGGTATGCCAGGTGACGTCATCAAATTCAACAACGATAAGTTGACTATTAACAATAAAGTTTATTCCGAAACCTATCTCAATAATTTCCATAAGCAGCTTGCAAATGGGACTTTAGCTGAAACTTATGGCGCTTACCCCCTTACAAACAGTCTGACAGAGCAAAATCGTAATTTGTTTGTAAGTTTAGCTGAAAACACAAAAGCTTTCACGACTGATAGCACTGGAAACCCTAGTTTCACGGTGACAGTTCCTCAAGGAGAATATTTCCTCATGGGGGATAATCGAGTCGTATCGCAAGACAGCCGTGCTGTTGGAACCTTCAAACGTTCAGCAATTATCGGAGAAGCCAAGCTTCGAATCTGGCCGCTGAATAAAATTTCCTTACTCAAATAAAAAAACTACTGACCAAGCTGTCAGTAGTTTTTTTACTCCGTTTTCTCGTCAAAAATATTTCCCAACTGTACATCGATTGAACGATTTGCAATATCAATACGATCTACTTTGAGAATTGATTTATAATCCTCTACGAGTCGCTCCCCTTTAAAAGGTCCCTCTAGAAAAACAGCGACTCCTGCTAAGAAACAATCAAATTCATGCACTAAACTGCGCATCCCATTTATTGTCCCTGCACCTTTCATAAAATCGTCAACAATCAAAACATTTTGACCAATGGACAAGCTTCTTTTTGAAAGTGTCATGTTTTCTACACGCGAGCTGGAACCTGACATGTAGTTAACATTCAAGGTTGCACCCTCTGTGACTTTAGGATCACGTCTGACAATAACAAAGGGTACGTCTAAGATTTCAGCCACCGACTGAGCAATTGGTATTCCCTTTGTTGCAATGGTCATGACAACATCAACTTGCTTTCCATGATACTCATGGGCAATAATTTGCCCAATTTTACGTAAGTTAGAGGGCGTGCCTAAGATATCAGATAAATAGATATAGCCCCCAGGCAAAATGCGATTTTCTTCTCGCAAAAGCTCCGCAATTTCTTCACTCATCTCCCGTGAGCGCTCATCTGAAATATAGGGTGTAAAGCGAACTCCACCAAGACTACCTGGAAAAGTCTCTACCAAACCTACGCTCTGGTTCTCAAAGACGCGCTTGATAAAAACTAAATCTTCAGAAATAGAAGACTTGGCGACTTCATAATGCTTACTAAGTGTGTTGAGATTAAGCATTTGATTAGGATGATTGATTAAAAAGTTTGTAAAGTCAACTAAACGTTCGTTTCTTTTCATTTTTTACCCTATTTTCTATTTGATACGTTCATTATATCACTGTATTTCCGAACATTCAAGTTTCACATGAAACTTTTTACACTCTGGTAAGAAAATAAAAGTAGCATGACACACATGCTACTTTTATTTTAGGAGTAAATTTATGAAAAATTTTATTGGAATACTATTATGATACAGCACTTCTCTTAAATTAAATTTAAAGAAGCCACAACTCAAACTAAAGTTTACTGACCACTTTGTCAGTAAAAAAAAAAATCCGTCAGTTCTGACGGATTATTATTCAATTAGAGCTTATTCAGCGTTCCGACCGCTTTTAGCAATAATTTCTTCTTGTACTGATTTAGGTACGTCTGAATAGTGGTCAAATACCATCATGAAAGTACCACGTCCTTGTGTAGATGAACGGAGAGTTGTTGCGTAACCGAACATTTCAGCAAGTGGGATGAAAGCATTAACGATTTGTGATTTACCGTGAGCTTCCATTGAGTTCACTTGACCACGACGTGCAGTCACGTGACCCATGATATCTCCAAGGTTTTCTTCAGGAACAGTGATGGTAACTTTCATCATTGGTTCAAGGATAGCTGGTTTAGCAGTTTTAGCAGCTTCTTTCATAGCGAGAGATGCGGCAACCTTGAAGGCAGTTTCTGATGAATCGACATCGTGGTATGAACCATCGTAAAGTTTAGCTTTAATGTCAACCATTGGGTATCCAGCAAGGACACCGTTAGCCATAGTTTCTACCAAACCTTTTTCAACGGCTGGTACGAATTCACGAGGAACGACACCACCGACGATAGCATTTTCAAATTCAAATCCAGCGCCTTCTTCATTTGGTGTGAATTCGATCCATACGTCACCGTATTGACCTTTACCACCTGATTGACGTTTGAAGAATCCACGCGCTTGTGTAGAAGCACGGAATGTTTCACGGTAAGCAACTTGAGGTGCACCAACGTTTGCTTCAACTTTGAATTCACGTTTCATACGGTCAACAAGGACGTCCAAGTGAAGTTCACCCATACCAGAGATGACTGTTTCACCAGTTTCTGGATTTGTTTCAACACGGAAAGTTGGATCTTCTTCTGCCAATTTTTGAAGAGCAACACCCATCTTATCTTGGTCAGCCTTAGTTTTAGGTTCAACCATCAATTGGATAACTGGTTCTGGAACTTCAATTGATTCAAGGATGATTTTAGCTTTTTCATCTGTCAATGAGTCACCAGTTGTTGTATTTTTCAAACCAACAGCAGCAGCGATGTCTCCAGCATAAACGGTTTGAATTTCTTGACGAGTGTTAGCGTGCATTTGAAGGATACGTCCGATACGTTCACGTTTACCTTTAGAAGTATTCAAAACGTATGAACCAGCATCAAGTGTACCTGAGTACACGCGGAAGAATGAGAGACGTCCAACAAATGGGTCAGTCATGATCTTGAAGGCAAGCGCAGCAAATGGTGCATCATCTGTTGCTGGACGTTCGTCTTCTTCATCTGTATCTGGGTTAACCCCTTTAATTGCAGGGATGTCAAGTGGGCTTGGAAGATAGTCAATAACGGCATCAAGCATCATTTGAACACCCTTATTCTTGAAGGCAGAACCAGCAAGCATTGGGTAGAAATCAACATTGATGGTTGCTTTACGGATAGCAGCTTTCAATTGATCAACAGGAATTTCTTCACCAGCGAAGTATTTTTCCATGATATCTTCATCAAAGTCAGCAATTGCTTCGATGAGTTTTTCACGCCATTCGTTAGCTAATTCTGTGTATTCTTCAGCATTGAAATTAAGTGAAGCCAACTCAGCATTAAATTCGTCTGAACCTACAACAGTTTCTTTGATATCAGTACCAAGGTCGTTAGTATAGATTTCAGATTTCATAGTTACCAAGTCAATGATACCGATGAAGTCGTCTTCAGCACCGATTGGGATTTGGATTGGATGTGCATTTGCACCCAAACGATCGCCCAATGTAGACAATGAGTAGTAGAAATCAGCACCGATTTTGTCCATTTTGTTAGCAAAAACGATACGTGGTACACCGTACTCAGTTGCTTGACGCCATACAGTTTCTGTTTGTGGTTCAACACCTGATTGAGCATCCAGAACGGTTACAGCACCATCAAGAACGCGGAGTGAACGTTGTACTTCGATTGTGAAGTCCACGTGACCTGGTGTGTCGATGATGTTGACGCGGTTACCTTTCCATTGCGCAGTAGTCGCAGCAGATGTGATTGTGATACCACGTTCTTGTTCTTGCTCCATCCAGTCCATTTGTGATGCACCTTCGTGAGTTTCACCGATTTTATGGATTTTACCAGTGTAGTAAAGAACACGTTCAGTTGTTGTTGTTTTACCAGCATCGACGTGGGCCATGATACCGATATTACGTGTATTAGCAAGTGAAAATTCGCGAGCCATGTTGTTCTCCTATTTGATTTTAGTCATGAGAAATTCTCATTAGTTTTATTGTATCAAATTTATGTTTAAAAATTAAAACAAAACCGAGCAGGCGAGGAGCCCAAGCCCGGTAATTGTTCGTTTTTACATCAATTCGATGTTTTACAATCTTTCTGACTGTAAAATTCGATTTGCTAAGCAGATTCGAGGAAGAAGCTGCGACGCAAATTGGATCTTACCAGCGGAAGTGAGCGAACGCACGGTTAGCTTCAGCCATTTTGTGAGTATCTTCACGTTTTTTGACTGCTGCACCTGTGTTGTTAGCTGCATCCAAGATTTCTTTTGCAAGACGATCTTGCATTGTGTGTTCACCACGATTACGAGCGATTGTTACCAACCAACGAAGTCCAAGTGTTGTACGACGTTCTGGACGAACTTCAACTGGGACTTGGTAGTTAGAACCACCGACACGACGAGCGCGAACTTCAAGAACTGGCATGATGTTTTCCATAGCAGTTTCGAAGACTTCGAGTGGGTTGTTTCCAGTAGCTTCTTCAATTTGTTTGAAGGCACCGTAAACGATTTGAGCCGCAACACCGCGTTTACCATCAAGCATTACGCGGTTGATAAGACGAGTTACGACGATTGAGTTGTACATTGGATCTGCCAAAACTTCACGTTTTGGGGCACGATTTTTACGCATTCTTACTTATCTCCCTTCTTAAGCTTTTGGTTTTTTAGCACCGTATTTAGAACGGCTTTGTTTACGGTCAGCGACACCCGCTGTATCAAGTGCACCACGAACGATATGGTAACGTACCCCTGGAAGGTCTTTTACACGTCCACCACGAAGAAGTACAACACTGTGTTCTTGGAGGTTGTGTCCGATACCTGGGATGTACGCTGTTACTTCCATAAGGTTTGAAAGACGTACACGCGCGAATTTACGAAGCGCTGAGTTAGGTTTTTTAGGAGTCATCGTACCAACACGAGTTGCTACTCCACGTTTTTGTGGGCTTGCAAGTTTAGTTTGTACTTTTTTACGGCTGTTGTAGCCAACGTTCATTGCTGGTGATTTAGATTTAGTCACTTGAGCACGACGTGGTTTGCGTACCAATTGGTTAATTGTAGGCATTTTACTGTCTGCTTTTTGTATTTTTCCACATTTTATTTATGCGAAGCGATGAGAAATACAAAAGCATTCCTTTCTTTTTATTGGATGGCGAATCGCCAATTTTTTAGTCAGTATATGGTCGCTTAAGCCAAGTTCTGACAAGAAGTTTAGCAACTTATACAAGTTCTCCTGAGAGTCCAAAGTAAAAAGTACCGTTTAATATAATATCATTTTTTATAAGAGTTGTCAATCCTTTCTGATAGTTACTGATAATAGGGTCAGTAAATAAGAAAGTTTGCACCTTACTTTGGGCTTTTAGTCATTTTTTGATATAATCAGAACATGAAAAAAATAGTTTTAATCTTTTGTAGCTTACTGATGGGGCTGTCAGTAATGACAGGTGTCCAGGTACATGCAGACTCTACTTCTTCTAATGATTTTTCGGTCGCGGCAAAATCTGCCATTGCAGTAGATGCCTCCAGTGGCAAAATTTTATATGCACAAAATGCAGATGATGCAAGCACAGCGATTGCTTCCATCACGAAATTATTAACGGTTTACTTGGTTTATAAAAACATCGAAGAGGGCAAGCTAAGTTGGGATACCAAAGTATCTATATCGGATTATGCTTATGAATTAACACAGAATTCTAATGCAAGCAACATTCCCCTCTCTAAGGATGAACAATATACCGTTAAAGATTTAACCAACGCCTTGCTTTTACCTTCAGCAAATTCTGCAGCCGTAGCTTTAGCTGAAAAAATTGCTGGCTCAGAACCTAAATTTGTAGATATGATGACCGCCCAGATGAAGGCTTGGGGGATCACAGATAGTCACTTGGTTAACGCCTCTGGTCTTCCCAATGATGATTTAAATGGACACATTTATCCTGGTTCAGATGAAAACGCCACAAACACCATGAGTGCTAAAGCAGTGGCTGTATTAAGTTATCATCTTTTGAAAGATTTTCCAGAAGTTTTAAAAATAACTAAGCAAACCGAGCTTCCTTTTGATACCAACGGAGCCACAAAAACTACGCTCACTAACACCAATCAAATGTTAAAAGGTTACTCAACCACTAGAAGTGGTGTAGACGGATTAAAAACTGGATCAACCAGTTTTCAGGTCGATTGTTTTGCTGGGACCACCAATCAAAATGGTTTTCGTATTATTACAGTCGTTTTAGAAGCTGAAAATCCTGCTACCGACAATACAACCCCCTTCACCTTAACCAACCAACTGATGAATAATGTTTATGGTTCTTGGACCGCAACAAGTCTTGTCACCAAAAATCAACCCTTAAGTACCTTGAAGAATCTGCCTGTTACGGATGGGAAAAGTGATAGAGTCCCTCTCGTCGCTGCAAAAAACATCACTGCAGTCGTTCCTTATGCAAAAGATGGAAGTGCAGATAAAGATGTACTCTCTCTAAAATTTAATCATGAAAAAAATACAAGCATTGAAGCACCGATTACTAAAGGACAAGAGCTAATGACCGTTTCTGCTTCTGTGAAAGATAAACTCGGCTACCTGCCTAAATGTTCTGCTTACGAATTTCCGCTTGTTGCCAAACATCAAGTCGAACGTAGCAATCCTATTAAAGTGCTTTGGAATCATTTTGTTACTTTTGTGAACGAAAAACTTTAAATATTTTTACTGACAGCTCTGTCAGTAAAAAAAATCTGTCTATTATAGACAGATTTTTTTATCCTTTGGATTTTACAATCGCAAGTAAGATAGCCCCAACAACGAACAAAACAATTCCGATGGATACATAAACCATTTCTTTTTTTGTTTTCTTTTCGCCAAGGAAGAAGATTCCTCCTAAAGTTGAGATAATAATTCCCAGTTGAGAGAATGAGAAGGCAATTGCATTACCCGCTTCGCTCGCAGCCATCAACATGAAGATGTTACCGATTCCCCACATAACGCCGACAAGCATATTTTGGAAAACATATTTTTCCATTTTAATTTTAAAGCGACCCATAACAAGTGCACCTACAATCATCCCCACAGACATCGGCATGATAATAGTCAAAGTGTCAAAGTGAACATCGAACCAAAGTGCAGCCAAATTGTTAAATAAAATGACATAAATCACATATCCTAATGTCGAGTAAACAAGAGCTGTCAACCCTTTGGTCGAATTTTGAGGAGCATAAACTCCTGTGTTTTCTGGATCACGTTTTGATGAAAAGTAAAAACCAACAACCAAAACAATCATCGCAATAAAGCCAAGCACAAATTGAATATGTTGCGTCCATTCTTGGAAAGCAAAAACACCAATCAGGCTTCCGATTACCAACTGACTTCCTGATGACAGCGGACTTGCAACGGATACACCCATATATTTCATTGCATTAAATTGACCGAATTGTCCAATAGCCCAAAGCAAACCACCAATGAAACCAATTAAAAAGATTTGCCATGTCAATGTCGGCATACGGAACAAGAAAACAATAAGTGCAAAAACGAAGGCGCCCAAAGTCATACCAAGTGTTTGTTGTTTAGCATCCCCACCAAATTTGTTGGCCACAAATCCGATAGAACCCCAAGCAAACATTGGGACAAGCGCGAGAAGAACTCCTTGCATATCTACCTCTTTTAAAAATTTTTTTCTTTGCTCAAAAAATCAAGCATTTCTCTATTTTACTCTTTTTTCAAAAAAAAACAAGAGACAAAAGAATACAGTAAGTGAAACGACAGGCTTTAAGCCTCTTTTCTTTTTTCTAAAACAATTAAAAAAGGAGGGGTATGAATCTGGTTGAGAGGGGCATAGGACATGACTTCCCAACATTCTTGAGGTAAAGAGGTCACCCAGTTAACCACGGCTGTTTTTTCAGCTTCTCCACCTTCATGCCCATAATATACCATGACTGCAATACGACCTCCCACTTTCAACTGTTTAGCTAATGCTGACAGCGCCGTCAGCGTAGTTTCAGGACGCGTGATCAATTTTTTATCTGCTTTAGGCAGGTATCCGAGATTAAAAATCGCTGCGGTAACGGGCTTCTTTACATATTGACCTACAGTTTCATGGCCACTATGGATGAGATGCACAGTTGAATGGGAAGCGAGTTCTTTTCTCCCTTCTTCTAAAAAATCAGAGAGGATCCCTGCCTGATTAAGCCGTTTTTCAGTCATTTCAAGTGCCGTTTTTTGAATATCAAAAGCATATACTTCTGCTTGAAGCATGGCTAAAAAAAGCGTATCATAACCATTTCCCATCGTAGCATCTACTACAACATCTTTAGGGTTAATAACCTCGGCTAATAACTCATGTGCCATTTCTAAAGGCTTTAACATTTTTCTCCAATCTATTAACTACTGATTAAAATTATCAAACCATAATTTGTCGCGTGATTACTGACCAGCCGGTCAGTAATCCTTTTACCCTTAAACGTATAATTTTTTCATAATTATTCATGAAAATACACCAAAAAAGAGGCAATGATCCTCTTTATATTAGTAAGTTACGTGTTCGGTTTGTCGAATATCTTTACAACCTTGCACGGCACCCCGTCGCTCCATTTCTGCGTCAATACTATTGAGTACTTCCCATTTTTTAAGTGACCACATTGGCCCTATAATAAGATCGCGTGGCGCATCTCCTGTTAAACGGTGTATAACAATATCTTTTGGAATCAACTCCAATTGGTCACAAATTACTTGCACATAGTCCTCTTGGTTCATCAACTGGAGACGCCCCTCATGGTAATCACGTTGTAAGCGTGTTTGTTTCATGAGGTGAAGTAAATGAAGTTTTACGCCTTGAATATCAGAATCTAAAATCATCCGACGAACATTTTCTCGCATCATCTCTGGCGTTTCACCTGGTAAACCATTAATCAAATGTGTACAAACATTAATCCCATGGACTCTCAAACGCTTAACCGCATCTACATAGGTTGCATAATCATGCGCACGATTTATCATTTCAGAAGTCTCTTCATAGGTAGTCTGCAGCCCCAAATCAATCCACACCTCCATGCGCTCATTTAACTCTGCCAAATACTCTACCACATCCTCTGGTAAACAATCTGGTCGCGTACCAATTGATATCCCCACAACGTCAGGTTGACTTACTGCTTGTTCAAAACGTTCACGGAGTACCTCAACAGGGGCATGTGTATTCGTGAAATTTTGGAAATAAACAATATATTTTTTAACGCCAGGCCACTTCTTATGAAATTGTTTAACCTCTGCCGCAAATTGATCCGCAATTGGCGCCTCCGGCTCCAAAATCATATCCCCAGAACCAGAAACCGTACAAAATGTACAACCTCCATGCGCCACCGTCCCATCCCGATTGGGACAATCAAACCCCGCATCAATAGGGACCTTAAATATTTTTTCACCAAAATTTTTGCGCAGATACTCATTCCACGTCGTATATCTTTTTTGCATTCTATCCCTCAGTCAAAATATAAATAAATTATAACAAAAAAGGAGACTTATAGTCTCCTAAAAAGCTGCGGATGTCAGACTCGAACTGACGACATCATGATTAACAGTCATGCGCTACTACCAACTGAGCTAATCCGCAATAACATAAAACCCGGTTCCCCGAGTTTTAATAATATAGTCCGTACGGGATTCGAACCCGTGTTACCGCCGTGAAAAGGCGGTGTCTTAACCCCTTGACCAACGGACCATAAGAGTTTTCCCAAACTTGGCCACTCGCCTATCTCCCAGGGGGCAACCCCCAAGTACTTCCGCCGTAGATGGACTTAACTTCTGTGTTCGACATGGGAACAGGTGTATCTCCATCGCAATGATGACCAAATCATTAAATGTTACCTTGAACATTCAAAACTAAATAACAATTCTTCTAACTCATAAACCTTAAGCATTTTATATTTGACTCTTTGGTAAAGTCCTCGAGCGATTAGTACTGGTCCGCTCCACGTCTCGCAACGCTCCCACTTCCAGCCTATCTACCAGATCATCTCTCTGGGCTCTTAATTCTTACGAATGGGTAATCTCATCTTGAGGTGGGCTTCGCACTTAGATGCTTTCAGCGCTTATCCCTTCCCTACATAGCTATCCAGCCGTGCTCCTGGCGGAACAACTGGTACACCAGCGGTAAGTCCATCCCGGTCCTCTCGTACTAAGGACAGATCCTCTCAAATTACCTACGCCCGCGACGGATAGGGACCGAACTGTCTCACGACGTTCTGAACCCAGCTCGCGTGCCGCTTTAATGGGCGAACAGCCCAACCCTTGGGACCGACTACAGCCCCAGGATGCGACGAGCCGACATCGAGGTGCCAAACCTCCCCGTCGATGTGAACTCTTGGGGGAGATAAGCCTGTTATCCCCAGGGTAGCTTTTATCCGTTGAGCGATGGCCCTTCCATGCGGTACCACCGGATCACTAAGTCCTAGTTTCCTACCTGCTCGAGTTGTAGCTCTCGCAGTCAAGCTGGCTTTTACCTTTACACTCTACGATTGATTTCCAACCAATCTGAGCCAACCTTTGAGCGCCTCCGTTACTCTTTAGGAGGCGACCGCCCCAGTCAAACTGTCCGTCAGACACTGTCTCCCTGGCCGATTATGCCAGCGGGTTAGAGTAACCATAAGTCAAGGGTAGTATCCCAACAACGCCTCAATAGAAACTAGCGTCCCTATTTCAATGGCTCCTACCTATCCTGTACATGACTTACAGGTACTCAATATCAAACTACAGTAAAGCTCCATGGGGTCTTTCCGTCCTGTCGCGGGTAACCTGCATCTTCACAGGTACTAAAATTTCACCGAGTCTCTCGTTGAGACAGTGCCCAAATCATTACGCCTTTCGTGCGGGTCGGAACTTACCCGACAAGGAATTTCGCTACCTTAGGACCGTTATAGTTACGGCCGCCGTTTACTGGGGCTTCAATTCATACCTTCGACTTACGTCTAAGCACTCCTCTTAACCTTCCAGCACCGGGCAGGCGTCACCCCCTATACATCACCTTGCGGTTTAGCAGAGAGCTGTGTTTTTGATAAACAGTTGCTTGGGCCTATTCACTGCGGCTGGCTTTTACACCAGCACCCCTTCTCCCGAAGTTACGGGGCTATTTTGCCGAGTTCCTTAACGAGAGTTCTCTCGATCACCTGAGGCTACTCGCCTCGACTACCTGTGTCGGTTTGCGGTACGGGTAGATATGACTTTACGCTAGAAGCTTTTCTTGGCAGTGTGACATCACGGAGTTCGCAACCGTAGTTGCTTCCCCATCACAGCTCAATGTTAAAGAGAAATGCATTTGACACATCTCACACCTCACTGCTTAGACCAGAATCCATTAACTGGCATCCGTTAGCCTACTGCGTCCCTCCATCACGATCATATCTAGTACTGGAATATCAACCAGTTGTCCATCGACTACGCCTTTCGGCCTCGCCTTAGGTCCCGACTAACCCAGGGCGGACGAGCCTTCCCCTGGAAACCTTAGTCTTACGGTGGATAAGATTCTCACTTATCTTGCGCTACTCATACCGGCATTCTCACTTCTTAACGCTCCAGCACTCCTCACGGTATACCTTCATCGCGGTTAAGAACGCTCTCCTACCATTGATAAAATATCAATCCAAAGCTTCGGTAATATGTTTAGCCCCGGTACATTTTCGGCGCAGGGTCACTCGACTAGTGAGCTATTACGCACTCTTTGAATGATAGCTGCTTCTGAGCTAACATCCTAGTTGTCTGTGCAACCCCACATCCTTTTCCACTTAACATATATTTTGGGACCTTAGCTGTTGGTCTGGGCTGTTTCCCTTTCGACTACGGATCTTAGCACTCGCAGTCTGACTGCCGAACATGTGTATTAGCATTCGGAGTTTATCTGAGATTGGTAATCCGAGATGGACCCCTCACCCAAACAGTGCTCTACCTCCAATACACTTACATTTCGACGCTAGCCCTAAAGCTATTTCGGAGAGAACCAGCTATCTCCCAGTTCGTTTGGAATTTCTCCGCTATCCACAAGTCATCCAAACACTTTTCAACGTGTCCTGGTTCGGGCCTCCAGTGCGTCTTACCACACCTTCACCCTGCTCATGGATAGGTCACTAGGTTTCGGGTCTACATCATGATACTAAGTCGCCCTATTCAGACTCGGTTTCCCTACGGCTCCGTCTCTTCAACTTAACCTCGCATCATAACGTAACTCGCCGGTTCATTCTACAAAAGGCACGCTCTCACCCATTAACGGGCTCGAACTTCTTGTAGGCACACGGTTTCAGGTGCTATTTCACTCCCCTCTCGGGGTTCTTTTCACCTTTCCCTCACGGTACTGGTTCACTATCGGTCACTAAGGAGTATTTAGGGTTGGGAGATGGTCCTCCCGGATTCAAACTGGATTTCGCGTGTCCAGCCCTACTCAGGATACTGCTAGGTATAAGCGCTATTTCGTCTACGGGATTATTACCCTCTTTGATTAACCTTCCCAGGTTATTCGACTATAATGCTTAAGTCCACGTTGCAGTCCTACAACCCCAAGAAGCAAGCTTCTTGGTTTGCCCTTCTTCGCGTTCGCTCGCCGCTACTTACGAAATCGTTTTTACTTTCTCTTCCTGCAGGTACTTAGATGTTTCAGTTCTCTGCGTTACCTTCACGTAAGCTATGTATTCACTTACGGATAACTGCTAGTAGCAGCTGGGTTTCCCCATTCGGAGACCTAGGGATCAATGCGTACTTACTGCTCCCCCTAGAATATCGTCGTTAGTCACGTCCTTCATCGGCTCTTAGTGCCAAGGCATCCACCGTGCGCCCTTATTAACTTTGCCATGATGATTTAAATCATCGTTTTTCAAGTATAAGTTTGTAAATTCTTTAAAATTCACAGCTTTTCGGTTTATTTATCGTTATTAGATATTGTTATTTAGTTTTCAATGTTCAAGTTTGAAACTTTCGTTTCAATGGAGCCTAGCGGGATCGAACCGCTGACCTCCTGCGTGCAAAGCAGGCGCTCTCCCAGCTGAGCTAAGGCCCCACAATCAAGAAGTTGATTCTTGTGTAGGTTTTTTACTAAACCCCTCAAAACTGAATAAAGTTGAATGCTCACTCTTGTATATATTCCTTAGAAAGGAGGTGATCCAGCCGCACCTTCCGATACGGCTACCTTGTTACGACTTCACCCCAGTCATCGGTCTTACCTTAGGTAGCGCCCTCCTTGCGGTTAGGCAACCAACTTCGGGTACTCCCAACTCCCGTGGTGTGACGGGCGGTGTGTACAAGGCCCGGGAACGTATTCACCGCGGCGTGCTGATCCGCGATTACTAGCGATTCCGACTTCATGTAGGCGAGTTGCAGCCTACAATCCGAACTGAGAATGGTTTTAAGAGATTAGCTAAACATCACTGTCTCGCGACTCGTTGTACCATCCATTGTAGCACGTGTGTAGCCCAGGTCATAAGGGGCATGATGATTTGACGTCATCCCCACCTTCCTCCGGTTTATCACCGGCAGTCTCGTTAGAGTGCCCAACTTAATGATGGCAACTAACAATAGGGGTTGCGCTCGTTGCGGGACTTAACCCAACATCTCACGACACGAGCTGACGACAACCATGCACCACCTGTATCCCGTGTCCCGAAGGAACTTCCTATCTCTAGGAATAGCACGAGTATGTCAAGACCTGGTAAGGTTCTTCGCGTTGCTTCGAATTAAACCACATGCTCCACCGCTTGTGCGGGCCCCCGTCAATTCCTTTGAGTTTCAACCTTGCGGTCGTACTCCCCAGGCGGAGTGCTTATTGCGTTAGCTGCGATACAGAGAACTTATAGCTCCCTACATCTAGCACTCATCGTTTACGGCGTGGACTACCAGGGTATCTAATCCTGTTTGCTCCCCACGCTTTCGAGCCTCAGTGTCAGTTACAGGCCAGAGAGCCGCTTTCGCCACCGGTGTTCCTCCATATATCTACGCATTTCACCGCTACACATGGAATTCCACTCTCCTCTCCTGCACTCAAGTCTACCAGTTTCCAATGCATACAATGGTTGAGCCACTGCCTTTTACACCAGACTTAATAAACCACCTGCGCTCGCTTTACGCCCAATAAATCCGGACAACGCTCGGGACCTACGTATTACCGCGGCTGCTGGCACGTAGTTAGCCGTCCCTTTCTGGTTAGATACCGTCACACGAGGAGCTTTCCACTCTCCTCGTCGTTCTTCTCTAACAACAGAGTTTTACGATCCGAAAACCTTCTTCACTCACGCGGCGTTGCTCGGTCAGACTTTCGTCCATTGCCGAAGATTCCCTACTGCTGCCTCCCGTAGGAGTTTGGGCCGTGTCTCAGTCCCAATGTGGCCGATCACCCTCTCAGGTCGGCTATGTATCATCGCCTTGGTGAGCCTTTACCTCACCAACTAGCTAATACAACGCGGGATCATCTTTGAGTGATGCAATTGCATCTTTCAAACTTAAAACTTATGTTTAAAGCTATTATGCGGTATTAGCATTCGTTTCCAAATGTTGTCCCCCGCTCAAAGGCAGATTCCCCACGCGTTACTCACCCGTTCGCTGCTCATCCAATCGGTACAAGTACCAATCTTCAGCGCTCAACTTGCATGTATTAGGCACGCCGCCAGCGTTCGTCCTGAGCCAGGATCAAACTCTCAAATAAAGTATTTAAGTCACCGAAGTGACTGGCTTGTCTTTCATTATTGATTGACAGATTTTTGATGTATTTCTACATCACATGAGTCATTCTTCTTTATTCAGTTTTCAATGGTCTAGCTCGCTTCAAGACCCTCGTCTCTCGCGACAACTATTATATTCTATCAAACCTAACTCCCCTTGTCAAGAATAAACTGTGACTTTTCCCCCTTTTTTCCTCCCTCGTTCGCTTTTGAATTCTTTGTATCCGTTTGCTTTGTATGCCACGACTCACTTTACCCTAAGCAATCTTTTTTCAAAAAGAAAGGCCTCTTCTCAATTGAAGAGGCCTGCTCAGTTACGGTTAGTCTTCATCAAATAATATCGCTTTTTACTTGATTTGTGTTTATTTAATAGTAGAAAACGAAAAAGTTTCTCATTTGAGCTCCTCAATCATAATTATAGCTTATTATGCCCTTTCCACAATATCATTTTACTTTGTATAAAAGTTGTGATTAAACCCCTCTACTTTTTTCCCTATCCACAGAAAAAAGACTCTTGTTTTAACTTTTCTACTCCTGTGGATAACTATCTCAATCGCTTTTATTCTCCTGTTTCCAGCAGTTATTTTTTCAAGTTTACACACTTTCCACAAAAATGTGAATAACTTTTTCAAGCGGTGGAAAACTTTCTTTTTGAAATATCAACAGACTGTGGAAAAATAGAGATTGAAATGATATAATGAGTTATCAACAAACTAAAAGTAAAGGAGTATTATGGCATCCCCTAATGATAATCAAAAGTTTTGGGCTCGAGTCACTGAACTTGCAAAGCAGAGTATCGGAAAGCAAGCTTACGACTTTTTTATAGAACCTGCTCAATTGATGTCCGTTGAGCAAGATACCGCCAATATCTTACTTGATAGCGGAATGAAAAAAGATTACTGGAAAAAACAGTCTGATTTGATTACCACTGCTGGTTTTGAAGTCTTTGGACGTCTTATTGATTATGTCCTTTATGCGAACGATGAATTAACAGATTTAGAGCTTCAGCGTCTAAGTAATCAATCGGCTCCTTCTCTCGAAACTCCAAGTGATAATAAAGCTACTCTACCTATGGTCAGCGGACTCAATGAAAAATATAATTTTGAAAATTTTGTTCAGGGCCCTGGTAACCGTTGGACTTTAGCTGCAGCCATTGCAGTTGCCGATAAACCAGGTGATACTTACAACCCCTTATTTATCTATGGTGGAGCAGGCCTAGGTAAAACCCATCTGATGCATGCGATTGGAAATCAAATCTTAACAGACAACCCAACAGCTAAAATCAAATATGTTTCTTCTGAAAATTTCGTGAACGATTACGTGAATGCAACCCGCAAAAATCAAATGGAAAACTTTGAGAACACGTATCGAAATCTAGATCTTCTCCTCTTAGATGATGTTCAGTTTTTTAGTGATAAAGAAGGAACAAAAAATGAATTTTTCAATACGTTTAATGCACTTTATGATAAAGGATCTCAAATTGTTCTGACTTCTGACCGTATCCCGCAAGAGTTAAATAATTTGGAAGATCGTTTAGTATCCCGCTTTTCTTGGGGACTAACTACTGATATTACAGCTCCTGACTACGAAACACGAATGGCCATCCTCTTAATAAAATCAGAATCAAGCCACCTTGAATTTCCAAGTGAAACCTTATCTTACATTGCCGGACAAATTGATTCAAACGTCCGAGAGTTGGAAGGAGCACTTAACCGCGTAGAATTTGTTGCACGCGCTAACGGTGTTTCTGTGGTAGATATTGAAACAGCAAGCCAAGCCTTACGCTCTTTAAAAAATGCAGCCCAACAATCTTTATCTAACTTGACGATTAAAAAAATTCAAGACGAAGTGGCTAATTATTATCATATCTCGTTTTCAGATCTTATAGGCCCTAAGCGTCCGAAAGAAATTGCTTTTCCAAGACAAATCGCTATGTACCTTGTTCGTGAATTGCTCGGAACAAGTCTTCCTGCAATAGGAAATGCCTTTGGAGGACGAGATCACACAACTGTGATGTATGCCTACAAGCAAATTTCAGATAAAATGAAAAATGATATGGAAGTTCAAAAAGATATTGATAGTATAAAACGTAAATTTTAGGCTTGTGGAAAACTCTAAGAGTTATAAAACGGTTGTTCTTATTTTATCCACAGGGCAAATGTCCTGTTTTCTAAGCGAATTTCTCTTATTAAGGTTATCCACAGGGCCTACTACTATTACTATTATATTTATAAAAAGAAATAATAAAAGGAGTCTCATGATTAAATTTTCAATTAATAAAAATGCTTTTCAAAATGCTTTAAAAATTACTAAGCAAGCGATTGGTTCTAAAGTTACTATTCCTGCACTGACAAAGTTGAAAATTGAAGTAGAAGAAAACGGGATTACTTTGATTGGTTCTAATGGACAAATTTCAATCAAAAACTTCTTACCCGTAGATAATAAAGATGCAAGCATGCTCATCTCAGGAACTGGCTCTGTTTTGTTAGAAGCAGCTTTCTTTGAAAATGTGGTAAGTCAACTGCCCGAAGTTACTCTGGAATTTACTGAAAAAGAACAAAAACAAGTCTTGTTAACTTCTGGCAAGTCAGAAATCACTTTAAAGGGTTTGGATTCCGAAATTTATCCGCACTTACAAGAAATTTCTGAAGGTGCCTCTTTAAAAATGAAAGTTAAAGCACTCAAAGAAATTTTTACTGAGACCGTCTTTGCTGTAAGTACACAAGAAAATCGTCCGATTTTTACAGGGGTCCATCTGGAAACATTACCCACTGGTGAACTAAAGGCCGTGGCAACGGACTCACATCGAATGAGTCAACGTTTGCTTCCCTTGGAAGATTCAGAGTTAAAATTTGATGTGATTTTGCCAAGTAAATCAATCAATAGTTTTAAAAATGTTTTCACAAATGATGAAGAAGAGATTGAAATTTTCATCAGTGGAAGCCAAATGCTTTTTAGAAATGAAACAATTAGTTATTATAGTCGTTTGATTGAAGGATCTTATCCTGATACTAATCGTTTAATTCCTAAAGAGTCGGATTATACATTAGATTTAGTATTCGATGCTGCGCAATTACGTCATACCATGGATCGTGCTCGTTTACTTACGGTTATGACAACAAATGGAACAGTAAAATTATCGGTTTCAGGTGATTCAATCATTACAACAGCAAATTCACCTGAGGTTGGGTCTGTCCATGAAGAGCTGACAGCCTTGTCAAAAGAAGGAAATGACTTATCAATTAGTTTTAATCCTGAATACTTAATTGATGCCTTGAAAGTGATTAAAGCACCAGAAGTGCGCATTCGTTTTATTTCAAATGTCCGTCCCTTTACTTTGCAACCTCGGAACGAAGCAGAAGGATTTATTCAATTGATTACACCTGTACGGACAAATTAAAAATTATGAGGCTTTAGTCGCTGGATTTTCTACTGATGGAGCTGTCAGTAAGCTAAAAAATTAGAATTTGTTATAATGGACTTAACGAAAGTTAGGTCTATTTTTTATGGAAATTATATATACAGAAATTACTCAAGATTTGACAGCAGGGCTTTTGGAAGTCGCGCTCCAAGAACTTGCAGCAAAGCGAAAGGTCTATTATATTGTCCCTTCTTCCATGTCTTTTGAAAAGGAGAAGGAAATTTTAGAGCGTCTCGCTCATGGAACTGACACTGCTGTTTTTGATTTAATGGTTACAAGATTTAAGCAACTGCCCTATTATTTCGATAAGCGAGAAAGTACCACTGACAAAGTTGAGCTAGGTTCTGCTGGTTTTTCAATGCTCTTTCGGCGTGTCCTAAGAAGTTTTTCAAAAGAAGACTTACCGCTCTACTATTCCATGCAAAACTCAGCAGGCTTCTTAGAACTTCTTGTTCAACTACGAACGGAGCTTTTGACAGCCAATTTAACAGCAGATGACTTACCAGTAAATCCCAAAAATGAAGAATTAAAAAAAATATTTTCGCGTTTTGAGATTGAATTAGACAAAGAATACGCTAATTTTTCAGAATTTAGTGATTTTACCCAGCGAATTGCTCAGGGGGAATTTGATAGAGTTCTCCAAAAAGCTGTTTTTGTTATTGATGGTTACACACGGTTTTCTGCAGAAGAGGAATTTTTTATCTCAACAGTGCAAAACCGACTGGCGCGTCTTATCATGGGAACTTATGCTGATGAAAAGTCACTGACCAGTCTGTCAGAGAGTATCTATACAAATGGTGTCGAACTGATCCAACATTTTCGTGATAAATTTGGAGCTCAACTGACCAGATATCATGGAAAAGATGTCAATGAAGTTTACAGTAAGTTGACAACACTGATTGATCAGGATAGTCGTTTTGTTATAAGTGACGAACCAATCAAAATTACTGATGACGATAGTACACATTTTAGAATTTGGGAAGCTGAAAATCAGACTGCTGAAATAGAGCGAGTGGCCAAAGAAATTCGTCAGAAAATCTCGCAAGGGATACCCTTTAAAGACTTTACAGTATTAGTTGGGGATGTTTCGGCTTATGAGATTCCAGTTAAAGAGATTTTTGACCTTTATGAGATTCCTTATTTCTATGCACAGGAAGAAGCGATGAGTCAACATCCGCTCATTGTCTTTTTTGAGAGTCTTTATGCAATCAAAAAAAATAATTACCGACCGGATGATGTTGTTAATTTATTAAAAAGTAAAGTTTACAAGATTGACAACTTAGAAGAGGAAGTGATTGATCAATTTGAATATTATGTTCATAAATTTAAAATTTCTGGACACAAAAGATTTACTGAGGAGTTTACTGAAAGTGAATTTAGTGGGTTAGAGTCGGTCGATACTTTACGTGAATTGCTACTTGGAGCTCATTCTCCCCTTCAGCATTTTTTGACCACTAACCAGAAAAAAACGGGAAAAAATTGGGTGAAAGAACTTCGCAAGTTTTTGGAAGAAGGAAATGTAATGGCCGAAATGAACCATTATTTTTCAGAAGCTGAGGCACAGGGCGATCATCAACTCGCAGATCGTCACGAACAAGTGTGGCGTCTCCTCTTAACTGTTTTAACTGAATTTGAAGCTGTTTTTTCAGCTGAAAAGATGAAGAATATCGAATTTCTCGATATCCTGTTAGCGGGTCTAAAGAATGCAAAATATCGCCAAATTCCAGCTAATGTTGATGTTGTCAAAGTACGTGACTACGAACTGGTTGAACCACAAACTAATAAATATGTCTATGCCATTGGTTTAAGTCAAACTAACTTTCCTCGGATAAAGCGAAATTCGACCCTTTTAACAGATGAGGAGCGTGCTGAAATCAATGCGCATACAGCAGATCATCAGTTTATTGAACAACTCAATGTTCGCAATTACCATAAAAATATGTTTACCGTGCTATCCTTGGTTAACTCTGCCACAAAGAGTTTGGTAATGTCTATGCCACAGATTATGGGCAACGAACAAGGGGAGCTCTCACCCATTTTTCAACTTTTTGTGTCGCACGCTGAAGGCAAAGTTATCAATAAAATTCAAAGTGTAAACTTACAAGAAGGCATAGAGCACGTTGCTAACAGCCGGGCAGTGATTGCTATGATGGGAAAAATCGAACGTGCGCTCCATGAAAATGAAGAAGGAGCCAAGGATAAACGGGCCTTTTGGTCCAGTCTTTTTCGCTTACTTGTCAAGGAGCACCCTGATTTTCAAAATATTTTAATAAGTGTAGATCACGATATTGAAACGGAAAAACTTGCTCCAGAAACACTTGAAAAACTCTATGGTGATAAGATTTATGCCTCTGTCAGCAGCTTTGAACGTTTTTATAACTGTGAGTACCAGTACTTTTTAGAAAATACGTTGGGGCTTGAAACCTTTGAAAATATTGACATTAACTCTAAAATTGTTGGTAACTTTTTCCATGAGGTATTTGAAAAAGTCATGCTACTGACAGAGCTGTCAGTAGATAATTTTGATGAAAAATTGGGTACTGTTTTACAAGAGGTTGATAAAAATTACGCTCGTTATTTTACACAAGATGCCACTGCTCGTTTTACATGGGTTAATTTAGAAGAAATTGTACGTCAAACTGCTCGGATGTTAAAACGGACTGTGGCAGCTGATGAGTTAACCACTTTACTGACGGAAAGTAGTTTTGGCTTACCGAAAAGTGAACTCGGTCAATTTTCTATAGAAGAGATTTATTTGCGAGGACGGATTGACCGAATTGATCAACTCTCTTCTGAGCGATTAGGCGCTGTAGACTATAAATCGAGTGCACACAGCTTTAAGTTACAGGATGCTTATGATGGCTTGAGCCTACAGTTTTTAACTTACCTTGATGTTTTGAAAAAAGCTTTTCCGCAGCAAAAAATCTGGGGCGCACTCTATTTACAATTTAAAAACCAACCGCTTAATCTGAATGAGGTCAATCATTTATCAGAAATTGCTTTGCTTTTAAATCAAGCGATGCGCTATGAAGGGCTGTTGTTGACTGATGCTATTGCTGATGTACAGAAAGTTGATAGTATTGCAATCAAGAAGAATAATCTGTATAGTCCTGAGGTTTTTGATGAACTTTTGCAGATGAATGAGCAGCATTATAAGAATGCGGGCAAGCGTCTAAAATCAGGTAAAATTGCCATTAATCCTACCATGAAACGATCTGAAGGAATAGATAAATCAGGGAATGTTCAGGGATGTCGGTATTGTCCTCTTAAGTCAATCTGTCGTTTCGAAGCAAATGTGCATATGCAACAGCATACACGGGAAATAGGACAAAAATCAGCCGCAGAGATTTTAGCAGAACTGAAAGGGGAAGCCACAAAAGATGAGTGAAATACAGTTAACACCAGAGCAGTTTGAAGCTATCCATAGCTCTGGTAAAAATATTTTAGTTTCAGCAAGTGCTGGTTCAGGGAAGACTTTCGTGATGGCTCAGCGTATTGTTGAGAAAGTCAAACAAGGGGTTGAAATCGACCATCTTTTTATCTCGACCTTCACAAAAAAAGCTGCGAGCGAATTACGCATGCGTCTAGAAAAGGATTTGAAAAAAGCGCGAGCAGAAAGTAAGGATGTGCACTATCAAAGGTTGACAGGAGCTTTACAAAATCTTGCTAATGCAGATATTGGAACAATGGATAGTTTCACCCAAAAACTTGTAAAGACTCATTTTAATCGAGTAAACATTGATCCTAATTTTCGTATTCTTGCTGATCAAACGGAGAGCGATTTAATCAAACAGGAAGTTTTTGAGCGTCTGGTAGAAGAGTACCTTGCAGCAGATCACGAACAAGACATTCCCAAAGAAAAATTTGAGCGTTTGATCAAAAATTTTTCCAAAGATCGAAATATTTCGGGATTTCAAGAAGTCGTTTACAAGGTTTACAGGTTTATAACCGCCACAGAAAACCCCACAAAATGGTTAGAAGATCAGTTTTTAAAAGGTTTTGAGACATATCAGCAGCTGACAGATCTATCAGTAGATACTCATGGACTCATAAAAGAAAAGTTATTATCTTTTTTTGAACTTTTAGAAGCAGCATTGGATAATGGAGTGATAGCCAAAAAAGGGGTTGGTCGTGATAAAGCGAACATTATCTTAGATAATAAAAACGAACTCTTAGAAGCTTTAATCAATCAGGAGTTTACGACTTTTTCTGAGCTTTTTCTGACCTTGGATACTGACATTCGAGTTGGTACTTCAAAAGATGCAAATATTTCGGTCTTGAAAAAAGAGTTTTCTGCACTTAAACAAGAGTTGGTAGGTTCAAATAGTAAACCGGGGCTGATTAGAGAGTTCGTCAATAAAATCAAACATGCGGAACTTATACAAAGGTATCAACCTGAAGCTTTTGATGTAGCGAAAGATTTACAGCGCTTCATGCTTCATTTTTATCAAGCATATCTTGAACGTAAAAAGATTGAAAATGCTTTTGAATACTCTGATATTGCGCATTTTGCTATAGAAATACTGGAAAATAATCCGGATATTCGTGAGGAACTGCGTCTTTATTATGAGGAAATCATGATTGATGAGTACCAAGATACCAGTCATACGCAAGAGCGAATGTTGGAGCTTCTCTCAAACGGACAAAATCTTTTTATGGTGGGTGATATTAAGCAATCCATTTATGGATTCCGCTTAGCTGATCCAAGTTTATTTTTAGAGAAGTATCAAAGTTATGATCAGGAAAACGACCCTAATCAACTGATTCGCTTGAAAGAGAATTTTCGTTCTCGTGGTGAGGTGCTCAACTTTACGAATGTTATTTTTGAGCATTTGATGGATCAGGATATTGGTGAAATGACCTATGGTCAAGCTGAAAAGCTAATCCAAGGAAATACCACAGATTACCCTACTCAAGCAGAGCAAGAATTTTATCCAGAGCTCTTGTTATACAATGAGACTAAAGAAGACGAGTCTACTGAGGAGAATGGGGAAAATCTTTCTGATGGAGAAATCAGAGGAGCAGCTCAAAAGATACAGCATTTGATTCAAAAAGGGGTTCAACCCAAAGATATTGCGATATTGGTACGCTCAAAATCAAATAATAATAAAATTGAGGATATACTTTTAAGTTATGACATCCCCGTAGTTTTAGACGAAGGTCGTGTGGATTTTCTAAAATCAATTGAGGTTTTAGTCATGCTAGATGTCTTACGCGCCATTGACAATCCTCTATATGATTTATCTCTCGTGGCCACCCTGCGTTCTCCTCTTTTTAATTTCAATGAAGATGAATTGACAAAGATTAGCCTGCAGGGGGGAAGAGAAGTTCGCTTTTGGGATAAGTTAAAGCAAGCACTTACTCTAACAGGGCAAAATCCTGAATTAATCGACGGAGCCTTCTCCAAAAAGCTGAAGTCCTTCTATGATAAGTTTACAGAATGGCGTAAACTTGTCAACCAAATTTCAATTCACGAACTCCTTTGGCGAATATATACAGAAACCTACTATTTCGACTATGTGGGAGCCTTAAAAAATGGTGAAATGCGACAGGCAAACCTTCAAGCTCTATCAATAAGGGCTGAATCTTACGAAAGCAGTGGCTATAAAGGACTCTTTAAATTCATCAGATTGATTGATAAGTTTATGGAACAAAATAATGACTTGGCTTCTGTAAATATAAAATTACCTCAAAATGCGGTACGTGTGATGACTTTTCATAAGTCCAAAGGATTAGAGTTTGACTATGTTTTTCTGATGAATCTTCAGTCGCGCTTTAATAGTCGTTCGCTGCAAGAAAGTGTAATTTTAAGTCGAGAAAATGGGTTGGGCATGAAATACGTGGCAGATTTGAAAAAAGAGCCAGAAGTCGTCACTGATTTCCCATATGCTCTCGTTCGGATGGAAACTTTCCCTTACATGGTAAATCAAGAGCTTGAACAGAAGGCGACACTTTCTGAGGAAATGCGCGTGCTCTATGTTGCCTTCACAAGAGCAAAGAAGAAATTGTATTTAGTCGGAAAAATAAAGTCTACGGATAAAAAATCAGGGCTTGATCTTTACGATACAGCTGTACTAGAACAGAATATTCTCTCCGATAAATTCCGGAAGTCAACACGTGGTTTCCAACACTGGATACTTGCTCTGCAAGCAGCAATAAACCTCCCGCTGAAAATGAATATTTATACAAAAGATGATATTGCCTCGCCATCTTCAAATCTTTTAGGCCATCCTGATTTTAAAAAATTGGTAGAAGAAGCAACGAATTTTGATCAAATCATGTCATTTTCGGAAGAGATAAAAGCAGCCCAAAAAATTATGACTTACCAGTATCCACATCAGGCAGCGACAGAGTTGTCTAGTATACAGACTCCTAGTCAAGTCAAAAAAAGGAGTTATGAAAAGCAGCTAGCAGTTGGAGAGGTACAACCGAGTAGTGAATTTATCCGATCTAAGCGTCTCGACTTCAGCGCCTTTGATGAGCATCAAGTGACAGCTGCTCAGATTGGTTCGGCAACACATACTTTCATGCAATATGTTGACTTTTCACATCCCGATTTATTTAGTTTTCAAAGCACTTTAGACGAGATGGGATTTGTTGAGGAGATAAAAAATCAGATTGATTTAGTCAAAATTTTGACGTTATTTGATACTGAACTTGGGAAATTTTTAACTGAGAATGTCGCAAATACAAAAAAGGAAGCACCATTTTCGATGTTAAGGACGGATGAATACGCTGAAGAGCAATATATTGTTCGAGGAATTTGTGATGGTTTTGTGCAGCTGGAGGATCGGATTGTTCTTTTTGATTATAAAACAGATCGCTTTACAACTGCTCAGGCTATCCCAGAAATAAAAAATCGTTACCAAGGTCAAATGGAACTTTATGGAGAAGCTCTGCAAAAAGCTTACCAAGTCAAGGAAGTTGACAAATATTTAATATTACTAGGCGGACCAAAGCAAGTATTTGTGGAAAAATTGGACTGAAAAATTACTGACCAGAAGGTCAAAAACATCAAGGAGAAAATATGGTAGATTATCAGCTGCATTCCATTGTGGAAATGAAAAAGCCTCATGCTTGTACCATAAAGGCAACAGGTAAAAAGGCTAATGCTTGGGAAATTACTCGTCTTGGTGCGGACATTCGCATTCAGTGTACTAACTGCCATCACGAGGTAATGATGAGTCGTTACGACTTTAATCAGAAGATTAAAAAAGTGCTCAATTGAGCACTTTTTAGTTATAGAGAGATTTAAGATTAAATTTGAGGTATTGAATAAGTCCATTGTAAAGGACTTTAGTAAAGCGCCAAATATAGCGTCCCAAAACTATGACAAGCGTACAAGAGAAAATTGCTATGAGCCATTGCCACCAAGCGTATCCAGCAACACCTGTATTACTGATAAAAGTGATATTCGGATTGTGTGTGAAGGTCCCAATGATCATTAAAAGGGGTGAAATCAGTAGGGCAGCAAGTAAGCTATACAGCGCAGCAAGTAATAGTGCCACGGCAACGATAAGCCATACTCCAATAACAAAATTAAAGGCAAGTACGCCTATGCCTGCTAAAATATTGAGATGCTTCTTACGTTTTCTGGGGTTAATCCCTGCACATAGTGCTGCTAAATCTGTTTGATAAAGCGCTGCTAAAGCAATCAGAGTTTCCAGATTTGGCTCTGTTTTGCCCGCTTCCCAACGTGATATAGCTTGGCGGCTAAAATAAAGTTCTTTAGCAACTTGTTCTTGGGTTAAATTTTGTGCAAGTCGTGCAGCTTGTAAGTTTTCTCCGAGCATTTTGCTACCTCCTGAGTTTCTGTCTACATTATTAACTAAAATCCTAAGAATAGCAAGGCTTGTAGAGCAAAATAAGAGCAACATTTTGTAGCACATTGGATTTTAGAGAAAAAAGTGGGAAAAAGGTGTAAACTTGTAAAGTTCTAGTTTTAACAGGAGGGACTAGCCGTTTATTGTCTTTTTTGACGATTTACAGTATAATTAGAACTAATTAATCTTAATTTTGGAGAATATAAAACATGGCTTTAACAGCAGGTATCGTTGGTTTACCTAACGTAGGTAAATCAACTCTTTTTAATGCAATTACAAAAGCAGGCGCAGAAGCTGCAAACTATCCTTTTGCAACAATTGACCCAAATGTTGGGATGGTAGAAGTACCAGATGAACGTTTAAACAAGTTAACAGAGTTGATTAAACCTAAGAAAACTGTTCCGACAACTTTTGAATTCACAGATATTGCTGGGATTGTTAAAGGGGCCTCACGCGGAGAAGGTCTAGGAAATAAATTTCTTGCCAATATCCGTGAAGTAGATGCCATCATTCATGTGGTCCGTGCTTTCGATGATGAAAATGTAATGCGTGAAAATAATCGTGAAGGTGAATTTATTGATCCCATGGCAGATATTGAGACCATTAATTTGGAATTAATTTTAGCAGACTTGGAGTCAGTCAATAAACGTTATGCGCGCGTTGAAAAGATTGCCCGCACTAAAGATAAAGATGCAGTGGCGGAATTCAATGTTTTGCAAAAAATCAAACCTGTCCTTGAAGATGGAAAATCAGCTCGTACGATTGAATTTGACGAAGATGAAGCAAAGGTAGTTAAAAGTTTGTTCTTGTTGACCACGAAACCTGTGTTGTATGTGGCGAATGTTTCTGAAGATGAGGTGGGTGAACCAGACAATATCGAATATGTCAAACAAATTCGTGAATTTGCAGCTACTGAAAACGCTGAGGTGGCTATAATTTCTGCGCGTGTTGAAGAAGAAATCTCCGAGTTGGAAGATGACGAAAAAGCTGAATTTTTAGAAGCCATTGGGTTACAGGAGTCTGGTGTTGATATGTTGACGCGTGCAGCCTACCATTTACTAGGTCTTGCTACTTACTTCACAGCAGGAGAAAAAGAAGTTCGTGCTTGGACTTTTAAACGCGGCATGAAAGCGCCACAAATGGCTGGGATTATCCATTCGGACTTTGAAAAAGGCTTTATCCGCGCAGTGACCATGTCTTATGAGGATTTGATTAAATACGGCTCAGAAAAAGCCGTTCGTGAAGCTGGTCGCCTGCGTGAAGAGGGGAAAGACTATGTCGGCCAAGACGGGGACATCATGGAGTTCCGCTTTAACGTGTAAACCCATTGTAAATTTAGAAATTGCGCCATTTTGGTGCTTTTTTTAATTCTAAAGTTGCTGACAGCTTCGTCAGTAAGAAAGTACCAGTTTGCTAGGTAAGATATGTTATAATAAATGCAGTCGCTGATTTCTAGAAATCAGCCTTTTGGCATTTGGTCAGTAAAGTGTCTACCGATGAAAAAACTAGCGAAACAGAAGGGACTAATCCGCTAACAGCTACCCTATGACAGCTTCGTCAGTAAATTTTTTTTGGGGGGGAATGATGAAAATTTACATCGTTGGAACGGTCGGTTCTGGAAAATCGACTTTGGCTAGGCAACTTGGAGATTTACTGGATGTGCCAGTCTTTCATTTGGACAATGTGGTGCATGATGGCGAACGGAAACGTTCTGAGCAAGAGATTTCTGGTTTGATTCAGCAGATTTTGCAAGATGAAAATTTCATCATTGAGGATACTTTACGTGATCGTTTTACAAGCTTGTTGCCAGTGGTTGACAGTGTGATTTTCCTAGATTTACCGGAAATTTTCTTGAAATATCGAGTCATCAAGCGGTATATTAGACAAAAATTGGGACTGGAAAACGCCAATTATCAACCAAGTTTACAGATGCTCAGGCAAATGTTCATCTGGCAAAAAATTGACCGTAGGGATCTGATTGAGGTTCAACCGCATCTTATCGTGCTACGGAGTAAAAGCCAAATCAAGAAATTTATAGAAGGATTTAAAAATGACAAAAATGATTGTAGGCCTGGGTAATCCAGGTGATAAGTACGACAAAACCAGACACAACATGGGTTTTATGGCGCTGGATTTGCTGGCCAAGGAGTTAAATGTTGAATTTCGTGAAGAAAAAACGTTTATGTCCTTGGTCGCATCGACTTTTATTAATGGTGAGAAAATGTTTCTCGTGAAACCTTTGACTTTTATGAATGAGTCAGGTCGAGCAGTAGCACCTCTTTTGAAATATCATAATCTTGACCCAGCAGATTTGACGGTGATTCATGATGATTTGGATTCGCCAGTCGGGCGTGTACGTTTACGGCAAAAAGGTTCGTCTGGTGGTCAAAATGGTATCAAATCGGTCATCACTCATGTCGGGACGCAAGCATTTAACCGAGTTAAAATCGGTATTGGGCGTCCGAAAAATGGGATGACGGTCGTTAATCATGTTCTCTCACGTTTTGATAATGCAGACAAAGAAATCGCTCAAGACGGTATTTTCAAGGCGGTAGACGCCATGAAATTCTATATTGAAAACGGTGATTTCCAACAAACGATGAATAAATTTAACTAGATGAATATTATTGAATTTTTTGACCAAAATTGGCAGTTACAAAAATGGCAACAAGGCTTTTCCAAGCGCGAGCGTACGCTACTGACAGGGCTGTCAGGAACCGCTAAAAGTTTGGTTATGGCCAATGCTTATGAAAATGTCCCTGACAAGTACATCATTATTACGGATAGTCAATTTCATGCCAATGAGCTGTATGATGAGTTATCAACGCTCCTTGGTGAGGAAAAAGTTTATCAATTTTTCTCAGATGATAATGTTTATGCGGAATTTGCCTTGGCTTCCAAAGATCGTGTGGCTTATCGCTTAGAAGCACTGAATTTCCTGTTGGATGAAGCGGCAACAGGCTTTTTAGTGGTACCGTTTTTGGCAACACGTAGTCTCTTGCCCCATCCAGATAATTTTTTGGAAAACTATCTTTTACTGACAACTGGTGACGAATATGACCTGAAAAATTTACTGACCATGCTGTCAGCAGCTGGTTACGAAAAAACGCAGCGCGTGATGACGCCGGGGGAATTCTCTATTAGAGGGGACATCGTGGACCTCTATCCTTTAGATGCCGCAAATCCTGTGCGCTTAGAATTTTTTGGTGACGAAGTAGATACTATTCGCACTTTTGATGTCGATAGCCAACGCTCACTTGACAGCTTAGAAACGCTTGAAATTTACCCTGCTAGCGATTTTATTTTATCGGATAAAGAGTTTGACAAGGGTGTAAAAGCTTTGCGCACACAATTAGATTTACTGACAGAGCCGTCAGCAAAATCCTACATGGAAGAAGTCATCTCAGCAGCAGAAAATCATTATTATCACAAGGATTTACGAAAATTTGCTGCTTATTTTTACGATAAGAACAATTCACTCTTAGATTATTTTCCAAAAAATGTTCAGATTTTCATTGATGATTTCCAAAAAGTCAATGACGCCAATAATAAATTAGAAATGGAATTGGCGGATTTTATCTTGTCTGAAAAGACTATGGGACGTGGTCTTGATGGACAAGTTTATCTTGTAGATACGATGGCTAAGGTACGTAATTACAAACCTGCCACTTTCTTTTCAAATTTTCAAAAGGGACTAGGGAACCTGCGCTTTGATCAGCTTTATAACTTCAAGCAGCACTCCATGCAGCAGTTTTTTGGACAGTTAGAACTGTTTTACACTGAAGTCGAGCGTTTTGTTAAGCAAGATTTCACAGTCGTCTTAGCCGTTTCTTCTGAAAAATTAAGAAAATCTCTTCTTGAACTGGATCTTAAGTTCTATGAAGTTGACAATGAAAATTTACAGGTTGGAAAGATCAATCTGATTGATTTACAGTTGGCTAACGGTTTTAATTTCCTTGATGAAAAACTTGTCGTCATGACCGAGCAGGAAATTTTTGGGAAGATGCGCAAGAAAAAAGCGCGTAGACTCAATATTACCAACGCAGAGCGACTAAAAGACTACAATGAATTGGCAGTCGGCGACTTTGTGGTCCATAAAAACCATGGGATTGGGAAATATCTTGGTTTACAGACCCTTGAAGTGGGTGGCATGCACCGTGATTATCTGACCATTCAATATCAAAATGGTGATACAATTTCTGTACCGGTCGATCACCTGGATCTGCTCAGCAAGTATTCCGCAGGTGAAGGCAAGACCCCAAAGATTAATAAGCTGAATGATGGACGCTGGCGTAAAACCATGTCAAGTGTTTCCAAGCAAGTGGAAGATATTTCCGATGATCTTATCAAACTTTACGCTACTAGACAGGCTCAAAAAGGCTTTGCATTTTCGCCAGATGATAGCAACCAAGAGGAATTTGATAGTGCTTTTGCTTACGTGGAAACTGAGGATCAGTTGCGATCGGTCAATGAAATCAAACAGGATATGGAACAAGAGCGTCCAATGGACCGATTGTTAGTAGGTGATGTCGGATTTGGTAAAACTGAAGTGGCTATGCGTGCGGCTTTCAAAGCCATCAATGACGGTAAACAAGTCGCTGTACTTGTGCCAACGACCGTGCTTGCAGAACAACACTTTAACAACTTTTCTGAGCGCTTTATTAATTTTGGTGTCAATGTCGAGGTGCTCAGCCGTTTTCAAACGAAGGCGCAGCAAGCGGAAATTTTAGCCAAGTTGAAAAAAGGTCGGGTAGATCTCATCATCGGCACACACCGCTTATTGTCAAAAGATGTTGAATTTTTTGACTTAGGTTTGATGATTATTGACGAAGAACAACGTTTTGGTGTCAAACATAAAGAGCGACTAAAGGAGTTGAAAACGCAGGTTGATGTTTTAACACTCACTGCAACACCTATTCCCCGGACCTTACATATGTCCATGCTGGGAATTCGTGATTTGTCAGTCATTGAAACGCCACCTACTAACCGTTACCCCGTTCAGACTTACGTTATGGAAACGAACTATGGTGTGGTTCGAGATGCAGTTTTGCGAGAGATTTCACGCGGTGGACAGGTTTACTATGTTTACAATAGAGTTGACACGATTGAACAGAAAGTTTCCCAGTTGGAAGAGCTGATTCCAGAGGCTCGGATTGCTTCTATTCATGGACAAATGACTGAAATTCAGCTGGAAAACACCTTGCTTTCGTTCATTGCTGGTGATTATGATGTACTCGTAGCTACTACCATTATTGAAACTGGAGTTGATATTCCAAATGCTAATACGCTTTTTATTGAAAATGCGGACATGATGGGCCTATCACAACTTTACCAATTGCGTGGGCGTGTGGGTCGTTCTAATCGAGTTGCCTATGCTTATTTCATGTATCGGCCTGAAAAAATATTATCTGAGGTGTCCGAAAAACGTTTGGAAGCGATAAAAGGTTTTACAGAGCTGGGTTCTGGTTTCAAAATAGCCATGCGTGACCTCTCGATTCGTGGGGCAGGAAATCTCTTGGGTGCTGAGCAGTCTGGCTTTATCGATTCCGTCGGTTTTGACCTTTACTCACAACTGCTTGAAGAAGCTATTCATAGTAAATTAGGCACCCAAAAACAAAAAAGGACGACAAATGTCGAAATAAGTTTGGGATTGGATGCCTTTATTCCAGGTTACTATATCGCAGATGAACGGCAAAAAATCGAAATTTATAAACGTATTCGCCAGATTGATAGCCGTAGTGTTTATGAAGAACTGCAAGATGAGTTGGTGGATCGGTTTGGTGAATATCCCGATGAGGTTGCCTATCTTCTCGAAATTGGTCTTTTGAAGCACTTTGCAGATAACGCACTAGTGGAAAAAATTGAGAAAACGCGTTTTGAGGCAATTGTTACTATGGATCGTTCAGCACATACCATGTACGATCCACAAGAATATTTCCAAGCTTTAGCAAGTACTACAATTAAAGCTTCTGTGGGAGAAAAGTATGGGAAAATGACCTTTCGCTTTAAGATTGACCAGCGTAGTACGGTCGTCCTAATGCGAGAGTTGATGAACTTTGTTGAAAGTTTGTCGGCTTTGCGAGATACGCATGAAAAAAGTTAAAAACTTACTGACGGCTTGGTCAGTAAAAATTTAAAGCTCTGTCAGTGCTGACAGAGCTTTAATTATTATAAGTAAAGCCATTTTCAAACAAAATGAAATATGTTATAATCAAGCCATGAGATTAGATAAGTTTTTAAAAGTTTCGCGCCTGATTAAACGTCGTCCAGTCGCGAAAGAAGTTGCTGATAAAGGTCGTATTAAAGTGAATGGAAAATTGGCCAAGTCCTCTACGGATGTCAAATTTAATGACCTTATTGAGATTCGCTTTGGTAATAAGATAGTTGAGGTCCGAGTTGCAGAACTTAAAGAGTTCACACGCAAAGAGGATGCGGACAAGATGTATGAAATGATTAGCGAAACACGCATTCAGGCAGAAGAAGAATAAGACAGCGCCTTGGGAGGTTTTAATGGCTAAACACGTGATTCAATTGAATAATGAGTTTATTCAAAATAAAAATAGAAAAGCTGTAGCACCAGTACCTAAACGTAAACATTTAGGGCTGATTTTAGTCGTTGCTATTCTATTGTTTAGCTTGGCAAGCATGAGTTTGATCAAATCTTATGAAAATTTGCAAAAACAAGTTGCTTTAGAGCAAAGTGCCAAAAAACAGTATGATACTCTGTCAAAAGAAGTCGCAACGAAAAAAGAAGAGATAAAAAAACTTCAAGATGCAAATTACTTGCAAAAATATGCTCGTAGTCAAGACTATTCTCAGAGTGACGAGAAAGTTTTTAACACAAATAATCCTCTAGTTGATGGAGACGGGACAAGCCAATGATTGGAAAGGTTGAGCATATCACAAGATTTGGACTGTTTGTGACTTTTTCTACTGACGACACTGTCAGTAAAAAAACAGGACTGATGCGCTGGTCAGCACTACCCAAAGGGCATCCCAAATACCAGATTGGGGACTTGGTTTCGTTTGAGATTTCTAAGGAGCATACTGACGGAAAAATTGACTTAACATACCTAGACGAGGATTTCAAAAGTATTTTTGGACAGTTTTTAGAAGAAACTGAACACCGATTAGAAAGCCTAAAAGCAGTAAATAAGGATTTAAGATGAGCCTGAAAGAGGACATTCTTAAGCACGGGCGGTTAGTTAATCGTTATGAAAAAAGGGAAAGACATGGCTTAAGAGCCTGTCTTTTCACGTATATTTAAAAAAAACAGACAGCGCTTTGAAGGTTTCAAAAAGAGAAATAGTTATAAAATAAATTTTTCGATGGAGCTGAGCCAGCTAGGAGTGTACACTCCTAGCCACTGTCTGCAGATTTATAGTCTGCTTATTAAGAGTTGAACAAGGTTTTAAAACATGCAAAAAATGAAAGATAAATTTAATATTGCAGTGATCTTAGTGATGGTGTTCATGCTAATTCCTAGCTTTTTTGTGTCACTTCATTCGCAAAAATCAACCAATCATTCACTCAGTAAAACAAGTAATACGGTTGTTGCAGATAAAGTGACCCCTGAGGATTATTGGACAACAGTGCCCCAGCGACCAGTTGCACTTAAGACTATCAAAGTCTATAGTGATGAGAACTTGTCGAAAACCGTTGGCGAGATCAGTGCCCGTACTCAATTAAACTTAACTGAGCTTAAAAATCAAGCCTTCAAAATTAAGGATGGAAGATATATTGCTGCTTCGAAGGCGCAGATTGTTTCGGATGTCCCACTTTCTCGGAAAAAGGTAACAACTCCTTTATATACGACCAAGCGTGTCAACGTATTTTACAGTCCGGTGACCACTTATGACCAAGAAGTTTTAACAGCTATCTCAGGAAATAACCAGTTCGTTGCTGATAAGATTGCACAAACTTACTGGGGGAGTTATTATGAGATTGCTCTAAGTAATGGTCAAAAAGGTTGGGTTTCCTCAGACGATATTTCTTTAGTAAATCCCAAATTACAGAAGGTTCAAACCTTACTGCAAAAGAAATACAAGGATAAAAAGTACTCGATTTATGTAAAGGAACTCAATGACAATAGTTATACAGCTGGTGTAAATGAGGATGAGAAGATGTATTCGGCAAGTCTTTCTAAACTTCCGATTTTATACTGGACACAAAAAAGATTAAACGAAGGATCAGCTTCTCTAGAGGATCAGCTGCTTTATCGCACTGCTGTCAATACTTTTTACGGGAGTTATAAGCCGGCTGGAACTGGAAACTTGCCTAAAACTGCGGACAATAAGAATTACAGTTTACAAGATGTGATTAATCGTACCGCAAAACTCTCTGACAATGTTGGGAGTAACTTACTGGCTTATTATGAAACAGATCAGTTCAGTACTAGTTTTCAAGATGCAATTACGCAGATAGCGGGTACACCATGGAATCCTAAAGAAAGAGAAGCATCAGCGAAGATGGTAGGTAAAGTACTGGAAGCTCTCTATAATGAAGGAGGGGCATCATTTAATGCACTCTTTAACACCGCTTTTGATGATGTAAAGATTCGCGCAGGGGTTCCTAAAAACATTCCTGTTGCGCATAAGATAGGAGGGGCAGGTAGTGATAATCATGATGCGGCGATTATATTTACTGAGCAGCCTTACCTCTTGGTCATTGAAACAGATGGGGCTACGGATGAACAAATTCAAACAATTTCCCAGGAGATTTATGAGGTCATGAAATGACACCAGCAGAAAAGAAATTTTTGAAAATCGTTACTGAAGAACATTATTTTGATCAGCATCATAAAGTTCTGATAGCCTTATCTGGCGGTCAGGACTCAATGACGTTATTCAATTGGTTATATGCCTTTAGAGAAACCCTAGGTATTACCTTAGGAATTGCGCATATTAATCATGGTTTACGTGCAGAATCAATAAAAGAAGAGCGTGCGATTAGAGAATTGGGAAATGATAAACAAGTTCCTGTCTATGTTGACAAGTTTACGGGAGAGTTTACTGAAAAAAAAGCACGAGAATTTCGGTATCATTTCTTCGAAAAAATAATGAGCACAGATGGCTACACTGCTCTAGTAACAGCTCATCACCAGGGAGACATCGTAGAAACGGTATTAATGCGGCAAATAAGTGGAAGAGGACTACGAAGTTTACAAGGCATAGAGCCGCGTCAACCTTTTGGCTTAGGAGAATTAATCCGACCTCTTCTTCGGTTTGAAAAAAAGGAACTTGACGCCCCCGTTTTCTTTGAGGATGCAACAAACAAAGGGACGGATTATTTACGGAATCGGATTAGAAATCAACTCATTCCCGGCTTGACCCAAGAAAATCCTCAATTCTCTGAAGCAATACTCTCGATGACCGACGAAATTAGGATGTCTTTCTCCATTATCCATGATAAAATTGATGAATTAGATATTTTAAAGGATAAAATTTCTCTCTCTAAGTTTTTAGCTCAAACTGAGGCTTTGCAACACTTCATTTTACAGGAATATTTTACTCAATATCCAAGTATCCAAATAAACAAAAAGCAATTCCAGCTTCTCCTTCACATTATTAGAAGGCCCCAACAGTATAAAGGAGAGCTTAATAAGTCTTTCGAGTTCATTAAAACTAAGACGGTCTTTTATCTCCGACCCAAATTACAAGCTCAACTCGAAGATCTCCTTGTGTTGTCAGAAAATCCTAAAGATTCCAGTTTCATGGAAGTCGCCCTCCCAATAGAGGGAGAAATTGAGATTCGAAAAAGAAGGCCAGGTGATGTGATTTTGATTAATGGCCATCATAAAAAATTGAGGAAATTTTTTATAGAATATCAGGTTCCACTAGAAAAACGTGAGATGCCTTTAATCTTTGTAGATAAGATGCTTTATGCAATAGTCGATGTGGCATGCTCTGATTTGAGTAAAGCTGCTAAAAATGATAAAATTAAAAGAATATTATGGGTTAAACCCAGTGTAAGAGAGGAAACACACCATGCTCGAAAAAAATCTTGATAAGACAATAGAAAAAGTACTGGTTTCAGAAAAAGAAATTATTGAAAAATCCAAAGAACTTGGTGCAATATTAACAAAGGAATACGAAGGAAAAAATCCTTTAGTATTAGGAATTCTACGAGGCTCAGTTCCTTTCTTAGCGGAACTTATCAAGCATATTGACTGTCACCTTGAAACAGATTTCATGACCGTGTCAAGTTACCATGGTGGGACAAAATCTTCTGGAGAAGTGAAGTTAATTTTAGATGTCGATACGGCTGTCAAAGATCGAGAAATTCTTATCGTTGAAGACATTATTGATACGGGCCGTACCCTTAAATATCTGAAAGAACTTTTGGAGCATCGTGGAGCAAATGTAAAAATTGTGACGCTTTTAGATAAACCTGAGGGGCGTATTGTGGAAATCAAACCAGATTATTCTGGCTTTACTATTCCTAATGAATTTGTGGTCGGCTTTGGTTTAGACTATGACGAAAATTATCGTAATCTCCCTTATGTCGGTGTTCTCAAACCAGAAGTTTACAAAAAATAAAGGAACAATAAATAGAGTAATAGAGTTTTTCTCAGACTAAAGTATGAAAAGGACTCTGACCAATACTTACTATTAGCATTCCACTAGGAAATGTGCTATAACTAGTTATGGACTGTTATTGATTTTTAAATAAGACAAAATTGATGACAAATAAATAAAAGATAAGGTAAATATGAATAACAACAAACAACCAAGACAAGGAAATTTTGTAAAAAATATCTTGATGTGGGTGATATTGGCAATTGTTGTTGTCGTCGGTTTTAATTTCTTCTTCGGTACAAATCATGCCAATGTGGATAAAATTAGCTATTCACAATTGATGACTAAACTTAGTGATGATGATATTAAAACAGTCACAATGCAGCCTTCAGATAGTCTGATCACAGTTACAGGTGAATATAAAAAACCTGTAAAGGTCGATAATGCGGCCAGTTTCCCCCTTTTAGGAAATTCTACAACAGAAGTTAAGCAATTCCAAGCTTACATTATCCCAACAGATAGTATCATCAAAGACTTGCAAGATACTGCCAAAAGCAATGACATTAAAGTCAATGTCATTCAAGCTTCTTCTAGCGGCATGTGGGTTCAAATTCTCTCTTATATCGTCCCAATGCTCCTATTTGTGGGTATTTTCTGGTTGATGATGGGTGGAATGAATCGTGGCGGAGGCGGCGGTGGAAATCCGATGTCCTTCGGTAAATCTCGGGCTAAACAACAAGATGGTAAAACATCAAAAGTTCGTTTTGCTGACGTTGCTGGTTCTGAAGAGGAAAAACAAGAGCTTGTAGAAGTTGTTGATTTCCTTAAAAATCCGAAAAAATATCATGATTTAGGCGCTCGTATCCCAGCAGGTGTTCTTCTTGAAGGCCCTCCAGGTACAGGTAAAACATTGCTTGCTAAGGCTGTTGCCGGTGAAGCAGGAGTTCCTTTCTATAGTATCTCAGGTTCTGATTTCGTTGAAATGTTTGTCGGTGTCGGTGCCTCACGTGTCCGTGACTTATTTGAAAATGCGAAGAAAACTGCACCATCAATTATCTTCATCGATGAAATTGATGCCGTTGGTCGTCAACGTGGCGCAGGTCTTGGTGGTGGTAACGATGAACGTGAACAAACCCTTAACCAATTGCTTGTTGAAATGGATGGTTTCCAAGATGATGGCAACTCAGTAATCGTTATTGCTGCCACTAACCGTTCAGATGTACTTGACCCTGCGCTTTTACGTCCAGGTCGTTTTGACCGTAAAGTTTTGGTCGGAGCTCCAGATGTGAAAGGTCGAGAAGCCGTTCTTAAAGTTCATGCTAAAAACAAACCTTTAGCAAGCGATGTTGATTTACACAATGTTGCTACACAAACTCCTGGTTATGTCGGAGCTGATTTGGAAAATGTTTTGAATGAAGCTGCACTTGTTGCTGCCCGTCAGAATAAGACCGAAATTAACGCTGCTGACATTGATGAAGGAATGGACCGTGCAATGGCTGGTCCAGCTAAGAAAGATCGTATTCAATCCATGCGCGAACGTGAGATCGTGGCTTACCACGAAGCAGGTCACGCTATTGTTGGACTCGTTCTTGAAAATGGTTCTACTGTCCGTAAAGTTACCGTTGTGCCACGTGGACGTATCGGTGGTTACATGCTTGCTCTTCCAGATGAAGAAATCATGCAACCAACAAACTTCCACCTCAAAGATCAACTTGCCAGCCTTATGGGTGGACGACTTGGTGAAGAAATTGTCTTTGGTGTAGCTACACCAGGGGCATCAAATGATATTGAAAAAGCTACTCAAATTGCTCGTTCAATGGTTACCGAATATGGGATGTCTAAGAAACTTGGTATGGTATCTTATGAAGGAGATCATCAAGTATTTATTGGCCGCGACTATGGTCAAACTAAGACTTACTCAGAAGCAACTGCTGTTATGATCGATGATGAAGTGCGTCGTATTCTTGGTGAAGCTTATGACCGTGCTAAAGAAGCAATTGAAACACATCGTGAGCAACATAAAGCAATTGCGGAAGCTTTGCTTAAATATGAAACACTTGATGCGAAACAAATCATGTCACTCTTTAAAACAGGTAAAATGCCTGATGAAGCAGCGGCAGCAGAAGTTCCAGAACCAAAAACATTTGAAGAATCTCTCAAAGATGCAAATGCGAATGTTGAAGATTTCTCAAATATTAACATCTATAATGGTGAAGAAGAAAAAGCAGACTCTAAACCAGCGGAAGATGCGGAAGATAAGGAATAAACATAAAAACAGCCCAATAAGGCTGTTTTTTTATGTTTTAGAGTAAATGGTCTAGTTTATTCTTGACAAAAACTATTAATTTGATATAATTAAATAGTTGTCGTTTGAAACAACACTTTCCCTAGGATACACAAAAGTAGTTGCAAAAGTAAACATAGTTTATTCTTGACAAATGCTAAAAATAGTGTATAATAGAAAAGTACTGTTTGAGACAGCACAAAATATATGGTCCGTTGGTCAAGGGGTTAAGACACCGCCTTTTCACGGCGGTAACACGGGTTCGAATCCCGTACGGACTATATCTGGAGGATTACCCAAGTCCGGCTGAAGGGAACGGTCTTGAAAACCGTCAGGCGTGTAAAAGCGTGCGTGGGTTCGAATCCCACATCCTCCTTTATAATTATCGCGGGATGGAGCAGCTAGGTAGCTCGTCGGGCTCATAACCCGAAGGTCATAGGTTCAAATCCTATTCCCGCAATTTGTTTGGCTCGGTAGCTCAGTTGGTAGAGCAATGGATTGAAGCTCCATGTGTCGGCGGTTCGATTCCGTCTCGCGCCATTACATTTTACTACGCGGATGTAGTTTAATGGTAGAACCCCAGCCTTCCAAGCTGGCTACGCGAGTTCGATTCTCGTCATCCGCTTAACTTAATAATTTGGGAGTTTAGCTCAGTTGGTTAGAGCACTGTGTTGATAACGCAGGGGTCCCAGGTTCGAATCCTGGAATTCCCATATTTGGTATTTATTGCATAGGAGATATACCTGTTCTCATGTCGAACACAGAAGTCAAGCCCTATCGCGCCGGAAGTACTTGGGGGTTGCCCCCTGGGAGATAAGGTCAATGCCAAGTTGTATTGCGGATTAGCTCAGTTGGTAGTAGCGCATGACTGTTAATCATGATGTCGTCAGTTCGAGTCTGACATCCGCAGTTAGTAAGATCACCTAAGGGTGATTTTTTTTATTGGCTTAACTTGTTTGTATGAAATCTTGACACAGAAGAACGTGTCAAGATTTTTATTTACTTCACGGTTGTTAGCGGTTACAATATATTTATAGTAAGTATAATATAAGGAGCTTAAAATGACTGAAACCGTAAGCTTAAAAGTACGAGTGCAAAAACTTGGTACGGCATTATCTAACATGGTAATGCCCAATATTCCTATTTTAATTGCCTGGGGGGTGTTGACAATGTTCTTCATTCCTGATGGCTTTACCCCTAATAAAACATTTGCCGCTATGGTAAGTCCAATGCTAGCGTTTTTGATACCTCTCATGATAGGCTACACTGGTGGTAAAAATATATATGAACATCGTGGTGGAGTGGTTGGCGCAATAGCAACTTTTGGTTCGATTATTGCCACAGCGACTGTCTCTGTAGGAGGTCTCAATACTAAAGGAAACGTTCCAATGATTTTGGGAGCGATGATTTTAGGTCCTTTTGGTGCTTGGTTAATTAAGAAGTTTGATGAATATGTTCAACCCCATATTAAAGCGGGTCTGGAAATGTTAATTAATAATTTCTCAGCTGGATTAGTTGGTTTTGGACTTGCCCTTTTTGCTGTAAAAGTGGTTGGACCACTTGTAGCGTGGCTAACCGATGTGATGGGACATGGGGTTGATTTTTTAATTGCTAATCACTTGATTCCTCTTGCTAATCTTTTTATTGAACCAGCCAAAATATTATTTTTAAATAACGCAATCAATCAAGGAATCTTATCACCTTTAGGCCTTCAACAGGTTTCTGAAAGTGGTAAATCGCTTCTATTTTTACTAGAAGCCAATCCTGGACCAGGACTTGGAATTCTAATTGCTTTTATGCTTTTTGGGAAGGGTTCGGCTAAAGCAACGGCACCTGGAGCGATTTTAATTCAATTTGTCGGTGGGATTCATGAAATTTATTTTCCTTATGTCATGATGAAACCTGCACTCTTCTTTGCTGTGATGGCTGGTGGGGTATCGGGTACCTTGACAAATAACTTACTAGGTTCAGGTCTTGCTGCTCCTGCTTCACCTGGTTCAATTATTGCGATCACAGGGATGGCGTCTGGTAAATCAGCAGGTGGTTTTGGAAATGTAGTTTGTGTTTGGGCAGGAATCATTGTGGCTGCCTTGGTATCATTTGCAGTTGCTGCAGTCATCTTGAAGCGTGACAAGTCGTTGGTGGATGATTCCACTTTCGCTCAGGCGCAAGCAGAGGTTGCTGCTGACAAAGCGGTCAGCAAGGGCCAAGCGCAAGCAGCAGCTACAAAGAAAACGTCAGAAGACTTCTCTTCTGTAAAACATATCATCTTTGCTTGTGATGCAGGGATGGGTTCTAGTGCTATGGGGGCTTCAATCTTACGTAATAAGGCTAAGAAAGCAGGACTGTCCCAAGACGTTACGAATGTAGCGATTGCCAATCTAAAAGCTGGTCCCGATACCATTGTCGTAACTCAGGATGAACTAGCTCCTAGAGCTGCGACAATGGCTCCTGAGGCAATACGTTATTCCGTAGCTAATTTCTTGAACTCACCACGGTATGATGAGATTATCAGTAATCTTTCTGGCATTGATGAACGGCTCTCGGCACCAGAAGTTGCTGACCAAGCTGTCAGTGACGAAGAGATAGATTTAAATCAGATTGATGAAGTTGTTTTTGCTCATGACGGCGCACATGTGGGCTCAAGTACAATGGGCAAAGAAACACTTCAAGCAATTTTTAGAACGCATGAGGTTAAAATCCCAGTATCTGATGTTGAATTTTTGGGCTTGGGTGCTTTCAATGCTAGTAATATTATGGTGGTGTCCCTCCATGAGTTTACAGAGCAAGCTAAAACTAAAGCACCAAATGCACAACATCTATCAGTTGAAAGCTTAATTACGACGCCTGAATACTTAAAAATGGTCAATAGAATGAATAAATAGCAAAGGAAGATTGCTGACAAGCCCGTCAGCAAATTCTTTACGAATAAATGGAAAATAAAAGTAATATAAGACAGAGAGAAGAGTCATGTTTGTAACAAGTCGTGAGCAAAAATTAATTCAAAGTTTTTTAAGACGAGAGCGCCTCACGATTTCTGAGATGATGGAGCTCACCGGTACAAGTCGTCGAACGCTTTACCGTGATCTTGAAAAGTTGCAACAATCTTTACCTGAAGCTATCGAACTCAAAACCTCAGAAGAAGGTTATTACTTGGCAGGCGATCTAACGGAGCTGACAAGGGCTCACGAATTAGTGGAGTATTCGGTCATTGAGCGGCTTTATGGAGAGCTCCTCCTTTTGATTGAAAATAGGGCATCGATACTCTCACTAACCGAGCACTTTGGGGTTAGTCAACCAACTGTAACGAGTGATTTACGTCAAATTGAGCAAACGCTACTAGAAAGCGAATTAGTTTTGGAGCGTGAACATGGCCTAAGAATAAGAGGGAAAGAAGAAAACATTCGATCCGTATTGGTCTCCAGTCTCTTTAATTCTAGTACAATCCAAGAAATTATCAGCGGAACATCCACTAAAAATCGAGTTTTAGAATTTTTAGATTCAGAAAAATTTGTACAAGCTCAAAAGGGGTTTGAACAGCTCGAACTTCCAAGCGGGATGACAGATAAAATCCGTGTGTTGATGCAACTTTTTCTGACAGTGGTTCTCTTACGAATTGAAGAAGGTTACTCATTAGAGTTAGAGAAGGTTCGACAACCCAGTAAACAAGCACTGAGCTTTGTCAATCAGTTACTGACCAAGCTGTCAGTGACTAATTTTAGAATATCAGAGATCCTTTATCTAGCATCAATATATGATGTTCTCTATTTTGGGTTTGGACGCGAAATTCTATTTATGGAGAAATTTGATACAGATTTTTCTTATAAGATTCGTCAGCTTATTGCACAAGTTTCTTCAACTCTAAACATCGAATTTAGTAAGGATGATCGATTGTACGGGCTTTTGTATGCTCATTTAAAAGGGACGGATGTTTTACCAGCTCTCTTTTCAGAAAAACAAAATGATTTTGTAAAGAAAATCGCCAATGATAACGCAAAAATTTTTCAAGCTGTAAAGAAAGAACTCACAGCAGTATTCAAGAAACGTTTTTCAGACGTTGAGTTCGCCTTTGTCACTTTACATTTTGTTGCTACGCTGGAACGGAGTGATTTAGTACTTCCCTTACGTGCCGCCTTAGTAACGAGCCGCGGGCGGATTTCCTGTGAGTTTCTTATGAGTAGCTTAAGAAAAAATTTCCCTTTCTTGAGGAAGATTGATTTAATTCAAAGTTCAAAATCTGTAGATAAAAACCAATATGATGTTATCTTTACGACAGAAAAAGAACTTGATTATCTTTATGTAAGTCGCGACTTAGATCAAAAAAATCTTGATGAGATTCGTCATAAACTTCGAATAATTCAGCAGAACACGAATCCTTCAAGTTCAGAAGAACCACAGAAAAGTTTCGTTAATCTGAATGAACTTTTTAAAGTAGGTAATAAACTTCTGGCGAGTTTTGAAGTAACAGCAATCAAAAATCGTGCAGATTTGACAGATGTTGTCAAACAAGTTGTCAAAGATGTCAATGTAAAAGATTCCGGGTCACTTGTTTCATTGTTAAAAGATAGATTTGAAGAAACACATCTAGCCATTCCAGAAACTCAACTCGCTTTACTTCATGGTGTGCATTCCTCTGTAAATGCCCCGCTCTTTAAAATATATGATTTGAGTCAAAGTATCGAAGTCATTGCTATGAATCGTCAACCTTTGGAGGTCAAACGTATTCTTCTTCTTTTGGCGCCACCAGAAGTACCCGAAGACGTGGCTTATCTTCTCGGTAAAATTTCAAGTTCAATCATTGAAAACAAACTCTATACAAGTATCTATAATTCAGGAAATTATGATATCGTTAGTGAACTTTTAAGAAAGATTATTACCGACTCAATCAGAACCTATGGGGAGTAACTTTACATTTACTGTAAAGACTGTAAACTAAGAAAGGAACTGAAAGCTCGAGTGTTTGTGAGCTTTTCAAAGATTAAAATGGAAATTCAAAAAAATCTAATCAAACTTAATCAAAACTTCCAAACAAAGGAAGAAGCTATTGAATTTTGTGGGGAGCTTTTGGTGGCTGGCGGACATGTGACTCCTGATTATATCCCAGCTATGCTACAGCGTAATGAAGAACTTTCCGTGTACATGGGAAATTTCATCGCAATCCCTCATGGGACAGATGCTGCAAAAAAAGAAGTATTAAAAACAGGTATTGCTATTGTGCAAGTACCACGCGGA
The DNA here is from genome assembly GCF_017068355.1 of Lactococcus taiwanensis. Classification (NCBI taxonomy): domain Bacteria; kingdom Bacillati; phylum Bacillota; class Bacilli; order Lactobacillales; family Streptococcaceae; genus Lactococcus; species Lactococcus taiwanensis. The sequence goes on from NZ_CP070872.1 coordinate 235,115, forward strand.
GTAAATTTTGGAACGGAGAAAGATCCGAAAGTGGCTACGGTACTTTTTGGAATAGCTGGGATCGGGAATGAGCACTTAGAGCTTATTCAAAAAATCTCAATTTTCTGTGCGGATGTAGACAATGTGGTTAAAATTGCTGATGCTCAAACAGTCGAAGAAATCGCAAATTTTTTTGAAAATTAAGCGTCAAAAGATGAAAAAATGACACAAATTTCTGTGTCATTTCTTTTATTTATTTCCAAAATGTAAAAGCTTACAATTGTTATTATAAAGGGTTTTGAAGGATTTTTTAAAGTCACAAAACTTATAATAAGGAGATGTAAGAAAATGAAAAAAGCAGTACATTTTGGAGCAGGAAATATTGGACGTGGTTTTATCGGTGAAATTTTAAACAAAAATGGATTTGAAATTACTTTTGTTGATATGAACGCATCCGTCATTGATGCGCTTAATGAACGACACGCTTACGAAATCGGTTTAGCAAGCCCTGAGCATGAAAAAATTGAGATTACAAATGTTCAAGGGATTAATAATGGGCAAGATCCCCAACAAGTCGTAAAAGCTATCGCTGAAGCTGATCTTGTGACTACAGCGATTGGTCCAAATATCTTACCATATATTGCAGAACTTATAGCTCAGGGCATTCAAGGACGTAGAACTTCTGGTAAGCAAAGTCCTCTTGATTTCTTAGCTTGCGAAAATATGATTGGAGGCTCTGAATTTTTAGGTGAAAAGGTAGCTGAATATTTATCAGATGAAGATAAAACCTATGTGTCACAGTACATTGGATTTCCCAATGCTGCAGTTGATCGTATCGTTCCCGGCCAACACCATACCGATGTACTCTACGTGGAAGTAGAACCTTTTCGCGAGTGGGTCATTGATGAAAGTCAGTTAAAGAACACTAGCTTTAAACTTGAAGGTGTGCACTATGCCACAGACTTAGAACCTTTTATTGAGCGTAAACTCTTTTCAGTCAACTCTGGGCACGCAACTGTTGCCTACAATAGCGCATACAAAGGCTACCCTACGATTTTGGAAGGTTTACAGCATAAAGAAGTGCTTCAAGCCCTCAAAGACGTACAAGCAGAAACGAGAGCACTCCTTCTAGCAAAATGGGGGAGCTATTTTACAGAGGAAAGTCTATTAGAGTACCATAAAGTGATTATCTCACGTTTTGCAAATCCGGAAATTGTGGATGAAGTTTCACGTGTAGGACGTACACCCATCCGTAAATTAGGCTACGATGAACGTTTTATCCGTCCTATCCGAGAACTAAAGGAGCGAGGTCTTAACTATACTGCACATCTTGATGTTGTAGGTAAGATTTTTGCTTATCAAGATGATCAAGATGTGCAAGCCGTAGAGCTTCAGAAAAAAATAGCAACTACTGATTTACTACAAGTTATCAAAGAAGTGACGGGGCTAAGTGATCCACAACTCCTCCACGAAATAGAAAACATCGTAAAAAAATACAAAAAATAAGATAGCGCTGGAGGTCATCTCCTCCAAGGAACGTTGAATACAAAAGGTAAATTAAACCGTTTCCACTTGAAAAAATTAGGAGAAAGTGTTAATATAGAAGCATAGAAAAGCACTGGAATGTGCGAGCTCTTTCATTTTTTTGACCGACTATATTTGTATTGCATAGGGGTTCATGAGACATTCAATAGCGTAATACCTCGAACGAAAGTAGGGGAAGCTGACTTGAAGCGAGAACACCCACCTGGCGTTTTGGCGGGTTCAATACACGGAAGAGCATACGGCATTCAATCAGTGTTTTTTTGTTGTCTTGAAAACTTAAGGGATAGGTGTGTAAAGGCCGACGAGGGTTATGGTCCTGATGTAAAGCATAGTGTCCCGAAATAGTTAAAGATTCAATCTCATTTTACGTTATCAGCACTATGTGGGCTTATCTAACAAAAATTCTTGCATTTTTAGGCGAAAAGGCGTAAAATAATAGAGTAAGTCTTGTGAAGACATTTCTTATTGTTATAGGCCTCCTTAGCTCAGTTGGTAGAGCAGTAGACTCTTAATCTATGGGTCGTTGGTTCGAGTCCAACAGGGGGCATCATCAAGACATAAAGTCCAGGTAACTGGGCTTTTATTTTATTTAAAAACTTAAAATTAGGCTTGATAGATCTAAAATAGAGGTCGTAATGATGGTTTTACCACTATTTACTGCTGTAATATTAATTTTCATTTCATTTTTCCCGATTATATGGGTTCAACTTTTTGGCTTAAAACCTTTTACAGAGAAAAGATTTGTGGAAGAGCAAAATTCAATAGAGGAACTTGAGCAAATTATTATTGCTGTGCTCGAGTCTTGGAATCAGAAAAGTTTAGTAGATGCTCAGCAGTATTATACGCCAGCACTCATGAAAAAACATGAGAGTCATTTGACGACTCTAGGTTTTGATGGTAAAAAGGTGACTTTAAAGGTCCAAGATGTGGCGGGCCTGATTGCTTCACAAAAAAGAAAAGGAAAGATTTCTGTAAAGGCTACGGTTGTGGCAACTACAGTAACGGATTATCCAGAAGAGTGGTATTATTATCCTAGTGTAACGAGGACTAGAATGCTTGACCATATGATTAAAGGCCCAAGCAAGGCTCCGCCAATGAAAGTGATATATGTCCAACGGTGGTGTTTTATCCGTGATGACAATAAGTTAAAAGTTCAAAAATTTAGTGGCATTTAATCCAATAATTGATGAAAATTTTCTGAAAAAAAGCTATAATAAGGTCAATGTTTTTAGCGAAACTAGCGCACAAAGGAGAACATATGAACTTAACGCAAAAATTTAACCCTAATCTGGATCGTATTGCTATATCATTGATTCGTCAGTTTGACCAACAAGTTTCATCTATTCCTGATATTATTAAGTTGACTTTGGGAGAACCTGATTTTTATACGCCTGAGCATGTTAAACAAGCAGGGATTGCGGCAATCGAAAACAATCAAAGTCATTATACTGGAATGGCTGGTTTACTAGAACTACGTCAGGCAGCTAGTGAATTTATGAATAAAAAATATGGTTTATCTTATGCAGCAGAAGATGAAATTTTAGTTACTGTTGGCGTAACGGAAGCCATTTCTAGTGTTTTATTGTCAATTTTGGTTGCTGGTGATGAAGTTTTGATTCCTGCGCCTGCATATCCTGGTTATGAGCCATTAATTACGCTTGCTGGCGGTTCTTTGGTTGAAATTGATACAAGAGCTAATGATTTTGTTCTTACGCCTGAGATGCTTGAACAAGCGATTGTCGAGCGTGAGGGAAAAGTTAAGGCCGTTATTTTGAATTATCCAGCAAATCCTACAGGGGTAACTTATAATCGGGGGCAAATTAAGGCTTTAGCTGAAGTTTTGAAAAAGCATGAAGTATTTGTGATTGCTGATGAAGTTTATTCTGAATTAAATTACACTGACCAACCGCATGTGTCAATTGCTGAATATGCACCTGAGCAAACAATCGTACTTAATGGTTTATCAAAATCGCATGCGATGACTGGTTGGCGGATTGGATTAATCTTTGCAGCGCGTGAATTAGTGGCACAGATTATTAAGACTCACCAATATTTGGTGACTTCGGCTTCAACTCAGTCACAGTTTGCAGCGATTGAAGCGTTGAAAAATGGTGCTGATGATGCTCTTCCGATGAAAAAAGAATATCTTAAACGTCGTGATTATATTATTGAAAAGATGTCAGACCTTGGTTTCAAAATTATTGAACCAGATGGAGCTTTCTACATTTTTGCAAAAATTCCAGCTGATTTAGAACAAGATTCATTCAAATTTGCTGTGGATTTTGCAAAAGAAAATGCAGTTGCCATTATTCCTGGTATCGCTTTTGGTCAGTACGGTGAAGGATTTGTCCGCTTATCTTATGCGGCTTCAATGGATGTGATTGAGCAAGCAATGGCAAGATTGACGGATTATATCACTCAAAAACGCCCCTAAAAAAATTACTGACAGAGCTGTCAGTAAAATATTTTCAGAGAAAAATCACTGACAAAACCAAGAATTGTCAATGATTTTTTTGATATAATGAAGTGAAATTAGTAAAGGAGAAAAAGAATGCGCGATGCTGAAACCCGGGGATTAGTGCTTTACAGTCGGAATTATAAAGAAAAAGATAAATTAGTTAAAGTGTTCACCGAATCGTTTGGGAAGAGAATGTTCTTTGTTAAAAATTTTGGTAAGTCGCGCTATGCTAGTTCTTTACAGGCTTTTTCAACTGCTCAAATTACGGCGACAATAAATGATGAAGGCTTCTCATTTATTGATGATGTGAGTGAAGTAATCACTTACAAAAATATTGCTGCTGACATTTTTGTCAATGCGCATGCCTCTTATCTGATAAGCTTGGCTGATGCAGCCATTAGTGATAATCATTATGATCCGGCCCTTTATGCATTTCTTATCAGAAGTCTAGAGCTCTTAGATCAAGGTTTTGATATGGAAGTTATTACTAATATATTTGAGCTACAAATCCTTAATCGATTTGGAGTTTCTTTAAATTTTGCAGAATGTGCTTTTTGTCATACTACTAGAGGACCATTTGATTTTTCTTATAAATTTAGTGGCTGTCTTTGCTCCCGGCATTTTGATGAAGATTTACGGCGGAGCCATCTTGACCCGAATGTGATTTATTTGGTCAATCTTTTTCAAGAAATATCTTTAGATGAACTCAAAAAAATCTCGATAAAAGCAGATATGAAATTAAAAATTCGGCAATTTATTGATGGGATCTATGATGAATATGTGGGTATTCATCTCAAGGCGAAGAAATTTTTGGACTCCATGCAGCCAGGTTCGTGGGCGGATATTATGAAATGAGCCTGTGGATAAGATCAAAAATCTTTTCCTAATAAAATTATCCACAGGGAAAACTTTTCAAGGGGATGAGCTTTATCGAAATTTACTATAAAAAAACACTGACAGCTCTGTCAGTGTTTTTTAATTTTATTAAACGTGGATTGGTAAGCCATCAGCCAATTCAGCTGTATCCATAATCGCTTCACCAAGTGTTGGGTGAGGTTGGATGGTCAATGAGATATCTTTAGAAGTCAATCCATTTTCAATCGCTAGTGACAAACCAGAAATCAAGTCAGATGCACCAGGACCAACAATTTGCGCTCCAATGATGGCTCCTTCCTTAGTTTCGGTAATCAACCGTAAGAAACCAGTAGTATCATTCATTGAAATGGCACGACCATTTGCAGCAAATGGGAACTTAGAAATCTTAACATCTTTGCGATCTTTCACTGTTTCAGGCGTTTCACCGACAGTTGCCAATTCAGTAGTCGTATAGGCTACAGCTGGTAAAGCCACGTGTAAATCGACATCATCTTCAGCGCCAGCAATTGCAGCTGCAGCAACTTTAGCTTGGAAAGAAGCTTTATGAGCAAGCATTGGACCAGGCACCACATCACCAATTGCATAAATGTGGGGCACGTTTGTTGCATAAGATTCATTAACCTCAATCAACCCGCGGTCAGTCAACTTAACATCAGTATTGTTCAAACCGATTAAATCAGTATTTGGGCGACGGCCAATAGAGACGAGTAAGTAATCACCAGTCACTGTTTGTTCTTTTCCGTCCACTTCAAACGTCAAAGTCACATCTTTATCAGTTTGAGTAGCAGATTTAGCCATTGCTGAAGTAAAGATTTCAGAACCAGCAGATTTCACGCGATTAGCAATGATATCAGACATTTCTTTATCAAACCCATTTAAGATGTGATCCAATCCTTCAACGATTGTAATCTTAGAACCGAGCATCCGGTAAGCTCCACCAAGCTCAGATCCAATAACTCCTCCCCCAACAATAATCAAATGTTTAGGAACTTCTGGAAGTGACAAAGCACCAGTGGAGTCAATAATACGACCACCAAATGGGAAAGAAGGGATTTCGATAGGACGTGAACCAGTAGAGATAATCACATCATTAAATTGTAAAAGTTGGAAACCATCTTCTTGTTCAACATTAATTGTATTATTGTCAACAAATTCTGCCGTTCCTTTAATCACGTCAACTTTGTGCTTTTTAAGTAGCATTTTAACGCCACCTGTCAACTGGTTGACAACTTTATCTTGTTTCCATTTTTGAGCAGAAGCCCAATCAAGCTCTACTTTACTCATTGAAAGGCCGAAAGGATTTTTCTTTTCCGCAGCCTCCAAAGATTCTTGATAATGGTGACCAATATTAATCAATGCTTTTGAGGGAATGCAACCAATATTTAAACAAACCCCACCGACATTATCTTTTTCGATAATTGTAACTTTTTTACCAAGTTCAGCCGCACGAATGGCAGCAACATAACCACCAGGGCCAGAACCAATAACAACCAAATCAACTTCTGTTGCTTGTGCACCAACAACCATAATATATCCTCTTTCTTGTAAACATTAGTGTCAAATTGATTGACAATATTGTAAACTAGCTGACAAAACTTGTCAGCTGATGGAAAATGACGTTTTCGTTATTTTCCTATTAAATCTCCATCAACATAAACTCAGGATCAGCCAAAAGTGATTTCAAGTAGTTAAGAGAACTTTGTCCTAACATGCCATCAATCAAACGGTGGTCATAAGTTAGTGACAATTTCATATTTTGACCTACGACAATTTCACCTTCTCCATTGACAATTGGTTCTTTAACAATTGAGCCGAGTCCCAAAATCATGACATCAGAACCATTAATAATAGGTGTAAACCATGAGCCACGCGCAGAGCCAATATTTGAAATTGTTATAGTTGAAGCTTGCATTTGCTGTGGTTTCAATGTGCCTTCACGTGTAGCAGTAGCTAACTCAGCGATTTCTTTGGCAATTTCAAGAATTGATTTATTTTCAGCTTCATGAATAACCGGCACATACAAACCGGTCGGTGCATTGACTGCAATCCCTACATTAACGTGTTCGTGATAAACAATTTCTTGTTTTTCATAATCCACAGAAGCATTGATATCTGGGAATTTATGAGCAGTAGTGGCCAAAGCTTTAGCAACATAAGCAAGATAAGTTAATTTGATATCTTGTTTAGCGGCAATTTCTTTAAACATTGCACGATGTTTGACCAACTTAGAAACTTCAACTTGATCAAAGTTTGTTACTGGTGGAATGTGTGTATGTTGAGCAGTCATGACTTTAGAAACAACTTTACGAGTTGGATTCATTGCTTCACGTCGATCACCAGCCCCTGCTTTAACGCTTGGCGCTTTTTCAGCAACAGGAGCTGCTGGTTTATCAGCCTTAGGTGCTGGAGCAGCTTCTGATGCTGTATTTGCTGCAGGAGCAACATTGCCAGATTCAAAGGCTTTAACATCAGCTAAAGTGGTATGACCATGACGACCCGTTGCAGGAACTTGTGTTAAATCAATCCCTGCTTTACGAGCGTAGTGACGGACAGAAGGCATCGCAAGGATGTGTCCAGTAGAAGTCGTTTTTGTCATTGACGAATCAGCAGGAGTGGGTTGAGGAGCTTCAGCTGTTTGTGGTTGAGCTGGAGTAGGAGTAGGATTAGTTGTTGTACTCTCACCACTTCCATTGTATTCAATCAAAGGAGCCCCAACTTCTACAGTTGTTCCAGCTTCAACGAAAAGTTTAGTGACTTTTCCAGAATATGGAGAAAGAATTTCTTGCATGAGTTTATCATTTTGAACCTCTGCAACAGGATCATCTTCTTTAATTTCGTCTCCAACTTTAACTAACCAGTTGGCGATATCTCCTTCATGCATTCCTTCACCAATATCAGGCATCGTGAAGATTTGAGCTTCTCCAGAAGGCGCATCAGTTGTAGCAGTATCAGAACCAGCTGTTTCTTGAGGAGCAGGAGCGGCTGCAGAAGAGCCTGAACCGTCACCATCAAACTCAACCAAAGGAGCATCAACTTCTACGGTTGTTCCCTCTTCAACAAATAGTTTAGTAACAGTCCCAGAGTAAGGAGAGAGAATTTCTTGCATAAGTTTATCATTTTGTACTTCAGCAATGGGATCATCTTCTTTAACAACATCTCCAACTTTAACTAACCAGTTGGCAATGTCTCCTTCGTGCATTCCTTCGCCAATATCAGGCATTTTAAAAATCTCAGTCATAGTCAACCACCTCTTTAACTTTATTCACAATATCTTCAGCTTTAACTGCCCAGTCATTTTCTGCTTGTGCAAATGGGAAAATTGAGTCAGGGCCAGTAACACGTCCAATTGGCGCTTTAAGGTTCAAAACAAAACGTTCTGAAATTTCGGCCATGACATTCGCTGCGATACCGGCTGTACGTTGAGCTTCTTGAACAACGACCACACGCCCAGTTTTTTCAACTGTTTTACCAATTGAGGCAATATCAAGAGGAGCAACTGTTCTGAGGTCAAGGACTTCAGCTTTAATTCCCTCTTTTTCGAGTTGTTCAGCTGCTTTAAGAGCAAGTGGAACTGTTCCACCATAAGCAATGATTGAAACATCAGAGCCTTCTTTAGCGACTGCAGCAGTATCAAGTGGCGTAGTATAGTAACCTTCAGGAACCTCACCTTTAAGAGAGCGATAAAGGTGAAGGTTTTCAAGGAAAATAACAGGGTCGTTATTTTCAATTGAAGCCAGCAACAATCCTTTAGCATCAGCAGGATTTGAAGGCATTACAACACGAATTCCGGGGATTTGTGAAAAGAGCCCTTCAATTGAATCCGCGTGCATTTCAGGCGTTTTAGTCCCAATTCCATAAGGTGTACGCACGACAATATTATTTGAACGTGTGTTATTAAAACGATAACGTGTCCGGCTCATTTGTCCAGCAATTGAGTCGAAAACTTCAAAGATAAAGGTTCCGAATTGGATTTCCATAATGGGGTGGAAACCTTGTGTTGCAAGACCAATGGCCATTCCACCAATTCCTGATTCAGCAAGTGGCGTGTTGAAAACACGTTCTTCTCCATATTTTGCTTGCAGACCATCAGTAGCACGGAAAACCCCACCATTTTGTCCAACGTCTTCACCAAAAATGAGTGCATCTTTATCTTTTTCGAGCGCCAAATCAAGCGCTTCTGTAATTGCTGCAATATAAGTTTTTACTGCCATTCTTATTTGCCCTCGCTTTCAAATTTTGCAATTTGTTCTGCCATTGCTTGGCTTGGCACTTCAAGTGTATTTTTAATAAAGCTAGAAATTTTTTGTTTTTCAACATTATTAGCTTTTTTAATATCAGCATCAATGCGAGCATCAAGTTCAGCAATATAAGCTTCCTCTTTCTCTGTATCCCAAAGTCCTTTTTCAGTCAGGAAATTACGCATACGAACGAGAGGTTCTTTTTTCCACCAAGCTTCAATGTCTTCTTTAGTACGATAGCGAAGTGGGTCGTCACCAGCTGTTGAATGTGGTTCTAAACGGTTTGTAATGGCTTCAATAACAACGGGACCATTTCCAGCTACTGCCCAAGCACGAGCTTCTTTAGAAGCAAGATACATGGCAATCGCGTCCATTCCATCCACTACGATAGAAGGAGCGCCTGCGGCCCAACCTTTAGCAGCTAAATGAGGAGCAGCACTTTGGAGACTACGAGGTGTCGAAATGGCATAGCCGTTATTTTGGATAAAGGCAACAAGTGGGGCTTTGTAAGCTCCAGCAAAGTTAATTCCTTCATACGTATCACCTTGTGAAGAACCACCATCACCAGTGTAAACGAAAGCGACAGCATCTTTTTTACGTTTTTTTAGTCCGAGTGCGACACCAGCGGCTTCAACGTATTGAGCACCAATGATAATTTGTGGGAACCAAGAGTTTACAGGTTTACCGTCGTCGGTAGTATACTCATTACCAAGTTGATGTCCACGAGACCAAAGAAGACCTTTCCAAATTGGCCAACCTTTTGCGTAAATCTGTGGCAAGTCACGGTAACCAGGGAAGAGCCAGTCTTCGTCAGTGAAAGCAAAAGATGAGGCCATTTGAGAAGCTTCTTGACCAGCGTGAGGTCCAAAGAATCCCATACGTCCTTGTTTAGCTAATTTCATGGAGCGAATGTCAACTTGACGCGCAAAAAGCATGCTTTTAAAGAGTTCAACGAGTTTTTCATCAGAAAGTCCTGCACGTTTAAGACCCTCTTCGTCAACAATTTTTCCTTCTTCATTAAGAATTTGAAGCATTGGAAATGTAGTGTCTTGCAGTTCTAGCTGCGCTTTGAAATCTAAGATTTGTTGTGAGTTTGACATAATAGATTTCCTTTCTATTTTTGTGTATCTATATCTAGAACTTAGCATTTTTAGCTGAAGTTTTCTAGGAGTACGCTTGTGAATATTACAATGCTTAGTTTAAATCACCTTTAAACATTTCAGCAAGTTCTGCATTGGTAATTGTGCCAAAATATTGACCTTCTTTGTTCTTTTCAAGGACATTCATAACCGCTTCCGGTGTGAATTCAACGCCCAGAAATTGATCCTGGATATCACGCCAATCTCTCACGCCTAAGAAGTCTCCTTGGAAATTGATATCGGTGATTTTACCATTTTCAACATTCACTTGGATATCAATCACCCCACCTGCATATTTGGCATGATTTTGAAAGGAGAATTTTGGCGACTCGCCATAATTCCAATCCCAAGTAGCAAATTGCTCATCACGCAATTTTTTGATTGAGGAAAGTTGGTCTTCACTAAGTACGAGTTCGCCATCTTTACCTTGATCAGTGAGGTAGTATTTCAAGGCATCGATAAAACTTTCTAAAGTTAAATCGTTCGGAGCAAAGTCTTTAATGTTACCCACTCGAGCACGTACGGATTTTGCCGCCTTACTCACGAATTTTTCATCGGAAACATTAAGGGAACGTATCATTGCCTCGACATCAGTGTCCCATAAAAGCGTACCATGATGCATGAGATAACCACCAGCGTAGCGTTGTGCATTTCCCGAAATTTTCTTACCGTCTACTTCAAGATCGTTTCGACCAGTGATTTCAGCATTGATGCCAACGGCATGAAGTGCTTCATACATGGGTTGAACAAATTTCTTGAAGTTTACTGTTCCTGAGTTTTCAACAGGAACAAAAAAAGTGAAGCAGATATTACCTTCATCGTGATAAACGGCTCCGCCGCCAGACACACGACGTACAACTTGAACGTCGTGGCTATCGATGTAGTCTTGATTCACTTCAGCAAATGTATTCTGGTTGCGTCCTACAATAACAGCACGTTTATTTTGCCAGAGAGCAAAGACAGGTTCAGTTGGTTTCAAATGTGTAAGTAACCAGCTGTCCATTGCGATGTTAGTATAGGCGTCTTGACCAAGATAGTTGATAAATTGCATGTTTATGCACCTTCCCCCAATCGTTGTGACTGTTTTGTCAAAGGTATTTGACAAATTTACACGCACAGTTTAATTATACCTATTGTGAAACCAAAAGTAAAGGAAAATGGTTTGCGCTTACATCAGTTGTTACTAACAGGTCCAATACTTAAAGATTGTGAAATTATTAGCATTGGGGAAATTTATAAAAAAATGCCCTTGTGTGCAAGAAGGCATTCTTTATTTCTATTTTTATTTCTGGCATTGCTTACGAATACGTCGCGCTTTTTCGGGATAATCCGTAATAATAGCAGCAACATTTTTTGTAAGTAACTTTTTTATGTCTCGTTCAGCGTTGACTGTCCAGACACGTAAAGGTTTACGGGAAGATTCAAAATGCTTAGATAAAGCGTAACTTTTTTTAGGGTGGAGAGCAGTTATGAAGTCAGCTTCTAATCCTCGCTCAATTTCATTTTGATTATTATAGGTGAGGTAGGCTAAATCTACTGTGGGTTCAAGTTCATGAAGAAGTTCCAGACTTCGAAAGTTAAAAGAGCTATAAAGGTATGTAAAAGAGAGTTCTCGCTGAACCATTTCCTCAGAGAGAATGGTCTCGATATCGGGATAGTGGATATGATCCGTTTTAACTTCAATATTTAAGCAGCCGGTAAAGTTGTTAGCTTCCAAGAAGTCAAGAACTTCACCTAAAGTAGGAATTTTTTCGTGCGTATAGACTTTTTTGATGAGCAGTGAACGGAAGCGCTGGATAAAAGTTAGAAGGGGACTAGAAGCTTGGAGCTTAAAGTTGCATCCAGCGTCGAGCGTCTTGAGTTGTGACAAGGTCAAATCATGAACAAATCCCTTGGCGTTGGTCGTACGATTAACTGTTTCATCGTGTATTACGATAAGTTCATTATCCTTGCTGAGATGTACATCTAGCTCAATACCGTCAGCTTTTTCTCGGAGCGCTTGTTGAAAGCTTGCAAGAGTGTTCTCGGGTCGGCACCAACGGGCACCGCGATGGGCAAAAATTTTAGTTTCCATGGGGTAGAGTATTTTCCTGATATTCACGTTTTATTTCATGCACGAAATCGTGCATGATTTTACTGCGAGTGGATCCAATACGTCGAGCTTCTGCAGTATTGAGAAGATCCTCTAGTAGAAAGAGCTTTTCGTAGAAATGATTGAGGGTGGTGCTTTTAGAATTCTTATGATAAGCCGTTTTAGAGGCATAGCTAGTTGGTTTAAGCTGTGGATTGTAGAATTCCCGATTATGAGCCCAGCCATATTCTAGCGTGCGAACGATGCCCCATGCGCCCATAGCATCAAGACGGTCAGCATCTTGAACAATTTTCCCATTCAAAGAAAGATTATTCTTTTTTATGATGTTGTTAGAGTAGCTCATCTTGTCAATGATATCAAAAATTTCACTGATGGTTTCGTCAGTAAAAATTTGGCTCAAAAAAGTCGTGACTTTTGCTTTTTGAGTAGGCACGTCAGTTGTCAATTTATCATCGTAAGTGTCATGGAGATAGCAGGTGGCAAGTACCAGCTCGCGATTTGCTGATGGCTCTGTCAGTAAAATTTTTTCAGCCAACGCTACCACGCGCTCGATGTGGTCAAAGCCGTGACCGTCATTGTTCTGCGCGTGAATGTCTTTGGCAAAATTGGCGATTTTTTGTAGAGGTGTCATGATTCAATTATACTTTAAAATGGCAAAAATTGGCTGGAAAAGCTGATTTTTAACTGTTGAAAATTAATGATTGACAAAATAGTCAGAATATTTTATGATTACTCATAAGCTTTACTTCAGTGTATAAAAGTTCATAGTGATAAAAGAGTATTGAAATCATAGGAGGAGAGATATGAAAAAATTATATTTGTTACTTATCGTTGTTGCCCTCATTTGTTTAGCTGCAACGTTAGTTCTCTTTAAAGTAATGCCAACAGGAAGTTATGTTCCTTTTGTTCCATGGCTAGTTTACATTATCTTTCTCTTTATTTTTCAATATCAAAAGAAAAAAGTAAAACAATAAAATAGAGTAGCTAAAGCTACTCTATTTTATTTAAAATAATTAATTCCCATGGCAGATTTGACTTCGTCAAGTGTTTGTGCAGCCACGCTTTCAGCTTTTAGGGAACCCGCTTTGAGCATGTCGTAAACGTAGTCCATGTTTTTCGCGAACTCGATGCGGCGCTCGCGAATTGGCGACAGCTCACGGTCGAGGACTTCCAGCAGGTAGCGCTTGGTTTTGACATCGCCCAGGCCGCCGGCTTGATAGTGCGCCTTCATTTCAGCGATCGTCGCCGCATCTTCAGGTTTACCGAAAACGTCAAGGTAATGGAAAACCATATTGCCCTCGATTTTTCCGGGATCTTCAACTTTGATGTGGTCGGGGTCCGTATACATGGACATGACCTTTTTCTTGAGCGTATCCATGTCGTCTGCTAGGAAAATACCGTTGCCCAATGATTTGGACATTTTAGCGTTACCATCAAGTCCTGGCAGGCGTCCAGCTGCTTCATTTTCAGGGTAAATACCTTCTGGTTCAACCAGTGCGTCGGTGTTATAGGCATTGTTGAAGGAGCGTACGATTTCGCGTGTTTGCTCAATCATCGGTTTTTGGTCATTACCAACCGGGACATGTGTGGCTTTGAAAGCTGTAATGTCTGCCGCCTGTGACACGGGGTAAACCAAAAAACCAGCAGGAATTGATTCGCCAAAAGCTTTTTGAGCAATCTCGGTTTTAACTGTTGGATTACGTTCAAGGCGTGCTAGAGAAACTAAATTCATGTAGTACATTGAAAGTTCAGCTAGTTCAGGGATTTGGCTTTGGATGAAAATGGTTGATTTTTCAGGATCTAGACCAGCCGCTAAATAATCTAGTGCTACATCCCCTACAGACTGGCGAATAAGCTCAGGTTCTTTAGCGTGGTCAGTTAGCGCTTGTTGGTCTGCTAAAAAGACAAACATATTGTATTTATCTTCGTTTTGCATTTTAACTCTATTTTGAAGTGAGCCTACGTAATGGCCAATATGAAGTTTTCCTGTTGGGCGATCGCCTGTTAAAATGGTTGGTTTTGTCATGAGATTCTCCTTTTGTTTTCTGTTTATAGAGAGGCATAGCATATTGTAAACTTGGTTTACAAACTTCAGTAAATCAAACAAAAAACACCCGTAGAGCAAGCAAATGCTCTACGGGCGCTAATGCGCGGTGCCACCGTAATTTTGAAATCAAAGATTTCCTTAAAACTTGTCAATAAACAAGTTGCTTTGTAACGGGAGCTACCGTGATTTTTATTGTATTAAATCAGTATGGAAAGAACCAAGAAGTTCTAAATTATTGCTTACGCATCAAACAAGCCCATTCACCTTGTGAGAAACATCGGTTTACACAGCCACCGACTTCCTAGAGATTCTACCTCAAAGCTACTTTCTTGTTTATTGTTATAAATTTTACACTTTTTGTGTGAAACTGTCAACATTTAAAAATAAAACGGATTTCTTGATTCCCCAAAAATAAAGCGCTATACTCGAAAAGTAAACGTCGTTTTACTATTGTAAATTAAGAAATAAACGAAGCGTCTTCGCTTTTGACTTGTAAAGGAGAAAATCATGGCAAATATATCAGTAGCATCAGCTCATTGGGAAGATAGTCTGGAAGAAGGTTTTGGGACAATTTCCGCAGAATCTTCCCAACTCTTCACGGAAGCACCTTATAATTTTAAAGCTCGAGCAGAAAGCCAAGTGCATATTACAACACCTGAAGAATTACTTGGAGCGGCTCATGCGGCTTGTTTTTCTCAAGCTCTGGCTCTCTTTTTGGGAGAAAAGAAGTTAGTCGCTAAATCAATTGATACTACAGCTGAGGTCACTTTTGATGTAGTAGATGGTGCACCAACGGTAGCGAAGATTCATTTAAAGAACGTAAGCGATATCCCGGGACTTTCACAAGCTGATTTTGCAGAAATTGCGGAGTATACAAAAAACAATTGTCCTGTATCACGGGCTCTTGCAGGTGTGCAAGAAATTAGCTTAGAAGCTCATCTAGCCTAACAGAGCGTAAAAAGTAGAGTTTTTTCCTGCTTTTTTTTAAGCGTTTATAAATAAGCGTACACAAATGGAGGAGCAACAATGACCCTTAAAATGAGCACACAGCTGTATGTAGAGAATGTTGCTCTAGAGCGGCGTTTTTTCAGCGCTATTGGCTTTACTGAGATTGCTTTTCAGGAGGTAGAAGGAAGTGAGACCGTAACCTTTGCACCAGATAATAAAGGAAATGCGCTTTTACAGATTTGGGATATCCAATTTATCCGAGCCGTAAGCCCTGAGGTGGCAGAAAATAAGCCTTCTTTGCTGTTTACGGTAGATGATATCGGGGAGTGGCATGATCGTGTGGAGGCGCTCGGAGGCTTTACGAGTGAACTTGAGACACTTGGAGATAAGCAAACATTTAACTTTCAGACTCCTAATGGTTGCTTTTTTGCATTTATGGAGAACTAAAAAAGAACGCCTGAGGGCGTTTTTTAACTGATATTATAAGATGTTCTTTTAGAGCACTCTTTTCGTCAATTTCTGATATAATCTGTTTAAAGAAAAAAAGAAAACGATATCATTTTAGGAAGAGGTGTTGTGATGAAAAAGCCTGCTTTACTTTCACCTGTCGCCATTTATTTATTAGGCATAAATTCTATTATTGGATCAGGGATTTTCCTGCTTTCAGGTAAGATTTATCAGGAAGCTGGACTGATGAGTTTAGGGGCCATTCTATTGGCGGGTTTGTCTGTCTCAGTGATTGCCTTTGCTTATGCTAACATGAGTAAAATTTATTCTAAAAATGGCGGAGCGTTTGTCTATGTCAAGGAAACCTTTGGTCGTTTTCCGGGGTTTGTCGTTGGCATGGTGACCTGGATTTTGGGAACGGTCACATTGGCAACAGAAGTTTCGGCTCTTTTGACTGCACTGAAAATGATTTTACCGCACTTTAATGGACTTCTGTTTGGTTTAGGGCTTATTCTGTTTCTCGGTCTTCTCTCTTATTTTGGCAGCGCCTTGATTGCAGGATTGGATAATTTGACCTCTTTTGTCAAAATTGCACTGGTAATGATTTTTATCTTCAGTTGCATTTGGATAGTAAAAGGGAGCCATTTTAGCGCTGAAAATTTACTGACAGCCTCGTCAGTAAAAAATTCGGGTTTACACGGTTTTCTGTCAGCTTATGGTACCGTATTTTTCTTCTTTACAGGCTTTTCGTTTTTACCAGTTAATGCGGAGAAAATGAAAAATCCCGCCAAAAATTTGCCAAAAATGTTGACCCTGGTCATGTTGACTTGTCTGTCAGTTTATTTGATCATTCAAGCCATTACCATTGGTGTTCTAGGTCCTTCCTTAGTAAATACAGTAGTGCCGGCAGCGACAGCTTTCAGTAAAATTGTAGGAATGCTTGGGATTCCTTTATTTGTGGTCGGGATTTGCTTATCCATTTTAGGCGTTATTGTGGCGACGACTTTCAATACCCCAACCATCCTAGCCAGTCTTGCGCAGGCTCATGAGGATGTGCCCATGTTTGTCGCCAAAACTAACCGATTTGGTACGCCAACTTGGGCGATTATCTTGTCGACTCTTGCGGCTATGGCCCTTTTTCTGACAGGAAACTATGTTTTTTTGAGTGGGTTGACCGTTTTTATGAGTTTTGTGCAATATTTATCAACTGGCCTAGCCAATCTCAAGAAAAAGTTTATCTGGGTTGGGCTTGGGAGTAGCTTATTCTCACTGGTCTTATTAACTAGTTTCACCCTCTCTGTTTTAGTTTTAGGCAGTGGTATTTTGCTGGCGCTGGTACTAATTTACTTCATTGTCAAGCTAGACGATACGGCAAGAGAAGCGTGGCTGAAAACCAAAGAAAATAAGGCGAAGGGTGCTGATGTCAATACGGTAAAACGTTTGTAAACTTTACTGACAGCCTCGTCAGTAAGGTTATGGGTGAGGCAGGATAGAAAGGATTAAAGATGACAAAAAAAGAATATGCTTTTTGGTCGGTCAGTTCCCTTTTTCTAGTTGTTGGTGCTGGAATTTTCTTCTTAGCGGCCTATCCAGCTAGAAATTGGGGCTTAGTAACTTTAGTTATCGGTCTTGTTTTATCCTTGTTGATTAAAGATAAAAAATCCCCGCCCAAACCTCTTCCACAAAAACTTTATCAAAGGCATGCTTTTTGGGCCGGGATAATTATTGCTCTGCTCTTAATTTGGGCGGTTTACTGGTTTCTTTTTGGTAATGAAGCGAGCTATAATTATGTTATTTTGATTCTTGTAGCTGAGGTGGTGATTTTTAATTATTTTGGTACAAAATATGATTGGCGAAGTAAAAAGTGAGGGATAAAAAGTCACTGATGGACTTGTCAGCAAAAAAACTCGGTTTTCCGAGTTTTTTATTTGTTCATATTTTCAAAATGATTAACTAATTTACCAGATACGTCAGAGTCGACCATCTTGTGGACTTGACGTAAGGCTTGGGCGATTTCTTCAGCACCAGAATTACCGTGTGCTTTTACTACAGGAGCCTTTAATCCAACAAATGCTGCTCCTCCACCGCTACCAGCTAAATCTTTAAGGCTGGCAAGGGCAGGCGCCACCAAAGCTCCCCCAATTTTTGTTTTCAAACTTCCGTTTTTAATCGTCGATTTAATGAGTTTAAAGACACCACTCATTGTACCTTCTATTGACTTCAAAATGGCGTTTCCCGTGAAACCATCAGCAACAACGACATCTGCGCTGCCTTCTAAGATATCCCGTGATTCAATATTACCAATAAAGTTAATTTCGGTCATTGCAGAGAGAAGCGCATGAGCTTCTTTAACGGCAGGTGAACCTTTTGACTCTTCGGCACCGTTAGAAATAAGGGCAACGCGAGGTTGCGTAATACCACGAACGTTTTCAGCATAATAGGCTCCCAAAATGGCGAAATCTACCAAGTGTTGAGCGGTATTTTCGGTGTTAGCTCCAAGATCTAGCATGTCAAAGCCACGTCCATCAAGTGTGGGGAGAGTAGACATCAAAGCAGGGCGCGAAACTTGTTTGATGCGTTTGACAAGCATCAAACCAGCGGTTAAAAGTGCCCCTGTTGATCCAGCTGATAAAACAGCATCAGCTTCGCCTTTTTTGACTGCTGTTACGGCTCGGACGAGAGAGCTATCTTTTTTCGATTTGATAACAGCGACGGGATCATCGTGGAAATCAATGACCTCGGTCGTTTCGATAATTTCCACATTTTGTTCATCTTCTAAGTATTCCTCTATTTGAGCTTTATCGCCGTAAAGTTGAAAAGTCACATTCGTCAGTTCTTTTTTCGCCAAATTGACTCCTTTGACGATATTTTCGGGAGCGAAATCTCCTCCCATTGCATCAATTGCAATTTTCATATAAAATTCTCCAAATCAAATAAGTTATCATTAAAATTATAACAGAAAAAGTGACGCAGGCGTCACTTTTGGTGATTTCATCTTTCGGTCACCCAAGAGAGGATTAAACCTCTTCCAGAATTTTTTCAATCTCGAGAAGAACAGCATCTTCATCGTTGCTCAGGATAACTTTGTCAGCAATCGCTAAGATTTCCGGAGCTGCATTACTAACGGCATAAGCAGCACCAGCATATTCTAACATTTCAAAATCATTCATTTGATCACCAAATACTGCAAGGTTTTCTGGTAACCAATTGAAATGGGCTAAAAGATGCGCGAGGCCAGAAGCTTTGGAAATACCCGTGGGTACAATATCAATACTCGTAAATCCTGTGGTTGTAGCACGAATGAAAGGCAGGCGGTTGGTTACCCATTGCTCACAGTCACGCACATGTTGATCTGGAAAATCTGTCGTGATTTTCAAAAGCTTGTCATCAATATCTGCCAAGTCGTGATAAAGTTGGCAATTAGGATAATAGAGTTTGGCATGTTTCAAGTAATCTTCGGAAATTCCTTCAGGGTAGTAAGCTCCCTTAAGCCCTGAAATTAAATAATCTTGTTTAGGACTATAGGGCATTTCTTGTAGTGCGTCAATAAGTTCTTGAGTTTGCGCAATGCTTAAATCCTTCGCAAAAAGAATTTTTCCTTGATAAGCTACCACTCCGCCATTTTCAGCCACAAAAGCCATGTGATCTTTATATTCTGAAAATACTTGGGTTAACCCAAGTAAGGAACGTCCTGAAGAAGCAGCGAAAAGAAGTCCCTTGGCTTGAATCTGTGGAATGAGTTCAGCAAGTTTTTTATGGTTGTAAGAATGGTCATTACGTAAAAATGTTCCGTCCATATCGGTTGCAAAAAGTTTTAATTGTTTTGTCATAAATGTCTCCCACTTTACTGATAGCGCTATCAGTGAATGAAAAGGAATTCTGTCAGTAAAAATTACTGACAGAACTATAAATTTTAATTATTTTCCCAAAGTGCTTTGACTTTTTCTTGTACTTCAGTATTTTCTAAGAAATCATCATAGGTTTCACCAATACGGTCAATGACCCCAGATTTGCCAAGAACAACAATGTGATTAGCAATAGTATTGATAAATTCACGGTCATGAGAAGCAAAGAGAATAGAGCCTTTGAAAGCTTTCAAGCCGTCATTAAGTGCAGAAATAGATTCCAAATCCAAGTGATTGGTTGGATCATCCAGCACCAGCACATTAGCACGTTGAAGCATCATTTTAGAAAGCATCACGCGTACTTTTTCTCCCCCTGAAAGGACATTCACTGATTTCAGAGATTCTTCCCCTTTGAAGAGCATACGTCCGAGGAAACCGCGAAGATAAGTATTATCATCTTCCTCTTTCGTCAAGACAAACTGGCGAAGCCAATCCAAGATAGAATCCGTAGTATCAAAGTCTTTGCTGTTATCTTTTGGTAAGTATGAACGAGAAGTCGTCACGCCCCATTTAATCTCGCCAGTCACCGTCCAATTGTCTTCAATATCATCCATAAGTGCACGAATCAGGGTCGTTTGTTGAATATCATTTTGCCCGATGAAGACGGTCTTATCGCCTGGGTTCAAGATAAAGGAAATGTTTTCTAAAATCATTTCGCCATCGATAGCAATCGAAAGATTTTCTACACGAAGTAAATCATTACCAATTTCGCGTTCTTGTTCAAAACCAACAAAAGGATATTTGCGTGATGAAGGAACGAATTCTTCAACTTCAATTTTATCAAGCATTTTCTTACGTGAAGTTGCTTGTTTTGATTTAGACGCATTCGCAGAGAAACGCGCGATAAAGTCTTTCAACTCAGCAATTTTTTCTTCGGCTTTACGATTAGCATCCCCTTGCAAGCGCAGAGCAAGTTCAGAAGATTCTTTCCAGAAATCATAGTTCCCTGGGTAAAGTTTGATTTTACCGTAGTCAAGGTCAGCCATATAAGTACAAACGTTGTTCAAGAAGTGACGGTCATGGGAAACAACGATAACCGTATTTTCAAAATTAATCAAAAACTCTTCCAGCCAAGCAATCGCTTGAATATCCAGCCCATTGGTTGGTTCGTCAAGAAGAAGAACATCAGGTTTACCAAAGAGGGCTTTAGCAAGAAGGACTTTAACGTGTTCGCCAGAAGTCAAATTGGCCATTAAATCTGTATGTTGTTCAGTTTTAATGCCGAGGTTTTGCAAAAGACGAGCAGCATCGGCTTCGGCTTCATAACCACCCATTTCGCCAAATTCTGCCTCAAGTTCGGCAGCTTTCATGAAGTCATCATCTGTCGCATCAGGGTTCATGTAAATGGCATTTTTTTCTTGATTAATGGCGAAAAGTTTTTCATTTCCCATCATCACGACATCAAGTGGTGTTTGGTCTTCGTAATCGTAATGATTTTGACGAAGAACAGACATGCGTTCGTTTGGCCCCATTGAGATGTGACCTGTTGTTGGTTGAATTTCACCGTCCAAGATTTTCAAGAAAGTTGATTTACCAGCACCGTTGGCACCGATTAAACCGTAACAGTTTCCCGGTGTAAACTTGATGTTTACTTCGTCAAAAAGCTTGCGGTCAGAGAATTGTAATGAAATATCAGATACTGTAAGCATGTAATTTCCTTTTTTTATTGATGAGAAATTTTCTCAAATATTTTTCGATAAAGTAGTTTGACTACTTTTGTGCTCAAAAATAAGCATTCTGCCCCTATTCTATCATAAAAAAGACACTTTATAAAGCTCACTTTTTTAGAAAAAAGTCCTCAAGATAAACAGCGCTTGCTAGACATGGTTTTCAATAATTGTTAAGTAAGGTTGTATGAGGGGAAGGTGCAAGTTCAGTTTCGCTTTAGTGCTATTTTAGTAAAACTTAAGCGAAGCTGCTTATAATATATTTATTCCAATTAAATTTTTCATAAAGTTTACTCCTAAATAAAAAATGAGCGACAACCAATCGCTCATTTTTTATTTTGAAGTATTTTGTTTTTCAAAGTAACGCATGGCTATAATTATTGCTTTGCGGAAAATTTTGGGATGTCTACGTGCCACATTAACCATAAATTTATCGCCGAAAGCGTGTAAATAACGTAAACTTGGCTTAAGTTCAGTTGCTGCTTTATAGAAGACCTCCGCTAAATCCGAAGCCTTCACACTCCGCTGCATAAAACGATCAAGCCCCGCTGAAACAGTGTCAACCAAAGGTTGGTAAGCTGAATTTTCCCTCATGTTACTGTGTGAATTTTTAAGAGCAATCGTTCCCCAGCTGGATTGAGTCCCCCCGGGTTGCACACAAACCGAACGAATACCAAACTGGGCAACCTCAAGGTCTAAGACATCACTCCATTGTTGAAGCGCTGCTTTTGTTGCATGGTAGTAGGCTCCAAGGGGCATGTAGACATCACCTCCTATAGAAGAAATATTCACGATTCGCCCGTAATTTTGAGCCCGCATTGTTGGTAAGACCAGTTGCGTTAATTCAACTGCACCAAAAAAATTAGTTTCAAATTGATTGCGTATCTTCGTCATTGAGATTTCTTCAGCAGGACCATATTCGCCATAACCAGCATTGTTGATTAGAACATCAATGTGTCCAGCCTCTTTTAAAATGTGCGTCACAAAAGCATGATTGGAGTCTGTATTTGTAACATCAAGATGGAGCGCCACAATTCGATCGGCATCACGTGGTATTTTTTCCACCCGACGCGCTCCTGCAAAGACTTTCCAACCTTTATTTGCAAAAAGTTTGGCGGCTTCTAGCCCCATTCCGTTTGATGCTCCTGTAATTGCTACGACTTTTTCATTCATTGTATGTTGTCCTTTCCGTGAACGTTTTTATTTTAAGGTAGTTTTATAGAGCGCTGCCGTCTTAATACGTGCTTGCATAGCAGCTAGAAATTCACTAAGGCGCCTGTCTCGAGTCTTCTGATGTTTCGCTGAGTAGATATATCGTGCCCAGTCTCGCTGATAACCGGGTGATAGACTTTCAAAGAAGGCCAATTCAGCTGACCGAGCTGTCAATAGTTTTGAAAGCTCAGGCACTCGGTGTTGGTAATCGGCGATACGTTGACTTGGCGTAGGCATTTTTCTGTTGCTGACCGAGCTGTCAGTAAGATCAAAGTGCTCTAAATCAGCTAAATAGCTTGAATCAGGACGGTGGAGCAGGAGTTTACTCTCAAATGAGTTGAGTTTTAATTTTTCAACCAGTGTTTTAACCATTGGGAACCTCCCATTTTTAAAATAATTATACCATTTCAAACCCCTAAATTGAAAAAAAACTTCCGTGGAGTAGACGGAAGTTTTAGGAGTAATTTATGAAAAAGTTTATTTAGGAGTATGAAAGATATTATATGTTATATAGCTGAAATGAAACTTAAATAAAAAGAAAAATATTTTCTTTAAATCGTAAGGGCAGAAAATGGTACTAAAAGAGTAAAGAGATGTCTTATTTTCATTGTATTTAACATACGAAAGTCAACAAAAAATAAACGATCCTAGATAAAGTCTGATTCTGGTTTTTTCTTGTTTGCCACGGCTATTTCAACGTTATAACGAGCATATTTGGAAATAGCTTCTATAAAGATATCAAGAGTTTCAACAGAAAAATGTGAAATAACAATATAGCAAGCCTGACCCCTTACTTTATAAAAATCTTGTATACCTTCAAATTGATTAACAAGTTTTTCCAACTCATTAAAATAAAGATCTTTTAAAAAAATTCTTATAAACTGGGTTTCAAGATATGTTTCAGAAATAGTAAACTTTTCTATAATACCATGGTTAATCATGTTGTTAATTCTGTTTCCAACAGCTTGTCCAGTTAGATAAACTCTTTCACCAATCTCTTTATTTGTTAACCTGCTGTTTTCTTTTAAGAGTTTCAAGATAAGCTCATCTGTATGATCCATACTTTTTCACAATGAAAGAAAATTGATTAACAATTTTCATCATACCCTTTCTTCTGATAGATGCTATGTTTATAATTAAGTATACCAAAAAGAAAAGGACTAAGAGAATGAAAAAAGCCTTAATGATTATTGATGTGCAAAAAGATTATTTTACAGCAGGGAAAATGGAACTGTATCAACCAGAAAAGGCTCTACAAAGAATCAATAAATTAGAAGAAAGCTTTTTAGCTTTAGAATGGCCAATTATTTATATACAACACATCAACGTTAAAAAAGATGCGTCCTTTTTCATCCCTAACACCAAAGGTGCTAAACTCCATGAGAAGTTAAAATTAAGAAGCCACTCGATAATTATTGAAAAAAACTTTCCTAATAGTTTTAAAAATACCCAATTGCTTGATATATTGCAATATTTTAAAGTGGAACAGGTTGTAATTACAGGTATGATGACACATATGTGCGTTGATTCCACGACTCGAGCCGCCGCAGAACTGGGTTTTAAACCGATATTACTTACCGATGCCACGGCGACAAGAAGTTTGAATTATCTTGGAGAAGAAGTGACAGCAAAACAAGTACAGATTAGTTATTTAGCCGCATTACAAAATTTTGCTATTTTACAGACAGTCGATACTTTTCTTGGTAAAGAGTAGATAAGAATATTGTCGATTAGCATAGATGATATAAAGTATTTCATTAATTACAGAGGCTCCAAAGCTAATGAGTTTCCTAATTCTTTGTATTCTATTTAATAGATTATGCGCCGTTTAATTGGACTTCTTACTAAAAATAACGTAAAATGTTAAGGAGGAGGGCGCTTACAATGATGAAAAATTACAAAAAAATCCTAGTTGCCGTTGATGGTTCCGAACAAGCTGAAGCGGCTGTAAAGGAAGCTGTCGTCATTTCCAAACTGAGCGATGCTCAACTGTTTATTCTGTTTGCTACTGATAAAATGAATCTCTATGCAGCAGCAGCACCGATGCCTGCAGTTTCTGCACCTGCTGTGCCAGTGGTGCCCGCTGTACCAATTGTGGAAGAAGACCTTGATGAAGAAGCAAACGATATTCTAGATCGGGCAACTGCCTTGATTGGTAATGAAGCAAAATACGAAGAAGTTCGAGTAGATGGTTCAGCGAAAAAAGAAATCGTTGATTTTGCCAAAGAGCATGAGATTGACTTAATTGTTATGGGCTCATCAGGAAAAGGTGCTCTTGACCGGATGTTGCTTGGTTCTACGGCTGTATCAGTAGTTAAACACTCCCCATGCAGTGTGATGATTATCAAATAACTTCAAAAAATAAAAAAGTCGACGCGCTCGACTTTTTTTGATTGAACTCAATCTTAATTCTTGACAAGAAAACTCTTTTCGTTTACAATTGTAAACATAAAGAACAGAAAGTTGGTAGAACAAATGAAAGTAACATTTAAAACCCTTGATGGACGTACAGGAACAAAAGAATTTAGCAGCGTTGACGAATTTGTCACTTTGCAAAATCGCGAAATCCCAGCCATTGATGATGCGGCAAAAGTTGTAGAACTCATTGTAGAGGGAAAAACAGAAACTTTTGAAGGAAATATTGCAGATTTGTATTTCAAACTGAGCAAGTAAGACACACTAACAATCAATCCTAAATTCAGTAGAAGGAGAGCAAAGTGACCGATTATTTATTTAAACCTGGCGACAATAAGTTAGCTCCTCTTTTGCTTTTACATAGCACGGGCGGTGATGAGCAACAACTTTTGCCTCTAGCAGAACTTGTAGCGCCTGGACATCCCATTTTGTCCATCGCAGGTCGTGTAAACCCTGATGGACCTCGCCGCTATTTCAAACTCAGAGGGACTGGGGGATTTACACCTGATAATTTTGACTTGAACTCCTTGGCGAAAGAAAGTCAATGGTTGTCTCAAACAATTATTAAGCTTAGTCAAAAACATGAGCTCGATCTTTCAAGAATGATTGCCTTGGGTTATTCTAACGGGGCCAATATTCTTCTTGATATGCTCTTATCCGACTTGATTGCCTTTGATAATAGCATCGCCTTCCATGCTATGCGTCTCAAAGAACACCCTACCCTACGGGAAAAAAAATCGCGCTCCCTCTTTTTAACTTATGCTAAAAATGATGAAATTGTCCCCTTAGATAATTTTAAATCACTAAAGACAGAATTAGAAAGTGCGGGCTGTCGTCTGACAGTATTTGAAAGTACTTTGGGTCATCAGCTGAGCGAAGAAGAAGTTTGGGCAGCAAAGCAGTGGCTGACAGACTTGTCAGCAGCTACAAATAAAACGTAATAATGATAAAGCAACTGATGAAGCCATCAGCAGCTTCTGCTAATAGATCAGAAATGGAGAAAGCACATGACTGAAACAATTTATCCATCCATCCCTAATTCTTACATTTTAGGGGGAGTGCACCACGTTACCGCCATTACCTCAAGTGCACAAAAAATCTATGATTTTTTCACTAATATTTTAGGACTCCGTCTCGCCAAATTAACGGTTAACCAAGATGATTATGAAACTTATCATCTGTATTTTACAGAGGAAGACGGCAAAGGGGCGGATATGACTTTCTTTGATTTTAAAGGGATTCCTCAAGGAAAGCATGGTATAAATAATATTGAGCGTGCTTCTTTTCGAGTACCGAGTGACGCTTCGCTTGACTACTGGGAAGAACGCTTCACAAAGGCGCATGTCCCACATGGTAAAATCCAAGAAAAGTTTGGTCAACAAACACTTGAATTTGAAGATTTTGATGGGCAACGCTATCAACTGATCTCAGATCAATCTAATACGGGGGCACCTTCTAAGGGGCGCTCTTGGCAGCTTTCTAATGTTCCTGCAGAGCATGGCATCACTGGTCTTGGACCGGTCTTTGTGAAAGTAGAAAATCCTGAAGGCCTTCGATTAGTCTTGGAGTCGGTATTTGGTTTTCGTTATGCTGGTACAGAGGGTTCTCTCTCTCTTTATGAAGTGGCGCAAGGGGGAAATGGAGCAGCGCTAATCCTAGAAGAAGCTGCACAAGAAGATGTTTATGCCTATCAAGGTTATGGAACCATTCATCATCTAGCCCTTGGGACAACTGATCCTGATAGTTTAAATTACTGGATTGAACGAATTAACGCCTTTCGTTTGCCGAACTCTGGCCTAGTAGACCGCTTCTATTTTTCAAGTGAATATGTCCGAGTCGCACCCGGTGTTTTGTTTGAAATTGCTACTTATACACCAGGTATTGGTGCATTAGAAATGGCTAAATCCGGTTTAGGTCAAGTGGATAGTTATGAAGAAGCACTGATCACATCAGGTTTTTGGATAGATGAATCCAAAGAAGAATCTGGAAAACAACTCAGCCTTCCTCCTCATCTCTTCCCAGGAGATGAAGCAACTAAAGCGCGGACTGCTGCGGCTCTTCGCCCTCTAGATACCTCAGACACCATGCGAGATCGCTCAATGGATGACTTATGGACACTGGAGCGTGTTGAACAACGTAAAGCTGGATCCCCTATTGAAGCACTCGAATAGAAAGGATTTCTCATGAAATCTTATAGAGCTAAAGAGTTGGACGAGCAACTCATTTATAAACTCCTTTCTGGTAGCGTTGTTCCACGACCTATCGCTTGGTTAACGACCCAAAATGAGGAGGGGCTTGTGAATGTCGCTCCTTTTAGTTTTTTTAATGTTGCCTCCGCAAACCCTCCGCTACTCTCTGTGGCGTTCACGGGAGAGAAAGACAGTTACCTTAATCTACGAACTACAAAAGAAGCTGTGATTCATCTGATAAACAGTGATAATGTTGTACTGATGAATCAAACAGCGGCAAAGTTAGCTGCAAATGAGAGTGAGGCAGAAAAGTTTGCTCTGGACTTAGAACCCTCCCAAATAGTCAACGTCCCAAGTTTAGTAAAGAGTAGGGTGAGGTTTGAAACACAGCTTTATCAAGATATCTCTTTGGGCCAAGAGGGTCATCTGGTTTTACTAGAAGTTGTCTCTCTATCATTTACCGATGAAGTTATAGACACGGAAAAATTTTATATCGATGTAGAGGCATTAGGACCTATTGCACGGCTTGCAGGAAATGATTATGCTAAACTTGGCGAAAGCTTCAAAATTGAACGACCTCATTAAAACACACTGTAGCAGTGTGTTTTAATATAGGATAAAAAAAGCAGGCTACCGCACTGCTTTTAAATTTTTTCAAAACGTTCCACATAAAGCAAACAAAAAGTCATTACAGCCGCTAGAATTAACAGAATAACTTTTGCGGGAAACCATGATTGAAAAAGGACGTGCGCATAACCAAAACCAATCGGTCCGACTGCAGCAAGGAAATATCCCCCAGTCTGAACCATACCAGAAAGCTGGGCAGCTTGATGAGCAGAAGTTGTTTTCAAAGATAAACTAGTCATGAGGTAGGGAAAGAGCGCACCAACAGTCAAACCTAACAAAGCATTAATAATCAACCAATAGATAAAGTTATTCAACGGGATTAACAGTAGAATCAGTGAAACTATGCCGAGTCCACTGATACCACCCATGAGATAGCGGCGTTGCTTAAGTTCTAAGCGTGTGAGCGCAATGGGAAGAAAAAGTGAGAAGGGCATTCCAATCAAAGTGTAGACGCCTGCCAGTATTCCTGTTAGTCCAGCTGAAATTCCCGCATCTTGTGCCATAGTAGGCAACCAGGTGACACCAGTATAAAAGAGAAAAGACTGTAGACCGCCAAAGACGAGAAGAAACCACGCTAATTTGTTTTTCCAGAGTTTCTCACGGGAGGCATTACTTATCTCTTGGGAAAGTTGAAGTTTATGATTATTTTTGTTATTGGGAAGCCAAACGACTAAAGTGACGACGAGCAAAGCTGTTAGTACCAATATTAATATTTTCCAAGATGAGGCCATTACAATGGGGACTGCAAGTGCAGAAAAAATAGCCATGGCAACTGTCATAGCAGTCGTATATAGAGTGGTATAACGACCAATTTGATGAGGTTGATTAACCAAAATCAGTGCAGGCAGTAAGACATTTAACATCGCAATAGCGGCCCCAATAATAATGGTTCCTAAATAAAGGGTTGGGACGTTAAAGATTCGGATGAAAGAGCCTATAACCATAGCGAGTAAGGCCATGGTGAATAAACGTTCGATTCCTGAATATTGGGCGAGTTTGGGCGCTAAGGAAGAAAAAAGAGCAAACATTAATAGCGGAACGGTTGTTAAAATACCAAGGGAATCGACCGATACGTGTAACGCCTGCGCAATTTGATTAAGCACAGGAGTCAGGGTAGTAAAGGGCACACGGATAGCAAACCCTAGCAGGATAAGTCCCCAGATAAAGAAGGGGGATGGTTTTGAGGTGGGCATAGGAACTCACTTTCTTTAAGAGTTTTTATCAGAAACCTGGAAACTATAGGATTCTAAACGATGTTATTTCACAGATTGATTTATCAATTATAACAAAAAAAGCCCTGTTATCGTCTCTTTTTACGATACAGGGAAAATTTTTAAAGTAAAGTGATTACTTTTTCAGCAACTGCTTTAGCAGATTGAGGGTTTTGACCAGTTACCAAGCGTTCTGAGACTCGGACGACCGAGGTAAAAGGTGCTTCAGCTTGATAATTAGCTCCCGCCTTGATTAAGGCATCTTCTGTCAAAAAGGGTACTTCCGCTGTCGTTTGATTGGCAGCTTCTTCAGCATTACTAAAGCCGGTAAGCGTTTTGCCCTCAATGAGGAGCCGATGGTTTTGCCCTTTAACTGGTAGCAGGCCTACTACTCCGTGACAGACCGCGCTTACGATACCGCCTTTAGTATAAATATAACTAGCAATATCGGCAATGGCTCTTGATTCTGGGAAATCCCACATGGTCCCGTGACCACCAGTATAATAAATGATGGAGTAGTCATCAGGATTGATTTCTTCTGGTTTTAGGGTTTGGCTGAGCGCTTTATTTTGAAAGGAAGCATTCGTATAATACTTGTTGTCCACTTCATCAAGATTCGTTAAACTGCTTGGATCTAATGGGACATACCCTCCGTTGGGACTCACAAAATCTGCTTCGATATTATTTTTAAGCATAACATCGTAGAAGTGGGTAAGTTCGCTTAACCATAGACCAGTGAGACGATTGATTTTATCATACTTGGGGGTGTTCGTTACAACAATGAGTGCTTTAGTCATTTTATCTCTTTTCTGTTTTTTATTTACTAAGCTATTTATAATAGCTCGCCCTCGCTTTAATGCAATGGATTATAGCGCAAAATATTTTTAGATACAACTATTTGGATTTAAAAAAACTACACTAAATAGTGTAGTTTTTATTTCTTTATTAAAAACTTATTTAACTTCTTTAAAGATTACGTGTTTGCGCAATTTTGGAGAGTATTTTTTAAGTTCAAGTTTATCAGGTGTGTTACGTTTGTTCTTTTGTGTAAGGTAAAGACGTTCGCCTGATTCTTTATGTTCGAGAATAACGTGTGTACGTACTCCAGCTGCCATAGTATGTTACTTCCTTTCTAAAATTACTTTGTTTCGCGGACTTTGCGGCCTTTGTAGTAGCCTTTAAGTGAAACGCGGTGTGAGTGACGGTAGTCACCAGTAGTTTCGTCAAAAGTAACAGTTGGAGCTGTCAATTTGTAGTGTGTACGACGACGGTTTTTCTTTGCTGATGAAGTGTGACGTGCAGGTACTGCCATGATTTTTTTCCTCCGTAGATTTTATCGATTTTTGCAAGCGTGCAAAAACGTACTTTACTAGTATAGCATAAATTTTAGGAAATGCAAGTTTTGTAAAGTAAAAATACTTGACAAAATAGTCTTAAAAAAAGCTGACACATGGGTGAGAGGCTTTGACAAAAACCTTTGACAGCATAAGTTCACTTAATAGCTTTGCTTTTTTGATAGAATAGAAGTAAGAAAAATCAGGAAAAACCCTTAAAGTTTAAGCTCAGCTTCGAAAGAATCAAAGCGGCGTGTGGAGAAATTAAGTAGAAAAACTTCTCCCATAATGCAGGGCATTGTTCAAGGACAAAAAATTTAAGGAGAAGAAAGATGAAAAACTGGAAAAAGTTAATCTTTGTTTTTATCATCGCACTGGCTGCACTCGTAGCCTCATTTGTTTTTGGGGAGCCACTTATAGCTCGTCTGATTGTGACCATAGCGGGAGGGCTCTTGGCCCTCAGTATGTTCATTGAGATGATAAAAACACTACGAAGTGGTTCTTACGGGGTTGATTTGTTAGCAATCACTGCAATCATTGCAACCTTGACTTTTGGGGAATATTGGGCTGCTTTAATTATCATTTTAATGCTTGTAGGTGGGGAAAGCCTCGAGGATTATGCAGCAGGTCGTGCGAATCGGGCTCTGACAGCATTGTTGGATAAATCACCAACAATTGCCCATGTTCAAAAAGAAGGTCATATTGAGGATGTTCCACTTGAAGAGGTAGCGATTGGGAGTAAACTTCTGATTAAACCTATGGAAGTTATTCCGATTGATGGAAAATTGCTGTCTGAGGCTGTTGTGCTTAATGAAGCGTCAGTCACTGGAGAAACGAAGCCTAATGAATTGCTGCAAGGAGATGAGGTAATGTCTGGAGCGGTAAATGGCAATTCTACTATCGAAATTGAAACGCTCGTTTTGGCTTCAGATTCGCAATTTCAAAAGATTGTCCAGCTTGTTAAAGCGGCAGAAGAAACACCCGCACAGTTTGTCCGCTTGGCCGATCGTTATGCGGTTCCTTTTACGATTATTGCCTACCTTATTGCTGCAATCGCCTACTTCATCTCTGGTGACCCTGTACGGATCGCTGAGGTACTTGTGGTGGCTAGTCCATGCCCTTTGATTTTAGCGGCTCCTATAGCCTTCGTATCAGGGATGAGTCGTACGAGTCAAAATGGAGCATTAGTCAAAAATGGTACTGTTATAGAGAAATTGGCCAAAGCGAAAGGAATATTTCTTGATAAGACCGGCACCATCACAGAGGGAAAAATAGAAGTGGACACCTTGGAGCCAGTAGGGGAGGTGAGTACCACTGAACTTTTACAGTTGGTTTACAGTCTGGAACGTTCTAGTGGTCATATCTTAGCGAAAGCTGTATCAGATTACGCACAGCAAAAAGGTATGGCTGTTTTGCCGATGGACTCTTTAAGTGAAGTAGCGGGTTTAGGTGTAGTGGGGACAATAGACAATCAGGAGATAAAGATAGGCCGAAAAAGCTTTGTCAACGCACCTGAGGGTTTAAATTATGAAACGGCCTTTTATGTAAGCCGTGCTGGTAAGTACATTGGAGCGATAACTTTTACTGACACATTGCGTCCAGAAGCTAAGGGGACGATTAAAAAACTGCGTCAATTAGGCCTTTCTCGTATCGCGATGCTTACGGGGGATAATGAAACGGTTGCTGAAAAAATTGCCTCTGATGTAGGCATCAGCGAGATACACGCTGGGCTCATGCCAGATGAAAAGTTAACCTTTATTAAAGAAGCTGAGGAAAGACCTATAATTATGGTAGGGGATGGGGTGAATGATGCCCCAGCACTTGCAACAGCTGACGTAGGTATCTCTATTGGTGTTGGCTCAGGAACCGTAGCGAGTGAAGCGGCAGATATCGTGTTACTGCAAAACGACCTATCTAAGGTGACGCAATCAATTCAAATCAGTAGAGACACAATGAAGATAGCTAAGCAAGCAGTAATGATTGGGATTGTGATTTGTATTATTTTGATGTTTATTGCAGCAGCAGGGGTTATACCTGCGGTAATAGGTGCTCTGTTCCAAGAAGTGATTGATGTTATTTCTATCCTCTATGCTTTACGAGCTTTGCGAGGTTGAAAAAAATGAACTTACAGCTCTGTAAGTTCATTTTTTTAATAGTTTTATTAGCTGTTCCAGCTCTTCTAGGGTAGTAAAGTCGATGGACAGTGTTCCTTGATAATTTTTATTGGCTTTGATTTTGACTTTATTTCCTAGAGCTTGGTGTAAGAGTTGTTCAGTTTCATTAATGAAAATATTATTGGACGCTTTCTGAGCAGGAGGAGGCGAGGAGTGTCTCCTTTCTCCATAAATCAGCCTTTCCAGTTCTCGGACATTGAGGTGCTCAGCAATAGCTTTTTCTGCAAGGAGACGTTGTTTTTGTAAGTTCTTTTCTGCAAGCAGGGTCCTCCCATGTGCAGGTGAAAGCTCTCCTTTTTCGACATAATCAAGTAAAGGAGCAGGTAAGCTGAGGAGACGGATGAGGTTCGAAACATAGGAACGTGATTTCCCGAGAGTTTTAGCTATTTCTTCATGTGTCAGCCCTAACTTTTCAGAGAGTTGTGTCAAACTACGTGCCTCTTCAACAGGGTTGAGGTTTTCACGTTGCAAATTTTCTAATATTGACAGGGTCATCATTTCTTGATCCGTGTATTCTCTGATAAGAGCAGGTATATATGTTTTGCCTGCTAATTTTGAAGCCTGAAAACGACGCTCGCCAGCCAATAATTCATAACCTAAGAGGTCCGATTTACGAACGATGATAGGTTGGAGTACTCCATTTTCTTTTATAGACTGTGCGAGCTCTTCTAGCTTATCCGTGTCAAAGACTAGGCGGGGCTGGTAAGGATTCTTTACAATCAGATGGAGTGGAAGTTGTACAATTTCTTCAGTCATAATATCTTAATAAGGAGGAGACGAGCTATAGCAACTTTACTCTTTGGTACTCGATTTACCACCTGTACCTCCTTTCTGTTCATCAATCCATTGTTTTCTACTGTGGAGGGCACGTTCATATTTTCCCATATCATCTGGGTGGAAGTAATTGGCTTTTTTTAGTTTATCAGGTAAATACTGTTGATCCACCCAATGCCCAGGGTAATTATGGGCGTACATGTAACTGACAGAGCGCCCTAAATCTTTCGCTCCAGCATAGTGACCATCTTGGAGATGAGAAGGTACGGGAAGATTCCCGTATTTTCCCAAGTCCGCTAAGGCTTCATCCATGGCGGTGTAGGCTGCATTTGATTTGGGAGAAAGAGCTAAGTCAATGATAATATTAGCAAGTGGAATACGTGCTTCAGGAAACCCTAATTTCTCTGCTGCTTGAAGTCCCAGTACCGTATGAACTGCAGCATCTGGATTAGCTAAACCAATATCTTCGTACGCCATGACGGTCAGTCGTCGCGCCAAGCTTTGAAGATCGCCACCTTCAATCAGACGTGCTGCGTAGTGTAAACTGGCGTTGACATCAGAACCACGAATTGATTTTTGTAAAGCTGAAAGTAAGTCGTAATGTGCATCTCCATCTTTATCAAATGTCGCCGCTTTACGTTGGAGAGAATTTTCCATATCATCAAGTGTGACATGATGGTTTTCACTGGATAAAACAGCTAATTCTAGTGCATTAAAAGTGGAACGCAAATCGCCGTTGGTTGAATGGACTAGAAAATAGAGTGCATCCTCATCAAGTGTTACTGAAAAGTCAAATCCTCGTTCTTTATCGTGTAAACTTAAGTTTACAGCCTCTTCTAAATCTTGTGGTTCTAGCGGTTTTAACTCAAATATTTGCACGCGGGAACGGATGGCAGGAACCACTGAAAAGTAGGGGTTCTCAGTTGTCGCACCAATTAGGATAATTTGTCCATTTTCTAAAAGTGGTAACAAAAAATCTTGCTTAGGCTTATCAAGGCGATGGATTTCATCAAGGAGCAAGACGAGTTGACCCGAAAATTCAGCTTCTGCTGCAATTTCTTGAAGTCTTTTTTTAGTGTCTGTTGTAGCATTAAAAGTGCGAAAAGCGGCATTCATGGTGCCAGCTATAGCTGAAGCAATAGATGTCTTGCCTATCCCTGGTGGACCGTAAAGAATCATGCTTGATAAAAGCTCAGTTTCCACCATACGGCGGATGATCTTTCCTTTCCCAACTAAATGTTTTTGACCGATAATCTCATCAATATTTCGCGGCCTCATCCGCCGCGCCAGATTTTGTGTCATCTTAATCTCCTGTCGCTGTGTTTACAGTTGTGTAAACTTAGGTTACTTGGCTTATTTATTGAGAGGAAAGCCTAAAATATAGTCATCTATATAACGGCCATGGATAAAAAATTCATTGCGTAAGCGTCCTTCTTCAATGAAACCAAGTTTTTTATAGAGGGCTAATGCTTGGGGGTTTGATCCCATTGCCTGAATAGTAATTTTTTGATAACCTTCTTTTCGCGCATACTCGATGAAAAACTGTATAAGTCGAGAGGCCACGCCTTTACCACGTGCATCCTCATCAGTCATTACACCAAAAGTGATAACGTGCTGCCCAAATTCGGATTTATGTCGTGGGCCATAATCTAAAACACCAAGAATTTTTTCATCTTCTACAGCAAGAAAATAGCCCATACCATGAGTAATTTTCTCAATAATTTTTTCAGCAGAGGACTCCATCACATGAGGAGTTGAGTCTAGGGTCCAATTTTTATTTTCCAGTTGAGCGACAATAGCGAAATCCCGTGGTTCT
The DNA here is from genome assembly GCF_017068355.1 of Lactococcus taiwanensis. Classification (NCBI taxonomy): domain Bacteria; kingdom Bacillati; phylum Bacillota; class Bacilli; order Lactobacillales; family Streptococcaceae; genus Lactococcus; species Lactococcus taiwanensis. The sequence goes on from NZ_CP070872.1 coordinate 270,208, forward strand.
ATTTTACGAATGTTCATACAGATACCCTCCAACCTGCTTATCATCCCTAAAGATTACTGACAGCTCCGTCAGAAGCTTAGTTTTACTGTCAAGTTGGGCTAATTTTTCAACAAGTTATCCGTCAGTAATGGAGCATCAGTAAAATTTATTTCCGAGATGTCTAAAAAACAGGCTAATCTCTAAGTATTTTTTGTTATAATTATTTTAACATAATATAGATGAGGTTTGAACATGGCTAAATTTGGATTTTTAGATATTTTAGAAGAAGAGCTGGAAAAAGGCTTTTCTTATGATTTTGAGATGAACTGGGACAAGCGTAACTTTGCGGTAGAGGTCAGCTTTTTACTAGAAGTTGAAAATGCAGCAGGCGTTGATGTTGTTGATGCTGACGGGGTTGAGTCGGCTGAAAATATCATGTATGAGGACGCGGTGATCTTTTATAACCCCGCCAAATCACGTTTTGATGAGGCTGACTATCTGGCGGCAATTCCTTATTCAGAAAAAGGACTTTCTCGTGAATTTTTGGCTTATTTCACACAATTTTTGCAAGAAACCGCTGACCAAGGCTTGGATGAGCTTATGGATTTTTTGGCTGACGATGAAGCCGAAGCATTTTCGGTCAAATGGGATGCTGACCGCTTCGTAAGCGGACTGACCGCTTTGTCAGAAACGGAATTTTACAAATATCCGCGCTACTAAAATTTTTAGAAAGAATTAACAAGTAAACAATGAGTATTTTAAATGTAAAAAACTTATCCCATGGTTTTGGTGATCGTGCGATATTTGAAAATGTAAGTTTCCGTTTGCTCAAAGGCGAGCACATTGGCTTTGTTGGGGCAAATGGTGAGGGTAAATCAACGTTCATGAATATCATCACAGGAACACTGGTGCCTGATGAGGGAAAAGTAATTTGGTCTAAAAAACACCGGGTTGGCTATATGGACCAACACGCTGCGCTTGGAAAAGGTAAAACGACGCGTGAAGCATTGGCTGAGGCTTTTCAATATCTTTTTGATATCGAAGCGCAAATCAATGATACTTACATGAAAATGGCAGAAATGTCAGAAGACGAGATGAATGCTGCGCTTGAGAATGTCGGAGAGCTTCAAGAAGAATTGGATAATAGTGACTTTTATCTCATTGATGCCAAAGTTGAAGAAACAGCACGAGGTCTTGGTTTAACTCCTCTTTTGGATAAAGATGTGGCCGAGCTTTCTGGAGGGCAAAGAACAAAAATTTTACTTGGTAAACTTTTGCTTGAAAAACCAGATATCTTGCTTTTGGATGAACCAACAAACTATTTGGATGAAGAACACATTTTATGGTTGAAAAATTACCTTAAAAACTATGAAAATGCCTTTATTTTGATTTCGCATGATGTGCCATTTATGGATGAAGTGGTCAATATCATTTATCATGTGCACGGTCTTGGGATTACCCGCTATTCAATGGGTTATGCGGAATTTGAACGTGTCTTTGAAGAGAAAAAGGCACAGCTTGAAGCTTTGCATAATGCGCAGGTCGCTGAGCAAGCTAAACTTAAAGATTTCATAGCCCGTAAAAAAGCGAATGTGGCAACGTCTGGTCAAGCAAAAGCGCGTGAGAAAAAATTGGCGAAAATGGAAATTGTTGAAACGATTTCTGAAAAGCCAAAACCTCATTTTGATTTTAAATTTAGTAGAAAACCAAGTCGTCTCGTTTTTGAGGCAAAAGATTTAGTCATTGGTTACAATGAACCTTTGTCGTCAGAAATTAATTTAAAAGTAGAAGCTGGACAAAAAATTGCCTTTATTGGTTCCAACGGGATTGGGAAATCGACGTTGCTCAAGAGTTTAATGGGCTTGATTCCAAGTCTTGATGGGGAAGTTGAAAAAGGGAATTTCCAAGATATTGCTTACTATGAGCAAGAAATCAAAAATCCTTCGCAAAAAACGGTACTTGATGATTTATGGGATGAATATCCAAGTTGGAATCAAGCAGAGCTTCGCGGGGCACTTGCTCGTGTGGGCTTGACAGCCAAACAAATTGAATCACGTGTTTATGTTCTTTCAGGTGGAGAACAAGCAAAATTACGTTTTGCTAAATTAATGAATACTGAATCAAATATTCTCATCTTGGATGAACCAACCAATCATTTGGACGTGGACGCTAAAGAAGAACTCAAACGTGCATTGATTGAATATCCAGGAACTGTTTTGATGGTTTCACATGAACCAGAATTTTATGAAGGCTTGGTTTCTGATGTGATTAATTGTGAAGAATGGACCACACGGATTTTGTAAGAAACGATGACTTGCTGGAGGTGAAAGATGGCAGAGCGACATTCTCCTTGGGAAAATCCCCAACAAGATTACAAACTGATTTTGGCAAAACGTCGCTCAGAACGGCGTTATCGAAGTTTACAGCTGGCGAAAACACTCAAAATTTTACTGACGAAGTTTAAAAAATTGAACGTGGACAACCTTAATGCAGAAATACTAGGTTGGATTGACCAACTTGAAAATGATGCAGAATATTTAGATGATGAAGACTTCGCGGCAGCTAAAAAGTTCGTCTCGCGTATGCAAAAAGAACTGACGAAGCTTGAAAAATGAACTGACAGGGCGGTAAGCCAGAAAGTGTACGAAAAATGAAAGCAAGTCTGCAAAATTATTTTGATCAGTGGGAAAGTCCTTGGATGCAGCTCTACTATCGGATGGTTTGGGCACAAGTCGGTCAGCTTGAAGGTCAGAAAATCTTGGATTTCGGTTCGGGATTTGGCTGGAATGCTAATCACTTTGCTGCGCATAACGAGGTAGTGGCAGTTGAACCCGATTTGGAAATGGTGGAAAATCGGCAGCGAGAAAATACCTATGAGCAGATTGTTGGTGGACTTTCAGCGCTTAGCGCCTTTACTGACGGAAGTTTTGACGTCATTCTCTGTCATAACGTTTTTGAATATGCACCAAAAGAGCGCCTGGCGATGTTGCGAGAATTTGCCCGCCTGATTAGTAAAGAAGGTTTCATTTCGATTGTCAAACACAATCACGCAGGAGCACTGATGCAAAAAATTGTCTTTGAAAATGCCTTGGACGAAGCTTACGCTTTACTGAGGGGAGCGTCAAAAGTTAATCAGATGTTTGGCAAGATTCATTATTATGATATAGCGGCTATGCTAGAAGCTGACAGCGCTGTCAGTACTTTTAAAACGTATGGCTTACGGACTTTCTGGGCTTTACAGCCTAATGAATTTAAAGGAGAAGCTGGTTGGGCAGATAAAATGTTTAAAGTCGAATGGGAAGTTTGTGATAAGCCGGAATTTATTGCACTTTCATTTTTCAATCACGTGCTCTTGAGGAAAAAATAATGATGAAAACTCATGAATTTACAGCTGAATTAGAAATTGTCGGGGTTAATCCTTTTGTGACGGTGCCATCAGCCATTTTACAAGAAATTTTTAAGGCAGCAGGTAAAGAAAAATCACCTATTCCCATTTGCGGTGCCGTCAATGACAAGCCCTATCAACAAAATCTCATGTTTTTCAAAGGGCAGTGGCGCTTGTATGTCAATATGAAAATGCTAAAAAATTCACCCCAAAGAATTGGCGAAACCTTAAAAATGACGATTGCTTACGATGCTGAGCCTCGGCTCATTGAGCAGCCGCAGCCCCTCAAAGAACCTTAGCGGCAAATCCCGATGCTCAGGAAGTGTTTGAAGCTTTGACACCATCCAAGCAACTTGAGATTAACCGCTATATCGCCAAATTAAAAAGCCAAGAAGCTATTGAGCGCAATGTGGCGCGCGCCATTGGCTTTTTGTTAGGCAAGAACCGCTTTGTCGGTAGAGACAAACCTTAGAAAGAGATAAAGATGAATAATTGGAATTCCATTACTGTAACCATTGTTCGGGAGGCTGAAGAAGCTATTTCAGCACTCTTGATTGAAGCTGGCGCTGGCGGCGTTGAAATCAACGACAGTGCGGATTATTTGACACACGAAGATCAATTTGGCGAAGTTTTGCCAAAGGTTGAGCAATCTGACTATGTCGAAGTTACGGCATATTACCCTGAAAATATGCCCATTGTCGAACTGAAAGCAGAGTTGGAACATAAGATTGCTCGTTTGAGTGACTATTTTTCACTGACAGGCTTGTCAGTGAAAACAAACAATCTGTCAGAGACAAATTGGGAAGAAGCTTGGAAAAAATATTTTGAACCCGCACGTATCACACATGATTTGACGATTGTCCCTAGCTGGACAGAAGACTACGAAGCTACAGGTTCTGAAAAATTGATTCGCCTTGATCCAGGCATGGCCTTTGGAACAGGTACCCATCCAACGACTAAGATGTCACTTTATGCTTTAGAACAAGTCCTTCGAGGCGGCGAAACTTTGCTTGATGTGGGTACAGGTTCAGGGGTACTCTCTGTGGCAGCAAACTATCTGGGCGCTAAAGAAATTTTTGCTTATGATATTGATGAAGTGGCGGTGCGTGTAGCTCGAGAAAATATCGAACTTAATCCAGGACATGAAAAAATCCATGTTTCAGCAAATAACCTCCTTGAAGGGATTACTCAAACGGCAGATGTCATTGTGGCCAATATCTTAGCGGATATTTTAGTCCTAATGACTGAGGATGCTTATCGCTTAGTCAAAGAAGAGGGTTATCTTATCATGTCAGGAATTATCGCAGATAAGGCAGAAATGGTAATTGCTTCCGCTGAGGCTGCAGGCTTTTTCCTTGAAACACGGATGATTCAAGGGGAGTGGAACTGTGTGATTTTCAAAAAAACTGAGAACAGAGAAGGTGTAATTGGAGGATGAGTTTACAGCTGTTGTAAACTTCGTGTAAACTCTTAAAGGACAATGGCAAATCAATATTTTATTTTTAAAGAAAGACCTGAAGTAGGTGCTCTTATCACAATCGATGATGAAGCTGCTGCACATCATATATTTACAGTAATGCGTACCCAGCCAAAGGAGCAGCTCCGTCTGGTGTTTGATAAAGGAGAGTTGGGCTTAGTAGAAGTGGTTTCTGTTTCTGACCGTTCGGTCAGATTGATTGAACGGCTTACCGAGCAGTCAGAACTACCAGTTGCAGTGACGGTTGCTGTCGGGTTTCCAAAAGGTGATAAGCTTGATTTTATTACAGAAAAGGCCACTGAACTGGGCGCTTCAGCCATTTGGTCGGCGCCCTTCAAATGGTCTGTAGCCAAATGGGATAGGAAAAAATTGGCTAAAAAACAAGAAAAGCTGAAAAAAATTGCACGGGGTGCTGCCGAGCAATCTCGGAGGTTGCAGATTCCGCAGGTCGAACTTTTTGAAGACTTTACGACTTTTCTTACTCAATGTAAGGATTTTGATCAGATTCTTGTCGCCTATGAAGAAACGGCCAAAGCAGGAGAAATGTCGGGTTTGAAAAAAGCACTGACAGAGCTGTCAGTCGGTAAAAAAGTGCTTCTCGTTTTTGGACCAGAGGGAGGGATTAGCACGCAAGAAGTTGAAAAATTTGAGGCACTTGGTGCAAAATTAATTGGCTTAGGCCCACGAATCTTACGCGCTGAAACTGCTCCGCTCTATGCATTATCTGCTTTTTCAACTTATTTTGAGCTTTTATAAAAGAAAATGAACTCCGAACGATCGGAGTTTTAGCTTTATTTTTTGACAATCATTCTTTTTCTTCGCTTACAAATGTGGTAGAATAGATTCAATTAACTTTAAATGAACCTTTAACTGTAAAGGTAACAGAGCCATCTAACAAATCTAATAAGGAGGAAAGCTAGTTCATGTTGACCATAGGCTCAACGACTGACAACAGATACTAGCATTTCAAACTATGCCTTCAGAACCAGTCTTAACGGGCGCAGAAGTTGTCAATATCTGCGCAGAATATATGAATGAAACCGACCTTTTGCTGGTGCAGAAGGCATTAAATTGCGCCTCATTGGCGCATGCTGATCAATATCGTGCTTCGGGAGAAGCCTATTTTGTGCACCCTACACAAGTTGCTGGCATACTTGCCAAATTAAAACTTGATGCGGTGACTGTAGCATGTGGTTTTCTCCATGATGTGGTAGAAGACACTAATTTTACTCAAGGAGATTTAGAAGAACTCTTTGGTCGTGAAATTGCGGACATTGTGGATGGTGTGACGAAACTTGGAAAAGTTGAATATAAGTCGCATGAAGAACAATTAGCTGAAAATCATCGTAAGATGCTGATGGCTATGTCTAAGGACATTCGAGTGATTTTGGTCAAATTGGCGGATCGCCTACACAATATGCGTACGCTTAAACATCTTCGTCCCGATAAACAAAAACGGATTTCACGTGAAACGATGGAGATCTATGCGCCTTTGGCTCACCGTTTAGGGATCGCCAGTATTAAATGGGAGTTAGAAGACCTTTCTTTTCGTTATCTAGAAGAAACTGAGTTTTACCGTATCCGTGGGTTGATGAATGAAAAACGTGCTGCTCGCGAAGCACTCGTTTCTCAAGTCATCGAAAAACTTCAAGAACGCGTAGAAAATTCTGGGGTGGATGCAGAAATCTACGGACGTCCAAAACACATCTATTCTATTTATCGTAAAATGCACGATAAAAAGAAACGATTTGATGAAATTTATGATTTGATCGCCATCCGCTGTATCACTGAAACGACCAGCGACGTTTACACTACTCTCGGTTATATTCATGATTTGTGGAAACCAATGCCTGGCCGTTTTAAAGACTACATTGCTAATCCGAAAGCAAATGGCTATCAATCTGTGCATACCACCGTATATGGTCCTAAGGGGCCGATGGAATTTCAAATTCGAACACGCGAAATGCATCAAATCGCTGAATATGGGGTAGCCGCACATTGGGCCTATAAAGAAGGACGCAAAGCAAAAGTAGATGTTCAAGAGATTTCCGAAACCCTAAACTGGATTCACGAATTGGTTGAATTGCGCGAAGAGGCGGGAGATTCAGCAGAGGACTTTGTAAAAGCAGTTCAAGAAGATATCCTTTCAGATAAAATATACGTCTTCACGCCAAACGGGGAAGTCCAAGAACTCCCCCGTGGCTCAGGTCCGATTGACTTTGCTTATGCAATCCATACGAAGGTAGGGGATCACGCTACAGGTGCTAAAGTGAATGGCCGTATGAAACCCTTATCTGTCCAATTAAAAACAGGTGATCGGGTGGAAATCATCACAAGCCCTACATCGTTTGGACCAAGTCGAGATTGGATTAATCTTGTCAAAACCAATAAAGCGCGCAATAAAATCAAACAATTCTTTAAAAATCAAGATAAAGAGCTGTCAGTCAATAAAGGACGCGAACTCTTGCAAGATGCTTTGGCAGAAGCAGGTTTTGTTCCTAATCAGTACCTTGATAAAAAACATCTGGATGAGTTGTTTAATAAAATGAGCTATCGAAGTGCTGAAGCACTTTATGCTGCAATCGGATTTGGAGAATTATCGGCGACCACAGTTGCCAATCGTTTAACAGAAAATGAACGACGTCAAGCAGAGAAAGCGAAACAAAAAGCAGAAGCCGAAGAACTGATGAAGGGTGAGGTGAAGCGCGAAACAACCAAAAATGTCATGAAGATTCGTCATGATGGGGGAGTGAGCGTTTCAGGAATCGACAGCCTTTTGGTGCGGATTGCGAAATGCTGTAACCCTGTACCTGGCGATGCTATTGTAGGTTATATCACGAAAGGGCGTGGTGTCTCGGTTCACCGCGCCGACTGTCAAAATGTTCGAAGCATGGAAGATTTTGAACAACGGTTGGTAGAAGTAGAGTGGGATGACTCAGAAAACTTAACTAAAGAATATGTAGCAAACATTGACGTCTATGGATTCAATCGGCCCGGTTTACTCAATGATGTCATGCAAGTCTTGTCAAATTCTACTAAAAATTTGATTTCAATTAATGCCCAACCCACAAAAGATAAAAAGATGGCGAATATTCATATCGCTTTGGGTATCAAAAATTTGTCTGATTTAACTTTAGTGGTGGATAAGATCAAGATGACACCTGATGTTTATTCTGTAAAACGTACCAATGCATAAAAAATGCTTGACATTAGTCAAGCGTTTTTATATTACTTTCTTTAATGAGATAGTTAGGTCGCCTTTTAGTTTCCAAAAAGATCTTTGCAATATACTTCCCAATAATGCCAAGAGACAGAAGCTGAAGACCGCCTAAAAGCAGGATAAGGACAATTAAAGTAGGAAAGCCTTGAACAGGATCACCAAAAACAAGGGTCTTGAAAACGAAGAAGGCGCCGAGAGCGAGTGAAGTAAGAAAGCTTACAAAGCCGATAAAAGTAGCGATATTAAGGGGTGCCTCGGAAAAACTGACAATTCCATCAATCGAATAGCTAAGCAGTTGACCAAACGTCCAAGACGTTTTTCCGGCACTACGCTCGTGGTTACTGTATTCTATATAGGTTACTTGATAACCGACCCAAGCAAAAAGACCTTTTGAGAATCGATTATTTTCTTCTAAGCGCAAAACACTATCAACAACAGGGCGTCGCATTAAGCGAAAATCACGTGCTCCTTCTACAATAGGTACTTTGGAAATTTTGTTAATGATTTTATAAAAAAGTCGCGAGAAAAAAGAAATGACTACTGGCTCACCATCACGAGAAATACGTCGTGTTCCAACCACATCAAAGCCATCTTGGAGTGTTTGATACATCTTAGTTAATAACTCTGGTGGATCTTGTAAATCAACATCCATGACTGTAACGAGCGGTTCAGAAGTTGCTTTCAACCCAGCTAACAGGGCGGCCTCTTTCCCAAAATTTCTGGAAAAACTGACATAGTGAATGGTTTCGTTTTCCGCAGAGAGTTTTTTTAAAAGGGAAAGTGTCTGATCACTAGACCCATCGTCGATAAAGTAAAAGTTTTTCTTTAGGTCAAGTTGTACTTTGTTGACTTCTTGAATGAAAAGCTCAATGGTTTCTTGTTCGTTATATACGGGAACAACGATAGCTAGTTCTTCCAAATTTTCTCCTTTTTGCTTTGATGATTTTAAATGACTTATTATGATAGTAACTAAACATGAGGTTGATGTCAAGACTCGTCTGTTTATGCTACAATGGAAACATGAAAATTGTAATTCAACGTGTAAAAAGTGCTTCTGTTAGTATTGATGGTTTGATCAAAGAAAAAATTGATTCAGGTCTGTTACTTTTAGTGGGTGTAGAAGATGCTGACACTGGCTGGGATTTGGAATATGCTGTGCGTAAAATTACTCAGATGCGCATCTTTTCTGATGAACAAGGAAAGATGAATTGTTCAATCCAAGAAATTAAGGGTGAAATTCTATCTATCTCGCAGTTTACCTTGTATGCCTCTACCAAAAAAGGTAATCGCCCAAGCTTTTCGGGTGCAGGTAAACCTGATTTTGCAAAAGCCTTTTATGAAAATTTTAATGAAAAATTGGCAGAAGTGGTTCCTACAAAATCAGGAGTATTTGGTGCAGACATGCAAATTGAGTTAGTAAATGATGGTCCGGTAACCATTATTTTGGATACGAAAGAAGCTCGTAAGCACTGATGGGAACGTCAGTAAAGTAAGACAGCCGATGAAAGGGGTAAATGATGACTCAAGCAATTATTTTTGACTTAGGGGGAGTAATACTCGATCTTAATTTCAAGCGCATGGTTGACCAATTTGAAAGATTAGGGGTGCAAAACTTTGCGCAATACTTTACACTGCAAGGTCAAGTTGACTTTTTTGAACAGCTGGAGTTGGGGCAAATTCGTCCCGAAACGTTTTTTGCTAAATTGCGCTCCGTCACGAATACTTCAATAACTGACGATCAGATCCGTGAGGCTTGGAATCTTATTCTGACAGATTTTGATTTATCTCGCTTAAGTCTACTGACAGAGCTGTCAGTAGACTATCCCCTCTATCTTTTTTCAAATACCAATGCCATCCATGCGGCTTATTTTGAAAAGCGTTGTCTTGAGCAAACCGGTCATCCTTTAAGTTATTATTTTACTAAAATCTATTATTCACATGAGCTGCACTTACGTAAGCCAACTATTGAGAGTTTCAAAAAGGTATTAGAGCAAGCCCAGTTAGAAGCAGCTGACACCCTCTTTATTGATGATAATGCTGCCAACATTGCAGGTGCGCAGGCTGCTGGCTTACGCACTCATCATTTAAGTCCTGTTGAGCAGCTCGTAGACCTCGATTTTGTTCGACTTTTTTACTGATTTTTTTATTAGTAACTTCCTATTTTTTCACATTAATGCCTCATAAAATTCTTTCTTGACAATTGTCTGACAATTCGGTAAAATACAGTTTATTGAAATTATTTGATTAAAATATCAGAAAATGAGGATTTATTATGGGATTTACGAAAAAAGCTGATTTTGAGCTCTATCAAGATGCAGACAAGCATTACAAACAAGTACTCAGTACGCGTGATTTTCTGGCCTTAGGTGTAGGAACAATCATTTCTACTTCTATTTTCACACTACCAGGCCAGGTCGCGGCTCAATTTGCGGGCCCAGGTGTCGTCTTTTCTTACCTGTTAGCTGCTTTGGTGGCGGGTTTTGTCGCTTTGGCATATGCTGAAATGTCCACCGTTATGCCTTTTGCTGGCTCGGCCTATTCCTGGATTTCGGTTTTGTTTGGAGAAGGTTTTGGTTGGATTGCAGGATGGGCTTTGTTGGCAGAATATTTCATTGCCGTAGCTTTTGTTGGTTCTGGATTCTCTGCTAATCTGCAGCAACTTTTAGCACCACTTGGTTTTCATCTACCTGCCTTCCTAGCAAGTCCGTTCGGTACCAATGGCGGTGTTGTGGATATTATTTCGCTTATTGTGATTTTGCTGTCCGCTTTGATTGTTTTCCGAGGTGCATCTGATGCTGGGCGTATCAGTCAAATTTTGGTAGTTCTTAAAGTTGCTGCGGTTATTGCTTTTATTATTGTCGGTATTACAGTGATTAAACCTGCTAACTACCATCCTTTCATCCCGCCTCACAATCCTAAAACTGGTTTTGGTGGATTCTCTGGGATTTGGTCTGGTGTTTCGATGATTTTCTTAGCCTATATTGGTTTTGACTCTATTGCAGCAAATGCTGCAGAAGCAAAAAATCCGCAAAAAACGATGCCTCGTGGAATCATTGGTTCCCTTTTGATCGCGGTCGCACTTTTTGCAGCCGTAACGCTTGTTCTTGTTGGAATGCATCCTTACTCCACATATGCTGGTAATGCTGCACCGGTTGGCTGGGCATTGCAAGAATCTGGTTATGCGGTACTTTCAGAAGTAGTGACTGCAATTGCTCTTGCTGGGATGTTTATCGCCCTTTTAGGAATGGTTCTAGCGGGGTCACGTTTACTCTACGCATTTGGCCGTGATGGACTTTTACCAAGTGGTCTTGGAAAATTAAACAAGCGACAATTGCCTGCTAATGGAGTGTGGACATTAGCTATTGTTGCTGTAGTGATTGGGGCATTTTTCCCCTTTGCCTTCCTCGCTCAATTGATTTCAGCTGGGACGTTGATTGCCTTCATGTTTGTAACTTTAGGTATTTACGCTCTGCGTCGCCGTCAAGGTAAGGATTTACCAGTCGCTTCTTATAAAATGCCTTTTTATCCTGTGCTTCCTGCCCTTGGTTTCCTTGGCTCCCTCTTTGTTTTCTGGGGCTTAGATTTTGAAGCGAAGGTTTATTCAGGAATATGGTTCCTTCTTGGCCTAGTGATTTATTTTATCTATGGCTACCGTTCTAGCAAGAAAGCCGCAACAAAAAATGAAGAGAGTGTTGCTGAAGTAAAATAAAGTTTCCTAAAGAGGAGAGAGTTCCAATTTTTGGAGCTCTCTTTTTATGTCGCTTGCGATTTCAAACATTGATAAAATCATTAAAATAAGTTAAAATAATGAAGTTATTAGCAATGATCAGGAGTAAAGAAATATGAAAGAATATGAAAAACAACATCGGCTCTTCTATGTGTTCTTACGCAATCTTGTAGCCTTTTTGCTGTTTATCTTTAACGGAAAAAGTAAATATTATCATGTGGATCGTATCCCCAAAGATGAAAACTATATTCTAGTAGCACCTCATCGGATGGCTTGGGAACCAGTTTGGTTCGCTTTTGCTACCCGTCCTAAACAATTTATTTTCATGGCGAAGAAGGAATTGTTTAAAGGATTTGGTGGTTGGTGGATTAAAATGTGTGGGGCCTTTCCAGTTGATCGTGAAAATCCAGGAACTAAACCTATCAAGCATGCGGTAAAAATGTTAAAAGAATCAGACAAGTCAATGATTATGTTTCCTTCTGGTAGCCGTCATAGTGCAGAAATGAAGGGTGGAGTAGCAGTCATTGCAAAGATGGCTAAAGTTCGTATTGTGCCTGCCGTTTATCAGGGACCTCTCAGCATGAAAGGTGTTTTTAAACGTCAGCGCGTATCCATTAATTTCGGTGATCCTATTGATATTTCTGATATTAAAAGAATGAATGATGAAGGGATTGCCGAGGTCAATCGTCGTATGGAAGAAGCCTTTGAAAGATTAGACAAAGAGTTAAATCCTGATTTCCATTATGAAGCAAAATAAAAAAACGGACCTACTAGTTCGTTTTTTTATTTTGCTCAAAAATTTGTGCTTCGACTCTATTGAAGTCTGTTAAGAATTTAAGCATTTGTTCTTTTTCGGAGATTGTGTAAGAGGACAAAAGAATATTGAACTTTTCCTCGATGAGCTTGTGCATCTTGTCATGGGTGAGGGCTACTTTTCGACCCTTATCAGTCAAGTGAAAATAAATTTTTTTCTTATCCTGTATTCCTTGATGACTTGTTAAAAACTGATATTTCAAGAGATTTTGAACTGCCCGACTCACTCCCCCACGTGTTACCTCAAGTTGATTGGCTAGTTCAATGCCAGTTTTATCATCTGTTTTCAAGGCAGATAAGATATGGAGAGCCGTAACAGATAGTTTCATTACTTCTTGTGTGAGACCTTCGTCTTGAAGCTGATCTAGTATCCAATCACGTTCTTTTGAAGGTGTCAGCGATGAATGCCGTAGCGCGTGCAACTGTCGTGCAATATTTTGATTGAGGTCGGTACTATTCATTCTTTAATTATACACTATAAAATAACCTTTTAGAAATTTTTTCCCAGAGAGATAGCATCTGTAAAGGATTTTTCTTTTAGGGAATCGGCGCGTTCCGGATATCGCGCATAGCCTTCAATAAATAGTTGTTGGCGATCTTTATCAGCAATACCTATCATTTTCATAGTTTGGTCGATATAAGCGGCCCCTAAATCTTCAGCCATATGTGCGGGATCTTTTTCATTGTGATAAAAGCCGCCAGCTGATTGAATGTGAAGTGATTTTTTTCCTTTGAGCAGACCAATTGGGCCATTTTCACTATATCGGAAAAGTTTTCTAGGGACAGCGATAACATCAATATATTGCTTTAGTTCAGCGGTAACAAAACCATTGTACATTGGATTGACAAAAACATATTTATCTGCAGATAAAAATTCGTCTAAATAGACCTTATGGCGTGCAAGTAAAGTTTTATCATGGACAGTAAGTGTATCAGGTGCATACTTATTACGTTTCCAAGCTGCAAAAGTTTCATTATCTAGAGCAGGTACTTTTTCAGAAAACAAATCTCGGATAATTACTGTATCAAAAGGATGTTCTTTCTGGTAGCTTAATTTAAATTTCTCTGCAGTGGTCAGCGACCAGCTGAAATCATCGGTATGTGGGTGGGCAAGAATCATTAGTAGAGTAGTCATAGTATTACTTCTTTCTTCGTTTTATTTGTTGACAAGCAACATTATAAATCAAAATATGTTGCTTGTCAACAAATAAAAGGGTCTCTTTCAGAAGAACAGGTTATTCCAATTTGTAAAAATGCTGTAAAAGTGCTAAAATTAAGGATAATATCCACTATTTATCTGAAAGAGAAAATATGCCAAACATTATTAGAAAATTTGTCGAAAATGACAAAAAAGAGCTAAAAAAACTCAATAAAATGGCGCTCAAAGTTGAATCATTCGCTGAAGAAATGGAACATTTGACAGATGAGCAGTTAAAAGCCAAAACTCCAGAATTAAAAGAACGCATTGCCAAAGGAGAAAGTCTTGATGAGCTTCTCTATGAAGCATTTGCTGTCTGTCGTGAAGCAGCCCGCCGTGTGCTTGGCTTGTACCCTTTCCATGTTCAAATTATGGGTGGGATTGTCTTACACAATGGTGACGTGCCCGAAATGCGTACTGGTGAAGGTAAAACTTTGACCGCAACAATGCCTGTATACTTAAATGCTTTGACAGGGAACGGGGTTCACGTGGTTACCGTCAATGAATACTTGGCAACTCGTGATATGACGGAAATGGGTGAACTTTACAGCTGGCTTGGATTGACTGTTGGTTTGAACTTGAATTCAAAATCACCAGAAGAAAAGCGTGAAGCCTATAACTGTGATATCACTTATTCAACATCAGCTGAACTTGGCTTTGACTATCTTCGTGATAACATGGTCACACGTGCCGAAGATATGGTTCAAAAGCCATTGAACTATGCTCTTGTCGATGAAGTTGACTCAATTTTGGTCGATGAAGCCAGAACACCTTTGATTATTTCTGGACAAGCTGAAAGTTCATCAGCACTTTACTATCGTGCGGACCAATTCACTAAGACTTTAAAAGGACAAAACTTGAATGTTGCTACTTCGGAATATGAAGAAGGCGACGATTACAAGATTGATTTACAATCAAAAACAATTTCCTTAACTGAAGAAGGAATTGATAAGGCCGAAAAATTCTTCCAAATCGAAAATCTTTATGATATGGAAAATGTCGCCTTAACTCACTTTATAGATAATGCTTTACGTGCCAACTTTATCATGCTTCACGACATCGACTATATGGTTGATGAAAACCAAGAAGTTTTGATTATTGACCAATTTACTGGACGTACGATGCCTGGACGCCGTTATTCTGATGGGCTTCACCAAGCAATTGAAGCGAAAGAAGCTGTGCCAATTCAAGATGAATCAAAAACAATGGCTTCAATTACGATTCAAAACTACTTCCGGATGTATAAAAAATTGTCAGGGATGACCGGTACTGCTAAAACCGAAGAAGAGGAATTCCGTGAGATTTATAACATTCAAATCACACCAATTCCAACCAACCGTCCTGTTCAACGTTTAGACCATCCAGATTTACTTTACCCAACTTTGGAAGCTAAATTTAAAGCAGTGATTGATGATATTAAACGTCGTCATGCGGAAGGGCAACCAATTTTGATTGGTACTGTTGCTGTCGAAACTTCCGAATTGATTTCTAAGAAATTGGTTGAAGCTAAAATTCCTCATGAAGTTTTGAACGCAAAAAATCACTTCCGTGAAGCACAAATTATCATGAATGCGGGTCAACAAGGGGCAGTAACGATTGCGACCAATATGGCCGGTCGTGGGACTGATATTAAGCTTGGACCTGGTGTTATTGATCATCCAGATCCCGAGTTTCGTGGACTTGCTGTTATTGGTACTGAGCGTCATGAATCTCGCCGTATTGATAATCAATTACGTGGTCGTTCTGGACGTCAAGGTGACCCAGGGGTTTCACAATTCTACCTTTCTCTTGAAGATGAATTAATGAAACGTTTTGGTTCGGAACGTGTTTCAGCTTTCCTAGATCGGATGCGTATTTCTGGTGAAGATGCAGTCATCAAATCTGGATTGATTACTCGTCAGATTGAAAGTTCACAAAAACGTGTCGAAGGAAATAACTACGATTCTCGTAAACAAGTCTTGCAATATGATGATGTCATCCGCGAACAACGTGAGGTGATTTACGCACAGCGCCATGCGGTCATCATGGCTAAAGAAGATTTAACACCCGTACTTATGGGCATGTTCAAGCGAACAATTGATCGTCAAGTGGATGGTCATGAACTTGCAGGAAGTCTTAAAGATGAAGAAAATGTCAAAAATCTCTTGCAAACATTACACAATACAATGTTGCCAGAAGATGGCATTGAATTGTCTGAACTGACAGGCCTGTCAGTACAAGCAATGAAAGATTTGATTTTTGATAAAGTCAAAGCTCGTTATGCTTCACAAATGGAAAAATTATCTGACCCAGAGCGTCAGTTGGAATTCCAACGTGCAGTTATCTTGCGAGTTGTTGATAATAACTGGTCAGAACACATTGATGCGCTTGACCAGATGCGTCAATCCGTAGGACTTCGCGGTTATGCCCAAAATAATCCTATTGTTGAATATCAAGAAGAATCATATAAAATGTACAATAATATGATTGGTGCGATTGAATTTGAAGTGACGCGTTTGATGATGAAAGCTCAAATTCAACCACAAACGGCGATCCGTCAGGAAGCACCGCGGATGACCACCACCGCTTCACAAGGAAATATTACGAATGTCGGTACTGAGGAAGCAGTCAGTGATGAAGTTTCATTTGAAAATGTGGGTCGAAATGAGCTTTGTCCATGCGGATCAGGTAAAAAGTTTAAAAACTGCCATGGACGTACTCATATTGCCTAACACACCAAAAAAAATTTACTGATGACGCTATCAGTAAATTTTTTTACAAATTTCTCTTAAAAAAAGAGATAATTAACAGAAAATTTGATACAATAGATAAAATAAATTTGTGAAACCTGAGGAAATATCATGTCTTTTAAAGAAGTAAGCCCCAAAATAAATATCGATGCAATCAAAATGTTAGGCCACCTCAATAGTGAGCAGCAGGCTAAAAAAATGGAGCGTGATCAAGAGCTTGAGGCCATCATTAAAGGTGAAGATGACCGTTTACTCCTGATTATTGGCCCATGTTCGTCAGATAATGAAGAAGCTGTCTTGGAATATGCTCGCCGTTTAGCTAAACTTCAAGAAGTAGTTAAAGATAAGATTTTTATGGTCATGCGTGTCTATACGGCAAAACCTCGTACAAATGGGGACGGCTATAAAGGATTGATTCATGAGCCAGGAGCTGATGGACGTACAGATCTCATCAATGGGATAAAAATGGTTCGTGACCTTCATTATAAAGTGATCACGGAAACGGGGCTGACGACGGCTGATGAAATGCTCTACCCAGAAAATGTGCGGCTAGTTGATGACTTGGTGAGTTACCACGCGGTGGGGGCGCGTTCAGTTGAAGATCAGCAACACCGCTTCGTAGCATCAGGTATTGATGCTCCGGTAGGAATGAAGAATCCGACATCAGGTAATCTCAAAGTCATGTTTAATAGCATTTATGCAGCGCAACAAAAACAAGATTTTATTTTTGCGCGAGCTGAAGTTGAAACATCAGGCAATAGTATGGCACACGCGATTTTACGTGGGGGGCTAGACGAAAATGGTAAGAATCATCCTAATTATTACACAGACAATCTGGTGGAAACAATTGAGTTGTATGAAAAAATGAACTTAAAAAATCCTTTTATTGTGATTGATACCAATCATGATAATTCAGGCAAGAAGTTTATGGAGCAGATTCGGATTGTTCGCCAAACATTGATTAATCGTGAGTGGGATGACAGCATTAAAAAATATGTTCGTGGTTTCATGATTGAGTCTTATCTGGAAGATGGTCGTCAAGATCACCCTGAGATATTTGGCAAATCAATCACAGATCCTTGCCTGGGCTGGGAGAAAACAGAGCAATTAGTACAAGAAATTTACGCAGCGGAGTCTAAAAAATAAAACGTAATCTAAAAAAATCTGTCAACTCTGCAGATTTTTTGTTTTTTTAGCAAAAAATGCTCGAAAAATTTAAAGCAAATATTGCAAACCCTTTCGTTTTGTGGTACAATTTTTAGAGTGATAAATATCTCGGATATTATCAATAAAAACGAAAATAACTAAGGAGAACCATAAAAAATGGCATCTAAAGAATTCCACATCGTTGCAGAAACTGGTATCCACGCACGTCCAGCTACATTGCTTGTGCAAACAGCTTCAAAATTCACATCAGAAATCACTTTGGAATACAAAGGGAAATCAGTAAACCTTAAATCAATCATGGGTGTTATGTCACTTGGTGTTGGTCAAGGTGCAGACGTTACTATCTCAGCTGAAGGTGCAGACGCTGATGATGCTATCGCAACTATCGCTGAAACTATGACTAAAGAAGGACTCGCTGAATAATCATGACAACTATGCTCAAAGGTATCGCTGCATCTTCAGGTGTAGCAGTAGCTAAGGCATACTTGCTTGTCCAACCAGACTTGTCTTTCGAAACAAAGACAATTACTGATACAGCTAATGAAGAAGCTCGCCTTGATGCAGCACTTGCTACGTCGCAAAGCGAGCTTCAACTCATTAAGGACAAAGCAGTAACAACCCTTGGTGAAGAAGCCGCTTCTGTATTTGATGCACACATGATGGTCCTCGCTGACCCAGATATGACCGCTCAAATTAAAGCAGCAATCAATGATAAAAAAGTTAACGCTGAAGCAGCCCTCAAAGAAGTAACTGATATGTTTATCGGTATCTTTGAAGGTATGACAGACAATGCTTATATGCAAGAACGTGCAGCTGACATTAAAGACGTTACAAAACGTGTTTTAGCTCACCTTCTTGGTGTTAAATTGCCTAGTCCAGCACTCATTGACGAAGAAGTAATTATCGTCGCTGAAGACTTGACTCCATCTGATACTGCTCAATTGGATAAGAAATATGTCAAAGCCTTTGTTACTAACATTGGTGGACGTACTTCTCACTCTGCTATTATGGCGCGTACTCTGGAAATTCCTGCTGTTCTTGGAACAAACAATATTACTGAACTCGCTTCTGAAGGTCAACTTTTGGCTGTTTCAGGATTGACTGGTGAAGTAATTCTTGATCCGACTGAAGAACAACAAAGTGAATTCCATAAAGCTGGCGAAGCTTACGCGGCGCAAAAAGCAGAATGGGCTGCCCTTAAAGATGCTGAAACAGTAACAGCAGATGGTCGTCATTTTGAATTGGCTGCCAACATTGGTACACCTAAAGACGTTGAAGGTGTTAATGATAATGGTGCTGAAGCCGTTGGTCTTTATCGTACAGAATTCTTGTACATGGATGCACAAGATTTCCCTACAGAAGATGACCAATACGAAGCATATAAAGCTGTACTTGAAGGAATGAACGGTAAACCAGTTGTTGTCCGTACAATGGACATCGGTGGTGACAAAACATTGCCTTACTTTGACCTTCCTAAAGAAATGAACCCATTCCTCGGATGGCGTGCACTCCGTATCAGCCTTTCAACAGCTGGTGACGGAATGTTCCGTACACAATTGCGTGCACTCTTGCGTGCTTCTGTACACGGTAAACTTCGTATCATGTTCCCAATGGTTGCACTTTTAACAGAATTCCGTGCAGCGAAGAAAATCTACGAAGAAGAAAAAGCAAAATTGATTGCTGAAGGTGTTCCAGTTGAAGATGGTATCGAAGTAGGTATCATGATTGAAATTCCAGCAGCAGCAATGCTTGCCGACCAATTTGCGAAGGAAGTTGATTTCTTCTCAATCGGTACAAACGACCTCATCCAATATACAATGGCTGCAGACCGTATGAATGAACAAGTTTCTTACCTCTACCAACCTTACAATCCATCAATCCTTCGTTTGATTAACAATGTAATCAAAGCAGCTCATGCTGAAGGTAAATGGGCTGGTATGTGTGGTGAAATGGCTGGTGACCAAACTGCCGTACCATTGCTTATGGGTATGGGGCTTGACGAATTCTCTATGTCAGCAACATCAGTACTCCAAACTCGTTCACTTATGAAACGTTTGGATTCTAAGAAAATGGAAGAATTGGCTAACAAAGCCCTTAGTGAATGTGCAACAATGGAAGAAGTTGTTACCCTCGTTGAAGAATACACTAAATAATTCTTTATCTAAAAAGTAAAAATCCTGTCAGTTACTGACAGGATTTTTTTAGCTTCGATAAAAAAACTACTTATCTCTATGGATAAGTTTGACATAAAGTTGTATAATCAATGTGAAAAGAAGGACGAGCAATGAAAAAATTAAACTTTTTTGACTATTGGACCATTGGTGAATTACTTTATAGCTTAGTTCTGCTCCTTATTTTACCACGTCAAATCCAAATTAATTTTTGGCTTATTTTAACAAGTCAAGAGCCGTCTGGTTCGTCCTTCAATATTTTTGCCCTTCCTGTCATTATGGCCTTACCCAATTTGCTTCAGAGAATTTTGGAAAATAAGTGGATTTATTTTGAAAATCTGCACAGGTTGTTTCTGCTGGCTAATCTTATTTTACTTTGTCTGACGAGCTTTTGGCTCTTTAGCCTCCCTTTCATCCAATAATTTTTTACTGACAGGCTGGTCAGTAGAAATTTAGATAAAAAATTACTGACTAATCTGTCAGTAATTTTTATTTTATTTAAAATGGCAAACCTTTGCTGAATTTACCCATTTTTTGTTCTGTGATTTTTTCGATTTGAGTAAGTGCATCATTAACTGCATCAGCCACCAAATCTTGAAGTGTATCAGGGTCTTCAGGATCGATGATGTCAGATTTAATTGTTAAAGAGGTGAGTTTACGTTCCCCTGTAAATTCAGCAGTCACCAAGTCCTGAGCTGATTTTCCCACAAATGTAGTGTTTGCAATTTCTTCTTGTGAAGCTTGCATTTGTTTCTGAAGTTTTTGGGCTTGTTTCATCATTGATTGCATATTCATCATGATTGATTGGTCTCCTTTATTCCTCAACGAGGGTAAAATAAATTTCAAATAGAGTTTTACCACTTAGTGATTTAAAGAGGTAATACGAAAGTTTTACGCTTTCAATTATAACATTTTCAGCCTTTTTTTTGTAGTGCCATGGCGGTATGCTCAAAGTCATCTTATATCCGAAAAATTAGAGTTTTTCGGATACTTATAGTTAAAAAGCTCTTTTTACTTAAAAACTGAGCTTATTTTTATTAATAAATTCTCTTTTATCAATAAAAATAGAAACGTAACGCATGCTCTTGAATTATTCTATATATTCTTGTAGAATATTAAATACATAGATGAAACAAATCAAACAATTTTTACAAAAATATAGCTCTGTATTATAAGAAAAACTCTAATTTTTCTGAGTTGATGTAGCAAGGATTAGAGAAATTATTTGCTCTTTTAGAATTTTTAAAATAAGAAAAAAGTATTTATTTTTTAATTTATTTTAAAAATATTTGTATTTTTATAATGTCGTTTGAGGAAGAAGTATTAAGTCTAGAGTTATTGGAGCCATGTGACTTGAAAGAAACACTTTTGATGGCGTAAGTAGGAGTGAAAAAGGAATATGATGAAAAAATTAATGTTTATTTTCGGAACGAGACCAGAGTTTATAAAGTTATTTCCTTTGATAAAGGAAGCGGAAAAAAGAGGAAATAAAGTGGTTGTCGTTAATACAGGGCAACATCGAGAAATGCTTAGTACGCTACTCACTCACTTTAAAGTTGAAGCAGACTATGACTTAAAGATAATGCGTCAATCTTCAAATTTATCAGACATAGTGGCAGGTACGATTAGTGGTTTAGATCCTATTGTCAAAACAGAAAAACCTGATCTCATCCTTGTTCACGGTGATACAGCAGCTACTTTGGCTGGGGGTCTTGTCGCATACTTCAATCAAGTGCAATTGGCGCATGTCGAAGCAGGCCTACGAACTTATAATAAATATTCACCTTTCCCTGAAGAATTGAATCGTCAAATGGTAGGCGTTCTTGCCGATTTACATTTCGCACCTACGGCGGTTACCAAGCAAAACCTTTTAAAAGAAGGAAAAGATGAAGAAAATATCTTCGTTGTAGGAAACAGTGCAATTGACATGTTTCAGTACACGCTTCAAGATAATTATCAGCATGAAGCTTTGAGTTGGCAAGCTGATAAAGCAATGATTTTGATTACAGCACATCGACGTGAAAACTTAGAAGATTTAGAGCAAATTTTTGCTGCAATTGGAGAGATTGCTGATGAATTCAAGGAAACCCATAAAATAGTTTACCCCATTCATTTAAATCCTCTCATACGTGAAAAGGCTAAAAAATTGCTGTCTTATACCAATATCAAAATTATAGACCCTCTAGAGACAGTTGATTTTCACAATGTGATGAGACACGCTCAACTCATCTTGACAGACTCTGGTGGTATCCAAGAGGAGGCCGCCCATTTAGGCATTCCCGTACTTGTACTGCGTGATACAACTGAACGTCCAGAAGGAGTCACAGCTGGTACGTTGCGTTTGGTAGGGACTTCTAAAGCAAATATCGTCAAAGAAACCCGACGACTTTTGACCGATAAAAAAGCCTATGAAGAAATGGCCAATAAAGAAAATCCTTATGGAGATGGGACGACTGCAATTAAGATTATGGATATCATAAATGGATAATTTGAAAATAAAATCGAGTTCACTCATTTTTGTTGTTTTACTGTTTGCTTTGAATGTGCAGGGCTTAGTAAGAATGACACAAGTAGGATGGAGAGAAAATCTCGCTGCTCTGTTATTATTGACGCTACCTTTACTCATTATTTTTTATATTAATCTTACACGAGTTAACAAAAATTCAACGTTTTTAACGCTGTTTCTCTATTTTCTCCTGAATGGAGTTTTACTTGAAGAGCTGGTTCAGCTGGGTAATACCTTAACTTCAATGACTGAAATAGGGCTGTTCGCCAATTCGGGCTTTTTAGTCCTAAGTTTTGTTATGGGGATAGTTTTAACTTTTCTCTTATCACTTCGGCTTAATTTTCTCTCGCTTTTTATCAAATTTCTCTCTTTTGCTTCCCTCACAATCTTTTTAATACTTTTAGTGAGTGGATTATGGCGAGGTGTACATCCAATTTTATTTGATACTCAAGCTAATCCCGTCCTGAGCCTTTTTAACTCATTATCTCTCCTAGCTTGTGTCAGTTTTTTCAACTTGAAACCTGTAGGTGAAATCAAGAGGATTAAAGTGGTTTTGGGGAGCATTGCTAGTTTTTATCTGGCCTATTTTGGAGGGATACACTTTTTTGCAAAAACAGGACTTGCCATTTTTAATGATTCTGCGATGATTATTTTTGCTCTGAGTATGCAACTCATTCTCACTTTAGTTGCTCTAGCGATTGTGGTAAACCAGATTGGTAAAAAATTCTCACACACAAGCTACACCATTACGTTGGCTATGGCGCCTTTGAGTATCGCGGTGTTTTATTTCTACTTTTTAAGTTCATTTACCAGCCCTAAAGAAGTTCAGGAAATACAATTCTTGCTCCAGTTCATCCTTATTACAGTCCTTTTTATACGGACTATCTATATTGGATTATCAAATTATCTGCCCTCTTATCGCAAAATTTTTTTATACATCATCTCAAGTTTCCCGATTTATTTCATCGTAAAGTTTCAGTTTTTTGAGATAAAATTTTTGAGTAATTTAGGTCAGGAGTTGATTAATAAATTCACTCTAATCGCTATTTTCTTTTCTATATTAACCTTTGTCTACTACACTTTAGAAACGTTATTGCTCTGGTATGCCTACGGAACTAAAAGTTATACCAGTGATTTGGAAGACGTAGAAATTGAGACGGAACATCATATAGTAGTACTCATTCCGTGTATGAACGAAGAACTTGTAATTAAAGATACTGTTCAGAGCTTATTAAATACTGGTTATAAGAATTTAGAGATTTATGTTATTGATGATGCCAGTGAAGACAATACGGTCGCTGAACTTGAAAAATTTCAAACTGATTCTCGCTTTCAACTTTTGAGAAGGGTAAAACCAGAAGCTCAAAAAGGGAAGGGTGAGGCTTTAAATTGGGCTTATCAAAAAGTTACAGATAAATATTTAAAAAATAGAGGAATTTTTGAAAATACACTTATTACTATCATTAATGCAGATTCAAGTGTCCAGCCAGATTATTTTGAAAAAGTCAATCGTGTCTTCAACTCTGATTTTGAGCTTACAGGTTTACAATCTAAAGTTCAAATTATCAATAAAGATGATAATACTGCACAAGACTTGGAATTTGAAGAAATCATTAATGCGACACAATCCCTTAGGACGAAGACGAACACAGTTGCTTTTGGGGGAAATGGTCAATTTTGTAAACTGAGTACCCTTTATTCACTTCATGAACTTCCTTGGACAGATTCTCTCGTAGAGGACTTTGATTTGTCTTTACGTATTTTCCTATCGGAGATTTATAATGTACGAAACGTACAGTACGATGACATTATGATTACTCAAACAGGAATTTACGGTGATCATCAAGCACTAGTAAAACAACGAGTACGTTGGGCTCAAGGAAATATTCAAACCTTTAAATATTTATATAGAATTATAAAATCTGATAATTTACTGCTCAA
The DNA here is from genome assembly GCF_017068355.1 of Lactococcus taiwanensis. Lineage (NCBI taxonomy): Bacteria > Bacillati > Bacillota > Bacilli > Lactobacillales > Streptococcaceae > Lactococcus > Lactococcus taiwanensis. Next base: position 294,521 of record NZ_CP070872.1, read on the forward strand.
ACAGAAACTTGAACTCAGCTTTACTCTATTAAAACCTTGGCTGATGTCAATTGAATACCTGGTGGTTGTCTACACTATTATTGTAATGGCTGGTACGATTATAATTAGTGGGTTTACTGCTTCTATACAAATTTTTATCTTCATGTTTTTACTAATGGTACTTTACATTTTTGCAATTAACTTAGTTTGGGCAACGCTCTATAATCGTAATCAAAAGAGAAACAGTGAGGCGGCATTTACAGGAAAAAAAGTCATCAAAGATACTTATTATCTGACAAAATTTCTTATACTCTTAACACAGATTTATCCCCAAGCCACCATACGTTATTTTACGGCTCAAAACGGTTGGGATAAAACCAAAAGACAAGCCAGTATCAAAGATAATGAATAAAAAATAACGATAATTGCTGAGATAGAGGAGGTTGAAGTGTTCGGTAAAACAAAGAAAAACGATAATTATTTATATTTCTTTAATAAAATCTATGACCGATCAGGAAGTGTCTTTGGATTTGAAAGTTTACTGCGTATCAAAGATACGTCCGGCGAATGGGTTTTGCCACAAGACTTTGATAAGATTTCCTTGGAGATAATTAAAGAAGCAGTGATAAAGTCTAAAGAAAACCTTCCTCAAGGAAATTTTAAGTTTATCTTAAAGCTTACTAGTAAGCAACTATTAAGTTATCGCTTGCGTAAAATTATTAAAGAGGTGAGCCCACAAATAGCACCAATGGTTTTAGTTATTGAACTATCGCATAATGAAATTCAAAAAAAACCTAAAAAAGTGAGAGCTATAAAGCGACGAATTTTGAGATACCAAAAACAAGGCGTTTATTTTTCTATTAACAATATAGGCTCAGAATTTAGTCATGCAAAAAATATCCATAAACTATTGCCTTACATCGATTTTATAAAATTAGATATGAAATACTTTAATAAAGAGCAAAGCTGGTTGGACTTGACTTTAAAATTTTGGGGCAAACTAACTAAGAAATATCAAATTGAATTAATTGTTTCAGAGGTAGAAACCAAAGCTGATGCGGAACTTGTAGACCTTTTAGGTATAAATCTGAGGCAAGGTTTTCTGTATGGTAAGCCACAAATGCAAATTAAATAATTATTAATTAAAGATAAACAGAAGTGCTAAATTAGAGTGTGTGAACTTTAATAATTTTAAGCAAAATAAAAATATGTCGGAGACATAAAGGGAAGTTTGCTTTTTAGATAGAGTAAAGAGGTGATGAGATGAAAAGCGGAACTCCTTTTCCAATCAAAGATTTAATTTTCTTCAAGCAAGGCATTTATAATTTACATGAAAGTGAAACGCATGAGTATGAACTCCTGTTAAGATGTGAAGCAGAAGGACTTTGTGCTTTTCCGAGTCAACTGTTTTATAAGATTATGACAGATGAAAGGATTCATAAACTCTATATAGATCATATTGAAGAGTTACTGAATGACTATTTTGAGCAAGATCAGAATATCTATTGTCTTAATTTGGATTATCAGGAATTATTTTATGAGGAAACACTTGTATTTTTGAAAAAATTTAAATACAAAGATCGCTTAAAAATAGAATTTACCGAGCGGATTCCAGTAAGGCGTAATAACGCATATGAGGAATTAGTGCCTGTAAACATCATAAAAGCAGTTAAACAGATGGGATATAGCATTGCTTTAGATGATTTTTTGTCTGGTGTAAATACTTTTGAAACTCTGTACGCTTTAGATGAATTGATATCTCGTGTAAAAATTTCTTGGGTAGGGTTTAAACGGATTCTCCCTAGTAAAGAAGCTCATAAGTTGCTCTTTTCACTGGCTCATATCATTAGTGAACTGGGGAAAGAAGTGGTAATAGAAGGTGTGGAAGAACAAGGGCTTCTCGATAGCTTTCCAAAGGAATGGAAGCAACAATCTTACTATTATGAGCTTCCTCGAAAAATAAAATAATGTGCTGTAAATTAAGAAAAGAATGGTAGCGGGAGCTATAGGAGGTAGTGATGATAGATTTTACTAATATACTAGGCAAGGAATTTATGGTAAAGCTATTTGTGATACCGACTGTGTTAGGTTTCCTCTTTGTGTTTCGACATATTATCAACCATTATTTGAAGCATACAAATAAGTATCTCGTCTTTTGTTTGTATTCTTTAAACTTTTTTGTATGGATGGCAATTTTAAGGATTCTGTTTAATCGAATCGATCCCAATGCTGTGCAAGGGTATTTAATCAGTGATATCTCGCTAATGCTCGTCACGATTGTAGTGAACTATTTCCTTTATTCTCTCTATGATTATGCTGAATATACAGTAATCCCTACACTCGTTGTATTTTTGGGTCTTTATCTATTTACTTATGAATTTGATTGGTTAAAAGTTCTTGCGGTTATCGCAGGTCTTGTACTGTTCTGGTTCACGATTATGAAAGTTTTTAGACACCGAGAATACATCAATAAATATAGTTTAATATTTTATCCAATTATAGGTTTTGCTGTAAATATTTCAGTATTTTTACTCTACAGTACCATCGCAACTTGGCATGATAGTTACTTTTTAGAAGTGTATATAAAAACTTCTCTTCCTATTTATTTTTTCCAGATTTATATAAAAATAGTTTTCCTTTTATTTTTAGCAAAAATAGTTTTTTCTGCAATTAATATTATCATCAAAGAGTATAATTTGATGAAAAAAAATATATATATTGATGACTTAACACAAGTTTATAATAGGCGTAAGTTTGAGGAAGTTCTCAAGGACTTACTCATTAGTAAAAATATCACGATGTTCTCTGTTGTATTGTTTGATGTGGACGCCTTTAAACATATCAATGATACATATGGACATGGTTCTGGAGACTATGTTCTGAAGCGGTTATGTGAACTCGTTAAGGAAACTTTAAAAGAGGAACAGAGTAACGGTCAGTTGTTTAGATATGGTGGTGATGAGTTCTTTCTTATATTTAGAAATGTCACGGGGATGAATGCGAAATTCGTGATGGAAAAAGTACTGAGAAAAATATCTGGAGAACTTTTCGAATATCGTGGTCACTGTTTCAAAATTACTATTTCAGCGGGTATCTCAGAAATAACAGAATTTATGGATCGAAACGAAGTGATTCATCAGGTTGATGAATCACTCTACGTGGCAAAACATAAAGGAAAAAACCAAGTTTACTACAAAGAGGACTAAAAAAGTTCTAAAAAGAAACACTTAGTACAGTTTGTACTAAGTGTATTTTATTTAATAAAAAAACTCCTAAATAGGTAGGAGTTTTTTGTAATTATGATGCGGTGGGAGGGACTTGAACCCTCACGACCTAAAGCGGTCACAGGATCCTTAATCCTGCGCGTCTGCCAATTCCGCCACCACCGCAAAACAGTACCTTAATATAATACCATTTAGAGGTGGAGTTGTCAAGAATAAACCCAATAATCCATCGGTTTAGGTGTTGTGTTATTTACTGATAGGATTGTAAGTTGACATAAACTGGGCAATAGTTTTGCGATAGAGCTTAGGATCAGTTTCGAAAGATCTCGCATGTGTCGCTCCTTTGACAATTAACAGTTTTTTAGGTGTACCTGATTTGACAGCTTGATAATTCTCATAAACCATTTTTGTGGGAACATATGTATCTTTATCACCATGGATAAGAAGAATGGGGCGCGTGTTCTTCGACAAAGCTTTAGTGGCGTTTGCTTCATTGAAAAACCAGCCTTGACGAATCTTGCTTTCGAGAGAGACGCTATAGACCAAAGGAAATGCAGGTAGATTATAACTAGATTTTGCTTGATAAACAATCTCATCCCAAGCATTCGTATAGCCACAATCTTCAATGATGTTTTTGACAGAACTTGGAAGTGCTTTTTCACTGGAAGCCATCATGACTGTTGCCGCACCCATAGATAGCCCATATAAGGTCAAGTCGCTTTGGGGGTTCTTTTGAGTAAGATAATTCGCCCAGGCAATAACATCAGTTTTATCATGATATCCAAAGGTAATGAATTTACCCTCAGAGTCACCTGCACCACGATTATCAGGCATTAAGACATTATATCCTAACTCATGGAAAAGCTCGCCGTACTGACGCATTGCAGATTTATTCTGACGGAAACCGTGGACTACTATGACAGTCTTGTCAGTACGAACGGTGGCTGGAACATACCATGCTTTTAATTCTAAGTGATCACTCGTTATTGTTTCAGTAGATTTGGGAAGTTTGTCAAACTTTTTGACAAGGGAGTAGTTTGGACTACTAGATTTTACTTGGCTTACCGGTGTATCATTACGGACACAAGCTACTTTATAAAAATAAAGGGTTACCCCAAAGTCTATTATTAATAGCAGTGCAAAGAGGGCTATTACCCAACGCCAAAGTCGCTTTTTTTTCAAATTTTTCATGAGCTATATTATACACGAAATGTGATAAAAATACTATTTAAGAGAGATGAGACATTAACGGGCCTAAAAGCCTATATTTTTTAGTTGAAATATGTTAGAATAATGGAAATGAATAAATGCTCCACCGGGAGTCAAACGCTAAGCGGTTTTTACATTTCAGTAGGTCTTTGAAGAAATGTGGGAAGTCGTTTTTTTATTTGAAAAAGGAGTAGACAATGACGTGGTTTTATCTTATATTAGCAGGATTGTTTGAAGTGGCTTGGGCAACTACGATGAAAATGAGCCAAGGATTTTCTAACTTTAGGTTTTCATTGTTGACAGTAGTGGGAATGATTGCTAGTTTTACTTTTTTAGCATTTGCTCTAAAAAAGATGCCTTTAGGTATTGCCTATCCTATTTGGACAGGGGTGGGTGCCGTAGGCTCCATTATTATAGGTATTATCTTATTTAAAGATAAGGTTCCGACTATGACTTGGTTATTTATAGGATTGCTAATTATTGGAATTATTGGCATAAAAGTAACAAGCGGTCACTAAGTCTTCTTGAAACAATAATGTATTCTATCCATTAGATTCATGTTATAATGGATGAATTGGTAAAAAATAAGATAAAGTAGCAATAGTTCGTTCTATTTGCTATTTTTAATGAGGAGGAAAAAATGAAGAACAAAAAAAGAATGATGAATTTGGCTATTTCAAATTTATTTCTTGTTTTTTTGGGAGCAGGTTTAGTTATACCAGTGTTGCCAACATTGAAAGAACAAATGCATTTCTCAGGGACAACGATGGGAATGATGATTTCGATTTTTGCGATTGCGCAATTGGTTGCTTCACCTATTGCAGGAGCTTTATCAGATAAAATCGGTCGGAAAAAACTCATTGCATTAGGTATGATTGTTTTTTCTTTTTCAGAATTATTATTTGGTTTAGCTCAGGTAAAAACAGGATTCTATATTTCGCGCGCTCTTGGAGGAGTTGCGGCGGCTATGATTATGCCATCAGTGACAGCCTATGTGGCTGACCTAACGACTATTGCAGAACGTCCTAAGGCAATGGGGCTGGTATCAGCTGCAATTAGCGGTGGTTTTATTATCGGACCGGGGATCGGCGGATTTCTAGCAGCCCTAGGAATTCGTGTACCTTTTTTTGCGGCAGCACTCTTAGCTTTTATAGGTTTCGTTTTGACTCTTACTGTTTTAAAAGAACCTGAAAAATCAATGCAGAGTGAACATACGGCTGAAAAAGTATCCTTTATGTCAATCCTTAAGAATCCAATGTTTGGGTCTTTATTTGTGATCATCTTGATTTCTTCTTTTGGTTTACAAGCCTTTGAATCAATATATAGTATTATGGCCACAATCAATTTTGATTTTTCAATGGGAGAGATAGCTCTTGTTATTAGTGTGAGTGGTGTTTTAGCACTCTTCTTTCAAGTTTTTTTATTCGATCCAATCGTCAATAAAATAGGAGAATTAGGGTTAATTCAACTTACGTTTTTTGCTAGTGCCGTCTTTATCGGCGTTATAGCGTTCACAAAAAGTAATTTGCTAGTGGCGATTTCTACGTTTGTAGTATTTCTAGCTTTTGATTTGTTTAGGCCTGCTGTCACTACTTATCTTTCTAAAAATGCAGGAGAAAGGCAGGGGGCTATTAATGGACTTAATTCTGCATTTACAAGTTTTGGTAATATACTAGGTCCCTTGGCAGCCGGATACCTTTTTGACATTAATCATCTCTTCCCATACTACGTTTCGGCAATCATTTTATTAGGAACAGGCTTTTTATCATTGTTCATGAATAAAAGAAATTTTAGTAAATGAGACTAATCCAATAAAAAATACCTTGAAATTTCAAGGTATTTTTTTAATACTAATATGATAGAAGATTATTAATTTTTTTATGATTAATCAAGACACTTTATGAGTAGTATTGTTAGAATAATCCAATTGCGACCTGATCCAATCTTGACAAAGGACAATGAGCTCTTTTTTTTGCTTAAAATCAAGAGTATTGAAGATAGATTCAATAGATTTTGAGCGGCTTGTAGTATCTTGCCCAATAAGATATTCAGGTTCTACTTCAAAATAGCTTGCAAGCTCTAAAAGCCTTACTGCTGAAGGTTCACGACCAGTTTTATAATTGTGTAATGCATTTCGTGGATAGCCAAGTTCTCTTTCAATTTGATTCATGGATTTGTGTGATGAATTCATGAGTTCTAAGAGACGTTCATAAAATAAATTTTCTTTGCTCATAGTTATATCCTTTCTGCTAGAGTTTGTTTTGATTTACATTGAGATATGAATGCTTTGACTAAATATACCTTGTATTCAAAAAGATAGATTTAAGCATCCGAAAAACAATGTGACGTCTATTAGTATATACTTTCTGTCTGTATTTGTGGCATCTATTATGGCACCCTTTTAGTACAAATTACGATTTTTATAAAAGTATTCTATAGGATAACAGGTCGGAAATGCAATCTGAAAAAAACCTTTCTTTGTATTAATGATGTCTTAATTTAGAGAGTGTTATTCTTATGAAACATTTGCTATTTTTTATCTTTTTGTTTAATACATCACAAGGCATCACTTCTAAATTAACAGATAAATTAGATGCTGTGTAAGATAATGGTCTTTTAAGAAATGCTTATGTAATTTTATAGTTTTGGCGATACGTGTATTTTATTTAAGCTTGGTGTAAAATAACTTTTATAGACATAATGTTTTTATGGGGAGAAACAGATGAAATTTAAAACGAGTATATTGTTAGCAACAGCAGTTGTTACAACATTAGGCGGTGGTGCATTATCATCGCATAATGTCGTAAATGTCTTTGGAAATAGTAAGGTTTACGCAGCAACCTCTAGAGACATTACGATTACAGGGGAAACTTTTCCAGACTACTTTCAAAGCAATGGGTCCGCAGCAGCTCATCCCTATGATGAAGTTAATTATATCCAGACTTTGACTGATGATGCTACATATTTGGCAGGAAATGTTACTTTGACTACCAAGGTAGATATGTCGCAGAGCTTCAGCTTTAAAGGCGAAGTTAATCTTGGAAATAAAAGTAAACAAGATGGAGGTGCAGACGGTATAGGTTTTCTTTTCCACCCTGGTGATACAGATGTAGTTGGTGCTATAGGTGGAGCTGCAGGTATAGGTGGAGTTCAGGGAGCTTTTGGTTTCAAATTAGATACTTATTATAATGGAACTTCTGAATCTAGCTTTATGGCGGATCCAGATATCTATAGTGCTTCTAAAAGTGCTACAAAAACCGATGAATCTTTCGGTGCTTTTGTTGATGGGACTGACGGTGTAGCAAAGACAATTGAGGAGGGTTCCTTAACAATACCGCAACCTACTGATAACCAGTTCTTACCCTTTGAAATTGTGTATGATGGTACAACTGAAACCATGACTGTTACTTATAATGGTGAAACATGGGAGAAAAATGTAAAAGAATTTATGGGTAATGAAACAGCCATGTCTTTCTCTATTGCAGCATCTACTGGAGGAAATAAAAATTTACAACAACTTAAAAATGTAACCTTTACCTACACGATAGCTCAAGGAACTGTGGTTTCACATTTTGTTGATGAAGATGGTAATCCTATTTTAGATGCAGATGGTAATCCCATCTCTGAAGAAGAATCAGGAGACTTAAATACTACTTGGAGCTTAAAACCTAAAGAAATACCCGGATACACTTTTAAAGAGGTGAAGGATAATGAACCAACGGAAGGGACTTACACAGCAAATGATCAAGAAGTAACCTTTGTTTATACCCGAAATGTTGGACAAGCAGATGTGACCTATATTGATGATACAACTGGAAAAACTTTAACTACTAAAGATTTATCTGGGGGGGTAGGAACTTCATTAAATTATGCGACAGCCGATACGATTAAGTCTTATACGGATGCTGGTTATGTTCTAGTTTCTGATGATTACCCTACTCAAGATGTGCAGTTTACTGAAGAGCCTCAACACTATGAGGTTCATCTAAAACATGATACAACTGAAGGTAGTGAAGAAAAAGAAGTGAAAGAGACCATTCACTATGTCTTTGAAAACGGTGATCTAGCTAAGGAGGATTATCAAGCAACACCTATTACCTTTAGTCGTTCTTATGTGATGGATAAAGTAACGGGTGAAAAAACCTATGGTGAGTGGAAGGCAGTTAATGGTAACCAATTTGATGAGGTGGCTTCGCCAGAAATCAAAGGATATACACCTGACCAAGATAAAGTGAGCTCCATCCCTAACGTAACTGTAGATATGGATGATATCGAAAAAACGGTCACTTATAAAAGAAATCCAGGTAGTGTTGTTATTACTTATATAGACGATACTACGAATAAAGTTTTAGAAGAAAAAGAACTGACGGGTGAAGTAGAAAGTCTCGTAGATTACACAACTGCAGATCGTATAAAGTATTACATTGATAAAGGTTTCGTGTTGGTATCTGATGGCTATCCAGAAAGTGAAGTTACCTTTACGGAAGATGGACAAAAATATATCATACGTTTGAAACATGATGAAATGAGAGAAGACGAAGAAAAAATGGTAAATGAAACCATCCACTATGTCTTTCAAAATGGAGAAAGTGCTTCAGAGGACTATGTTGCGACCCCTATTAAATTTAGCCGTACTGTAACAACGGATAAAGTAACAGGTGAGATAACATATGGCGCATGGCAAGCTGAAAATGGGAATCAATTTGCTGAGGTAGTTTCACCAAAAATCAAAGGATACTCTGCTGATCAATCCAAGATTGATGCTATCACGGGAATAACACCTGAGACGGGAGATATTGAAAAAACAGTCGTTTATACTAAGGATACTTCAACGACTACTTTGCCTCCAGTAACTTTCCCTGATTCTGGTAATCCCTCATTACCTAACCAAGTAATTGACAATCAAAAAACGGAAGAATTTGATTTTAAATCAGATGATACCGCAGATGTTCCTACCTCTGAAGAAGGCACTGAGGTTACAACAGAGGAAGACAACTTGCCAATTACAGGTGAAAATATAACCAAAATGAGATTATTAAGCACCCTAGGAGTGTTCCTACTCGCTGTTTCTGCAATGCTTTATGAGCTAAAGAGAAGAATAAAAAAACAATAGTAAAATATAAAGAAGACTATATTAAATCGTAAAAAACTCCAGAGTTTCTTTCTCTGGAGTTTTTTACGATTTAATATTGAGAATCGATAGGATAAGTGTCTGCCCATTTGTCTTAGAATGATTCACTTACTCATCTATTTCTAAATTATCTAAATCTCTTTGTATAAGATTTACAGTGTCGTAGCAGTTATAAAAGACTAAGTCCTCTTTACATTTTTTAATGATTTTGGCTGTCTCAACATCTCCTGCTACGTACTGTAAAATAGCTTTGTCGTATACTAGAGTTATTTTTTCATATAAAAATCGATCATCAATATTTATATTTTCTAAGAAGGTTATAAAGTCTGTCGTTAGTGAATAAAACTTGAGATGGATCAGCTGTGAAATGACATTGAGGACGGCATCAATTAAAGCATGTCTAGTATACTGTAGCTTTAAACTTTTTTGGGTGGGGGAAATCATGTTATTGGTTAAATCCCACAAAGTGTAGCCATCAAAGAGATGAGAACATTGACCAAATAGTTTTATATCATACTGTCCCCATTCCTTTATCTCAGATAAATAAGTTTTTAAGAAGTTAATCTCTTTAGTTTTAATTTCAAAAGGTTCTAATAAAGAGATGACAGCTTTTACTCTTATTTTTTCCAATTTATAGTGTCTGATATTGGGATTATCTTGTTCTAAGTTGATGATTTCATCAAGAATAGCTTTTAATTGGATAACATCCCTTTTGTAGTAAGCCATGGACACCCTACTATCAAAGACAGTAACATCAGAATGTCTTTGATTTAAGTTGTAAAGAAATTGAAATTCGTAAGTATTAACATTTATATTTCTTAAAAGTTTTAAAAAGTGATCAACATGGGGGATGCATTTCCCGTTTTCAAAGTGTGAAAGTGAGGTAGTAGATAGCTCACCAGCGACCTCTTTCTGGGTTAATCCTTTAGCAAGTCGTAGTTGTTTGAACGTTAATCCTAAAATATTAGGTGTATTGTTAAGAGTATTAAGATTTTTTTCTGCCATATTTATCCCCCAAATAAGATATTCAATCTTAAGTATACTAATATTATAGGCTAAAATACGAAAAATTACATAAAGGTTGTTTATAAAATACGAAGATTCCCAATGTGTTACAAATAATACAAAAGAACAAATTTTGTACTGTAGATTATAATTATTGCACGTGTTTTTTTAAGTAAAGTTTAAGCTAATTAAAAATATCAGTTTGCTATTTTCCTTACTAAACTGGGAAAATATCGGTAAAAATATAGTTTATAGAAGGTGAAGTTTAATTAAAATAATACAGAGGTAGTTATGTACTTTATAAAAACCAAGTAGGCTATAATGAAAACATGATAAATAAGAAGACACTTATTATTTAATAAATGTATGGAGGAATAAAATGAGTGACTATCCTATTATTACAGATATGTAATTTCAACATCATACTCTTAAATGAAAGGACGGATTAATGTACGATATTAATATTCTTAATTATGAAGTGCTAAATTATCGTTTTAATTTGGGTGTAAATAAAGCCCCGCCTATTTAAAGAAATAAAAAAGAAAAACTAAATAGGAAAAACGATTAGAAATGTATTGGGAGATACTAAAATGAAAAAATTTAAAAAAACAAGTGCTATTACCCTTTTATCAACCGCTATAATTTGCGCTAGTGGTTTAGCTGTTCCTTTGATGAATGCGACTACTATGACTGCTGAAGCTTCAGAAGTTGATGTTACTTTAGCTTCAAAAACTGGTTTAGATTCATCTTATAAATCAGCGATTAAGACAACAGGTTCTCATTCAGGAACCCTTACGGTTACTAACACTATTGGTGCCCAAGCAAACATATTGCTACAAACGTTAAAATCCGCAGAAATTAAGCTTCCAGCAGAACTTGCGAATAACATAAAAGTAGCTGATAATGCGAATATTCAAATGAAAATGGGAATCAACCTCACACAAATTCCACTACTTGGCGATTTGTTCAATGGCTTGGCTACTGGTACAGATAATGCAATAAAAAAACAACTTGCTATTATTGTAAATAATCCTTCATTTGAAGGAAGTAACGTGGATAAAGTATATGACGCAATCAATGCACTGGAAACATTCCAAAATATGGATATTTCTGAACAAGTATCACAAATTTCAGTAAAAGATGGTGTAGTTACTGCTAAATTTGATGATGCAACAGCAAGACATATTGCCAACCAAATTATCCAATTACTTGAAAATCTTCAAACAGCAATCAATATGGTTGACTGGGGTAATGGTATAGCTGCAAGTATCGCAAACACAATTACTGAAACAGTTAAACCTTTGGTAAATAAGGCTATTGATACTTTGCAAACAGGTATTAACAGTGGTGTTGGTAACTTGGCAAGCTTATTTGGTAATACAGGGGTTTTGACTTCAGCTACAATCAGTTTCCCAGTAGATATTGATGTCCCAATGTCTTGGTATCAAAAATATGCCCCAAATGGTACCTCTTCTAAATTTACAGCAGGTATTGAAAATACGTCAGGAATAAGTTGGGATATTTTTGAAAATACTGCCTCTGCCAATACAGTTGTTGAATTTGCAGACATTGTAGCCCCTAAAACCCCAAGTTTGAGTAATGTTAAGAAATCTTCTGCTACCGTAAAAGCTGAAGCTGGATCAACTGTTAAAGTGTACAATGCGTCAGGTCAACAAATTGGTTCTGCGAAAGCCTCAGGAACAGCTGATGGTAAAACACAAGTATCTGTAAATGTAAATTATACATCACAAAAAGCAGGTGCTAAAATTACAGTAAAAGCCACAGATATTCATGGTAATACCTCATCAGCTGCAACAGCTACCACTCCAGCTGCAAATACTACTAATCCAACAAATCCTTCAGTACCTGTAAAAACTCAAGTTGTTTACCGTCTATACAATCCAAATACAGGGGAACACTTCTATCCAACTTCAAAATATGAACGTGATGCAACAATTAAAGCTGGATGGAGAAATGAAGGTACTTTGGAAAACGCACCTAAAGAAGGAAAAGCTGTATATCGTATCTACAACCCTAATGTGAAGGGCGGCGACCATTACTATACAATGAGTAAATATGAAGCTGAAGTACGAGTTTCAGAAGGCTGGAAGTGGGATAATAATGCTAAACCTGTCTTTTACTCAGGCGGTAACAAAGCGGTTTACGTAGCATATAATCCTAATGCGAAATCTGGTGCTCACAACTATACAATGAGTGCATTTGAAGAACAATCATTATTGAATTCCGGTTGGAAATATGGAAAAACTGCTTGGTATGCAGTCAAATAGGTTCAATGATTGATTAAACTGAAACTAAAAACAGAGTTTTAAACTCTGTTTTTTTTTTATTCAATGAGAAAAGTTACAAGCCATTTCTCAAAATGCTAGCTGCACCCTTTAAAGTTTACAAGATAACTAGAGATAACGAGAGGGTGGCTCATGTTTCATTAGAATTTTGTCAAAGTTAAATAGAGGTGCAATAAGCATTTAAAACTGATTTTTATAATAGAAAGCTAAAATCTACAAAAAAAATGAAGTAAGGATAATTTGGATATAAAACAAAAGAAAACCACCTGTGATGAAGTAACAGGTGGAAAAGGAGTAAGCTGGTATTAAGGAGTCAAGGGGATTATTTAGTCGCTCTCAAAGATAAATACAGGCTCTATAAGAATCTCAAAGTATTTCCTATAGTAAAATTCTTTAAGTGAAAAATGAAATGGGGTAAATTGAGGGGGCAAATAATTAAATATTAAAAAACGAAGTAGCAAGAGGTTATGTTACTACACGTCCCTCTCTTGCAAACTTAGCAGTACAGCTTATTTCAGACGAATGTTTATATCCAAGGGAAAGTGTGAGTATTACAAGAGATATGACAAATAAAAAAGCTGTTGAAAATTGAGGGACTTTTTGAACACGCTGGCATATAGTCACGTTTTAGATATAGTAAAATCTCTTTTTGACTGTATAATAAACAGGTTATAGTTTCCATTTATCTGTATAGCTTTTCAGTATAAATCCTACTAGTTACTGTATATGTCTTAGAATAAAGTGAAGAAAAAAAGACTTGTTGATGCAAGTACTTTTTTTCTCAATTATATTATAACAAGATAGTTTTTCAAGCCAAATTTACTTGAGTCAGTTACAATTAAATTCCATAATTTTTTCTCTAACCCAATGACGGTCTGAAAGCCCAAATTTACTGATCGCTTGTTTTTCGGCTGTTATCCAGATAGCTAAGTGCTCTGATAGCATCATCCGTATACAATCCTCTGGAAATACTTCTTGAAGGACTAAAAACCTTCGATGGCATTCTCGCTCATAGGCCTGTTGAATATCTAATAAACTGGTTGAGCGCTCTAAATCTTTCTTATATATCATTTCTAACCCTACTTTCCTAAATAAATTGGCTTCTTTATGAAGTACTTATCTTAAGTTATCTTGCATCTCATTATACCACAATATTTTTTAATTATCATTTTAACAGATAAATAATATTGATTTTTAATTAAAAAGGGAGTATAATATCAATTAAACTGATATTATATATTTTAAAGGAGGATGCTATGGACCAATTAAATCAAAGTCAATACTTTGACTATTCACTTGAACCAAGACGAGCCATCCTCTTTCAAGATGTCAAATCTAACTATGCTTCAATTGAATGTGTCCAACGTAACCTTAACCCTTTAACAACTTCCCTTTGTGTAATGAGCCGTGCAGATAATACTAAAGGTTTGTTATTAGCCTCTAGTCCAACCTTTAAGAAGGTTTTCGGAGTGAAAAACGTGAGTCGAGCGAGCGATTTACCCTTTCTCATTGAAACAAGGAAGTTCAATTATCCGCAATGGTATCGGTCACACACGGATATTCATGGTCAACGAACAGCACCAAGTGTTCAGTATGTTGCCTACATTGAGAGCTGGGCAAAACGAACATGGCTAGTACCTCCGCAAATGCAACTGTATGTGGATTACAAGATTAAGGTCACTGACATTCTCACTAACTATACCTCCATTGAAGAAATTCATTCTTACTCTATTGATGAGTCTTTTTTGGATGTGACGGAGTCCCTCAATCTCTTTTATCCTGATATTGAAAATCGATATGTGCAAATGAATCAAATTGCCTTAGATTTGCAGCGAGAAATACTCCATAAACTAGGACTGTATGTGACGGTAGGTATAGGAGACAACCCTCTGCTTGCCAAGCTTGCCATGGATCTTTATGCCAAGCATAATCGGAACATGAGGGCTTTAATTCGTTATGAGGACGTTCCTGACAAGCTCTGGACAATTCCAAAAATGACCGACTTCTGGGGAATTGGTAAACGGACAGAAAAAAGGCTCAATAAGTTAGGCATAACCACCATAAAAGAACTAGCCAATGCCAATCCTCTTTTGCTGAAGCAAAAACTAGGCACAATAGGTCTTCAACATTTTTTCCATGCCAACGGTATTGATGAAAGCAATGTTCGAGAAAAGTATGTGCCTAAGTCCTCTAGCTTCAGTAATTCGCAAATTCTTCCACGTGACTATCCTAAGCAATGGGAAATTGAACTAGTCATTAGAGAAATGGCGGAAAACTTAGCCACAAGGCTTAGAAAGGGAGGAAAGCTTGCAAGTAACCTTTCACTCTATGTCGGAGCTGCAGTGACCTCAGAATATTCCTCCCTTAAAATCTCTCGCAATATAGAAGCTACGCAAAATACCAAAGAACTGCAAGACCTGGCAATAACCCTCTTTCGTGAAAAGTACGAAGGCGGAGCTGTTCGCCAGATTGGGATAAGCGGAAATCGCCTTTCATCCGCTTCAGTCAAGCAGCTTTCTTTATTTGAAACACCAGAGGAAAGTCAAAATACAGAGAAACAAGAGTCACTCCAAAAGGCTATTGATGAGATACGAGAGAAATTTGACTTTTTAGCCATTCGAAAAGCAAGCAGTTTATCTGAGGGTTCACGTGTCATCTACCGCAATAAGCTTATTGGTGGCCACGCTGCGAATCAAGAAATGGAGAAAAAAGATG
Source organism: Lactococcus taiwanensis (assembly GCF_017068355.1). Taxonomy (NCBI): domain Bacteria; kingdom Bacillati; phylum Bacillota; class Bacilli; order Lactobacillales; family Streptococcaceae; genus Lactococcus; species Lactococcus taiwanensis. Next base: position 310,090 of record NZ_CP070872.1, read on the forward strand.
TCAGTTGATCGCTCATACAGTCCTTTTGAAGTCATCCGAGCTTATCATGATCGAGGGATGATGAAATGGGGGGCATTTGCGACAGGCGAATTAACAGAAGCCCAATGCACCTTTGAGAAGGAACAAAAAAAGGATGAAGTGATCCATCCCTTATCCCCTCATGCTATACTTCATCTTTTAAATCAATCTTTTACCAACCAGGTACAAATTAAAGTCACTTATCAAACAAAAAATACGCTCCAAGTCGTTTATGGTTTCGTTTCTGAATTTATTAGTAGCCAAGTACGAATAAAATCAACCGATAAAATTTATCTCATTTCCATTGATCAAATTATAAAAATTTCATAAAAAATATACCCTGACGAATCGTGTGTGAAATCAAGGTGTATTTTTTGCTTTAAGTTTACGGCTCTCTAAAAATAACATAAATGTCAAAGAGAAAAAAACAATAGTTATCAATAAATACTAAATCAAACTAAATTATAGGTCATACAAAAACGTCTGTACAATCTTAAAAAAAGGAGTAAAATATATTTCATAAACAAAACCAAAATATAGTATTACAGGAGAGAATAATGGTAGAATTTAGGTTTTTTTGTCAGAGAATCAAAAATACAAAAAATAGTAATGATAAATCCTATGAATTATTGCTTAGATCGGCAGATGGCGCTTCATTCCCCGCAGAAGAATTTAGTAAAATTGTTGTCAATAAAGAGAAGCATAAAGAATATTTGATATGGCTTGAAAAGGCTATAAAGTCAGTCGTTGAACGTTATCCAAACAAGATTTTTAGCTTCAATTTAGATCATCAAGAGCTTGAATATGATGATACATTTAACATGCTAAAAAAACTTAGTAAATTTAAAAATAGGATTATTATTGAGGTCACCGAAGTTCCACCAATAGTAAGAAATACTCCTTATTTCTCTCATGTTAACCTCTATGCTTTCCAAAAGATTAAAAATATGGGGTATAGAATTGCACTAGATGATGTCGCAGAGGGGATAAATTCAATAGGAAATTTATTTCTACTCTTAGATTTTATAGATCGTGTTAAATTTTCAACATTAAGTTTTAGGTGTTCGATGAATGAGGACCAGCTGAAAAAATTTATAATATACATTTCTAACATTGCAAAGTTTGCTAAAAAGGACCTTGTAATTGAGGGGATTGAGGATGATCTATTCTCGCAATGGGTCAGTGAAAATATTACACACCTTCATCAAGGTTATATATATTCAAAACCACATAATATATGGCCTGCTGAACTTAAAAAACTGTAGTGGAACACCAATAAAAAGAGCTCATATATTTATCTTATATGGGCTTTTTACTTTAACTAGGTTAAGTACGATAAGGATTGGATTTCTGGCTTTTATTTGCTTAATTTAAACTTTTAAATCTTATAATATTTGAGGATAATTCCACTTTTTACTTGATTAAAGTTTTCTTACTGACAAAATAATTCAGATAATATATTGTATGGATTACAATATATGAAGCTGCCAAAAATATCAAATAGGTTATCATAGTATTAGATCAATAAAAAGGATAGGGGCAATGATGGATCTATTCATTGAGGTACTAGGAAAATACTTTTTAACAAAAATTCTCTTAATCCCTAGCATTCTAGGGTTTATTTTTATCTGCAAAAACTTACTAAGAAAAAGTAAATTTACTCAAAACAAATTTCTAATTTATTTATTCTATTCACTTAATTTCACTTTTTGGTTAATATTATTAAAACTTATCTTTGTCAAAATTGATCCAAACCCTCATGTTTTTTCGATAAAAGATATTTCTCTTATTTTCACATCAATCTTAATTGATTATTTCATTGTATCTTATTACAAATATATTGAGTACACAGTACTTCCATTTTTTGTAGTATTTTATTTTGCATATCTTAAGGAATATGGTTTCACACTACAATCTTTTATCGTAGTATGGTTGGCTTTAGCGTCGTTTTGGTTTCTATTATTATTGGTGTCTAAAAAAAGAGTTGATATCATTCAAAATATACCTAGACTCCTACTAGTCAGTCTAATTCTTGTGTTAGTACTGCTCCTGATAATATCTTCACAGTTTTCCATCAATTTTCTATACGCATTAACTTTGTTTGGTAAAGTTTTTATCCTTCTTTGTATTACTAAGATTATTTTTAACGAGATAGCCTCAATAATAGAAGAATACTCAAAATATAAAGAGTATACTTATATTGATGAATTGACAGGGGTGTATAATAGGCGAAAGTTTGATGAAACATTCAAAGAGATACTTAGTAGCGATACAATAAATAAGTTTTCATTAGTACTTTTTGATGTGGACTCATTTAAACAAATAAATGATAAATACGGGCACCTTTCAGGAGATATAGTACTAAGAGACATCAGCTATCTAGTTGAAAAACACTTGAGGGAGAATGAAGAGAACGGCCAACTTTTCAGGTTTGGTGGTGATGAATTTTTCATAATTTTTAGAAATCGATCTGGAAATGAAGTGAAAAAAATAATGGTGGAGATAGTGAAGAAAATCTCCTGTACCGAGTTTCAGTGTAATTCATTTAAAATTAAAGCATCAATTTCTGCAGGTATTGTAGAAGCCACACCTGGAGTAATGGGAAAACATATTATCTCTCAAGGCGATAAAAATCTTTACGAAGCAAAAGCACGAGGTAAGAATCAAGTATATTTACAATAGTATAGAAAAGAGGTGTGTGGGATTATTTCGAAAAATGAAGGATTGTTGATGGATTACTTTACTTTTGAAGATATTCTGATTGATATTATTAGACTAGTCGATATTATTGCGGAAGGGTAAAACTACTTTTCAACTAAAATGAGGAGCTATTAATTGCTTGTTCGTTAGTAGCATTTCAATAGAATGCTTGACTCATTTAAAAACTATAAAATAAAATGGGGCAAATTTTGGGGCAGGTCAAAAAAAAAAACCACCTGTAATGAAGTAACAGGTGGAAAAGGAGTAAGCTGGTATTAAGGAGTCAAGGGGATTTGAACCCCTGCGCCGCTTTACACGGTTCGCTGGATTTCGAGTCCAGTGCATTACCACTCTGCCATGGCTCCATTCCTTTATTGTAATTCCATTATAGCATACATTCCAAATGGAGGACAGCAAAATGCATAGCGCAAAAAACGCATAAATATTCAATAGTGTTGACAAATGAATATTTATGCCATATAATTGTATTTAAATTAAATGGAAAGAAGCATATCTATGGAAAATAAAAAATTAGTGCTAGCTTATTCTGGAGGTTTAGATACCAGTGTCGCTGTAAAATGGTTGTCAGAAAGGGGATTTGATGTCATTGCGGCATGTATGGATGTAGGTGAAGGGAAAGATTTAAGCTTTATTCAGCAAAAGGCCTTAAAAGTTGGTGCTGTAGAATCCATCGTTTTGGACTGTAAAGCCGAATTTGCAGAGCAATTCGTCGGGGTGGCATTAAAAGGGAATTTGATGTATGAAAATAAATACCCATTGGTTTCTGCCTTAAGTCGTCCACTGATAGCTAAAAAATTGGTAGAAGTTGCCAAAAAATATAAGGCTACGGCTATTGCTCACGGTTGTACAGGGAAAGGGAATGATCAGGTGCGTTTTGAAGTAGCAATCCATGCGTTGGCACCAGAAATTGAAGTAATCGCCCCTGTGCGGGAGTGGCACTGGGCGCGTGAGGAAGAAATCAATTATGCTGTTCAAAATCATATTCCGATACCAGCGGATTTGAATAATCCTTACTCGATTGATATGAATTTATGGGGGCGTGCAATTGAAGCTGGAGTTTTAGAAAATCCGTGGCATAATTGCCCAGAGGAGGCATTTTTTATGACTTGTGCAGTAGAAGATGCTCCTGATAAACCAGACTATTTGGAGATTGATTTTGTTGAAGGCCTTCCAGTAGCCCTAAATGGTGAAAAATTGCCTTTGCATCAAATTATACAAAAAGTGAATATTATTTCGGGGAAACATGGAGTAGGTCGGATTGATCATGTAGAAAATCGATTAGTAGGGATTAAATCTAGAGAATTTTATGAATGCCCAGGTGCGTTAACTTTACTTCAGGCTCATAAGGATTTGGAAGATTTGACCTTTGTCCGTGAAGTATCTCATTTTAAACCGATCATCGAAAATGAGCTATCGAATTTAATTTACAATGGGCTTTGGTATAATCCAGCAACACAAGCGATGATTGCTTATCTCGAAGCAACACAAAAAGTTGTAAATGGGACTGTAAAAATTAAATTGTATAAAGGTTCGGCAACACCTGTTGGACGAAAATCTGCCAATTCTCTTTATGAAGAAAAACTAGCAACTTATACAGCTGCTGACGAATTTGATCAGGCAGCTGCTGTTGGTTTTATCAAACTATGGGGACTTCCAACAAAAGTGAATGCCCAAGTTAATAAAAAATAAGCCCGTCAGTTTACTGACCGGTCTGTAAGAAGGCATATAAATGACAGAGAAACTATGGGGAGGACGCTTTGAGGCGTCTTTAGATGAAGCAACAGAAAATTTTGGGGCATCTATTAAATTTGAACAGCGGTTAGCATATTTTGATTTACAGGGATCGTTAGCACACGCAAAAATGCTTGGTGCAACTGGCATTGTAACGGACAAAGAAGCTCAAATAATTTCTGATGGGTTGAAAAGTTTACAACAACAACTTCTTGAAGGTAGAATTGAGTTCAAAACTGAAAATGAAGATATCCATATGAATATGGAACACTACCTAAGAGAGGAAATCGGTCCGGTGGCAGGCAAATTGCACACGGCGCGTTCCCGAAATGATCAGGTGGCGACGGATATGCATCTTTACTTGAAATCAGTGGTGCACCAAAGCTTAGAAAAGCTAAAAAAATTGAGAACGACCCTTGTCAATCTAAGTGTAAATCATGTTGACACGATATTACCTGGCTACACCCATCTTCAGCGCGCTCAACCCATTTGTTTAGGTCAACATTTTATGGCCTATTATCAGATGTTTACTAGGGATTATGAACGTTTTGAGTTTAATCTTAACCATATTGATATTAATCCGTTGGGCGCTGCAGCGCTAGCTGGAACAACATTTCCGATTGACAGGAAGTTGACAACTCAATTATTGGGCTTCTCCAAAGCCTATGACAACGCTATGGATGCTGTTTCTGATCGTGATTTCATCTTAGAATTTTTATCTAATGCGAGTATGTTAATGATGCATTTATCAAGGCTTTGTGAGGAAATTATTTTGTGGTGTTCTCAAGAGTTTCAGTTTATCACTCTCTCCGATCAATATTCAACCGGCTCTTCTATCATGCCTCAAAAGAAAAATCCCGATATGGCAGAACTAATTAGGGGGAAAACTGGTCGTGTTTATGGTAATCTTTTGGGCCTTTTAACAGTGATGAAAGGTTTACCTTTAGCTTACAACAAGGACTTGCAAGAAGATAAAGAAGGGATGTTTGATACAGCGGATACTCTACTTATGGTGTTGTCAGTAATGGATGGAATGATGTCAACGATGACTGTCAACGTTGACAATATGGAAAAAGCAACTCATCAGGACTTTTCCAATGCAACGGAGTTAGCCGATTATCTCTCAACTAAAGGGATGCCCTTCAGAGAGGCTCACGCGATTGTTGGACAAATGGTTCTTCATTGTCTTAAAGAAGGAAAATATCTTCAAGATGTTAGTTTAGAGCAGTACAAAGCAATGTCTCCTCTAATAGAAAAAGATGTTTATGAAGTTTTAGATCCTAGAGTGGCTGTAGCGCGCCGAACTTCACTGGGAGGGACTGCTTTTGAATCTGTCAGGGCACAAATTAAACAAGCAAAAAGTGAACTTAGAAGATAAAGTTCACTTTTTGTAATTAAGAATGTTTTGCCAGCTCTTTTGTATGAGAAAAGTAGTTAATAAGGTTAAAGACGACAAGAATGGCTGATCCTACAAAGACATACCGATAATCAATAAAACCGGCGATTGCAGATCCAAGAAGAGGTCCTGCAAAGGCACCAATGGATTGCGCGGATTGGTTATAAGAGAAAATTCTTCCCGTGACTGCCTGAGGTGATTCTTTAGCAAGAATTGCTTGTACAGAAGGTAAAATGGCGGCATCAGATATCCCCACTAGCAGACGCATGACAATAAGGAACCAAATGTTTGTAGTAGTTGCGGTAACGGAAAATACGATAAATGAGAAGATTAATCCGAAACCTAAAATTTTACGTTGGCCGACCTGATCTCCCAGACGTCCCAAAAAGGGCGCGGCAATGAGTGTGACAATACCAGGCGCAGCAGCAACTATACCCGCCATAAAGGTAATGTTGCCTTGACCATGCATCAATTCTTGTACGTAGAGTGAAAGCACAGGGTTGATTGATTGGTTTGTCATTTGAGTAATTAATGTGGCAAAAAACATTCCCCAAATGACGGAAGGATGGGCGATGACTTTCCAAACTTCTGAAGCTGATAGCATGTCTTTCTTTTCAATAGGTTTAAAGGTTTCTTTTACAAAAAATAGTGCCAGGAAAAAAACAAGAAACATGATTATACCAGTTACACTAAAGACACGACGGTAGCCAGTAAAATTAACCAGTATCCCACCGACAATTGGTCCAATTAAAGTACCAGCGACTGATCCTGTTGTAAGTAGGGACAGCACAGAACCAGACTTTTCTTTCGGAGCTGAGCTTGCCATAAGTGCCATAGAGTTAGAGATGAACCCAGAGAAGGCCCCTAATAGCATACGGAGAATGAGAAGCTGCCAGGCGACAGTTACAAAGGCCATTAAGGAAATAACCACAGCCATTCCTAATGAAGCGCGCAAAAGCATGAGCTTGCGCCCTTTTTGGTCAGCCAGCCTCCCCCACAGCGGAGAAACGATGGCTAAAACAATAAATGTAGAAGAAAAAACAAGACCCGACCAGATGTTGAGTTCTGTTTTGCTATAATTTCCTAAAGTGCTTATATAAAGCGATATAAAGGGTGCGATGAGACTGGAGCCAATGCCAGTCATAAATGTACCGAACCACAGGACAACTAAGTTTCTTTGCCAAGATTCTTTCATGATTTTGATAACTTCTTTCTTGAAAGGTTAATAGCTTCATTATAAAACTATCATCAGTAGTTTGTCAATGATGAAGCGTCACTTGAAAAATATTTGAAATAGTTTTATACTAAATGATATGACTGAGGGACCAAGGGGATAAACCTTTTTCTTTTAGTGGTATGTATAAGTTTGAAAGGAAACTGATGATGGCAAGAATTGCATTAAATCGTGACAAAATTGTTCAGGCAACCATCCAGTTAGCAGGAGAAATAGGTTTATCAAATGTAAGCTTCCCTCGATTAGCTGAGTTTTTTGGTATTAAAGCGCCTTCTCTTTATAATCACTTTAAAAATATGGAAGAGGTACGGGTGGCAACGGCAGTATTTCTTCAAAAAGAGCTAAACTATGAGTTGACCCATGCTATGGTTGGACTGACACCTTTAGCAGCCTTACAAGCTTATGCTGTAAGTTATAAAAAATTTGCTGAAAAATATGAGGCCGTGTATGAATTAGTTAATGTGATTCATCAAACAAATAACGAAGAATTGGAAACTTTAGCTCGGGAAAATATCCGATTGGTTCGAAGAAGCCTGGAAAATTTCGAGTTATCTGAAGAAGAAAATTATCACATCAGTCGCATGTTCCGCTCAACGCTACATGGGTTTATTACACTTACGCAACTGGGATATTTCAGAAATTCGGGTTCTATCTCTAAAGAGGAATCCTTTAAATACATGGTTCATCAACTACTAGCCCCATTGGCTTTGCGAAAAGAAGAATAAAAGTGAAAAGGGCCCTCAGCGAAGAAATTAATTGCGAAAGAGCGTTTTCATATCTAATAGTGACTTTTTAGCAACTTTATGATAAAATTAAAACGATAATTTCTAGAATGGGAGAGAGTGGCTTGGCTATCAAAAAAACATATCGCGTGAAACGCTCTAAAGATTTTGATCAGATTTTTTCAGCGAAACATAGCTTTGCCAATAAACGATTTGTTGTTTATAAGTTAAAGGCAGATCAGCCTCATTTTCGTGTGGGTTTATCAGTAAGCAAAAAATTAGGACATGCAGTGATGCGCAATCGGATTAAACGTTTATTACGTCATGCAATCGCTGATTTTTCTCCTTATTTGGCTGATGAAGATTTTGTGATTATTGCGCGTCGAGGCGTGGAAACACTTAATTTTGAAGAAATCAAGAAAAATCTGAAACACGTTTTGAAGTTGTCAAAAATCTATGTAGATGGAGAAAACGATTGAAAAAGAAACTTAGTTTGATCGGAATGGCAGGAGCTGCCTTGCTTTTACTTACTGCTTGTGGAACATCAGAAGTAACAAGTGGATCAAGTGGAATATGGGATCAGATTGTGTATGGATTTGCACAAGTGATTCGCTTCTTATCGTTTGGTGGATTGACCGGAATCGGTATTATTTTGTTCACGATTATTATCCGGGCGGCCTTACTACCGTTGATGAATGTACAAATCAAGTCTAGTCAACGGATGCAAGAAATTCAACCTGAGATTAAAAAAATCCAAGCGAAATATCCAAGTAAAGACATGGAATCTCGTCGTTTAATGAACGAAGAAATTCAAAAACTTTACGCTGAAAATAAAGTCAACCCATACATGGGATGTTTACCGCTGGTTGTTCAAATGCCAGTATTATGGGCGCTTTATCAGGCATTGTCACGTGTGGATTTCTTGAAGCACGGATCATTTCTTTGGTTTGATATTGGTGCTAAAGATCCAACGTTCATATTACCAATATTAGCGGCGGTATTTACCTTCTTAAGCTCATATTTGATGATGAAATCTGCACCTGAAAAGAATGCAATGACAACATCTATGACTTACATCATGCCAATTTTTATCCTGATAATGGGGATTAATTTTGCTGCTGGGATTGCACTTTACTGGGTTATTTCAAATGCTTTCCAAGTTTTCCAAACGATGTTATTAGCAAATCCTTGGAAAATTATTGCAGCGCGTGAAGAAAAGCTCAAAGCTGAAAAGGATAAGATTAAAGCGCGTGAAAAAGCAATGAAAAAAGCGAAAGCAAGAAAAAAATAAAATAAAAAATCTTTTGACAGTTTTTATTTTAATTGGAAGATGTGCTAGAAATTGTCATTAGATTTATCATATTTACAGGAGTAGTTTTATTATGGCTATTTTTACTGGTGAAACGGTCGAAGATGCAATCGAACGTGGTTTAAATCGATTAGGTGTCAAGCGCGAGAATGTTCATATTCACATTGAACAAAAAGAGAAAAAAGGATTTTTAGGTTTCGGAAAGAAGCGAGCTCGGATTAATATTGAGCCTATCCATGAAGAAACAGTGCGTAAGGCGGATCATCTGGCACAACGTGGGGTGGATGAGAACATTAATTTGGGCGTACCTAAGGCTCAATCTGCAATGGAAGCAACCCTTGAGCTGAGTCAAGTTGTGAAAGCAGTACGTGCGGCAGAAAAAGAGCAAAATGGCGAGATTACTGAAGAAGAGCGCAATGCAATCATTGAAGTGGCGAAAAAAACAGTTGTGCAAAATCGTCAAGGCACAACAGATCTCTCTGAAGTTGTTGAAGCTGTGAAAGAAGAAGTTGCTGTTCAAAAAGAGGCTTCGAAAGAAGTTACTAATGAAGAAGAAAAAATTGCTTCGAAGATTTCAAGTTATTTGACAACCATCACACAAGAAATGGGAATTGCAACACGGGTCGCTGTGTCACGCGAGGGTAATTTGACAGTTTTTAATTTAACTTCTAATCATGATGCGCTGTTGATAGGTAAACATGGTAAGATTCTACAAAGTTTACAAATTTTGGCAAAAGCTTATGCTAATAGCATCTTGAATACCCGCATGAATATCGCAGTAAATGTAGGGGACTACCATGAAAAACGAAAGGCCTACATCGTAAGTCTAGCTCATCGTGCGGCAGAGCGTGCTCGCGGTGGCGAGACCGTCTATATCAATGACTTGCAATCAAACGAACGTAAGATTGTTCATACGATTATTGCACAGGAAAAAGGGGTGTCTAGCCATTCTGAAGGTCAGGAATATAATCGCTATATTGTAGTGGCTAAAGAGATTTAGTCTTGACAAAAGACCTTTCATAGTGTAGAATTGTAAGGTATGCTTTTAATAGCAGTAAACTAAGATGAAAGGAACACCGAAAAGGTGGAGCTACTTTCAACCAAAAAGTGAAGTAGCCCAGGGACTTATATAATGAAACGTACTTACCAACCACACAAAAAATCTCGTAAGACTACTCACGGATTCCGTAGCCGTATGGCAACTAAAAACGGACGTCGTGTCCTTGCAGCTCGTCGTCGTAAAGGACGTGCTTCACTTACAGTTTAATCAAGAGGAATTCACGATTAAAGATGCGGATATTTTTTGTAAAACAGAACGTCCGCTGTTAGATGTAAATGAGAATATAAACCAGCTGATAGCTGGTTTTTTTATTCTTTCAAACTTAGTTAAGCGATTTCAAAAAATGTGGTATAATAATCTTAGTAGTAAATTATTGAAGAGTTATTTTCTTAAAGTAGAAAGAGCTCTTTCACACAAAGGAGTCGTTCAATCATGAAAACATTTAAAATCGGTGAACTCGAAGCTTCACAAATTATTTTAGGTTGCATGAGAATCAATGAAGCGGGCAAAGATCCTGTGGCGGTTATTGAGACTGCGTTTGCTTCAGGGATTAACTTTTTTGATCATGCAGATATTTATGGGGGTGGGGAGTGTGAAACGCTATTCTCTAAGGCTTTGAAACAATCGTCTGTAAAGCGAGAAGAGATTATCTTGCAAAGCAAGTGTGGGATCGTTCCAGGAAAAATGTTTGATTTTTCTAAGCGACATATTATCGAAGCGGTGGAAGGGAGTTTACAACGTTTAGATACTGATTATTTGGATGCCCTGCTTTTACATCGCCCAGACACGTTAGTAGAGCCTGAAGAGGTAGCGGAGGCTTTTTACGAATTGGAAAAAGCAGGAAAAGTGCGTTATTTTGGGGTTTCTAATCAAAATCCAGGTCAGGTTGAACTATTGAAAACCGCAGTGAAACAACCTTTGTTATTTAACCAACTTCAGTTTGGATTAAAGCATACGGGGATGATTGATGCTGGAATTCATGTCAATATGAATGATGAAGGATCAGTCGTTCATGATAATGGAATTTTAGAGTATTCTCGAATTAATAAGATGACGATTCAGGCCTGGTCACCATTCCAATATGGTTTCTTTGAAGGCGTCTTTGTGGGAAATGAAAAATTCCCAGAGTTGAATAAAAAATTGGAATTTTATGCAGAAAAATACAATTCCACTCCAACGGGGGTTGCCGTGGCTTGGATTAATCGCCACCCCGCCAATATTCAAACAATTATTGGAACAATGACAATAAGTCGAATCAAAGAAATTGCGGCTGCCTCAGATATTGTGCTTAGTCGGGAAGAGTGGTACGATCTGTATATGGCTGCGGGTAATATTCTACCTTAGTTGCATTTTTTAACTTTGTTTTTCAAATAATGGTCTGTTCTGTTTTCGGCTGGAGCAAGTGATTTTTTTGGTCTCGCTGAGGGAGAAACGGTTGAATTTGCAATGAAAATAACGTATAATTAATTATATCTAAGGAAATTTTAATGATAGATTGCTGTCAATATTTATCGAGCCAACTGACCACTTTGTCAGTGGCAATAGGAGTTTCATAAGTTGCTGACAGGACATATTATTGAGTTTTAGGCACATTTGGCTGGTCCAAATGATTTTAAAGGAGGTGTCTTATGAGTTTTACAGATGAAACGGTCCGTTTTGAATTTGGTGATTCGGACAAAAAAGAAATTAGCGAAACACTTGTTGATGTTTATAATGTACTTGAGGCAAAGGGTTACAACCCAATCAATCAGATCGTAGGTTATGTTTTGTCGGGTGACCCTGCTTACATCCCACGTCATGATGATGCCCGCAATAAAATTCGCCGCTTTGACCGTGATGATATTGTGGAAGAATTAATTAAAAATTATCTGAAAGATAATGGTGTGAATTTATAATGTTTGCACGTATTTTAGGCCTAGACGTTGGGACAAAAACGGTAGGTGTTTCAGTGAGTGATTTACTTGGCATGACGGCGCAACCTGTGGAAACAATCAAAATTGATAGTGATGCAGGGGACTTAGGCTTTGACCGCCTTGGCGAGTTGATTAAAGAATACAAACCTGAAAAGGTCGTTCTTGGGTTACCTAAACACATGAACGGTGATGAAGGAATTCGTGCTGAGGCTTCACGAGATTATGGAACAAAACTTTCGACTGAGTTTGGCTTGGAAGTCGCGTATCAAGATGAACGGTTGACCACGGCACAAGCTGAAAAAGTCCTGATTGATGGTGGTGTACGACGTAAAGATCGTAAAAAATCCATTGATAAATTAGCTGCGGTCTTGATTTTACAAAATTATCTTGATGCTCATGCCCTGAAATTTTGACTTTCATAAAAGGGCTGATGAAGCGGTAAGCTTCTCAAAATTGAAGGAACAGAAAAGGAAAACTAATGACGCATACACATGATCACGAACATGACCATAACCATGAACCTGACTATATTACTTTGGTAGATGAAAATGGAAACGAAAGCTTATTCCAAATTTTGATTACCATCGATGGACAAGAAGAGTTTGGTAAAAACTATGTTGTTTTACAACCAACAGAATTCGAAGAAGATGAACAAGGTCTTATCGATGTCTTGGCTTACTCATTTACTGAAAATGAGGACGGCACTGAAGGAGACTTGCAACCCATACCTGAAGATGCTGAAGATGAATGGGATATGATTGAAGAAGTCTTCAATAGTTTCATGGATGAACAAGAAGATTAAAATAAAAAGCTGTCATGAACTGACGGCTTTTTATTTTTCCTTATCCTTTTTTGTAATTGTTAAAAAAGTTACTGACCAGCCTGTCAGTAACTTTTATTTGTTTCATTTGCACTTTTAGTCATTTTTAGCGATTTCTTGAATAACTTTATGAGAGAGACCTGGTTCATAGTTATCATAAATTGTTCCGTCAAAATTAATAATTTGAGCATTATGATTTTTGTCATCAAAAATAAATTGACTAATCATTTGAGCTGTTTCTTCAGGAGATTTTACAAATGGATTGTCGCCAACTTTTGCCCCGTTCAAATCTGTTGCAACTGCACCAGGCATAACAGCAAAGATTTGTTTTTTAGATTGGTCTTTTTTGAATTGATGACCAAAAGCAAAGGTCATGGCATTTTGTGCGGCTTTTGAAGTGACATAAGCAAGTGGCATCCAATATTCTTGAGAAACAGGTACGGTGATGTTAATAATTTTAGCATTTTCTGTCAGTGAATGTGGAAGAAGTTCTTTAATCACAGCATGTGTTCCCAAAAAATTGGTCTTAATTGTTTCTTCTAAATCAGCTGTTGAATAATCAAAAGCTGATTTTTCCATATCAAGATGCCCTTTATCTGAATGGATATTACCAGAAATTCCAGCATTATTAATTAATAAATCAATATCTGTCAGTGCTGACAGACTCGTCAGTTGATTTAAGTCATCTAAATCAACTTTGACAAATTCGGCAGTAATTCCTTCGGCTTTCAGTTTTTCAACGGCTTCTTGTCCACGCGTTTCATTACGGGCTCCGACCAAGACCTCATAGCCACGATGACCAAGGTTTTGAGCAAGTGCAAAACCAATTCCTTTATTTGCGCCAGTGATAAGTGTTTTCATGATTTTTCTCCTTTGAGTTTTAGTTGTCGCCTTCAGACATTTGTCGCTGGTCAATTAGATTGGAATCTAAAAACCAGTGACGGTGCCAATCTCCAGCTAAAGCGGTAAAGGGAACAGGTTGTTGACCTGTTTTTTCTACTTTTTCTAGTAAATAATTTCGTAAAATCCAAGGGTCTTCGAGCCTTCTTTGTTTAAGATTAAATATTTTTTCAAGTTTTACTTCGCTAATTTTTAAATCAGTAGCAACTTCAGATTTGCTAAGTCCTGTAAGTTCAAAATTTTTACGGAGTTCTTTTTTGGTATGTTGCATTTGAAGGGGATTAAGTGACATTTTTCTTCTCTAATCTTTCATTTTGGGAAAATAAGTAGTGAGCATTTGTTGAGAAAGTAGTTTGGTGTTTTCGTCACTGTTTACTTTGCCCATTTGGTGAAGTTGTTTAGCAAAACCAGCGTCAATCCGGTCTAAGCCATTTTCAAGCCCGGCTAAAGTTTCACTAATTAAGTCTGAAAGTGCCATGTTATTGGGTGCGTCAGTATTTGTATGGCTTTCGAGATTTGTTTCAGCAACTAATGGTGGCACTAATTCGATGACTTTTAAAGTCTTTTCAAAATATTTAGCTTGTTCTCGAAGCGCATCAGAGTAAAAATGAACCCCAGCTTTGGTCAAATTGTAAATAGGATGTGCACCGTCAGCCAGATTTGATAATCCTGATGAAACATTAATGACCAGTCCATCATTAGCGACAAGGGTGTTCAAAAATGCTTGTGTCACAGCAATTGTTCCTAATAAATTAATATGAATTTCTTCTGTCAGTACTTTTAGAGAATTATCAGCTTGTTCAAATAAATTAATCGCACGCATAATTCCGGCACAGTTCATAATGACATCAAGTTGAGGGAAATTTTCTTTGATGAAGTTGACCAATTGGGGGAGGGAGTTTTGGTCAGCAACATCACTGACAAATCCTGTAAAAGTTGGATTTTCATTTAAAATTTGATGAAGACGTTTTTCATTTCGGGCGGTAATGATGACTTTATTTCCTAATTCGGAAAACTTTTTAGCAAAACCAAGTCCGATTCCGCTTGTGCCACCTGTGATTAAAATTGTATGTCCTGTAAATGTCATGATTTCTCCTTTTTAATAGGTTATTTTTTTTATCTTTTATAACCAACAAAGTGAATTATAAACCAGAAAGTTATATTTGTCAAGAATTATAACTTATGATACAATTAATTTATGAATACACGTGAAAAGATATTAGGAAAAACAGAAGAATTTATCTTAGAGCATGGAATAGAGAAACTCACCATTTCAAAAATTGCTCAAGAACTCGATATTAGTCAACCGGCTATTTATAAGCATTTTAAAAGTAAAGAGGAGCTTTTAACGATACTTGCCCTTCGTTGGCTCAATGGTCAGACACTTGTAAAAATATTTCCTTTTGACACAAGCAAGTATGAACATCAAAAAGAGATTGTTCATGACTGGCTCTGGTCAGTCGCTAGTGCTAAATATGAAGCACATCGAAAAACACCAGAAATGTTTGCCTTATACACAACCTACATTGGGGAAAATTTAGAATTAGGGCGTAAACATATTTTAGAAATGGTTGAGAGTCTAAAGACAGCTGCTCAATTGGAAACAGAAGAAGAGGCTGGTGCTTATATCCAAGCGTTTGCTTATTTTCACCACCCCAAAATTGCTCCACAGTGGGATGACCAATTTCAAAATCAATTTGAAAAGCTTTGGACTTTGCTTGAGCCAAATCTAAATGCCTTTTAAGTTTACTGACAGCTCTGTCAGTGAGAAAAAAACCTGTCATTTGGCAGGTTTTTACTATTTAATCTGGAAAACCATGGCAGTTCGCGCTTCGAGAAGGAGGTCGAGTTGCTGATTTTGCCATTGAAAAGTATTGCGTGGACCAAATCCTCCAAATTGCTCATCGTCAGTGTCAAAGATGAGAAGAGGCTTTTGGCTAAGCTTAAGTTTTAAAGTTTGTGAGTCTGTAGGATGAAAATTAAACACAAATAATAAGGGACCTTTTTGATAGGCGAGCAGCTTGTCTTCATTTTTTATCCACAGTTGGTTTAGTTCTGAAGCTTCTAAGAGTTTAAAATGCTGCTCAAGTTGGAGCATGGCTTGATCAAAGTGGGCCAAATCTTGAAAACGTAACTGGGTATTGTCCACGAGAGACCATTGACGTCGTGCATATTGAAAACTGTCATGATTTCCTTCGCGTGGAAAATCAAGCCATTCTGGATGCCCAAATTCGTTCCCCATAAAATTTAGATATCCTTCTCCAGCTAAACTAAAGGTAATGAGACGAATTAATTTATGTAAGGCTATTGCACGGTCGATTTTTAGAGATTGGCTATCTTTTGACATAGCATCATAAATCGCCTCGTTCGCTAGCCACATCATTAGTGTTTTATCGCCTACTAAAGCTTGGTCATGACTTTCAGCATAGCCGATATTTTTTTCTCCCGGACGTCTAGTTGTTAGCTCCCACCAAAGTTTCATGAGATCCAGACTTTCATCCTGCTTTTCTTTTAACTGTTCTATCCAAAAGTCAGGTATACCCATGGAAAGGCGATAATCAAAACCAATTCCTCCAGCTGAGATGGGCAAAGCCATTCCTGGCATGCCTGACATATCCTCGGCAATGGTAATGGCATCAGGCTTAATTTCATGGATGAGCTCATTTGCTAACATCAGATAGGTCACCGCTTGAGTGTCGGTATTAGCGCTAAAGTACTTCGCATAATCGGTAAAAGCTGTCCCTAGCCCATGATCTTTATAAAGCATCGAGGTCACGCCATCAAAGCGAAAACCGTCAAACTTATAGACTTCCAGCCAGAATTTCAAATTAGATAATAAGAAGTGAAGCACTTCATCCTTACCATAATTAAAAAGTTTGGTATTCCAAGCTTCGTGTTCTCCCCGTTTACCTTCATGAAAATATTGAGAGGTTGTCCCATCAAAAAGATTTAAACCATCTCCGACATTTTTGACTGCATGGGAATGAACCACATCAAGTAAAACACGTAACCCTAACCCATGGGCGCAATCAATCAATGCCATTAAATCCTCTGGCGTGCCGAAACGACTAGAAGCGGCAAAGAAATTAGAAACTTGATAACCGAAACTGGCATAAAGGGGATGCTCCATAATGGCCATTAGCTGAATCGTATTGTAACCAGCCTTTTTAATCCGAGGGAGCACTTCTTGCATAAAAGCGCGGTAGCTATTAATCTTGTAATCTTCAGATGAGATACCGATATGCGCTTCATAGATGAGAGGAGCTTCAGTACTTTGAGGAGCTGAGTGTTTCCATTGATAGTTAGGATTTACGATTAATCCATCAAGTTCATGACGCTCATTAGGAAGCGCACAAAGACTATAACTTGGAACACGGTAGACTATTTCATCATTTTCCAGAAGAAATTTGACTTTAACTTTCGAACCTACGGGGAGTTTTCCTGGGATAAGAATTTCCCAATTCCCGCCGTAGCTTCTTTTAAGCTCGTAATTATTCTCCCAATTATTAAAATCACCGACTAACCAAGCTCTCTTTGCACCTGGTGCCCACTCACGAAATGTCCAATGCTTTTCTTCTTGCTGAAAGCCGAAATAATGATGACCGCAAGCAAAATCACTGAGGCGGCCATCAGTGCCCAGGAGTCTTTTTTTGGTGTGTGCATAATCATAAAGACGTGAAGAGAGCGCATCTTTAAAAGGTTCTAAATATGGATCATAGTCCAAGATATTAAGAGGCATGGGCAAGTTCTCCTTTGTGAAAGCTATTTTCTCTATTTTAACACGATTGCAAAGGTTTTCACAACAAAATCTTAGTTACCTACAAAAATATAAGAATCGCACTAGTGATAATAGAGAGCGATTAAATATTTTTAACGTTGTAAAATAGACTCAGTCATTAAAACCAAACCAGGGATCCTCTTCTCCAGTCAAGGTTTCACCTTGAGAAGGAGTAGGCTCAAGAGGGAGAGGAACTGACCGACTTGTCAGAAAAGAAGCAGGATCTGACGCGCGTAACTGTGGGCTTACCGTTTGGTCAGTAATAAATAATTGCCGCTCAAGATCTTGAATATAATCATAAAAATCATTTAATAGCTCTTGATAGTAGGCGACTTCAGTAGTTGATTCGATACTTTCGAATGCGGCTTGGGCCTCGCCCCAGCGCTCAGCGATGTGTTTACTTTTTAGAAATTCTTCATAATTCATTTAAAAGCCTCAGTTCTTTTTCTCTATTTATTATAACGTATTTAGAGTGGAGTCCTTCAAAATTGCCTTACGAAATAATGGCTTCAACAACTGAAAGAGGATAAGATTTCAAAAATTTCGAAAAAGTGGAGGAAAACAGCAATTTGCAAGAGTTGGCGAAAATTCGAAATTCTTTTTTTAGGGCTTGTGGATCGAATGTATTATACTATGGAAATGGTTCCTTATTATCACAGCTGAACGATATTAAATGAAGGGATAATAAAAAAGAAGGAGAAAGCTAGTCATAATGCACATTTTTGTATTATAATGATGACATGAAAAGAATATACGGCACGATTTTTAAAGAACTTCGCCTCAACAAGGGCTATTCGATCAAAGAAATATCTGATACAGAAGTTTCCAAAGCCACGATATCAAAATTTGAACATGGGGCCGCGATGATCTCTATTGATAAATTCTTTAGACTACTTTCGAATATTAATGTTTCTCCCGGAGAATTTACCCTTTATGTGGAAGAACGCTTGGATATACCTTACTCGTTTTCTAGTGCGACCAATAATTTTTCAGCTTTTCAAGATAAACAAAAAAATTTAGTTAAAGTCGAAAAAACGATTAAACGTCTGGAAGATCAGATACAGAAATTTCCCGAGCGTAAATTTTTACGCATTCAAATTATTAATCTAAAGGCGATTATTTCACAGGCTATCCCTGATTATAAAGATAAGATTGATGCTAGAGACAGACAAGTTATCAAACAGCATTTATTGGTCACAAAGAATTGGAACGACTTTGAATTAAGGATTTACTGCAGCACTATCCATCTTTTTGATTTGGCTACCATTGAGCTGCTCACACAC
This sequence comes from Lactococcus taiwanensis, assembly GCF_017068355.1. NCBI lineage: Bacteria > Bacillati > Bacillota > Bacilli > Lactobacillales > Streptococcaceae > Lactococcus > Lactococcus taiwanensis. Next base: position 328,975 of record NZ_CP070872.1, read on the forward strand.
AAGCTTCTTAATCCCTTTAATTATCGTCTTATTACCCCCGATATCAAGTGGATGATGAGTGTCGCATTGGTTAATTTGACTGATGCGCTATTGATACGTGGGGCAGAAGATCTGACAGAAAGTACACCCTACTTTAAACAAATCATTCGCTATCTTGAAGATCATCCCATTCCTAATAAACATATCGCTGAAAAAGCATTTGTAAAGTTTAATATTGGGAGTCACTATTATCTTATTAATCAAACCGAAAGAGGGCTCGAGGACATGCGTGAGGTCATTCAAGGTTTGAGTTTACTAGGTTGTGATGAATGGGCCAACGCTCTGATTTTAGAGTTTGAGAAGTTGACGAAGACGTCATACCTTGAATTATAAATGTTTGATGTCGATACAAACCCAAGGAGATATACATGGATACTTATATTTTTGATTTCGATGGTACGCTGGCCAATTCCGGAGAAACGGGAATTTTAGCCACACAAGCTGCTTTTGAAGAGTTTAATTTACCTTGGCCAGATAGAGAAACGATCATCTACTATATGGGGATACCGATTGAACTTTCTTTTAAGAAAATGGCTTTACCACATACGTTTGATGAAACGGAATTTGAAGATTTGTTAAATTGCTTTAGGGCTTACTATAAGCGTTTCGAAACATCACACCTTCATCTTTTTCCAGGAACTCAAGAAGTCTTACAACAGCTAAAAAAAGCGCAGAAGCATTTATATGTTGTCTCAAGTAAACATTCTAGCTCCCTCGCCCGAAATCTCGAGCAACTTGACATTGCTCAATATTTTGATGGTATTATAGGTTCTGATGATGTGCACCACTACAAGCCTGCTCCTGACGGAGTTCTACTCATTTTAGAACGATTCCAGCGTAATGAAAAAACTACACTCATGATTGGGGATGCTGTTTTTGATCTTCAAATGGGACAGGCTGCACATGTAAAGACTTGTGGAGTAACATGGGGCGCCCATTCTAAAACGGAACTCCAGCAGGCTCATCCCGATTTTTTAATTTCTGATATGAGAGAGCTTCTTAAAATAAAATGAAAACACCAATCCTTCTATGAAAATAGGGCAAATGTATTTTTAATTTATTGGCCACACGAAAGATAGAGTTGTTTTGATTTGTTGAAATATGAGGAGAGTAAGATATGGAAGAAAATTTGTTATTTACTAGAATTAAAGCGTTGGCTGATCTATCAGGAAAATCCATTAATCAGGTTGCTAAGGACTTGGGTTATCCAAGAAATTCCTTAAACAATTATAAGCGAAATAAGATTCCTTCAGCCGTAAGACTTTTTGAACTTGCAAGATATTTTGAAGTGGCGCCTGAATATCTTTTGGGAGAGATTGATGACTGCTCTGTTAAAGCTGTGGAACAGATATTTCATCGTTTGACAACAGAGCAAAAACAAGAAATGTACAATCTGTGTCAGGATTGGCTATTCGAACGAATGGAACTTTTAGAAGAAAATAGAGATCAGCAGTCAGTAATTCTAAAAAGAGACTAGTGGCTTCTGGTCATTTTTATCGCAAAACCTTATTTCAACTAAAGTTTATTACTTATAAAAATATGCGAGAAACTAGAAATGATTTATAAAAAATATGGGCAAGCATTTAAAAAATTAAGACTTCAGCACCGATTATCTTTAAGAGATTTTGAGCGAATTGGTTTATCAAAATCTACGCTCTCTTATTTTGAAAATGGAAAATCTTTGATTTCTTTTGATAAGTTAGATTTGGCCCTCCAAGAGATGCACACTACTTTTCGTTCCTATATGCTCATGCTTAATAATGACGAAGAGGATTATTGGTTGAGTCAGTTTAAAAAAATTGAAAAGTACTATTTTAGCAACGATACCTCCGCGCTACACCAAATTTACTTGGAAAATAGTGCTTATGATTCGGAGGAGAGTCAGATGATTGCTTTGTCAGCTAAAGCATGTTACAGTCGACTATCAACTGATGAGGTCCAGTATGTTGAAGAGTGCCTATCTGGTTATCATGTCTGGCACAGTTATGAAATGTTTGTTTTGGTCAATACATTGGATGAAATTAAGCCTCGCCTGCTTTATTGTATTATGGAACGAATTTTATCGCATGATTACCAATATCTGAAAGAGGTTTCTGATTTTAGAAATCTTCTCATTCGACTGGTTATTCGAACAATTTTGTCAATGATTCGCCGAGGTTATAAAGATTATTCTGAAAAACTGATGGGGGAATTAGGAAATTTGCTGACACCTTTTGATACTTATGTACGGATTTCGAGTATCTTTGTTCAAGGCTGTTGGATTTACAAATTTGAAGACGAAAAACGAGGGTATAAAATGGTACGGCATACACTCAGCATTTTATCGGAAATTGATGCTTTGGATTTACGAAAAGTTTTTTTGAGAAATTTTGAAAGTATTGCCTATCAGGCTTAGGATATATAACAAAAAACTGCCTCCTTAGAGACAGTTTTTATTTATGCCGAGTGTGGGATTCCTTAGGTTACTCTCAAAATTAAATTCAAGGGTTATAAGGCTTTATAAAAAGTTCCCTATGCTAAAACTCTTAAATTGAAAAATAAATTGGGGCAAATTTGGGGTAATTTCAAAAAATAGGTATTAAAAATACAAATTTTATTCGAAGTTTTATTTTAAGTAAGATTTTAAATAAAACGTAAACCTACAATTTTAAATTTAAAAGGTATATCACGTCTTTTACAAAAACAGAAAAACATTCAGATGTCTTCATAACACTATAGTATCGGAATAGAAGCTGAGTATATTGCCTACATATCTTACATTAATTTTTCTTGATATTACATAAAGGTGTAATGATGTACAATAAATGGCATCCAAATTGAAAATTATTTTGTTAAAATATCCTAAGAAGTAGAATTTAAGTTGAGTTAATTATATGAAGGTACTTATAAAATTCCTGAAGAACACTGAGATAGGCCATTAGTAGAAGGTCACCATTCTGCAACTGAAAAAATGGTGGAATGTCAGAGCAGAATTTACCACAAACAGGTGAAAATGCAATGTCATCTTTCTTCATTCTAGGTATGGGATTTCCCTTAATTATTGGTGGTTTAAGCATGTTTCTATTATTATTAAGTTCACGAAAAGATAACAGAAAATAGATAGAAATAGCGTAAAGCTGTTTTTTTCAATAAAATTTAATTGGTTATAATAAAAACCACTAAAAGTTACCTTTAGTGGTTTTCTATTTATTAAAACATTATTTATATAGTCAATGCCAGAGAATTATGAATGAACAAGGCTAATTTTCTAATTCGTTATAGATCTCAAAGAATTCACCTTGATGAGATTTACCGTCTAGAATAATAGAACTCATCTTTTGAGCAACGTCTTCTGGAGAGTGAAAACCTTCAGCACTAATATTGCCGTTCAAATCTGTGGTTGTTGGCCCCGGATGAATACTAAAAATTTCTAGTGTACGATTTTCTTTGGTGAAATCAATAGCCAGTGAATTCATCATGACATTTTGCGCTGCTTTTGTAGCCTTGTAAGCAAATGGATTCCAAAAAGGGTTAGCTTTTGTTGGGATGGTAATATTCACAATCCGTCCATTATTCTTTTCTAAAAGTGGTAACAAGCCTTGAGTTAATTGAAAAGTACCAAAGAAATTTACTTGCATTGTGTTTTTTAAATCAGTTAATTCAGTATTTAGACTAGTTTCGTGTTTTCCGGGGACACCAGCATTATTGATTAGCAGATTAATTGAAGAAAACTTTTCCTTAATCTCGGAGAGTGTATCTTTAATCTTATTAGAGTCTTCCAAATCAACTAGTACGTATTCGATATTATCAACTCCCGCATTTTTGAGTTTTGACACTGCTGATTCAGCTTTTGCTTTGTCTCTTGCTCCTAAGATAACTCTCCATCCTTGTTTAGCCATGGTTTTACTGAGAGCAAAGCCAATTCCCTTATTTGCACCTGTAATGAAAACTGTATTCATCATATTTCCTCCATTTATTCTTGATAATAGACATTATAAAGTATAAACTATAGTTTAGGGCAAGCGATAAGATCAATGAATTTTTATTAGGGAGAAAATTGATGAATAAAACTTACACAATAAAAGAAGTAGCAGAACATTTTTCTCTACCAATATCAACTATAAGATATTACGATAAAAAAGGCTTGCTTCCCTTTGTTTCGAAGAATTCTTCGGGCTATCGAGAATTTACAGAGAGTGATCTCTCGATGATTTATACTATTTGCTGTTTGAAAAATACTGGTATGCAAATAAGGGAAATAAAAAAATATATAGAGTTATGCATGGTTGGTCCACAAACAATCAATGCTAGATTAGACATCCTGTCCAGGCATAAAACTCAAGTATTAGCGAGACAGATACAACTCGAAGAAAGTTTAAAAGAAGTTAATAATAAGATCGAACGCTATAGTTCCCCACAGGCTAATAGAATTATTGAGCAACAAATAAAGTTAACAAAGAGACAGAAGTTATCTTCTAATCTAGAAGATAAATTTAAACACTTATAGGTACGCTATTAAGACACCTTAAAACATAATATTTTTATAAAAGAAAGTAGAGAATTTTGAGTAAAGAAAGATTTTTAGCATTTACAGATGCGATAATTGCGATTATCGCAACAATAATGGTTTTGGAATTTGAAACACCTAAAGAAAGTGGCGTCACCTCCCTTTATCAACTGGCAATTCCTGTTTTTGTGTACGCACTGAGTTTTTTTATGATTATGACTGTATGGTATAATCATCATCAATTATACAAGGATATATCGATAGTGACTCCACGTGTGTATATGATAAATGCTATTTGGTTATTTATTATGTCTTTTTTCCCTTTTACGACTGGGTGGGTAGGAAAAAACTCTGGTAAGTTAGTGCCTGAATTGCTTTATTTGATTGTTATGCTTATATGGCCGATTATATTTCATATCATGGAACGCGAGTTGAAGAAAGAAAATGAGGGAGTACAACGAAATGAGTTAACGCATACACTGTCTTCTAAAAGACTGTTTACAGTTATTCTAATTCCATTCTTCATCGTTTGGTTTTGGCCACCAATTGGGTTAGTTAGCGTTTCTATTATTGCGATTGTTGCAATTGTTAGTTTTATTAAAAAATAAAATAGGGTTATTTCCAAAAATTATAAAATAAAAAGCTACTAAATAATTAGTGGCTTTTTATTTTACAAATTACATTGAATAATTTGTGAAAAGTTTCAAATTAAAAGAAGACAAACAAAAAACCGTATATACGGTTTTATAATTATGCCGAGTGCAGGAATCGAACCTGTGACCCCTTCGTTACGAGTGAAGTGCTCTACCGACTGAGCTAACTCGGCAATTTATGAAAGTGAAATTTCCACTTCCATAATCATACAACTTTTCAAAAATATTTTCAAGACTTAAAAATCTTTGGCGTTAGGTAAATTATAACCGTAACGCTCACAGAAATCTTCACGGAATTCAAGGAGATTGTCGTCCATAATAGCTTGACGGACGTCTTTCATGAGATTGACAAGGAAATGAAGATTATGATAAGAACAAAGACGTAAACCAAAGGTTTCATCGGCTTTGATCAAATGACGAAGGTAGGCGCGTGTATAGTTAGTACATGTGTAGCAATCGCACATTGGGTCAAGTGGAGTGAAATCGTGCTCATACTTGGCATTTCGGATATTTACTCGGCCAAAGTGAGTCATTAAGGTACCGTTTCGGGCGATACGAGTAGGGAGGACGCAGTCAAACATATCAACCCCACGAATGACACCATCAATCAAGCTATCTGGCGCACCAACACCCATTAAATAGCGGGGTTTGTCTTCTGGAAGCATTGGTGTTGTAAAGTCAAGGACAGCATTCATTTCTTTATGAGATTCACCAACGGCAAGGCCGCCGATAGAATAACCAGCGAAGTCCATTGAAGTCAAGTCTCTAGCCGATTGACGACGTAAATCTTCAAAACCAGCGCCTTGAACAATCCCGAAAAGTCCTTGATCATTTGGACGGCGGTGAGCATTGAGACCACGTTCCGCCCAACGTGAAGTCCGCTCAACTGAGGCTTTGACATAGTCATAGGGCTGATAAAAGGGGGGACATTCGTCAAAGGACATCATGATATCAGAGCCAAGATTATTTTGAATGCTGATTGCTTTTTCGGGATTAAGGAAAAGTTCACGTCCGTCCAAATGGCTCTTGAACTTGACACCTTCTTCGGTGATGTTTTTCTTGTTTTGGACCAAGCTGTAAACTTGGAAACCGCCGCTATCAGTCAGAATAGGTTGGTCCCAATTCATAAATTTGTGAAGACCGCCAGCTTCGGCAACTAACTCGTCTCCGGGACGAAGCCAGAGGTGATAGGTGTTAGAGAGGATGATTCCAGAGCCAAGGGTTTTGAGTTCTTCTGGGCTCATGGTTTTTACAGTGGCTTGAGTGCCGACAGGCATGAACATTGGTGTTGGGAAGGTACCGTGTGGTGTGATAATTTCACCAAGCCGTGCGCCGGTGTGTTTTTCTTTTTTGATAAGTCTATATTTTATAGCGTGTTCAGTCATATTTTTCCTTTATTAGATTAAAAAATTAAGCACTTATAAGTATAACAAAAAAAGGGGTGTTTTTATAGGTAATGTTCCAAAAATCAGGCAAAAGTCTTAGGTTTTTCTTAGCAATTATTGGTATAATAGAATTAAGTAAAGATTATTTGAGAAGGCTAGCGTTTCTAGCGAGGATAAAGGAGGAATTTAGATGACGAGAAAGGCTTTAAAGGAGCGGGCAAAAGGGGCATTGAGGGATAATTTTGGTTCGAAGATGCTTTTATTCATTATCCCCATCGTACTTGGTATTTTAGGGGGTGGCAACGGAATGCGGACCACACTTGATGAAAATAGCTCTGGGCTGGATGCTCTGCCAGGAAGTGTATGGTTGGCTGTTTCAGTGGTGGGACTCATCATGGCGGTTTTAATTATTGCCCTTACTTTATTTGTGGCAGTGATTACAGTTGGCGCAGTTTTCAACTACATCAAGATTTATCGTGGCGAACGTAATAATCCTCAGTTCAGTAACATTTTCGTCCCATTTCACGACGGGTCAGCTGGAAAAATCATTTTGCTGACAATTGTTAAGGGGCTCATCTTTATCGTCTTAATGTTTATTCCGATTATAGGGTGGGCATTTGGCATCTACTTAGCTTTGGGCTGGTCGCAATCCACTTATGTCTTATTTGATCAATTGGAGCAAGATAAATATGAAGGGGTAATGGGTGTACTTCGTGACTCTGCTACGATGATGAGAGGATTACGCGCGGATTACTTTATCTTTAAATTGAGCTTCTTTTGGTGGTATGTTTTGTATGGCGTTACAGGAGGACTAGCCGGCTTTTGGACAACCCCATACGTGAATATGGCTTCTGTAGCCTATTATGAAAATATTGGCGCTTAAGCACAAATATTTTACTGACAGAGCTGTCAGTAAAGGTGATCATTCGATAATAAAAAAGACAATATCTTATTTTTGATATTGTCTTTTTAGCGAGGTAATTAAATGTCTTGATTAGAATGAGAATGTCGTCCATGAACAAAATAATAAATCACAGCAATAAGTACCGCTAAGATAGCAGAGGCAAGATAAAGATTACGGTAACCCAGTAAAGGCATGAGTAAACCTAGAATGAATGGTCCAAAGCCGACGCCCATATCCATCAATCCAAAGAAGGTTGAAGTTGTCACACCTAAGCGGTGCACCTCCGCACTACGAATTGCAATAGCTTGTCCGAAAGGTGAAAAGGAACCATATCCTAACCCGACAAAAACTGCGGCAAGGAGGAGCATCCAACCAGATTGGGCAAAACCAATTAACAAAAGTCCGAGGGCAAAGAAGAGGTAAGTAGGATACATGACTGCGTTGTCCCCAAAGCGGTCGAAAATTCGTCCTGTTACGGGGCGTGAGACAAGAACTGTAATAGCGTAAACTAAAAAGAAAAAGGAAGCCGCTTCTGATAAGTGGATATTTTGTGCATAAGCATCCATGAACGAAAGGATACTTGAATAAGAAATCCCAATCAAAAAGGCAATAAAGGAAATTGGAACCGCTTGTTTTTCAAAATAATTAGACCAAGCAAATTTCTTAGTGGTTCCTTCACTGACGGAGGGGTCAGCAGGAGTTGCTTGTATACGAAGAAAGAAAATTCCAATCAGTGCGATAAAAAGAAGCAGCGCAGAGAGTAAAACCACGGCATTAAAGCCATAGAGCCGGTAAAGAAACATGGATAAAAAAGGTCCGACTGCTGAGGAAAGGGTAACGGATAGGGCATAGTAACCAATTCCCTCTCCTCGCCGACTAGATGGGACTATCGCACCTGCTAAGGTTCCTGAAGCTGTTGCGGCTATACCAAATCCCATACCGTGGATAAGGCGTAAAAGCAAAAGCAAGCCAACGCTATGAATAAAAAAGTAGCCAAATGTAAGGACAAAAAAGATGGTTGTCCCGATATAGAGGAGTTTTTTAGCGCCAAAACGCTTCATGTTATTTCCTGTCCAGAGGCGGGCAACGAAGCCTCCGACAATAAAAATTCCCGATAAAATCCCAGCAATACTAGCGGAAGCATGGTAATTTGTCATCGCCATCGTTCCGATAACGACGGTTGGGAGATAAAAAACGAGATAAAAAATGAAATTAAGCATCATATTGACCACGAAAGTGGTCGTCCAAAGTTTTTCTTTCATAAAATCCTTTCTTTAAAAAAACTGTACATTGAATGTATGCGGAAACATAGAAACTAAAAATAGACAAAACTCTCGCAGGTGGACGAGAGTTTTGTGTTTTCGTAATTAACTTTGCTATTATATCAAAAAAAGACAACAATTTGTTGCATCGTGTATGAATAAGGTTACTTGGAGCGATGAAAAAAGGACTGAGCGTTTGGTCAGTCCTTGAAAAACTCACAAGTTTGCTAAGCCGGAATAGGCATATTCAATCTTGATACAGCGATTCATCACAATGGAATCACGCTGAGCGGAGCGTAAGATTTGTTCGGCTTCTTGAGATTGTAAACCCAATTGAGCCCAGAAGACATCAGCATCGGTTTCCAAAAAATCATGAGCCACCTCGGGTAAAAATTCACTTCGACGAAAAATATCTACAATATCAATATGAAAAGGAATTTCTTGAAGTGTACCATAAACCTTTTCGCCCAGTAATTCAGTACCTTTTAAAGTAGGATTAACAGGAACGATACGATAGCCATTTTTTTGTAAGCCTTCAGCAATTAAGTAGGACGTCCGGTCAGTTTTGTTGCTAAGCCCTACAACTGCAATCGTTTTAGCTTTTTTGAGGTAACCAAAGATGGTGGCGGGACTTGGATTTTCAAATTCGTACATAGTAGTACCTCCGTTTGATTTTGTCTATATTATACACTAATGCGCTAAGTTGCATGTAGATTTGCATTTTTATTAGTTGAAAAAGTTTTTCTGGTATAATTAAGTTATGAATAAGAAACAAAAGAAAGCTTTAACACGACTGATAATTGTCGTGATTGCCTTGCTAGTGGGCTATTTGGGAAGTGACCGTTTAAATCTTGAACAATGGGTTAAAGGGCCAACCACATCTTCCAGTCAAGAACCAACTTCACAGGCGACAAAGCAACTGGCTAGCTCTGTCGCTCAAAAACCTTTATCATTTCAAAATAAACGCCAGTTGGTTCTCGCAAATACGGATGCGTTAGGACGGGCTGTGGATGCTCACATTCAGCTAAAGGATTCACAAGAACCAAAGGTAAAACGGGAGCCGCTGAACTATAATCCTGTGGGCTGGCATAACTATAATTTTTATTATAAAAAATCTGATGGTTCAGTGGGAAAAATGTGGCTGATGGCGCGCGGTCATCTGGTCGGTTACCAATTTTCTGGACTCAATGATGAACCACGGAATTTAGTGCCTGAAACGGCTTGGTTTAATGGAGGTAGTTTTACGGGGATGAATGATGGCAATACTGCAAGCATGCTCTACTATGAGAATCGTTTAGACAGTTGGCTCGCAAATCATCCTAACTACTACTTGGATTATCAAGTTACCCCACTTTACAAAGGCAATGAACTTTTACCGCGACAAATCCGTTTGGCTTATGTAGGCTTTGATCAAAAAGGGCAACCACTGACTATAAAATTGGGTGGTGGACGAGAAAAAACAGGTCATGATGGGGCAACAGTGGTCGTGCTAGATAATGTTGCGCCCAATGCTAATATTAATTATGCTGATGGGACGGCCACTAACACCGTAAAAGCTCACTGACAGAGCCATCAGTAAAAAAGGAAGAAAAAAATCAGTCAAAAGGCCGAGAGAAACGGTCTTTTTTATTGATATAATTAGGGTAAGAAAAGTAACTGAAGAAGCTCACGAAGTTGAGGAGGAAGAGAATGTTTGTATTATTAATGCTTTTAGCTTTATTTTTAATGATGAGAGGAATGTTTAAGATTGTTTTGCCCGTTTTAGTGCTTTTACTGATAGTGCGTGTCTTGTTTGGCGGTTTGATGCTCTTGTTGAGCCCTCATTTTCTTGGGACGGTACTGGTGATTGCTTTTATCGTCTGGTTAGTAAAAGCCAGTCGTGGGCCCCGTTTTAATTAGAAGGAGAATAGTATGTTTTTAGGTTTTTTATCAGGGTTAATTTTGTTTGGCGCGATTATTTCCATCTTGCTTGTCGTTTTTGGTGTGGTGGCTACACGGATTTTCTTTCGCTACATTTTACCCATTTTACTTATTTTGCTCGTGATTCGGATTATTTTCGCAGGGATTATGCTTCTTTTTAATCCACATTTTTGGCTCTTTATCGCCGTACTTGCCCTTGCCATTTGGTTAGTGGGAAAGTTTAAAAGATAAGATGGAGAATGCTTGTAAGAGGCTTAATTACTGACCAGTTGGTCAGTAATTTTTTTGACTATAATTTTCTAATATTTTCAATTTTATTGAGTGTTGTCCAAAAATTTGATATAATTCTTTTACTACTATGGTTTTTCATAAAATGGAAAACCCTACAAAAAAGGTTTCCCCCGCGGAAACATCGGAGGACGTCATGTCAAATGAATATAAAACGCGCTCGTCACGCCATGAGCGCCGGAGTTCGCGTTGGGCTAAAAAAGACTTTGATGTTGTAGAGGCAGCAGCAGATCAGGCAACAGAACATCTCGAAGTAACACCACTGACTGAAACACGCCAGAGAGCTGCTCGCTCAAGCTTCTCACGTCATGAAGCCGTCAGTGCTCCTTTGTGGCTCTATGGCTTACTGACAGGGCTGTCAGTACTTTTGGGCTTGACTTTTTATGCTTTTCCTTTATGGCAGCATGTAGCAACCCCCTTACAATCTCAAAACCTCTACTCAGGTTTAGCTATGCATCAAGGCCTAGTGCCTTATAATGATTTTTACGGTTCGGGTGGCTCCTTATTTTACCTGATTAATTGGCTGGGGAATATTGGTGGGAGCACATGGCTTCTCTGGCTTTTTGAGCTTGTTGCTCTGCTGATTAGTGGGATTTTGTCTTATCGCTTGGTTTTTCAACAAACGCGCAACCAGATGGCGGCAACAATTGTTTCAGCCTTTACCTTAGTCACAATTACGGGATTAGCTCGTGGAGGAGATACTCCAACACTTTTTGCCCTTCCTTTTGCTTTGTGGGCAGCAGGTTTCATCTTTCGCTATTTTCAGGAAGGAACAACAGATAAAGGCTTCATTCGTTTTGGGATGGCGGGGGCTTTTACATTTGTAATCGCTCCAATCATGACGCTCTTTTTTGTACTCTCGGGTGTCGCTTTATTAATTTATAATCTGCTCCATCGTCGAGTGGGGCGTGGGTTTTATCAATTGCTTGCAAGTATCTTAGGGATTTTACTTGTTGGCTATTCTGTGGCTTACTATGCCTTAGAGGAACAAACGCTTTACACTTCTATTGAGCAATCGGTGCTGATTCCTTTTTCAAATTTTGGTTTACCTGATGATTTACTATTGACACTTGCAAAAGCGTTGGTTTTGGTTTTAGTTTTTGGTATTGTTACAGGATTTGCGCAAGGAATACTTCAACTAAAAAAAGCGGGGCGTGCTAACATTTGGTACGTACTACTTTTACTTGGTATCGTTGTAGTTACTTTAATTGTGATTTTCAATAAGAGTTTTGACAGTTCCAATTTATTAGCTGTATTGCCTTATATTGCTGTGTTTGCTGGGCTCGGTGTAAAAGACAGCGATCAAATATTGCTAAAATATTTGCAGAATCGTTTGTTTGCCCCTATCTTGGCTGTTCTTTTTATAATTTTTACTCCCTTGACTTATCATTTCTTAAATCATAAGACCTTTAGCGAAGAGAATGCTGTTGTGCATTACCTGAACCAGCATGCAAAAACATCAGATCGGGTTTATGCAGTGACAGCTGGTAAAGACATCAACCTTAAGAGTAAACGGGTCTCTACCATAGATACTGTCCCTTCAAATTACCCTGTGAAATTTACACAAAGCTATGACTTAAAAGTTGAAAAAATGTCTGACCAATATGTAGTGCTTCAAGCAGGACAGACTGTTCCAAAATCTTTAGAAAAAGCCTTAGCAAGTCATTACAAAGTTGCCAATTATTCGGGGGAATACTTCCGTATTTATCAGAAGAAATAGACTAGACTTTTCGTCGACTGCTGATCGCACGGTCAGTTACTGACGAAATCAGCATCACCGTATCCAAAAGTTCTGGAGGCCAATATGAGAACATTTGAAAAATCAAATAAACTTGATCACGTCAGTTATGATATCCGTGGACCTGTGCTTGATGAAGCACAACGCATGCGTGCTAATGGTGAGAAAATACTCCGGCTTAACACAGGTAATCCTGCTGAATTTGGCTTTTTAGCGCCTGATGAGGTTATCAGTGATTTGATGGCGCATGCCGTTGAGAGCGAAGGGTACTCAGATTCTCGCGGTATTTTCTCAGCACGTAAGGCGATTATGCAATATTGTCAGATAAAAGGTTTCCCTAATCTTGATATTAATGACATCTTCACAGGTAATGGTGTTTCCGAATTGATCGTCATGGCGATGCAAGGGCTACTCAACACGGGTGATGAGGTACTGATTCCGATGCCAGACTATCCTCTTTGGACAGCGGCAGTGAGCTTAGCAGGCGGTAAGGCAGTGCACTATATCTGTGACGAACAAGCGGGTTGGTTTCCTGATATTGATGACATACGGGCAAAGATTACGAGTAATACCAAGGCGATTGTACTGATTAACCCCAATAATCCTACGGGAGCACTCTACTCGAAGGACTTACTACTTGATATCGTCCAGGTAGCACGTGAAAATAATCTTATCATCTATTCAGACGAAATTTATGATCGCTTGGTAATGGATGGCGCAGAGCATATCCCTATTGCAAGTCTTGCTCCTGACTTATTTGTAGTAACAATGAACGGCTTATCTAAATCCCATCGCATCGCTGGTTTTCGTGTGGGTTGGATGGTGCTCTCAGGGGAAAAATCGCATGTAAAAGGCTATATAGAAGGACTTAATATGTTAGCCTCAATGCGTCTATGTTCAAATGTGTTGGCACAGTCGGTGGTGCAAACTTCGCTGGGGGGAATTCAATCTGTCGATAAACTGTTATTGCCTGGTGGAAGAATCTTTGAACAACGAGAATTCATCTATAAAGCAATTAACGATATCCCGGGTCTCTCAGCAGTTAAGCCCCAGGCCGCTTTTTATATTTTTCCAAAGATTGACAGAGAAATGTATCAGATTGACAATGATGAGCAGTTTGTGTTAGACTTCTTGAAGCAAGAAAAGATTCTCTTGGTGCATGGACGCGGATTCAATTGGCAAGAACCTGACCATTTCCGGATTGTCTATCTTCCGCGGGTAGATGAACTGGCGGAAATACAAGAAAAAATGGAACGCTTCTTGCAACAGTATCGTAGATAGTTAAAGACTCGAAGATGTATGAATAATTCATATATCTTTTTTTGTTGAGAATAATTTTCTGACAATTTTTATTGTCAATCAACTTTTTTTATGTTATACTAATTATGAAAAATTTTGTATAAAATGAATAATATAAAAAAACTAGGAGAACAGAGTGGCTACATTACTTGAAAAAACACGTAAAATCACCGCGATTTTGCAAGATGGCGTGACCGATTTGCAACAGGAGCTTCCATACAATAGCATGACGGAACGCTTAGCAAATGTCATTGACTGTAATGCCTGCGTGATTAATACGAAAGGTGAGTTACTTGGTTACTCACTTCCTTACAATACGAATAATGAACGCGTAGATCAATTTTTCTATGATCGTAAATTACCAGATGAATATGTTCGTGCTGCGGTTCGTATCTACGACACTATGGCTAACGTACCTGTAGACAAACCTTTGGCAATCTTCCCAGAAGAAGTTTTAGAAAACTTTCCTAAGGGTGTGACAACTTTGGCGCCTATTTATGGTTCAGGCATGCGTCTTGGAACCTTTATTATGTGGCGTGAAGACGGAGAATTTACGGATGATGACCTTATTTTGGTCGAACTGGCTACCACTGTAATTGGGGTGCAACTTTCAAACCTTAAGCTTGAACAAATGGAAGAAAATATCCGTAAAGATACCATGGCGACGATGGCGGTAAACACACTTTCTTACTCAGAAATGAAAGCCGTGAAAGCCATTATTGAAGAACTTGATGGAGAAGAAGGCCACGTTATTGCCTCAGTCATTGCTGATAAAATCGGAATTACACGCTCAGTGATTGTTAATGCTTTACGCAAACTTGAATCTGCAGGTGTGATTGAATCTCGTTCACTTGGTATGAAAGGGACTTATCTGAAAGTCCTTAACTCAGGTTTGTTTGATAAACTTGCTGGACGTAATTTCTAAAAGCCAGGGTCTAAAAACCTCGGTAGTTAGAATACGACTTCGTTAACCTCCTGTCCTCGACGGGAGGTTTTTATGCATCAAAAATTTGCTGACGTAATAAGCTGTCAGCACTTTTCGAATGGATCAGCGTTTAAAAGAGGGCAGTCAGTAAAAAATATGAAGGAATGTTGTAAAGTTACTGGTAGCCTGCTAAAAGCGTGATTTTTTGTTATAATTAACAAGAATACACTCTAAAAAACTGGAGATTAAAAATATGAGTCAAATTACAGAGGAACAAGTCAAGCACGTGGCGCTTTTGTCAAAGCTTGAATTCTCGGAAAATGAAGTAAAATCATTTACCGATACTTTTGGAAAAATCATTGATATGGTTGAAATGTTAGATGAAGTTGATGGTGAAGGTGTCCCATTTACTATGAATGTGGCAGATAATCTCAACTTCATGCGTGAAGATGTGGCAGAAAAAGGACTTGACCGTGAAAAACTCATGGCAGCCGTTCCTGAAAAAGAAGACGGCTTTATCAAAGTTCCAGCGATGCTTTCTGATGGAGGAGATGCTTAATGTCATACAATAACAAATCAATCAAAGAGCTTCATGAGCTACTTGTCAATAAAGAAATTTCTGCTCTTGAACTGACAAAAGCAACGCTTTCTGATATTTCTGCACGTGAACCACAAATTGATGCTTTTTTGAGCATTACAGAAGAAAAAGCTTTGCAAGATGCTGCTGCAATTGATGCTCGTGGCATTAATCCAGATGTTGTGACTGACGGAATCTCAATTGCTGTCAAAGATAATATTGTTACAGAAGGAATTGAAACAACAGCTGCCTCAAAAATTCTTGGAGGTTGGATTCCGCCTTATAATGCAACGGTTGCGAATAAATTGAGCGAATCTGGGTTAATTACAATTGGTAAACTCAATATGGATGAGTTTGCGATGGGTGGTTCTGGTGAAAATTCTTCAGTTAAGCCAACCAAAAACGCTTGGGATCAAACAAAAGTACCTGGTGGTTCTTCATCTGGTTCTGCGGCTTCAGTTGCTTCTGGTCAAGTTCGTTTATCATTGGGTTCAGATACGGGTGGCTCAATTCGCCAACCTGCCGCATTCAATGGTATTGTTGGTTTGAAACCAACTTATGGTCGTGTGAGTCGTTTTGGTTTAATTGCTTTTGCTTCATCATTAGACCAAATCGGTCCATTGGCGCCAACAGTCGAAGAAAATGCTCAACTTTTGAATGTCATTTCTGGCTTTGATAAAAATGATAGCACATCATCAAATGTTGCAGTTCCCGACTTTACAAGTAAAATTGGTCAAGACATTAAAGGAATGAAAATTGCTTTGCCTAAAGAATATTTTGGTGAAGGAATTGATGAAAAAGTAAAAGAACAAATTTTGGCAGCAGCTAAACATTTGGAAAAATTGGGTGCCATTGTTGAAGAAGTGAGTCTTCCTCACAGTAAATATGGTGTTGCAGTTTATTATATTATTGCCTCTTCTGAAGCCAGCTCAAATCTTCAACGTTTTGATGGTATTCGTTACGGTTATCGTGCACAAGACATCAAAAATCTTGAAGATTTGTATGTAAAATCACGTTCTGAAGGATTTGGTCCAGAAGTTCAACGTCGAATTATGTTAGGAACTTTCAGTCTTTCAGCAGGTTCTTATGATAAACATTTCAAAAAAGCAGGTCAAGTTCGTACTTTAATCATCAATGATTTTGCAAAAGTTTTTGAAAAATATGATTTAATCTTAGGCCCAACAACTCCGACACCAGCTTGGGACTTGGGAGCACGTGTTGATGATCCACTTTCAATGTATTTGGCGGATTTATTGACAATTCCAGTCAACCTAGCTGGCCTTCCAGGAATTTCAATTCCTGCTGGTTTTGCCGATGGACTACCTGTGGGAATGCAATTGATTGGTAAACGTTACGATGAAGAAACGATTTATCAAGTAGCGGCTGCTTTTGAAGCAACTACTGATTTCCACAAAAAACAACCGATTATTTTTGGAAAATAAAAAATGGAATTTGACGAATTAATCAAGCGATTAAATGCAGTTGCTGATGCAGGACTTTTTTACGGGAAAGATGTCTTTGATATTGAACGTTATCATGAAATCAAAGCGATTTTACCTCAACTTTTAAAGCATTCAACTACTTTGACTAAAGAGGAGCTGACAGATCTCTTTCGTCCAAATAATTCTTATCCGACACCGATGATTGATGTGCGGGCTTTTATTCAAAATGAAGAAAAAGAGATACTCTTTGTTCGGGATAAAATTCAGGGAGACTGGGTCTTACCAGGTGGATATGGAGAGATTGGATTTACGCCAAGTGAAAATCTACTTAAGGAGTTGAAAGAGGAAGCTGGAGTTTCTGGAGAGATTGAGCGCTTATTAGCGATTTTCGATACAGACAAATGGCAACCGCAAGGAAAGCAATATTATAAATTTGTTTTTAAGTGTAAAGCTTTATCCATTGATTTTCTGGAAAATAGTGAAACTTCAGAAACGAAATTTATAAAACGCTCAGAGCTGACAAACTTGTCAGTAAAAAGAACGACCATGTCACAACTTAGTTTGCTTGAAAAATTGTCAAAAACCGGAAAACAATATATTGACTAGGATAATTTGACTTTCTTAAAGAAAGTATCGGAGAAAATAATGAACTTTGAAACAGTAATTGGGCTTGAAGTCCACGTTGAGTTAAGTACAAACTCAAAAATTTTCAGTCCCGCCTCAACAAAATTTGGTGGAGACCCTAATACAAATACAAATGTGATTGACTGGTCACTTCCTGGTGTTTTACCAGTAATGAATAAAGGGGTAATTGATAGCGGAATTAAAGCGGCTCTTGCTTTGAATATGGATATTCACAAATCAATGCATTTTGACCGCAAAAATTATTTCTATCCTGATAATCCCAAAGCTTACCAAATTTCACAATTTGATGAGCCAATTGGTTACAATGGTTCCATTGAAATTGAACTTGAAGATGGCCATAAAGCGACGATTCGCATTGAGCGCGCTCATTTAGAAGAAGATGCCGGGAAAAATACGCACGGAACGGATGGTTATTCTTATGTCGATTTGAATCGTCAAGGAGTACCATTGATTGAGATTGTCTCAGAAGCTGACATGCGCACTCCTGAGGAAGCTTATGCTTATCTGACAGCACTTAAAGAAGCCATTCTTTACACAGGAATTTCTGATGTGAAGATGGAAGAAGGTTCAATGCGTTGTGATGCCAATGTTTCACTCCGTCCTTATGGCCAAGAAGCTTTTGGGGTGAAGACAGAAGTTAAAAACATGAACTCATTTAGCAATGTCAAAAAAGCTTTGGACTTTGAAGTTGCCCGTCAAGCTAAAATTTTGCGTGCTGGTGGCGTAATTCGTCAAGAAACACGTCGTTTTAATGACAAAACCGGAGAAACAATCTTGATGCGTGTTAAAGAAGGCGCTTCTGATTACCGTTACTTCCCAGAGCCAGATGTCCCTCGTTTTGAAATTTCTGACGAATGGATTGAAGAAATGCGTCAAAGTTTGCCAATGACGGCAAGCGCTCGTCGGGTGCATTACATCAATGATTTGGGCTTGTCAGACTACGATGCGCGTCAATTGACCGCAACGAAAGAAGTGTCTGATTTCTTTGATGAAGCGGTCAAATTTGATACTGATCCTAAATTGGTTTCAAATTGGTTGCAAGGTGAAGTAGCGCAATACCTAAACAGTGAGAAAAAAGAACTTCATGAGATTGGCTTAACTCCAGAAAATCTGACAGAAATGATTCGTTTGATTTCAGATGGCACAATTTCTTCAAAAATTGCTAAAAAAGTCTTTATTGAATTAGCAAAAAATGGTGGTTCTGCCGAAGAATTTGTCAAGAAAGCTGGTTTGGTTCAAATTTCTGACCCTGCCGTGCTTTTGCCAATCATTCATGATGTATTTGCTAAGAATGAACAATCTGTAGCCGATTATCGTGGTGGGAAGCAAAATGCGGCGAAAGCTTTGGTTGGTCAATTGATGAAAGCAACTAAAGGACAAGCTAACCCAACGGTTGCGCAAAAACTTTTGTATCAAGAATTGGATAATTTTTAATATAACACACGCACCTTCTTTTAGAAGTGTGTGTGTTTTATTATTTTTTCTTGGATATGGTAGAATTAACTTAAGTGCACCTTCAGTAGGGGATCCTTGTCCCTATCATATTTTAAAGGAGAAATGGATGCCAGAAATTAAAGATGCGACCTTTTGGGCAAATCAAATCCGATCAGGAGCTCTGTCCGCAGAAACATTATTAGAGATGACAAAAGAGAAGATTGAGCAGCTCAATCCTCTTTATAACGCTGTGGTAGCAGAGGATCTGTCTTTAGCTAAACAGGATCTTGCACAGACGTCACCAGGCTTTTTCGCTGGTGTACCCTTTGCTTTAAAAATGTTGGGACAGACGCATGAAGGGCTCCCTGATACATCTAGCTCACTTCTGTTTGCGGATGTAACGGCTGAGGCTGATGATAACTACGTTAAAGGAATTATGCAAGCTGGTCTTACACCTTATGGACAGACCAATTCGCCTGAATTTGGTTTTAAAAATATCTCAGACTCGAAACTTTATGGAGACACAAGAAATGTCTGGAACCCAGCGTATTATTCAGGGGGCTCTTCTGGTGGAGCAGCATCTGCTGTGGCATCAGGGATGTTCAGTATCGCTGGTGCCTCAGATGGGGGAGGATCGATAAGGATTCCAGCTTCCTTTTCGGGTTTAATCGGACTAAAAATGACACGAGGGCGAATGCCACAAGGGCCAGGTTATTACCGAGGCTGGCAAGGAGCAGCTATTACAGGAGCTCTGAATGTATCTGTTCGGGATACGGCACGTTTCTTGTTAGAATTACAAACCGTCCAAGAGGGAGCGCCTTATCAAGCACCCTTAGTGGATGAGCAACAGTTAATCGAACTTTGTGAGACTACTGACAGGCCTGTCAGTAATAAAAAAATCGCTTTTTCACTTGAAAGTCCGATAAAAGGGGTTGAACTTTCTGAAGATGCCATTAAGGCTGTGCGAAAAGCTGTACAATTTTTAAAAGACCAAGGACATGAAGTAACGCAAGTTCCCTTTCCTTTGGAAGCTACAGCTCTTATACGTACTTACTATCAAATGAATGCAGCTGAAACCCTGGCTATGTTAGAACCCTTGGAAAAAGCTACAGGTAAAAAAATAACACCACCTGCGATTGAACCACTCAGCTATGCGCTTTTAGAAGCGGGGCGAAAAGTACCAGTGACTAACTATATTGATGCACTTGTGCGCTGGGATGCTACGGCAGAACTGTTTTCAGAAAAAATTTATCAAGATTATGACCTCTTCCTTACCCCTACAACTGCCAAGACTGCGCCCAAAATTGGTGAAGAACTCATAAGTCCTGAAGTTTTAGAGCAATTGCACCAGATTGCCCATTATGATTTTGAGAAACAGATGGAAATTATTGAGCAAGCTTTTGCTCGCTCATTAGCTTTTACACCTTATAACTTCATCAGTAACTTAACAGGGCAACCTGCCTTATCCTTACCGATTTATGTCAATGAAAAAACAAATCTCCCGTTAGGTGTTCAACTTTGGGGACCGAAAAATTCAGAAATTCTACTCTTACAAGTGGCTAAAGCTTTTGAAGATGCTGGCCTACTCCTTTTACCTGAGTATTACCGTAAAAGGGATGCTGACGGGGCTGTCAGTCAGTGATGAAATAAAAAAACGCCTTTTAGGCGGTTTTTTCATATAAATCTTCATTACGACGGAAACGTTTAATCATACGCAGGGTCGTGGGAATGAGAATTGAAGTGGAGCCAATCCAAGCGGCGGGATTACTTGCAATAATGACTGTATAATTAAGTAGTAATACCCCTATAATCGCAACGCCCGCCCTCATAAAGAGTTCTGCAAAACCACAGAGTGTGGGAATTTTGGCGTTTCCTAGTCCTTGAATTGTTGAGCGTGTAACAAACAAGATGGCCAAAAGCCAATAGAAACTTCCGTTGACCAAGTAATAATGACTCGACATCTCAATAACAGCGGTCTGGCTCGCCGAGATAAAAGCCGTAGTAAAATAGAAATGTGCGATATTCAAAAGTAAGGCAAAGGCAATTGACCAGCTTACAGCTATAGCCAAAGCACGTATTAAGCCTTGATTAATACGCTTGTACTGTCGGGCACCATAATTTTGAGCGCCAAAAGTAGCCATCGCAAGTCCCATTGACATCATGGGGAGCATCGCTAGCTGGTCAATTTTTGAGACAATGGCTTGAGTGGCGACGGCGTCAGTTCCCATTTTATTAAGGGCAATTTGCAACGTAATAGAGCCAATCGCTATAATACTTGACTGAAAACCCATTGGGACGGCTAAACGCGCATGATGCAATATTTCTTGGCGATCTATGTGCCAAAGAGCGCGATTGAGATGATATTCTGGGACTTTACGTTTAATATGCCACAAAAGAAAGAGAACGGAAATAGTCTGGGCTAAAATTGTCGCACTACTTGCCCCAGCTAAGCCAAGTTTTAAAACTAAGATGGCAAAGTATTCGAAGCCGATATTCAGAATCGAGGCGACAATCAAGGCGTAAAGTGGTGTTTTGGAATCTCCCAACGCGCGTAAAGCATTTGACAGATAAGCGTAGAGATTAGTCGCAATCATCCCACCCAGCATAATTCTCATGAAAGTCTTAGCCCCTTCAAAGATTTCTGCGGGTGTCTGCATGAGTTGTAAAAGTGGTCCCACAAAAATAATAGAGAGAATACTCAGTAAAATCGAGACCGCTACAGTGAAGTAAAGACCAGTCACATAAGATTTTTTGATTGCTAGATGGTCTTTTGCACCGAACCGCTGCGCAGTCAAAATAGTTAAGCCAGCAGTCATCCCTTGGGCAAAGCCGACAATTAAAAAGTTGATAGAGCCGGTCGCACCAACAGATGCCAGAGCATTTTTTCCAAGTGTTTGCCCAACGATCAGTGTATCAGCTGTATTATAGAGAACTTGAAAAAAGTTCCCTAACAAGAGGGGCAAAGTAAAAGCGATAAGCCCTGTTAAAATATTTCCTTTTGTTAAATCTTTCATGTTTTCCCTAAATGAACGTAGTTGTTTTCTTTATTTTAGTTTATTTCTTGGCTTTTTACAAGGTTATTTTCTGTAAAATAGCGCTTTTTTATGTACAAAAACAAAAAACTCGAATAAAAAGGGAAAAGAAGGACTCAACGGCCTTTTTAAGAAAGATGACAAAAAAACTGTCTCTAGCTTTAACTCTATTGGAGTAAAAGTTGGTTACTTGTTTGTAAAAAATGCAAAAAGAAAAGCCTACCAATAATGGCAGGCTTCAAGCGCTAATTATTTTTGGATATTAACAGCTTGTGGTCCACGAGGGCCTTCTTCAACTTCAAAAGTTACTTTTTGACCTTCGTCAAGTGTTTTGAAGCCGTCAGTTTGGATAGCTGAGAAGTGAGCGAAAACATCGTTTCCTTCTTCAGTAGTGATAAAGCCGAAGCCTTTAGTTGCGTTAAACCATTTTACAGTTCCTTGAGCCATATTTTGGTACTTCCTTATTATAAAATTTGTAAATCTGAATCTTGAATAGGAATGAACCCAAAAGCGCAGAACTAATCGTAAAACAAAAACTTACACTTTCATGTTATCATAGTTAGTATGGAAAGTAAAGCCCAAATTCGCGAAAAAGTGTTCAAAAAGTTAAAAATATTTCCAACTGATCAAAAAAAACGTCAAACAAAGCAGGTAATTGCCCAGCTTACCGCATCACCTGCTTGGAAAAAGGCTGAAAAAGTGGCGCTGTATATGCCCATGCCTGAGGAATTTGATCTGACACTGCTCTTTGAAGAAGAACAAGAAAAAACGATTCTTATTCCCAAATGTTTGCCCCAGCGTCAATTAATGTTTGCTAACTATGATAAAAATCAATTGCAACGTTCTACGTTTGGTCTGCTTGAACCTACAGCGACTGAAGCAATAGAACCAGATTTGATACTCGTTCCTGGCCTTGCTTGGAATACAAATGGCTACCGTATTGGTTTTGGTGGAGGCTATTATGACCGTTATTTAGCTAATTTTTCAGGACAAACTGCTTCAGTACTTTACGATTTTCAAAGGAATGATTTTCAACCTGAACCTCATGATAAGCCTGTCCAACATATGTTTATAGGAGAAAAAAATGAATTTTAATGAAATAAAGCGAGATTTTACCCGTTACAAAGCGACTTATGTCCTTTCCCTCTTGACTACACTCGTGTGGTTGTGGCAATTTTTTAGTTTTGGTGCGCAAGCTACCTCCACAATCAACCTCTTCAACGCTGGGGCATTTTTTGGTCCGGCGATTCTGCAAGATCCAAGCCAGATATGGCGCCTTTTTACCCCCATTTTTGTGCACATTGGTTGGGCACATTTCTTGATGAATACAGCAACGCTCTTTTTTATCGGTCGCCAAGTAGAAAATGTGTTTGGGTGGTTAAGATTTACCCTCATCTATCTTTTGTCAGGGATTTTTGGGAATGCCCTAGTCTTTTTGATAACCCCTAATATCGTATCTGCAGGTGCATCGACTTCATTATTCGGCCTCTTTGCAGCAGTAGCAGGTATTGGTTATTTTACCCAACACCCCTTTCTTCAACAAATCGGAAAAACATTTGCCGTCCTAATTATCGCCAATTTATTTCTTAACCTTTTCTCACTAGGCAATGTCAGTATTTGGGCACATGTTGGTGGGGCTATCGGTGGGGTTTTATTGGCGGCAATCCTACCACCTAAAGCTTTTAAACCTTCTATCCCGGCACAATTCCGAATTTTTGCTACTGGTGCATTTTTAGTGTTACTTGTTCTCTTTGTCACTCTGCCCTTCTTTAAATAAAAAACTTATTTCAGTTTTGGAAACGTGAAAGTGCTTGCAAAGAAGTTTTAATCTTGTTAGAATAGGCTTAAAGAAAATGCTCAAGGAGATGATTTAGTCATGAAAATTAATAAAACCATTGATGCCCCGCGTGATTTTATATTTGAAAAAATTGTGGATTCATGTTTATTTGATATAGAAAAAAATACAGGGAAACGCCCTAAAATACGTAATCTTAATGGCTTTGAATACACTAAAAATTTCGGTAAAAATCAGCGAGGAACAATCCGGATAAACGAATTATTAGAACCTAGTGTTTATGATTTTACTACTAAAACAAATCGCAATACCTTTGTAACCCGATGGGAACTCCATAAAATAGATGATCGTAGCACGGAAGTCCACATCCAAGAGCAACAAACCTCAAATGGGTTTATCCAAATGGTCAATGATAAGGTCGTTGGGTTCTTTCTTGGTCGTTTAAAAAAGCGGCAAATGCTTGCGGTGTTGGATAACATGAATCGGGCTTATAACGGACAGGTCAGTCGCTGAGAGAGGATATGACGATGAAGATAGAACATGTCGGACTTTTCGTTCAAGATTTGGAACAAATGCGTCAATTTTATATGACTTATTTTGGAGCAACGGCTGGCGCAAAATACCATAATCCAAAGACGACTTTTCAATCCTACTTTTTAACATTTTCTGATGGTGCGCGCTTAGAAATAGGAACAAAAGAAGGATTGAACAGCTCTGACCGAGCCGTCAGTACGGGGTATGCTCATCTGGCGTTTTCACTCGGGACAAAGGAAAAAGTAGACGAGCTTGTGGCCCGATTTGTTGCAGAGGGTTTCACTATAAAATCTGGTCCCCGTACAACGGGAGATGGTTATTATGAAGCCGTCATTCTCGACCCTGAAAAAAATGAAATTGAATTAACTGTCTGAAGTTTAAGAGAAAACAACCAAAAGGTTGTTTTTTAGTTGGGATGTTAGAAAACGCTAACATAAAAAGTTTCTCATTTTTTTAGCTTTATGTTAAAATGAACTCATGAATACGAATACAATTTTAAGTAAAGAGCTTTTGGACCTCTCTATTTATGCCTTTCACAAGAAACTTACTCCAGAACGGGAACGGGCATTTTCAGCACTTCTAAATTTTTCCACGCCCTATACGCACCGTTCGGCTAGTGCCTTGACTTCAATGGTTATTGATTCTCATTTTGAGGTTCACTGGGGGGGCAAACGCGTGAAAATGTCAGGTGTTGGTTACGTTGCAAGTTATCCTGAATACAGAGGTAATGGTGCAATCCGGGGACTTATGACGGAGCTTTTGCGCGATAATTATGAAGCGGGCACAGTATTTTCTTATTTGGCTCCTTTTTCTTACGAGTTTTATGGCAAATTTGGTTATCATTATGCTTTTGAGCAAAAACTCTATCGTCTGCCTGCTCAAGATTTCCCTCAAGGACGCCGAACAATTGGGAGGGTTTCTCGGGAGCAGATCAGCAGTAAAGAACATGCTACTGACGGCGCTGTCAGTCCACTTATGAGCAGTTCAGAGACGCTTACAGATCTAATGAAAATCCATGAGTCTGCTTATAATAAAGGTTCTCTTGCTCGTAGCGTGGAACAGTGGCATTATTATTTTGAATACAAATCCCAACCTTATTTTGCTGTTTATCGGGAAGAGGGAAAAGCATTAGGGTACTTGATTTATGAGTTTTCTGGGATGGATTTTGTGATACGTGAGTTAATCACTTTAACTGATGAGGCTAAACAAGGACTTTATCGATTTATTGCGAGTCACGCGGGGGCTTTTTCTGAAGTAGTTTGGCAAGCGCCAAGTGATGCGACTTTGGAACAAGATATGCGTGAACCACAGCATGCTAAGATTAGTTTACTGCCTTATATGCAAGCAAGGATTGTTAATTTAGATGCCTTTTTGGAAAGTTATGGGCCACCAGATTTTCCAGTGGAAATTATTGACGAGATTCTACCTGAAAATCATCGGATTTTTGGCGAAGGCCAGCCAGAAAAAATGTCTATTGGTGAATTTACTGCCAAAATCTTACGGAAAGAGCAAGCTATTTTGCGTGAATACTTCTAAAAAAGTTACTGACAGAGCGGTCAGTAACTTTTTTTGTAAGAAGGGCCCTTAAGAAGAGAGGATAAAAGCAGAGATTACAAGTATATAACTACACTAAATTGGTATAGTCAGATTTCGCTGTAACATCTCGTTCTTATCTTATGAAAGCGCCAAACCTATCTAAAAATAAGAATCTTTCTTTATTGTTTCAATTTAAGAAACATGTTTTTTTCGCGAGGATAGCGCTTGCATTTTCTTTATGAAAACCTTATCATAGAGTTAAGCTTTATTTCAGTATTAAAAATGAAATATAAAAAAATTAGAAAAGGGAGAGAAGATGGGAAAATTAGGAGTTTCCATTTATCCGGAACGGTCTAACTTTGAAGCAGATAAGGCATATTTGGATTTGGCACATCGCTATGGTTTCAAACGTGTTTTTACCTCACTGTTAGAAATTGATGGAGATAAAGAGACTGTCTTAACTGGATTTAAAAGGGTTGTTGCTTATGCCAACAGTCTAGGCATGGAAGTTATGGTCGATATTAATCCAGGCCTCTTTGATCAACTGGAGATTAGCTACGATGATTTGAGCTTTTTTCATGAGATGGGAGCAGATGGAATACGCCTAGATATTGGCTTTACTGGTGCGGAAGAAGCTCGCATGACACGTAATCCCTATGGCATCAAGATTGAAATTAACATGAGTCAAGGCACGACATATGTAGACTCGATTATGGATTATTCGCCAAATGTAGAAAACTTGCTTGGAAGTCATAATTTCTATCCACATCGTTACACAGGTCTAGAATTTAACCATTATCTCAAATGTACTGAAAAGTTCAAGGGTTACAATCTTAATACCATGGCTTTTGTTAACTCTCATGCAGCCACATTTGGGCCATGGCCAACACAAGATGGACTTTGTACTTTAGAAGCTCATCGTACCTTAGACATTGCAACTCAGGTTAAACATTATAAGCTGCTCGGCGGTATTGATGACATCACCATAGCAAATGCTTACGCCAGTGAAGCAGAATTGCAAGCAATGAGTCAAGCTTTCAATGCAGCTATGCCAGAGATAAAAGTCGTTCCACGTGAAACCATTACGGAGAATGAGCGAAAATGTCTCTTTGAAGCCACACATAGCTACCGGGGGGATAAATCAGCCTACATGCTTCGCTCAACAATGACTCGAGTGATCTATAAAGCACTTGATTTTCCTGCCCATGATACTGAACCCATCCATCGGGGAGATCTTCTTATTGACAACGAAGGCTACGGTCAATATAAAGGGGAAACTCAGATTGCCTTACGTGAAATGGAAAACGATGGGCGTGTTAATGTAGTAGGACGCATCTCTGATGATGAATTATTCCTCCTTGATTTCTTGAAACCTTGGAGTTCATTCAAACTCATCGAAAATAAATAATATTCAAAAGGGTATACCCTTTCTCTTTTACTAAGTAAAAGAGAAGCCTTACTAATTGATCATAGTATTGATTAGTTCTTAACTTTGTTCAAAATATATTTTTTGGAAGTAATTTATTATTAATTTTAAAGGAGGAATTCCATGAACGGAATTACTGCGTGGATGGAGAAATATCTCGTCCCTGTAGCAGCAAAGATTGGGTCTCAAAAACACCTGGTTGCGCTGCGTGACTCATTCATCGGTATGTTGCCTGCAACACTTGCCGGTGCCCTAGCAGCGATGATCTCAGCGATCGTCACCACCTTCCCATCAGCCATTCAACAAATGATGTTGGGAGCAACAGCATTCTCAAAATTGGCACCAGAAAAAGTCTGGACCCTTGCCAATACACCAATTATTGGTGATTTGAACAATATTTCAGCCCTTGTTAACCAAGGAACACTGACAGTTATTGGTCTTATCTTTGCCTTTTCTTGGGGGTATAACTTAGCCCGTGCTTACGGCGTCAATGACCTCGCTGGTGGTATCGTATCAGTAGCGACTTTATTTGCAGGTTTGCCAAACCAAATGCTCAAATTTACCGAAACACTCGGTACAGGTAAAGCTGGAGTAGCAGCAACTGACAAGCTTAATGGTGTCCTAGGAGACCAAGGTCTTGCTACTTGGAAACCGCTTTTTGCCGCAGCTCACCTTGATGCTGGAGCTTATTTCACCGTCATTATTATGGGTGCAATCGCCGTTATTATCTATGCGAAACTTATGCTAGCTGATATCACGATTAAGATGCCAGAATCAGTACCACCTGCAGTTGCAAAAGCCTTTCTGGCAATCATTCCTACAATTGCAGCACTGTACATCGTTGGTCTAATCTACTACATCATTGGTAAGTTGACTGATGATTCTGTCATTAACTTGATTACCAAATACATTGCTCAACCGTTCCAAATTTTATCTCAAAATATTTTCTCAGTGCTGATTGTCACACTGTTTGTGTCAGTCTTCTGGTTCTTTGGCCTTCACGGACCAAACGTTTTGGCACCAGTACTTGATGGGATTTGGGGACCTCTTGGTCTTAATAACCAAGCCCTCTACTTCCAAGTTCACTCTTCAGGTATTCGTGACTTGGTTGCTAAAGGTGCGATTGATAAAGCGCATGCCATCAATGGTGACTATGTCAACCTTTGGGTACGTGGATCATGGGATGCCTTTGCCTGGTTCGGTGGCTCGGGTGGTACCATCACTCTTGTTATTGCGATTATCCTCTTTTCTAAACGGAAAGACTATAAAGTGGTCGGACGTCTTGGACTCGCACCAGGAATCTTCAATATCAACGAACCAGTCCTCTTTGGTCTCCCAGTTGTCTTGAATGCCATCTTCTTTATCCCATTTGCAGTAGCACCATTGATTTCAGTAATCATTGCCTACACGGCAACAGCCCTTCACTTAGTGGATCCTGTTGTCAATGCCGTGCCGTGGGTAACGCCACCAATTATGAATGCGTTCATGGCTACTGGATTTGACTGGCGGGCGATTGTTTTGACAATCATTAACTTAGCAATCACTTTCGTTATTTGGACACCATTCGTTATTGCAGCGAACAAATTGGAAGAAGAAGAACTCGATTAATTTAGAAATGGATGGTAGAGCAGGCAAAGAACTTGCTCTACACATTTTTGTTAAATATGATAAGATTTTATTGAAAGTCTTATCAAGTGTGATAAAAATATCCAGAGGAGGAAAGTAAATGATACTTGTAAATTCTGCAATGATGCAAAAAGAAATTATTGAACTTTTAGAAACGAATGGTTTTAAACATACCAAAAAGCAAGGCTTAAAATTATATTTTGAAACTCCTTCAGATGATGCTACTACCGATGCAGCAACAGCAAAGCAATTGATTAAGAATAGCCCTTTTGGTGCGGCACTTTTCTTTAATGTGGCTGTCGTATGAGTACGTGGGGAATCGCATTTATCAGCTTAGGCTTCTTATTGATTGCCTATCGCAATTGGACTGGTCTTCTCTTTGTTTTAATTGGAGGCGTTATGATTTTAGTTGCGAGAAATCAAAAGAAAAAAGCTGAAAAAATAGCACAAGAACAGTTACAAGCACACAAAAATATCGAAATCAAAACACGGAAATAAGAAACGTCGCAAAGGCGTTTTTTTCCTCACAGACAAAGCCAATAAAAAACAAGTTCCGGAATATGGAACAAAATAAAACGTTTACAAATGGTATAATAGTACTATCAATAAAACTAATGGAGAACACTATGGAGCATAAAAAACTGAGCACCTTTCCTGCCGATTTCCTTTGGGGATCAGCCTCTGCAGCTTACCAAGTAGAGGGCGCACCATTTGAAGATGGGAAAAAAGCTAGCGTCTGGGATAATTTTGTTCGTATTCCAGGAAAGACATTTAAAGGGACAAATGGAGATGTAGCGGTGGATCATTATCATCGTTACAAAGAAGATGTTGCCTTGATGAAAGAACTTGGTCTAAAAAGTTATCGGTTTTCTGTGGCTTGGACTCGAGTATTACCAGAAGGACGAGGAGCGGTCAATTCAGCTGGGTTAAAATTCTATGAGAATCTCGTAGATGAATTAATTGAAAATGGAATTGAGCCAATTATCACCCTCTATCATTGGGATCTGCCACAAAGTTTGCAGGATTTGTATGGGGGATGGGAGTCCCGTGAGATTATCGGAGATTTTTTAAATTATGCAGAAATTTTGTTTGAGACTTTCAAAGGAAAAGTAAAATACTGGGTATCATTGAATGAACAAAATGTCTTTACCAATCAAGGTTGGGTAACAGCTACACACCCACCTGGAAAAAAAGATATGAAACTTTTTTATCAGGTTAATCACATTGCTAACTTGGCAAATGCTACGGTCATTAATAAATTCCATGAATTAGAAATTCCTGGACAAATCGGTCCTTCTTTTGCTTATACCCCACAATATGCGAAGGATAGTGATCCGCGAAATGTTCTCGCTGCTGAAAATGCCGAAGAAATGTACAGTCATTTCTGGATGGATGTTTATATGTATGGGGAATATCCGTTAGCAGCTCTTGCTTTATTACGTGAACAAGGCTTAGCGCCTGTATTTGAAGCGGGAGATGCTGCGCTCTTAAAATCCGCTCAGCCTGATTTCTTAGGAATTAACTATTATCAAAGTGCGACAAATGCATGGAATCCACTTGATGGCGGTGTAGGTGCTGCTTCATTCAATACGACTGGAAAAAAAGGAACGACAAAAGAGTCCGGAGTACCAGGTTTACACAAAAAAATTCAAAATCCCTTTGTTGAGCGGACTAACTGGGATTGGGAAATTGACCCTGAAGGTTTGCGAATTGCTCTACGTCGGATTACTTCACGCTACCGTATCCCTATAATGATTACAGAGAATGGTTTAGGTGAATATGATAAGTTGGAAGAAGGAAAAGTTCACGATGATTATCGGATTAACTATCTCGAAAGTCATGTTAGGGCCATTAAAGAAGCTATCACCGATGGAGCGACAGTAATTGGTTACCATACGTGGTCTTATACCGACTTACTTTCTTGGTTGAATGGCTATCAAAAACGTTATGGTTTTGTTTATGTTGATCAGGACGAAACCATGGAAGGTTCCCTGAAACGAATCCCTAAAGATTCATATTATTGGTATCAGCATCTGATTGAAACGAATGCTGAAGAAATAAAATAATAAAAAGTGTCCATGGGACACTTTTTATTTATGTTATAATAGGTAAAACAAAAAGAGGTGATTTAATGAAAATTCGTGGTTTTGAAGTTGTAGAAAAATATGCAGATGCTGGAATTAATCTTCCTAAGAGGTCAACAGAACACGCAGCGGGATATGATATTGAGGCAGCGGAGACAGTAAGCTTGGCACCCGGTGAGATTAAACTTATTCCGACAGGACTGAAAGCTTATATGCAAGCTGGCGAAGTACTTTACATGTACGATCGCTCTTCAAACCCACGAAAAAAAGGGTTGGTTTTGATTAACTCGGTTGGTGTGATTGATAAGGATTATTATAATAATCCTGATAATGAAGGGCATATGTTTATGCAAATGCGTAATTTCACAGATCATGAAGTAATTGTTGAGAAGGGTGAGCGCGTGGTTCAAGGCGTTTTTGTGCCTTTTTTGGTTGCTGATGGGGATGAAAAACAAGATAAAGAGACTCGCACAGGTGGTTTTGGATCAACAGGACGTTAAAAGAAAAAGCGCATAGCGTTTTTTCTTTTCTTTTAATGAGTAGGGGCTTTCAATGCTTAACACTTATGATATAATGGAGCTATGAATAATCTGCGTATCCTTCATTTGAATGACCTTCACTCTCATTTGGAACATTTTCCAGTGATAGAACGTTTTTTTGCGGAAAAATCCAGCCAAGGCATCGAAACTTTACGTTTTGATTTGGGGGATAATGTGGACCGTGTCCATCCGCTGACGGAGGCCACCCAAGGACAAATCAATGTAGCGCTGATGAACCAGCTCCACTTAACAGCGGCAACCATTGGTAATAATGAAGGATTGGGCTTGACCCACACGATGCTGAGTCACTTATATGATGAGGCTAATTTTCCAGTTTTACTGTCAAATCTTGCTACCAATTTTGCACGTAGTAGGCCTATGGTTGTGACGACAACTTTTGGTTTGCGTGTTGGTTTGATTGGTTTAACAGCCCCTTATACGCGAGCTTATCCGCAAGCGGGATGGGACTTGTCTGATCCTTTTGAGGTATTGGATGAGCTTTTGCCTCAACTAGATTGTGATTTTACCATCTTGCTGTCCCATTTGGGTAAAAACGTGGATGAGAAGATTGCGCGAAGCTATGCCATTGATTTGATTATCGGAGCGCATACTCATCATTTGTTTGAGCATGGTGCACAGGTGGAGCAGACTTTGCTGGCAGCAGCTGGCCGCTATGGGGATCACGTGGGTCAGATTGATTTAACTTTTGATGAGCAGAATCACTTGGTGGATGCAAAGATAGAGGCGATCGCTACAAACACACTTCCACAAAAGAAGTCAGACCTGGTGGAAATTAATGGTTGGGAATTAAAAGGTCACGCTCTGCTAAAAGGCACAGTAGTGGCTCAACTGAAGGCTCCCTTAAGCAATCGTTATCCAGACTTTGCTGCAAGTTATTATTTTGCAGAACTTTTTGCACAAGCAGCTCATACAAGTCTAGCCGTCGTTAATTCTGGTTTGGTAGTGGCTGATCAGCTCCCGGCATGTCTGACTTTAGATGATCTCCACGAGATTTTACCTCACTCGATTCGGTTAGTTCGCTTTACCTTTACTGGGGAGGAGCTTAAACGCGTTTTGTTGGAAATGATGGACGTTTCTGCCTATCTGGCGACACAGCAGATTCAAGGCATGGGTTTTCGTGGAAAAACCTTTGGCTCCCTTATTTTTTATGGCTTAGAGTTTAGAAATGGTGACTTTTACCTGAAAAAAAGAGGTGCCCCAAGAGGTGAAAAGTTGAATCCACAGTCGGTATATCAAATTGCGCTGCCGGATCAGTATTTATTTGCCTGGTATTTTCCATTGTTGAAAAAATTGGGAGAGTCGGAAATCTTATTCCCTTATTTTTTACGGGAGATTGTGGCGGAACATTTTAAAAGATTAGAAATAGAAAAAGATTAAATGCCTAAAGTAATAGATGAAACTAAATTAAATTATAATAAGTATCCTGGCGAACATGTTATTGCAAGTGGTGAAGTGGTCCAAATAGGGTCACGAACTTTTCATATTGTGCAGAATCATCGCGAGGCTTTTGATGCAGAAAAATTAGAACAACGTTTTTCAGATGTCTTGGACAAATATGATTATATCGTTGGAGACTGGGGCTTTGAGCAGCTACGCCTGAAAGGTTTTTTCTCGGCTAGTCGTCGAAAAATGCTTGCAGATAATAAGATTGATCATTTAGAAGACTATATCAATGAGTATTGCAACTATGGTTGTGCTTACTTTGTTTTGCGTCGTATCCGTTCACGAGATGCTAAAAAAGAAGAAGCCTTTGTTTCTGAAAAAATTTATACAGAAAAAGAAATGAAGCAGACGCTTGATAAACCAAGGCGTAAGCGCAATCGGAATCGCAACCGCAACAAAGGGCGCTCAGAAGAAGAGCAAGTAGGTTCAAAAAACAATCAACGTACTGACAAAGCGGTAAGTGCTAGTAAGGATTTTCAAATCCGTGAGAAAGTAAAATCAAAGAAGTCCAAAACGGCTTCAGGAAATGCTCACAAGTCAGTTCAACAAAATCAGACCAAGGATAAAAAATTTAAAGTGAGTCAACGGGAAACGCCACAAACACCACCTAAGGCTAAAACCAAAGATACTTCAAAACCTGGTTTTGTTATCCGAACACGCGGGAAAGATTAGTTAAAAGCTTGTCAAATCTGACTTTTTAGATTAAAATAGAGACTTGGAATTATTAATCAGGGAGTTGCCTTAAAAAGCTACTCCTTTATCCGTCTTTAAGCATTTTTTATAAAAATGTTACTGACGGCGCTGTAAGTGGCCTTTGGATGAGGCTGTCAGCATGGCACTTGTAATAAGATAAAGAAGATAACAGAGAAAGAATAATGATAGAAAATACACAAACAGAAACTCGTCCTTCAATTTACGGACTAACAAGAGATCAGTTGATTGAATGGGCGCAGGAAAATGGGGAAAAGAAGTTTCGAGCGACGCAAGTTTGGGACTGGTTATACCGGAAACGTGTCCAATCTTTTGAAGAAATGACGAACTTGTCTCAAGCTTTTATTGCTAAGCTTAATGAAAATTTCATAATTAATCCATTGCAACAAGTGGTAGTTCAAGAATCCGAAGATGGGACCGTTAAATATTTATTTATGTTACCTGATAAGGTGATGATTGAAACGGTACTGATGCGTCAAGCCTATGGATTATCCGTCTGTGTAACGACACAAGTAGGATGTAACATGGGATGTACTTTCTGTGCCAGCGGAATCTTGAAAAAAGAACGCGATGTAACTGCTGGTGAGATTGTCAGTCAGATTATGTTGGTTCAAAAATATTTTGATGAACGTGGTTTGGATGAACGCGTATCGCACGTTGTGGTAATGGGGATTGGTGAGCCATTTGATAATTATGAACATTTAATGAACTTTTTACGTGTCATCAATGATGATAACGGATTAGCCATTGGTGCACGTCATATCACGGTTTCAACATGTGGCTTTATGCCGAAAAAAATCAAAGAATTTGCTCACGAAAATCTGCAAGTTAACTTGGCAATTTCTTTACATGCACCAAATAATGCATTGCGGACAAGCTTGATGCGTATTACACGCAATGCACCGCTTGAAAAACTTTTTGAGGCCATTGATTATTATACAGAGACGACCAATCGGCGAGTAACTTATGAATACATCATGTTGTCTGGGGAAAATGATAGTCTGGAAATAGCCCAACAGCTGGCTGATTTGATCAAACCACGCAACAAACTTTCTTATGTCAATTTGATTCCTTATAATCCAGTAGCAGAACACATCAAATACGAACGCTCAACCAAAAATGACACGACGAAATTTTATGATGTACTCAAGAAAAATGGCATCAATTGTGTCGTAAGACAAGAGCATGGCACGGATATTGATGCTGCCTGTGGACAATTACGTTCGAAACAAATCAAGAAAAATAAAGCGAATATCGCCTGAAAAGGGAGCTGTGAGTAATGATACTGACAGCTTTTTTCTTACTGACAGTTCTGTCAGCACGGGCTTTAAGTGCAGCAAAAACGAATGACTAAGAAGGTAATAGAAAGCATACTTTTTTTAATTTCATTGAATAATAAAGTTACTGACAGCGTGGTCAGTAAAAAATCCTGTAAATAAACATGCAAAAATGGTAAAAATCTGCTAAAATAGTAACAAACTAAAATGAAAACGATCTCCACAACCGACAAAGGGCAAAGCCTGATTTGTATTTTTTTTAGCACAGGCTTGACCTCGTTTTGGAAGTTAAAAGATCAATAAAGGAGTACTTATGGATTACGTAAAGCTCAACAAATCACGCCATGCTGTTAAATTTTTTGATGGCACAAAAATTCCTACGGTTGATGTGAAACAGATCATCTCAGCAGCAAGTTTGGCCCCTTCTGCACATAATATTCAAAGTTGGCATTTCGTAATCGTAGAATCTGCTGAAAAACGCGAAGCTTTGTTGCAGGTGGTCAAGCCTGGTAACCATGAACAAATCAAACAAGCTGGTGCTGTCATCGTATTGTTTAGTGACACAGATCTTGTGGAACGTTCTCGTGAGATTGCTCGTTTGGGAGCTGGCGAATTGGATGATGAGCAACTTTTGCGCTTTAATAGTCAGTATCCTCAAATGTACGAAGGTTTTGAAGAGCTTTATGAGAGCAACTATCTATCAATCAATACGGGTATTGTAGCCATGAATCTTGCTTTGGCAATCAAAAACTATGGTTATGAGAGCAATATGCTGCTCGGTTTTGACCGTACAAGTGCGGTCAATGAACTTTTAGAAGTAGAGCGACGCTATCGGCCAGAACTTATCGTTCCTTTAGGAAGAACTGAAAATAAAGGTAAACCTAGCTATCGCCTGCCTCAATCCCGCATCATGGAAATTCGGTAAAAAAGAAGTTCACTAGAACTTCTTTTTATTAACTTGTCAAATCGCAAATGAGCAACATTGTAGTGATTTTGCTAAAATAGAGAGTAAGCGTTTAATACTGTTTCGAGCGAAGGCACGACTTATCAGAGGAGCAATCAGCAAAAGTAAGCTTTAGAGGTTTAACTTT
Organism: Lactococcus taiwanensis; assembly: GCF_017068355.1. Taxonomy (NCBI): domain Bacteria; kingdom Bacillati; phylum Bacillota; class Bacilli; order Lactobacillales; family Streptococcaceae; genus Lactococcus; species Lactococcus taiwanensis. Next base: position 365,087 of record NZ_CP070872.1, read on the forward strand.
GCTTTCCTCTGAGAGCTTCTTTTTCTCTCTGACCTTTGCCAAAAACAGTTGCAGCATCACCCGAGAGGAAATAAAGAAACAGTGCTCACATTTTGGCAGGACTATCCTGAAATACAGGAAAAATTAAAAGACGTACAAGGGCTTATGGCAGCTCGTTTAAAGATAAATAATCAAGAAATACAAGAGGCCTTGGAAAAGTTCATCTCTCGAGGGGGAAAGATGGTCCGCCCGGCGCTTTTTTTGCTGTTCGCTGGAATTGTTCCCGATGCTACTTCTGATGAAGCGCAGTTGATTAAAATTGCCGCTTCCTTAGAAATGCTTCATTCTGCGACCTTAATTCATGATGATATTATTGATGATTCGCCCTTGCGGCGTGGTCTTCCTTCTATCGAGTCTCAATTTGGAAAAGATGTGGCCGTATATGCAGGGGACTTTGTTTATACGGTTTATTTCGAACTTTTGATTGAGACCATGAACGGTACGCCCTTCTTGTCAAAAAATGCAAAGTCGATGAAACGAATCTTACAAGGCGAGTTAACCCAGATGCAATCCGCCTTCAATGCGCAAAATACGGCACGGCGCTACATGAAAGCAATCAGCGGAAAAACAGCAGAATTATTAAGTTTGAGCTGTTTAGAGGGCGTTTATTTTGCTGGGGGAAATCAGCAAATGCAACGCTCAGCACGTAAAATTGGTCGTGCAATTGGCTTAGCTTTTCAAGTTTATGATGATATTTTAAACTTTACCGTCGGTTTAGATGAAGCAGACAAGCCAATCTTGACAGACTTTCGGCAAGGAATCTATACTCTACCTCTTCTTCTAGCTAAAGAAGCTGATGCATCGGCAGTAATGCCTTATCTGAAGGAACCAGAACTTCTAACGCGCCAAGAATGCCTTGAGCTTGCTGAGTTAGTCAAAGCGCTAGGTGGTTTGACGGGAGCTCTGATGGTGGCAAGTCGGCTGACTGATCTTGCTTTGGTTGAAATTCAAAAATTACCTCCTTCACGGCATCGACAAATTTTGGAAGAAGCTACAACTATTTTATTACACAGAAATTATTAAAACCTGTCTTTGACAGGTTTTGTTCGGTATCTATTTGAAAGGATTGAACAGTAGAAATGAAGATCAGAACGTTTGCTGAACTTATTGAGCTAAAAGCTAAAACAGCCTCGATTTTCCCTTTTTTATTGGGCTTAGGGTATTCGCTTTATCATTATCACTTGGCGCAACCATTGGCTCTTACGATTTATTTTATCGCCATGTTTCTCTTTAATTGCTTTGTAGATATCTGGGATAACTACAATGATTATCATAATGCTGTGGATACAGAGGATTATCAAAAAAATACGAACATTATAGGTCGTGAGAATATCTCTCTATCGACCATCAAGGGTTTATTGGCTTTCTTCTTTTTCGGAAGCCTGATTTTGGGACTTATTGTGGCTATGATGACCGGTTGGGCGGTCTTTTGGCTTGGCCTGCTTTGTTACGCAGTAGGGGTTTTCTATGCTGGGGGACCAAAGCCTTTATCGTCGCTGCCTGTAGGCGAGTGGCTCTCCGGAATCACGATGGGATACATCATTTTTTTGATATGTGTTTATATCAATACACATGGCAGTTTTGTGTGGACTTGGCAAACGATTGGAGCAACTTTTCTTGTCGCTTTGCCCAATACCTTATTAATCGCCAACCTTATGTTGGCCAACAACACCTGTGACCTTGAAGAAGATGAGGCTAATCATCGCTTTACGATTGTCCATTATATTGGTAAAAGTGCAGCTTTGCTCTGGTGGAAGTTGGCCCTGATTCTGGCTTTTGTGGCTGTGGTAGTGGCTGTAATCCTGGGACTCCTCTCACCTGTCTTATTAGTGATCCTATTAATCAGTCCTCTGATGGTCAAATTAGCTAAGCCTTATCTCCACCGACAAATCAAAAGAGAAACCTTTATCGTTTCTGTGAAGATTTTGATGATTTTTCAACTGGTGCAAGTCCTCTTATTATTTATAAGCTTGATTCATTTTTAAAGATAAAAAACACCTTAGCAGGTGTCTTACTGAAGCATTTAAAGTTACTGACAGCCCTGTCAGTAACTTTTTTATTGACAACAATCATGTTGAACAGTGTTTTGGGGTTTAGTCTCTTGAGTCGCTAAGCCTTTGACAGGACAGGTCGTCGTTTGACAGTCTTCACACGCGCCTTTGCTACGAATTGTTTTAAAAATGGTGTAGCCGGTTGCGGCTAAGATGAGCAATAAAAGAATGATGCTAGCCAAGTTCATAAGTGACTTCCTTTCGATTTCTGAAAATGTAGTAAAGACCAATGATTAAAACAAAGAGCGCTAAAAAAGTGAAGTTAGTCCATTGTTTTTGGATAATGACGTTACCGAGCTGGTAAATGATAAAACTCATGCTGTAAGCAATAAGAGTTTGAAAACCTACTGCACGTAAGGTCCAACGCAGATCCCCCATCTCTTTATGGATAGTTGAAATGGCAGCTACGCAAGGGGCACATAAGAGGTTGAAAACAAGAAGAGAATAAGCCGCTAATGGGGTATAAGTCGATGAGACTGCTTGCCAGAGCTGGTGTGTTCCACCTGAGCCATGCGCAAAAAGGACGCCCATCGTTCCCACGACAGTTTCTTTGGCGATAAGTCCGGTAAGGGTCGCAACAGTAGCACGCCATTCTCCAAACCCTAAAGGAGCAAAGAAGATTGCAATTACTCTACCAAAATCAGCCAAAATGGATTGATTGGTATTAACCTCTTGTAAACTCCAGTTGAAGTTGGCGGTAAACCAAATCAAGACGTTCATGGCAAAAATAATTGTCCCCGCACGCTTGATAAAGCTGAGCCCCCGATCCAAAGCATATTTAAAGACTGTGCGGAGTTGAGGTAAATGATAACTGGGCAATTCCATGATAAAAGCAGAAGTATCGCCGGCAAAGAGGTGTGTTTTTTTCAAGATGATTCCAGAGATTACAATCATGGCCATCCCTAAAAAATAGGCACTTGGAGCCACCCAGCTTTCTTGGCGGAAAAATGCACCAGACACGAGCGCTATCAAGGGAAGTTTAGCTGAACAGGGCATGAAAGTGGTGACCATAATCGTAATCTTTCGGTCTCGTTCTTGCTCGATTGTACGAGTGGCCATAATGCCTGGAACACCACAACCAGAAGCGATGAGCATGGGAATAAATGATTTTCCAGAAAGACCAAAACGACGAAAAAGCCGATCCATGACGAAGGCAACACGCGCCATATAGCCAGAATCTTCAAGGATTCCAAGAAGGAAAAAAAGTACAAAAATCTGGGGTACAAAGCCTAAGATTGCTCCAATTCCAGCGAGGATGCCATTGAGCACAAGATCTTGAAGCCAGGGGACGATCGCTAATGCATTCATCCCAGAAGTCAGAAGATTGGGAAGCCAGCTTCCAAAGAAGACATCATTGAGCCAATCGGTCGCAGCCGTCCCGACAGTTTGGATAGAGATGAAGTAAACAAGCCACATAATCAAAACAAAGAAGGGTAAGCCCAGCCATTTGTGAGTAAGAAGTCGGTCGATTTGATCAGTCCGATTAAAAGTTGCTGGATTTTTTATAGTGACGCAAAGCTTAATGAATTGACCAATCAAGTCATAGCGTTCATTGACCAGAATGGCTTCTCGTTCATCATTCATCAACTTTTCTGTAATGCGGACAATCTCATTGATTTCTGTGCGCTGATCCGCTGACAGCTTGGTCAGTAAGAATGGATCTCCTTCGAAAAGTTTAATTTGGTCAAAGCGATGATTTAAAGCGGCAACTTTTTTAATTTCAACCAGGGCACTCTCTAAGCGGTGATCATAATCCAAAGGCTGTGCTTTCGGGGCAGTTAAGGCCGTTTTGATTAACTCATCCACCCCTTTGTTTTTAAGAGCAGATGTTGCAATGACAGGTATCCCAAGGCTATAAGAGAGACGGTCAAGATCGATGGTTTTACCTTGACTTACCAATAAGTCACTCATGTTGAGCGCAATGACCATAGGGAGTTCAAAATCCATCAGTTGCAATGTCAGGTAAAGTGAACGTTCAAGATTGGTTGCATCAATAATATTGATGAGCACATCTGGTGGGGTTTGGGTCAAGTAATCCCGCGCGACTTGTTCATCAAGGGAGTAAGGAGAGAGGGAATAAAGCCCTGGTAAGTCTTGGATACAGATGGTGCGTTCTTTTTTATAGTAGCCAGATTTCCGCTCGACAGTGACTCCTGGCCAGTTTCCGACTTGTTGATTAGCGCCCGTCAAAAGATTAAAAAGGCTTGTTTTTCCGCTGTTGGGATTACCCAGTAAAGCAATAGTTTTCATAGTTTAAAATTTCTGTAAGAGGATTTCAGGCAAAGACTTACTGACCAGACTGTCAGTAACTTTTGAGACTGTCATTATTTTTCAAGGACAACTTTGATTTTTTCCGCATCTATTTTTCGTAAAGAAAGTGCATAACCACGCAGGCGCAACTCAATAGGATCGCCAAGGGGCGCCAATTTATGAATGTGAATGCTTGTGCCGCGTGTGATTCCCATATCCATCAGTCGTCGTTTGATTTCGCCTGTTGCGTCAATCAGTCTGACGACACCGGATTGACCAACTTGTAAGTGAGAAAGGCCAATGATCTCTTCACTTGAACGTTCTTTTTTAACAAAGATTTGCTTTAAATAATGGCTGTTCAAAGCCAAGCGTTGCTCAGCAATTTTGAGGATAGCATTTTCTCCATCGTTTGAAAGGAGTGAGATCTCTCTATCGGTAATCAAACCTAATTCTCGGAGTTTCCCTTGGTCTTTCCCAACAATTTTATCGATATAATAGATTTGACCTATGTGCGTAGTAGCGAGTGTTTCCATCAATGCTCCTCCATTTTTGCTAAAAATGTCAAGTAAACTTTACATTATGTATGATTATATCAAATTCTTCTTTAGCTTACAAAAATTTGTGAAAAACTTAACGACAATTTGTAAAAGTGCAACTAAAAAGGCATAAAAAAAGACCCGATGGCGGGCCTTTTTTATTTTTACTCTACAGAGAAGAGATAAGGATATACAGGTTGCTTTCCTTCGTGAATCTCTACCTCAATTTGAGGATGTTTTTTCTCGAGCTCTTTTGCAATTCGCTCAGCATTGGCTTTTTTGCCTTCAGCTCCAACATAGATTGCTGCAATTTCACTGTCTTCATCAATCATTTTATCAAAGACTGCAAAGATTGCATCGTTCATCTTTTTAGTAGAAACGATAATCTTATTGTTTAACATGCCAAGCGTATCTTTTTTATGAATTTCGATTCCATCAACGTTCGTATCACGAATCGCTGTAGTGACTGAACCAGATTGGACATCAGCCAAAGCATCCGTCATTGTAGCTTTGTTTTCTTCGATTGTACGTGTAGGATCAAAGCTTAACAGAGCGGTAAAACCTTGAGGGACGGTTGCAGATTCAATGACTTCCACAGGAATTTCCGCAACTTCAGCAGCAGATTTCGCAGCCATAAAAATATTTTTATTATTAGGTAGAATAATGACTTTTTCTGCGTTAACGGCTTCAATGGCATTCAAAATATCTTCCGTAGAAGGATTCATGGTTTGACCACCTGAAACAACGTGATTAACGCCCATTTCCCGGAAAATCTCTGCTAAACCATCTCCCGCTGCAATTGCAATAAGACCCCAGTCTTTTTTAGAAGTTGAAGTTGATACATTTGAAGTTTTAGCTTCTTTTTCAGCAACCCCTTCATTTTGCAGGCGCATGTTATCAACTTTCACTTTGACTAAACGTCCATATTTAAGGCCTTCTTGCATCACTAATCCAGGATCTTCAGTGTGAACATGGACTTTGACGATTTCTTCGTCATCAACGACAAGAAGTGAATTCCCAATACCAGCAAGATAAGTTTGGAAGTTGTCGTGATCATAGTTTTCGCGCGCAGTAGGGCCTTTACCGAGTTCGACCATAATTTCAGTACAATAACCAAACTTGATATCGGCTGTCGAAGCGTTAGCTACACTTTCGTGTTCAACATTGACCATACGATCCATCGCGCCCAATTCAGCAACTGGCGTTTCAGGGACGAACTCTCCATTTAAGGCCATTAGGAAGCCTTCGTAGATGTAAACAAGACCTTGTCCACCAGAGTCCACCACACCGACTTCCTTGAGGACAGGCAGCATCTCAGGAGTTTTAGCTAAAGCACGTTTAGCCCCTTCAAGGGCAGCGGTCATGATTTCCGTTGCATCATCTGTTTCATTTGTTTTTCGGTTAGCTAATTCAGCAGCACCACGTGAAACAGTTAAGATCGTACCTTCAACTGGTTTCATGACAGCTTTATAAGCAACTTCTACCCCGTTTTGTAAGGCAGCAGCCAGATGGATTCCATCCAATTCAGCATAATCTTGGGCATACTGAGCAAATCCGCGAAAAAGTTGACTTAAGATAACGCCAGAGTTTCCCCGTGCTCCCATCAAAAGCCCTTTTGAGAGAATTTGTGCAACTTCACCCACCGTATTGGCTGGTTTGTTGGCTACGTCTTTCGCTCCATTAGTAATGGTCATCCCCATGTTTGTTCCCGTGTCACCATCTGGGACAGGGAAAACATTGAGTGAATTGACATATTCAGCTTGCTCGTTCAAACGACTTGCTGCCGCTTGAACCATTTCTTGAAATTTACTTGCATTGATATTTGACACTAGTCTTCAACCACCTTCACATTTTGTACGTAGACGTTCACGCTACTTGCTGTGATACCGAGTTGATTCTCGAGGTTAAAGCGTACACGTTCTTGAATATTTTTAGCCACTTCGCTGATTTTTACACCGTAAGAGATAACGACATAAACATCGATTGAAGTTTCGTTGTCGGTGGTTGTAACCACAACCCCTTTAGAGTAATTTTCTTGGCGTAAAATACTGCGGACATTATCTTTGACAGCAGATTTGCTGGTCATGCCGACTACGCCGAAGATTTCAGTCGTAGATGCCCCTACAACAGTCGCAATGACTTCGGTAGCAATATCGACGTTACCATGTTGGTTGTTAATAGTAACACTCATTTTCGTAGTTGTACCGCCGTCATATTTTTGCTTTTGCAGTTGCTGCAAAAATAAAGACTTGGTTGACAAACGGCACTTTCCTCCATATTATTTAAATATCATTACCCATTTTATCATACTTTTATGAAATAAAACAGAGCTTTTGAATCGCTGACTTAGAAAATAGGAAATTGTCAGCGCTGACATGAATTTTTGTCCAATTAAGCGTTACTGACAGCCCTGTCAGTAAACTTTTTGAGGCTTTCACATAAAAAAAACCCGTCAAATGACAGGAATTTTTGTGTTTTGCAAAAAACAAAAATTATACGCGTTCAACGCCTGCTGGCAATTTCTTCAAAGCTTTAGCTGAAGCCCAGACAGTTTTGAGTTCACCGTTTTCAAGAATCGTAACTTTTTGAAGATTAGGTTTAACGACACGTTTAGTTTGGTTCATCGCGTGTGAACGGTTATTACTTGAAACAGTCTTACGACCAGTAAAATAACATTCTTTAGACATGATATTTACCTCCCATTAGATTTTTATGTGCTTAAAAACAACATACTTGTTGATTATAACATTTTTCAATTGAAAAAATCAAGCTTTTAAAAATTTTTTGCTGTTTTTTTCCCTACTTTCTGCTAAAATGATACTATGGAAAATTTAATCGAAGAACTTACTGCTAAAAACAAAGAATATATTCATTCGGTAACGAAACAACTGATTTTAGTTGGGAAATCAGATGAAGAAGTTAAGGCCATTTTAAATGATATTCTGCCGCAAATTATTGAAGGTCAAAAATCAGGTATTATTGCCCGAAAATTATTGGGAGCGCCAACTGAATTTGTTCAACAATATCAACCAAAAGTTGCTGACAAACCTGTCAATGAAAAAAATGAAAACCCAGGCTTGATGTGGTTGGATAGTAGCTTGCTTTTTCTGGGCTTCATCTCACTTCTTAACGGTGTGATGGCTTTATTCACTTCAAATTCACCTGTTTATGGTTTTGTAACGGTGATACTTTCAGCAGCTGTGGCGGGACTCGTAATGTATCTAATGTACCGTTTCTTTTACCGGCCAAAAGCCGACGGTGTTCGCCAAAAGTGGAATTGGAAAGGCTTCTTAGCTACGACCCTATCTGTCTTACTTTGGATTGCTGTAACGATTTTCTCAGGACTCCTTCCTGTTTCAATCAATGTGCAGCTTCCAGCACTTGCTCTGATTATCGTCGGAGCTGTGGCGCTTGGTCTGCGGTGGTTGCTCAAACGTCAATTCAATATCCAATCTGCTTTGGTTGCTCAACCTCGACGTTAAAAACCTCTTATAATAGAGGTTTTTTCTTTTTTACTCAATAAAAACAAAACAAGAGATGTTATTTTTAGAAAAAATTAGGCTAGGAAGCTTAATTTAAAGAGCTTTTCGGTGTTTTTAGGCCAAAGGAGTTAGGAAATGCCCTAACATTTATGATATAATGTAGGATGATTAATTATGATTATGGAGGTCCTTTCATGAAAGGGATTATTTTAGCAGGTGGTTCAGGCACACGCCTTTATCCGCTGACACGTGCAGCGTCAAAACAGTTGATGCCAGTTTATGATAAACCAATGATTTACTATCCATTGTCCACTTTAATGTTGGCTGGAATCAAAGATATTTTGATTATTTCAACCCCAACAGATACGCCTCGCTTTAAAGAGCTCTTGCAAGATGGATCTGAATTTGGAATTAACCTTCAATATGCCGTGCAACCTTCTCCGGATGGTTTGGCACAAGCTTTTGTCATCGGTGAAGAATTTATCGGTGATGATTCTGTAGCTTTAATTTTGGGAGATAATATCTACCACGGTCCTGGGATGTCTAAAATGCTTCAAAATGCTGCGGCTAAAGAAAAAGGAGCAACTGTCTTTGGTTATCACGTGCCAGACCCAGAACGTTTCGGTGTCGTTGAATTTGACAAAGACATGAATGCGATATCTATAGAGGAAAAACCAGAAGCACCTCGTTCAAATTACGCGGTGACTGGTCTTTACTTCTATGATAATGATGTTGTTGAAATTGCCAAAAATATCAAACCTTCTCCTCGTGGCGAATTGGAAATCACAGACGTGAACAAAGCTTACCTTGAACGTGGTGACTTGTCAGTTGAACTCATGGGACGAGGTTTTGCATGGCTTGATACAGGAACACATGAATCACTCCTTGAAGCTGCGCAATACATCGAAACCGTTCAACGGATGCAAAATATGCAAGTGGCCAACTTGGAAGAAATTGCCTACCGCATGGGTTATATCACTGCTGACGATGTCCGTACCTTAGCACAACCTTTGAAGAAAAATGAGTATGGACAATACCTACTTCGTTTGATTGGAGACAAATAATGACTGAGAATTTTTTCGGTAAGACACTTGCAAGCCGTGAAATTAGTCAAATTCCTGGGATGCTTGAATTTGACATTCCTGTCCATGGTGACAATCGTGGGTGGTTTAAAGAAAATTTCCAAAAAGAAAAAATGATGCCACTTGGTTTTCCAGAAAGCTTTTTTGCCGAAGGGAAATTGCAAAACAATGTGAGCTTCTCACGAAAAAACGTTTTGCGCGGGCTTCATGCTGAGCCTTGGGATAAATACATTTCGGTAGCAGATGGTGGTTCTGTACTCGGTTCATGGGTGGATCTTCGCGAAGGGGAAACTTTTGGAAATGTTTATCAAACTGTGATTGATGCCAGTAAAGGAATCTTTGTTCCTCGTGGCGTAGCCAATGGTTTCCAAGTCCTTTCAGATACTGTTTCTTACAGCTATCTGGTGAATGATTACTGGGCGCTTGAACTTAAACCTAAATACGCTTTTGTGAATTATGCTGACCCAAGTCTTGGAATCAAGTGGGAAGATGTTGAGCATGCTGAAGTTTCTGAAGCGGACAAGAATCATCCCCTTTTAAAAGATGTCAAACCCCTTAAAGCAGAAGAACTTTAATGTTTGCAACTCATTTAAGAACTAAAAAAAGTTTAGAATATTGGCAAGTTGAAAAAGACAGCCAGCTGCCAACTTGGGCTGAGCGAGCCTTTGCCACTGGCGGATTTCACTGGAATGGAGAACGTCTTGCCATTCAAAATGTGGGTGGTTTACTTAAAATGACTGTGCCTATCGGCGATTTTATGGTTTTCAACGGTAAATATTTGAAAGCCGTACCTAAGGCCAAATTTTTGCGAGAATATCGTATTGCTTAACTCCCCCTTATCCTTTTACCTTATCCATGTAACCAGTAAATGGTTTGATTTGACTCGATATTTCAAGTCTAGAAGATGAGTATGCGTATGTCAATTTTAGTTTTAGGCGGTGCAGGCTATATCGGCGCTAATGCTGTAGATGCTCTGATTGAAAAGAATTATAAAGTAGTTGTTTTGGATAACTTGAGCACCGGTTTTCAACAAGCCGTTCATGCACAGGCACGTTTTTACAAAGGTGATATCCGAGACAAAGCACTGCTTCAACAGATATTTCGAGAGGAACAAGTAGAAGCAGTGTTGCATTTTGCAGCACTCTCTCTCGGCCGCGAGTCCGTTGAGCAACCTATGAAGTATTTTAGTAATAATGTTTATGGTACACAAGTGTTACTTGAGGTAATGGCAGAGTTTGAAGTGCGCCATATTGTGTTTTCTTCATCGGCTACGGTTTACGGTAATAGTGCGATAGGCCGAGTAGATGAGTTAACTGCTACGGCTCCCCTTAATCCTTATGGGCAGTCTAAGGTAATGATGGAGACTATGATGCATTGGGCCGATCAGGCGGGGCAACTATCCTTTGTGGCTTTACGCTACTTCAATGTGGCAGGGGCTAAAAAAGACGGAACACTAGGTGAAGTGCGTCCTAGGTTAATACCAATCGCTTTGCGTGTAGCCCAAGGTCGGCAGGATAAAATGACGATTCTTGGTGATGACTATCATACTGCCGACGGTACTTGTATTCGTGATTATATCCATGTGAGTGATTTAGTAGCAGCACATCTTTTAGCTTTAGAATATCTCATTCAAGGAGGACAAAGTGAGATTTTTAATCTTGGTTCTGCCCAAGGCTATTCTAACCTTGAAGTGATCAAAGCTGTTCGGAAGATTACGGGTGCTGAGGTTCTCGTCACAATCAAGCCCCGTGTACCAGGGGATGCTGATTCTTTAGTAGCTTCGAGTCAGAAAATAAGTTCTATTTTAGGCTGGCAGGCAAAGCAGAGTAATATAGAGGAAATTATTGCTGATGCATGGAAATTTCAGCAATTTTATCCAGAAGGCTATCAGTATTAAGCTGAGTTATCCACTTACAAGTCAATAAAAATATTAACTATATCAATAATAAAGAGGAAAATAAGATGGAATCACCATTTAAACACATCGTCGTAACCGGAGGCGCAGGCTTTATCGGTTCAAACTTCGTGCACTATGTATACAATAACTTTCCAGATGTGCATATCACAGTGCTGGACAAGCTAACTTATGCCGGAAATGTTAACAACATCAATATGCTTTTTGATAGCGGCCGTGTAGAACTTGTAGAAGGCGATATTGCTGATCCTAAAATCGTTGATGAAGTCGCTTCAAAAGCCGATGCCATTGTCCATTATGCAGCTGAGAGCCACAATGACAACTCCTTGGTATCGCAAGATGAGTTTGTGCAAACTAACTTTATTGGAACGTACACTTTGATTCAGGCAGCACGCAAATATGACTTGCGTTTCCACCATGTATCAACTGACGAAGTTTATGGTGATTTGCCCTACCGTGAAGAATTGCCAGGACATGGCGAAGGTGCTGGTGAGAAATTCACTCCGGAAACACCTTACAACCCAACGAGTCCATACAGCTCAACTAAAGCAGCATCTGACTTGATTGTTCGTGCTTGGGTGCGGTCATTTGGTCTTAAAGCAACGATTTCTAACTGTTCAAACAACTACGGCCCTTATCAACACATCGAAAAATTCATCCCTCGCCAAATTACCAACATCCTCTCTGGCATCAAGCCAAAACTCTACGGTGATGGTAAAAATGTGCGGGACTGGATTCACACAGAAGATCATTCATCAGGTGTTTGGGCAATTTTGACGAAAGGTCGTTATGGCGAAACTTACCTCATTGGAGCTGATGGCGAAAAAAATAACAAAGAAGTCCTTGAAGACATCTTGACACGTATGGATAAGTCAGCAGATGATTATGATCGGATTATTGATCCACGTGGAGATGCTCACGATAAACGTTATGCCATTGACAATACAAAATTACGTGAGGAATTAGGTTGGGAACCAAAACACACTGACTTTGAATCTGGCTTGCAGGCGACTATCGATTGGTACAAAGAAAATGAAGACTGGTGGAAAGCTGAAAAAGATGCTGTAGAAGCAAAATATGCGGAAACACAAAAAATTGTGGAAAAGTAAGCAACGTATTGATTAAGATGAGATAGTTAAAAGAATAGTGAAAGTTTTTCTCGTTTCCCCACTTAAGGTTGAGGTAGACTAAATTTGGAGTAATTCAAGCGAAGTATCAGAACCTTGCAAGGCTACGATGGAAAACAAAAGGAGAACAGATGATTTTAATTACAGGTGGGAATGGTCAGCTTGGTACTGAGCTACGTCATCTTCTTGATGAACGTGGAATTACATACACTGCAGCTGATGTCAATGAATTGGATATTACTGATAAGGCCAGTGTAGATGCCTTTTTCGATAAAAATAGACCTACGATTGTTTATAATTGTGCAGCCTATACCGCTGTGGATAAGGAAGAGGGTGAAGGCAAGGTATTGGGTGAAAAAATCAATGTTGATGGAACACGCAATATCGCCCAAGCTTGTGCGCGTGTAGGTGCCACAATGGTCCAAATTTCAACAGACTACGTTTTTGGTGGCTACTTACCTGTCGGTGAAGAACGGATGCCTGATGATGAAAAACATCCAGAAAGCGAATATGGACGTACCAAAGACCTTGGCGAACAAGAAATTGTGGCTTCAGGTGCCAAATTTTACGTGATTCGTACGGCTTGGCTTTTTGGTTCATATGGTCCAAACTTTGTGTTTACGATGCAAAAGTTGGCTGAAACGCATTCTGAGCTCACAGTGGTCAATGACCAACACGGTGTCCCAACATGGAGCCGGACGCTTGCGGAATTTATGACGCACTTAGTAGATGTGGATGCTGAACCTGGCTTTTACCATCTTTCAAACGACAAAGCTAAGGATGAGGATGTGACATGGTTTGACTTTGCCACTGAAATCTTGAAAGATACTGACACTGTAGTAAAACCGGTCGACTCTTCAGCTTTTAAACAAGCTGCCAAACGTCCATTTAACTCAACAATGAATCTGGACAAGTCGAAAGCGACTGGGTTTGTCATCCCAACTTGGCAAGAAGCCTTAGCTAAAATGCTTGAAAAAGGCGATTTGAGAGAAAATAAAGAAGTTGCCAAAGGACAAATTAATAAAAAATAATATTACTACCACTGTCAGTTACTGACAGTATGGTCAGTAAAATACAACCGAAAATTCTGTCAGTAACTCGCAATCACTTGTCAGTACTGGCAGAATTCTCGTTTTGAGAGGCTTGAAGGCACTCAGAAAAAAATGAGATCAGCTGAGATTTTTAATGATAAGATGACCAGTTGACCATAAGGAGCTACATGAAGAAACACGTTTTTATCATAGGAAGCCGCGGCTTACCTGCAAAATATGGGGGTTTTGAGACTTTTGTTGAAGAACTCGTCAAGCATCAAAATAATAAAAATATAAAATATCATGTGGCCTGTCAAAGCGAGAATTCAGACAAAGGCCAGCCAGGCGAGCATTTTGACTATTTGGGAGCAGATTGCTTTGTGATAAAGGTTCCAAATATAGGTCCGGCACGAGTAATAGCTTACGATATTTTAGCTATTAATGCCGCACTTAGGTATTGCAAAAAAGAAGGGATTGAAGCACCAATTTTCTATATTTTAGGTAATACCATTGGTGGATTGATTGGGCACTATGCTACCAAAATCCACCGCTACGGTGGTAAATTGCTCGTCAATCCAGACGGCCTAGAATGGAAACGGACAAAATGGCCAGCACCTGTGCGACGCTATTTGAAACATGCGGAACAAAAAATGGTACAGCATGCCGATTTAATCATCTCTGACAACGATGGGATTAAGTCCTATCTTACTGACGAATATGGTAAAGTAAATTCTGAAGTCATCGCGTACGGAACTGAACAATTCGACTCAGATTTGACAGAATCAAAAACTTTGGTAAAATATAAGGTTAGTGACTACTATTTGATTGTTGGTCGCTTTGTCCCTGAAAATAATTATGAGACATTGATTAGGGCCTTTATGAAGAGTCCAACAAGGCGTGATTTGGTAATTGTAACAAATCATGAGGGCAATGCTTATTTTGAGGACTTGCGAGCCAAAACTCATTTTGATAAAGATCAGCGAATTAAATTTGTAGGGACTGTTTATGATCAAAATGAACTGCGCTATATCCGCGAAAAAGCCTTTGCGTACCTCCACGGGCACGAAGTCGGAGGGACCAATCCGGGCCTCCTAGAAGCCATGTGGTCTACGCCAGTTAATGTTGTATTAGGTGTTCATTTTAATCGGACGACTGCTGGAGATGCTGTTATTTATTTTGATAAAGATAATTTACTGACCACGCTGTCAGCAGTTGAAAAGCTTACAAAAGATGAACGTCATGTCTTACAGCGTAAAGCGCGTCAATTGATTGAAGAAAAATATACGTGGTCGCATATCTGTGACCAATACGAGATGCTGTTTAGCCGTTATTAGTTAGAAAGGGTAGACTTGCCTTTTCTCTTTGGCAAGACCTCCTGGCAAATGGCACAAGATTATACCGAAAGCAGGTTCTCAGACTTGACTCTGAAAGTTAATATTTTAATGTCGACCTACAACGGCGAAAAGTTCGTCGCAGAGCAGATCGAAAGCATTCAAAAACAAACCTTTAAAGACTGGAACCTCATTATCCGTGACGATGGTTCTAAAGATGGAACATGTGAAATTGCTGACCAGTTTGTCAGTAAGGATTCACGTATTCGCTTGATTAGAGCTGAAAATGTTGGCGTCATCAAGTCTTTTCATGAACTGGTCAAAACTCATCCTGCAGATTTTTACTTTTTTGCGGACCAAGATGATTATTGGCTTCCTGAAAAAATAGAAATTGTCCTGACGGAAGCACAAAAGCAGGATAATGACCAACCCATCATGTATTATACGGATCTCAAAGTGACTGATAAAAATTTGACAGTTACATCAGAGTCCATGATTCGCAGTCAATCTGACCATGCTAATACCCAATTGGTTCAGGAATTGACCGAAAATACCGTCACAGGCGGAGCCAGCATGATTAACCATGCACTTGCGAGCCTTTGGCAAACGACGGACGATATCATTATGCATGACTGGTATTTAGCAGTACTTGCCAGTGCAGTCGGGAAATTGGTTTATATTGACCAACCCACCCATCTGTACCGGCAACATGAGGCTAATGTTTTAGGAGCAAGGACGCTCTCAAAACGTATGAAAAAATGGCTTCATCCTCACTTATGGTTTGAAAAGTATTGGTGGTTGATTACCGCCAGTCAAAAACAAGCTCAAAAGTTACTGACAGAAAATGAAAATTTGCTGACAGAACAGAAACAGCAATTGATTGAAGCTTACGTTGGCATTTTAAACCAACCCAAAGCGCAACGTCGTCAGTTGCTTGAGCAATATAATTTGCGGAAAAATAAAAGTTATCATACGAAAATATTCCGCACACTCATCGTCACAAAATTTGCATATAAAGGAAAAAACAAATGAATTTTTTCAGCCGTAGAAATCAAATTCTACTCAAAGAATTAATCAAAACAGATTTTAAACTTCGCTACCAGGGGAGTGTCATTGGATATCTTTGGTCCATTTTGAAACCAATATTACTGTTTCTGATCATGTACCTGGTTTTCGTGCGCTTCATGCGTTTCGGTGAAGGAATGCCACACTTTGCGGTTGCTTTGCTTTTAGGTATTACGGTCTGGAACTTTTTCAGTGAAGCCACTAATGTTGGGATGCTCTCTATCGTTGGAAGAGGCGATTTATTGAGAAAGGTTAACTTTTCAAAACCTATTATCATTTTTTCTGTTATTTCTAACGCTTTTATTAACTTAATGATTTCCCTTGTTGTGGTCATTGGTTTTGCGATTATAAACGGAGTCCAATTCAGTTGGACAGTTATCTTTGCTATCCCGTTATTATTTGAATTAGTAATACTAAGTGCAGGTATCGCTTTTATCCTTTCAACTGCTTTTGTTTATTTCCGTGATTTGGGCCCAATCTGGGAAGTAGTAATGCAAGCTGGTTTTTATGGAACCCCAATCATTTACCCAGTTACACAGATTTCTACAAATCATCCAACAATTGCGAAGATACTCATGCTTAATCCCATGGCCCAAATCGTTCAGGATATGCGTTATATTTTGACATTTAGTAATAATACAAATCCTACTCTATGGCAACTTTGGGATAATCCTTATATAGTGGCAATACCTTACATTTTACCTTTTGTAATATTTGCCTTTGGTCTTTGGATTTTTACCAAAAATTCAAAACGTTTCGCAGAAGTTATATAAGAAGGAGAATGAAAGATGTCAGAATTTGCAGTTAAAATTGATCATGTAAGTAAATACTTCCGACTTCCTACAGAAGCAACAACCAGCTTAAGAACAACGCTAGTGAATCGCTTACGTGGCATTAAAGGTTACAAAGAACAACACGTCTTAAAAGATATCGACTTCGAAGTTGAAAAAGGAGATTTCTTCGGAATTGTTGGACGAAATGGTTCAGGAAAATCTACCCTTTTAAAAATCATTTCTCAAATCTACACTCCTGAAAAAGGAAATGTCACAGTTAATGGGAAATTAGTTTCCTTTATCGAATTAGGTGTAGGATTTAATCCTGAACTTACAGGGCGAGAAAATGTCTATATGAACGGAGCGATGCTTGGTTTTTCAACTCAAGAAATTGATGAAATGTATGAAGATATCGTTGATTTCGCTGAGCTCCATGAATTCATGAATCAGAAGTTAAAAAATTATTCCAGCGGAATGCAGGTTCGGCTGGCATTTTCTGTTGCCATCAAAGCTCGGGGAGATGTACTCGTTCTTGATGAAGTACTTGCTGTCGGAGATGAAGCATTTCAAAGAAAATGTAATGATTATTTCTTAGAACGTAAAAAATCAGGCCAAACTACCATATTGGTTACGCATGATATGAATGCTGTAAAAAAATATTGTAATAAAGCTGTTTTAATTGAAAATGGATTAATAAAGATTTCAGGTGACGTTGACAAGGTTGCCAATCAGTATAGTTTAGATAACTTAAAAAGACTACAAGCTGCTGAAGGTAAAACTCAAATGGTAGAGGAGTTCGTGACTGATTTGGATGTCAAGCTTCTTTCCTCCGTTCAAACTACTCCGGATAAACCTATCCAATTTGAAATTAGGTACAATGTGAAGAAAGATATCCAAACGTATGTTGCTTTTTCACTTACAGATGCGGATAGAAATATATGGATTTATAATGATAATTCACTTGATTATCTCACGAATGGTACCGGTGAAAAAGTAATGACTTACTCTTGTAAGCTAGATCAAGTAAACAATCTGAAACTTAAGCTCCAAGTTTCAGTACGCAATTCGAAAGATGAAATGATTGCTTATGACCCTGATGAAAAAATTATACTGATTAATAGGACAGATATTGACAAGAATGATATAAGCGCTAAAGATTCAGCAAGTGGACTTATTCAACGAAATGGAGTTTGGGAATTTGCGTAAGCGAGTAAATCAGATTAAACCAGAAAAAGTCTTTTTAATTATAGCTTTAGTGGCTGGTTTTGCATTTACATTCATACAGCCTCTTTTCATTGAACCTGATTCAAGCTATCATTTTGATAAATCAACTTATCTCACTAATACGGTGGTAGATAGATCAGCAATAGGTTTTCCTGCTGAAGATTACCAATC
Organism: Lactococcus taiwanensis; assembly: GCF_017068355.1. Classification (NCBI taxonomy): domain Bacteria; kingdom Bacillati; phylum Bacillota; class Bacilli; order Lactobacillales; family Streptococcaceae; genus Lactococcus; species Lactococcus taiwanensis. The sequence continues at coordinate 383,164 of NZ_CP070872.1, forward strand.
CTCTCCAGTTCCTTTTAGCACCGTTAGCTCAATGATGAAAGAGGGCACTTATTTCAAAAATTTTTTTGAGACAAAACTACCAGTTATTTCAAGAGACAAAGTTATAGATCAAAGAGCAGTTGGGCAGGCTTGGTACCAAGATATTATGCACTTGGTTCCAGGCATAGGAGTGAAACTGGGCTATGTTATATATCCATCAATTGGTTCAATGGTGCTAGTAGCAAGACTGTTTAACCTAATTTTCTTTATTGTTTCTCTATATTTTATTATTAAGAAATTGAAGGCTTACCAGATGGTCTTCACTGTCATTTCAGTCACACCTGTTGCAATTCAATTTGCGACTAGTTTAAGCTATGATTGTTTTAACTATATCGCTTTTGCATGGCTAAGTGCTACTTTGATAAATATCGCTGTTGACTACAAAGATGCGAACATAATTACTTTCCGTAACTTCTTTCAGAGAATAATAGGGCCAGTAATCATGCTTTATTTTTCAAAATCTAATTCACGATTACTTTTTATCTTAGTCTTAATAATGCTAATGGCATTGATTCGAAGAAAGTTAAATATCCAGATCAGTAAATTTCAAATTTTAGCAGGAAGCTTTTTTGTGTTGGTTCTAGGAGCTAGTATATATGCTGTGAGATATCATGATCAAATTAGAGTTGTAATTAACAAATTCATCTATACTTTGATGGAGCCTTATTATTCAGTACTTACTACACAAGTAATTAGTGGTACTTCGACATCCGCTATACCAGCGTGGTTTTATCCAATCCAATATACAGCACTAGTCCTTTTATTCCTCTCTTATACAAAAGAAAGGGTGCCTCGATGGTTTGCTTGGATGGGTATGGTTTTAAACTTAGTTAATTTGTTTGGGATTTTGTTCAAATTTGCAGTATCCCCTTCTTATCTTGACCATGTTATCACAGGTCCACAGGGGCGTTATTTTACAGCGTTTCTCTTAATTTTAGCCCCAATATTCACTTTATTAGCACAGAAAATAAAAATCAGGGTTTCGGGTCTATGGCTGAAAAAAAGTATTATACTGATCAGTGTGATAGCGCTTGGTCTTAATCTGGGAGTTACGAGTCTCAAGTTTTATCATTTACACCTTCCGTCCGATGAGTACCGTTCAGGTATAGAACATTATATATTTAAATAGGTGAACATATGAATCCTAAAATTACAGTTGCAGTAGCTTGTTACAATCATGAAAATTACATTGAGGAATGCTTGCGGAGCATTTTCACGCAGACGCATCAGAACATAGAGTTACTGGTGTTTAATGATGGATCTACGGATAATTCTGATAGTATTATTGAGAGAACACTTCAGGAGTCACCTTTTGAAACCACGTTGTATTTTTCAGAAAAAAACCAAGGTGTAGCAAAAGTTCGTAATGAAGCAATTGAAAAAATGACAGGTGAATTCATAATTTTCATGGACAGTGACAATTTTATGCCTGCAAAACATTTAGAGATTCTTCTAGAAAAATTACAGTCAACAAATGCAGATATAGCTTATTGCCAGTTATGGGACTTTAAAAATCAGCGCGATGTCCTGAGGAGTGATTTGGAGTATTCTTTAGAGAAAGAATTAAATGGAAATTTAATTGATGTCTCTTCGTTAGTTAGAAGCACAATTATAAAATCTATCACCTTTGATGAGGAATTAGAAAACCTTGAAGATTTTGACTTCTGGTTAAATGCTATTTTAAATCATCATGCTAAACCTCTGTATGTCTCAGAAACTAAATTAAATTATCGAGTTCTCAATAATTCACGTAGTGCCCGAGAGAATTGGGAACAATATTATAAATCTTATTTCTATATATTAAATAAATATCAAAATGAGATACCAACACAAATTATTAATGCGCTTCAAGGAAATATCATGTATTGGATTAAAAAAAATAATGACCAAGCACTACACTACCAGAAAGCTATTCTTGATAAGGATCGTCATATAGAGGATCAAGAAAAGTTTATTACTCAGGCTCTTAAAGACAAAGATACATACATTAGCAGCCAAGAACGTGCTCTGGAACAGTTCAAGCGAGAGCTCGAAGAAATTCGCCATTCTAGAGCGTATCGCTTAGGCAGAAAAATACTCCACCCTTTTAGGAAAGAAAGATGAATAAAAGATTACTACTTTACGTACATTTTAATAGAGACAATAAACTCAGCCCTCATGTGGTTTATCAACTCCAACAACTCAGAGGGCTATTTGGAGAGGTTTTCTTTATATCAAATAGTGTCTTATCTTCAGAAGATTTAAAGATTATAAAGGAGAAAAATCTAATTGATGGCTTCATGCAAAGAAAAAATCAGGGATATGATTTTGTTGCTTGGGCGGAAGCCATGAAGAAATATGGATTTGATAAATTAGCAGATTATGATTCAGTCACTCTAATGAATGACACTTGTTTTGGACCTATTTATGATTTTGGTGCACCTTTCGAGAGAATGGATACGAATGTTCAAATTGATTTTTGGGGAATTACCAATAATCGTAGTCATAAAGTAAAACCATGGGCCGATCGATCAGAAGTGGTATTACCTGATCATATTCAAAGTTATTTTGTTAGTTACAAACAGAAGATTGTCAAATCGGATACTTTCAAAAATTTTTGGGAAAATGTCACTGTTTTGGATGATGTTGTAGAAGTAATAGTCAAATACGAAACGGCTATGACGAAATATTTTGAAGATGCTGGCTTTAAATCAGCAGTGCTGTTTGATACCCGTAAGGAAAATTGGACAGGGATGATGGTACATGATTTTTCAGTATTCAACATGCCAGAATTATTAAAGCGACATATTCCTTTTTTGAAAATAAAGGCATTTACCTATGGAGCAGATAATATCTACACGCCACTTGTAATGGAAAGAATAAAGCAGGAAACAAACTATCCTGTCCGTTTCATTGTAGACCATATGACGGATGTAGATTATCCTGATCGTGAATACATGTTGGCTGAAAAAACACGTATTTTTAAAGATGATTCAACAGTTACTGGTAATTTGAAGGTAGGAATACATTTACACGCTTTTTATCTTGATTTAATCCCCGAATATATAGAATACTTCAGGACCTATGTCAAAAATTATGATCTCTATATCACTACGGATAGTGAGAAGAAGAAGTTAAAAATTGAAGAAAATTACAAACTTCCTGAGTTAAAGAGAGTAATTGCGACGGGAAATAAAGGGCGTGATGTCCTTCCTTGGATGATAATTTCTAAAGAGATGAAAAATTATGAACTTATCGGTCATTTTCATACTAAAAAATCAAAGGATAACGATTGGATTGTGGGAGAATCTTGGCGGCGTGACATAGAATATTCGTTATTAAAACCAGCACAACAGATTTTTGAGGAGTTTGAACGAAATCCAAAACTTGGCTTAATGATTGCTGATGTTCCCTCATTTTTTGAACATTTCTATGGTCCAACATATATCACTGAGCGAGATATATGGCAAGATATGGAACAAATTTGGAATAAGATAGATTTTATTAACCCAAAAGAGTTAAAACAAAAAGACAGTTATGTTATGAGCTATGGAACCATGCTATGGTATCGTCCAGAAGCTCTACAGAACCTTCTCGATATAGATATTATTGAAGATATTCCAGAAGAACCGCTACCTTATAACAGTATTCTCCATGCTTTTGAACGTTTAGTTGTCTATGTTGCTTGGGCGAATGGTTACGATTTTGAAATTTCACAAATACAAACTAATAATGGATTTATTTCTAATTATTCTGCAAATAGACTCCTTAGGGCGGTAGAAACGGATCTTACACAAACTAAGCTTCGAGATCTGATTAAAATGACACTCAGAAAAATAAGAGTTATTCTCAAATATCGTCTTACAGGGAAAGGATAAAATAAACTTTATGAAAAGTGAAAAAAAAATACTGCTTATCATTCCAGCCTATAACGAATCTGAGGGTATCGTTGATAACATAAATACCATAAAGAAGTACATTAAAAACTGTCCTTACAATTTAGAATATGTGGTTATTAATGATGGTTCAACTGATAATGAAGAAGAAATCCTGACGGATAATAATATTAATCATATTGAACTGATCCAAAACTTGGGGATCGGCGGGGCCGTGCAGACAGGTTATATGTTTGCTAAAGAGAATGGCTATGATATCGCAGTACAATTCGACGGGGATGCTCAGCATGATATCCATTCCTTACCTAATCTTATTGAGCCCGTTCTGAGAGATGAGGTAGATTTTACAGTTGGGTCAAGATTTTTAGACGAAAGTAATTCAGAATTTAAATCTTCTAAGTTACGGCAGTTGGGTATTAAGATATTATCTAACTTAATATATATTACTTCAAAGATAAAAATTAAAGATGTGACAAGTGGATATAGAGCGGGAAATAAAAAGGTAATCGAACAGTTTGTTAAACGATATCCTAGACAATATCCTGAGCCTGAGAGTTATATGCATTTATTTGCTAAAAATATACGCGTAAAAGAGGTAGGAGCAAGAATGTTTGAACGGACTACAGGGGAGTCTAGTATCAATATGATAAAAGGTATAAATTATATGATAAGTGTATCTTTGTCTATAATTGCTAGTTCTTTAATTGGAAGGGAGACAGAATGATGCCCACACAGCTTAGAATCATAGCTATTTTGCTTGCACTTCTATTCTTTTTCTATACGATTAGATTAGTTAGGAGAGATAGAGCAGAAATACGTCATATGTTAAAGTGGCTTGCTCTAGCTCTTATAATTTTAATTGGATCAATATTTCCAGAGTCTGGCAGTAGAGTCGCTCACCTATTAGGTATACAAACTTTAACTTCTCTTGCGTTGTTTATACTAGTTGGACTTCTATTAATCATAACTTTAAAATATCAAATTTCTCTTATATCAGCTGAAAAGCAGTTAAAAAATTTGGTTCAGGAGATGTCATTACTAAAGAAGAGAATTATTGAGTTAGAACAAGATAAAAAAGAAAAGAAATAGCATAATATGCTGAAGGAAGGTTTATATGAAAATTTCAGTTTTTGGTTTAGGGTATGTGGGATTATCCAATGCACTTTTACTCGGACAACATGAAGAAGTGGTTGCATACGACATTGTGGAAAGTAAAATTGATACCCTCAAAAAGAAAAAATCAACTTTAGATGATAAAGAAATTATTGAGTTCCTCCAATCGGATAGTGTTAATGTCAAATTCACAAGCAATTTCAGTGAAGCGGTTAATCATGGTGAATATTTAATTATCGCGACTCCCACTGACTATAATGAGGATACGCAACATTTTGATACATCCACAATCGAAAATGTAATTGAAAAAGCTCTGGCAATTCGTCCTGATGCTACATTTATTATAAAATCAACAATTCCTGTTAATTACGTGAGAAGACTCAAGGAAAAATATCAAACAGAAAATATTATTTTTTCTCCAGAATTCTTAAGAGAAGGAAAAGCGCTGTATGATAATCTCTATCCTAGCCGAATCGTAATAGGAGAGGTGAGTGAACGTGCTCAGATACTCGCGGAGATGTTTAAACGTGGATCTCATAAAAAAGATGTGCCTACTCTTTTAATGAATGAAACAGAAGCTGAAGCTGTAAAACTCTTCTCAAACACATATTTGGCATTACGCGTTGCGTATTTTAATGAATTAGATACTTATGCCGAAACAAACAACTTGGATACGAAGAAAATAATAGAGGGAATGGGTTTTGACCCACGTATTGGTAATTACTATAATAATCCATCATTTGGGTATGGGGGATATTGTTTACCTAAAGATACAAAACAAGTTAAAGCAGAGTTCTATGGAGTTCCTCAGGAAATGATGACAGCCATCGTAGGGTCTAACACTACTCGCAAAGAATACATTGCTGAACAGATTTTATCCAGAAAACCAGATAGTGTCGGGATTTATCGCCTGACTATGAAGGCAGGTTCTGATAATTTTAGATATTCTGCCATTCACGATATTATTCGATATTTGGAAAAATCTGGTGTGGAAGTTATTATTTATGAACCAAGACTAAAAGAAAAAGTTTATCATAATATTAAGGTTGAAGAAAACTTTGATGCATTTAATGAAAAAGTAGATATTATCGTTGCGAATCGTATGGATGAAGTCCTAGAAGCTGTTCGTGAGAAGGTATACACAAGGGATTTATATGAAAGAGATTGATGTTAAGCACACCTTCGTTATCTGTGCATATGAAAAGTCAATACATTTGGAGAATTGTATATTATCTCTTTTAGCACAACAAAGTTTTAAAAATGGTAAGTCTAAAATAATACTTTATACTTCAACACCTAATGATTACATAACTTCATTATGTCACACTTACAATATTGAATGCTTTATTGGTGTAGGAGGGGGGATAGGCGCAGATTGGAATGGGGCGTTATCCTTTGTTGATACTAAATATGCAACTATTGCCCATCAAGATGATATATACGAACCTGAGTATGGCGAAAATATTATAGAATCTTTTGAAACGAACGCACAGTTAAATATTGTATTTACGGATTACTATGAAATTGACGGTGAAGGAAGTTATCGTTCTCGAAATTTAAACCTTAAGATTAAAACGGCTGCGCTTAAAGTTATGTCTGCATTTAATAATAAAAAGTATCAGAGGAGAGTCTATTCCTTTGGTAATTTTATTTGTTGCCCAGCAGTTTCATATAACTTGAGTCGATTAAGAGGTTTTAAATTTAATGAGTGTATGAAAATGGCCTTAGACTGGGATGCATGGGAGCGTATTATGAAGATGCCTGGAGATATAAAATTTTTATCAGGTCACCTTATGGCTCACAGAATTCATGAAGAGTCAGAAACAACAAATAATACTGTGGATAAAAATAGAGAAAAAGAAGAGTATGAAATGTTTAGGAGATATTGGGGCAAAACAATATCTCGACTTCTAATGAAATTTTATGTGAAAAACCAGCAAGGAAACATTTAAATTGAAAAAATATGAGGAGTTTACGTAAAACGTATGAAAAAAATAACATTTGCAGTGGGAGACCTTCAAATGGGGGGATCTATGCGAGTTCAAAGTGTAATTGCAAATAATTTAGATAAAAGTAAATTTGATATCTCAATTTTTTCTATGAGAAAAGTAGAAAGTTATTTTCCTTTAGATGCCCCAGTATCCTATGCTAAACATGCTATAACCAAAATGCAATTTAGAAAGATACTTGTTAGTACGGGTTTTTATAAGTATATACTAAGACGTCCAGTTGATATGACCGTGATACCAAATAAAGAAATGGTCGATGATTTAGTAATCTTTGTAGAAGAAAATAAAATTGAAACACTGATACTGGTTGAACAGTGGGCGGTTGTTGCTAAAGACTTAAAAGATAGGCTACCGGATGTAACTTTAATTTCATGGCTTCACTTGAATACAAAGATATATGAAACTTTCTTATATGGAAAAAGCTATGAGAAGTTATTATCTGGTTATAATAATAGTGACGTCATTTGTGTTTTAACTAAGGAAGATAAGGACCACTTAAATTCATTAGGTTATAGAAATGTACGAGTTATGCATAATCCAGTGACGATAGATTCTGATAATAGCCAATCTGAATTAGAGAGTAAAGTAATTAGCTTTGTTGGAAGAATTGATTATAACCATAAGGGACTTGATTATTTGCTTGAAATAGCCCAACAGCTAGATAACGATTGGAAAATAGATGTAGCTGGGAGTGGAATGTGGCTTGAAGAGCAGAGGTTTAAACGAGATATCAGAAGAAATGGCTTGGAACATAAGCTAGTTTGGAGAGGGGCAAAAAGTGGAGCACAATTGCAAGAACATTTCAAAAATAGTTCTCTCTTCATAAGTACAAGTCGATTTGAAGGCTTTCCCCTTGTATTTGCTGAAGCCATGAGCTTTGGTCTTCCAGTACTGTCGATGTCCAATTCTGGTTCTCGCGAAGTACTGGATGAGGGCCGATATGGCGTACTGGTAGAAAACGGGAATATTGAAAAATTTATGAATGAACTCAAAAATCTTCAAAATTCAAAAGAACTTCGAGAAAAGTATGCCCACCTCTCACTTCAACGCTCGGAAATGTTAGAAATTGACAAAATTATCAACAATTGGGAACAGCTACTGCTCAAGTAAAAGCATTCTATGGTAAAAGTTCAATACGTTAAGATAAAGGAAGAAGAATGACGGAAAAGATAGATTTCGTAGTAACTTATTTGGATAGTACAGACGAAGATTGGATAAAACAAAAAGCTCAATACAGTGGTGAAAGTATTGAAAAAGCATTAAACTCGGAAGCACGCTTTAGAAATATGGACAATTTTCAATACTGGTTTCGTGCAGTTGAGAAATATGCTCCTTGGGTAAATAAGATCCATTTAGTGACATGGGGACATGTACCTGATTGGCTGGATACGAATCATCCTAAACTTAATGTTGTACGTCATGACGAGTTTATTCCGAATGAGCTTCTCCCGACATTCAACTCTAGGACTATTGAACTAAATTTTGATAAAATTGATTCCCTTTCTGAGTTTTTTGTAAATTTTAATGATGATATGTTTTTAAATGCAGAGGTAAAAAGTGAAGATTTCATCAAGAATGGGCTTCCTGTTTTGCAATATTTAACTATGCCAATACCAGCGGACAGTAAATATAATATTGTGCAATTTAATAACAATTATAGTGTTAATAAAGCGATACGAGATAAAAAATTTATTACTAGAAAAAAATTATCGTTAAAAAATGGATTTTTTGCATTCTTGATAAATCTTTGGCTGTTGCCAGTACAACTTTATACCAAGCGCTATGTTGGCTTTTTCCAAGATCATTTAGCGCAACCTATGCTAAAAAGTAGTTTCAAGGAATTACGCAAAGTAGTTTCCGACGAGTTTGATAATGCTTCTAGAAGTAAATTTAGAAGTCCAAATACGATTAATATTTGGACAGTACTTGACTACCAACGAGCAGAAGATAAATTTTATCCACACAATTCATTTAAATTTGGGAAAGTGGTCCCTTTAGAGAATAATAAAAAATATGAAGAAATTTTGAACTCCAAATATAAACTTATATGCTTTAATGATGGCTCGGCGGAGATAAACTTTACTAATGAAAGAGATCATCTCTTGGAAGCATTAGATAAAAAATTTCCTGAAAAAAGTAGTTTCGAACTATAATAGTGTAAAGAAAAATGTGAAGAATGAAAAAAGTATTGTTTGTTGTAAATAACTTAGGAATGGGCGGCATACAAAGGGTTGTTACAGTAGTCTCTGAATCTTTAGTTAATGATTATAATGTAAAGATATATTCCCATGATAAAGTGGATCCCTTCTATAAAGTTGAAGAAGAGGTTGTTTTTGGGGAGAAAAATATCTTCGAAAAACGCCTGAATCCCATATATCTGGGGATAAATGTCCTATATAGGTTAGTTTTTAAAAAGAAGAAGACATTGATAAATACCCATGTCAATTCTTTGTGCCGATATCTAGAAAAAAATCCAGTAGATACAGTTATTATTAGTGGCCCTTCAGTTGTTAAGGCTTCGGTAATAAAAAAACGGTTTCCTAATATTAATGTAATTTTATGGATGCATAATAATCATAAAGTTTATTTTGAAGGTTATTTTTCTAAAGTTAAGGATAGTTTGATTGAATCAATGCAGGCTGCAGATACTGTAGTAGCCTTAACAGAAGAAGACAAAAGAGGTTATGGGGTTATCTCTGAGAATGTCGTGAAAATCAATAATCCTATCACTTTAGATAATTTAGGATTAGTTTCAGATTTAAATGAAAAAATTATAAGTATCACATGCAGGTATGATATCCAACATAAGGGATTAGATTACCTTGTTAAAATTGCAAAAAAATTACCTGAAGACTGGAAAATTGCAATAGCTGGCTCGGGGAATACTCAAGAAATTGATGCATTGAGAAAACTCATCGCTGATGAAAAGGCAGAAGATAAGATACTACTCAGAGGGGCACTAGAAGGTGAACAACTTTTGAGACATTATAAAGACTCCTCGATATACATCATGACTTCGCGATGGGAGGGTATGCCCCTAGTATTAGCTGAGGCAATGAGTTTCGGTCTTCCCATTGTCGCTTTCGAGCAAAGTGGAAGTTCTGAAGTTTTAGATGATGGAAAGTACGGGATACTAGTAGAAAATGGGAACGTAGAGGCCATGATAACTGAGTTATTGAAGTTGGTTGAAAATCCAGAGTTGAGAAAAATTTATCAAAGAAAATCCTTAGAGCGCGTCCAAAATTTCAAAGTAGAAATTTTACAAAAACAATGGCAAAACATTATTTAGTTTTGTTAAGGAATGAGAAAGATATCATAATATGAAAAACTTGAAGACAGGTATGTTCTTTACCACAATAGGTGTTTACAGTAATTTTCTTTTGCAGCTAATAATCAATGCGGTATTAAGTCGACTACTTACACCTGCAGAATATGGTATAGTAGCAATAATACAAGTGTTTATTGTCTTCTTTAGTATGATGATAGAAGCAGGTATGGGTCCCGCAATAATCCAAAATAAGCGATTGTCGGAAGAAGATATTAAAATTCTTTTTAATTATTCAATAATTTTTGCTCTAGCTGTAGCTGTTATTTTCGGATTGTTTGGTCATGTTTTAGCTTTAGTGTATAATAATGATATATATAAAACACTGACATGGGTTCAAGCTATTTCTGTTTTATTTAATGGGATGAATATTGTTCCATCAGCGTTGTTAAATAAATCTAAAAGATTTAAACAAGTTAATTTTAGCTTGGTTATTGGAAATATTATGGCCGGAATCGTTGGTGTCGGGCTAGCTTTTCTTCACTTTGGAGTTTATGCACTTATCATAAGTGCGATAATATCATCTATCGTTAATTTTTCCTTCAACGCTTACTTTACAAAAGTAAGATTCAGCAAAAAATTTGATTTAACCCCTCTCAAAGAAATTTGGGAATTCTCTAAAAATCAATTTGCGTTTAATTTTATAAACTATTTTTCACGTAATTCAGATAACATCTTAGTTGGAAAATTTATGGGAGAGGTCGCTTTAGCTAATTACAGCAAGGCTTACCAACTCCTAATGTTACCAAACACACTTTTTCTAGGAATTATTAACCCTGTCCTCCAACCAGTATTATCAGATTACCAAGATAATGTAAGTTACATTCGAGATATATACTACAAAATTGTACATATTTTAGCTTTAATAGGGATCCCTTTATCGATCTTCCTCAGTTTATCTTCTAAGCAAATTATTTTCTTTTTATTTGGTAGTCAATGGGAACAAGCAGTTACACCCTTTGCAATATTGGCCTTGACCGTTTGGGTCCAAATGACTTTATCAAGTAGCGGTGCGATCTTCCAGTCAAGAAACCAACCACGACTCTTATTTAATACAGGTGTTATTAGTGCGATTATAATAGTAGGATCGATTATCGTCGGGATATTTGCGGGTACGATAACTTCTGTCGCTATTTCTCTATCAGTAGGTTTTGTTATAAACTTTTTTATAAATTTTAGACGTGTTGTTAAAATTTCCTTAGAAGGTTCTATGTTAAAATTCTTAGCAGAATTTAAATCACCATGTTATTTAGGGATACTTACTTTTATTGTTTTAGAGGTAATTAGTATTTTTGAGCCACAAAATATATTTTTTGTATTGGTCATACGGGGCATCGGTCTAATAGTGACCATGCTACTTTATATTACTTTAACTAAAGAAAAAAATTTAATCCAAGAGATTTTAAGAAGTAAATAGCTTCTTTCAAATTAAAGAAGGAATAAAGAATGCCAAGTGAACTATTAAAAAAATTAGTAAAAATATTTTTTCTAATCAATATTTTTCTATTTTTCGCACAAGGAAGCCCTCTCACAGTGAATGCCAAGACTACAGACGGGAAAGTCGAGAAGAAGGTTGAACTTAGAGTTACGGATTTTGGACAGCCAGTCTCTGGAGGAAAGTATAATGCAATAAATGTTGATGTTCTTTATCAAAAAATAGTTGAGGGAAGCTTTACTGATAGAGATGTATCCTCTCAAGCTTGGACAAAATTGGGAGATATTTATTCAAAGGACGATAAAGCGTTAAAAATATCGGGCACATACACTATTGGGCCTGGGGTTAAAAATACCTCATCAGATGCTCTCTATATATTGAATAAAATAATAAATGACAGTTATAATGCCGCGATGACACTAAATGGGGCTGGGAATATCATAGCTGGTGGAAAAGATAGTACAGCTATTACTTTTAAAGCCCCCAAAGTAAAAGGTGAACCTTTTACAAACAAAGAGGGAAAAGGGGAGGCTAAATTACCTTTAGGTTATACTGCGATATTTGATTCGGATAATCGATTACAGAAAATAGTAGATATCACTGAAGCAACAAAAAATATTAGTCTAGATTTATCTAATCCTGATTCAGGTATGACGATTAAAACAGTAGACATGCCTAAATCTAGTTTAAGTGGTACAAATCAATATACTATTGAGTCTGGAGAGAGTATTAAGTATGTAGTAAAAATAAAAGCTGCTTATTTAAAAGATGGTGCAAATTTAACAATCGCTCCGCAAGCAAACTTAACAATTGATGATATTTCAGTGCCCTATACCCAGACAGATTACTATAATCCAATAATTACACCGAGTGTCTACGAACCTAGTATCACAAGCATCTCGCAAATAAATGATAATTACGATGGTGTAATTACTTTACTTGGTGCTTCATTGGTTAATCTTCCGTTATATAATTATAATATCAAGTTAGATCCTTCTGAGGAAGACGTAACGATAGAGATTCATGCGCACATCTCACCACAAGTCAACTTAAAACGTCAAATAAATTTTCCACCGAGTACTGATACTATGGAACTGACTATTCCTATTAACGCTTATCAGACAGCTAAACAAACTTTTGCTTTTAAATTATCGTTAAGTAATGGAAAAGACAATTTGACTGGCACATCGCCTTCAGTAACATCTACTGGGATTAATTTTGTAATGATGGATACTGAAAAAAATAAACTTGCGAGTGGTGCGCAGTATCTTTTAGGTAAAAAAAAGGGGGATAATTATGATATATACACTCAAACTGGCAATTGGGTAGAGGTAGCTGATTTATCGTCCGTTTCCTCTATTGAGCCTTTAGTACTTGAAGGTGGGAATATCTATTCGCTAGGTGTATCGAGTGGGATGTCAATTCCTTTAAATACTAGCCTATTTGATTTTAACGCGAAAAGAGAAACGAAAACTAATCAGTCATTAATTAAGATAGTAGGCCTAGCTAGCAGCAAAGATTATTTCTTGTATCCTATAAAGGCCGCAGAAGGTTATGATTTAAAGCAGTCAATTATTCCTTTTACTACTTTTAATGAAATGAACGGTAAAAATAGCGTAGGGGATGCCCTGACCCAAAATTATAAAGTGAATAGCTTGATAGGAGACTATTCTGCTGGTCAGTCTGAATATAATGTGCTGTCGGTTACTTCTGATGATAAAGTATCTAACTACTCTTCACTCAGAGTTTTAGGAGGTATAGCTTTAGCGGTTGTTGTAGTAATACTTGTTTTATTACTTATTCTGAAATTTACGTAGGAAGTAGATAAATGATTAATAGAAATATGGAGTTAGATATCAGTCAGTTAGAACAAAGCCATGATACTAATGCAATGAGTAGAAATATACATAAAATTTATTTAATAGTAGCGGTCGTCTTAGGACTCTTTTCTTCAGTAGTTAACCCTATTTTCAATGAACCAGATTCTCCGTATCATTTTGAAGCATCGGCCAACTTGGTTGGCTTAGTCGTAGATATTTCACGTTATGGTTCTACGTCGGTTACAACATCGCTGACGGGGCAAAGCCAGTCTTATGTAGATGGTACTCATTTCGAAAAATATTATCTGAATGAGGCTTATATAACTGAAGCTAAAAACTTTCCTCGGGAAATAGGGGGAAATATCCTAGATTATGCTCAATTAGGACATATTATCCCAGCAATTGGCATATGGATAGGCTACCATATTTACCCATCCATTGGAGTAATGGTAGTATTTGGTAGGCTCCTATCTAGTCTAGTATATAGCTTATTAATTTATTTTATAATAAAAAGATTGAAAAAAGGGAAGTTAACTTTCACGGCATTGATGCTGTCTCCGGTTATTGTAAGTCAATTTTCAAGTTTTTCTTATGATGCACTGTCTTATGTTTTGGTAGCAGCCTCAGTGGCTGTAGCGATAAATGTAGTAGATGATAATAAGCTATCTCCCAAAAATATATTGGAAATGCTTATAGTTAGTTTTTTGATATTAGTAGCCGCGAAGCTTAATTTTAAAACTATAATAATAATTTATCCATTAATTGTAGTAGCAATATGGTTTAATAAGCATGTTCATAAAAAAGGTAAGTACAGCCCTATTAGTAGTAAAAGTAGCACGTTCTCTTATGACAGAAGAAGAAAGAAAAGAAATCACAACTTAAATTTGATGAAAATAGGGGCATTGTTAGCGGCTGTACTAGCTTTTATCGTTGCTGCTATCGTAATTTTGCAGAGATATGGCGGAATTTTTTATGTACTCAGAAGATTGGTAGTTAATCTTGTAAGTAATGTTGCTCCACCAATGTTTACTTCTCTTTTTGTAAGTCCATATCGCACAAATTCAATTCCGATTTGGGTAACAGTTTCTTGGTGCGTTTTACTTATATTGTGCTTATTAGCTGAAGAAAAATTTGTGAAATCTAAATTAATCAGTTTCGGAGCATTGTCGTTATTAATCTTAAATATTTTAGCTGTATATTTCCAATATATGATATCCGGCTATTACGATACAGGAACAACGGCTGCAAACCAGTTAGTGGGTGCGATAAGCGGGGTTCAGGGTAGATATTTCACTCCTTTATTTTTATTGCTAGTATTGTTCAGCGGAAGCACCTATTTTAAGGCTAAGATAAAGGAAACTAGAGTAATAGTTGCTTTGGTTATATCTTTGGCTGTGCTTTCTAATATCATATTAATAGTGAATAATTTTTGGGGCGTTATTTTGGCCTTGTAAAATGAGGAAACTAAAGGATTTCATTTTTAAAAGAGAGCAGTTTAGCATTTGGCGTACAACTGCTCTTTTTTGATGCTTCAAATTTTTCTCTTAGACTTTTGGTTTGTTAACCTTTTCAGAAAGCGTTATAATGAGATATGATAAAGAAAAAAGAAAATCAGAGTGAAATATATGTGAATGTGATGACGAAGAAAAAATTTTATCTGGCTTTGGGTAAACTTATACTCATTTTTATAGTTGTTACTGGAGCTAGTATTAAAAATAGTTGGGATTTTAATTTATTTTTTTCTAGCTTAGTAGAATATTTTGCTCTCTATTTACTGGTACAACTCTTGCCCTTGAAATGGTCAGTCGCTCGTTATATAACCTCCTTTATTTCTACTCTCCTATTCTTGATTAATCTTGGTGTAGTTGCTTTTTCTGGGACATTCACTACATATATTATGTGGAATAACTTAGAAAATTTGAGTGCTTTGGGCTCCTCGTTACTATTATATTTATTCGCTATAGTATTGGCTGTTATGATATCATTGTTGCCTATTTATAGCTTGCGTTTTAATAATATCGGGAAACTCGTTAGTTTTACTTTCATAGTGCTCATTTATATATTTATGGGCATATTTGGCTCTAAAACTCCATTTTTGGGGTGGAAGGACTTCGTAAAAGAGTACTATGAAGTAGTTAGGCTTACGGTAAATCTTGGGGAAAATAGTAACGATAAGCAACGGGTATATAAGACTTTTGAAAGGTCAAACGTTGAGAACGGTGTTAAAACTAATTTAAACAAACCGAATATAATAATTATTTTTACAGAAGGTTTCAGTTCTGAAATAATGGATGTAAATAATGATTTAGGTTTAAATATTACACCTAACTTAAATCAATTTTCTAAGGAAACACTTAATTTTACTGATTACTTTAATCATACGGCAGCAACTTATAGAGGTGTACGAGGACAGCTTTTTTCTTCACAGCAATATTCTGAAGGGTACGAGAATGGAACGAGTGGTGTAGCTAAAATGTTACAAACTAATCAAGTATCCCTCCAAAAAATATTGAAAAAACAGGGTTATCAAACGATGATGATTAATCCAGAACCAGAGCAAAAAACTTGGACCACTTATCTCAAACATTTAGGATTTGATCGGATCGTATCAGGCTCTTCTGATAGTCTGACAACGAGTGTAGGTGAAAAAATTTTAGCGGATCAGGAAAATTATAATTTACTCTTTAATCAAGCAGTGAAAATGAATTCTATGGAAGATCCTTTTCTACTTGTGGATTATACTTACCAGACACATGTAGGCGTCAGTACGGATATGAAGTATGGCGACGGTAAAAATACCTATCTTAATAAGTATTATAATTTGGATGATGCTTTTGGTAAATTTTGGAAGAAAATTAAAGAAAGCGGTTTGGTTAATAATACAATGGTTATATTTACATCTGATCATAGTACTTTTCCTGATCCAATTTACAATGCAACATTTAAGACAACAAGGAACTATTTTGCTGCTCCAATACCCTTGCTGATTTATTACCCAGGGGTAGAACCAAGAAATATAAATGTGGGAGGGAAAAATAGTTTATCATTAACTCCTACAGTATTAGATTTACTTGATGATGAGGAACATTTAAATTATTTTTTGGGTGATTCACTATTTAGTGACACTAAAAATCCATTTCAGTATATTACAGCGATACAAAATAAGCTTTATAATACGCAGGGCGTAAGTCAAAAGGATACTATGAGAAATGTAGGAATTGAACTGAACAATAAAGCTCTTAAATATAAACTTGAAGAATATTATAAAATTTCATTAAATTATCGCTGAAATAAAAAAATATCGGTCGAACCGATATTTTTTTTCTAGTGATTTTTGTTCAAGTTAATTAGATTTCCATGCCGTGCCTTCATTTCTCCACCCTAATTTTACAAGTGAATTTTGTTCATAAGAATTTAAAGTGTAGTTATGCATTCCATTGTTAGGATTATAAGCGCGGTGTACAGCTTTAGAACCTCCGCTGTAGAAGCTAATACCTTCATATCTCCACCCTTTTTTAACAAGTTGATCTTTTTCATAACTACTTGTAGTGTAAAAATGGTAGCCTCCATTTTTATTATAAAGCCGGTAGACAGGAGCTGTCTTTGCTGTAGAAGAAACCCAACCAACTCCTTCATAGTGCCATCCACTATTTTGTAGAGAAGTTACTTCATAAAAGTTCATCGTATAGAAATGCTCACCACTATTAGGGTTGTACATACGATAGACATCATTTGTGGAAGTTGGGTTGAAGATGTTATTATAATCGATAGAAGTATCAACGGCGTTAGCTCTCAAATTAGCTGTACCTTGGAAATACATTTGGCTCGTATATTGCCAAGCACCATATTGAGTATTTTGTAAGTTGCTAGCAGAAGGTTTTCCATAGAGATATTGAGCCACCCAGAAATTTTTAGCACCCAGAGTAGCGGGTTTCATCGTGCCGTTTTCGGCCCAGTTTTTCGAGGTGTAGTAGCGTACATTTTTATATCCAAGCGCTTTAACTTTGTTCGTGAAGTTCTGTGAAGCTTGGGTCCATAATGATGATGACGTACCTGTATACTCAGCATCTTCTATCATTACTGTACCAGTACTTAGACCTAAGGATTTTGCCATGTTAACATAATAAGTTGCTTCCGCTTGGGCTTGGGCGTTAGCGGTGGCTTGGTTGCTCGTGCTCCCAAAGATTGCAAAGTGATAGGTGGCCACTTTGAGTCCAGCATTTTGTGCCATCTTAATTTGATTTGCCGCATAGGGGTTTTTATAGTAAGTTCCCTCTGTTAGCTTGACAATAATCGTCTTAACACCTGATGCTTTAAGCGAGTTGAAATCTGCCTGCGTCATCCACGATTGATAACTGGAGACGTCAACAGCATCTCGCCGCGGAAGTGAAGTATCATTAGAGCTTAAGTTGGACGGAACGCTTGCTGAAGCTGCAGAAAAAGAACGGGCTTGTGGTGCATTAGAAGATTCATTTTCTTCTGTGTTTTGTGCTGATGAGGAGGCTTCCTCTTGCGTCTCTTGCTGGATATAGTAGCCCATCGGGTGATCCTCTTGAGAAACGGTGTCATCTGCGTGTGCGGGTAAAGCAAAAAGTCCTGTAATAATAAGAAGAGAAAAAAGATAACGTTTTTTTAGTTTCATTTATTTTGTCTTTCTAGTTGATAAAGTAAATAATTTAAAGATGCAACTATTATTATTTTACAATTATATTAGCCTGTCTTTGTTGCGTTTTGGTAAAAACACGTTAGGGGTTTGGGTCAAATGTTTATGGAAGGTTATAAAAGGCTACGTTTTAATGAGAAAACTGTAAAAATTCATAATAATTATGATGGAACTATTTTATCATGAAAGGCGTTAAAGGGAAAACGATATACCGAATTTGTCTCGTATAGTTTAGCTTTTTATAAAGATGATAAATCAGTTGTTGAAATGCTTATAAATAAGTGGTAGAATAGTAAAAATAAAAAAATGGCGGGAGCCATAGAAATACAGTCATATTTTTGGAGCTGACTGATAAATGGAGGAATAATTTCGATGTCAAACTGGGAAACTAAGTTTTTGAAAAAAGGATTTACTTTTGATGATGTGTTGCTGATTCCAGCAGAATCTCATGTGTTGCCAAACGAGGTGAGTATGAAAACGAAATTGGCAAAAAATTTGACATTGAATGTTCCGATTATCTCGGCTGCAATGGATACTGTTACTGACTCAAAAATGGCTATTGCGATGGCTCGCCAAGGTGGTTTAGGTGTTGTCCATAAAAATATGTCTATTGAACAACAGGCAGAAGAAATTCACAAAGTCAAACGTTCTGAGTCTGGCGTTATTACAGATCCTTTTTTCTTGACACCAGAACACAAAATTGAAGAAGCAGAAAATTTGATGGCAACTTACCGTATTTCTGGTGTACCAATTGTGGATACACTTGAAAATCGTAAATTGGTAGGAATTATTACAAATCGTGATTTGCGTTTTATTACGGATTATAATCAACAAATCAAAAACATGATGACTGCTGAAAATTTGATTACGGCGCCTGTTGGGACTACACTAGACACCGCTGCTCAAATCTTGCAAGAACATAAAATCGAAAAATTGCCTTTGGTGGATGAAGAAGGTAAGTTAGCTGGTTTGATTACCATTAAAGATATTGAACGTGTGATTGAATTTCCAAATGCGGCGAAAGATGAACAAGGGCGTCTTTTAGTGGCTGGTGCGGTAGGTGTTTCTTCTGATACGTTTGAACGCGCAGAAGCTTTGTTTGCTGCTGGCGCTGATGCCATTGTCATTGATACGGCTCATGGGCATTCCGCTGGTGTTTTACGTAAAATCCGTGAAATTCGTGATCATTTCCCAGACCGGACGTTGATTGCTGGTAATATTGCTACTGGTGAGGGTGCGCGTGCTTTGTTTGAGGCTGGTGTTGATGTGGTTAAAGTTGGGATTGGTCCTGGTTCTATCTGTACGACTCGTGTTGTTGCTGGTGTAGGTGTTCCGCAAATTACAGCCATTTATGATGCGGCAAATGTGGCGCGTGAGTTTGGTAAAACAATCATCGCTGATGGTGGGATCAAATATTCTGGCGATATTGTTAAAGCACTTGCTGCTGGTGGAGATGCAGTTATGCTTGGTTCAATGCTTGCAGGTACTGACGAATCTCCTGGTGAATTTGAAATCTTCCAAGGTCGTAAGTTTAAAACTTACCGTGGAATGGGTAGCTTAGCAGCAATGAAAAAAGGGTCTAAAGACCGTTATTTCCAAGGGGCTGTTAATGAAGCCAATAAACTTGTTCCAGAAGGTATTGAAGGACGCGTGGCTTATAAAGGAAGCGCAACAGACATTATTTTCCAAATGTTGGGTGGTTTGAAGGCTGGTATGGGTTATACAGGTGCTGCAGATATTTTAGCTTTGCACGAATCTGCTCAATTTATTGAAATGTCTGGAGCTGGTTTGAAAGAATCTCATCCGCATGATGTACAAATCACGAAAGAAGCACCCAACTATTCTGTACATTAAGCTTTTTGTAGGGTAAACTACTAGATAAAAATAAGTGTGAATAAAAGAAAAAAGTGAGTGAACAGATGGTTCGGCTCACTTTTTTTTATTAAAGTTACTGATAGGGCTGTCAGTAAGAAAATAAAGGGTTTTAAGGCAGAAAATACCCTCAAAATTACTAGCGAAATGTGGTATAATAAGCAATATGATTGAAAACGAAAATACGATGGAAGATTTGTACTGTATTGGTTGTGGTGCAAAAATCCAAACTGAGGATAAAAATGCACTTGGCTTTTTGCCAGCGGGTGCTTTGAAGAAAAAAATTGAGAACGATGAGGATTTATACTGTCAGCGTTGTTTCCGCTTGCGCCATTATAATGAGATTGCACCGACAAGTCTGACGGATGCTGATTTTTTGCGCTTGTTGAAGGAAATTGGTCAGCACAATGCTTTGATTGTCAATGTGGTTGATATTTTTGACTTTAATGGCTCTTTGATTCCTAACCTTCATAAATTGACTGGTGGAAATGATTTGCTCATGGTTGCCAATAAACGTGATGTTTTACCAAAATCACTAAAAGTTGGGAAATTAACTGCTTGGTTGAGAGAACAAGCAGGCGCGCGGGGGCTTAAACCTAAAGATATTTTAGTGACCTCAGCTCAAAATAAAGATGATGTGGCCGAGTTGATGGAAGCTATTGAACATTATCGACATGGGCGAGATGTCTATGTGGTTGGGGTCACGAATGTTGGGAAATCAACTTTGATTAATGCGATTATTAAATTAGCCTCAGGTTCTGAGGATGTGATTACAACTTCACGTTTCCCTGGGACAACCCTTGATAAGATTGAAATTCCGCTTGATGAAGATTCGGCATTGATTGACACACCGGGGATTATCCACCGTGGGCAAATGGCTCATTATTTGGAACCAGAAGATTTGAAATATGTGTCACCGCGTAAAGAAATTAAGCCGAAAACTTATCAGCTCAATCCTGAACAAACCTTGTTCTTTGGTGGTTTGGCACGTTTTGATTTTATAAGTGGCGAACGTCAAGGAATGACGGCTTATTTTGACAATGAAATCAATGTTCATCGGACGAAACTTGAAGGTGCGACTGAATTTTATGAGAAGCATAAAGGAGAACTCTTGGCTCCTGCTTTAGTTGGTACTAAATTGGTTCGTCGTGAGTTTAAAATTACTGACAAATCGGATATTGTCTTTTCTGGTCTCGGCTGGGTTCGTGTGCCACAAAAAGCAGTTGTGGCAGCTTGGGTGCCAGAAGGTGTGGATATAGTTGTTCGTAAGGCTTTGATTGGGTAAAAAGGTTATCTGGCTAAGAAGAAAAGGGTGGAAGTTTGGTGAAAATTGCAGTAATTCAAGCCAGTACTCAAATTGGTCGAAATGAAGTTTTGTTTGAAGAAACAAAGCGTGCAACGGCACATCTGAATGCAGAAGTTCTTAATTTTGGTGTAAGTGAAAATGAAGAAAAATTTTCTTATGTTCAAATTGCACTTTGTGTTGGGCTTTTGCTTAACTCTGGTGCGGTTGATTTCGTTGTAACGGGCTGTTCGTCGGGAAATGGGATGAACATTGCAGCCAACGCTTTGCCTAATGTGATTTCTGGCTATTTACCAACGCCTACAGATGCTTACCTTTTCGGACGAATTAATCAGGGGAATTGTGCTTCTTTGCCACTTGGTTTGAATTTTGGTTGGGCGGGCGAAGTGAATCTGAGATTTACTTTAGAGAAATTGTTTGAAGAACCTATGAATGTTGGTTATCCAAAAGAATCGGCAGAACGCAAACAAGCGGATGCTCTGAAACTAAAAGAAATCAAAGAATTAGCTCAAACAGATATGATAAGCGTGTTGACAGGCTTGTCATTAGAATTTATTCAACCGATTTTAGAAAAAAGTGATTTGCTAGACTATATTTTCAAATATGGAACCAACCCTGAATTGATAGCACTTCTAAAAGCTTTTAAAAATTACTGACAGCTCTGTCAGTAAATTCTCAAATCAAAAGAATTGTGACAGCTGAATAAATAAATGAGCAGAGTTTGACTCCATAACAATTTTAGTCTAAACTCAGCTGACAAAAATAAAAAAGGAAAATTTTACTAAAAATTTGATAGATTTAGAAGAAAAACAAGAAAGAGTTCTCCTTGCTGGAGTGGAAACAGCTGAAAATTTTCAGGCTTTTGAGTCATCAATGATTGAACTTGCTGAACTGACAAAAACAGCTGGCGGCTTGGTTATTGACCAATTCACTCAAAAAAGAGAACGTCCAGATAGTCGGACAATGATTGGTTCTGGAAAATTAGAACAAATGCGTTGGGCGATTGAAGTGGGTGAAATTGATACGGTTATTTTCAATGATCGCTTATCACCAAGGCAAAATGTCAATTTAGAAGAAGCTTTGGGTGTCAAAGTCATTGATAGAATGCAATTGATTTTGGATATTTTTGCGATGCGTGCGCGCTCGCATGAAGGAATGCTTCAAGTTGAAGAAGCCCAGCTCAATTATCTTTTGCCTCGTTTGGTGGGACAAGGGATTATGCTCAGCCGTCAAGGTGGGGGAATTGGTTCTAAAGGGCCAGGTGAAACCAAGCTTGAAACAGATCGACGTTATATTCGCACTCGAATTGAAAACATTGATAAAGCCCTCAAAAAAGTTGAAAAAACAAGGGAAAATATCCGCCAAAAACGCTCGAAATCAGGAATTTTTCGGATTGGTCTAATTGGTTACACCAATGCCGGAAAATCCAGCATTATGAATGCTTTAGTTGGGCTTGATAAAGAACAATATGAGCAAAATGAACTTTTTGCGACTTTGGATGCCACAACAAAAGCAGTTAAATTGGTTGAAGACTTTACGGTGTCACTGACCGATACGGTCGGTTTTATCCAAAACCTGCCAACAGAGCTGATTAAAGCATTCAAATCAACACTAGAAGAATCAGCTAATGTTGATTTACTGATTCATGTTGTGGATGCTAGCAACCCTCACCATGAAATTCATGAACAAACAGTTTTAAAAATCATGGAAGATTTGAAATTGACAAATATTCCTGTGCTGAATGTTTATAATAAGATGGATTTGGTTAAGGAGGATTTTGTGCCTACCTTAGCCCCTGCTGTCCAACTTTCTATCAAATCTGAGGGTGGCGTGCAATGGCTGAAAACAGCTATTTTGGAAAAAATTCATGACCTTTTTGAACCCTTTGAAATAGAAATGGCTTATGAGAAAGCCTATCAATTACCTGAACTAAGAAAAATTGCCTTGGTCCAATCCGTAGTTGAAGGGGAAGAAGGGTATCAGATTAAAGGCTTGATTGCACCAGAATTGAGTTGGAAATTGAATGAGTATTAAAATTAAAATATAGAACGGAAAACACAAATGGAATTAAATGGAAAACAAAAACGTTACCTTCGTAGCTTAGCAGTTAATATCAAACCAATTGTCCAAATTGGTAAAGGGGGCTTGTCCAATGAGATTTTGACGAGCATTCGCTCTGCTTGCGATGCACGTGAGTTAATCAAAGTTAATATTTTACAAAACTCTGATGAAACAGCAGCAGATGTTGCAGAAGCAATTGAAGAAATGGGACTTGATGTGGTGCAGATTATCGGACGTAACGTCATTGTCTTTAAAGTGTCTGAACGCAAAGAAAATCGCAAAATCTCAATGGATGTAAAAAACTTGATCAAATAACATAAAAGATAAAATAATCATAAATGGTGTAGGTGAATGAATGGCAATAGATCTTTTGACGCCTTTTACGAAGGTTAAATTAAAAACAGAAGAAGCGAAAAAACGACGCGCAATCGGTCTTTTTTGGGGGAACTTTAACCCCGTCCATATTGGACACTTGACCATAGCAGACCAGGTTCGTCAAGCGCTCCACCTTGAAAAAGTCGTTTTTTTGCCAGAGCATAATACAGACGGTCATGTAGCAGCCATGTTAACGGCAGCTCTTGAAGGTCACCCAGGACTTGAAGTAGATGCTTGTCGCCTCAAAGCAAAAAATAGCGAAGGGATTTATCAGACTGTCCGTGAGCTTCATGAGGAAAACCCTGATTGTGATTTTTATTTCATTATTGGGGGGGACATGATTTCAGGCTTGGCGCATTGGGCGCATATAGATGAACTCTTGGAGTTGGTTCAGCTGGTTGGGGTACGTCGCCCTCGCTATCGTGCGGGGACATCTTATCCTATTCTCTGGGTGGATGTGCCGATAATGGATATTTCGGGTAATTTAATTCGGGAGCAATTGCATCAGGGTTATGTCCCCAATTTTTTACTGGCACCAAAAGTTTTAGATTATATTTTGAAAGAAGGCTTGTATGTTTGAGTTTTATCCGGAAGTGAATTTGTCACGTGAAGAGTTGTTAAAGCAAATAGCTACTGCTGTGAAACCTTCGCGTTTTCAGCACATGCTTGGTGTGGAAAAGGCTGCGATTGCTTTAGCTAAAAAATACGGGGTTGATCCACATAAGGCAAGTTTGGCTGGGCTTTTACATGATTACTGCAAAGAGGTGGACGATGAAACATTTCTTGCTTTGATTGATAAGTACGACTTAGATACAGATCTGAAAAACTGGGATAATAATATCTGGCATGGAAAAGTTGGCATTTACAAAATGATGGAAGACTTTGGTCTAAAAGATCCTGAAATTTTGCGAGCAATCGAGATTCACACGGTCGGAGATCGTGTCATGTCGCCACTTGCTAAAGTCTTATATGTGGCTGATTACATTGAAGAAGGTCGTGTTTTTCCAGGGGTGATCGAAGCTCGGGCTGTTGCTAAGCAAGATTTGAATCAAGCGGTGGCTTTTGAAACGATGCGGCTTGTTAACTATCTGGCGGAGCAACGTTTGACAATCTATCCGCAAACGTTGGAAGCTTACAATACTTTTATTGGTTATTTGCGGTAATTTTTGCTGATCGCTTGGTCAGTAAGAAGGAGATATCAGGATGATTAGACGAGCAAAGCAATCTGATAGTGCGGCAATTACCGCTTTGTCAGCCGTATTAGGTTATGTTATCAGTGAAGCAGATGTGATCAAAAATCTTACCCGACTGTTGCCAGATCGCTCCCATGAATTTTTCGTGTATGAAAAGGAAAATCAAGTTTTAGGATTTATCGAAGCGGAAACCTATGAGGCGGTGTACTCACCGGAAGTGATGTTAAATGTTTTAGGACTTGTGGTGAGCGAAGCCGTGCAAGGACAAGGGATTGGCGGGCATTTGTTGCAAGCACTTGAAGAACGGGCGCGCGAGCGAAACATTCAGGCAATCCGCTTAAACTCAGGTGTACAACGCCATGCGGCCCACCATTTTTACGAGCAGCACGGTTACACCAGCAATCATTCACAAAAGCGTTTCATAAAGATGCTCTAAAAAAGTGCAGGCTATTTTTGGTTGCTTGGTTTTTTTATGTTAAAATAAGAGGTCTAGGTCTGACACACCCTTGCGAGGTGGGTGGATTTAGTGGAAAAGAAAAGCAAGTCGCTTCGGGCGACAGTGTAGAAATAAAATGAGGCTCGTAAAGGGCTTGGAGGAAAATTTGGATTCAAAAAAATTATTAGAAGTGGTTGTTAAAGCAGCCGATGACAAAAAAGCTTTAGATATTGTGGCACTTGATATGAATGAAGTTTCAGGTATCGCGGATTATTTTGTAATCATGGAAGCAATGAATAGCCGTCAACTCGATGCTATCGCAGATAACATTGCAGAACAAGTTGAATTAGCTGGCGTGCAAGTTGCTGGACATATTGAAGGTGATGCTCGAACAGGTTGGGTCTTACTCGATCTTGGTGACATTGTGGTCAGTGTCTTTGGTCATGATGAACGTGCTCATTATAACTTAGAAAAACTCTGGTCAGATGCGCCATTGGTAGATGTTTCACAATATATCGCAGACTAATTGTCCTGATGACCTTGTCAGTGTGTTTAAAACTAATTTTTTTACTGACAGGTTCGTCAGTAATTTTTTAAAAGGGGAAATGAGGAGAAATGGCCTTTTACGAAGATTTTTCACGGGTCTATGATCAGGTCATGGATCAGGAATTGTATGATGACTGGTTAGCTTTTACAAAACGGCATTTGCCAGCTTCAACTCAATCGATTTTTGAGTTAGCTTGTGGCTCAGGAGCTCTATCGGTCCGTCTGGCTCAAGAGGGTTATCAGGTGACAGGACTTGATATTTCACAAGAGATGCTCACTTTAGCTAGTCAGAAAGCTCGCCAAGCGGGAGTTAAGATTGCCTTTAAAGCGGGAGATATGCGTGAATTGTCAGGGCTTGGTAAATTTGATGCCGTAACTTGTTATTCTGACTCGCTTTGTTACCTTGAAAACCTCGAAGAATTGCAAGCTACTTTTGATGGTGTCTCCGATTTGCTAGCTGATGGGGGAACTTTTATCTTTGATGTGCATTCACTGCATCAAATCGATGAAGTTTTCCCCAATTATTCTTATCATGAAAATGCGGAAGACTTTGCTTTTTTATGGGACTCTTTTGAGGGGGATGTGCCCCATTCAATCGTGCATGAGTTGAGCTTTTTCATTCAAGGTGAGGACGGTCGTTTCACACGCAAAGACGAGGTGCATGAGGAGCGGACTTATCCGTTAGAAGACTATTTAAGTCGCTTGGCGGCAGCTGGTTTTACTCAGGCTGTAGTTTGTGCTGATTTTACGGACGAAGCGCCCCAAGAAGATGCGAAGCGTTGGTTTTTTGTCTGTAAAAAATAACAAAATTACTGACAAGTGCATCAGTCGGACCACGGGTGCTGTCCTTAATAAAAATATTTCTGTCAGCTCTGACAGATTTTTTTAGAGGTAAAAAATGACTAAAATCACGGGAATTATCGCAGAATTTAACCCTTTTCACAAAGGGCATGAATACTTACTAAAGCAAACAACAGGTCTTAAAATTGTGGCCATGTCAGGTAATTGGATGCAGCGTGGTGAACCCGCTATTTTTGACAAATGGACACGTGCAGAAATGGCCCTGCAATGTGGAGCAGATTTGGTGGTGGAACTGCCCGTTACCGTTTCCGTACAGGCAGCCGATTTTTTTGCCGCCGGTGCGGTGGAAATCCTTTCCCAATTGGGGATTAATCGGCTTAGCTTTGGCTCAGAGACTTTAGTAGATTACAATGAAATTGCGCAAAGTTATGCTCACCATCAAAAAGAGATGGAGGCTTATCTACAGTCCTTACCAGAGGAGCTCTCCTACCCTGAAAAAACTCAGCAAATGTGGGGAAAGTTTACCTCCTTAAGTTTCAGTGGGCAAACGCCTAATCATGTGCTGGCACTCGCTTATGCGAAAGCTGTGGCAGGAAGAGGAATAGAACTAGTGGCCGTTCAAAGAGAAGGAAATTTCCATTCTTTAGATTTAGATGAAGGATTTGCTAGCGCCACTGCATTACGTCAGCAAATTTTGGGACTGACGGAGCTGTCAGCTCTCAAAAAATACGTGCCGGCTCAAATTCTTCACAACTATAACAAGCCCGCGACTTCATGGGAACATTATTTTGCTTTTTTGCAATATAAAATCATT
This sequence comes from Lactococcus taiwanensis, assembly GCF_017068355.1. NCBI lineage: Bacteria > Bacillati > Bacillota > Bacilli > Lactobacillales > Streptococcaceae > Lactococcus > Lactococcus taiwanensis. Next base: position 410,844 of record NZ_CP070872.1, read on the forward strand.
TCCAATCCAGCTTATCTTGAGGAGATTTTCCAACTTAACCAAGAACTTGCGGTCCGCCTTCAAAGAGCTGTCAAAAAAGCGCATAACTTTACAGAATTGGTTGAGCTTGTCCACACTAAACGTTATACTAAAGCGCGTGTGCGTCGTCTTCTTACCTACATTTTGTTGGATATTCCACGCGATTTTGAAACACCACAAGGCATTCATGTCTTGGGATTCAGTGCGGCTGGTCAAAAACTCTTAGGACAACATAAAGCGCAGATGATTAGTAAGATTGGTCAAAAACCTTGGGATCCTCTTACTCAAAAAGCAGATGAAATTTATCAGCTGGGAAATCCAGAAGCCGGCGAACAAAATTATGGACGCAGACCCATCATTTTTCCTTCGCCAGTGAAATAAAACCAGTTTAAAAGACTTGGTCTCTTTAGTCAGATCCCGTAACTTGATAGACTTTCGGCGGGAAAACTTTACCGAAGTTAGGCTTTTTGTGTTATAATATTATAGAAAAAATCACGACAGGAAACTCCTGCCTTACTCATAAAAAAATTTTCGAAAGGAACACCACATCATATCGTGGTGGGTCATGTTAGTCATGACTAAAGGTATCATCCAATGGGACGTAAATGGGCCAATATTGTTGCCAAAAAAACAGCTAAAGATGGCGCTACATCTAAAGTTTATGCAAAGTTTGGGGTAGAAATCTATGCAGCTGCCAAACAAGGCGAACCAGATCCAGAGTCAAACTCTGCTTTAAAATTCGTTATTGAACGTGCAAAACAAGCGCAAGTGCCAAAACACGTTATTGATAAAGCAATCGATAAAGCTAAAGGTGGCGGTGACGAAACATTCGTTCAAGGACGCTATGAAGGATTTGGGCCAAATGGTTCAATGATTATTGCGGAAACATTGACTTCAAACGTTAACCGGACGATTGCCAATGTGCGCACAACTTTCCACAAAAATGGGGGAAATATTGGTGCTGCTGGTTCTGTCAGCTACATGTTTGACAATACAGGAGTAATCGTTTTTGCTGGTACGGATCCTGATGCAATTTTTGAAATTTTACTTGATGCCGAAGTTGATGTTCGTGATGTCACAGAAGAAGAAGGAAACATTGTTGTCTATACAGAACCAACAGACCTTCACAAAGGGATTGAAGCACTCAAAGCTGCAGGAATTACAGAATTTTCAACGACTGAATTAGAATTAATCCCTCAATCAGAAGTTGAACTTTCTGACGAAGATCTTGAAGTTTTCGAAGGGCTCGTTGATGCGCTCGAAGACGATGATGATGTGCAAAAAGTTTACCACAATGTGGCTAATCTCTGATTTTAAAGAACTGCCCTTTTTAAGGCAGTTTTTTTGTTAGAAATACTTAGCAAACATTTTAAACAAAAAAGACTTTTGCTATAATAAAAGCATGATAATGAAGAAACTGGATTTAAAAAAATTAGAAAAATCATATTATTATCCAAAAGACTTTGAAGTGATTAAGTTTTCAAGTAGGAACTACATCCTAGTAGCCGGGAAAGGAGCACCTAGTGAGCCAGCTTTTCAACAAGCGATAGGCGCGCTCTATTGCGTTGCTTATATGATTTCGATGTCCTACCGAAATCCTGAGTTTACTATTTCACATTTTGAACCATTTGTTGTGCCCCGCTTGAAGGCTTATGGACTAGTCAGAATGCACCAATAGAAGGTCGGGTGAAAAAAGAGGAGCTGATTTGGCAACTGATGATACGTATGCCAGATTTTGTGACAGCAGAAGTTGTCCAAACTGCTAAAAAGCTTGTTTTTGAAAAGAAAAAGCAGGAGGTTTCTGGCGTTCGATTTGTGGCAATGGCAGATGGTTTGTGCCTCCAAACCATACATCAGGGGACTTATGATAATGAAGGCAAGACTTTTGCTAAAATGGAAGCATTCGCCAAACAAAATGGCTTGACCCCTGTTCATAAAGCCTTTCACCATCGCGAGATTTACTTGAGTGATTTTAGAAAAACAGCACCAGAGCGATTAAAAACAGTTCTGCGTTTATTTGTGAATGAAGAGAGAGAAGATGAAAAAAACTGATTGGTCGAAACCTTTACGTGAGCGATTACCTGAAGATTATTTTCCTAAGATGCTCCAATTTATTAATGAAACTTATCAACAGGGAAAAATCTATCCCGCTGAGGATCAGATTTTTCGCGCCATTGAGCTGACAGCTCTGTCAGACACAAAGGTAATCATTGTGGGACAAGATCCTTATCCACAGCCAGGCAAAGCGCAAGGTTTGGCTTTTTCTTATCCTACTTCTTTTAAGGTTAATCGACCAGACTCGATTGTCAATATCCAAAAAGAGTTGTTAAGTGAAGGCTTTGAGAAAAAAGAGAGTGATTTGACTGCTTGGGCTCAACAAGGCGTCCTGCTGTTAAACGCCGTATTGACGGTTCCCGAGTTTGCTTCGAATGCTCATGCAGGTAAAATATGGGAACCATTGACAGACGAAATTATCAAGATTGCCTCCGATGATGAGCGACCAAAAGTTTTCATTCTTTGGGGCGGTTTTGCTAGAAAGAAAGCCAAACTCATTGACGGAAGCAAGCATCTTATCCTAGAAGCTGCTCATCCCTCACCGCTTTCAGCTAATCGAGGATTCTTTGGCTCGCAGCCTTTTTCAAAGGCAAATGAATTTTTGATTAAAAGTGGGCAAACTCCAATTGATTGGAGTAAGTAAAAGCACTTATCAGCTGATCAGCAGGCACCACGAGTTGACAAAAGTGGTCTAAATTTGCTATACTTGGAAAGTCGTGTGAAAGACCACGAAATCAGAAACGGAAATGGGGTGAAATCTATGTCTAAAACTGTTGTACGTAAAAATGAATCGCTTGACGACGCACTCCGCCGCTTCAAACGTTCAGTAACAAAAGCCGGAACACTTCAAGAACTCCGCAAACGCGAACACTACGAAAAACCTTCTGTAAAACGCAAACGCAAATCAGAAGCTGCTCGTAAACGTAAAAAATACTAATAAGCATTTTAATCACTGACCCAACCGTCAGTGATTTTTTTATTGTCATCAGAGACAAAGTAGCCGAGGCTTTTGCTTTTATTCGCTATTATTTTTGTTAAAATAAAGAAAAGGGGGTTAAGATGGAGAGCATTGAACATGTATTTACAGATTTAGATGGGACGTTACTGAATGATGCAGGAGAAATCACAGCCTATACACAAGCAGTACTCAAAAACTGTCCTCTTCCTATTAGTTTGGTTTCGGCTCGTAGTCCCCAGGCCATGCAACCACTTATCGCTCAGCTATATTTAAAAGCAGAGCAAGTGGCTTTTAATGGTGCCTTGATTTTTGATGAGAAGGGCCTTTTAAAAAAATTTTCCCTCCCTCTCCCTCTTACTGACCGTCTGGTCAGAGAAATTAAAAATCGCTACCCACAGGTTAATCTCAGCTATTTTACGGCGCAAGACTGGTATATTGAGCAGATGGATGAGCGCATTGTACAAGAAATGCAATTTACGCCTCAGATTCCTAAGAAGGTAGACCTCTTAGCGCATTTACAAGACTTGACTAAAAATGAGACTGAAGAAATTTTTAAGCTCTTGCTTATTCTCCCCGATGACTCTCATTTAGAGAAAGTAAAACAAGACCTTGAAGCGTTGAATCTCACAGAAATAGTCATTCAAAAAACTTGGACTTCTTATCTGGAGATCACGCTTAAATCCGCCCAAAAATCTAAGGCAATAGCTTGGATTGCACAGCAAAAGGGATTAAAAAATACAGCCTTAGCCGCTTTTGGCGATAATGAAAATGATTTGTCCATGTTAAGAAGCGTTGGACTGCCTATTGCTGTCGCGAATGCCAGCCTTGCCGTGAAAAAAGTGAGCCATTATATGACGAGCAGTAATAATGAGGAGGGGGTCGCAAAAGGCCTTCAAAAATATATTTTGCGTGAAACTTAACCTAAAAAAGTTACTGATGGGTCTGTCAGTAACTTTTCCTTTGCTCTAGTGGATCATCAACATGCCTGTTATAAGTAACCCTTTACAAAAAGAAAGTAAAATTCTTAAAACCAAAATGCCTGAATTTGTGATATAATTAACCTATCAATTTGAAGTGGAGAAAGGTGATGCTTTCTTCATCTCATCAAAAATATCTTAAAGGAGAATTTTTCCAAATGGCAAAATTGACTGTAAAAGACGTTGAACTTAAAGGTAAAAAAGTCCTCGTACGTGTGGACTTCAATGTCCCTCTTAAAGACGGCGTGATTACTAATGATAACCGGATCACTGCTGCGCTTCCAACAATTAAATACATCCTTGAACAAGGTGGACGTGCTGTCCTCTTCTCTCACTTGGGACGTGTTAAAGAAGAAGCTGACAAAGCTGGTAAATCACTTGCACCAGTAGCTAAAGCTCTTTCTGAAAAATTGGGTCAAGATGTTGTTTTCCCAGGAACTACTCGTGGAGCAGAACTTGAAGCAGCAATCAACGAACTTAAAGATGGAGAAATCTTGCTCGTTGAAAACACTCGTTTTGAAGACGTTGATGGTAAGAAAGAATCTAAAAACGATCCAGAACTTGGTAAATACTGGGCTTCACTTGGTGACGGCATCTTCGTTAATGATGCATTTGGTACAGCTCACCGTGCTCACGCATCAAACGTTGGTATCTCAGCAAACGTTGATAAAGCCGTTGCAGGTTTCCTTCTTGAAAACGAAATTGCTTATATCCAAGAAGCAGTTGAAGCTCCAGAACGTCCATTCGTAGCCATCCTTGGTGGTTCAAAAGTTTCAGATAAAATCGGTGTTATCGAAAACCTTCTTTCAAAAGCTGATAAAGTTATCATCGGTGGGGGAATGGCTTACACATTCTTGAAAGCTCAAGGTTACGAAATCGGAACTTCACTTGTTGAAGATGACAAACTTGATCTTGCTAAAGAATTGCTTGAAAAAGCAGCAGGCAAACTCATCTTGCCAGTAGACCACAAAGTGGCTAACGCCTTTGCTGGTTACACAGAAGTTAAAGAAACTGCTGACCAAAATATTCCTGCAGGCTTCATGGGACTTGACGTAGCAAGCAAAACAATTGCAGACTACAACACACAACTTGAAGGTGCTAAAACAGTTGTTTGGAATGGTCCAGTGGGTGTATTTGAAAACCCAGACTTCCAAGCAGGTACTGTTGGATTGATGGAAGCTATCGTTAAACAACCAGGTGTTAAATCAATCATCGGTGGTGGTGACTCAGCAGCAGCAGCAATCAACCTTGGCTATGCAGATAAATTCTCATGGATTTCAACTGGTGGTGGAGCTTCAATGGAACTCCTCGAAGGTAAAGTTCTTCCAGGGCTTGCAGCTTTGACTGAAAAATAAGAAATTTGGAAAAAAGTCCTTTAAGGGCTTTTTTTTAATTATTTTTTGCAACTCATTTTACTCGAGCTATTAAATCAACAACATAGAGGATGGGCAATGTAAAAAATATGAAAATTTAGTGAGTGAAACTCAAGGGAAACATCTTATTGTTAAATGTAAATATGCATAAAAAGTCATGAGTTGAACGACCCATTCAGCAATGGATTGGTCCGATATTTTTTGAATAAATTCATCTGATTTCCTATCTGGAATTTTCTCTCTCAAGTAATTAACTAGAAATATGATAGCCACCCAACGGATGAAAAGGAAATGCTCTTCGAGCATTTATAAAAAGACCCAGAAGGGTCTTTTTATGTTACCTAAAAATATTTCTACTTAAACCGTACAATTCAATCACTATCAGAAAATATGCTATTGTCCATATCCACAACAGTTTCGGACCTTTTTCAATTAATATTCTCAAAGGGATCATCGTTATGAATACAGGGATAAGGATTCTGAGTAATTCTTTTTTCATGAGTTTACTTTTTCTCTTTCTTAAAAACATAAGCAATCATAATAACAGTTACTAAAAGATATAAAATCCCCCACACCCAAAACAGTTCTGGAATTCCCTCTCTCAAGTAATTAAATACGAACATGATAGCCACCCAAAGGATGAAAAGGAACAGATATTTTTTTTGCATTAGAAGCACCTCCTCTATACCGTCTTCCATTGAGCTGGCGCTAAACAAACAATGGTCAGAAAAATATAGCTAGCATACCCTGTCTTAGGCGGAATTTCGTTATTCATGACTTCCCTCCTTTTTTTACAAAATCCGATACTAACCCCCAAACTGCAGTAACAAAGACTATGACTAACAGTACCTTTATAAGTAAGACGCCCAACTTTGAATAATCTGTAAATAAAGTTAGGATGACTGCCAACATTAAGCCAACTGTCATTAACAATCTATAAACCTCTATTGTCATTTTCTATCCCGAACTGAATTGCTCGCTATACCAACGCCTATTATGATTACAAGAATTCCCATAACAGAACTAAAATAAATATTCCTCATAAAATCCTGAATAATCATAATCATTCCAAAAAGAGCAACAAGACTGCCACTAATCAGATAGCCATATTTTTTTTGATCCATTTTCAATTTTTCACCTAATTTCTACGGTGTAGCAACTGTATATGAAAGAGCTACAAATGGGATATTCACTCCAACATCAATACGCTTAATCCCATGAGTAATAGCATATTTAACAGATGCACCAACCCCGGCTGAAATTAAAGCTACTGCTCCAGCTGTTGCTGGCGTTGTTGCAAATACTTTTAAGTACCATCCAACATACCCTGTAACATAAGCTGCGGCAGCCCAACTACTCATATTACGAGTCTTTGTGCCCAAATTAATATGCAATCCAACAAAGCCACGAGTACGAATAGGACTTGTTACAGCTGATGATGCATTATCAAGAATTGCTTGTGCATCAGCCTGTGATAACCCCAAATTCATTAAGTCACTAAGAGAAGCAGTAAAAGTTACATTTCCAGAACTATCTTTAGCATAGTAGTTTGCAATAGCATTAGCAACATCTTGTTGCTCTGAGGTTAATGTTGTAGTCGTTCCATCATCTGAGATTAATGTAGATAAAGAATCGTTTGATACAACAAAGTCTAATGGGAGAGATTCAACTGTCAAATTTGTTGGCGAATTAGTGTCAGTAATGTCATCCGCATTTGTAATAACTGGTGCAACTGTTGTAAGTAAAGTTGCTGAAGCCATAAGGCCTGCGATAATTAGTTTGGTTTTCATAAGAGATTTCCTCCTTTTTTATTTTGTTTTTATTTGATAAGCCTATTATAATTTATTTGTCAGGGCAATCATCAAAAAAGTCGTTGCGATAGCGCAACGACTTTGTAACATAAGACTATTTCAAAAAATGTTCATTTCTAATCCTATAAAATTTTTTTAAGCGCTCCTGTCCTAAAAATTCAAAGACATTTAAACCTTTTTGTATCAGCGCTAATCCGTATTTCTTATCTCCAAAATAATAATCATAGAATCCTAGAGCCATCTGCCGAACATTATCAAGATAGAGGTCAATTCCAGCTCGATTACGCTTTTCTGTCAAATCCAAAATATCCTTAGCTAAGTCTTGCTCGCCTCTTGAACAAAGCAAGACTATGGCTCGATAAGCAATTTGTAAGATTCGACGGCGATACCGAAAAATTCCATAATAATTTTTATTCTTTTGCTCAAAATCGACCATCAAATCTCGAATCGTTTCTGTATCAAGATTATCCAGAACAAAAAAAGCAACGGACAATTCAAAATAGCCCCATACTTTAACCTTTTTCAAAAACTGCACAACTACCATAATCTCCGTTTGACTCAACTGCTCAAATCTGGCTTTAGCAGCTAAAGATAAATAACCGTAACCTGATTCTTTAGCCTCCTGATATAAACTTCGAAGCTTCTTTTCATCTTGTGAAAAATCAGCTTCATCAATTTCAAATAAAAATTCTTCTTGAAAATCTGGAACAAAATTATTAATAACGAGTTCATACTCTGCTAAACTTACGTTCATTGTCTGAAGCATTACATCTACTTTTTCAAAACTCATCATTGACTGGCCACGCTCAAAACGACTTAAATCAGCTTTATCTACGTTACACTTTGCAAAGAAAGAAAGTGGGAGTCCCTTTTGCTCTCTAATTAACCTAAATTTTTCACCATATCCTCTAAAATTCATATTGTCATCCTCGAAATATTATTAACATTATTATACATTAAAATATCGCAAGAAAAACTATTTTAACTTTACGGAAATACTTATTGACTTTTTTAATCATTAAAATCAAAGCGAAGTTTCATGTGATTGGAACCAGAAATAACCATTTTACCAAGAAGTTCAGTTTGAGCAGTCAGAGCAATCTGTGCAAGTTTTTCGTTCACTGCTTCAAGTGATTGGTCACTTCCTTTGTCGGTTTCGTTTTGTAAGGCTCTTAATTTTGCCATTGTGTTGAGGTCAAAATTGTCTCTTTTATCGACATAGCCTTGGAAATTACTGTCTCCTAGAACAGCGGTCATCGTAGTCAACCAATACATTTTGGTTGGCTCAAAGTCGGCTTTTGTATCGCGATAACAAGGAGGGGTGTCTGCCACATGAGCATAAAATGGAACAAGGCTATTGAAACTGTTAGGTCCAAAAGCAAGCCAATGAATGCCAGCAAGCTCTTTGTCTACATTATCTCGAATTTGTAAAACATGGAGTTCCAAATTACGATTGAGTCCAATTGGTCGAATCAATTTTTGTTCTGCGGCGCTTGATGTTGTGCTGTATGGGTCATAAGCTGTATTTTCATAATGACTTGACATGACAAACTTAATTTCTTCAATGGAAATTTTGCGATTGGCATGGCAGATGAAAGGTAAATCCTGGTTAAATGGATCGTCATTTCCTGTGGTTTCGGGAGAAAAATAGTTTTGCACATACCAAGCGCGTGGATTATTGTAGCGCGTGTCTTTAATGGTACTTGAACCAAAAATATGACGAAGGTTATAACCATCAAAGTCTGGATTAAGCTTATTCTTATCAATGAAGGCTTTCAAACCGCTAGAACAAAGAGTTTCTGAACTTTCAAAATCATACCAATCGATATTAAGACGATTAGGGGCAATGACATAAGCGTCGTCGGGGATACGCATAGCTGCCCATTGATGTCCACCCAGAGTTTCTAGCCACCAAATTTCATCTTTGTCAGAAAAAGCCATTCCGTTTGATTCATAGGTTCCATATTTTTCTAAGAGTTGTCCCATCCGTTCAACGCCTTCACGCGCACTCTGGATATAAGGGAGAGTAATTGTTGTGAAATCTTCTTCACCTAGTCCAGTTTCAACATACGGGTCCAATCCCAAGATACGACTATTTGTCGTTGAAGTTTCTGTCGCAGTCATGGCAACATTTGCACTATTGATGCCAGCCGCTGCCCAAATCCCATAGGTTGAATCCGCATCAGGTGTAGAAGTATAGGATAGGGGATTTTCTGGTAAGTCAAATTCACAAGCTGTGGTGATAGAGCGATAGTGCTTGGGTTGATTTTCAGGATTGATGACAACGAAGCGTTGGGGATTAGGTTTATCTCCACCATCTTCGTTTCGTGCAATTAGAGTGGTGCCATCTAATGAGGCTTTTTTACCGACGAGAAGTGTTGTACAGGCCATGATCTAGTTCCTCCGAATGTTGTTTTTCTCATTATACTATACCTAAAGTTATTTTCAAGCTGGAAAGTCTAAGCATTAGGGGGAGAGGTGACTCCTTGACGATATCGGAAACAACTTGCTATAATAAGACCATGAAAAAAATTACCGTGCGCCAGAAAGCGGCGAAAAAAATGAGAGCGGGCTATCCACTTTTAGTAACTGAAGATTTACTGACAGCTCCATCAGATGATGCCTTCGTCCAGTTTTTTGATGAAAAAGGGCAAGCGCTTGGAACAGGTTATCTTTCAAAACAAAATAAAGGAGTGGGTTGGCTTTTAGCTACTTCATCGGTAAAAATTGACCATCATTTTTATGTGGAAAAATTTGTCAATGCACGCGCTTTACGGGCGAACTTCTATCAGGATGAATTGACGAACGCCTTTCGTCTTTTTAATGGTGAAGGAGATGGGTTAGGTGGCTTAACCATTGATTTTTATAATGGTTTTGCTGTCTTTTCTTGGTATAATCCATTTATATATAGTCAAAAAAAAGCGATTGTTAAGGCTTTTCAAGTCGTCTTCCCAGATATTAAAGGGGCTTATGAAAAACTTCGTTTTTCTGAGGCTACTTTAGAAAGTCAGCATATTTTTGGTGAGGAAGCATCTGAACCTTTGTTAGTCAGGGAAAATGGCGTGACTTATGCGACTTATCTCAATGAAGGATTAATGACAGGAATTTTCCTTGACCAAAAAAATGTTCGCGGGGCACTTGTGAATGGTTTAGCGATGGGGAAAACGTTACTCAATATGTTTAGTTATACAGGGGCTTTCTCAGTCGCAGCAGCTTTTGGAGGGAGCAGTCAAACCACATCTGTTGATTTGGCGAAACGCTCACTTGATAAAACGAGAGAACAATTTTTGGTCAATGGCATTGAACCGGAAAGTCAAAAAATCTATGTGATGGATGTTTTTGGTTATTTTAATTATGCCAAGAAAAAGAAATTGGCTTATGACATGATTGTCCTTGACCCTCCTTCATTTGCCAGAAATGGTAAAAAAACATTCTCAGTAGCTAAAAATTATGGCGAGCTTGTTAAAGAAGCTGTTGAAATTTTAGAAAATAATGGGACATTAATTGCATCAACCAATGCAGCGAATGTTTCGGATAAAAAGTTCCGTCAAATGATTGAAGAAGCGCTCAAAAATAAAGGCGTAAAATTTACCGTTTTCCAAGAAGAAAAATTACCGGCTGATTTTCATATTGCTGACAGCTTTCCAGAAGGAAATTATCTTAAAGTATTATTTATTAAAATCAAAAAATAATCTGTCAGTTACTGACAGATTTTTTATTACGCCAGTAAGTTACTGACCGCGCTGTCAGTAATTTTTTACGGATGATAGCGCTTTACTATCGCTTCGGACTATGATAAAATAGCAAAGATAGTCTAATAATTCTCATTTTTTTAGATGGAAAGTAGAGGGTAAGCTAGGTTAATAACTTATTTTACGGTATTTATGGATAAAAAATATTATCAATTACTGAAAGCACAATTTACTTCAAAAGAAGCTGTTTTAACTGAAATCATTAATTTAAGTGCGATTTGTGAATTACCAAAAGCAACAGAGCACTTTATGAGTGATGTGCATGGTGAATATGATGCTTTTAATCATGTTTTGAGAAATGGTTCTGGCAGTATTAAAGAAAAACTTCGAGAATGCTTTCCAGAAATTTCTGCGACAGAGCTTTCCTCTCTCGCAACCTTGATTTATTATCCACAAGAAAAACTAGATTTAGAATTCAACCGCCAAACTAAAGCGACATTTGAAAACGATTGTCGACAAAAGCTTATTCAGCTCTTAGCAACGGTTCAATTTGTTGGACGAAAATATACACGTTCAAAAGTACGCAAAGCTTTTCCTGAAAAATTTCGTTATATTTTAGAAGAATTAATCAATGAAGCTCAAGCTACCAAAGACAAACAGGATTATTTTGACGCAATTCTTCAAAAACTTCAAGACCTAGGCGAGCTTCCTAGCTTAATCATTGCCTTAGCTGATACTATTCGTAGATTGACAGTTGATCATCTTCATATTGTTGGTGATATTTATGACCGTGGCCCTCATCCGGATAAGATTATTGACCGACTGATGAAAATGCCTTCGGTTGATGTACAATGGGGCAATCATGACATTGTATGGATGGCTGCTTTTAGTGGCTCTTCTGTAGCTATGATGAATGTCATTAGAATTTGTTCCCGCTATGGCAATTTGGATATTCTCGAAGAAACTTATGGGATTAATCTGAGGAGCCTGTTAGCTTATGCAGCAGAATACTATCAACCTAGTCCCGCATTTGAGCCACGTCTCACAGAAGAGGGCTCCCTTTCTCTATCAGAAAAGGAATTGCTTAATCAACTCCAACAAGCTGCAGCGATTTTACAATTTAAATTGGAAAGTCAACTTATCATACGACGCCCAGATTTTCAATTAGCTCATCGTGATGTGTTACATAAGATTAATTTTGATAAGCAGACCATTGAGGTGGAGGGAAAAACTTACCCTTTAGAAAATTTTTCTGCGCCGACGATTGATCCAAAGCAACCTGAGCGACTCACTACAGAAGAGGAAACTATCGTTCATCATCTACTAAAAAACTTTAGATGCTCAAATAAATTACGAGATCATGTACAGTTTTTACAAGAAAAAGGAGCCATGTACCTGCGTTACAATGGAAATTTATTAATTCATGGTTGCTTGCCTTTGCATGAAAATGGTGATTTTAAATCTTTTAGACTGGCTGATAAGGCATACTCTGGAAGAGTCCTTCTCGACTTCTTTGACCAAGAGGTGCGAACATGTCTGGCCCATCCAGAAGAATCTACAGATTTGGCTACAGATATAATGTGGTATTTGTGGGTAGGGGAATGTTCTTCTCTTTTTGGAAAGACGGCGATGACCACATTTGAGCGCTATTATATTAAGGATAAAACAACTCATATAGAGAAGAAAAATCCTTATTATCAGCTTCGTGAACATCCAGAGGTTATCGTTCGTATTTTGGAAAATTTTGATTTACCGCAAGATGGACATTTAGTTAACGGCCATACTCCAATTAAAGAAAAAAATGGAGAAAACCCAATAAAAGCTGAAGGTAAGCTGATTGTGATTGACGGGGGTTTTTCAAAAGCTTATCAAAAAGAAACAGGTATAGCGGGCTATACCTTACTTTATAATAGTTATGGAATTCAACTTGTTGCCCATCAACCCTTCTCTACAGTAAAAGAAGCAGTTGAAAAAGGGAGCGACATCATTAGCGTAAAACGTCTTGTTCAAGAAGTTAAAGAACGTAAACGAGTGAAAAATACCAATATCGGTCAAAAACTCATAGAAAATATTCAAGATTTAGAATACCTTTTTGAACATTATGAAAGTTATTAAAAAAGTACCTAGACGGTACTTTTTATTATTTTACAAATTGAATCACAAGATTTAAGAGGATAGCACCAAGGGCTCCGCCAATAAGGGGTCCAATCACAGGAATCCAAGCATAACTCCAATCGGAGTCACCTTTTCCTTTAATTGGAAGGAGGGCATGCATTAGACGAGGTCCTAAATCACGTGCGGGGTTAAGCGAGTAACCTGTCGTAGCTCCGAGAGAAAGACCAATAGCGGTAATGATAGCACCCACGAGCAAGGCTGAAGTTCCGGATGATTTCATGATATCATATTGTCCGAAAGCTAAAATCCCTGCTGTTAAAATCATGGTCCCAACAATTTCACTGATTAAATTGGAAGGGGTGTGACGGATAGCTGGACCTGTAGAGAAAGTTCCAAGGATATCAGCTGGATTTTTAGTTTCTTCATAGTGGGGGTAATACATCAGGTAGAGGATAATACTTGCAACCATTGCACCAAGAAACTGGGCAATGATATAAGGAATAACAAGACTCCAGCTGAAGTTGCCAATCAAGGCCATCGCCAGTGTAACTGCGGGGTTGAGGTGTGCTGGAGACATGAAACCAGCGATAAATACACCCATCATGACTGCAAAGCCCCAGCCGAGCGTAATAGCTACCCATCCTGCTCCTGTAGCTTTAGTTTTATGAAGCACGACGCCGGATACGACCCCATTCCCTAATAAAATTAGAACGAAGGTTCCGAGAAATTCTCCTAACAATTGAACGATTTCTGAGTGCATTTTATCTCCTTTGAATTATAAATTTAGTGGGCGTTTGTTCCATGTTAACTCTTATAAGCCTTTCAGTTCTGACAAAGCAGACTCGCGCAATGCCTTCTCTAACAGTTCTTGTTGGCGAATTTTTTCGGCTGGGGACCAACCTAAGAAATGGTTCATTACATTGATAACAGGGCCTTTGATTTTATCCACCCCTTCAATCATGAAGAGGATATGGTTGGTCCGTCGGAGTAAATAATCCACTGGAGTTAGAACCATCTCGTCTTCTAAGGCATAACGCAACTTCGCTGATTCAGCAAGTGTTAATCCTTCGTAAGGTTCCATTTCTTTAGCATATTCAAAGATTTTTAAGGAGTTCATGCCATAGAAATCAGCAATATAAGTCGCTTCCGCTTCGCTTAATCCAGCTTGGACTCCAATTTTCATATTTTGAGTAACCGTTTCTGCTACTTTTGTAGGATCGAATTCTCCGCCGGAAATTTGACATTTTTTGGAGTCTATAGGTGTAAATTTTAAACCGTAATCTTCATCTAGCAATTGACAGATTAATTCCATTGCACCTGCTGCCATCTTCCGGTAGTCTGTTATTTTGCCCCCTGCAAGTGTAATTAAACCATCAGTTTCACGCTCTAAGGAACTCCCTCGAGAGACAGAAGAAGGGGCATCCCCTTTTTCAGACAGACTGGCTTCTAAGTGATTAAGGATATGTTCCACTTCAGCCTTTGTCGCTGTCTTATTTTGATAACGCATAACAGCATCAACGACCAAATCAAAACTTTTTTCAGAAACGGCTCCATTATCACCCCCATTGTAATCCGAGCCAGCATTCCCTCCAAGTAAGGGTCTTAAGCCAGCCCAAGAGGCCTCAATATCATCCAGTGTCAGCTTAGCATCCGGATAACGGAAATTGATTACATCAAGTAAGTAGTCAACATCTTCTTGAGTCACCTTAGGGTCAGTGAAGTCGCCATGATAGTCGGTATCTGTTGTCCCAAAATAAGTTTTATTTTCACGAGGAATCGCAAATACCATACGTTTGTCATGTTTTCCTGTATCGAAATATGTCGGTTGTGGGATTGGCAGTTTTTTGGAGTCGACAACAAGATGAACGCCTTTAGTGGGACGCATTTTAGGAACAATAGCGCGCGTAAAGTTCAAATATCGAATCTTATCTACCCATGGGCCACTTGTATTGATAACGAGGCGAGCCTTTACTTCCACGACCTGGTTAGTTAGAAGATCGCGCGCACGCACACCAGCTATCTGACCATCTTCATAGAGGAAATCGATCACTTTCATCTTACTGATGGCATAGGCACCAAGTTCTACGGCTTTTTTGACATTATCAATAACCAGCCGTGCATCGTTGTTACGATAATCCAAATAAATACCGGCACCTTGAAGGCCTTCTTTTTTTATCATCGGTTCTCGGCGTAACACTTCCTCAGGTGAGATGGTGTAATTGGCATAGGTAGAATGCTCAATACCAGCTAGCCTGTCATACAAATCCATAGCAATCTTTACTGAGAACATATCAAAGGTCGTAGGACCTTCGTCGTTATAAATTGGTAGTAGCATAGGATCTGGTTTAGGAATATGTGGAGCAATCCCTTGCACAATTGCACGTTCTGATACGGTGTCGGAGACCACCTCAACGTCGAAATTTTTTAAATACCGAATCCCTCCGTGGACTAATTTGGTAGAGCGTGATGAAGTACCTTCAGCAAAGTCTTGCATCTCAAGCATTGCAACTTTCATACCTGATCCTGCTGCTTGCAATGTTAAGCCGGCACCCGTAATACCCCCACCAATAACCAATAGATCAAGCTCATCATCTTGAATTGCTCGAATTGCTTCTTGTCTTGTTTTCTTTGAAAATGCCATTTTATTTCTCCTCCATATATCATTTCATATTATTTAAAAGCTTGTGTCGCGTTAACTGCTTTTTTCCAGCCTTCATAAAGTTTTTCGCGACGGTTGGAAGACATTTGTACTTGGAAGATTTTACCAGCTTCATAAGACTCACGAAGTTCATCCATGTCTTTCCAAAAGCCAACGGCGAGTCCTGCGAGGAATGCAGCCCCAAGTGCAGTGGTTTCTAAATCGCTGGCACGTTGAATAGGGATGTCTAAAATGTCGGCTTGGAACTGCATTAAATATTCATTGTTAGCAGCACCGCCATCTACTTTGAGTACTGGAATCTCGATACCAGTATCTTCTTTCATCGTACTGATGACATCTCTGACTTGATAAGCGATGCCTTGAAGAGTTGCTTTAATAATGTCTTCTTTTGTGGTTCCGCGGCTTAAACCGAAAATAGCGCCCCGAGCTTCTTGATCCCAGTAAGGTGCGCCCAACCCAACAAAAGCGGGGACAACATAGACTTCATCTTGATTGGAAGATTGCCTTGCTGCCGCTTCTGAATCACTTGCGCGTTGGAGCATTTTTAAACCATCCCGCAGCCACTGAATTGATGAGCCAGCTACAAAGATACTCCCTTCAAGCGCGTAGTACACTTTACCATTGATCCCATATCCAATAGTGGTCAAGAGATTATTTTTAGAAATTTGTGGCTTTTCGCCGGTGTTCATAACAATAAAGGAACCCGTTCCATAGGTGTTTTTGACCATACCAGGTTCAAATGCCATTTGACCAAACAGAGCGGCTTGTTGGTCACCAGCCATTCCGGAGATAGGAACTTCTGCACCAAAGAAGTGGAACCCTTTGGTCACCCCATAAATTTCAGAGTTAGACACAACTTTAGGTAGGAGTGCTTGAGGAATATCTAAGAGGTTTAGTATTTCTTGATCCCACTCTAAGTCGTGAATATTATAGAGCATTGTTCGACTTGCATTGGAGTAGTCAGTGGCATGAACTTCTCCATCAGTTAATTTCCAAAGTAGCCAAGTGTCAATGGTGCCAAAGAGGAGTTCTCCTTTTTCTGCACGCTCTTGAGCACCTTCCACATGGTCTAAAATCCAACGAATTTTAGTTGCGGAGAAGTAAGAATCGATAATAAGACCCGTCTTCTCATGGAAAATTGTCTCGTGGCCAGCTTCTTTTAAACCATTGGCAATACTTGAAGATTGTCGGGATTGCCAAACGATGGCGTGATAGATCGGTCTACCTGTCGCCTTTTCCCAAACGATGGTGGTTTCTCGTTGATTGGTGATTCCGATTCCCGCTACTTGACTCGGTTTAATTCCAGATTCAATGAATGCACCAGCAATAACCGATTGGACTGAATTCCATATTTCATTGGCATCATGTTCTACCCAACCGTCTTCGGGAAAATATTGGGTGAATTCTTTTTGAGAACTTCCGATGTGCTTTCCCTGTTTGTCAAAGATAATTGCACGTGAGCTTGTCGTTCCTTGGTCGATTGCCATGATGTAGTTTTCTTGCATAGATTGTTTCCTCCATTTTTTGAAATCGCTTTCTATATTTATATTGTAGCATGAGTATTCTAAAAAAAACTTTCAAAAACTAACTTTTTTTAAAAGTTTTTGAAAGCGGTAATAAAAAAGAAAAATCCTTTCTAAAGCGAAAGAATTTAATGAGAAAGTCTGTTTTGTTTGAGGAGTTCAATTTTTTGAGTCAATAAGTGGAGGTTTTGTTCAAGGTTAAAATCATCTAGAAGATAGACATTTTCACGTGGCTCATCTCGTTGATTTGAAACTAACAAGTCATAACTTTTGTCAGGATTGAAAGGTTCGATGCTGATATTTTCAATACTCCGAAGCTGTGATTTGAGGAGTTGTTCTAAAGGGATGTGGAAAGAAGGGTCTTCGGAGAGGTCATAAGCAATCGTGACTTGACGTGTAAAAAGTACCTCTAAGAGGAGTAACATATTCGTGTAACCGAATTCGAGGTCATTAAAGCCATTCTGTTGCGGAAAATAAGACTGCGCTATTTCCAATAGCTTTTTGAGGAGGTGCTGTAGGCTCTGATCCATCATGTTTTTTTCATAGTCCATGAGTTGAACTTTTTGGTATCTAGAAAGTGTTCCCTTAAAAAAGTAGAAGCGATTGTTCACTTGAGAAAGTTGATAGCTGAAACTTTTTTCTTCTTCTATAGCGAGACGATGTGTTTGATAATGTTTGAGGGCGCGTTCCCGTATAGCAATATCCAGCAAGACGACCGGAATCTTTTGACTTTGGCTGACGTAAAAACGATAGTAATCTTCTCGAGACAAAATATAAAAAGAAATTAAAAACTCAAAGAAAATAATGGTTTCATAATTTTCTTTGCTGACTTTATCTTCATAAATAGACTGATAAAAAACAGAGTCTAGAAGTTGATAGAGATGATTATCCTGATAAAAACTTTTCTGTTTTTGGGCCAGCTGATTTTTTCGGCTTTCAACCATTTTTCGTTTATCAGCGATACGTAGCCAACAGTTTATTTTGGCCTGACTACTTGGTGAAAAACGAACACGAAGAGTCTCTTCTAATAAGTTCACAACTTGTTGACTTTGCTTGCTCGGAGATAGAAAGGAAGGACGGAAATTGGGATGGAGGGTTTGCCAAAGAAGGTAGTAGAAGTAACGTATTTGACTTTCTTCGCCGTTCATCTGATTATTTTTTATTACTAAATCAAAGGGTTTTAAGAGGATGTTTAGTTCTTTGATTTTGCGAAAAAGGGTGGATTCACTAATCATGAGATGTGCTGACAGGCTGGTAATTGTAAGAGCCTGTTTTTCAAGCAAAGCGCAAAGTAAGTTGTATTTGATGCTTTCTTTAACAAAAGCGCCCAATATTTTATCAAAAGTTTTGCCAGTTGAGAGGCGGGCGTAAATATGGTTCGCATTTCTAATCATTTGAAAACATTGATGCACTTTGCCCCAATCCTGTAAATCTTCTAAATAGAGCTCGAGAGAAGGACGTGAGAGTCTGATTTGCTCACCTAGCTGAGAAAGTGTAGGCGGATTTTTTTCTGAAATTAGTTGTTTGAGCAGTTCAAGTTGAAGTTGCTCTTTTTTTTCTAGTAATATTTCGAGATTCACTAGAATCCTCACTTTTTAAATAACTTTTTATTTTGTAAACGCTCTTATATTTTAACATATTTCTTTTTTGGGAGAAGAAAAAGCGTTCAAAAAAAAGACGAAGCAGGTTATGCTTCGTCTTTCTTTGAATGATGCGGTGGGAGGGACTTGAACCCTCACGACCTAAAGCGGTCACAGGATCCTTAATCCTGCGCGTCTGCCAATTCCGCCACCACCGCAAAACAGTACTTTAATATAGTACCATTTCTTATAAAATTGTGCAAGTATGAACTGATTTTTAGACGGAGAGTCCTCTTAGTTCACTAATTTGATCTGTTGCATGAAGGCCTGCAACATAACCTGTTACAAAAGCACAAGTAATATTGTAGCCTCCTGTATAGCCGTTAATATCTAAAAGTTCCCCTGTCATAAATAAGCCCGCCGTTTTTTTACTTTCAAGTGTTTTAGGGTTAATCTCCTTGAGAGTAACACCTCCACCCGTTACGAAGGATTTTTCTATCGGAAAAGTATGTTGGATATTAATTGGAAAGGCTTTGAAGCTTTCTGCTAAATGTTGAAGTTGCTGAGGTGAAAGACTTTTGGCAGGGAGGTTGCTCTCAATTTTATTGAATGCTAAGAGAAAAAGGAGGATCCGTTCCTGAGTGAGAGGGGCTAGAGCATTTTTGACAGACTTGTCAGTAGCTGATAGCTTGGTCAGCTTATCCGTTAATTGGGCAAGGGATTGGTCAGGGAACTGATCGAGATGCACGGTGACAGAGGCTTGGCCTTTAGAGAGTAATTGATTGATAAAACTAGAACAACGCAAAGCAGCTGGTCCAGAAAGTCCAAAATGTGTAAAGAGCAAATCGTGTTGATGAGCAATGACCGTCTTTCCCTTGCCGTTCAGAACAGAGAGCTGGACTTCGCGCAGAGAGATTCCCTGTAAACTTTTATTTTGGATAAAAGAATCATCAGACAGAAGGGCTGACTCCGTTGCATAGAGGGGGCTGATTGTGTGACCCGCTGTGCGTGCGAGACGATAACCATCCCCTGTGGATCCTGTCGAGGGATAGGCGCGTCCCCCTGTTGAGAGCACCACTGACGGTGCGTGAAATGTTTCTTGATCAGTTACAACACCCTGGACTTTTCCGTCTTCAAGAAGGAGATCGGTGACAGCTTGATTGGGGAAGTAGCTGACATGGAGACTTAATAATTTGTTAAATAATGCATCAACAATTGTTTTTGATTTATTAGTCACAGGGAACATGCGCCCATGATCTTCCTCTTTCAAGGGGACACCATTGCGTTCAAAAAAATCGATAATATCAAGATTAGAAAATTGAGAGAATGCGGAATAAAGAAAGCGCCCGTTGCCAGGAACATTGGACAATATTTCGTCAACAGAACGTGCATTGGTGACATTACAGCGACCACCACCGGTCATCAGTAATTTTTTACCTACTTTTTTATTTTTATCAATTAAAGCCACTCGTGCGCCTTGTTGTGCAGCTGAAATAGCTGCCATCATGCCGGATGGTCCTCCACCTACGACAAGGACATCGAAATTTTTTTCTGTTTTAGTCATGGTTTAATTTTACCATGAAATGCGGTAAAATAGCAGTATGATTGAACTGACAGATGATATTTTATTTAAAACAATAACAAAAAGACCAGCGCATTCTCATAAGGGAACATTCGGCCGTTTGCTCATCATTGGAGGCAATGAAACCTATGGGGGCGCAGCTATTTTAGCAGCTTCAAGTGCTGTTTATTCTGGTGCAGGATTAGTGAGTGTGGCGACCGCGCCTTGCAATCATGCTGCTTTGCATGCCCGGTTACCAGAAGCCATGGTGGCAGACTATGGGGATAGAACACAAGTAAAATCACTTCTTGCAAGTGCTGATGTGATTGTTATTGGTCCAGGTCTTGGTTTAAACAGGGGGGATTTGGTTGAGTTAGTAATGGAGGAGGTGCGTGAGGAGCAGTGGGTAGTTGCTGATGGTTCTGCCCTTACGCTTATTGCGCAGAAACAGCTTGCTTTACCTTTTCCACATAAGACAGTCCTCACTCCGCATGAGAAGGAACTGGAGCGTCTTTCTGGACTAAAAATTGGGGGGCAAACTGTGCCGAAAGTTCAGGAATTTGTGGAGGAGTTGGGCGCTGTTGTCGTAGCTAAATCTTCGGAAACAAAAATTTTTGCACCCGGACAAGAAGTTTATGGTTTAACGATAGGTACTCCTGCACAAGCAACAGGTGGCATGGGTGATACGCTTGCAGGCATCATTGGAAGTTTTCTTGGGCAGTTTACTACAGAAAATTTACAAGCCATCACGGCGGCGACTTATCTTCATAGTAAGATTGCAAAGGAGCTTGCAAAGACAGCTTACGTTGTCTTACCTACTCATTTGATTGAAGAGTTGCCCCGAATGATGAAGAAATATGAAGTATAAAAGTTACTGACAGAGCTGTCAGTAACTTTTTCTGCTATTTTTATTCAAAAATGCTATAATATGAGTCATGAAACTAATGGCATTAAATATAAACTACAAATAATAGTTTGAAATTTTTGATGGGGAAGAAAAAGGAGATGCGATGTTAAACATAGGCCGCCGCTATTTAAATTTTTGGCCCGTCTTTTGGGCGCTTTTTTTATTAATCATCCAAGTTGTGACCAACCTCTGGTTACCAACGATTACCGCAGATATCATCAATAAAGGGATTGCCCAATCCGATATGACCTATATTTGGACGATGGGTGCTGTAATGCTCGCTGTTGCCCTTATCAGCTGGCTTTCTGCAATAGGAAATGTTTATTTTGCGTCGAAGCAATCCCAAGGGTTGGGGAAAAAATTGCGAGGGGATTTATTTAAGAAAATCCTTTTTATGGATGAGCGAAATTTTCAGGATTTTGGTGACGCTACACTGATCACACGCACAACGAATGATGTGACACAGTTGCAAAATGTGTTTCAGACCATGTTGCGCATGATGTTGATGGCGCCTATGATGTTGATTGGTTCTATCTTTATGGCATGGCATTTGTCGCATGACTTGATGTTGGTTTTTGTGGTTGCTCTGCCTGTATTGGCCTTAGCAGTCGTGATTAACATTGCGATTGCCATGCCTCGTTTTCGTAGCATGCAAACGAAGATCGATAAGATTAACCTTATTTTTCAGCAGGGTTTAACAGGGGTACGAGTGATTCGGGCCTTTAACCGGGATGATTATGAGATAGAAAAGTTTGATGAAGCTAACCGGGATTTGACCCATACAAGCCGAGTTGTTCTGACGACGATTGCCTTATTAATGCCAATCATGACTGTGATTCTAAGTTTCACAAATATTGGAATCGTCTGGTTTGGCGCACGTTTAATTAGTCAAAAAATGATGGAGGTGGGAGCGCTTGTCGCCTTTTTGACTTATGCGACTCAGATACTGATGAGCTTTATGCAGCTTTCGGCAGTTGCGGTGATGGTCCCACGTGCTCAGGTTTCAGCTCAGCGTGTTCGTGAGGTTTTGGAAAAGGAAGATAAAATCAAAGATCCAAACCCTACTGTTGCGAAGGAACGATTGTCAGAGCTATCACGGCATGCTTTGCAATTGGAGCAGGTCAGCTTTAAATTTGATGCAGCGGCACGAGAGGTGCTGACGGATCTGTCAGTGACTGTTGAGCAAGGCGAAACACTTGCCATTATTGGTGGAACAGGGGCTGGCAAGACGACACTTTTGCATTTAATTGCCCGCCTGATGGATCCAACTTCGGGAAACATCAAGCTGGGTGGCGATGACATTCGTCTACTTTCTCAACATGTGCTCCGTGAAAAGGTGGCATTGACACAACAAAAGGCGGTCCTGTTTTCAGGAACAGTACGCTCTAATTTATTGTTGGGAAAAGCAGATGCTACTGATGAGGAGATGTGGGAAGCGCTTTCTCTTGCACAAGCGGCGAATTTTGTTAAAGAACAGGGCGGATTAGATTTGGTTGTCGAGCAAAATGGGGCCAATTTTAGTGGGGGTCAACGACAACGCCTGGCGATTGCACGGACACTCATTAAACCCGCTGAGCTCTATTTATTTGATGATTCTTTTTCTGCATTAGATTTTGCGACAGACCGTAAGCTTCGCCAAGCTATTGCGCATTCTCAAAAGCACCAAGATAAGATAAAACTCATTGTTGCACAACGTATCGCAACGGTGATGACTGCTGATCAAATCATGGTATTGGAGAATGGCCATATTGCAGGGTTGGGGACACATGAAAAGCTGGCCCAGACTTGTCCAGCTTATCAGGAAATTATGCGCTCACAACTTTCGGACCAAGATTTACAAAAGTTGGGTGTCAATTGGAGGCAGTGGGAAAATGAAACTTCAACTGCTCTCTTGAAAGGAGGACAACACTTATGATGCGAGGCAGTCAATTGAATCGTGGAGGCAAGGGAGCGGGGCGTTTTAGTAAAGCTGCGCGCCCACAAAATTTTTGGCCAACACTGATACGCTTATTTAAGTACATGAGAAGAGATTTTTGGGGTGTCCTTTTTTCTCTTTTGATTGCTGCTGTATCAGTCCTCCTCTCTGTACAAGCTCCAAAGATTCTGGGAGAGGCGACCACGGTTATCTTTAATGGGATTACCCAAGGGTTTCAGAAAAATACGGCGCCCGACATAAATATGACCAAAGTGACCATGATTTTAAGTGAAGTTGCTGTGATATATCTAATCAGTTTTGTGTCCGGTGTCGTACAGCAAAGCATTATGACTCGAATTTCTCAGCGGACGGTTTATGCTTTGCGCCGTGCTTTTAAAGCTAAAATGCAAAAGTTACCTGTGGCTTACTATGACACGCACAATAACGGTGATATCATGAGTCGGATGATTAACGATATGGATAATATTTCAGGAACACTCAATCAAACCCTCATACAATTGGTAACCTCCGTTTTACAGTTTGTTGGAACAATCTACTTTATGCTTACAATTTCTTGGCAGTTAGCACTTGTAGCTTTTGTTACAGTACCGCTTGCGATGCTGACAGTGAGGATTGTAGCGCCTTTATCCCAAAAATTTTTTTCAGAGCAACAAAAAAATCTTGGCTTACTCAATAATCAAATCGAAGAAAACTATGCTGGACATACCGTAATTAAGAGCTTCAATCATGAAAAAAAAGCTCAGGAAGCCTTTGATCAGCAAAATGAAGCCTTTTATCAAGTCGCGTGGAAAGCTCAGGTTGTCTCTACTTTGATTTATCCTACCATGCGTTTTATTAATAATTTAGACTATTTAGCGATGGCTGTGATCGGTGGACTTAAGGTCATCTCAGGGACGGTCAATCTGGGCGATGTACAAGCGATGCTGCAATATACCAATCAATTTGCTCAACCTATTACCAATATTTCAAACATGATGAACACCATCCAAGCTACAGTTGCTTCAGCTGAACGGATATTTGAAGTTTTAGATGAAGAAGAACTTGTCGAGCTACCTCTTGCATCGGTAAAAGTTACTGACAGCATGGTCAGTGCTCCACCTTTTATCCGTTTTGATCAAGTGGGCTTTAGCTATAATGATGAGCAACCTTTGATGACGCAGGTAAATTTTGAGGTTGAAAAAGGGGAAATGATCGCGATTGTAGGTCCTACTGGTGCTGGGAAAACAACATTGATTAATTTATTGGAGCGATTTTATGAGGTCACTTCGGGCAAAATCTCACGCAATGGAGTAGACATTCGGGCAATCAATCGTCAAGTGCTTCGTCAAAGCATGGCCATGGTCCTTCAAGAAACCTGGCTCTTTAGCGGCACCATCTGGGATAATCTACGCTACGGTCGGCTTGAAGCTACAGATGAAGAAGTACTCGCTGCAGCTAAAATGGCGCATGCTGATGAATTTATTACCACACTTCCTCAGGGCTATCAGACTGTTCTCAATGAAGAAGCAACAAATATTTCACAGGGACAACGCCAGCTTTTAACGATTGCCCGTGCTTTTTTGGCCAATCCCGAAATCTTGATTTTAGATGAGGCGACTTCAAGTGTAGACACGCGCACAGAGCGGTTAATTCAAAGTGCCATGAACCGTCTGCTTGTGGGGCGTACCAGCTTTGTCGTTGCACACCGCCTTTCAACCATTCGTGAAGCGGATCAGATCTTGGTAATGAATAAAGGAAATATCGTAGAAACGGGGACCCATGAGGAACTCCTCGCCCAAGAAGGGATGTATGCCGACCTCTATAATTCACAATTTGCTGGCTGACCAGCTCGTCAGTAAACTTTTTAACATAAATAATAAAAAAATAAGAATTTGCAGCAGGCAAATTCTTTTTTGCATCTTGCTTTATTTAATTTTTTAAAAATAGTATAATAAAATTATAAGAAAAAGATGAAAAACGTAACTCGCAGAAAGGAGTCTCATATGTTTGCAGGATCGTATAAAACAAAAGCTCATCGTCTCTATCTCTCTCGGCTTGGAATGGTCGGTTCCGTCATCAGCTTTTTGATGCTAACACTGATGATTCAATGGCCGCTGCTTCAATCAGAACGTGAATTTTCTAATTTTAGTTTAGTAATGCTTTGGGTAGCGCCCGTTCTCATCTCGTTTGGCTTTGCGGGTATTTACTACGGTATCGCTCGTTGGCGTGCTACCAAAAATAACCTCAGCTATAGTTTTGGGGTGACCCACCACTGGACATTAGCTAGCCTGCTGCCCGTTGCGGCGTTGGTTTCGCTCGCAGAGTATTTTATGTTACAACCTGTCCCGACCGCTTTCATTCACTCGGCTGGTTTAATTACTGCTTTGGGTGTGTATCTGATGCTTCTAGTGAGCCATCGGACTATTGAGCGGCACAACCAAATCCTTCTCTTCTCCTATGGCTTTTATGCTCTTGCAGCGACACTCCAAGTTGTCTTGATGCTGCTCTAACTCACGTATTCTCGTCTACTTGAAACGACCAATCCTGTTTAGTGGGATTGGTTGTTTTTTGCGTCGTTTTTTTACTTCAAGCTGAGAGTTTTTGTTATAATGAAGACAAGATTAGCTGAAAGGAGTCTCATGTTTAATAAAGGAAAAGATAAAAGTAATTATTCAGAAAAAGATGCAAACAGGTCTCAGGAAAAATCAGAAGGTTTTGATGAATTTTTCAATCAAGTATTGCTTAAAATGCCAGCCAAATCCGCAACACTTATCCGGAACTCACTTGGACAAACTAAAGTGAAAGCCGAAGCCTTTTTAGCCAAAAATGGAGAAAAGTTGGATCATCTTTTTGATGAATATTTAAAAAATGTTGATGAAGTTACACGTCGTAAGTGTCATGAGACCATTCATTTTGCGACATTAGCAGCTGCTATCGTCGGCTTTTCTCCCATTCCTTTTTCTGATGCCTTTTTGCTGGTACCTATCCAATTGACAATGATGATGCGCCTTCATAAATTATTTGGTGCCTCTTGGTCTGAAGGGCTTGCCAAAGGCTTTACAAAAGAACTTGTCGTGGTTGGTTTGGGACGAAGTGTCGTAGGAAACGTTATTAAGTTTGTGCCTGCAGTAGGAACGGTTACAGGCGGCATAATCAATGCCACTGTTGCTACGACGATCACAGAAACATTGGGTTGGGTAACCGTCAAAATGCTTAATGATGGTGAAGATATTTTTAATGATGTCTTAACGTTTCAAGGGCAATTTAAAGGATTGCTCAAAAAAATTCAAAAATCAAGAAACACCAAATAAAAAAAGAAGGCTTAGCCTTCTTTTTTATTTTTTAAAACCATTTTCCAAAATTTCAATGACTGTCAGCATTTGTTCATCACTGACCAGCTTGTCAGCACCATTGATAATTGAAGCATAAGCAGCATCATAAACGCGTGCATAATCACCAGCGACTGTTGGAATTGTTTTAACAATACGATCTCCGTTTTGGTTGTAGTAGGTCAGATTTCCAAAGTCTGCTGGACTATCTTGGCCAAAGCCTGTAGAACCTGGCATCATACCTAATTTCAGATCATTTTCTTGTTGATCAACATCCTGTTTAATGAAAGTGCCCCGTGTTCCGTAGACTACCCATTTTGGATGAGGAAGGGCAGCAACTTCAGTCGCTGCTACAGTCGCACGTAAGTTAGGATAGAGCAGGTTGACCGAAAAATAATCATCTACGCTGTCTTTATCGCGTGTAGAACGAATATCATATTGCACTTGCTGTGGTTGACCAAAGAGCGAAACCATTTGATCGACCATGTGAACCCCGTGACCATACCAAGCCCCATCAAAATTTTTACCTGGTTGTGCATCATTAGGGCGAAAATGATCCATATTGACAGTGATATCAATAAGTTCACCTAAATAGCCTTTTTCAATGACAGATTGAACAGTTAAGAAATCACTGTCAAAACGGCGATTTTGGAAAGGCATAAAGAATAAGTCCTTAGAGCGAGCAATTTCAACTAACTCCTTAGCCTGTGCTAAAGTCTCAACCAAAGGCTTATCACACAACACGTTTTTACCGCCTAAAAGTAACTGTTTCGCGAAATCATAATGAGCGAAGGCTGGAGTTACGATGACTGCTAAATCAATGCTGTCATCGTTGATGATATCATTGATATCTGTTGAAAAAAGCGTTCCTTCAGCCTCAAGCAGAGCTTGCTCGGGACGCTTTCCTAAAGTACGGTTAACCACCCGCTTGATGACGATGTTTTCACGAGTTTTAACAAAGGGAATATGATAGCGATTGGTGGATTTACCAAAGCCTACATAGGCGATATTAAGCTTTTTTGTCATTCTTTTTGTTCTCCATTTTTTCGCGTAGGGCAGCGATTTTAGCTTGCGTCGCATTTTTAGTATTGATACCTTTTCCGCCTACCGTTGAGTTTTTTTCATGAAATTTTCCGACAGCTTGCTGTCCTTTGTGATCGAGTTGATATTTTCCCATTAGAAAATGTTTCCTATCGTTTTTTCTAGCAGATGCTGACAGGTCTGTCAGCGTTTTTTTAATAAAAAATTTACTGACAGGTCGGTCAGTAAATTCCAGAGTGCTCCAGCAGTCCCCAACGTAAAAATTTTAAATAACTTTACGTTCGTAAGGGTCAGTGGAGATTCCTTCAGCAAGAATTTTTTTAGCCCATTCTTTTGCTCCAAAAAGGGAGTGATTACGGTAATTTCCGCATTCTTTTTCAGCAACACCAGGGACATTATCCCAGCCAAAAGTATCGCCAGCCAATTCTTCAAGAGAAGACTTGATTACTTTAGCGATTTCTTCTGAACTATGTTCACCCCACATAATCATGTGGAAACCAGTTTGACATCCAAAAGGTGAAAAGTCAATCATGCCGTCAATTCGGTCACGAATCAAACTTGCCATAGAGTGTTCAATAGTATGTAAAGCTGCCATTCCGATTGCATTAGCGTTAGGCTGTACAAAACGAACATCAAAATTTGTTATTACATCGCCGCTTGGTCCTGATTCAGCACCGATTAAACGCACATAAGGTGCGAGAACTTTTGTGTGATCCAGTTGGAAAGATTCTACTTCTGCCATAATTATATCTCCTTTAATGCTTTCTCTAAGCTTCATTCTAGCAATTTAAAGTTTAAAAATCAAATGGGGAGGATGTAGTAACAGATTAAAGGGGAGTGCTTACATTCATTTTTAAGCGAAATCTTTTTTTATTTTTATTATAAAGTGGTAAAATAACGTTATAACGTTTACAAAAGTAGTTGGAAAACAACCTGTGCGACGCATGCACAGCAGTTTATCCTCATTCTACTTGGCGCTTGGCTTACTATAAAAGGAGAATACATATGACTTTAACAGATACTTATACCTTAAATAACGGCGTAAAAATTCCTAAAGTTGGTTTTGGAACATGGCAATCTAAAAGTGGGGAAGAAGCCTACAATGCTGTGAAAGTGGCCCTCGAGTCAGGTTACCGTCATATTGATACTGCGGCAGTCTATGGCAATGAGGAATCCGTCGGAAAAGCAATTGCTGACTCTGGTATTGCGCGCGATGAACTTTTTGTGACCACAAAACTTTGGGGCGTAGGAACAACAGAGGACGCTGCGAAAGCTTTGGATGAATCCTTGAAAAAATTGGGACTGGATTATGTTGATTTGTACCTCATTCATTGGCCAAATCCTAAAGCATTCCGCCCTGATTTTGAAACACGTAATCTTGCAGTTTGGAAAGCCATGGAAGCAGGCGTAAAAGCTGGTAAAATCCGTGCAATTGGTGTTTCAAACTTCCACCCACGTCACCTAAAACCATTGTTGAAATTTGCTGAAATTAAACCAGCAGTTAACCAAATTATGGTCAACCCAAGTGATCAACAAGAAGAAATTGTAAGTTTTAATGTGGACAACAATATCTTGACTGAGGCTTACAGCCCACTTGGAACAGGTAAAATCTTTGAAGTTCCCGAACTTGCAGACTTGGCAAGTAAATACAACAAGAGTATTGCTCAAGTGGTATTGCGTTGGTCTCTTCACAAAGGATATTTACCACTTCCTAAATCAGTAACCCCTGCAAGAATTAAAGAAAATGCAGAAATCTTTGATTTTGATTTAAGTATTGAAGATATTGCTTTTATTGACAGCCTTCATGGAAAAGCTGGTTTGGCTAAAAACCCTGATGAAGTTGATTTCTAAGTTAATACTTCTCAAAATGACAAAAGAACTGTGTGTTAGCGCAGTTCTTTTGTCTTAGAAAAATAAATGATATAATAAATAAAAATCACAGCGCATAAAGGAGAAAACCAATGAAAAAAGCCTTGATATTAGTGGATTTTCAGAATGATTTTATTGATGGAAGTTTAGGAACACCCGAAGCACAAAAAATCGTCCCTACTGTTTTAGAAAAACTAAAAACCTATCCTGAAGCTTGTCGTTTTGCAACAAAGGACACACATTTTGAAGATTACCTCTCTACGCAAGAAGGGAAAAACTTACCTGTTTTGCATTGCCAAAAAGGAACACTGGGATGGGAAATACGCAAGGAAGCACAAGTTGGTTACGCTAAAGTCTTTGAAAAGACAACATTTGGCTCGCTTGAACTGGCCCAATATATCAAGGAGGAGGCATTTGATGCAGTAGAACTCATCGGGATTTGTACAGATATTTGCGTGGTATCTAATGCCTTACTGATTAAAGCCTATGCGCCCGAAGTCAAAGTAAGTGTTGATGCTTCTTGTTGTGCAGGAGTCTCTCCTGAAAAACATCAAGCAGCACTAGAAACACTACGATCTTGCCAAGTAGAGGTTACCAATGCTTAAACGAGGATGTAGGGGGGAGTTGTGGATTCTTATTCACTTCATTGATCAGCTTTCTTGATGAAATAGGAAGAATGGCAATACAAACATTCTAAAAAGCCCTTTTGGGGCTTTTTAATTCGTTATTTTTTCAAAAGAGGAAATAAAAAAACTACGCTAAGCGTAGCTTTTTGTGGTTTATTTAATTCGTAAGTATTGTCCAATCAGGATGGTATCACTAGAAAGGTGATTCCATGCCTTGATAGAAGCAACTGGCACACCTGTCTTTTGCGATAAGGCCCAAAGCGTGTCACCTTTGACTACTTTATGAATGGTAGAATTCGTAGCAGTGCTGGATGGCTTAGAAGTATTTGAAGGCTTTGAAGAAGCCGATGAAGAAGTTGTGCTTCCTCCGCTTTGTGAGACAATCAAACTTTGTCCAATATAAATTGTATCGCTAGTGAGGTGATTCCAACTTTTCAATTGGGTTACGCTCGTTTTATAGCGAACAGCGAGTGCCCAGAGGGTATCGCCCGATTTGACGGAAACTTTCGTTTGGCTTGCTGGTTTTGCTGGTGTGACAGAAGTTGTGGGTGTGGTAGTACTGGACGAAGAGGATGAACTATTTGTAGCACTACGGATTGTCAGCTTTTGCCCAATATAGATTGTCGTACTCTTAAGTTTATTGAGACTTTGGATTTGAGCAACACTGACGCCATATTTTTGTGAAATGCCCCAAAGGGTGTCGCCCGATTTTACAGTGTAGCTAGTGGTTGTTGCGTTGCCAGTGGAGGAGTTCCCGCTAGTTGTATGCGTTGGCGTGGTTGTGTTAGTTCCTGAAGTGGTGGAACCATCAAAACGGGTAAGATTATATTGGGAGATAATTCGATTGAGTGAGGCACCATAGTTTGGATCTGTAGCATATTTACCAGTAAGGGCTGCTGTAGCTTGTTGATAAGTTGCTGCATTAGCACGCCAGGCTTTTGCGTAATAAGGACCATTCCCAAAATTAGTGGTTTTTAGGACATGGGCATTATCTTGAAAACTCTCATTGAAAGAAGGGTAAACACGAAACGGCATGTCTTTAGTTACCCATTTACCATTCAAGTATTCTTGGGTCTTGAAAACGACACTTTTTCCTTGATAAGTTCCTTGAATTCCAAATAAGTTATAGTAAGGTGCACGGGAAAGCTGGCTTGTTCCCCAGTTACTTTCTAAAATAGCCTGCGCTATCATGACGGATGGATAAAGTCCATTGGCATCAGCGACGGGTTTAGCAGAGGCTGCAATACTCTCGATAAATGCTTCCGTCGAATTGGTAGCTGCTTGAACGATAGGCTGGGCCTGTTGCACTAAAAGATCGTGTGTTGTAGTCAGCGTACCAGCAATTAGGACCGCCCCAGCGAATTTAGAGGCAGGTTTATGAAAAGTTAAAGGCTTTTTCGCCTTCTTTTTTAGATGTCTATTTTTTACTTTAACACGTGAAGCGGGCATAAATCGTTTCCTTTCCGTAGAGAAATTTTAAAATTACAAAATGAATACTTCTATTCTACCATGTAAGAAGCAATTTGTTATAACAAAATGACAAAAACATTAAAATAAAAGATTTCAATTGTATGGCGAATTGTAAACGATTTTTTTTGAAAGGTAACTATGATGTTTTTTAAAGTTGAAAAAATTTTCTTTAGCAATTGCCTGCAGTGGTCAACTTATCAGGCTGTCAGTAACTTCCTTTACTTTCTGCCAATTTTAAGCTTTAGAAATTCAGTTTTTAAACAAAACTATTACATTTTTTAAACAAAACGCAGACATTTTTTCTGAGAGAGCTTGCAAAGTGCCGTAAGCCTTAAGCCACAAGATGTTGTATTCTTTTACATAATTACCCACTATATATTGTGTTAAGTGTGAGAATTTGATAAAATAGTGAGGAAAGAATTTAGAGTGCACGAGGATAAAAAATGAGAACAGAAGTATTAAATCAGGAAATTGAAGTTAAAGAAATAAATGTGATTAAGCGTGATGGGCGCTCTGTAAAATTTAACAGCCAAAAGATTTTTGATGCACTGACGAAAGCGGCTGAAAAAGTAGAAATGACCGATCAAACGATGCTGTCAGAACTTACTGACAGAGTGGTCAGTGAAATTTTCGCGCGCTTTTCTGAGAATGTCAAAATTTATGAGATTCAAAGTATTGTCGAACAAGAGTTACTGGAATCGGGTGAAGCAGCGCTCGCTGAAGAATACATCAGCTATCGTGCCAAACGAGATATTGAACGCTCTAAAGCTACTGATATTAATTTTACCATTGAAAAACTTATCAATCGCGATCAAACGGTGGTGAATGAGAATGCGAATAAAGACAGCAATGTTTTTAACACCCAACGTGATTTGACAGCTGGCGCTGTTTCCAAGGCCATCGGCCTTAAAATGCTTCCACCTCACGTCGCCAATGCTCACCAAAAAGGTGATATTCATTATCATGATTTAGATTATAGCCCATTTACAACCATGTCTAACTGTTGTTTGATTGACTTTAAAAATATGTTTGAAAATGGCTTTAAACTTGGCAATGCGCAAGTCGATTCGCCAAAATCAATTCAAACAGCAACTGCTCAAGCCAGTCAAATCATCGCTAACGTGGCTAGTTCACAATATGGTGGTTGTTCATTTGACCGTGCCGATGAAGTATTGGCGCCTTACGCGAAATTAAATTATAAAAAACATTTAAAAGATGCACAAAAATGGATTGATGGTGCTGAAAAACAAGAAGCTTATGCTCGTGAAAAAACAGCCAAAGATATCTATGATGCAATGCAATCTTTAGAATATGAGATTAATACTTTGTTTACCTCAAATGGTCAAACGCCATTTGTAACAGTTGGTTTTGGTCTTGGGGAGGATTGGTATGCGCGTGAAATACAAAAAGCAATTCTTCAAGTCCGGATTGGTGGACTTGGCGCAGAACACCGCACCGCGATTTTCCCAAAATTAATTTTCACACTCAAACGTGGGCTTAACCTTGAAGTAGGGACACCCAACTATGACATCAAAGAACTTGCGCTTGAATGTTCAACAAAACGGATGTACCCTGATATTTTGAGCTATGATAAAATTGTTGAATTAACAGGTTCATTTAAAGCTTCAATGGGGTGTCGTTCATTCTTACAAGGCTGGAAAGATGCCCAAGGTAATGACGTGACAGCAGGACGGAATAATCTTGGAGTTGTCACAGTCAACCTTCCACGTATTGCTCTTGAAGCCGCTGGAAATAAAGAAAAATTTTGGGAAATCTTCAATGAAAGAATTGAAATTGCTCATGATGCGCTTGCCTTTCGTGTGGAACGTGCTAAAGAAGCACAACCTAAAAATGCACCTATTCTCTTTATGAATGGCGCCTTGGGCCGCCTTGACGCCGATGGAGCTGTTGATGATCTCTACAATAATGAACGCGCAACTGTAAGTTTAGGATATATTGGGCTTTATGAAGTGGCAACAACCTTCTACGGGCCAACTTGGGAAAATAACCCCGAAGCTAAAGCTTTTACCATTGAAATTGTGAAACGGATGCATGAAGATTGTGAAGCATGGTCTAAAGCATCTGGATATCATTATTCAGTCTACTCAACACCATCAGAAAGCCTAACTGACCGGTTCTGCCGGATGGACAAAGAAAAATTTGGCTCAGTTGCAGATATTACTGACAAAGATTACTATACTAATTCTTTCCATTATGATGTGCGTAAAAATCCAACTCCATTTGAAAAATTAGAGTTTGAAAAAGACTATCCTGTTTATGCCAATGGTGGATTCATTCATTACTGTGAATATCCTGTCCTTCAACAAAATCCGAAAGCTCTTGAAGCAGTCTGGGACTTTGCCTACGATCGTATTGGCTATCTTGGAACAAATGCACCAATTGACCACTGCTATGCTTGTGGCTTTGAAGGTGATTTTGCGGCAACGGAACGTGGATTTAAATGTCCACAATGTGGCAATGATGATCCTAAAACCTGTGACGTTGTCAAAAGAACTTGTGGATATCTTGGAAATCCGCAAGCACGTCCGATGGTTCACGGACGCCATAAAGAAATTTCATCACGTGTAAAACATATGAATGGTTCTGTCGGAGCCTTGAACGATGGAAATTTGATTGATTCAGTCGAAGTTGACGAAGCAAAATCAAAATATTTTGCGGAGAAATAAGTATAATGTTAAATTTAATTAGATAGGCATAGCTATGGATGTAATAGTGACTGTACTTGTTTCTCTTCTTAGTTCTTCTGTTATAGCTGGACTAATAACAAGTTTTTTTCAAGGGAGGCAAGACACACAGAGTTTTTCTAGAGATATTTCCAAGAAGTTATTAGAGAATGTGTTTTCTAAATTTCATTTTGAATTTTTTGCTAAAATTGATGATAGTGAAAAAATGGAAAACATTAAAGTAAAATTAAAAGAATTTATAAAGTATATTGATAAAAATGGATATTCTGGATATATAATTGAATTATATAATGATGCTTTCTATGCTGAAAAAGCAGTTACTTTATTGGATTTCTCTAAACAGTACAATCAGTTCAGAAGAAGATATTATAACGCTAATTTGGATTACAGAAAGCGTTCAGGAATTAGAAGTGTTTCAAAAGTCGATGATATGAGGATAGCTATTTTTCCAATTGTTACGGGAACGGTATTAGTAAGTATATTTTATCCTATGCTACTAGCATCTCTGCTAAATAAGCTAGTATGGTTAGAAAAAATTTCAATAATAATGTCTATTACTGGAACAGCAGTGATGTTTCTTGGATTACTTATCATGATATTCGTTTTAATTTCAGAAATAATGAGCTTAGTAAGAATTGGCAAAGAAAAAAAGAAATATAATAATATAAATTAATAAAGATATAAAGAATACCAAAAGCAGAAGAACTTTGCTTTTTGTATAAAGAAAAGGCAAGTTTTTAATGAACAATCCAAAACCAGGCGAATGGAGAGCTGAAGAGCTCTCACAAAATTATATTGCCGATTATAAACCCTTCAATTTCGTGGATGGTGAAGGGGTGCGCTGCTCACTTTATGTGAGTGGCTGTATGTTTCATTGCGCAGGCTGCTATAATCAAGCGACCTGGTCATTTCGCTATGGCACGCCCTACACTCAAGAGTTGGAAGAGCGCATCATGGAAGATTTGGCTCAACCCTATGTACAAGGGTTAACGCTACTTGGTGGCGAACCATTTCTTAATACAACTTTTCTCCTCCCATTACTTAAGCGAATACGTAAAGAACTACCGGATAAAGACATTTGGTCATGGACGGGTTATACCTGGGAAGAAATGATGCTGGAAACGGAAGATAAACTAGAAATGCTTGATTTACTTGACATTTTAGTGGATGGACGATTTGAACTGTCAAAGAAAAATCTTATGCTTCAATTTCGTGGCTCTTCCAATCAACGAATTATTGATGTTCCAAAGTCTCGAGCGACAGGTAAAGTCGTCATTTGGGAGAAACTGAATGATGGAGATCAGAACTTTGAGCAAATTCATAAAGAAAAATTAATATAAAATAAAAAGCACTGTTTGGTCAGTGCTTTTTTTTAAACATTTTTTCAAAATCAGGTTCATCACTTATTTGGACATCTTTTAATATGTTTTTTAAAGGAAGATGCTTATGCTTTTGACTAAGAGATTTAGTGATTAGCTGTGCTTCAGCTTTATCTTTCGTAGTTTTTGAATGGATGGTTTTGCGTGGCGGCTTAGTGTTTTTAGCTTGACTGGTTTTACGAGCTAAATGAACACTTTCTTCCGGGAAAGTTTCATTAAAGTGGTTGATAATTGATTCTACACCAAAATTATGACTAATCCAGAAAGGAGTATTTGTTGCTTTACAAGCTTCTTTAGCAAAGCGCACAGAGTGGTGAGCGACATTCACATTTCTCATGACCACAAAATCAGCCTTAGCAACCAGCTGTTCAATTTCAAAACGATTGGGTTTTTTCTTGTCAAAACCTAGAAAAGATATGCCAACTTGATTTAAACCAGAGCGCAAATCATGCCAGTAGCCAGATTCACATAAAACGAGTATCGTTTTCATAGTTATCCCCTTCCCTATAATATCAGTATGATTATATCATACCATATCATATCGTTTAGGACTTGGAGGTGAGAGCCTATTATTTTGGGGGAAGTTTCGGAGTAAGAGGGAGCGCCTTTACATTTAAAAGATCGAGGGCGAAGTTGAACAGAGGAATACCGGTTAGTAACCCCCATACTCCAAAGAAATGTTCTCCTAAAAAGAGAATAATAAAGGTATAGAAGATAGGAACTTTGGTTTTTTGAGACATTAGCCGTGGATTGAGAACATAAGATTCCAAGGCATGAATCAAGAGAATCATGCTCAAAATGATCAGCACATCTTTTAATCCTCCAACAGAGTAGGCAATGACAGTGAGGGGGATACAAGAAATTAACACGCCCGCTACCGGTATGAGACTTAAAACGAAAATCATTACTCCCAAACTAAACAGTTCGGGAAATTTAAGAGCGCTCAAGACGAGGACAGTTAAGCCCGTATTAACCAGAGCAATAATAAACTGTGTTTCAATGACTACACCGAAACTTCTTACGAATTTTTTGGCAAGATAATGGATATCTTCAAAGAACCAAGCAAGGTCACTTTCTAAAAAGAGGTTAGAAAACCGATTAGTTTCCTTACGATCAATTGTAAAAAAGAAACTCATCAAAAAAGCAAAGGCGAAAATCATCAACCCCTTCCCAAAGCTCGTCACATAACTCATAATTGTTAGCATGCCTGTTTGGAGTTTCCCCATAAGATTATATTCTTTTAAAAATTGATAGATCATGGACATAAACTCGCTGTCAGTCTGATTATTAACCTGATAAAACTTGGCAACAGCATTTACGAGATGGGTGATCTCTTTAATCAGAACAGGGAGATACTGTGTGATTCCTAGATAAATTAGAACGAGAATGGAGCCATAAAGTAATGGCGCAATAAGTTTTTCAGAGAGTTTTGTTTTCACTTTAACAAAATTGACAAAACGATAGGCAAGGTAGCTGAAAATGAAGGTAAGCAAAACTAAAGGTAGAATACTTCTTAAGAAATAAATCAAGGCAATCATTAAGAGAAGAACGATCCATCGCCTTAATTTTTCATTTTCAATAAATTTTTGATAGAATTTCATGATTTCCAATCTAGAGCTAAATTATAAAGAAAACAAATAATTTAAAACGAATGATGTTGTTTCATTTCCGCGTTAATTCATCTGTTATCTATTGATTATATTTCATTATAACAAAACATTAGCCCTTTATCATAAGTTGCTGGATTTATTTTAAAAAGGAGAAAAAAACCGAAGTTTAAAAGAACTTCGGCTATATTTCTAGCGTTTTCTGATAAACTCTGAACGAGTTGCAAGTTGCTTTATTTCTTTGGAAATAGCCAGTTCAAAAGCGGAACGACCAACGTCAAGATAATGATTATCCACGGTAGGTAAGTTTAGCAAATGCCCCGAAAGGAGGCAATCTTGTCCAACGATAAGAGGTTTGGGTAATTTTTGCTCATCAAACCAGCGCCATACATTTGCAGCTATATCATCAGAATTGGCAAAAATACTATCAAACTCTGTTAATTGAGGTGCAAGTTGATAGCCATCATCTGGAACGACTGAACCTGTTTTTACTTGTCGAGCTTTGATTTTCATCCCATAAACTTCTTCATAGGCTTGTAGGGTAACTGAAGTTGTAGGGCTAACATCCCTTGATAACAGAAAACCAACTTTTGAGCATTGTTGCTCCTTGAGCCACTGAAAAACCTTGTGATATCCAGGTTTGCGCTCGACATAACTTGCAGGAATAAGCTCGCTGTGTGGTTTGTGACATAGAATGATAGGTCCATACTTTTGGTAGTCCAAAATTGTCGCTTCAGAGACTTGAAGCGAAGTAAAAATCAAGGCTTCGAAAGCTTTTTTTCTAAATTGTTCCAGATAATGAATTTCTAATTTTGGATTATAGTTTGAGGGGAGGATGACGATTTTATAGCCTGTTTCAAAGTTCTTTTCCAAAATCCCTTCAAGCACCTGTCTAAAAAAAGGAGCTTTGACATAAGGAAGGACAACACCAATATTTCTGGAACGACCGCTAGCTAAATCTTGTGCGATGGCATTTGTTGCATAGTCTAAATCTTGAGCGACTTTTAAGATAAGCGCGCGAGCTTCTTTTGAAACGTACCCATTACCTGAGATGGCTCGTGATACTGTTGCTTTAGAGTAACCTGTAAGTTGAGAGAGATCAGAGAGTGAAGTCATGAAGTCACCTATTCATTAAAATCATGGATGGCAGAGAGTGCCTCAGCGACACCATGTTCTGTATTTTTTGCTACTACCATTTTAACATGCGCTTTGATGGAAGGGCTAGCATTTTCTACGGCAATTCCGAATCCCACCGCTTGCAAAAGAGAAAGGTCATTGATGCTATCGCCGATAGCCGCACTTTCTTCAAAAGTAAGCTTTTCGTTTAGCAGGATTTGTTGTGCGGCAACCACCTTAGATCCTACATTTGACGTGATTTCGAGAGTATATGCATCGGCTCTACGAATGGTGACATTCTCTAAATTTAACTGGTCAAGTGCTTCCTGCAGCTTTTCTAAATCTGCAGGATTAAAGGACATCATCATAATCTTATATATTTCAGATTGCCCCTCAAAATGCTTGAGCTTTGGTTCCATCCCTGTCAAAGCTTTCTTATAAAATACGGCCTTATCTTGTTTTTTGATATACCAGTGAGTCATGCTATACCAGCTCAAGCTTATTTGAGGGTATTCTTTTTCAATAAAGTCTAAAAGTTGTGTCACTAAAGTCGGTGAGAGGATATGTTTATCTAAAATTTCTATCCCAAAACGATTTTTGATAAATGTGAGATTTCCGTTAAATGCAACCTGTGGTGCAGAGAGCTGCAGTTGTTCAATCACAGGCTGCATCTCGATCGGGCTTCGAGATGAAACAAGGGTAATGGGGAGGTTGCTATAATAAATCGCCCAGCGATCAGTTTCGGCCAACGCGCCACGAGCATTCAGCAAAGTACCATCCATGTCGGTAAAAATGTGTTTGATTTCCATAGTTAAAATCTCCTTACTTTTGTTGTTAAATCTATTGTAAGGTGTGGAACGCGTTCCATGTCAAGAGAAATGTTTTATGTTGTTAATTAGAGAGTCAGGGAGAAAATAATCTCTTCTTTTAGTCCAAATAGTTTAGCTTGGAAAGAAGTTACAGTGAAGAAACTAAAAAGAAGTTTTAATATGATGAGAAAGCTCAGAATTTATCTCTAAATCAAGATTAAATCTTGTACTGAGTTAGTTACGAAATTGAAATAATAGACACGGTGTAGTTTTTCGAATTGGAAGTTTATATGTTACGGTTTCTCATTTATTCAAATAGTTTAGAGGAGCAAAGTAGATATTACAAGTTTTATCCTTGTATTAAATGTTCAGATAATTCGATGTGTAACACATGAGCGAGATGGAAAGCGCTTACTAGAAATAATCGGCAGAATTTTCAGACTAAACAACTTGGTTGAAAAGACGATAGTGCTACTATAAAATAAAGCACTGTAAAAGCTTTTGCGTCACTTAACCTCCACCTCTCGCTTAAACTCAACAGCAAGTTATTAATTAACTGAAACTATTAATGGGTTCCAACGCATATGCTTAAAAACTAAAAAAGGAGATTACACGACGAGTTCATATATAACGGAAAATTACTTTTTTATTAACCACAATTCGCCACGTAACAAAACATTTTATAAAATAGGAGACATATAAATTGAGAAAAATTAATAAACAGCATATCGCCGGAGCATTGATAATACCAGGTTTACTCGGATCTCTGGTATATGGAGCTACATTTGTGTCAAGTGATGAGGATACTACTGCGAGTTCTTCCCAAGCCTTAAAGAAAAAAGCTATCGCAAAAGGTAATAATGTTAGTCTCAAGACGCTCAGTTTGGATGCAGCTAATTCAACTGCTAAAGGGGTAGCTGTTACTGCCCCTGTATGGAATGCTCCAACTTTTAAAACTGCGATTATACCGACGAGTAATACGTCTGTGTCAATGTTAAGTAATGAAACTTCTAATGACACTAGCGAGGACGGCTATTCTGGTATTGCTCCCGCAATCGGTTTGACTACTTTCAAAGATAGTTATAGTGAACTAGAGGCAGATGAAGATGTTCTTCATATTCACACTAAAGCTCACGGAAACGGTACAGCTGCTTTACAGGCTTACCGCCAAGAAATTACTATTGATCCAGATATTGCAGGTGAATTTTTCAGTACAAATAATTACCAAAAATATATCCGTGGGACTGTGTATCGTTCAAAAGATTCTGCTTTAGGGGGGACTACCAGTTATGATATTGCTTCGAAGCTTTGGGGTAATAGCAGCTGGCTAGGTAATCCTGATACAATGAATTACGATAGCAAAACAGGTAGCATCTATTATAAGACATCTCAATATACACTTCAATTATTATCAGGTATAGACATTGAAGTTGATATGTATATTGACTTGGGACAATGGTCTAAGGATACTGGTAAACTTATCGAACGCAAGGATAACTACAGTGTACAAACCAAGACAGATGCAAACTCGGCTTCCTTAGGATTAACAAACAAAATTGTCGGGAGTATCGCGAGTGATGGAATCGAAAATTCTTGGATTGAAAATCCCGTTGAACCTACCACACTCTATTATTTAACAGAAAAAAACTCTTATTACTACGGGAATGGTCTCCAGGATGAAGTCAATGAACATGAAACAGACTATGATATTGAGCTCTCTGTTAATGGTACTCCGTTTAAATATATTCAAATGGCTACCGAAGATGGGGGAACAAATTCTCGTGGAGAAACAATCAAAAAAGGTGATTGGGATTTTGATTTTGGAAGCTATCTGAATAAAGGGGATGTTGTAACTGCTCGTGTCAGAGGGAAAGAAAAATACGATAATCTCAACGGTGAAAAACCAATTAAATATTCTACTGTTGCGCATGCAAGTGATGCTACAAATATTGTAGCTTGGGAGGACTGGAAAGTTGAAGATCCATCAGTGCCTATTTTGTATGATGGTGACTTGATTATCCCATTCCATGCTCCAGTTCAAAATCAACAGCTCAACCGCACATATAAGTTAATCGTTACGGTTAACGGGGAAGAAATTTATAATAAAGCTGTCAAAGATGAAACAGATACAAATGTCCCATATTTAAGCGGCTTAGAGAAAGGAGACATAGTAAAAGCTAAAATTGTTGGTTCCCAACCAGGTGAAACAGATAAAGAGAGTTCTGA
Source organism: Lactococcus taiwanensis (assembly GCF_017068355.1). Classification (NCBI taxonomy): domain Bacteria; kingdom Bacillati; phylum Bacillota; class Bacilli; order Lactobacillales; family Streptococcaceae; genus Lactococcus; species Lactococcus taiwanensis. Next base: position 452,165 of record NZ_CP070872.1, read on the forward strand.
AATTACGGCTGAAGTCATTACGCAGGACGATGAAGGATATGATGATTGGGAAGTTCAAGATCCAATCATTAACGGGCCGCTATATGAAGGTGGGACAGTCATTACGGGTCAAGTTCCAATTCAAAACCGTGCCGCTGGTAGAACGTATGATTTGAAAGTGTATCTTGGCGACGAGCTTATAATTGATGAAGAAAACATAGATGTTGCCTTAAAATCTTATCCATTCAGCTATGCGTTAACAGATTTGGATGAGGAAGAACAACGTGCTTTGGCTTACGGTGATGAAATAAAGGCAGTTGTAACAGGACATCAACCTGATGCTACTGATGATAGTGGTAAAGTTACAGCAACTTATCCTGATAAGACAAGCCAAACAACATTGAAGGTGAGCGATAATACTGGTTATGAAGCGTGGGAGGTCAATCAACCAACTTTAGATTCAATGCTGGATACGGATACCACAATAACTGGGAATATTGGAGAACAAAATACAGAAGCTGGTAGAACTTATAAAGTAGCTATCTGGACGGATGATGAAGATCCGATCTATGTAACCCCAGCAGAAGATGGGACATTTAAGCTAGAAGATGTCGTATTACAAGAGGGCGAAAAAATTTCGGCAACAGTTATTGGCTCTCAAGAAAAGCGTGAAGATAAATCAAGTCAAACTACTACAGTCACAGTCACAGATGCAACTGATTACTCAGGCTGGAAAATTGAAAAACCAGTAGTCGATGAGTTGAAAGATACAGATACTAAAATATCAGGGCATATAGGTAATCAAAATGAAGAGTTTGACCGTTCTTACACAGTAGAAATTTTTGTTAATGGAGTTTCTAAAGGTCAGGCACAAGTTGCTGAAGATGGTACCTTTGCAGCTGATAAAATTATCTTGTCTGAAGGCGACAAAGTTAAAGCAGTTGTTACTGGACATCAGGAAGGAAAAGCAGATAAGACGGCTACCTCAGATGAAGTCATTGTCAGCGATGCATCAAACTATGAGGGTTGGACAGTAGCCAAACCGAAGGTATCTGATCTTTCAGATGGGACAGTAGCCATTAGTGGTAATATTGGTGATCAAAATAAAGATTTTGGGCGTACATATACAGTAGATATCTTTGTTAATAACGAAACCGTGGGGGAAGCCTCTGTATCAGACGATGGAAACTTTACAACGAAAGAAATGACATTGAAAGAAGGCGATAAAGTCAAGGCGGTCGTCACTGGTCATCAGGAAGGAAAAGCAGATAAGTCGGCTGCTTCAGATGAAGTCATTGTTAGCGATGGATCAAACTATGCAAATTGGACAGTAGCACCTGCGACTTTGGATGATGTGTATGCTCATGCTGATGGGTTAACGGGTAAAATACCTGCTCAAGATAATATGAATGGTCGTACTTATCAAATCTTAGTCACAGTGGACGGCAGTGAGGTGACTCGTGAGGATATTGAAGCAGATCAAGGAAGCTACAATATTACCTTACCTGATTCAGTAGACTTACAAGAAGGACAAATTGTCGCTGTTCAAATCATTGGACATCAAGAAGGTAAGGAAGACAAGCTAAGTACAGAGACCAAAGTTCAAGTGAAGGAAAAAGTTTATACTACTACGTCAAGCTTTAAAAATGGCTACTGGCAGTACTATGGCTTAGTATATGAAGGACAAGTGGACAATGAAGGCTGGGATTTATCCACAGCTTCCCGTATTACTAAAACGGCCAAACTGGTAAACCATACAACTGGTGAAGTAGTTACAGAAGGCATTAAGGCTGCGAACACTAATTGGTATGATTCGTCACGTTATAATGGTTACCAAATCATTATTAGTAACGAAGTCTTAGGAGGTTTGTCAGAAGGAGATTATACGATTCAATTGTCTGTAGCAATTGATGGCGTGGAAAAAGATACGATTGATTTAAACCTAGAACAAGTCGTATCGTATATGGGTCCTATGCACGACAACTATGCTGATATGGAACAAGTTGTGATTAAACAAAATACGGTTAAGCCACAAGTTATTGATAATAAGCCAGGGATTGTAATAACAAGAGATGCTGAAGCATCAGTTCAAGTATTTAATAAATATTGGAACAACTCCAATGAATTAGTCTTCGAAGGCTATGTTAATACAACAGCAGATTTTAGTGGAGCAACGAAAAAGCTTGTTATTAAAGATGCCTCTGGAGAAGTTGTTGCGACTCGTAATAATATCTACACTTTCTCTAGTTCATGGGGGATTCCAGTAGACGTTGATCCAACAAAATCTTTCCAAGCGATTGTACCAGCAGCTTACACTAACCAAGCAAACTATACTTATGAGCTAGTCATCACAGATGCTCAAGGAACAACATTCACTGAAGTACTTAATTAAGCACTTCTTGAGTGCAGTAGGTGTATCATATCACACATGATACACCATTTTTTGTGAAATTTAAGGAGTAGTAATGTTTACATTACCAGAATATGTATTTTTACCACTAAAATGGGTGAGTCTCATTTTAGTTGCAATTGTTTTTTTGAATTTAATTTATTTTACTTGCCTTTCCTTGTTTGGTCTCAGAAGACCAAAAAGGGATTATGATTTGAAACCTGATGAAAAAAAGTTTGTGTTTGTTGTGCCCGCACACAATGAAGAAAATGTTATCGCAGAAACCCTTGAAAGCTTACTTCATCAAAACTATGACAACATGTTGTTTGATATTGTTGTTATCGCAGATAACTGCACTGATGAGACAGTGAATATAGTGAAGGGTTATAGTGAGGTCATTTTACTAGAAAATATCTCTAAACCAGAAGAGCCAAGGGGTAAGCCTCACGCAATTGACAAGTATGTGGAGACGAAGCACTGGGAACAGTATGATTTTGTAGCTTTCATTGATGCGGACAACATTGTAGACACCAATTATTTAAGAGAAATGAACTCACAGGTTATTGCTCATCCTGAGTTTACAGCTGTACAAGGGTATCTGGGTATGAAAAATGTTGTTTCTTCTATGACCGCTTCAGGTTATGCTGCTGTTTACTTTATTACGAACCGTGCTTTGCAATATGCTAACTATCGTTTAGGGTGGAATGCCGCTATTGGAGGAACGGGTTTCATTCTTGATACAGGCTATCTGGCGGAGTACGGGTGGAACCCTCGAAGTTACACAGAAGATTTTGAACTGCAAGTAGAATTATCTATGGCTGGAAAACATAGTGGATGGAATCACTTTGCAATAGTGCATGATGAAAAACCTAATTCATTGGTGGCAAGTCATAATCAGAGAAAACGGTGGGCTCAAGGGCATTGGTTAGTGGCCTTTACTACAACGGTTAAGCAAGTAAAAACTCTATTTAAATCAGAGACATTAAGTGATTTTTTGAATAAAATAGAAACGCTATTTTATTCCTACTCGATGGTTCGGCCAATTGCGTTCTTATTTATATTATTATTTATGTGCATAGATGCGCGATTAGGGGCCTATTTACCAGATCTCTTTTCGTTATTAAGATTCTGGGTGGCAGTAGAATTTCTTAATTTTTTAATTATTCCTACAGTATACTTTGTACAAGAGGCCAGACCTTACTTTCATAAGCAAACAAATTTTTTAGCAAAAATCTTACTTTTTTTGCGTTTGATCGTGGCATTTATATGGAATTCTTTAACCTATATGGTAGCTCAAATAGTTGGGTTTTTCACATGGTTCAAACCACAAAATAAATGGATAAAAACGGTGCATAATGCATCTTACGAAGAATAAGGAGAGAAAAATGGAGACACAAAAAAAACAACAAAATAATTTAAACTTAGTATTTACTGCTGTTATCATCGTGATTTTAGTTCTTTTCTTTTTGAGTGTTTAGACAAAAAGAAAACTAGAGAGTGTTGGATAGTATTATTAAAAAATTTAGAGAATAGAGTGTGATAAAATTTTGGATAAAATCAAGGTTATAATTGCTTTTGGTACGCGACCTGAAGCGATTAAAATGCTACCAATTGTAAAAAAAATGGATGAGAGTGAGGCTTTTCATCCTATTACAGTAGTAACTGCACAACATAGAGAAATGTTAGATCAAGTGTTGGATTACTTTAAAGTGAAACCCGACTATGATTTAAATATTATGCGTAAGCAACAAACACTGACACAAATTACCTCACGAATTTTAGAGGAAATGGAGGAGGTTCTAATTAGTGAGCGTCCAGATGTGATACTTGTCCATGGAGATACTACGACGACCGCAGCAGTAAGTCTCGCTGCCTTTTATCAACAAATTACTATTGGGCATGTGGAAGCAGGACTACGAACTTGGAATAAGTATAGTCCTTTTCCTGAAGAGATGAATCGTCAATTGACAGATGTGCTTTCTGATTTATATTTTGTTCCGACAAGGAGTGGGAAAAAAAATCTTTTATTAGAAAATCATAAAGAAAATAAAATTTTTATCACGGGTAATACTGTAATTGACGCTTTGCAATATACTTTAAAAGAAAATTATCACCATCCTATACTTGATGAAGTAAATCCAAAGCATAAAAAAATGATCCTTTTAACAATGCACCGAAGAGAAAATCAGGGACAACCAATGTTGGAGGTTTTTGAAGCGGTTAGAAATATTGCTATAGAATATAAAGATGAAGTTGAAATTATTTTTCCAGTACACCTGAATCCACTCGTACAACGTGCGGCTATGGAGAAATTTGCACAGGTAACTAATGTCCATTTGATTACTCCGCTGGAGGTGGCTGATTTTCACAATATCGCCTCAAAAAGTTACTTGATTTTAACTGATTCAGGAGGGATTCAAGAGGAAGCGCCTTCTCTGGGAGTCCCGGTTCTAGTCTTGCGTAATGAGACGGAACGTCCTGAAGGAGTGACAGCAGGGACATTAAAGCTTGTAGGAACAAAAAAAGAAGTTATAGAGAAGGCTATGAAGAAACTTCTTGATAATGAGGAGGCTTACAAAGCGATGTCACAAGCTAGCAACCCTTATGGAGATGGGAAATCCTCAGAAAGAATTATGAAGATTTTGATTCAGCAATTTGCTGAGGGTAAGTTGAGAGCAACTGATAATTTGTTCAGAACAACTGAGTAGAAAAGAGAAGGAAAGAATTTTGTTTTTAGTTTTAGTTATCTTGGCGATGGTGTTAGAGATTTTCTATTTGTTAGGATTTTATAAGAAGTACCATTTGCCTCGCCTTCGTTATATAAACGAAGGAATTATGATATTTGTTTTTTCAATCTGTTACGTGCAATTTGCTTTTGAGCATACTTTTAGACTGAGTAGCGCAATATTCATTTTGGTAACGATTTTACTTTTGACCAGTCTATCTTTTGCACTGATTGGGATATTTGAGTATCAATTTGGGATGCTTATTTTTACACTGGTTAATGCGTTAACGTATATAGGGTCATCGATAAAGATGAATACCACAGGGGTTCCTGTTATGTGGATGGACTTTCATAGTGGTTTATTCTGGGATGTTGTTTGGAATATGTATCTGAAGCAGGACTATCCTTACGTTATCATGGTTGTTATCGTGTTAGCTGGAATATTATATCTTTTGTATAAAAGAAGTGCTTTTGTATTGAATTTTCAAGTCCGGCTTCGACGGACTTTGTTAGGCGTTATCGGTTTTTCTGTCATCCTTTTATTGCTTGGTAAAGTATTCATTAATAAGGTTCATTCAACAACCTTTAATGAGCAAGGAAGCTTGGTATATTTTATCAGTAGTAAGAAAGTGGATGCTATGTCTTCATCTGGTATCTCGGGACAGTACTCTAAGACCAAAATGGAAGAAATTATCCAGAAATATCAAAAGGAATTTGCGGTTAAGAAAACGAGCGATAATGATAATGAGACTGTGATTACGATATTGAGTGAGTCTTTAGCTGATCCCGAGAGTTTCTCAGGAGTGAAGTGGAAAGAAGACCCAATGCCTAATTTTAGAAAACTTCAAACTGAGTCGGGTGGGCACATGCAGTCCACGATGTTTGGAGGCGGGACTACGAACGTAGAGTTCAGTGTACTAACTGGTTTTAGCTATACTTTCTTTAATCAGCAAATTAATGCCTTTGATTATTTATCACAAAACCCAAGCCGTACTCAGAGTATTGCCCAATACAAAGAAGAGAGTATAGCTGTTCATACCCATTTGAAGTCGGGATACCACCGCTCTACTGTTCTTCCTAATCTTGGTTTTTCTAAGTTTATAGGACGGGAAGATATTATAAAATCAGAAAACAGTAATAAAAATGTTTATTATACAGAAGGTTATTTGAGTGATTATACATTATTCAGTCAAATTCTTGATGAGATTGAGGGGACTTCACAAACGAATTTACTAGTGCATGGGTTAAGCATGCAAAACCATTATCCGTACACTGTGGAAGCAAAGGGGAGTTTAGCAAGTAAGGATATCCTTATTGAAGGTGCTCATTTGAATGATGAGCAAAAGCAATTGGCCCTTTATGCGAGAGGAGTGAAGAAAACAGATGAAGCGTTGGGGATGTTGATCGAAAACTTAGAGAAAATGGATAGAAACGTAACGGTTATTATGTATGGGGATCATTACCCTGCCTTAAATGGTTCAGTTTATGAAAAATATCCAATCAAAGATGCAAATAATAAGTTAATCAATGACCATTCTACCCCTTATTTTGTTTGGAAGAATCATAATCGTAAAAGTGAGAATGTAACAGATTCAGTTACACCAGAAGGCTTATCCGTTTTGGCTATGGAAGAAGGTAATTCTGAGCTCCCTATCTTTTATCAATTTGTTAAAAAGGTGGAAAATAGCGTGGATATTAAAAATTATGCTGATACGAAAAAATTAACCAAACAACAACAGGAGATGGTTAAGGACTATGAGCTTATTCAGTACGATATGCTCGTAGGCAACCAATACAGTAAAGTCTTGTTTAAAAAATAGAATAATTAAAAAAGACCTTCTGTTGCCAAACAACAGAAGGTCTTTTGAGTTTAGATAAAGGAGAGGAGGGGATTCGAACCCCCGATACGCTTTTGACGTATACACACTTTCCAGGCGTGCTCCTTCGGCCTCTCGGACACCTCTCCAAGCTTGTTCTATTATATCAAATTTTTGGTTATTTGGGAAAATAAAAGAATAAAGGAATTTTATTAATTTTTCATTAAATTTACCTAGAAATATCAAACAAAGCGATGAAAAGTGGTTAAATTTTGATATAATAGGGGCTATGAATAAAATTCTCGAAGTGGAAAATTTAGTTTTTAAATATGAAAAAGAAAGTGAAGTTAATCAGCTTAATGGTGTTTCATTTTCTGTGACGCGTGGTGAATGGGTTTCGATTATTGGTCAAAACGGATCAGGAAAATCAACAACTGCCCGTCTGATTGATGGGCTTTTCGAGGAATTTAAAGGGACAGTGAAAATTGACGGTGAAGTGCTGACTGCTGATAACGTCTGGCAACTACGCCAAAAAATTGGAATGGTTTTTCAAAATCCAGATAACCAATTTGTTGGTGCTACTGTGGAAGATGATGTCGCTTTTGGGATGGAGAATCAGGGGATTCCACGCGAAGAGATGATTCAACGGGTGGACGAGGCACTCGCAGCAGTCAATATGCTTGATTTTAAAACGCGAGAACCAGCACGGCTTTCTGGTGGACAAAAGCAACGTGTAGCTGTGGCGGGAATCATTGCTTTACGTCCTGAAATCATTATCCTAGATGAATCGACCTCAATGCTAGATCCAACGGGACGTGCGGAAATTATGCGCGTGATTCATGAAATCAAAGATAGATATCACTTGACCGTCTTATCAATTACTCATGATTTGGATGAAGCGGCAGGTTCTGATCGGATACTGGTCATGCGTGCCGGTGAGATTATTAAGGAAGCTGCTCCAAGTGACCTTTTTGCTACTCGGGAAAATATGGTTGAAATGGGACTAGACATGCCTTTCACATCAAATTTGATGAATGATTTACGTGCGTCAGGATTTGTCTTACCGGAGCGTTACCTGACAGAAGATGAATTAGTCGATTTCCTAGCTAAAAACTTGAATAAATAATACTGATGGAGCTGTCAGTAAAGGAACATATGGTCAAACAGTATCAAAAAATTCATTGGATTTGAGAAGAAATTAGAAACATGATTACATTTGAAAAAGTAAATTACACTTATCAACCAAATACACCCTTTGCGAGCCGGGCTTTGTTTGACATTGATTTGGAAGTCAAGACAGGAAGCTATACTGCGATTATTGGACATACGGGTTCTGGAAAATCTACCCTTTTGCAACATCTCAATGGACTTTTACAGCCGACAGATGGTGTTGTGGTGGTGGGTGATATCACCATTAAAAATGGCAGTAAAACAAAAGAAATTAAGCCTGTACGAAAAAAAGTGGGCGTCGTTTTTCAATTTCCAGAAAGTCAGCTTTTTGAAGAAACGGTGCTAAAAGATGTCGCTTTTGGTCCCCAAAACTTTGGAATATCTAAAGAAGAAGCTGAAAAAATTGCTGCTCAAAAGTTGGCTATGGTAGGTCTCCCTGAAAAATTTTGGGAAAAATCTCCTTTTGAACTTTCGGGTGGACAAATGCGACGTGTCGCAATTGCTGGGATTCTTGCGATGGAACCAGAGGTTCTGGTGCTTGATGAACCGACAGCGGGGCTTGATCCTAAGGCGCGTATAGAGATGATGCAGCTTTTTGAAAGTATTCATAAAGCAGGTCAGACCGTTGTTTTAGTGACCCATTTGATGGACGATGTGGCGGACTATGCTGATGCGGTTTATCTTCTTGAAAAAGGACGAATCATTAGCTGTGGTGCCCCCTCTGAGGTTTTCCAACAAGTAGAATTTCTCAAAGCACATGAGCTGGGGGTTCCAAAAGCTACAGAATTTGCCAATGATTTGCAAAAAAGAAGTCATTTAAAATTTGAGCGTTTACCGATTACGCGTGCTGAGTTGGTCAGCGCATTGACGGAGCTAAAAAATCAACTGACCGCTCCATCAGCTGATGCAGGAGGGACAAACTGATGCAAAATATGCTTATGGGACGCTACATCCCAGGAAATTCGCTCATTCATCGCATGGATCCACGTTCAAAGCTTTTGGTAATGATTGCTTTTGTAGTCGTGATTTTTCTAGCGCATGATTGGCTAGGCTATCTCCTCTTATTGCTCTATACGTTATCTGGGGTCTTACTTTCGAAAATTTCGATTCGTTATTTTCTAAAAGGACTTCGTCCAATGCTAGGCTTGATTTTGTTTACCGTCATTTTTCAAATGCTGTTTACTTCTGGACCCCACGTGATTTTTAGTTTTTGGTTCATTAAAATTTCAACAGAGTCTTTGATAAATGCCGTCTATATTTTCTTCCGGTTTGTGTTAATCATTTTTATGTCCACGATTTTAACGCTGACAACACCACCTTTGACTTTAGCAGATGGGATTGAAACCGGACTAGCGCCACTCAAAAAAATAAAGGTACCTGTCCATGAGCTGGGCCTGATGTTGTCCATTTCCCTGCGCTTTATACCGACATTGATGGATGATACAACCATGATCATGAATGCACAAAAAGCCCGAGGGATGGACTTTGGAGAAGGAAATCTCTTGCAAAAAGTAAAATCTGTGATTCCCATTTTGATTCCTCTTTTTGTCAGCTCTTTTCGACGAGCTGATGATTTGGCAATCGCCATGGAGAGTCGGGGTTACCAAGGAGGCGATGGTCGGACTAAGTATCGTCAACTTAAATGGCGAAATCGAGATAATTTATTAGTTTTAAGTATTATCGTGGTGGCAGCCTTACTCATTTTGTGGACGAAGTTTTCATAAGAGCACAAATGGGCTAAAAGCCTGAAGGAGAGAAAATGATTACATTAAATGTCAATAGCCTAGTTAATGCCGAAATTTTTTGGAAGACGTTAGGACTTGAAGATGAAATTGCCCTCAATGAGGCGCCTGAATCTGTTCCACAGAATTTGGCAGTAGAAGTAAAGCACCTAAAGGAAATCTATGATAAAGTTGTCGATCTTGGGCTTGCTTTGAGTCCTATTACGGCCACGGCAGATCATCGCCAGCTTTTTAGCTTTGTGGGGCCAGAGGGCAATTTATTTATCTTGATCGAACAGGAACAAAAATAAGTGAAAATTTACTGACCGAGCGGTCAGTAATATTTTTAGGTATAATTATCAGAAAAAGGAGAAAATTCAAAATGGATGCACAAAAATTAACAGCTCAAGAAATTATTCAATTTATCGGCTCTGCTCCGAAACAAACCAAAGTAAAGGTCACACTCGCCCAGCCCTTGAGTGAGCTTCCCTCAGAAGTTTTACAATTGGGTAATATACTTTTCGGAGACTGGCAAAACATTAAGCCATTACTGACAGGACTGTCAGAGCATAAAGACTATGTCGTGGAATTTGACGGACGTAATTCTGCTGTTCCACTACTGGATACGCGAGCTATTAATGCCCGTATTGAGCCAGGAGCTATTATTCGAGACCAAGTAAGTATTGGGGATAATGCGGTTATTATGATGGGAGCGATTATTAACATTGGGGCTGAAATTGGGACAGGGACGATGATTGATATGGGAGCAGTTTTGGGTGGACGTGCGATTGTCGGAAACCATGCTCATATTGGTGCAGGTGCAGTGCTTGCTGGTGTTATTGAACCGGCCAGTGCCCAACCCGTTCGAATTGGAGACAATGTGCTTGTTGGAGCAAATGCGGTCGTCATTGAGGGTGTACAAGTCGGTAAAGGTGCGGTAGTTGCAGCTGGCGCGATTGTGACTGAGGATGTTCCAGAAAATGTGGTCGTAGCAGGTGTACCTGCTCGAATTATTAAAAAAATTGATGCAAAAACACAGCAAAAGACAGCACTGGAAGATGCGCTAAGAAATTTGTAATATCAAAAAGAATTATCAGCTAGTAAAAGGAGAAGCCATGCTTGATCTCATTTCAATTCGTCGTCACCTCCATCAAATTCCTGAAATTGGACTTCAAGAGTTTGAGACACAAAAGTATTTGCTTGAAATAATTAAGGAGCTCAGTCAAAATAAGTCCTTTTTTCATGTGAAAACTTGGCAGACGGGAATTCTCGTATTCCTGAAAGGAAGCGCACCGACAAAAACGGTGGGCTGGCGTACTGATATAGATGGGCTTCCTATTGAAGAGCACACGGGGCTTTCTTTTGCTAGTAAAAATGGCTGTATGCATGCCTGTGGGCACGACATCCATATGACAGTCGCATTGGGGCTGTTAGAACAATTGAGTAGTAAGCAACCCAAAGAAAACCTCCTCTTTCTTTTTCAACCTGCTGAGGAAAATGAGGCAGGTGGAAAGCTCATGTATGATGCTCAAGCCTTTGGGGAATGGACACCCGATGAGTTTTATGGCCTCCACGTACGCCCGGATTTAAATGTTGGAGACATTGCAACGAACGCCCAAACCCTTTTTGCGGGAACTTGTGAGGTCGAACTCACTTTTTGGGGGACAGGAGGACATGCAGCTTTTCCACATGAAGCAAACGATGCGCTCGTTGCTGCAAGTTACTTTATTACGCAAGTCCAGACGATTGTGAGTCGTAATATTGATCCGCTCGCCTCAGCTGTTGTAACCTTTGGAAAATTGGAGGCAGGCACCACGAATAATGTCATTGCCGAAAGTGCCTTTTTGCACGGTACAATTCGAAGTTTGACCCAAGAAGTTAATCAAATTACACAACGTCGTCTCCGTGAATTAGCCGAAGGAATTGCTAAATCTTTTAATTTAAAACTGGACCTTCACTTGAAACAAGGAGGCTATCTTCCGGTTCAAAATAATCCCAAATTGGCTCAACAAGCCATGCGATTTTTTGAGGAACAATCTGAAGTCAAGCTCATTGACATTGCTCCTGCGATGACAGGGGAAGATTTTGGCTACCTCCTCAATAAGATCCCTGGTGTAATGTTTTGGTTAGGAATTGATAGCCCAGCAGCCTTACACTCACAAAAGATGATGCCCAACGAAGCAGCAATTCCATTTGCTGTTAAGGAAATAGGGAAATTTTTAGAACAAAAGGTTGGCAATATTAAAAAGTAAGAAAGAGAACGTACGTGCGCTCTTTTTTTAACGGGTTAGATTACTAGAAAAATTACGAAAATGTAAGTTGATTTAATGATGTAAAATGTTATGATAGAGGAAGAAAAAGAGTGAAAGCAGTCTCCATTAGTGAGACTTTTAAACTTTTTAAATGTTTAGGAGGAGTAGGAAAAGAAAAGGAGATGGCTAGGAAACTTAGCAGAAGATTAAAACACACTCAACATTTAATATGGGGGATTCCTGTAGGACTTGTAATTATTTTAGCACTTGCCATGAGTGTTGGGCATTATGTTCATACTCAAAAAATAAAAGAACGTGAACGCCTTACGTATCATAGACAAGTACAAACAGCTGAGCAAGCTAAAAATCTTGCCTATCATTCACACAAAAAAGAGGATATTCAATCTGCCAAAAAACTGATTAACAAGTTACAACCCAAGGAAAGACATGCGCTTAATCGCGGGATGGCTCAGCTAGTAACTTGCATTGCAGATATTGACAAAGCCAAAGCGCTGATCAATCAAGAACAACAAACTGTGACAGAAGAAGGAATAAAGCAAGCTGAGCGCCAACTTAAATTTTTAGATAAGCCTGAAGAACGAGATGAACGATTGGCTTTAAGTCATCAAATCAAGATTGCCCAAAAACGACTTGCTCTTCAAAAAAAATTAAAAGATAAAAAATTGATTGCGTTGACCTTTGATGACGGCCCAAGCCCTCTTACGACACCGCAACTTTTGAAAACTTTACGTCAAGAAGCTGTTCCAGCGACATTTTTTGCTTTGGGAAGCCAAGCCCAGTGTTATCCGAAGTTAATCAAAGAGGAAAATGATTTGGGAAATGAAGTAGCCTCTCACACGTGGGATCATAAAAATTTAGTAACCTTATCACCACAGGATGAAAAGCAAGAAATCGAGAGTGCCAATCGTTTAATTAACAAACTCACAGGGAAACAAGTCTCCTTATTTAGACCGCCTTATGGCAGTTACAATGATACAGTACTAGCGCAAACGAATTTAAGCGCTGTGAATTGGACAGTGGACACGAACGATTGGCGTTATCGTACCAGTGAGCCTGTGGTAGCAAACGCTCTAACCTATGCACATGATGGTGCGATTATTTTGATGCATGATATCCACCAGTGGTCAGTAGAGGCGGTGCCACAAATTATTCAAAAGTTGAAAGCTCAAGGCTATACTTTTGTTACAGTTAGTACGTTATTGGACGTACAAGACGGTGGAGCAAAAGCTCACCAAGTATATTTTGGAAGATAGAATTAAAAAAGGATGTGAAAGAGCCATCCTTTTTGTGATGAGTCTTATTTTCGAAAAAGAAAAAGGGAAATGAGTTTATTCTTGACAAGATTTAATAAACTTGATATACTAATATAGTCGTTTGAGAGAAACGCAGGCGTGGCTCAACTGGATAGAGTACCTGACTACGAATCAGGCGGTTGTAGGTTCGAATCCTACCGCTTGCATAAACAGAATATGGCGGAAGTCATTTTTTTGTTGGAATAGCTTATTAAATATTTGCTACGGGAAGTAGCTCAGCTTGGTAGAGTACTTGGTTTGGGACCAAGGTGTCGCAGGTTCGAATCCTGTCTTCCCGATTACCGACTAACCCTAACACCTCTTTTGTGGAGGTGTTTTTTGATAGGGAATACTTTGTCCTCCTCTCTAATTCTTGAAAGTGGTACTGAGATATGATAGAATTCAAATGAATAGAGTGTGTAGAGAAATTTTAAAGGAACACACCTGGAGAAAGGAGCCCACATGGCATATAAATCACATAAATTTGGTAAACGTAACGGCAAAAAACATTTTAACGCTGTAGGCGTAAGAACTGTAGCAAAACCAGAAACTAAAGAAGCTAAAAAAGAAGAAAAATAATTTTTTAGACTGAACTTAGTAGATCCTATTGGATAATCTGCCCAACTCATCTCTTAGAGGTGAGTTTTTTTTGAAAGTCAATTTACTTAATCCCAGTAAAGAGAGCTCTAAGTTGTTGACAAATAAAGGATTTTTGATATAATTATAAAGTTGAATATAGCAGTCAGCTAGAAAGCTCGTCAACATTTTGCTAAGTTCCATCTGGAATTTCCTAAAGTAACTGAAGCTATAAGCGAAAGTAAAATGAACGAATTCGAGGCTGTCGATATTCTTCAAATAAAATATTTGGAGGACATAAAATATGTCACGTTATACTGGTCCATCATGGAAACAATCACGCCGTTACGGTATCTCACTTACTGGTTCTGGTAAAGAAATCGCTCGTCGTAACTACGTACCTGGACAACACGGCCCAAACAACCGTTCAAAACTTTCAGAATACGGTTTGCAACTTGCTGAAAAACAAAAACTTCGTTTTTCTTACGGTGTTTCTGAACGTCAATTCCGTAACTTGTATGTTGCTGCAACTAAAATCAAAGAAGGAACTGTCGGTTTCAACTTCATGACTCTTTTGGAACAACGTCTTGATAACGTTGTTTACCGTCTTGGTCTTGCAACGACTCGTCGTCAAGCACGTCAATTCGTAAATCACGGTCACATTCTTGTTGACGGAAAACGCGTTGATATCCCTTCATACCGCGTACAACCTGGTCAAGTCATCTCAGTTCGCGAAAAATCTATGAAAGTTCCTGCAATCCTTGAAGCTGTTGAAGCTACTAAAGGTCGCGCTAACTTCGTATCATTCGATGCTGACAAACTTGAAGGAACGCTTGTTCGTCTTCCAGAACGTGATGAAATCAACCCAGAAATCAATGAAGCATTGATCGTTGAATTCTACAACAAAATGTTGTAATACCAGAATTTATCTCATTAAAAAACTTCTCGAACGAGAAGTTTTTTTGTTTATCTTTTTTGACGTCGTGCTAGTTCGGTAAAACTAAATTTATCAACTTGATGTCGACTCTCTGTGTACTGGAAAAGGGTATTATCCGATAAGAAAACATGACTTTTGACAGAAACGATGTGTCGGTCTCCCGTTGCAAGCTCAAGCCATTGACGATCATGTTCGTTAATGAAATCAATCGTAATTTCCTTTTGAGCGTAAGCAATTTCAAGGTGACGCTCGTTTTCTAAATAGTCATAGATAGAATCTGCAGCTTGGCTTTTTGATAAGCCTTCTGCATACGCGTAGAGGAGGTAGTCACGGTCAAGCACTATAAACTCACCATCTATTTTGCGACGCCGTAAAATATGAAGAACAGGTACACCTTGAGGAAAGTGTGTAAGCTCGGCTAAGGAGGAATCAACGATGCGTTTTTCAAAGGTGACAACCTCAGTCAAACTATCAAATCCAAGGTAATGTTGCAGTTCTTTGTAACTGGTTAAGCCCGTAATAGGAAAATTAAGACGGTCTCTGGCAATAACGATACTTCCTAAGCCATGTTTGCGCTGTATCCAACCATTTTCCTCTAGTGTTTTTAGAGCTTGTCTCACAGTTGAACGACTGACCTTATAGCGTGTAACCAATTCGTTCTCACTAGGTAAAAGTTCATCCTCTTGGTAAACCCCATCCATAATCATTTTTTCTAAATCTTGAGCGATCATCTCGTATTTATTCATAATCCCATTATATCAAAAGTCGAAGGTTTGAACGTTGGAAAAAACGTAATATTATTGAAACAAAAAAACGCTTGCAGAAAACGGTTTTATAAGCTATAATGAACTTGTACGAACAAGTTGCAGATAAAATAAATATAAGGAGTCCTTATGTTCGGATTTAAAAAAAATAAAGCGACACTAGCAGATGAAGCTCTCTATGCACCAGTTTCTGGGCAGTTAATCCCACTTGAGGAGGTCAGTGATCCTGTTTTTTCAGGAAAAATTATGGGGGATGGCTTTGCAGTAGAACCGTCCTCTGACCAAGTGGTAAGCCCAGCCACGGGAAGAATTTCCATGGGACAAGGTCATGCGATTGGAATCACGCGAGAAGATGGTCTTGAAATATTACTTCATTTAGGGATTGATACAGTCAGTCTTAATGGAGTCCCTTTTGAACTTGATGTTAAAGTGGGCACAACTGTTAAAGGAGGAGACCGCTTGGGGAAAGTGGATTGGCATCAAGTTCAAGCTGCGGGTCTTGAAAAAACGACAATGGTTTTAATCACAAATACGGCAGATAGACTCGAAAAAATTGAGATCAACTATGGAGACGTAGCACTTGGCGAACGTGTGGGTCAAGCTTTATCAAAATAAAATGAGAGAGCGCTAGGTAAAACTAGCTTCAGGAGAAAATTATGTCAAAATATACACAGTTGGCGTCAGACATTATTAAAAATGTAGGGGGGCCAGAAAATATCACAAAGGTTATCCACTGCATCACACGCCTGCGTTTTACCTTGAAGGATAAGGATAAAGCAAATCAAGCAGAATTACAGAAGTTAAAAGCTCCAGGCGTTCCAGCCGTAACGGCACTTTATAATGCTAATCTTGATCAATATCAAGTGGTAATTGGACAGGCTATCGAAGATGTTTACGATGAAGTAGTGGCGCAATTGGGAAATAGCGTGGCTACAGCTAAGGAAACTTCAGAAATGACTGCTGAAAAGAAGGGATCAAAAAATCCAATTATACGAGCCTTTCAAGTTGTCATAGGAACGATTACTGGCTCGATGATTCCAATCATTGGTCTCTTAGCAGCAGGAGGGATGATTAATGGGCTTCTTGCGATTTTTGTTAAGGGAAATCGCTTGATTGAGGTCATTGACCCAGCAAGTTCAACATATATCATTGTTTCCACGCTTGCAATGACTCCCTTTTATTTTCTTCCAGTTCTTGTAGGGTTTTCTGCAGCAAAACAGTTAGCTCCAAAAGATGGCTCTCTTCAGTTTATAGGAGCGGCTGTTGGTGGCTTTATGATTAATCCAGGATTGATGAATCTCGTCAATCCTACAATTTCGGGTGATAAGGTCGTTCCTGCACCAGAAGCTGTTGCACATTTCCTAGGTGTGACTTTCAATACTTCTTATTTTGGAATCCCCGTTGCTTTGCCGAACTATGCCTATACGATTTTCCCAATCATTGTGGCCGTAGCGATTGCTAAGCCTTTGAATGCTTGGTTGAAACAGGCTCTCCCTCTAGCTCTACGACCAATATTTCAGCCAATGATTACTTTCTTTATCACGGCTTCAATCGTTTTACTCTTGGTAGGTCCTGTCATTTCAACGATTTCTTCTGGCCTATCCTTTGTGATTGATCACATCTTGTCGCTTAATCTAGGAATTGCTAGTATCATCGTGGGCGGCCTCTATCAATGCTTGGTAATTTTTGGTTTGCATTGGTTAGTTGTTCCCCTTATTTCCCAAGAATTGGCAGCTACTGGAGCGAGTTCGTTGAATATGATTGTTTCTTTCACGATGCTTGCTCAAGGTGTAGGGGCATTGACTGTCTTTTTCAAAACTAAAAAAGCAGATCTTAAAGGATTAGCTGCACCAGCAGCAATCTCAGCTTTCTGTGGTGTTACTGAGCCTGCTATGTACGGAATTAATTTAAAATATATTCGAGTTTTCATTATGAGCTCGATTGGAGCGGCAATTGGGGCTGGGGTCGCTGGATTTGGCAATCTAAAAATGTTTGGTTTTTCAGGCTCTTTGATTGGCTTTCCAAATTTTATCTCTAATCCGCTGACGCATCAAGCGCCGGCTGGTAATTTGATGCTCTTTTGGATTGCAACGGTTGTCTGTATGGTGGCAACTTTCCTCCTTGTCTGGTTCTTTGGCTACAAGGATACTGATGTGATGGGCACTGGAGTTGAAAAGAAAAATGCTTTTAAAGATGCGGTTAATAAATAAAGAGAGTTAGTCAGACTACGGTTACTAATTTGAATTTGAAATGAAGGGAAACGTAATGTCTTTTCACAATAAAGTGATTTATCAAATCTATCCAAAATCGTTTTTGGATACAACAGGGACTGGGATTGGTGATTTGCGAGGAGTGAGTCAAAAATTGCCCTATTTGGCAGACCTTGGTGTCGATATGGTTTGGCTCAATCCATTTTATCCAAGTCCTCAAAAGGACAGTGGGTATGATATTTCGGATTATAAAGGGATAGATCCCCGATTTGGCACGTGGGCAGATTTTGATGAGATGGTGTCCAAAGGGAAAAGTCATGGTATTGAATTTATGTTAGACATGGTTTTAAACCATGTGTCTATCGAGCATGAGTGGTTTCAAAAAGCTCTTGCTGGTGATAAGTACTATCAAGACTATTTCATTATTCGGGATGAGCCAACGGATTGGCAATCTAAGTTTGGTGGAAATGCGTGGGCACCTTTTGGCAATACGGGCAAATATTATCTTCATCTTTATGATGTGAGTCAAGCTGACCTTAATTGGCGAAATGAAAATGTGCAGCGTGAATTAATTGATGTTGTGAATTTCTGGCGAAATAAAGGCATTTCTGGATTCCGTTTTGATGTCATTAATGTCATCGGAAAAGATGAAGAGTTAAAAAATAATTCACAAAATGAAGGAAAACCTGAGTACACAGATAAGCCAATTGTTCATGATTATTTGCAAATGTTAAATGCAGCAAGTTTTGGAAAAGATGGGGAAAACTCGGTTACAGTAGGAGAGATGAGCTCTACTACGATTGAAAATAGCGTGCTTTATACCCAACCAGAACGGCATGAACTTTCGATGGTCTTTAATTTTCATCATTTGAAGGTGGATTATGAAGAGGGACAAAAGTGGACAAAAGTACCTTTTGATTTTGAAAAATTGAAAAATCTTTTTCATGAATGGGGAGAGAAGATGTCAGAAGCTGACGGCTGGAATGCTCTTTTCTGGAACAATCATGATCAACCAAGAGCGCTTAATCGCTTTGTCGATGTGGAAAATTACAGAGTTAAAGGGGCGACGATGTTGGCAGCAAGTATTCACTTGAGTCGTGGTACGCCTTTTATCTACATGGGAGAAGAAATTGGGATGGTGGATCCAGATTTCGTTTCTATTGAAGATTATGTGGATGTGGAGGCAACAAATGCGTATGAACGCCTCTTACAAAGTGGCAAAACAAAAGCAGAAGCGTTTGATATTGTAAAAGCTAAGGCGCGAGATAATTCGCGTACGCCTATGCAGTGGGATGATTCAGCACAGGCTGGTTTTACGAGTGGAGTCCCTTGGTTGAAGCTTGGCTCACATCGAGCTATCAATGTTAAAGCAGAAAAAAATGGAGAAATTTTCAACTTTTATAAGAAGTTAATCCGCTTAAGAAAAACAGAGAAAATTATTTCTGAGGGAACTTATCATGCAGCCTTAATAGATTCTCCTGAAATTTATGCCTTTGAAAGATCTTATGGCGAGCAGCGTCTTTTGGTCTTGAATAATTTTACTGACAAGGCTGTAAGTTTGGAGCTATCCTCTGATTATGCGAATGGGAAAGTTCTTATTAGTAATTATAAGGACTTTGATGGGACAAAATTGCAAGCTTATCAAACGGTTGCGATTTTACGATAAAAAGGAAGGCTCAAAGGAGCCTTTTTTTGATTTTTACAGGAGGTTCTGCTTATAAAAATGTTAAAATAGAGAGATGGATAATGTTAAAAAAATTGCTGAAATGTTGAAAATCAAACATTCGCAAGTTGAAAAAGTATTAGAATTAACTGCAGAGGGAAACACTGTCCCTTTCATTGCACGCTACCGTAAGGAAGCAACGGGATCGCTAGATGAGGTGGAAATCAAACGCATCATCGATGAAAATAGCCAGCTGACCAAGCTGTCAGAACGTAAAACGGCGGTCCTGTCTAAAATCGAGGCTTCTGGTAAACTGACAGAGGCGCTCAAAAGTCAAATCTTAGCTGCTGAAAAGTTAGCAGAGGTGGAAGATTTGTACTTACCTTATAAGGAAAAACGGCGTACAAAAGCTACAATTGCCAAGGAAAATGGTCTTTTCCCCTTGGCTCAATTGATTGTTAAAAATACAGCCCATCTTGAAAAAGAGGCAGAAGCATTTGTTACTGACCAGGTGGTCAGCGTGGACAAAGCTATTGAAGGGGCTATTGATATTTTAGCGGAAGCAATCTCTGAGGATGCACGTTTACGCAGTTGGTTGACAGGTGAGATTAAACAAAATAGTTTACTGACGAGTCACCTGAAAAAAGAGGCGGTGGATGAGAAACAAGTTTTCCAAATGTACTATGATTTTTCTGAAAAAGTTTCAGAACTTCCTAACTATCGGGTGCTTGCGCTTAATCGGGGAGAAAAGCTAGGAATTCTTACGGTAAAATTTGAACATAATGAAGACAAAATCTTGCGTTATTTTGCGGCTCGTTTTGCCGCTCAAAACAACCAAGCGATGCAACAAGCTATAAAAGAAGCAGTCAAGAAAAAACTGATTCCTGCCATGGAGCGGACGGTGCGTAACGAATTGTCTGAAAAGGCGGAGCTTGCGGCCATCGAAGTTTTTGGCGAAAATTTGAAAAATCTGTTGTTGGTGGCTCCACTTAAAGGCCGTGTAGTCATGGGATTTGACCCTGCTTACCGTACTGGAGCGAAACTTGCTATTGTTGATGAAACGGGTAAATTATTGATGACAACGGTCATTTATCCTGTGAAGCCAGCAAATGCAGGTCAAATTGCTCAAGCGAAAAAAGATTTAGCAAAATTCATTCGAGAATATGGTGTGAATATGATTGCGATTGGGAATGGAACGGCCAGTCGCGAATCTGAAAGTTTTGTTGCAGAAGTGCTCAAGGAAAATAATTTTTCTGATGTTTATTATGTGATTGTCAGTGAATCGGGAGCCTCTGTTTATTCAGCGAGTGAGTTGGCACGTGAAGAATTTCCAGAATTGACTGTTGAAAAACGTTCAGCAATTTCGATTGCGCGCCGTTTGCAAGATCCACTGGCTGAACTTGTAAAAATCGAACCAAAAGCTATTGGTGTTGGTCAATATCAACATGACGTTTCTGAGAAAAAATTAACAGAAAATCTCGATTTTGTCGTGGAAACCGTCGTTAACCAAGTTGGTGTGAATGTCAATACAGCCAGTCCTAGTTTGCTTTCACATGTAGCCGGCCTTAATAAGACTTTGGCACAGAATGTAGTCAAATATCGTGAAGAAAATGGCGCACTCAAAACAAGAGCGGAACTAAAAAAAGTCCCACGTTTGGGAGCCAAAGCATTTGAACAAGCGGCAGGTTTCTTAAGAATTCCAGAAGGTAAAAATTTCCTTGACAACACTGGGGTTCACCCAGAATCTTACGCTGTTGCCAAACAGCTTTTAGTCGAGATCGGAGCTGATAAAACAGATGAAGATTTACTGACGGCGCTGTCAGCTGTCAATGTGTCTGAAATGGCCCCTAAACTTGGTGTCGGAAAGGAAACGCTCCAAGATATCATCAGTGATTTACAAAAGCCTGGTCGCGATTTGCGGGATAGTTTTGATGCACCGATTTTGCGTCAAGATGTCTTGTCTGCAGGTGACTTACGCATTGGTCAGCAACTAGAAGGTGTGGTCCGTAATGTGGTTGATTTTGGTGCTTTTATTGATATCGGTATCAAAAATGATGGTTTAGCTCATGTTTCTGATTTAAGCAAACAATTCGTAAAAAATCCGAGTGATGTAGTAGCAGTTGGGCAAATCGTAACGGTTTGGGTTAAATCGCTTGATTTACAACGTGGTAAAATTAATTTGACTTTAGTCAATCCTCGGGAAAAGGAAGCATAAAAATTTCGACCAGAGCATCAGCCGGTCATGGAAAAGGAGAGAAATGCTTAGCAATCAGGAATTAACAGAAAAAGTACGGCAACTTTCGCTTCTTTATTTTAAGCAGCCTTTCATCCATGAAGCATTTTGGAATCAACGTCTACGAACGACAGGAGGACGTTTTTTCCCAAAAGATTTACATCTTGATTTTAATCCAAAAATGGCAGCACTAACCGAATTCGATGGAGTAATTTTGCATGAGCTTACCCACTATCATCTTTATCGAGCAAAAAAAGGTTATCAACACCGGGATGCCGATTTTAAGAAACTTTTGGCAGAAGTAGGCGGTTTGCGTTATGCTCCCTCTGTTGCTAAAAGGTCAACCCGTTATATTTATTGCTGTCAGAGTTGTCAGCAACTCTATCAGCGTCAAAGGAAAATTGATATTAAAAAATATCGCTGTGGAAAATGCCGAGGAATTTTATGCTTGAAAAAGTCTATTTCATAAAAAAATAGTCTTTTTTATTACGACTTAGACGTATCTTATCCACATTTACCTCTACTTTTCCCCAAAACCTGTGTATAAAGCACACTATTTTGGGGATAATTGAGAAAAAAAGGCTCAACTCAGCAAAAGATTTTGTTATCCACAAGGGAATAAAAAAATATCGCAGAATCGTTGCATTTTAGATAAAAAAGTCGTAGAATAGTAAAAATACATTTTGAAGGAAATTCGAGTCTCTGGCTCGAAATCTTTTATAATGTGAAGAAATACTGGGAAAACATAGAAAAGGGGAAAATCGTGCTCAATTCAAAAATTATTGCTCAAATGCCAAAGGTTGAACTTCATTGCCATTTAGACGGCTCATTAAGTCTTGCTTGTATTAAGGACTTGGCGAAAAATGCTGGGATAAACCTAGAACTGACTGATGAGGAAATTTTGAAAAAAGCACAGGCACCAGAAAATACTCGAAATTTATTAGAATATCTCGCTCGCTTTGACTTTGTCCTGCCACTGTTACAAACCTATAAGAACCTAGAGCTAGCAGCTTACGATGTCGTTCAAGAGGCAGCTAAAGATAATGTAAAGTATATTGAAATACGTTTTGCGCCAAGTCAACACCTCCAAGAGAACCTGACGCTAGAAGAAGCTGTCGAAGCCGTGATTGCGGGTTTGGCACGGGCAGAAAATGATTTTGATATTAGGGCAAATGCACTGGTCTGCGGGCTCAAACAAGAACCTATTGAGAAACTTTCCAAACTTCCCCTCTTATTTGATAAAATTACTGATGAACATTTAGTTGGTTTTGATATGGCTGGTGATGAGCTTAATTATCCACAAGAAAAGTTTGCTACTCTACTTGGTGAAATCACCATGAGAGGAGTTCATGTCACTTTGCATGCAGGTGAATGCCCGAACTGTGAGCAAAATGTACTGGATGCTGTGGAGATGGGAGCCACACGGATTGGTCATGGAATCATGACGAAGAATCTATCGCAGAATCAACAAACCATGATGGTTGAACGCCGTATTGTGCTAGAAATGGCTCCGACCAGCAATTTTCAAACCAAGGCAGTAGAAACTGTTGCTGCATATCCTTTTAAAGATTTTTATGATAAAGGACTACATGTCACGCTCAACACCGACAATCGGACGGTTTCAGCCACAACATTGCAAAAGGAATATGAAAAGATTTCTAAATGGTACCCTGACTTTGGACTTGCTGATTTTGAAAAAATCAATCATTATGCGATTGATGGGGCCTTCATTGGTCAAGCAGAAAAGGAAAACCTGCACAAACAGTTTTCCAAAGCTTACCAAGCGCTTTCTGAATAATTGATGAAATTGAAAACACCAGCTCAAAGCTGGTGTTTTTTAGTCTTGTAGAAGAGGGTAAGGATAGGCTTTCCACGCGACACCTTCGTAGTGCCAGCCCAGCTTAACTAAGTTATCACGCTCAAAAGCGCTCATGGTGTAATGATGGCTACCCACTGTCGCATTGGGATTGTAGAGCCGATAAACGGGTGATCCGCCTTTAGTAACGGTTGGGAACCAAAAGAAATCTCCATCATCAAGCCAACCAGAATGTTTTAACACAGAATTTTTTTCATAGAGGGAGGAGGTGTAGAAATGCTCGCCAGCGATAGAGTTGTAGATACGGTAAACAGTACGATATTTTTCGGGATTTGGATACCAATCAGCACTTGGAGGTTTTGGGACTTCCCAAGCAGAACCCTCGTACCTCCAACCAATATGACATAATACTTCGACTTCAGCTCCGCGCATTGTGAAGAGATGTTCGCCTGAATTCGGATTGTAGAGACGCAAAATTGGTACTCTTGTTGTTGAGGGACTAGTTTGGGCTACTGTTGTCTGGATATTAAATGAAAGTGTCACACAAAAGATAACTAGAAAAACTAGTATAACTGATTTTTTCATTGTTAAACCTCCTAAAAAGTTCTAACCGCATACCAACCAATATTTTCATAGTTCCATCCTACTTTTACCAAGTTGTTTTTTTCGGCAGCACTCGTTGTGTAGTGATGTTCGCCAGAGTTTGGATTGTAAAGTCGATAGTCTGCTACGCTTCCGCCAGACATCCATGCTGTTCCTTCGTTTTTCCAGCCAGCTTTGACTAAGCTATCTCGTTCATAGGTACTTGTGGTATAGTGGTGTAAACCATTGTTTGGATTGTAGAGGCGATAGACAGCTGTTCCTGTTGTTGGAGCAACCCAACCAACTCGCTCATAGGTCCATCCTGCAATTTTCAGTTGAGTCGCTTCATATACTGAGGAAGTGTAGTGATGAAGTCCAGAGTTTGGATTATACAGTCTAAAGATGTACCTTTCGTTACTAGCTTGACCTACAGTTGAAGGTGGTTCCTCGTCCTTGAGATCCGCAGCACTGAGTACGCGACGAGCAAATTGCGGGTTGTACATTGTTCTTGAGCCAATAACTACTTTTCCATAACCAGATGAGGCGTGGATATATTGTCCGTTACCAATATAGATACCAACGTGTTGGCTATTGCCCTTTGTGCCCCAAAACAATAAATCTCCAACTTTTAAACTACCTAATGATACTTCCGTTCCTTGTTTTTCTTGTTCTGTTGTTGTTCGAGGTAAGCTCATGTTAATTGCATTTTTATAGACATATTGAACTAAACTAGAACAATCAAATCTATCGCTTCCAGTTGCCCCATAATAATAGGGCTTTCCTAGTTGTGCGTATGCCAATGTGACAAGCGCCGTTTGCTTAGCTGAAGCTTTGGTGTCAGTAGCATTAGTTGAAGATTCAGAGCCTTTTGTTGAGCCGTAGATAATATTTGCATTACTAAGAGGTTCGGACTCTAAATTTGGGGTTACAAAACCACGAGTATCTTCTTCAGTGACAGGCAACTCTTTTTCGTCATCTGTTGCAGCAGAAACAGGTGGTGGTGAAAAAGGTTTTTTTAAGTTGAAATTTTTAGGACTGAAGATTAGTGTGACGCTTAAAAGTGAGAGGATTCCGACAATAAATTTGAATTTTTTCTTCATAATGGTTCCTCCGAATTAAATATTTTAGTTTTACTGTTTGCTATTTGTTTCAATTATAGCGTAAAATTAATAAAATAATCAGAAAAATGCAAAAATACTCAAAATGGTGGTATAAAAAACTCCTAGCTTTGGCTAGGAGTATCGACTATTAGTTCTTTTTCAGCGTTGGTGGGTTTTCGAACAGCAGCTTTCCGCCGACAGCAATGTTAGAAAAACCTAGATTGTGGCTTCTGGCAGTCCTGTGATTCCAACGGCATATTCTGTAGTTTTTTGAGCAAAGGGGCTTTTTGACTGGTCGTCATTGCATCGCTTTCGTATATGATAGCTAGTATACGCTTTTATTACTTCTTATCAGGTGTCATAATCATTGGGACAACCAATGGTGAGCGTTCTGTTTGTTTGTAAAGGAATGGTGACAAGGCTTCGCGCATGGCACGAGCTACGGAGGCTTCGTTGGCATTTTCCTCTAACATGGCTTCACGAATCGCATTGAAGAGGACACGTTGGCCAGAGCGTATTAAATCACCAGACTCACGCATGTAGATGAATCCACGTGAAAGCATATCAGGACCAGCAAGAACAGTTTTATTTTCAAAATCGACTGTGGCTACGGCCAGAACGATACCATCTTCGGAAAGTTCATGACGATCGTGCAAGACCGCGTTACCGACGTCACCAATTCCTGAACCGTCAACGTAAGTATCAGCCGCTGGGAAATGATCAGCATATCTAGCACTGTCGGCGGTCAAAGCAAGGACGTCACCATTTTCTTGAATGAAACAATTTTCTTTAGGAACACCAGTATCTTGAGCAAGTCCAGCGTGAATTTTGAGCATTCGATATTCACCGTGAACAGGCATAAAGTATTTTGGTTTAATCAAGCGGAGCATAAGTTTTTGTTCTTGTTGTCCACCGTGACCAGAGGTGTGGATATTGTTCATCTTACCATAGATAACTTCTACGCCAGCTTCAGCAATTTTGTTAATCAATTGGTTAACACCATGGGTATTACCTGGAATAGCATTTGATGAGAAGACCACTGTATCGCCCATTTGCAGGGTAATGTGGCGGTGCATCCCGTTGGCAATTCTTGAAAGTGCAGCCATTGGTTCACCTTGCGAACCGGTACACATGATCAAAAGTTCATGTGAAGCGTATTGATTGACTTCGTTTGGCTCGATAAAGGTTCCTTTAGGAGCTTTAATATAACCGAGCTCTAAACCATTCACGATTGCTTTTTCCATTGAACGACCGAACACGACGATTTTACGTCCTGTTTTTACGGCACCATCAACGGCTTGTTGGAGACGGAAAATATTTGAGGCGAAAGAAGCGAAAATAATTCGACCTTCAATGCGTTCAAAGATTTTCATGATGCTTGCGCCGACGACTTTTTCAGAATGTGAAAAAGTTGGGATTTCAGCGTTAGTAGAGTCAGACAGCAATAGCAGAACCCCTTCTGAGCCAAGTTGTGCCATGCGGTGCAAGTCTGCTGGAACCCCAACTGGTGTGAAGTCAAATTTAAAGTCACCTGTTGCCACAATTTTCCCCTGTGGAGTGTCGACAACAACAGCGATAGGTTCTGGAATCGAGTGTGTTGTGCTAAAGAAACTGAGGCTTAAATGGTTAAATTTAATTTCGCTATCGGGATGAATTTCAAAAAGTTTAGCATCTCGTAAAAGCCCATGTTCTTCGAGTTTTCCGCGAATCAATGCTAAGGAAAGTGGACCCGCATAGATAGGAATATTGGCTTGTTTTAAAAGGAAAGGAATCCCACCGATGTGGTCTTCGTGTCCGTGCGTGATGAAAAGTCCCTTGATGCGGTCAATGTTTTCAACGATATAAGAGTAATCGGGTATAACATAATCGACACCAAGTAAGTCATCTTCTGGGAATTTGATTCCGGCATCGATGATGACAATTTCATCTTTGTATTCTACACCATAGGTGTTTTTACCGATCTCGCCGAGCCCGCCAATAGCGTACACGGCAACTTCATCGGCCTTTATTTTAAGTTGTTTAGGCATGTTTCTCCTGTTCTAAGCGATGAAGAAAAACTGAAAGTTCAGAGTTTTTCAGGCTTCTTCAACATATATTTTAGTATTTATAATTTTTTTGTTAAGTTAAAGTCACTGACAGCTCTGTCAGTTATATTAGGGTACAACAAAATCACTTTAGACCTTTATCAGTTCTGACAAAAATCTAAAGTGCTTCTCTTTGTGATTAAATCAGTATTAGAAGCTTGTAATTTCAAATACGCCAGTTTCTTTTTCATATTCGACGGCTTCATCCGAGAGGGAATCGATAAATTCCACGTGATAAGGGGTTTTGGTTGCAAGGAGTTCGCGCGCAGCGATGATTCCTTCTTCCTTAGTAGCGACATCAAGGTCAAGGTAGAGTGTCTCAGTTGTTTCACGGCGTGGTGAACGGCTTTTATCTTTTTGATAGAAAACTTTAAAAATCATTTCTGTATTGACGAGCCAAGGCTCGTTCCTTTCATAGTAGTTCGTGTTTGCTTTGCAATTAGTATTATTTTAGCATAAATGGCTGAAAATAGGAAGTTGTGTCTTTATTTTTGGTGGGTAACGCTTACATGTGACATGTGGGTGGAAGTTGCTGCTCAAGCGTGGTAAAATAAAAGGAAAGACTCTAGAGAAAATAAATAGGTAAAGTATGAATATATTAGCATTGGACAGTTCATCAAAAGCATTGTCAGTCGCTTTAGTAGCTGATGGAAATGTCCTCGGTGAGCTCACATTAAATTCAAAGAAAAATCATAGCACGACTTTAATGACTTCTATTGATTTTTTACTCGCTCAAGCTGGTATTGAACCGACCGCTTTAGATCGTATTGTCGTAGCAAAAGGTCCAGGTTCTTACACAGGTTTGCGACTTGCGGCAACCGTAGGGAAAACCTTGGCTTTTAGTTTAGACAAAGAGTTGGTAGGAGTATCAAGCTTATTGGCGATTGCTAAACGGAGGCAAGATCCTCAGGCGTTTGTGGTACCCCTTTTGGATGCCCGCAGAGGTAATGCCTATGCAGCTGTCTACAAAAACGGTGAGCAAATAGTGGCAGATCAACATTGTGTCTTTAGTGAGTTTTTGGTAGACTTAGCAGCGAAGGTCAATGATTTTAGTCGCGTCATTTTTACGGGTGAAACTGAGAATTTTATTAAAGATATTGAACGAGCAGGATTTGATCAGTCGCAAATTGTGACAGATAGCCTGACCAAGTTACCATCAGCTTACCAAATCGCCCGCATTGGCGAAAGGTTAGAAGCCGAGAACGTACACAGTTTTGTACCGAATTACCTCAAAAAAGTAGAGGCAGAAGAGAAATGGTTGGAAACGCATGAAAAAGATGAAAACGCTCCTGACGACTACGTTCAGAGGGTTTAGTGGAAAAAAATTTAACCCACGTCGCTATTTAGAAATGACCGATGTGGAGTTGGAATTGGATAAGAATGGTGTTCATTATCGTTTGGCAGAACGCTCAGACATTGTGGCTTTACTTGCGATAGAGCGAGATGTTTATAATGGGGATATTCCTTGGACTTTTTCACATTTTGAGCATGAAATTGTCAAAAATGAAGAAGCATTCTTTATCGTGGCTGAGATTGCTGGAAGTGTGGTAGGTTTTATCGGGACACGTATTAATCATCACGGACAAGATGCGCACATTACTAATTTGGCGGTATTTAAAGCCTTTCAAGGACAACAAATTGCTTCAAATTTGATTGGTCAACTGGTCCAACTGATGCAAGCTCTAGGCAAAAATGAGATGACACTAGAAGTGCGGCGAGATAACACAAAAGCACAAGGCCTCTATCGCCGTCAAGGTTTTTCGACAGATAAGTTACTTCCTGCCTATTATGAAGATGGAAGTGATGCCATCTGGATGGTTAAAAAGCTAAAAAATGGAAATTAAATCGGCAGAATGCTCCAAGTATTCACTGACAGAGCTGTCAGACCTACTTTTTGAGCTTCTTGAAGCGACATATGTGCAGTCACCCTGGTCAGAGAAATACCTTATGACCGATTTAGAGGCCACAACTTCCCATTATTTATTAGCCTTCGAGCGCGGACGGCTTATTGGGATGCTGGCCTTTAGTCGTTTGATGGATGAGCTAGAAATTACCAATCTGGCCGTACATCCAGAATTTCAAGGTCAAGGCATTGCCACAAAGTTACTGACAGAGCTGTCAGCATTTCCAGGGCAGTTATTTTTAGAAGTGAGAGCCTCTAACCATGCAGCTCGCCACTGTTATGAAAAATTTGGTTTTAAGATTTATCATACAAGAAAAAATTATTATGACAAACCTCTTGAAGATGCTTTGTTAATGAGAAAAGAGCAATTTTAAAAATGAAAGATAATTATATATTAGCCTTTGAAACTTCATGTGATGAGACTTCAGTGGCAATTTTAAAGAATGGAAATGAATTATTATGTAATATCATTGCCAGTCAAATCAATAGTCATAAACGTTTTGGTGGAGTTGTGCCAGAAATTGCCAGCCGTCATCACGTCGAACAAATTACTGTATGTATTGAAGCAGCTCTTGAAGAAGCGGAAATTTCGGCTGATCAACTGACGGCCGTTGCGGTGACTGAAGGTCCAGGCTTAAACGGCGCCTTGTTAGTTGGAATTATGGCCGCGAAAGCGTTTGCATGGGCAAATCATCTGCCTTTGATTCCAGTCAATCACATGGCCGGTCATTTGATGGCTGCAAGTTTAGTGGATACCATTGAGTATCCAGCTATGGCCCTTTTGGTTTCAGGGGGACATTCTGAACTTGTTTACGTCGAAAAAGAAGGAAGCTATAAAAAAGTTGGTGAAACGCGTGACGATGCTGCCGGAGAAGCTTATGACAAAGTGGGTCGAGTGATGGGCTTGACTTATCCGAGTGGAAAAGTCATTGATGAATTAGCACATAAAGGAGCTGATACTTACAATTTCCCACGCGCAATGATGAACACCCACGAAGTAGAATTTAGCTTTTCTGGCTTAAAATCAGCCTTTATCAATCTTGTGCATAACGAAAATCAAAAAGGTAATGATGTTGTAGCCAATGATTTAGAAAATTTAGCGGCTTCCTTTCAAGCTGCGGTCGTTGATGTCTTGATGGCCAAAACCAAATTAGCCATGGAAAAATATCCAGTAAAAACGCTCATAATTGGCGGTGGAGTATCAGCAAATCAAGGCTTACGCGAACGTTTGTCAGCAGAAATTACTGACGAAAAGTTAATTATTCCTCCTTTAAGACTTTGTGGTGACAACGCTGGAATGATTGCAGCAGCGGCATATATTGAATGGAAAAAGGGTTTGGAAAATGTTCAAGCAGGATTAGATTTAAATGCAAAACCGAGTCTCGTTTTTGAAGAGCTTTAAACCAAGGAGAGAACAAATGATGAAATTAACCGGGAAATTACTCAACGGTATGACCTTTACTGAAACGTTTGATGGTGTTAATGATTTTCTAGCGCTTCAGCAGAGCGATTTTAATGCGATGGCAGATGAAATCGAAGTTGCGGAAGTTTGGATTGGTGAGGAGCAGTTAGACTTCACTGGTAATCTCGGACAACTCTACGACGAATTAATGAAATAAGTAAAAAAAGTTACTGACCAGTTGGTCAGTAACTTTTTTTGAATGAAGAGAGAAGATGTAACTTCTCTTTTTTACACAGCAGCCCATTCGTGGAGAGTTCGCCCTTTATTATCGATGAGCTCCAGCCAACTATTCGTTCCAGCAAAGTAAAGAAAATGCCCGACTTCATTGACTGAGCGCAGGATGATATCTTCTGTAGTGATAAAAAGGTTGGGGTCCCAGCTTGCTTGTTGTTCTTCGCGCAAGGTTTGGGTGAAACGATAGGCAAGCCCTGGTGTTCCATCTGCTTTAAGTCCGCCGGTGGGGGCCAGTTTTGCCCCAGCTTTGATCACAAGCTGATTAGATTTCTGCCAAACAACCGTTGCTTGGCTATCGGTGCGCTTGACGAAAAATTCTATATTAGCTAAGGACTTATTCCAACGGTGTTGTGCTTTTGCTGAGCTGAATTTTTTCTTTTCCAGCTTAATCCCAAATGTATTTAAGACTTCTAAAAGCTCATCAGTGGCTTTGTTACAGCTGCTCACGAGATTTTTAGGAATTTTGACTGGTTCTGGTTTAGCGCGTAAGCTAAGCCCAGCCTCTTCAGCAAGATTAACCAAGTGCTGCGTGAGCACGGCAAGGGGTAAATCATAGGCCGTGGTATTCCATCTGACCACTCGGTCAAATTCTAATTGAGGAAGAAGGGTCAAGTCAGCTGCAATGACTCTGATCTGACCCATTTTAACGAGTAAAAACAGCTCATTATCCTCTAAATCAAAGCGCGTGTGTTTTTGATCAAGAAGACTTAGAGTAGCGCCGCTTGGCAGTTCAATTTTTATACTGTGCTCCATCAAAGTCACAGTAAACGTAAAATTTTTCATAGGTTCATTATAGCAAAATAAGCCAAAGTAAATGTACTGACCGCTCCGTCAGTGGATGGCTGATGAACATTTTAGGAGGTACTTGTTAAGCTTAAGTTGAGTATCTGCTAAGTTTTTGTAAAGCTTTCCTTGTTATACTTTTTTTAGAAAAAAGAAACGAGGTACGTTCGATGAAAAATACAATTAAAATTAAAAATATAGAATATCGTTTTGTTAAAACAGGTAAAATTCCCGCACTCTCTTCTCGTGCTTCTTATGGTTTTCAAGAAAATAAAGCATGAAGTAAGGCCAGCTGTCTGTGACTGTGTTAAAATTAAATTATCTCAATAACTAAGGAGCTAAAGAATGGATTTTGAAATTTTTGTACATGGTGAAAAGGCAGCAGAATTAAAGCCAGTGACGAGCGGAGCTGCTCCTGATTTTACACTTCTTGACCTCAAAGGAAATGAAATTCGCCTGTCTGAGCTGAAAAAAACAGTCCTGATAAGTGTTTTCCCTAACATTAACACAAGAGTATGTTCCTTACAAACAAAACATTTTAATCAAGAAGCAGCCCACCACCCAGAATTTGATTTTTTGAGTATTTCAAATAATAGTGCGCAAGAGCAACGTCAATGGTGTGCCGCTGAAGGTGTAGATATGACGATTTTATCCGATGATGGGTCGTTCGGCCGAGCTTACGGTCTACTGATGGAAACAGGTCCCCTCAAAGGACGCCTAGCTCGAGCTGTCTTTGTGATTAAAGCGGGTGAGATTGTTTATCATGAAATCTTGAAAGAAACCTCAGAGGAGCCTAATTATCAAGCTGCGCTCGATGCGGCCCAATAAGTTAATGACAGAGCTGTCAGAAGACAGTTCTTTTTGTGTTTTCATAAAAAATCTATAATATTTGCTAGTACTCGAAATTTTCTAATCAATTTGCTATAATTATATTAATAATGAAAAATTAGGACCACTGTTCAGGATAAAAAGTGAAAAATCATGATTGGCCTTGCCTGACATCATTTTTGCAATTTTGAAAAGGACAGTGGTATAGGAGAAGATATGGCTGTAAAACGTTTAATAGAAGCTTTTGTACCAGAAAATTATAAAATTTTCCTCGATATTGACCGTAAAACCAAGAAAATAAAGGGTCAAGTGGCAATTACTGGGGAAGCAAAAGATAGTGTTATTGCCTTTCATGCCAAAGGGTTACACTTTAATAAAGTTCGTGCTTTTAGTGTCGATACAAACTTCATTGAAAATGAAGAAGATGAAGAAATCGTTGTTAAAATTGGTGAAACAGGGCGCGTGACGGTTTCATTTGAATATGAAGCTGAATTGACTGACAACATGATGGGAATTTACCCTTCATACTATGAAGTCAATGGTGAAAAGAAAATGCTCATTGGTACACAATTTGAAAGCCACTTTGCTCGTCAAGCCTTTCCTTCTATTGATGAACCAGAAGCAAAAGCAACCTTTGATTTGTCAGTAAAATTTGATGAAGAAGAAGGCGACATCATTGTTTCAAACATGCCAGAACTCTTGAATATTAATGGAATTCACGTTTTTGAACGTACTGTCAAAATGAGTTCTTACCTTTTGGCTTTTGTATTTGGTGAACTTCAATTTAAAAAAGGAAAAACAAAATCTGGTGTTGAAGTAGGTGCTTTTGCAACGAAAGCTCATAGTGAAGCTGCGCTTGATTTCCCGCTTGATATTGCTATTCGTTCCATTGAATTTTATGAAGATTACTATAAAACGCCGTATCCACTCCCACACAGTTGGCACATTGCCTTACCTGACTTTTCGGCAGGAGCAATGGAAAACTGGGGCTGTATCACTTATCGTGAAGTTTGTATGTTGGTTGACCCTGAAAATGCAACCATTCAAAGCAAACAATATGTCGCAACCGTTATTGCACACGAATTGGCACACCAATGGTTCGGTGACTTAGTCACGATGCAATGGTGGGATGACCTCTGGCTTAATGAATCATTTGCTAACAACATGGAATATGTCTGTATAGATGCTTTGGAACCAAGTTGGAACGTTTGGGAATCCTTCTCAATCTCAGAAGCCAATATGGCACTGAATCGTGATGCAACTGATGGCGTCCAATCTGTCCACGTTGAAGTGACTCACCCAGATGAAATTGGAACACTCTTTGACCCAGCAATCGTTTATGCCAAAGGTTCACGTTTGATGGTGATGCTTCGTAAATGGCTTGGCGATGAAGATTTTGCTGCTGGTTTGGCCCTTTACTTCAAACGCCACCAATACGGCAATACAGTCGGAGATAATCTTTGGGATGCCTTGGCTGAAGTCTCTGGAAAAGATGTGGCAGCATTTATGCATTCATGGGTTAACCAACCAGGCTACCCTGTCGTTACTGCCGAAGTCATTGATGATACTTTAGTTTTGAGTCAAAAACAATTCTTCGTTGGTGAGGGTGCTGATAAAGGACGTTTGTGGAATGTTCCTTTGAATACAAATTGGTCAGGATTGCCAGACTTACTTTCTTCTGAAAAAGTTGAAATTCCAGGTTTTGCTGCTTTGAAAGCAAAAAATAATGGTAAAGCCCTCTTTTTGAATGATGCAAATATGGCTCATTACATTATTGATTACAAAGGACAATTGTTGACAGACCTCCTCTCAGAAGTTGAGACTTTGGAGAATGTCACTAAATTCCAACTCTTGCAAGATCGTAAATTATTGGCTAAAGCAGGTGTCATTTCTTATGCGGACGTCGTAAATATCTTGCCAGCATTTACCAATGAAGAATCTTACCTTGTCAATACTGGTTTGAGTCAACTCATTAGCGAATTGGAACTTTTTGTTGATGAAGATTCAGAAACTGAAAAAGCTTTCCAAAGCTTGGTAGGAAAACTTTTCGCTAAAAACTATGCTCGCTTAGGCTGGGATAAAGTTGCTGGTGAATCTGCTGGTGATGAGAGTCTTCGTGGAATTGTTTTGAGTAAAACTTTGTATGCTGAGAATGCAGATGCCAAAGCAAAAGCCAGTCAAATCTTTGCAGCACATAAAGAAAATCTGGCAGGAATTCCGGCTGACATTCGTCCAATTGTTTTAAATAATGAAATTAAGACGACAAATTCTGCTGAATTGGTTAAGACTTATCGTGAAACTTATGTTAAAACGAGCTTGCAAGAATTTAAACGTGAGCTTGAAGGGGCTGTCGCATTAATCAAAGACGAAAAAGTCATTGCTGAATTGCTTGAAAGCTTCAAAGATGCGGATATTGTGAAGCCACAAGATATTGCTTTCTCTTGGTTCTACCTTTTGCGCAATGATTTTTCACAAGATGCTGCTTGGGCTTGGGAAAAAGCAAACTGGGCTTTCCTTGAAGAAAAATTGGGTGGAGATATGAGTTATGATAAATTTGTTATCTATCCAGGAAATACTTTTAAAACTGCTGATAAATTAGCAGAATATAAAGCCTTCTTTGAGCCTAAATTAGAAAATCAAGGCTTGAAACGTTCAATCGAAATGGCAATCAAGCAAATCACAGCACGTGTTGCTTTGATTGATAGCCAAAAGACTGATGTCGAACAAGCTATTGCCAAAATTTCTGAAGAATTATAATGAATAAAAAATCACCTTTTAAAGG
Organism: Lactococcus taiwanensis; assembly: GCF_017068355.1. Lineage (NCBI taxonomy): Bacteria > Bacillati > Bacillota > Bacilli > Lactobacillales > Streptococcaceae > Lactococcus > Lactococcus taiwanensis. The sequence goes on from NZ_CP070872.1 coordinate 487,488, forward strand.
TGATTTTTTTATTCATTTTTAATCTGACTTTGGTTTTGATAGCACAAGTAGAGCGATCATTAGAAAGATAAATCCCATGAGTGCTGGAGCAAAATGACCAAGGCTGATGTAGATTTGTCCACCAATTAAAGGGCCTATCACGCGAGTAAGTGCTTGAAGTGCTTGACTTCCACCTTGAAGTTTACCTTGTTCGGAAGAAGTCGCTGATTTTGAAAGTTTACCGTTAAAGGCAGTTCCAAAAATACTATCTCCAAAAGCAAAGATAAACATTGCCAGAATGAAGAAGGGCCACATTTTAGAAAAAGCAGAAAGCGCGAAAAGGAAGTAACCAATTATTTCGCAGACTAGTGCCAAACGGATGAGTTTATCTTCATTAGCTAATTTTAGAAGTCTTGGCATGATAAAGATTTGAGTCAAGATATCCATTAAACCCATAATGGAGATGGCTAGGCCAATTAATACAGGCGTCCAAGCAAAAGAATCTAATGAAAATTGACTAATAATTGCTTGGAGTGCACCATTTGGCAGCCAAAGTAAGAGTCCGGCAAAGAGCAGACGGTTGAGATTTTTCATGCGTAAGAGCTGAAAAAGTTGTGTGAAAGGATTGAGTTGTTTAAGTGAAAAATTACGTGTACGATGAGTTTCAGGCAAGCTCTCGTTCATTACGAATGCACCGTAAAGAAGATTGGCGATTGAGATGAGGGCACCGAAGTAAAAGGGCACTGAATTGCCAAAATGAGCCAAAAGTCCTCCAACTGTTGGGCCAGAAATTGTTCCAACACCAACGGCGGCGGCTGTCCAACCAAAAACTTTCGTGCGATTTTCTTCATCAGTAATATCAGCGAAGTAAGCAAAGAGAGTCACGATATTTCCACCAGTTAAACCATCAATGATTCGTCCGAGAAAAAGCATCCAGAGACTACCCGCTAAGCCAAAGATAAGATAACCAAGAGCAGAGCCAGCTAAGGAAAAGAGTAAGACTTGTTTACGACCAAAGCGGTCTGATAAAGAACCAAGAGCAGGAGCGGCAAAGAAAGTACAGAGAGCATAGATTGCCATTAAACTAGTAACAATGAGAGCTTGGTCATGAGCATTAGCAAAAGGTGCGACCATAAAAGGAACGACTGGTGAGATGATTGTAAAACCAAGTCCTGTCAGGAAAGTGGTGATAAGCCCAAAAGTGAGGGCGTGTTTATTAATTTTCATAGGCAAAACCTCCATAAGATATGAGCCCGACTGTGTTGAAGTGATGAAATTTAGAAAAATTGGTGGTTCTGCCCAACAGGCAGGTTCAAAATTTTGTCTTTTTCATAAACTTCTAGCGGTCTGAACTCAATTACAATGATTGATGATGATTTCTTAGGAAGTTTTTTGCGCAGACTTGCGTCTGCTAAAGTGAAATCTATAGACTTTGTGATTTCACTTTTGTACACAGTTTCCTCGGAAACAAAAATAGTATATCATAACATTGTTTCCGTGTCAACAAAAAATAAATAAAAAAAAGCAGTCAGTAAAAATTAATTTACTGACCGGCTTATTTTTCGATGTTTTTTCGGATAGAAGAATCAAGATGCTTATTATATTTATTGAGAAATTCTAAAATGTTACTGACCGCTTCGTCAGTAAGTTCGTCAAAGATCACTTGATCATTTTCTGCAAATTTTTGGTGGAGTGCCTCGTGACGAGCGTTAATGCTTTTACCTTTTGACGTCAGTTGAAAATAAATTTCTTTTTTATTATCTGGAAGTTGGTAACGCGCGATGTAGCCTTTATCCAATAATTTTTTGGTAATTTTGCTGGCCGCGCCCCGTGTCATATAAAGATGGTCGGCAAGACGGGTCACATTCGGCTGCGCATTATTAGCAATATATTCTATTGCTTCAATTTCTGAAAGAGAAATGTCAGTAAATTCAGCCTCCATTTGCGGGCGATAATGGGCTTCGATTTTATTGAAGAGGTTGGTTAAGCTACTCATGATGCGTTCTTGCTTAGTCATCGGCTCCCCCCGTAACTTTTTTTGTAGTCTGACGATAGAGGCAGCGCCAATAGTCATTACGACGCCAAATACTTGTGACCACAAAGTCTTGCTCATTTTGCCAATAATCGTAAGTTAATATGAAGGTTTTTTTACTGACTTGATAACTTTTATAGTTACTGATGGATAAAGGGGTTACTGACCGCTCTGTCAGTAAGTCCTGCGGATTTTTTTCGGATTGAAGCACTTGCTCAGCGGATAAGTCCAGACCGTTTAACTTTTCCAAAGCTTCCAAGTGTTGACCATCAGCTAGTATTTCTTGAAAATTCTTGGCCGTTAATCGGTCAAGATTGCGATGATTAAGCAGCTGTTCTTCTTTTGCCAGTAATTCTAAAGCGCGGCTGGCGTAATGCTCTTCTTCGGGTAAGGCAGCTGGTTCGACGTGGACATCAACGTCATAGACTCCAAAACCATCAATTAACATATTTTCAATGAATTCGGTGGCTTCATGGCTTTCATATACGCTCAAGTCTGGTGACATTTCAACCACAACATCAAGAAAAACATTGCTGCCATAAGTACGTCCGCGGACCATTTTTACGCCCTTGACTTTCGGGACGAGATTAATGGCTTCTTTATATTCTTCTACGAGGGTTTCGTCAAAGCCATCAGACAAACTAAACACAGACTCATGAAAAATGTCATAGGCAGTCTTGAGAATAAAACCGCAAATGATAACGGCCATCAGTGTATCCAACCATTCCCAGCCGATGCTGCTTGCCACGATTGCAATCGCCGTTCCAATCGAAGTGACTGCATCCGATAGATTATCCTTGCTTGCCGCAGAAAGAGCTTGTGAATTTGTTTTTTTAGCAAGCTCACGATTGTAGAGGTAAACCGCAAGCATAATCACTGCTGAAATAAGTCCCACAATCGCGCCAAGCGGATCGATGGGGTGATTTTCACCAGAGAGAATAGTCATTACCGTCTCGCGCAACACTTCAAAGCCTACAAAGAACATGATAAAACTAGAGATTAAGCTAGCGATAGATTCAATTTTCCAGTGGCCATATACATGATCACTATCTGCTGGAATACGAGCGATACGTAAACCAATCAGAATAGCGATATTGCCGAGAATATCGGTCAAATTATTGAAACCGTTGGCTTGTAAAGCACTTGAATGAACAATTGTTGCAAAGGCAATCTGCCCAACAGAGAGGATAATATAAGCAATAATAGAGACCCAAACTCCCTTCTCAGCGAGTTTTAGGTTCTGTGTACTTGAAGCAGTCATCGTATTCCTCCAGAATTTTTCATCCCTATATTATAACATTTTTAAAAGCTAAAAAATTATAAAAAAAAAGAATATACATAAATAAAACCAGTACCTTGACTTACACAGTAATATGAAGTAAAATGTAAACTGTGAAAAAAGAAGAAAGGAGAGCGGATGGCAGAAATACCGAAAGAAATGTTACGGGCTCAAACCAATGTCATTTTGCTAAATGTTTTAAAGCAAGGTGATAATTATGTATATGGCATTATTAAACAAGTGCGCGAAGCTTCAAACGGTGAGTTAGAACTTAATGAAGCTACTTTGTATACGATTTTTAAACGTCTTGAAAAAGAGGGGATTATCAGTTCCTATTGGGGAGATGAAAGTCAAGGCGGTCGGAGAAAGTATTATCGCTTGACGGAAATAGGTCATGAAAATATGCAACGTGCTTTCGAATCTTGGGCAAGAGTAGATCAAATTATTGAAAACATTGAGAAATCTAATAAGCTCAAATAAAGAATAAAGGATTGCCCACGCCTAGGCATTAAATCGGATAAAAATAACGCTAATAATCGTTGACAATCGGTTCAAAAAGCGCTAAACTAACCTTTGTTAGTTTGAACTTTGAAAAACTAATCATATTAATTAACAGGGTTAACATCTAGCGCTTGTTTACTAAAAAAAATAATGTTATAATGATTTGCTTTAAAAATTTCCACGGTCTACTTCAGGACCTGAAATTTAAATCATTTCAAGTAAATGTATTGTTGCATTTCCAAAAGAAAGGAATTTTATGATCTTCAAATCAATCATGAAGCATAAGTGGGTTGCACTTTTTTCAATTCTTTCAACCTTCATTTATGCTGGAGTACAGCTGTATCAGCCCCAAATCATGAAACATATCATGACCGTAATGTCCTCTACCACTTCGACACGCCACCAAATGGCAGATAAAGTCCAAGGGTACGGCATTGAACTTCTTATCGTCGCTGGAATCGGAATTATTTTTGCGATTGCAAGTACTTTGAGTGCCGCACGTATCGCTCAAGAAATTGGTGCCGATGTCCGGGAAGCGACCTACAAAAAAATTAATACTTTTTCATACGAAAATATCGAACAATTCAATGCCGGGAATCTTGTTGTTCGGATGACCAACGACGTGACACAAGTTCAAAACTTGATGATGATGGTTTTCCAAATCTTGATGCGTATCCCTGTTTTACTTATTGGGGCAGTGGTACTTTCTATTACGACGATGCCGAAATTATGGTGGATTACTGTTCTTTTAATTGTATTGATTGTTTTGGTTACAGCCGTTTTGATGGGACGCATGGGCCCTCACTTTATGGCTTTCCAAAAGTTGATGGACCGTATCAATGCCATTGCTAAACAAAACTTGCGCGGTGCTCGTGTGGTTAAATCTTTCGTGCAAGAGAAAAATCAAATGGAAGATTTTGATAAGACCTCAGATGAGCTTTATGGTCATAACTGGGCCGTTGGGAAACTTTTCTCAGCGATGATTCCTCTTTTTACCGTTATCGCACAAGGTGCTATTTGGTTAGCCATCTATTTCGTTTCTACCTATGTAACAGATTCTCCAACAGTTGCGCAAGATAGTATTGGTGGGATTGCGACATTCATGACTTACATGGGAATGATCATGTTTGCTATTATCATGGGTGGTATGATTTCAATGTTTGCTTCACGTGGTATGGTCTCTATTGGACGTATTAATGAAGTATTAAATACTGACCCTGCTATGAAATTTGACGAAAACGCCAAAGATGAAGTACTCACAGGCTCTGTCAAGTTTGAACATGTATCGTTTGCTTACCCACATGATGAAGAAGCTACTTTGAAAGACATTAGCTTTGAAATTGAACCAGGTCAAATGGTTGGGATTGTTGGAGCGACTGGTGCTGGTAAATCTACATTGGCACAATTGATTCCAAGACTCTTTGACCCCACAGAAGGTACTGTTTCAGTTGGTGGAAAAGATCTTAAAACAGTTAGTCGTGGCACATTGAAGAAAAATATTTCTATCGTTCTTCAAAAAGCCATCCTTTTCTCAGGAACAATTGCTGGAAATATCAAACAAGGGAAAGCCGATGCTACTGATGAAGAAATGAATCGCGCTGCACGCATCGCCCAAGCCGCAGAATTTATTACAACTAAAGATGGTCAATATGATTCTGAAGTTGAAGAACGCGGAAATAACTTCTCAGGTGGTCAAAAGCAAAGACTTTCAATCACACGTGGAGTTGTTAAAAATCCAAATGTCTTAATTTTAGATGACTCAACATCAGCTTTGGATGCCAAATCTGAAAAATTGGTCCAAGAGGCTTTGGATAAAGAACTTAAAGATACAACAACAATTATTATTGCTCAAAAGATTTCATCAGTTGTCCATGCGGATAACATCCTCGTGCTTGACCAAGGAAAATTGGTAGGGCAAGGAACTCACCAAGAATTGGTTGAAAATAACACGGTCTACCAAGAAATCTACGCCACACAGAAAGCACAGGAGGACTAAGACATGGAGAATACTAAAACCACAAAGAAAATGTCTGACACCACACGTGCCATTCGCTTTTTCTACCTCTATCTCAGAAAATACAAACTCCAATTCCTTGTCATTATGATTTTTATCATTTTGGCAACTTGGTTACAAGTTGTAGCCCCTTCCCTTTTGGGAGATGCCATCACTAATTTGACTAAATATGTGACTGATTTCTTTACACATCAGCATGCTGGTCAATCCCAAGATGCACTACAACAAATTGCTCAACAACTAAGCCAACAAATGCACCAAACAGTAGATTGGCACAATGTTCCTGAAGTTGTGAAATCTTTGCCACAAGCAGCACAAGATCAAATCACAGCGAACCTTCCTAAAGGAACAACTTTAGAAACACTCAAAACAGTGGCAACTTCACATGCAGCCAGCACTTCTACATTCATGAAAGGAATGTGGCAATTGCTTGCAGTCTATGTAGCAACAGGTGTATCAATGTTGATTTATACCTTGCTCTTTAGCCGTATCGTTGCTCATTCAACAAATCGCATGCGTAAAGGTTTGTTTGGTAAACTTGAACGTTTGACAATTTCATATTTTGACCGTCATCAAGATGGTGATATCCTTGCTCGTTTCACATCTGACTTGGATAACATTCAAAATACTTTAAACCAAGCACTCGTTTCAGTTATTTCAAATGCTGCGGTCTTTGTGGGTGTCATTATCCAAATCTTCAATAAAGATGTGACATTCGCTTGGTTGACAGTTGCCGCTTCTCCAGTTGCCATTTTATCTGCTGTTATTATCATTCGTCAATCGAAAAAAGCAACAGACAAACAACAAGAAGAAGTTTCACAACTTAACGCCTATATGGATGAAAAAATATCTGGGCAAAAAGCGATTATCGTCGAAGGATTGCAAGAAGATTCTATCAACGGCTTCTTGAGTCATAACGAAAATGTTAAAAAACGTACCTTTGCTGCCCAAGCATGGTCTGGTATGATTTTCCCATTGATGAATGGTTTCCAACTTTTGTCAATCGCGATTGTTATTTTTGGTGGTACAGCTTATGTCCTTAATGATGACAAAATGTCTATTGCAACAGGTTTAGGACTTTTGGTTGCCTTTGTTCAATATGTTCAAAGTTATTATAACCCAATCATGCAAGTTTCTTCAAACTTTGGTCAACTTCAGTTGGCCATCACAGGGGCTACTCGCTTGAATGTCATGTTTGATGAGCCCGAAGAAGTGCGCCCTGAAAATGGTGTGAAATTTGAAGCCATTAAAGAAGGGGTTCAAATTGAAAATCTAGACTTTGAATATTTACCAGGCAAACCTGTCTTGCGCAATGTTAATATTGATGTTAAACAAGGACAAATGGTGGCACTTGTAGGTCCAACCGGATCAGGTAAGACAACCGTGATGAACTTAATGAACCGCTTCTACGATGTTAATGGCGGAGCAATCAAGTTTGATGGAACTGATATTCGCGCGTTCGATTTGGATAGCCTTCGCTCAAACGTCGGGATTGTTTTGCAAGAATCTGTTCTCTTTGATGGAACGATTGCGGATAATATCAAGTTTGGTAAGCCAGATGCTACCCAAGAAGAGATTGAAACAGTAGCGAAGACCACACACATTCATGAATTCATCGAAAGCTTGCCAGACGGCTATAATACGCATGTCTCAGATGATGAATCAGTCTTCTCAGTTGGTCAAAAGCAACAAATTTCTATCGCACGGACGATTTTGACAAATCCAGAACTTTTGATTTTGGATGAAGCAACTTCAAATGTTGATACGGTTACTGAGCAACAAATTCAGTGGGCGATGGAAGCTGCTATCGCAGGCCGGACTTCATTTGTTATTGCTCACCGCTTGAAAACAATTCTTAATGCCGATAAGATTGTTGTCCTTAAAGATGGTGAAGTGATTGAAGAAGGAAATCACCATGAACTTGTCGCACAAGGTGGCTTCTACTCTGAGCTCTATCATAATCAATTTGTTTTTGAATAAATAGGATCATCTATATAATAAAGATTTAATAACCCGCAACTAAAATTTTTGGTTGTGGGTTTTCTTTGGGTAAAAAAGTCTAGGAAAAACACATATAAAATGTTAAAATAGATGTCGGTTCTTAAAATGTAACTTTTTTAAGATTAAGAAAAGATGAAAAGCGATTTAATATACGATGAAAAAAATAGTCATAAATGGTGGCAAGCGGATTTCGGGGACTATCTCAATCTCCGGGGCAAAAAATTCAGTGGTTGCATTAATTCCTGCGACCATCTTAGCTAATGATATTGTGACACTAGAGGGTGTACCAGACATTTCTGATGTTGCAAGTTTAGTTGAAATTATGGAAATCATGGGAGCCAAAATTGAACGTAATTTTGAAGAAGGACGACTTGTGATTGACACACGTAGCGTGGTATCTCGTCCACTTCCTTACGGGAAAATTAACTCTTTACGTGCTTCTTATTATTTCAATGGGGCTCTTTTAGGACGCTTTGGACAAGCAACGGTTGGTCTTCCAGGCGGCTGTGACTTAGGACCACGTCCTACAGACTTACATGATAAAGCCTTTAAAGCTTTGGGGGCTAGGAAGATTCAAGAAGAAGAAGCAGAGCATTTGGAAGTAATCGGAGACTCACTGATTGGGACGACAATCTACATGGATGTCGTATCAGTAGGGGCGACAATTAATACCATGCTTGCTGCGAGTCGTGCTAAAGGAGTGACTATCATTGAGAATGCTGCTCGTGAACCTGAAATTATTGATGTTGCGACTTTGCTCAATAATATGGGTGCTCAAGTCCGTGGAGCGGGTACAGATATTATCCGAATTACAGGGACAGAGGAAATGCATGGTGCTCGGCATACAGTCATTCCAGATCGGATTGAAGCGGGGACTTATTTGGCTTTAGCGGCTGCAATAGGTGATGGTGTAGTTATTGAAAATGTGATTTACGAACATTTGGAATCTTTTATTGCAAAACTTGAAGAAATGGGTGTTCGCTTGACTATTCGTCAAGATAGTATTGAAGTGCACAAATCTGAAAACTTAAAAGCTGTAAATATCACGTCGGTTCCTTATCCTGGTTTTGCAACTGACTTGCAACAACCAATCACCCCTCTTTTATTGCAAACAAAAGGCCGGGGCTGGATTGTTGATACAATATATGAAAAACGAGTAAATCATGTCCCTGAACTTGCACGAATGGGTGCAGATATTTCCGTGCTAGATGATCGAATTCTCTATGAAGCACCTAATGAGTTAACTGGTGCGTGCGTTAAAGCAACTGATTTACGTGCCGGGGCTGCTTTGGTTACAGCAGGCGCAATTGCTAAAGGAACGACACAAATTTCTAACATTGAATTTATCTTGCGGGGTTATGATCATATCATCGAAAAATTGACTGCTGTTGGGGTAGATATTCAATTGATTGAAGCGTGACAAAAGCGAATAAAAATCGTATAACTTAAAGAGAGAGGAAAGTAGATGGCCGATAAGTTAAAATTTGAAATCATTGAAGAACTGATTGTTCTTTCTGAAAATGCAAAAGGTTGGCGTAAAGAATTAAATCGAGTTTCTTGGAATGATGCCGAACCAAAATACGATATTCGAACTTGGTCACCTGATCATGAGAAAATGGGTAAAGGAATTACTTTATCTGAAGAAGAATTTGCTGTTCTCTTAAAAGAATTAGGAAATAAATAAAGAAAAAAACCCTGAGATTTCAGGGCTTTTTTCTTTATTAATGCTCAGACTCAAGAGTGTTGAAAAGTTTAAAGACCTCGGCATAAGAATTTAAAAGAGAAGAAGCCTCATGATTTTCAGGGTTTATTTTTAAATCATATAATGCTTTCAAATAGACCATAGTTACTTTCTCATAAAAAAATAAATCACTCTTAGTATGTGACTCAAGATATGTAAAAAGCAGAGGGAGAGAATCTAAAAAATTATTTTCTATAAATATGGGGATAAGGCGAAGAATTATCTTAAGAATTTTAGGATTTAGATAGTATCCATTTTCGCTAGATATAATTTTTCGAATTAATTGATCTAATGTTTTATTATCAAGTAGATGAAGACAAGAGTTATAAAGACTAAGTTCATAGGCACAGAATTTATTAATTGAAAGCAGATATTCTTTTAGATAGAGAATGTCTTTTTTATTTACTTGCATATTAGGGTCAATCAGATGAAGTTGGGATTTGATTTGGATAATATTGAGTTTGTAACGTTTTATACTAGGGTGAAGCGTAAGCAAGTCAGCCTCTATTTTTAGGAGTTGTTGAAGTTTTTCTTTATCTTTAATCTCAAATTTTTGACAAAAGTCATAATTAAAAAGAGAACCTTTAGGTAAGTTAGAAAAATAGGCTTCATGATAAAATTCCTCAAGGGTGACATTGATTGCCTCAAGACTACTAAGAAACTTTGTAAGCGTCATGTCTGTCTGGCCTCTTTCAAATTTGGAAATTTGGGCATAAGAAATATCTTCCCTAGCCACTTCTTTAATTTCCATATTTTTTAACTTTCTCAGCCTTCTAAATGTTCTTCCTAAGTTAGTATCCATAATCTTCTCCATATGTTCATATATGATTATTTTTTTTTGGTTAAAGCATTGACTTTAATATTAATAATATTATATAATAATTTCATAATTTTCAGTAAATTAAAGTTTTTTAGTTTTATATATTGAAAGAAGGTGAGTCCAATGCAGGTAAGAATAAATAGTTTTTAATATTAAAGGAAAGGAGAAGAAAGATGGAAGAAAAAATTATTGAAGATATTATGTCAGATATTATTATCGTCAACGCAGAAGGAACAGAAGTTAATATTTGTGTTATTGCAAAATAGATTTCCAATATAAATGAGGAGAATAAGTAGCCATAAGATTAAACCTTTTGGCTATTTTTAAAATAATGATAGTAATAAATCGGTCAAAATTCATTGAAATCTCAGATGAGGGGCTTTCATTTTATGATGGAAATCATAAAAAGATTGTTCGATATAATAAGCAGATATGGTTAAAAATAATAGAATGGTATCAGATACCACGGGAACTGGAAGAAATACCACAAGATATTTTGCCTATGAACGAAATGATAGCATTAAAAAAAGTTCTTTTAAAATTAAATGTTCTCAAAGAGGATAAAGCAATTTTAAAATCTTTTGAGAGGCTTAATAACTTTTATGATTGTTATGGGGGAAAAAGTTTAGAAGAGATTAGCAAAATAAAGGTAATGATATGGGGATGTGGTACAGTTGGAACGGCAATTGTCGATAACTTGGCAAAAATGGGAGTTAAAAATTTTTTGCTTATTGATTCGGATATTGTAGAGGAGAAGAATATCATTGCACAATCGATTTATCAGAAAGAAGATATCGGGTTAAAAAAGGTTAGGGTAGTAAAAAACTATTTAGAAATGCTTAATATTGGAGAATTTAATATTGAAATTAGTGATAATTTTATAAAAAATGAAAAAGAATTTAAAGATAATTATCAATATTATCGCTCTGATTTTATGGTTGATTGTGCAGATGTCAAAAATGAAGAATTAGATATTCAATTTATTAAATTTGCTCGACAATATGATGGAGTTTATCTTTCTACAGGATATGCGGATGATAACGATTATATTTTTAAAGTATCGAATGACTTTGGTAAATTTGAAAATTTTATGAGAAGTAATTGGGGAAGTTCCAAAAAGAAATATCAGTTATCAAGTAACAGAGGAGTCATTATAGATTCTCAACTTTTGGGTAGTTTAAGTGCTCGTAGTATTATTAATCATATACTTGGTCTAGACAAAGAAGACCGGTTGCTTGAAATAAATTTATTTAATCTAACAATGAGAAATATTCCTCTTGAATAAAATTAATTGAGTCAAATGAAAACTAGGAAAAATTATGAAAACTTTTTTTGTAAAAAATAAACTGCCAACTATTTTTTTGATGTTCCTTTTTGGAAATTTAGCGAGTGGAACTTTAACTTTTATGATCTCGTGGACAGTTTTAAGACAAACACATCAGGCTGCACAATTTGCTTTGCTATCTACAACATCTTCTTTGGTGATGCTTATTAGCATGCCTTTAATTGGAATAATTGTTGATAAGTATAATCACAAATACTTACTTTTGGTTGCTCAGGGATTTAGTATCTTCGTTTTGTTAATTTTCATTTTGCAACCTTTTCATAGTTTAATTGTTTACATTATTTTTTCTATTGGTCTTGATTTGGGAGATTTATTGTTTTCAATTACGATGTACGCTTCTGTAAAAGCAATATCTACTGATAAGACTGAAATGTCAAAGATAAATGGAATTGAGCAAGGGATTGGCGCTTTGTTTGCCATTATATCTCCAGCAGTTGCTGGATTTATTCTTACTTTTATTTCGGTTAAAAAATTTTCTTGGGTCGAATTAATTTGTGAAGGTATTGTCATTTTTTTGGTCGTTCAACTCAGCTTCAAAAATGCTCATACTAAGAACGAAGAAAACTCTGGAGGAAAAGAATCTAAAGCTGTAGGCCCTTCTTATAAAAAAGTTTTACAAGTTTTGAGAAATAAGTATCTGGTATTGATAATTGTTTCTATTATGATTGTTCTCAATTTTTTATTGGGAGCTATCAATGTTGGAATTCCTTTTGTTTTAAATAAAAATTATCAAGGAAATACAATGATTCTTGGTATAGTTCAGCTTTGTTTCCCTTTGGGAATTATTTTGAGCAGTTTTTTAGTACAAAAATTACCCCAAATTAAACTTTTTAAATTATTGAAAATTTCCTATTTTTCCTGTGCTTGTGTTTTGTTTTCTTTTGGGATTGTGTTGAGTTTTTTGATGAAACAGATGATTTTTGCGGTTGGTGCTCTTGCTCTTCTCATGTTATTGATAGGCTTGGGACTGGGTTTTTCAAGGATACCAATGATGACCTTCGCACAAAATAATATTCCAGAAAATATTCAAGGGAGAGCATTTTCAATTATTGATACTTCGGCACAAATTCTTTCCCCGCTTGGTTTAATGTTTTATGGTTTTTTGTTTGACAGACTTTCTGGTAATTGGATTTATTTATGCTCTGCTTTTTTGATGTTTATTGTATTATTGGTTGGATTTTATTTTGTGGATAGAGCGGATAAGGGAAATTACATTTATTAAATTTTTAGATGAAACTGGAGATGATATGAGAAAATTTAAATCGTATTTTTTGTTGCTTTTTGAGGGATTGAAAACTTTTTCTAATGCGAGTAGGTGGGGGACTTTTGTGCTTGTTATTTTGGTTCCGATTGAAGCACTTGTTCCGACAGGGATTATTTTTTCTATTCAAAAAGTAACAACCGAACTGGCTAAAGGTTCGGTTTTTTCGATGAGTTGGGGAATTTTTTGGGCAGTTTTGCTTTTGATCTCAAATATTATTCCGCCAGCGACAACGGCTATTTCAGGTTATTTGACGGACGTCTTGATTGCAAACATTAATCAAAAATTAATAGATAAAGCAAGTGAAATCAAGTCATTGGAAGTTTTTGAAAATGATGAATTCTATAATGATGTGGAAACAGTTAGGAGTGAACTTTCTTGGCGACCAGTAAATTTAATTGTTTTCACGCTTTCCAATGTTCGTTATATTATTTCTTTACTTTCTTTGCTTGTTTTACTTTTTAACTATACTTGGTGGTTACCTTTAGCAATCGTGATTGTTTTAGTACCTCAAAGTTTAATTCATTATCGAATTCAACAGGAGGCTTTTGAAACTTTGGTAACAAGGCGACCAGAAGCACGTAAGATGAATTATCTACTAGAAATTGCCTTAAATCGTGATTATGCTAAAGAGAGTCGTCTTTTCAATGTTTTTTATTTTTTGAAGAAACGGTATTGGAAACTCTTTTACACGGTACATAAGGAAGAAAATCGGATACGTATGCGACAATTTGGAATTGCTTTGATTTTTATTATTATAAGTTCACTTGTATCAATGTTCGCTTTTATTTATCTTGTATTTCAAGTTCGTTCAGGTAAATTATCTCTTGGAATTGTCGTTGGTTTTGCTTCAAGTTTGGTTGCAGCAATTTCGGCCTCGAATGGCCTAGTAGAGGAATCTGACCTGCTTTATGATACTTTGATGTGGTTGGAGAAATATCTTAAATTGATGAGAAAGTCATTCACTGAATCCGGCTATAAAAGTATTACTGAAATCAATCAAATTAGTTTAGATAATGTATCCTTTGCCTATCCAAAAGAAAATCAAAAAGTTCTTAAAAGTATTTCTCTTGGGATTAAAAAGGGGGAAAAAATCGCTATTGTAGGTCAGAATGGTTCCGGGAAATCAACCTTATTGAAATTATTAGCTGATTTATTTACTCCGACAAGTGGTCAGATTTTAATTAATAATGAAGATTTAAGAGAAATAAAGCATGAAGACTACTGGGCAAAAATTTCTCCTGTATTTCAGGATTTTTCAAGATTTAAATTTTCTGTCGGAGATTCTATTAGTTTTGAAGAGAAAACAGGAGTTGATGAAGCTTTACAATTTTCAGGATTGCCTGATTTGAATTCAGAACTTCAATTGGGCAAGGAGTTTGGTGGAACTGATTTGTCAGGAGGACAATGGCAGAAGTTAGCAATTGCTAGAGCTTTTTATAAAAATAATGTGGAACTGTATCTTTTTGATGAGGCTAATAGTGCACTTGATGTGCACAGTGAAAAACAACTCTATCAAAAATTGATGGAGCTGTCTGCTGGAGCAACAGTAATTTGGATTACTCATCGAATGACTTCAGTCAAATTATCTGATAAAGTTATCTACTTAGATAAAGGCAAGGTTTTAGGGTTTGATTCTCATGAAAATCTGTTAAAAAATGAAAACTATGCGTCTTTGTATCGAGAACAATTTGAATAAAAAAACTGCTCATTACAATCGGGCAGTTTTTTAATGGGTAAATGTTATCACAATAAGGATAAGATAAATAATCAAAGTAATAAAGAAGGTCAAGCGCCACCAGAGTTTTAAAAAGCGACGATAACTGAAACGTTTATAATAGAATAAATCAAGTAGTAGAAGGACTAAAGCTAAGCCAGATATAATGAGGAGGTAATAGGGAAGGATGCTAATACTTGTGATATTTTTGGAAAAAATTTGCATACCAAAAATCAAAAAAAGGGTGAAGACATCGGGGATTTTTAGTTTGCGATTGGTCAGATGACGAAGTCTAAAAAATTTAAAAATAAAGACTAAAGCGATGAAAACAAGAAGGGGGTAAAGCGCAATCAGGACTTTTATAAACATAGCTTAATTGTAGCGGTTTTGCCTTAGTTTGTAAAGTATTTGTTTGTGTGAGAGAGGGCGTTAACAAGGGCTAAACCAAAGCTCGTCACTAGAATGGCTTTGAGGATTTCTACAGGTAAAAAGGCGATGAAACCAGTTTGAAAAGCGACAGGCCAAGAGAGTTGCGCAGCTACCTTTAACCAAATTGCTCCAAGGATGAGCATAAGGCTATGGCCGAGAATATTTATCGTAAACGAGAGTAAAGGTCGATAGTTCACTTTGTGAAGCGCCCAAGAAATAAGGGTGCCAACTAAGAGGAAGGCAACCAAGAAACCTCCTGTAGGGCCAAAGAGCACACCGATACCAGAGCTTCCTCCGGTAAAAACAGGAATACCAATGCAACCCATAATAAGATAAAGTAAAACGGCGAGGAAAGTTTCGCGAGCTTTAAGAACAGTAGCCACTAGTCCAATTGCAAGGGTTTGAAGAGTGACGGGCACGATTCCGATAGGAATGGAGAGAGGAGAGAGTGCAGCAATGATAGCAGCCCCAATTGCGATCATTGTGAGTGATGAGAGATTAGAATTTTTCATTTCAGTATCCTTTGTTTTATAGATAAAATAAAATATACTAAAAAAGTGAGTATTTTGCAAATTGAAAGGCGTAAAAAAAAGCCTAGGGCTTTTTTATTAGAATTATTCACGGAGTTCAGCAAACTGGGCATGGACAAAATCTGCGAGGACTTGAGGCGCTATCTTGATGCTACGTCCAAGTTCTCCAGCAGAACAGATAATATAGTCCTGCTCCAAGGCGATCGTGTCAAGATAGATGGGGAATTTTTTATTTTGCCAAATTCCAACGGGATTGTTGGCACCATGAATGTAACCCGTTGTTTTTTGTAAATCTTTTTGGGGAATCATGCTTACTTTTTTATTTCCAGAAATTTTGGCTAATTTTTTTTCTGAAAGATGTTCAGTTAAGGGTAAAACCCCGATGATTGGGCCTGTCTTGTCTCCTATGAGCGCTAATGTTTTGTAAATGTCGCTCCGTGTCACACCCTCTGGTAGAGTTTTTGACTCTAAAGCATTAATCGCTAGTCCTGTGTGTTCGATTTTTGCTTTATCCAGTATTTGTTCAACTAAAGTTTTTTTTAATTTTTGCTTTTTTGCCATAACTGTATTATAGCGCATGTCTAAAAAAACAACAATTTTTAGTGTGGCAGCTGATAAGGAAAAAAGTAAGTGAAAGGTTACTGACCCGTCTGTCAGTAATTATCTGATGGACAATAATTGGGGGAATTTTTTGACGAAAAGAGTGAGAATAATGCAGGCTGCTATTGCTGTCAAAATGCCACTGATTCCATTAACTGCAAGCGAATAGGCGATAGCACCCCAACCTTTCCACGCGTATTGACTCCAAAAGATAATTCCAGCAAGAAAATGAAAGAAGTATTTGGCAAGAACGGCTATAAATACCCCACTAAGAAGAGGAAAAAGCTGAAGGGATTGCGCTTTTGGCCGAAAAAGTCCAGCTAAGCCTAGGGAAAGAGGCGCTACAAGGTATTCTAGACCAGCTTGACTGAGAGTGAGGATGTAAGCATGACCGGTAATCATTGCTAAAATCCCCCAGACTAGCCCGCCGATAACCCCAGCGAGAAAACCACGACGTAAGCTCAAGATGAGTATAGGGATACAGGCAATCTCGATAATGATCCAGCCGTAAACGGTATTTGGAATAAGGCTGATGATGAAGGCGAGTGCCGCCATGAAGGCAATTTCCGTTAATAAACGGACATTGAACTTAGAATTAGACATAAAAAAAGCTCCTTTTTGATGCGCACAAAAGGAGGGTTAGAAATTAGACGTTTGTCTTAACACATTCCTACGCTGGCATTACCCAGATCAGGTCAGATGGTATTTCTCGCTACTGACAGCTCTGTCAGTAGACCCATTGTGCAAATATTTATTTTTTACAATTACTAGTTTAGCATAAATACTTAGGAAAAGCAGTCAATTAATTTGTAAGAAAAAATTGAACCTTAAAAAATATTTAAGGAGACATAAAAAAATGGTAATTCGAATGCGGTCAACTTTTTGTTAAAATTACTTCATAGACAAATTCAGACAGCAAAACGCGGTCAAGTAAGTAATGGTGGAAGTTAGCACAGAGAGCTTGTGGAGGTGGGAGCAAGCCTAACGGAAACCAGGAAAATGGCTTGATAGACGCAGTGAAAGTAAGGTTATACTGAGCTTTCAACGGAGTGGTTCACGTTATTGAACTTGAAAGTAGCCTTTGGTTGAGGCGCTTCTTTTTGAACAATTGTCAAGAAGCAGACTTTGCCAAAGCGCTTGAATCAAGAATGGTACCACGATTTAGCTCGTTTCTTATTAAAGAACGGGCTATTTTTGTTTTACTGAGTTGTCGAGTCCAGCCTGAGTGTGCACGCTTAGGCTGGATGAGTTATTATTGTTATCAAATAAAAGGGAAAAGAAGAATAAGGGAGAACCAAATGAATCCAAGAAATCGAAATATTTTAATCGCTGTCGTTGTCGTTGTTATCGTTGCTGTTGCTGCATTCTTTGGACTGACACACAAATCAGGACAAACAGCCGCAGCTGATAAAACGGTCAATATCGGGATTATGACAGGAACTAAAGAAGATGATACCATCTGGAATACGGTGGCTAAAACGGCGAAAGATAAGTACAATATTACTCTCAAATTTACGCATTTCACTGACTACACACAGCCTAACACTGCTCTAAAAAATGGTGATGTAGACTTAAATGCTTTCCAACATTACGCTTTCTTAAATGCTTGGAATAAAGCAAATAAAGGGAATTTACAAGCCATCGGAAATACCGTTATCTCTCCAATTCGCATTTATTCTAAAAAAATAACTTCTTTAAATGAGATTAAGGATGGCGACACTATTGCGGTACCCAATGATGCTTCTAATGAAAGTCGTGCGCTGTACGTTTTAAAAAATGCAGGATTGATTGGGCTTGATGTTTCAGGAGACAGTTTAGCAACTGTAAAAGACATTAATTCTAATCCTAAAAATCTTGCGATTAAAGAATTGGATGCTGCGCAAACACCACGTGCGCTTGATTCAGTAGCAGCAGCAGTCATTAATGATGATTTTGCTACGACAGGGAAATTGACGTCAAAACAAGCCATTTTCACTGAGCCTGTGAATAAAGATAGTAAGCAATGGATTAATATCATTGTGGCAAATAAAAAAGATGTGGATAACAAACTTTACAAGGATGTAGTGAAAGCTTATCAAACTGAAGCAACTAAAAAAGCGATTGAAAAAGCTTACCCAGATAAAAGTAAAATTGCAGCTTGGGGTCTCGATCTCGACTAAACACAAGCGCTCCTCACTGACAAGAGTCCCTTTGAAAAAGGGGCTCTTGCTCCTAATGAAAGGCTGACGGACGCTAAGAAAGTTACTGACAGAGCTGTCAGTTCAAAAAAATCCATATCAGGAGAAAAATATGAATCCAAAAAAACGTAATCTTATTATCGGTCTGGTTGCCTTAGTGATTATTGTGGTCGTGGCTGGTGTGACACTTTGGCATCCCGCAAAAAAATCTGCTGCTTCCGGTCAAACGGTTAAAGTTGGCATTATGAGTGGGGACAAACAAGATCAAGCGGTCTGGAAATCCGTTGCTAAAACAGCACAGGATACTTACGGCTTGACCCTTAAATTTGTATATTTTACTGACTACAATCAACCCAATGAAGCGCTGCTCTCTGGCGATATAGATGTTAATGCTTTCCAATCTTACAACTATGTGAAAACATGGAATAAAGCACATAAAAGTGACATTGTTGCTGTTGGAAATACCTACATTACTCCGATGCACATTTACTCTAAGCAGGTCAAAAAACTTGCTGAGGTTGAAAATGGAGCGACAGTAGCCATTCCTAATGATCCTTCTAATGAAAGTCGAGCGCTCTTTGTATTACAAAGTGCGGGGTTGATTAAGTTGAACACCACAGACTCTAGTAAATTAGTCAGTTTGCCCGACATTACAGAAAATGAGCACAACTTGAAACTTAAAGAAGTAGATGCGAGCCAGACACCACGTGCTTTAGATTCTGTAGCCCTGTCCGTAGTAAATTATAACTATGCTTCAGCAGCGAGTCTTCCGAAGTCTGAGTCAGTTTACATGGAGCCTCTTAATAAAACCTCAGCCCAATACATCAATTTTATTGCGGCGACGAGCAAAGAAAAAAATAATAAAATTTACAAAGAAGTTGCCAAAGCTTATGCTTCAAAGGCGACAGAAAAAGCAATCAAAGAACAATATCCAGATGGCGGAGAATTGCCTGCCTGGAATTTGAAACTCTAAAGAGCTGACGGAGCGGTCAGTAATTGATGAAGGGGAAAAATGAACCGTCCAAGAAATCGTAAACTAGTTCTTAGCTTTGCCATTGTAGTTGTACTCATCCTGCTGATCAGCTTTTTCGCTTTGAGGCAAAGAATAAGGACAAACCAAGCTACGGATAAAGTTGTAAAAATTGGCTTGATGCCAGGCGGCAAGCAAGAAGATATTATTTGGAAACAAGTGCAAAAAAATGCCAAAGAACAGGAAGGCATTACACTAAAGTTTGTTAATTTTACGGATGGTGACCAACCCAATAAAGCGTTGGCGAGTCATGAAGTAGATCTGAACGCTTTTCAACATTATGCTTACTTGAAATCCTGGAATAAAGCTAACAATGGAAATATCGTATCAATTGGTGATACAATTGTAACGCCGATTCATTTGTATTCGACAAAGTATAAAAATGTAGCTGAGCTTCCTGATCAAAGTACAATCGCTATTCCAAACGATGTGACAAATGAGAGTCGTGCGCTCTATGTCTTGAAAAATGCGGGGCTTATCGGCTTAGATACCTCAAAGGGAGCCTTAGCCACTGTCAAATCCATTCAATCTAATCCAAAACATCTTATCATCAAAGAGATTGATGCTGCGCAAACAGCGAGAGCATTAGATTCGGTAGCGGCTTCGGTCATCAACTATAATTTTGCTATTTCCGCAAAGATTTCTGAGAAATATTCTATTTTTACTGAACCTCTCAATGCGGACTCTGCTCAGTGGATTAACTTTATTGCAGCTAATAAGGCGGATAAAAATAATAAAGTTTACAAGGCAGTTGTTAAAGCTTATCAACAAGAAAATATCGCCAAGTTGATTAAAAAAGAATATCCCGATGGCGGTGAAGTCCCTGCTTGGAATTTGAACTTGTAGTTAGGAAAATTCTCGTTAAAACAACGAGATTTTCTGTCAGTACTGACACAGCATTACTGATGCTTTTGTCAGTAGGGCCAGAGAATAAAAAATAAAGGAATGAAGAAATGACAGCAATAATTGAACTTAACAAGCTTTCTGTGCAATTTCATCAGAAAGGCCGGTTGATTACAGCGGTTAAAGATGCCACTTTGCATGTGGAAAAAGGAGATATTTATGGTGTGATTGGTTATTCTGGTGCGGGTAAATCGACCTTGGTTCGTACCATTAACCTCTTGCAAAAGCCGACCACTGGACAAATTGTCGTGAATGGAGAAACTATTTTTGATAGTGAACATCCCGTTAAATTTACAGGGCAGCGCCTCCGCGAATTTCGGCAAAAAATTGGGATGATTTTCCAACATTTTAATCTATTGAGTGAAAAAACAGTCTTTGATAATGTTGGCTTCGCGCTCCAACATACGCAAATCGAAGATAAAAATGGAAAAAAACGTTATCTGACCAAAGCAGAAAAGAAGGAAAAAGTAGCTCATTTGCTAGAACTTGTTGATTTAGCAGAGCTCTCGGACAAATATCCTGCTCAACTTTCAGGTGGTCAAAAACAGCGTGTGGCTATTGCGCGTGCGCTTGCTAATGATCCTGAAATTCTGATTTCAGATGAAGGGACCTCAGCGCTTGACCCCAAAACAACAAATCAAATTCTCGATTTACTCAAATCATTGCATGAAAAATTAGGTATTACGATTATTTTAATCACCCATGAAATGCAGGTAGTCAAAGAGATTGCAAACAAAGTTGCAGTGATGCAAAATGGGGTAATCATTGAACAAAATTCACTAATTGATATTTTTGCTCAACCTCAAGAAGCCTTGACAAAACAATTTATAGAAACGACAAGTTCGGTCAATCGCTTCATCGCCGGGCTCTCAAAAACAGAGTTGTTGGCGCAACTTGCTGAGGATGAAGAACTCATTCATTTGGACTATTCGGGTTCAGAACTAGCCGACCCTGTGATTTCTGACATCACCAAAAAATTTGATGTCACGACAAATATTTTTTATGGGAATGTTGAGTTATTACAAGGCCAACCTTTTGGTTCATTAGTTTTAACAATCAAAGGGACCGTGACACAGCGCAATGAAGCCAAAGCCTATTTGGCTGAACGTCAATTGAAATTTACAGTTTTAGGACCTATCGGAAAGGCGGTACAATAATGGCAGCATGGTTTGCACATACATTTCCTAATGTCGTTTATCTTGGATGGACGGGAGAAACGGGCTGGTGGACAGCGATTGTTCAAACGCTCTATATGACATTTATCTCGGCAATTATTGGTGGTTTGTTAGGATTGATTTTTGGGATTGGCGTAGTGGTCACTGCTGAAGATGGAATAACGCCTAATCGTCCCATATTTTGGATTTTGGATAAGATTGTGTCAATTGGACGCGCCTTTCCTTTCATTATCTTGCTTGCGGCAATTGCCCCCCTCACAAAACTATTAATTGGCACACAAATTGGGGCTACGGCGGCTTTAGTCCCTTTGGCACTGGGTGTTGCTCCCTTTTATGCCCGTCAAGTTCAAGCCTCACTAGAATCAGTAGATCATGGAAAAGTTGAAGCAGCTCAAACTGTTGGTGCTGATTTTCTTGATATTGTCTTTACGGTTTATCTTCGTGAAGAGTTGGCTAGTTTGATTCGTGTTTCAACTGTTACACTAATCTCTTTGATAGGATTGACCGCGATGGCTGGGGCAATCGGTGCTGGGGGTCTTGGTAATACAGCTATTGCCTACGGGTATAATCGTTTTGCCAATGATGTGACATGGGTAGCCACAATTTTAATCTTAGTGTTTGTGTTGATCGTTCAGTTGATTGGTGATTTGCTGGCGAAGAAGGCTTCACACCGCTAAAGTAAAGATAGATTTCACTCTTAAATGAAGAGTAAAAGGAGAAACAATGAAAAATAACTCTGTAAAAATTGTTGTTGCCACTGGGATTGGGGCTGCTTTGTTTGTGATTATTGGTTGGCTGATTAATATTCCTACACCCATTCCCAATACAAGTATTCAATTGCAATATGGGGTCCTTGCCCTATTTTCAGCCTTATTTGGCCCTTTAGCTGGTTTCTTGATTGGATTTATTGGTCATGCCCTTAAAGATTCATTTCTCTATGGTGCGCCTTGGTGGACTTGGGTTTTAGGCTCAGGTTTAATGGGCTTATTTCTAGCTTTTGGAGTTAAAAGAGAAACTTTGACTCAAGGAATTTTTGGAAATAAAGAAATCATTCGTTTTAATATTGTTCAATTTTTAGCCAATGTCGTAGTTTGGGGAATTATTGCGCCAATTGGAGATGTTTTAGTTTATAGTGAACCGGCAAATAAGGTCTTCACACAAGGAATTGTTGCTGGTTTAGTAAATGCATTGACTATTGCCGTAGCAGGGACTTTACTACTCAAACTCTATGCTGCTACCAGAACCAAATCTGGCTCACTCGATAAAGAATAAAAAGCACCGCCTATGCTAAAATAAAAGCAGCAAATATTTGCTGCTTTTGCGCTTGTATGAGTGCGAGGTGCATGGATAAAGAAAAGGATAAAAATGGAACCCTTAATTTCCTTCAAAGATTTTACATTTAAATATGATTTACAAAAAAATCCAACTTTAAAAAAGATAAATTTGGAAATATTTCCTGGGGAAAAAGTCCTGATTGTCGGTCCTTCTGGTTCAGGTAAATCAACGATTGGATCTTGTCTTAATGGGATTTTGCCTCATTTACATAAAGGAGAAACAAGTGGGGAACTCTCCATTGCTGGTTTACCTTTTGGGACTTCAATTGCTGAATTATCTGAAAAGGTGTCGACGATTTTACAAGATACTGATGGCCAGTTTATTGGGTTGAGCGTTGCTGAGGACATTGCTTTTGCTTTGGAAAATGATGGTCTGAATCATGATGAACTGGTCAGTAAAGTGGTCTATTGGTCAGACAAAACAGAAACAAATAAACTCTTGAATCATCGCCCCCAAGATTTGTCGGGCGGACAAAAGCAGCGGGTTTCTTTAGCTGGTGTTTTGATTGATGAATCGCCAATTTTACTTTTTGATGAACCTTTAGCCAATTTGGACCCGCAAACTTGCTTAGAAACAATGGCTTTGATTAAGGATATTCATGAAAATAATGAAGTCACGACGCTTATCATCGAACACCGAATCGAAGAAGTTTTACCGCTTGGCATTGATAAAATTGTCGTGGTCAACGACGGCGAAATTGTTGCAACTGGAAGTCCTGCTGAATTATTAAAAACAGAAATTTTTAATGAAAATTCATTACGCGAGCCCCTCTATCTCTCAGCATTAAAAGCTGCAAATGCTACAAAATTACTGACAGATTTTTCTGACCTAAAAAGTTTGGAAGTTCGGTCAGCAAAAAATTTACTGACAGATTTTTTAGACACTTATAAATTTACTGACAAGGCTGTCAGCAAAAATAATATTCTGTCAGTAAAAAATTTATCAGTAAATTTTGCTCAACATGAAGTTCTAAAAGGTATTAATTTAGAAGTTCAAGAAGGAGAAAAAATTTCAATTGTCGGGAAAAATGGAGTTGGTAAGTCGACCTTTGCCAATGCACTCTGTCATTTTGTTGAAGCGAGTGGCGAAATTTTATACCGAGGGCAATCGATTATGGCTGATTCTATTTCTGAACGCGCAGCAAAAATTGGTTATATTATGCAAAATCCAAATCTGATGATTTCGCAAAATATTGTCAGTGATGAGGTGGCAGCTGGTTTACGACTCCGTCATGTTGATGAAAAAATGATTCAAGATAAAGTTGAAGAAATTTTGAAAGTTTGTGGGCTTTATCCTTTTAGAAATTGGCCAATTTCTTCCTTGAGTTATGGTCAGAAAAAAAGAGTAACGATTGCTAGTATTTTAATACTAGAACCTGAAATTTTAGTCCTTGACGAGCCAACAGCTGCTCAGGATTTACAATCTTATCGGGAAATCATGGATTTTCTTGACGAACTTAACCGCCGTCTTCATTTAACAATGATTATGATTACACACGATATGTATTTAATTACAGAATATAGTGACCGGACCCTTGTTTTTGCTGACGGGAAAATTATTGCTGACAGCAGTCCTTATCAAATTTTAGAAAATGAAGCTTTTGTAAAAATGGGCAATTTAAGTCAACCCAGCCTTTATCAACTTGCCAGACAAACGGATACCAATCCCGTTTTACTGACAAAAGCGTTCATCAATTTTCAGAATCAGGAGCGATTAAAGCATGAATAATCAACTTAGTGTTCTAGGCTATCAAGCTGGAAATTCTTTTATTTACCAACTGAATGCAACAGCAAAACTCCTTTTCTTTCTATTAATTTCTATCAGTAGTATGGTGACTTATGATACGAGATATCTGGCTTTTGTTGCTTTATTTTCGGTAGTTTTATTTTATTTTTCTAAAATTCCTTTTTCATCAGTAAAAAGGGTTGCCCAATTTGCGGCAATTTTTGCGCTTTTAAATCTGGTTTTTGTATTTATTTTTGACCCTGGATATGGCGCGCGACTTTATGATTCAAAAACATTCCTTTGGGGACCTCTTAGTTTAGAAGAACTTTTTTACCTTTTTAATCTCGTCTTGAAGTATTTTTCAACCATTCCGCTCGCTTTACTCTTTATCTTAACTACTAATCCGAGCCAATTTGCCAGTAGTTTAAATAAAATTGGTCTGCCTTATCGTTCCTCCTATTCGGTTTCTTTAGCGCTGCGCTATATTCCTGATATGCAAGAAAAATTTTTAGCCATCCGTAATGCTGGACAGGCCAGAGGGATGGATTTATCAAAAAAAGTAGGCCTTTTTTCGCGAATAAAATTAAATGTTCAATTGTTACTCCCTTTAATTTTTTCCAGCTTAGAACAAATTGATACCATTTCTACAGCTATGGAGTTGAGACGATTTGGTAAAAAGAAGAAAAGAAGTTGGTATTCTTATCAACCTTTAAATGTTAGAGATTACTTGGTTCTCTTGCTTGCGCTTTTAGGAGTGGCGATGATTATTCTTCTCTTCTTTGTCAATCAGGGCCGATTTTTTAATCCATTTCATTAAGAAAAGCAGGTTTTCTGCTTTTTTTGATTACCTTGCAAAAATGAGTGGAAAATGGCATAATAGTCTTGTAAAAAACTTTTGACAAGCCAATTATTTGCAAAAGTAAATGAAATTTGAAACTGCTTTATAACGACTGAAAATAAAAAACTTAGATGAGAAGGGATAACATGGAAAATAAAATCCGCGAATTACGCCGTCAACTTCATCTTTCACAAGAGGATGTCGCTCATATCGCTCACGTCTCGCGGCAGACGATTAATGCGATTGAAAATGATAAATACGACCCCGAATTAACCCTAGCTTTTAAGCTAGCGCATACTTTGGGGACTACGGTGGATCAGCTCTTTAGCTATAAACCAACCGTTGTGAAGAGGAAAGAAAACGATGTATTTTGGTGCGAAAAATATCAATGTGTGCTATGGAAAAGAGCAGGTATTGAAAAACGTAACGCTGTCGATTGAAAAAGGTAAAACGACAGCTATACTGGGCATCAATGGCTCAGGGAAGTCTACACTATTAAAGGTGTTGGGGCGACTGATTAAAGGAGCAGGTGAGGTGGTTTTTAACGATCAACCTCTGACAAAACTCTCGCATCGCGAGATTGCGCGTGTTTTAGCCCTCCTACCACAGTCCGTAACAGCCCCAGCAGATATTACCGTCCAAGAACTTGTAAGCTTAGGACGCTTTCCCCATCAAAAGTTAATGCAACAACACTTATCAAAAGAAGATGAAGCTTTTGTTGAACTTTTGATGCGTGAAACGAATATCTGGGAAGTACGAGATCAAAAAGTAGCAACTCTATCAGGTGGTCAGCGTCAGCGCGTGTTTATCACGATGATTTTAGCACAAGATAGTGAGATTATTTTGTTGGATGAGCCAACGACTTATCTGGATCTAGTTCACCAACTTGATATTTTATGTCTACTCAAAGAGCTGGCAACCAAGCATCATAAGACTGTGGTGTATGTGATACATGATCTGAATCATGCTGCGCGGTTTGCGGACAACTTAATTCTTCTTAAAGCGGGGCGCGTTGTCGCTCAAGGGACCGTTGAGGCACTCTTTACAGAACAGACCCTCAAGGAATGCTTTGGCTTGGATGTGACTTTAGGATGTGATACGTTTACAAAAAGTTTGATGATTACTGGGGTGAGAGATGCCTAGAAAACGTTTTATGCTCATCTTTTTAGCCCTAGTTTTTTCTTTACTTTTTTTATCAGTCCTCTATTTGATGCTAGGAAATAAAAACGTTCCACTGACCGAGCTGTCAGCCAATGAAATGGTTTTACAGCTACGTGTCCCTAGGTTACTTAGCCTGTATTTGACAGGGTTTTTGCTGGCTATCAGTGGTTTTCTCGTTCAGATTATGACACGTAATCCTATTGCTGAGATGGCGACACTAGGGATTTCGGGTGGCTCAAGTCTTGCGCTATCGGTCTTGTTAACCTTTGGCTTATCAACAAATGATAGTGTTTCCACTCTTGTCTCCGCTCTAGGTGCTTTTTTAGCGCTATGCATCGTTATGCTCTTAACTGCACGGACGCACTTTCAGCCACTCAAAGTTGTCTTAGTCGGAACCTCAGTAGGTCTTTTTGCTACTAGTTTAGCTAGTTCACTTACGTTTGCCACGCATCATACCCAGTCTTATTTTTTGTGGATTGTGGGCTCGTTTTCAGGAGTGACACAAATGAAGGTAGAACTGATGGCGGTTGTCAGTGTGATTTTTTTGCTGTTACTTTTTCTATTTTCAAATCAAATCAAATTGCTCACATTTGGAGATGAAATGGCGACTTCACTTGGTGTTTCCGTCAATCGTGTCCGTTTGATTATTATGCTTTTGGTCGCTCTTGCATCAGGGGTGACTGTGGCAGCGGTAGGTGTCATCAGTTTTGTCGGGCTAATCGCTCCGCATATTGCTAAGCGCTTTGTACGAAATAACTTTTGGCAAACCATTGTTTTATCTGTTTTGGCAGGATGTTTACTCCTTGTAATGGCAGACCTTGCAGCGCGAAATTTGTTTAAACCTTACGAATTTCCTGCAGGAAGCCTGACAATGCTTCTGGGCGCTCCTTTCTTTTTGTGGATCATCACGAAGGAGGCCAAATGAAAAAACGATTTTTAGCCCTTATTGGTGTGTTGGTGCTGCTTATAGTCATCAATCTCACCCAGTTTTCAACAAATGGTCAAATTTTAGCGCTTTTAATTCCAAATTTTCGCTTACCACGTTTACTGACAGTGCTGTCAGCTGGGATTGCCTTATCTATCGCGGGTTTTATCATTCAATCCATCACGGAAAATCCCTTAGCGGATAGTGGAACAATTGGGATTACTTCCGGTGCTTCAGCAGGTAGTGTGGCATTTTTGCTCATTGCGGATCATTTTAAACTCACCGGGACATGGAATTTTTCTTATCCGATATTTGCCCTCCTTGGGGCCCTCCTTGCTTTTGCCTTAATCTACTTTTTTGCGCTTCGTAAAAATGTCAGCTCTGTGCGAGTTTTATTGACGGGGATTGCCATTACGGCTTTTTTCCAAGCATTGATAACCCTAGGACAATTATCAGTCAATGCCTTTGATTTTCAAAAGGTGGCGGTATGGTTATCGGGTGATATATGGCAAACAGGCAGTACTTATTTGCTAATTTGCTTCATTTTATTGCTGATAGGCCTGTCAGTACTCCCCTTTTATTTCAAAAAAATGGAAATTCTTGCGCTTGGCGAAGAAATGGCAGTTGTTTTGGGAATAGAAGTAAAGAAGACAAAGATTCAGCTTTATTTTCTGGCCCTCCTTTTTGCTTCTGTAGGGGTACTTTTAGTGGGTGGTCTTGCTTTTGTAGGTCTAATTGCACCTCATATTGCACGCGAAATTGTAGGCTTTCGGCCGCGACGTAGATTGGTGGCTACCGCTTTATCAGGTATGATTATTCTTTGTTTTGCCGATGTGGTCTCACAGATGATCATTGCGCCTTCAAGCCTTCCTTTAGGCTTTGTTGTTGCCTTTATAGGTGCCCCGTACTATATTTATCTCATCCAAAAAGTTTAAGAAATCAATTTGTTAAGGACAAATTGTTTATAAAAATAAAAAGCTTGCTTTCATCAAGCTCATTATATATAGAGGAGAAACTCTTGAAGAAAATACTTACAACACTTATCGCTGCTGGAGCTCTAGTTACCTTAGCTGCTTGTTCCACAAATTCTTCATCAGAAAAATCAGCTTCATCGGAGAAAACCGTCACCTTCCATGCGTTAAATGGAGATGTTAAGGTTCCTGCTCATCCTAAGCGAATTGCAGTGCAAAATTATCCTGATGAAGTAGCTTCTTTGGGAGCAAATGTTGTCGGAACCGACTCATGGGCTTACCCAAATACCTTTCTCTCTTCGAGCCAGAAGAAAAATATGGTGGATCTCGGTGCTCCAAAGTTCAATTTGGAGAAATTAATTGCGCAAGATCCTGACCTTATCATTACCGTAGATAAAGATCAAGTTGCTGATTACGAAAAGATTGCTCCTACTGTCCTTGTCAATTATCAAAAACTTTCTGGTATGAATGCCTCCCTTGATTATTTTGCTAAATTGTTAAATCGTGAAGACGAAAAAGCTAGTTTTTTAGCTGATTTCAAGAAAGAAGCCAAGATGCAGAAAGAAAAATTGGCCAAGCAGGCTATTGTGCCTTCGAAAAACACCATTTCGCTTCTGGAGCTACAAGGCGATAAAATTTATGCCTTTGGCGATAATTTTGCTCGGGGTGGACAGGCGCTGACAACAGGTCTCGGCTTCAAGCAATCTACTAAAATGGCAGAACTCTCAAAAGGGGTTGGCTATGCTGAAGTCAATGCAGAAAGTTTAGCAGCCTTTGATGCGGACTACCTTTTTGTGGATTTTGCAGATAAAGATAAAGCTCAATATACGGCGCTTGAAAATAATCCTGCTTGGAAAAACTTAAAAGCCGTAAAAGAGGGGCATGTCGTTACAATGGACTATGATAAAGTCTATTTCTTTGGAGGGCCAACAGCGGCTAAAAAGGAAATGGCACTCTATACAGACGCTATCATCAAAGCTACAAAATAAGTTGAAAAAGTGTATAATCATCCTATACACTTTTTTTGTAAAAAACTAAGGATTTATGATATGAATATTAAACAACTTCGTTACGTCGTGGCGATTGCTAACAGTGGGACTTTTCGTGAAGCTTCTGAACAACTTTTTGTCAGTCAGCCTTCTATGTCAATTGCTGTAAAGGATTTGGAACAAGAATTAGGCTTTCAAATTTTCGAACGGACTAATACTGGTGCAACCTTGACCATCGAGGGAGAACGGTTTTATGAACAAGCACAAACCGTTTTGCGAAACTTTGAATCATTTGAATCAAAGTATTCCAAACCTAAAGAATCTGACAAAACATTCTCTGTAGCTAGTCAGCACTATGATTTTTTGGCACCTGTAGCAGTAGAATTCGCAAAGAAAAATCCTGAAATTAAAAACTTTCGTATTTTTGAATCTACCACCTACAATATTTTACAAGAAGTTGCCCAAGGGCATAGTGAGTTGGGCGTGGTTTACCTTAATAAGCAAAATCGCTCGGGGATTTTACGGATGTTAAATAAGCTGGAGCTTGACTATGAGGAGATTTTTCTCTCCCAAACGCATATTTATATCCGCAAGGATCACCCTTTGGCCAATCGGACAGCTATTTCAGCCCAAGATTTAAAACCACTAGACCGTGTGCGTTTTACTCAAGAAAATGAACAATTCTTGTATTATTCGGAAGACTTGGTCGAGACCTTTGAAAATACTTTAATTTACAATGTGACGGACCGCGCGAGTCTAAATGGGATTTTGGAACGGACAGATGCCTATGCGACAGGTTTGGGATTTATTGATAAAGCCAGTGTACACAATGTTACCGTGGTGCCAATGGCAGGAGATAACGGCAATAGCCTAATTCTTGTGAAACATCGGGGTCATCTTTTATCAAACGCTGCTGTTTCTTATAAGCGCAGTCTTGAAGTCTATTTTGAAAATTATAAGTTTTAAATAGGAAAAAATTTACTGACAGCTTCGTCAGTAAATTTTTTAAACAAAAACCTAGTAATAAAAAGGCTTACATAAAATTAGAGCTAGAAAAAAAGCAAATTTTATAGTAAAATTAACTTTGTAAATGAACGAACTTGTTTTCGTTCAAGTAAATAAAACAAACGGAGATACATATAATGCCAAAATTAGTATTTGCACGTCATGGTGAATCTGAATGGAATCTTGCTAACCTTTTCACAGGTTGGGCTGACGTAGATCTTTCAGAAAACGGAACAAAACAAGCGATTGAAGCTGGTAAATTGATTAAAGAAGCAGGCATCGAATTTGATATTGCTTACACATCTGTTTTGAAACGTGCGATCAAAACAACAAACCTTGCGCTTGAATACTCAGACCAACTTTGGGTACCAGTTGTTAAATCATGGCGCTTGAACGAACGTCACTACGGTGGTTTGACAGGTTTGAATAAAGCGGATGCTGCAGCGAAACATGGCGATGAACAAGTTCATATCTGGCGTCGTTCATATGATGTATTGCCACCTGCAATGGATCATGACGACCAATATTCAGCACATGGCGATCGTCGTTATGCTGGACTTGAAGATTCATTGATTCCTGATGCTGAAAACCTTAAAGTTACCTTGGAACGCGCTCTTCCTTTCTGGGAAGACCAAATCGCTCCAGCATTGAAAGAAGGCAAAAACGTCTTCGTTGGTGCGCATGGTAATTCAATCCGTGCCCTTGTTAAACAAATCAAAAAATTGTCTGATGACGAAATTATGGATGTTGAAATCCCTAACTTCCCACCACTTGTGTTTGAATTTGATGATAATTTGAATGTTACTGACGAATACTACTTGGCACCAAAACAAGCTTAATAAATAAGTATTAAACCTGCTCAAAAAGCAGGTTTTTTTATTTTAATTCCCTTCTTGTTAGTCATTTTGCTTGCGAAAACATCAAGACTTGATTAAACTGGAAGTAATCAGAAATTATAAGGAAAAGTTTTCATAAATGTGGTAAAATGTTTAAGTATAAAATTTGTGGGTGAATTACTCGCAAAAAATCATCCATGGAGTTGAAATGGCAAATATAAAAAGAAACACTGAGAAGAAAACACCAAGTAAAAAGGCCACACCTAAAGAAAAAAAAGTCATGAGACATCCTGCAAAATCTATTCCAGCACGAGTAAATATCCTATTTTTCGTCATTTTTGTCTTGTTCATGGTTTTGATTGGGAAACTTTTTCATATGCAAGTCTTAAATGCAGATTACTATGCAGAGAAATCTGTGAGTTCAGGTGGAAATGTCCAGATTGTTCAAGGAGCACCTCGCGGAAATATTTATGATGCGAATGGTAAACCACTAGCAACGACGACGCCTGTTCAGGCTGTAGAATTTACCCGTAGCCAAAATGCCACTGCGAGTGAAATGCGTCAAGTTGCAGACAAGCTTGCTACAATTTTACCAAACACAATTGATGTCGGTACTTTGACAACAAGAGATAAAAAAGACTATTACTTAGCGGATGCTAAAAATCTTGAAAAAATTTCAGAGAGTCTGACTAAAAAAGAAAAGACTGATGATCAAGGTAATGATCTATCTGGGACAGATATTTATAATGTTGAGTTAAGTAAAGTCAAAGAAAGTGATTTAAACTTCACAGAAGAACAAACCTTTGCAGCTAAGTTGTTTAAGGAAATGAATAGTACAACGACCTTTAATACCACGATGATTGCAACAGGAAGTATTACTGCGGAACAACAGGCGACGATTGCTGAGCATGAGAGTGATCTCCCTGGCATTACCATTGGAACATCGTGGGATCGTAGCTATGCGGAAAACTCATTGACACCGATCATGGGGACGATAACTTCTCAAAAAGCGGGGGTGCCAGCCGAAGAATTGGATGCCTATCTCAAAAAAGGCTACCAACGTAATGACCGCGTAGGTACTGGCTTTATCGAAAAAGGCTACGAAAGTGAACTTCAAGGGACACACAGTATCAGTAAAGTACAGTTTGATAAGAACGGTGACGTTTCTGGAACTAAAACTATTCAAGAAGGAAAACGTGGCAACGACCTCAAGTTAACGGTTGATCTGGATTTCCAAAACGATGTTAATAATCTTGTAAAATCTCAATTGGATGAACTCATCGCGGGTGGGTATGGAGCCTATAATAGAGGTGCTTATGCTGTTGTATTAGATGTGAAAACGGGAGGAATCTTAGCACTGTCTGGCTACAGTCGAGATCCGGATACTGGTGCAATCAGCGAGTACACTAACGGGACCTTCCAGAGTGTCTTTACGCCAGGTTCTGTCGTTAAAATGGGGACATTGACTGCAGCTTGGGATGCGGGTGTGATTTCAGGAAACGACACACTTAACGCTCAATCCATCAAATTTAAAGGGACACCAGCGATTAACGACTGGTGGGGAGATGCTGGTGCTATGCCACTGACAGCTGTGCAAGCATTGCAGTACTCATCAAATACTTACATGATGCAGTTGGCAATGCGTATGATGGGTGCACCTTATACGCAAGCTGGTCAAGCTTTAGATGATAGTAATCGAGTTAAAGCTTACGAAGAATTGCGTAAGGCATATGCTTCTTATGGTCTAGGAGCAGCGACAGGGCTTGATATTCCAGGAGAATCAACAGGTTACCTGCCTTCAGCCACTTCGGATGCAGCTGCTGGGGTAAATGTCTTGTTTGAATCTTTTGGTCAGTATGATAACTATACTCCTCTTCAATTAGCAGTTTATGCGGCTACAATAGCGAATAATGGAACTCGGATTTCTCCTCATATTGTGGAAGGTGTTTATGATAGTAATTCTGACGGTACAATGGGTAAATTGGTAAAAAATATTACACCTAAAATCATGGATAAAGTCAATATCACCCCAGATAATATGGATGTTCTTCACCAAGGGATGTATCAAGTTGTCCATGGTACAGATGGTTACACCACAGGTCGCTCCATGAATAACGGTGTTGATGTTGAAGTCTCTGGGAAGACGGGTACATCAGAACGTGAAGTGACCTTAGCTGATGGTTCAACAGCAATCCTAACAGCAAATAATGCTGTGGCTTATGCGCCATCAAGCAACCCGCAAATTGCAATAAGTGTGGTCATCCCTGACAATACTGAAGCCAACGCTTCTAGCGGAACTAAAGCAAATCAAAATATCGTAGCTGGTATCACGAAGTTATACCAAGATCGCTACCACTTTAAATAAGTGTAAATAATAAGATCATCCGAACAATTTTGTATTGTTCGGATATCGTTTCCTTTGCGAGTAATCACGAGGGGAGGTTCCCCATTTGTGAAGCTCATAACTTAATCCATAAAAGGAGAAGCATGTATTATCCAGAACCTATAGCGAAGTTGATCGAATCTTTTTCAAAATTACCAGGTATTGGGCAGAAAACAGCCACTCGGTTGGCTTTTTATACAATTGGCATGGAAGATCAAGAGGTCAATGAATTTGCTAAAAATCTTCTGTCAGCAAAACGTGATCTGCGCTTTTGTTCGATATGTGGAAATTTGACTGAAAAAGATCCCTGTGCAATCTGTACTGATCCGATGCGGGATAAAACGACCATTTTAGTTGTGGAAGAATCCAAAGATGTTTTGGCTATGGAAAAAATCCGTGAATACCGTGGCCTGTATCACGTTTTACACGGAACGATTAGTCCAATGAATGGAATCTCACCAGATGAAATTAATGTCAAAAGCTTGATAACACGACTAATGGATTCGGAGGTTTCTGAAATTATCATCGCCACAAATGCCACCTCAGATGGTGAGGCAACCGCGATGTATCTAGCACGGATGATTAAACCCGCAGGCATAAAAGTGACACGATTAGCGCGAGGTCTAGCGGTAGGCTCTGATATCGAATACGCTGATGAAATCACTCTATCCAAAGCTGTAGAAAATAGAATGGAAATTTAATATTTACTGTGGTAAAATGGAAAAATAAGTAAGGGTCTTTTAAAAGTGATGATTGGCCAAGCAAATGGTTCATCAACCCTTGAGAAAGGCTTCAGATTTACTGACAGAGCTGTCAGTTATATAAAAAGGAAAAATTATGTCAAAAGAAACGTTGATTTTGTTGTATGGTGGTCGTTCAGCTGAACGCGAAGTGTCAGTCTTATCTGCCGAATCTGTAATGCGTGCGGTAAATTATGAGCGCTTTGTAGTTAAGACTTACTTTATTACTCAAGCAGGTGACTTCGTTAAAACGCAAGAATTTACTGAAACGCCAGCCGCCGATGAAAAATTAATGACCAATGACAGCCTTAAAGATGAAGCAGTCATTTCGCCTGCGGCAATCTATGAAAAAGGGGCCATCGTCTTTCCTGTTTTACATGGACCAATGGGTGAGGACGGCTCAATTCAAGGCTTCTTGGAAATTTTGCGTTTGGCATATGTTGGACCGAATATTTTATCTGCAGCTAGTACAATGGATAAACTCTTGGCTAAGCATGTGTTCGAAGCTGTTGGTGTGCCTCAGGTCCCTTATGTGGCAGCTTTTGCTGACGAAAATCAAGCAATGATTTGTGAAGAAGTAGTAAAAAAATTACAATTTCCTGTTTTTGTAAAACCAGCCAACATGGGGTCAAGTGTGGGCATTTCAAAAGTTGACGACCTCGTAAGTTTACAACCCGCTTTGATGGAAGCCTACAAATATGACAACCGAGTAGTGATTGAACAAGGTGTAGAAGCACGTGAAATCGAGTGTGCCGTATTGGGAAATGGTGGAGAAGTTTCTGCGACGCAACCAGGTGAAGTAGTCAAAGATGTTGCGTTTTATGACTATAATTCTAAGTATATTGATAATAAAATTCAAATGGACATCCCAGCAAAAATCTCTGCCGAATTGTCAGAAAAAATGCAAGCTTATGCTGTAAAGGCATATAAAGCTGTCAATGGTACAGGCTTATCACGCTGTGATTTCTTTGTCACCAAAGAAGAAAATATTTATCTCAATGAAATTAATGCTATCCCTGGATTCACCCAGTGGTCAATGTATCCGTTACTTTGGGAAAATATGGGGCTGACTTATTCTGAGCTGATTGAAAAATTAGTGGATTTGGCCAAATCAGCCTTTGAGATTCGTGAGCAACACTTAGTTTAATAAAAAGGTTTAAAAGGCTGCTGACCGAGCGGTCAGTAATGATTGATGTAAGTTTGTCAACGAGTGTTGGCGGGCTTTTTTTGTCTCAAACGTGTTATAATGGAGACACTATGAAACTGACTACTCACGAAATTGCCCAAGTAATTAACGCGCAAAATGACTACACCCAACTGCCAGATGTGCCTCTTCACAAAATAGAGTTTGATAGCCGTCTTATTGAGGCGGGTGATCTCTTTTTGCCTCTACAAGGTGCCAGAGATGGCCATGATTTTATCTCCACTGCTTTTGAAAAGGGGGCGCAGCTGACTTTTTCAGAAAAAACGGTGCCTGAGCCTCATCTTTTGGTTGAGGATAATTTGAAAGCTTTTCAAAAATTAGCCAAATATTATCTGGAAAAAACAAAAGTTCCAGTTATTGCAGTGACCGGTTCAAATGGAAAAACAACAACAAAAGATATGATTGCCTCTGTTTTAGCTCAAGACTTCATGACCTACAAAACTCAAGGAAATCACAATAATGAGATAGGTTTGCCCTACACTATTTTGCACATGCCTGAAGCAACTGAAAAGCTTGTTTTAGAGATGGGGATGGATCATCCAGGTGACATTGATTTTCTGTCTCAACTTGCCCAACCAGAACTTGCAGTGATTACCTTAATTGGTGAAGCTCACCTCGAATTTATGGGAAGTAGAGAAAACATTGCAAAAGGGAAGATGGGAATCACGGCTGGTTTGCATGGTGAATTAATTGCGCCAGCAGATCCAATCATTAACGCTTATATCCCGGAAAACCAAAAAATTACACGTTTTGGTGTTTCAGGGGAGGAGCTTTATCTTACGAAATTAATTGAACATAAAGATCGTCTGACCTTTGAAACAAATTTCCTCAACACCGAAATCACTATCCCAGTGCCTGGAAAATACAATGCTACCAATGCGATGCTAGCTGCTTACGTTGGTCAGCATTATGGGATTAGTGAGGCAAAGATTAAAAGTGCACTGGAGAACGTTAATCTCACAAGAAATCGTACCGAATGGAAGAAAGCGAAAAATGGCGCTGACTTACTTAGTGACGTCTATAACGCTAACCCTACAGCCATGCGACTTATTCTAGAAACCTTTCAAAGTATTCCTAAAAATGAAAAAGGGCGTAAAATTGCAGTTTTAGCAGATATGTTAGAGCTTGGACCAACTGCTCCAGAGCTTCATAAAGGCCTTCTGGACACTTTAGATTTTACAAAACTGGATCGGGTTTATTTGTATGGTCCGCTGATGAAAAATCTTGCAGACAGCGCTACTGACCAACCTGTCAGCTACTTCTCGTCGTTGCCAGACTTAGAAAAAGCCTTACTTGAGGAAATTGAACCTCAGGATCAAGTCCTTTTTAAAGGGTCTAATAGCATGAAGCTGTCAGCGATTGTTGATAAACTTGTTTAAAAGTATAAAAAACTACTGACCGACCTGTCAGTAGTTTTTTTTACGCGAAATTATCAGAAAATACAGTATAATTATTGACAATTGAAAAAGAAGAGGGTATAATATTCCCACAGTTAAATTTTCAGAAAAATGAGAAAACTACTGTGAGAAATTTGAGGAGAAACGATATGAAAAAAGGACAAACTATTGGATTAACCACGGTTGCTTTGCTCACCACACTTGTGCTTGTGGCTTGCGGAAGTTCAAAAGAGAGCCAAGATAAAACGATTAAATTCTCGATTCCAACCGATGTGGCTTCACTTGATTCAACGATCCTGACAGATCAATATTCTTACACCATTGCTGGAAATGTAGAAGAAGGTTTGACCCGCGTAGATGCTAAAGGAGATGCTGCATTAGCACTGGCTAAAGCTATTGATGTCTCTAAAGACGGCTTGACCTATAAGATTACATTGCGTGATCATCTGAAGTGGTCAAACGGTGATAAGCTAACTGCTAAAGATTTTGTTTACGCTTGGCAGCGTGCTGTTAATCCAAAAACAGGTTCAGAATATGCCTACCTGCTAGGTGCTCTTTCAAATGCAAATGAGATTATCGCAGGAAAAGCCACAGTAGATAAACTTGGTGTAAAAGCAGATAGTGAAACAAGCCTTACGGTCACGTTAGCCCAACCCACCCCATATTTTAAATTCTTGCTCTCACAAGCAGTTTATTATCCTTTAGATGAAAAAGTTGTCGAAAAATATGGCAAACAATACGGAACTTCTTCGGATAAAACGGTTTACAATGGTCCCTATATGTTTAAATCTGACAAAGGATGGACGGGGACAAACAAAACTTTTTCAATTTATGCCAATCCCAATTATTATGACAAAGGTTCCGTAAAGTCTAAACAAATTGACTTCCAAGTTATCAGTAATGCTAATACGGGAGCACAACTTTACAAACAAGGTAAATTGGACTTCACTTTCCTTCCTACCACGGATTTGATTGATGCGAATGAAAAGACCAAGGGCTATACTGTCTTTAAACAAGCCCGTACCGATTATATTGAATACAATCAATCAGGAAAAAATGCATCAAGTCCCGAAGCTCAAAAAGCGCTTGCTAATCAAAATATTCGAGAAGCGCTTAATTTAGCCACAAATCGCGAAGGGGTAATCAAAACAGCACTGCCTGGCTCTACTGTTGCCAAAAGCTTTACACCGGCAGGAATGAGTAAGACTTCAACAGGTGAAGATTTTGCGACTTACGCAAAGCAAGCGTATACCTATGATCCAGCCAAAGCAAAAACCTTATGGGAAAAAGGTCTCAAAGCAGTTGGTTTAACCAAGCTCACACTGAACTTTGAAGCGGCTGGGGATTTAGCACCTTCACAAGCTACTGCCAATTATCTGCAAACTGCCTACGAGCAAACCCTACCAGGACTAAAAGTGAATTTGAAGTTAGTGCCTTTTAAACAACGTTTAAATGATGCGCAAAATGGTAACTTTGATTTAGTTCTATCGGGTTGGGGAGGAGATTATGCTGAACCCTCGACTTTCTTGCAACTCTTTACGACAGGGCAATCTTACAATGATGGTAAATTCTCAAGTAAAGATTATGATGCTGCATTTAAGGCAGCTACAACGACACCAGATGTTTTAAGTCCAGCTAAAGTTGATGAGCATTATAAAGCAGCAGAAGCGGCACTTTATCAAGGCTCATATGTTAACCCAGTAGATTTTCAGGCTAATCCTGCACTGATGAATCCCAAGATTAAAGGTTTAGAATTCCACTCCACAGGATTATCTTACGATCTAAAAACGGCCTATCTCAAATAGAAACTCAAAAAGATAAGTTTTCAGAAAATTTATCTTTTTTATTGACAATTAAGTTAAGAATAAGTATAATACTTTTATAAAGAATTTTCAGAAAATAATGTTCAGCGATGAAAATTCAATATACATTTCAAAAAGTAAACGGTTGATATTTAAGTTTGTGAAATATTTCCGCTATAAAATATTTAAATGTTAAATTTTTGGAATATATATTCATTATACTTTACATTTTAGTTTGAATTAAGTATAATACCAATATAATAAATTTTCTGACAATAATAAAAATTACAAACGTCAGAGATCATTCATGAAAGAGGGAAATGACATGAAGACTTGGAAAAAGGTTACCTTAGGTACAGTAGCATTCGGCTCTGCCGCAGTGCTTGCAGCTTGTGGCAGTAATAACGCTAGTTCATCATCATCTTCTAAAGATATTCAATGGAACTTGACATCACCAATCCAAACACTGGATTCATCGTTGGCTACCGATACATATTCAAATATTATCATCGGTAATACAAATGCCGGTTTGACACGTACAGATAAAGATGGTAAGGCGCAACCAGAACTTGCAAAATCAGTTGATGTATCTGACGATGGCCTCACCTATACTTTCCATCTTCGTGACGGTTTGAAATGGTCAAATGGGGATGCACTTACTGCAAAAGATTTTGTTTACTCATGGCAACGTGCAGTTGATCCTGCAACAGCATCTGAGTATGGTTATCTTCTTGGAGCAGTGAAAAATGCTAATGAGATTAACACAGGTAAAGCTGATAAATCAACTTTGGGTGTTAAAGCAACTGATGACAAAACACTTGTTGTTACATTGGCACAACCAACCCCTTACTTTGAATACCTGACAGCCAATTCTGTTTATTACCCACTCAACCAAAAAGTTGTTGAAAAATATGGTAAACAATATGGAACATCTTCAGAAAAGATGGTTTACTCAGGTCCTTACAAGTTTGAAAAATCAAAAGGTTGGAACGGTTCAAACCAAACTTTCTCAATTGTGAAAAATGATGATTATTGGGACAAGAGTGCTGTGAAGACGAAAGAAATTGACTTCCAAGTGGTTCAAGATCCTAAAACCTCTTATAATTTATATAAACAAGGCAAAATTGCTCAAACGGGTATTGGTGATCCAGACCTCTACAAAGCAAATAAAGATAACAAAGATGTTGTTTCTTTGAAAGAAGCGACGACAGCTTACGTACAATACAACCAATCGGGTAAAAATAAAGCACTTGCAAATAAAAATATCCGTGAAGCCTTCAATTTAGCGACAGACCGTCAACAATATGTCGATACTGTAACGCCAGCTTCGAACCCAGCAACAGGTTTGACTCCAGCTGGAATGGCTCAAACAAATACAGGTGAAGACTTCGCAGAATATGCCGCACAACCATATAAATATGATGCAGCAGCAGCTAAAGAAGCATGGGAAAAAGGTCTAAAAGAAATCGGTGCAACTAAAGTAACATTGACATTGACAACTGATGATACTTCAGCATCTAAAGATTCAGCAACTTTCCTTAAACAAGCGTGGGAAAAACAACTTCCTGGTTTGACACTCAATATCAAGTCAGTACCGTTCAAACAACGTTTGAATGATTCTACGACAGGAAACTTTGACATGGTTATCTCACTTTGGGGTGGCGACTATGCTGAACCTTCAACATTCCTTGATTTGTTTGTTAAAGATGGGCCAAATAATAATGGTAAGATTAATAATGTAACATATGATAATGCCATTAAAGCAGCTGAAACTACAGATGCCCTTGACCCTGCAAAACACTATGCAGACTACAAAGCGGCTGAAGAAGCGCTCTACAATGAATCAAATCTCAATCCACTTTACTTCCGTACAACACCAGTTCTGCGTGATGCTAATCTTAAAGGACTCGTATACGGATCAACTGGTTTGAACTATGATTTCAAAGCAGCTTATCTCAAATAATAGCAAAGATTTAGAGCAAGAAAGTTAGGATTGGCAGATTGCCAACCCTATCTTTTCGCTTAGATTAGGAAATTTTTTTATGGTTAAATATATTCTTAAACGTTTGGGACTCTTGCTTCTCACATTGTTCTTGATTGTGACGTTAACGTTCTTTATGATGCAGGTCATGCCGGGTACTCCGTTCTCCAATCCAAAGCTGACTCCGGATCAGTTAGAAATTTTGAAACATGCTTATGGCTTAGATAAGCCATTATGGCAACAATACTTCATTTATATTGGTCATATGTTTACTGGAAATTTTGGTACTTCATTTGTGTATACCAATCAACCAGTTCTTACTATGATTGCTCAACGCCTCCCTGTTTCTATGCAGCTTGGTGTCCAGGCTTTAATTGTTGGTACAATCTTGGGAGCTTTCATGGGGAAAGCTTCTGCCCGTCGTAAAAATGGTGTTTTAGATGGTATCTTCGGGTTCGTTTCTGTGCTTGGTATCTCTGTTCCTTCTTTTGTAATTGGTACATTAATTTTGCTTTACTTTGGCTTTAATATGAATTTATTTCCAATTTCAGGATGGGGAAGTTTTTCACAGACGATCATGCCTACTTTGGCACTTTCCTTTGCCCCAATGGCCGTTGTAACGCGTTTTGTACGCTCAGAAATGATTGAATCACTCTCCTCAGATTACATTTTGTTGGCGCGTGCCAAAGGACTATCTGAGAAAGAGGTAGTTAACAAACACGCTTTACGTAATTCTTTAATCCCTATGTTGACTTTGATTGGCCCTATGGCAGCGAACCTATTGACAGGTTCAGTTTTGATTGAAAAAATCTTTTCAATCCCTGGAATTGGTTCTCAGTTTGTAGATTCAATCCCAGCCAAAGATTTCCCAGTCATCATGGCAACTACTATTGTTTATGCGGTTATCTTAATGGTGTTTATCTTAGTTACGGATATTCTCACAGCCATTGTAGATCCACGAGTACGTCTCTAGAAAGGGTTTGAAGAAAATGGAAAATGTAAATAAAGACTTCACCCTTGTTGGTTCAAAGGGTTCAGATTCAACAGAAAAAATTGCAAAACCAGCTCTGAGTTTCTTTCAAGATGCTTGGCGTCGTTTTAAGAAAAATAAAGTTGCTTTAGTGGCAATGTGGATTATTGCTATCACTCTTGTATTTTCGGTCATTTCAGCTGTGGTTGTGCCTCAATCTAAAGCGAACTATTTTGATCCAAATAAATCGCAAGTTTATGGAAATCTACCACCCAAACTTTCTGGCGATTTGCCTTTTTGGAATGGTGAATTTAAAGCTCCAGGTTCAACCACCCGTTCTGATGTTTATCAAGAACAAGGGGTAGAAAAAGGTAAGAGTTATGTCTTTGGGACTGACAAATATGGGCGTTCCTTAGCTAAACGGACAATTGTTGGTTTGCGCATATCGTTGATTATTGCTCTTGCTGCAGCACTGATTGACCTAGTAATTGGGGTGACCTATGGGATTATTTCCGGCTGGATGGGCGGAAAAGTCGATATGGTCATGCAACGGATCATTGAAATCATCCAATCTGTACCTAACTTAGTTGTGGTAACAATGCTTGCCCTACTCTTAGGACAAGGGATTTCATCAATTATTATTGCGATTGGTCTATTTGCATGGACCGGGATGGCCAGGCAGGTACGGAACATGGTTCTCTCCTATAAGGAGCGTGACTTCGTCTTGGCCTCAAAAACTTTAGGACAATCTACTTGGAAAATCGCTACAAAACATTTGTTGCCAAATGTTTCTGGAGTCATTGTGGTTCAAATCATGTTTGATATTCCAAGTATGATCATGTATGAAGCAGTTTTATCTGCAATTAATCTAGGGGTTAAACCTCCGACATCTTCTCTTGGTACATTGATTAATGATGGGATTGCAAGTTTACAATTTTATCCCTTCCAGCTGATTATCCCAGCCATAGTATTGTCTGTATTATCGTTAACTTTCATTTTCTTCGGTGACGGTTTACGTGATGCCTTTGACCCTAGAGCAAGTGAGGACTAAAAATGACAGAAGAAAAAGTATTAGAAGTAAAAAATTTGCATGTCAATTTCCACACTTACGCTGGAGATGTAAAAGCAATTCGAAATGTTTCTTTTGATTTAGAAAAAGGGCAGACGCTAGCAATTGTTGGCGAATCAGGCTCTGGAAAATCAGTAACGACAAAAACATTGATGGGGCTAAATGCAAAGAATGCAGAAATTCCAGAGGGAGAGTTGCTCTTCAAGGGGCGGAACTTGCTGGATTTAAAAGAAGAAGAATGGCAAAAAATTCGTGGAAATGAAATTTCAATGATTTTTCAGGATCCGATGACTTCATTGGACCCTACCATGCGTATTGGCAAACAAATTGCTGAGCCAATGTTAAAACATAATAAAGGCATGAGTAAAGCTGCAGCAATGAAGCGTGCCTTAGAATTGATGCAACAAGTAGGTATCCCTGATGCTGAGCAACATATTAATGATTACCCTCACCAATGGTCAGGGGGGATGCGCCAGCGTGCGGTAATTGCAATCGCTCTTGCGGCTGACCCTGAAGTTTTAATTGCAGATGAACCAACAACAGCCTTAGATGTAACCATTCAAGCGCAAATTATGCATATGATGGCCGAATTGCAAGAAAGAATTAATTCATCAATTGTCTTCATTACCCACGACCTTGGTGTAGTTGCTGGATTTGCACACAAAGTAGCCGTGATGTACGCAGGAGAAATTGTAGAATATGGGACAGTTGAAGAAATTTTCTATAATCCCCAACATCCATATACTTGGGGACTTCTGGATTCTATGCCGACGGTTGATTCTTCGGTAGATCGCTTGGTTTCTATTCCAGGTACTCCACCAGATTTGTTAAATCCGCCCAAAGGCGATGCTTTTGCAGCACGCAATAAATTTGCCTTAGCGGTAGACTTTGAGGAAGAACCTCCTTAT
Source organism: Lactococcus taiwanensis (assembly GCF_017068355.1). NCBI lineage: Bacteria > Bacillati > Bacillota > Bacilli > Lactobacillales > Streptococcaceae > Lactococcus > Lactococcus taiwanensis. The sequence continues at coordinate 531,261 of NZ_CP070872.1, forward strand.
TTTGAAGTTTCTCCCACTCATTTTGCCAAAACTTGGCTTTTAGACCCACGAGCACCGAAGGTGACGCCTTCTGATAATATCTTAGCACGCTGGAAACGCTGGGAAGAATTGAAAGGGGAAAGTGATGCCTGAACGTAAAAAAGTAATTGAATTGAAGAACCTTGATTTGACTTTTAATAAAGGCAAAAAAGGTGCAAACAAGGCCATTAACAACGTTTCTCTGGATATTTATGAGGGAGAAACTTTTGGATTGGTTGGTGAATCGGGTTCGGGTAAGACAACAATTGGTCGAGCAATTCTTAAACTTTATGATAATTTCATTACTGGTGGAGAAATTCTCTTTGAAGGTAAAGATGTTCGTAATTTAAAAGGATCAGATTTGCGTGATTACCGTTCAGAAGCACAAATGATTTTCCAAGATCCTCAGGCTTCGCTTAATGGACGAATGCGCGTCAAAGATATCGTCGCTGAAGGACTTGATGCCAATGGTTTGGTAAAAACTAAGGCTGAACGTGATGCTCGTGTATTGGAACTCTTACGTTTAGTTGGGTTGAATGATGACCATTTGACGCGTTATCCTCATGAGTTTTCTGGCGGACAACGTCAACGGATTGGGATTGCGCGTGCACTTGCCGTAAAACCTAAATTTGTCGTAGCTGATGAACCTATTTCTGCGCTTGATGTTTCAATTCAAGCTCAGGTTGTTAATTTGATGAGAGATATTCAAGCAAAAGAAAATTTGACTTACTTGTTTATTGCTCATGATTTATCGATGGTTAAATATATTTCTGACCGAATTGGAGTCATGCACTGGGGTAAAATTTTGGAAGTTGGAACTTCTGAGCAAGTTTACAATCATCCAATTCATCCTTATACTAAGAGTTTGTTGAGTTCAATTCCGTCACCAGATCCCATTTCTGAGCGGGAACGTACTCCAATTGTTTATGACCCAACGGCTGAATTGGATGGACAAGAACGGGAAATGCGGGAAATTACCCCAGGACATTTTGTCTTTTCAACAGAGGCAGAGGCAGAAATTTACAAGAAAAACGCTACTGTATAAATAAAAAATTTAATGATAAAACAATTAGGTTTGCTGATTGTTTTTTCTTTTGTTTAATTACCCATCGGATGAATTTTTTAACGCTTTAGTTTGTTGCTAAAATTTATAAAAATCAACTATAAAATCAGAGCAAATTTTGATATAATTAAAAGAACTATTTTTTTGAGGCTTAACCAATGTAAAATAAATTAAAAATATAAATGAATAATTAAAGAAAAAGAGAGTATAAATGACTTTACAAGAAGAAATAAAAAAACGTCGGACTTTTGCTATCATCAGTCACCCGGATGCTGGTAAGACGACGATTACAGAACAATTATTGAAATTTGGGGGAGCCATTCGGGAAGCGGGGACTGTAAAAGCTCGGAAAACGGGTAATTTTGCTAAGTCAGACTGGATGGATATTGAAAAAGAACGTGGAATTTCTGTAACAAGTTCTGTCATGCAATTTGATTATGCAGGCAAACGTGTTAATATTTTGGACACGCCCGGGCACGAAGATTTCTCAGAAGATACTTATCGGACATTGATGGCGGTTGATGCTGCGGTCATGGTTATCGATAGTGCTAAAGGGATTGAAGCACAAACGAAAAAACTTTTCCAAGTTGTAAAACGCAGAGGGATTCCAGTTTTCACATTCATTAATAAACTTGACCGTGATGGGCGTGAACCGCTTGATTTGCTTTCTGAATTGGAAGAAATTCTTGGCATTGCTAGTGTACCAATGAATTGGCCAATCGGAATGGGGAAAAATTTCCAAGGGCTTTATGATTTTACGCATGGTCGTGTGGAAGTTTATCAACCTGAGGATGGCAAACGTTTTGTTGAATTTGATGAAAATGGGGAAGTGCCGACTAGTCATCCTTTGACAAAAAATCCATTCTTTACTCAAGCTTTAGAAGATGCTGAATTACTTTTGGATGCTGGAAATCAATTTTCTGAGGAAGAAGTTGTTGCAGGGCAATTGACTCCTGTTTTCTTCGGTTCGGCTTTAACGAGTTTTGGGGTAGAAACTTTCCTTGAAACCTTTTTAGAATACGCACCAGAACCTCATTCACATAAAACGGTAGATGAGGAAGAAATTGAACCGTTAAATCCTGATTTTTCTGGTTTCATTTTCAAAATCCAAGCCAATATGGACCCACGTCACCGTGACCGAATTGCGTTTGTTCGGATTGTATCTGGTGAATTTGAACGAGGAATGGATGTTAATCTTGTTCGGATGGGTAAGAAAGTGAAACTCTCAAATGTCACACAATTTATGGCTGAATCGCGAGAAAATGTTGAGAATGCTGTAGCTGGTGATATTATTGGGGTTTATGATACTGGAACTTATCAGGTTGGGGATACCTTAACCACAGGTAAATTGAAAAAAGCTTTTGAGCCATTGCCAACATTTACTCCTGAATTGTTCATGCGTGTTCAAGCCAAAAATGTGATGAAACAAAAATCTTTTCAAAAAGGCATTGACCAATTGGTACAAGAAGGAGCCATTCAGCTTTACAAATCTTATACAACTGGTGATATCATGCTTGGCGCGGTTGGGCAACTTCAATTTGAAGTCTTTAAAGACCGAATGGAACGCGAATATAATTCTGAAACTATCATGACACCAATGGGGTCAAAAACAGTACGTTGGATTAAAGAAGAAGATTTGGACGAAAAGATGTCTAGTTCACGTAATATTTTGGCACGAGATCGTTTTGACCACCCTTTATTCTTGTTTGAAAATGAGTTTGCCATGCGCTGGTTCCAAGATAAATATCCTGATGTGGAATTGCTAGAACAGTTTTCGGTGTAAGATTTAAAGAGCGTTTAAGACTGCTTTTAACTTTTAAAATACATGTTAAGAAGTTACTGACAGAGCTGTCAGTAACTTTTTAATGAAAAATAATTTAAAAAAATAAATGGCGTAAGCATTTTCAGCGAAAAAAGTGTGCTATAATAGGTAAGTTACGTCAGGCGAGTCACATAAATTTCGCCTGTAGCAAGGGTTTCGTACCCTGTAATAAAAATTTTGGCGTGGGAACACGCAGTAGAAATATAGGTAAAAAATGAAATTTAGTGAACTCGGCCTGTCAGAAGGAATCGTAAATACACTTACAGAGATTGGTTATGAGCAACCAACACCAATCCAAGAACAAACAATAAAACTTGCACTTGAAGGGCGTGACGTTCTAGGTCAAGCGCAAACAGGAACTGGTAAAACAGCGGCATTTGGTCTTCCAACAATTGAAAAAATTGATGCTTCTAATCCAGCGATTCAAGCACTTGTTATTGCGCCAACCCGTGAACTTGCGGTTCAAGGACAAGAAGAACTTTTCCGTTTTGGTAAATCAAAAGGACTTAAAGTTCGTACTGTCTTTGGTGGTTCAAGTATTGAAAAACAAATTAAAGGCCTTAAAGCTGGTGCACATATTGTTGTGGGAACACCAGGACGTTTGGTTGACTTGATTAAACGTAAAGCAATTAAATTGGATCAACTTGAAACTTTAATTCTTGATGAAGCAGATGAAATGTTGAACATGGGATTTTTGGAAGACATCCATTTCATCATTGAAAAAACACCAGAAAATCGTCAAACATTGCTCTTTTCTGCAACAATGCCTGCCGACATCAAAAAAATTGGTGTGAAATTCATGAAAAATCCTGAACACATCAAAATTGCAGCCAAAGAAATGACGGCTGACCGTATTGATCAATATTATGTGAAAACAAAAGAATTTGAAAAATTTGATGTTTTGACTCGTTTGCTTGATGTGGAACGTCCAGAACTTGCAATTGTTTTCGGTCGTACAAAACGCCGTGTTGACGAATTGATTCGTGGGCTTAAATTGCGCGGTTACCGTGCTGAAGGAATGCACGGTGATTTAGACCAAAATAAACGTTTGGCCGTATTGCGTGATTTCAAAGCAGGACACATTGACGTTTTGGTGGCAACTGACGTTGCCGCTCGTGGACTCGACGTGTCAGGAGTGACTCACGTTTATAACTACGACATTACTCAAGACCAAGAAAGCTATGTTCACCGGATTGGTCGTACCGGTCGTGCTGGTAAATCAGGACGTTCAGTAACATTTGTTTCATACAACGAAATGGGTTACCTTCGTGCCATTGAAAAGTTGACAAACAAACCAATGAAAGGCTTGAAACCACCTACAAAAGAAGAAGCTTATGAAGCTTCACTCTCAGTAGCTATGGATGATGTGCTTCGTGATTTGTCTGATGACTCAGCTAAAGCAAAATTGGCTAAATTTGACAAACAAGCAGCGAGCCTACTTGAAAAATTTGATGCTAAAGAATTGGTTGCTTTACTTCTTCAAGGTCGCGTAAAAGACCCTGATAATCAAGAAGAAGTTAAGATTACAGCTGAACGTCCATTGCCATTTAATGGTGAAGGAAAAGGCTTCAAGAAAAAAGGTAAAGGTGGCGGCGGACGCTATAAAGGTCGTGGAAATGGTGACCGTGATGGAAACCGTGGCGGCTACCGTGGCAATCGTGATGGTAAAGATGGCGAACGCGGTGGAGATCGTAAACGCAACTGGAAAGACCGTGATGATAACCGTGGCGGTTACCGTGGAAAACGTGATGACCGTCGTTTTGACGATCGTAAACAAGGAGAAAAAACTCCTCGTAAACGTACCACTGGTACAGAAAAATCAGCTGGCTTCGTAATGCGTAGCCGTGGCGATAAATAAGACTAATAAAAATTCACTGACCGAGCTGTCAGTGAATTTTTTAACTTCAGATTGCTGACCGGTCCATCAGTAAACCTTCCTCGCTCTTCTTTGAGAATGTTGCTTTAAAATAACTGATTTTATGCTATAATAGCGCTATGACAAATAACAAATTTAAATCAGGATTTGTGGCGATTTTAGGTCGTCCAAATGTTGGAAAATCAACATTTATGAACCACGTGATGGGACAAAAAATTGCCATCATGTCAGATAAACCTCAAACAACAAGAAATAAAATTCAAGGCATTTATACTACAGAAAATGAACAAATTGTTTTCATTGATACGCCAGGTATTCACAAACCACACAATGCTTTAGGCGATTTCATGGTTCAATCTGCTTATTCGACTTTACGTGAATGTGATGTCGTTTTGTTCATGGTTGCGGCTGATGAACCACGTTCAACCGGTGAAAATATGATTATTGAGCGCTTGAAAAAGGCAGAAGTTCCTGTCATTTTGGTCGTCAATAAAATTGATAAAATTCATCCTGACCGTCTTTTTGAAATTGTAGCCGATTATACTTCACAAATGGAGTTTTCTGAAGTGGTCCCCATCTCAGCTAAACAAGGGAATAATACAGAAAGATTAATTGATACGCTCTCTGAAAAATTGGACGAGGGTCCTCAATATTTCCCAGAAGATCAAATCACTGACCATCCTGAGCGTTTTCTTGTTTCAGAAATGATTCGTGAAAAAATCTTATTATTAACTCGGGAAGAAGTTCCACATTCAATCGCGGTCACTACTGATCAAATGACGCGTGATGAAGAAACGGGTAAGATTCATATCATGGCAACAATTATTGTTGAACGCAAGAGCCAAAAAGGAATCATTCTTGGTAAAGGCGGCGATATGATTCGTAAAATCGGGAAAATGGCGCGTCGAGATATTGAAATTATGCTTGGGGATAAAGTTTATCTTGAAACTTGGGTTAAAATCAAAAATGATTGGCGCGACCGAAAAATGGATTTAGCGGACTTTGGCTACAATCGTGATGATTATATGTAATGAAAATAGCGAAGCTTCGCTATTTTTTTATTTTATTATGAAATTTACAGATAATTGTGATATAATGTTGAAAATTATAATTATTTGGGGGATATTATGTGCGGATTTTTATTTATGGAGTTGTCTGATTTAACAGAGGAAGACTTTAAAAGGAATTTGGAATTGATTGAGCATCGAGGACCGGATGACCAACAGCATGTTCGTGATACTTTGGGAAATGATTTTGGGTTTTGCCGGCTTTCAATCATGGATTTATCAGACTTGGGACGTCAGCCTTTTGGTTTAAATGGCAAAAGAGTGATGTGTAATGGTGAAATCTATAACTTTTTAAGTCTCCGTAAGTTCTTGGAAACAAAAGGTTATAAATTTATTGGTGATTCTGACTGTGAGGTTCTTTTACCACTTTTTGAAACTGCTGGAATCGAAACAATGGTAAAAATGCTCGATGCTGAATTTGCTTTTGTCTTGGTTGATGAAAACACTGCTGAAATTTTTGCTGCTCGTGACCCCTTTGGAATTCGTCCACTTTTTTATGGTTATAATAAAGTAACTGGAAAAATTTGTTTTTCTTCTGAAGCCAAAGCACTAATTTCAACATGTAATGATGTGACACCATTTCCTCCAGGTTACTACTATGCCAATGGTGAATTTCATGTTTTTAATGACATTGCTGAGGTTTCAACAATTGTTGAAGAACCTTTGGCTGAAATTTCAGGACATATTCGTCGCAAATTGGAACGTGCAGTCAAAAAACGTCTTCATGCAGATGCTCCAATGGGCTATCTCTTGTCAGGGGGGTTAGATTCATCATTGGTTTGTGCGATTGCAGCTAAGGAATTAGAAAGTCCAATCAAAACCTTTGCTATTGGAATGGAAACCGATCCGATTGATTTGAAATATGCTCGTGAAGTGGCAGATTTCTTACGAACTGACCATACCGAAATTCTGATGACAAAAGAAGATGTCCTTTCATCAGTCCGTGAAGTGATTTGGCACTTAGAAACATGGGATATCACAACGATTCGGGCTTCTATTGGCATGTATTTAATCTGTAAATATATTCACGAGAATACAGAACTGAAAGTTTTGATGACTGGTGAAGTTTCTGATGAAATGTTTGGTTATAAATATACTGACTTTGCTCCATCAGCTGGTGCCTTTCAAAAAGAAGCTCAAAAACGAGTGCATGAACTTTATATGTATGACGTCCTGCGGGCTGACCGCTGTTTAGCGGCTCATTCTCTTGAAGCGCGTGTTCCTTTTGCTGATTTGGATTTTGCGGCCTATGTCATGTCTATTAATCCCAGCAGAAAATTGAATACTTATGGCAAAGGGAAATATCTCTTGCGTCATGCTTTTGAAGGGACTGAACTATTACCAGATGAGATTTTATTCAGAGAAAAAGCTGCTTTTTCTGACGCTGTTGGTCATTCAATGGTTGACTATTTAAAAGAATTTGCTGACGAAAAATATTCTGATGATGACTTGGCAAAGGCCAGTGAAAAGTATCCAAAACATACACCATTTACCAAAGAATCATTGATGTATCGTGAGATTTTTGAAGAATTTTATCCAGGATATGAAGATTGGATTCTTGATTTTTGGATGCCTAATCGCGATTGGGTTGGGGCAGAAGTTACTGACCCATCAGCTCGCGTTTTATCAAATTATGGTGATTCTGGAAAGTAATTTTCAAAAGTCAAAAGACAAAAAATTGTATAAGAAATGGTAAAATAGTCACTGGCCCCTAAAAAAGGGGACCTTTAAAATAGAGGTATTATCGTTCTCAATTCATAGAGAGAAAAAGAAGGATAAGAGATGTTTTAAAGGAGGAGCGGTGCTGGTTTTGCCGTTTTTTTACTGACAGACTAGTCAGTAGTTTTCGAGGAGGGAGGTGACTATGCCAGAATTACCAGAAGTTGAAACAGTCAGACGAGGACTGGAGAAAGAAGTAGTTGGTCTACCTATTCGAGGGATTGAGGCGACGTATCCCCGGATGGTTTTAACGGGATTTGAACAACTTCAAAAAACCTTGCAAGGGCAAACAATTACAGGAATTTCACGACGTGGCAAGTATTTAATCTTTGAAATCGGAGAGCACTGGCGCTTAATTTCACATCTGAGAATGGAGGGGAAATATCGTCTTGCGGTGCTTGATGAGCCCTTGAGAAAACATGACCATTTGTCAATTAAATTTGATGATAAGCAGTTGATCTACTCTGACGTTCGTAAGTTTGGAACTTGGGAGCTTATACTTACTGACCAATTGGTCAGCTACTTTCTTCAAAAGAAAATTGGTCCAGAGCCTACTTATGAAGCATTCGATGAAGAGATATTCAGAGAAAAATTAAAAAAATCGACGAAAAAGATAAAACCTTATCTATTGGAACAAAGCCTTGTCACAGGTTTGGGAAATATTTATGTTGATGAGGCCCTTTGGTATTCTAAAATCCATCCCGAAACACGAGCAAATCTACTTGATGACAGATCCGTGCATGAGTTACACGACGCAATCATAGAGCTATTACAAAAAGCTGTTCGCTTAGGTGGATCGAGCATTCGAACTTATAGTGCCCTAGGCACAACTGGGAAAATGCAAGATGAATTGCAAGTCTACGGAAAAGCAGAAACTCCTTGTTCTCGGTGCGGAACAAAAATTCAAAAAATTAAAGTTGGAGGTCGGGGTACCCATTTTTGCCCAACTTGTCAAATAAAAATTGGCTGACAGCTTGATCAGTTCGTCTAACTTTTGAACGCGAATTACCCTTGAATCAAGAATTTTAAAAATTAAATTAAAAGTGACAAATGTAAGATAAAAACGTATAGATAAAGTATAGAGGGCTTATAAAAAGTCTCGAAAAATGCTATAATTAAACCATAATAAAGAATAACGGAGATAAAATTTGGCAACAAAGAAAAAAACAAATTTTGATGATATTACCAAAAAATATGGCGCTGAGCGTGACAAAGCTTTGGCAGATGCACTTGCTCTGATTGAAAAAGACTTTGGGAAAGGTTCACTTATGCGTCTTGGCGAAGCAGCCAACCAAAAAGTGTCAGTAGTAAGTTCAGGCTCACTTGCACTTGATATTGCGCTTGGTGCAGGTGGTTATCCTAAAGGACGTATCGTTGAAATCTATGGACCAGAATCTTCTGGTAAAACAACAGTTGCGCTTCATGCCGTTGCAGCGGTTCAAAAAGAAGGTGGCATTGCAGCCTTTATCGATGCTGAAAATGCGCTTGACCCAGAATATGCAAAAGCGCTCGGTGTCAATATCGATGAACTTTTACTTTCACAACCAGACTATGGTGAACAAGGGCTTCAGATTGCTGAAAAATTGATTACATCTGGTGCAGTTGACTTGGTTGTTATTGACTCAGTTGCAGCTTTGGTACCTAAAGCCGAAATTGACGGTGAAATTGGTGACAGTTCAGTTGGGCTTCAAGCTCGTATGATGTCACAAGCCATGCGTAAACTTGCAGGACATATTAATAAAACAAAAACAACAGCAATTTTCATCAACCAATTGCGTGAAAAAGTTGGGGTTATGTTTGGTTCGCCAGAAACAACACCTGGTGGTCGTGCGTTGAAATTCTATGCATCTGTACGTCTTGATGTTCGTGGATCAACAAAGATTGAAGAAGGGTCTGGCGATAATAAGACTCAAGTGGGTAAAGAAACAAAAATCAAAGTTGTAAAAAATAAAGTCGCTCCACCATTCAAAGTCGCATTAGTTGATATTATGTTTGGTGAAGGAATCTCAAAAACAGGTGAATTACTAAAAATTGCTGTCGATGAGGGGATTATCAAGAAATCAGGGGCTTGGTTTGCTTACAACGATGAGAAAATTGGTCAAGGAGCTGAAAAAGCTAAAGCATTCCTCAAGGAACATCAAGAAATTTTTGATGAAATCGACCACAAAATTCGTTCTACACATGGTCTCTTAGGCGACACAGAGGGTGTAGAGGAGACGAACGATGGGACAACTGCTAAAACGAAAACCTCTAAAGCTAAAAAGACTGATTCAGCAGAATCAGAAGAAATTGAACTAGAACTTGAAGACTAAAAAAACAGCTGTTTATTCAGCTGTTTTTGTTTTTCTAAAGAAGGTTATTAAGCCAAAAATTACAATCCAAATAACTGAACCAATTGCTGGAACAACAGTATCTTTGAAGAAAAAGAGAGAGATGAAAATTAAAATAAAACCTCCTATTGCTATAGGTACAAAGAAAGATGCACCCGGAAGAACGAATCCTTCTGGATCGAAATCATTCGATTTCCGATATTTCAAATAAGCAAGTAGGGTCATTAAATAAACAACTAAGAAGAGATTTGTGGCTACACTTGTGATAAAAACAAAAGCATTAGAAATTGCAGGTATCATCGAAATGAACGGCGTTAATAAAATCAATATAGCGGTGCAAAGCAGTGCATTGAGAGGAATGCCAGATTTTGAAAACTTAGTAAAAGGCTTTAAAATTTTATCGCCATTTATTTTAGATAAAGAATATAAATTTCGTGTTGTAGAAAAGAGAGCTGAATTTAAAGCTGATGCTGCGGAGGTGAGCACCACAAAATTAATTAGAGCTGCTGCCCATTTAATCCCTATTAATTGGAAAATCATAACAAAGGGTGACTGGTCCGCTGGGATTTCTTGCCACCGATAGATACTCATAATTGCTAACAAAGCCCCTATATAAAATAAAACAATCCGAATTGGGATTTGATTAATCGCCTTCTTTAAAGTAGTTCTAGGATTTTCAGTTTCTGCAGCAGTCATTCCGATAAATTCCATTGCTACGAAAGCAAACATGACCATTTGAAAGCTTTCAAAAAATTTAGATAGACCATTCGGAAAAAACTGGAAGCCATCTGAAATATTTCGCAAACTTACAGTGTCTGCTCCAGAGTGGTAATGGCTGAACATTAAAATGATGGCGGTTAATATCAAACCAATAATCGCTACGATTTTGATCATCCCAAACCAAAATTCTGCCTCCCCAAAAAATCTTGAGTTGAGGGTGTTCAAACCAGTCAATAAGGCTAATACTACCACTTCGGTAATCCAGACGGGGATACCGGGGAGCCAAAAATGCATATAAGTACCGATCGCAGTAAGTTCAGCCATTGCTACAAAGACAACAACGAGGAGGTACGACCATTGGATAAAGTAACCAGGTTTGGTCCCTAAATAACGGGAAACGAAATTTAAAAAAGAATGTTGATTCGGGTCTTGATATAACATCTCACCAATAGCACGTAGAAGCACAAACATCAATGCGCCGATGACTAGATAAACAAAAATAATAGAAGGTCCAGTAAGATGGATGGATTTTCCCGCTCCAAGGAACAGACCTGTTCCTATTGTTCCCGCAATTGCAATGAGTTGTATATGACGATTTTTAAGCCCACGTGTGGGTGTTTTGTTTTCTTTTGTAGTCATTTATAAGATACTCCTTAAGAAATATTATACTCCACTTTAAGGAGATTTTCATGCACGATCTTGTAAGTCAGCTGGAAGAGTTTTATATTCTTTTAAAGTAGGAGAAGAGTCCGAAGAAAATCGTCCATACTACGGCGCCAACAGCAGGGTAGAGCGTATCCTTGCTAAAGAAAAGCGAGATGAAGATGAGCATGAAAATAAGAAAAACTAAGGGAACAAAATATTTAGCTTTGGGAGTCAGAAAACCTTGCGGATCAAAATCTTGTGATTTACGATACTTATAAAAAGTATAAAGTTGTATGAAATAAACGACTAAAAATAAGTTTGTTGTACATGATGCTGCAAAATCAAAGGCATTTTGTATTTGAGGGATTAAAGTTAGTACGGGCCCAAAAAGAGCGAGAGCAGTGACTAAATAGAGGGAATTGAGTGGAATACCATTTTTGGAGAGTGTCGTGAAAATACCCAGTCTTCCTTTGTTATGTTGCTGTGCGAGGGAATACATATTACGAGTAGCTGAAAAAAGGGAACTGTTTAGAGCAGAGGCAGCAGAAGTAAGGACAACAAAATTCACTAGAGCAGCTGCCCACTTAATACCAATAAGTTGGAAAACCATGACAAAAGGAGAGCGATCAGCGGGAAGAACATGCCAGTCAAAAATTGCCATGATTGAAAGGAGCGCTCCCACATAAAAAATCAGAATTCTAATAGGAATTTGATTAATCGCTTTAGGAAGAGTCTGTTGTGGGTTTGAGGTCTCAGCAGCAGTCATACCAATGAATTCCATAGAAGTAAAAGCGAACATAACCATTTGCAGTGCACCAATAAAATTCCATACCCCTTTAGGAAAAAACTGGAAGTGATAAGTGATATTGGAGAGAGAAACAGAACCATTGAAGTGCTGTCCATGTAGGACAGTTGTATAACTAAAATGATTGAGCAGTAAGATAAGAGCTGTTAAAATCATTCCTAAAATAGCAGCTACTTTGATAATCGCAAACCAAAATTCAGTTTCACCGAAAAATCGAGCATTCAGAGTATTTAAGCTAAATAAAAGAAGTAATGCAACAATTTCAATGAGCCAGAGAGGAACGTGTGGTAACCAAAACTGAATATAGGTGCCAATTGCAGTCAGTTCGGAGATGCAAACAAAAACGAGGACCAGCCAGTAGGACCATTGGGAAAAGTAACCTAATCGAGGACCAGAATATTTGGTAACAAAGTTGAGAAAGCTATGTTGTGTTGGATCTTGATAGAGCATTTCTCCAATAGTTCTCAGGAAGATGAACATGGCTACCCCAATAACCAGATACGCAAAGAGTATGGAAGGACCGGTCATACTTATGGTTTTTCCCGCTCCAAGAAATAATCCAGTACCAATCGTTCCCGCAATTGCAATAAGTTGTATATGACGATTTTGCAGACCTCTTTGTGGAGCTTTATTTTTTTCCATGATAATTCCTTTTAATTTTTCTGATAATTTTTGAATAATATGAATAATATTATATCAAAATTGGTTCTCTTGTTTCAAGTCTGATTTTATTTGTTAGGAATTGGGTATGGCCAATGTTCGCTTTTCACATTTATGTTATAATAAAAGTATGTTAATCATTGATGAAGATCTCATAGAAATAGATGATTTAGTTGAAAATATCGTCCAAGCTTTTAGCTGCTTTCCCGAAGTTGAGGCTTATCGTCATGCTAAAACTAAGTTTACTGAAGATGAAATCTTACAAAAAAAAATCACTCAGCTCAATGAAAATCAGAAATATATCGCTTTTCGCCCAGAATTGAGAGCCTTACAAAAGGAAATCAATACTAACGATAAAGTTTATGCTTTACGCCTTGCTGAAAACGACGTTCAAGCTATTTTATCAGATTTAACCAAGGCAATCACTCAAAGTATTTCTGACAATATTTATGTAGACGAAAATTTACCACTGAAAGGAGGACGGCATGAGCGACATCATGGACATCATGGATAAGAAAACAACACGTCCCTTAATCGTGCCGGAGCGGGTAGCAGTATATGTTTACTGCTATTCATATAAAGGAACACGCCAGTTAGCTAAATATGGTGATGTAGTTTATACGAGCCAAAAATCTAATTATAGTCTATTATATACTGACAAAGAGGATTTACCTGATCTTTTAAAAAAACTTAAGACTTTAAAATTTGTAAAACGTGTGCGTGTGGGTCACTTGAAAGAATTGGACAAAAATTTTTCGGAGGCATTTGCCCAAACGAATCTTGAAGTTAAAGAAGCATTAGAGAGTTTGTAAGAATAGATAAAAAGGCATTTTGTATATTATTTGAGTGACTGTCTTTTTTTTGTTAAGATGGTTTGAGGGGAAGAACTTCAATGGGAAGTATCCTTAGATTTAATCTTGAAAGATAGGTAAAAGTGAGCGCGAGATGTATTCTTTAGAATTATAGTAAATTCGCACTTAAATAAATTAGTTTAGTCAAGGAAATAATTATATGTTGGAGATTCATTATTACTTTACACCAATATTGGATCGGATGGAGACTTTCGATCAAAATGATTGGTATCTTAATCCTATTGTTACTTTAGCAACGGCCAAAGCTCTCAGAGATGCTCAAGATTTGCCAAAGGACGTACGCTCACTGAATGCTTGTTATGATCGGCTAGAAAAGATTTCACTGGACTTTTTAACCGTTAATCTCTACGGCAGAAAGCAAGGACGACTTTACTTACTGCTACTCCAGGAATTATTGGAAGAATCAACAATTTTAGATTATACTGGACAACTGCGTCAGAAAATATTGAGTAAGATTGGAGTTTCCACTGCTGACTTCTTAGAATATCGTTCTTTTGCAAAAAAACATCTGTCTTTGATGCTCCAACAGTTTCGTAAATACGAATTTGAAGGCGCACCAGCGGCTCTGATAATGACGGAAGAAGAGTGCTTACAGGTAGAAAATTGTTCACATAACGTTTTGCAAAATTATTTACATCACATTGAAAAAACCGCCTGATACAGTGCGGTTTTTTGTGTAGAAGTTGTCAATTTGAAGATTTGATATTGATTTTGAGGGTTATTTTTTTAAGTGACGCAAGCAATCCAAAAAGCGGACTACTTTTGACTTAGAAAAGCGATATTCCACACGATTTTTTTCCAAGAATTCGAAGAAATCTTTTTTTCCTTGTTTATTATCATCTACTTCCAATTCTAGCTCATAATCAGTATGTCCTAAATAGTCATTTTTATCTAAAGCGGCAAGACCTATTGGTAAATGTTGCTCATAACGAATGGTTGTGAGACTTCCGATAAGTGTAATTTCATCAAGATTGATATCTCGTGCAGTTAAAATTTCACAAATTTCGCTTAAATCAGTATGACCACAGACAATGTTGCGTTCTCCAAGGAGCTGTTGTGCTTCCTCAAGGGTAAGATCAATGTTATATTCGATATTCCCAACTTCTTGAGGCACTTTTAAGGTCATTTCAGCAGATTTGTCGAAAGTTCGGATCCGTAAAGCAAGTTTTTTCTTACGTAATTTAAAGTCTTTAGAATCTAAGTAGTGGTTTGTCTGTCTGACGGGGGTGACATGAGTGAAAAGTTTTTTTAACTGGTCATACTCTGCGAGGGATAGTAGCGACTTATACTCAATCTCCAAATTCGTGCTCATTTTTTAATAATATTAGGATTATTTCGGTTCGAAATAATCATTCCTTTCAGATTTGATAAACAATATATTAATTAAAAGTATAGCAGAACCCACGATAGAAGTAAAGATAATAAAAAATAACGGCTTAAAGAATAGATCTGATGAGCTTTTCTATAAGATAGTAACAGATGTCAAGAATCGTAAGTTGTGTTAAAATATTATAAGTGGCATTATAGAAGTACTGATGAATTTAGAATCTAGATTCTCAGAAAGGAGAATGTAAAGTAATAGCTTTGCAGCGTGAAATAGATGTTTAACTGGGAAGAATTTCTTGATCCTTATATCCAAACTGTTGGTGAATTAAAAATAAAATTACGAGGAGTACGGAAACAATATTTAAAAAAGGGACTTTATTCTCCAATTGAATTTGTAACTGGTCGAGTGAAACGACGTGATTCAATTATAAAAAAAGCGAAGTTACGTGGCTATACACGGGATAATCTCTATGAGATGGAAGATTTAGCCGGGATACGAGTAATGGTTCAATTCGTTGACGACGTGTGGGATGTTCTAGAACTTTTACGTAAGCGCAAAGACTTCAAAATTATTGAGGAACGCGATTACATTAACAATCAAAAAGCCTCTGGTTACCGTTCTTATCATGTAATCATCGAGTATCCGATTGATACTATTGATGGCTTCCAGATTGTGAATGCTGAGATACAGATACGTACCTTAGCAATGAATTTTTGGGCGACTATTGAGCACTCTCTAAATTACAAATACGGTGGTTTGATTCCTGAAGATGTTAAAGAGCGACTGACTAATGCAGCAAGAGAAGCAGCACAGCTTGATGCAGAAATGGGTGAAATACGTGAAGATATTCAAGAAGCTCAACTGCTCTTTGATCGTCCACAACAGAAACAAGATATAAAGAAAGAAAACGGAGAAGAAGATGAACTTTGGTAAAAAAATCTGGCTCATCGGTAATACGAGTGAAAAATCGAAGAAAACGATGGAAAAATTGAGTAAGATTTTAAAAGCCGAGCACTTCCTTTTCGATGATATTAATCCAGATATTGTCATATCTGTGGGCGGCGATGGGACACTTTTGCGTGCCATGCATATGTATGAATATCAGCTTAATCGTGTGAGATTTTTGGGTGTACATACGGGGCATTTGGGGTTCTATACAGATTTTACTGATGAGGATCTTTTTGAAGTAGTAGATGCGCTATATGAAGAAAATCCAGCTAAAGCTATCCATTATCCCTTGATAAAAGTTCAAGTTAATTTTGCAGATGGTTACCAAATTGTTCGTCATGTTCTTAACGAATCAACTATTCGTCGAGCTAGCAAAACAATGGTGGGCGACGTACGGATTTCTGATTATCTTTTTGAACGTTTTCGGGGAGATGGTCTTTCTATTTCGACTCCCACGGGATCAACTGCCTATAATAAGTCGATTGGTGGTGCTGTCGTTCACCCTCGTGTGAAGGCGATGCAAGTAGCCGAGATTGCGAGTCTTAACAATGTGGTTTACCGTACACTGGGCTCGCCTATGATTGTCGCTGAGAAGGATATTATCACGGTCTGCCCCGCCCCAGAAGATGACTACAGTTTAACTTTTGATCAATTAACTTTTGAGTACAAAAACATTAAATCTATCGAATACAGTTTAGATGGCACGACAATTTCTTTTGCCAACTGTGCACATACTTCATTTTGGGAACGTGTAAGTAAGGCTTTTATTGGGGAGGTCGAATAAATGGAATTCTCCTTTACAAACGATATTGACGGGAATATGGTTAAGTCAATGCTCGGACGTCATGGAATTTCCAAACGCTTGCTCGCAAAGGTAAAGTTTGATGGAGGTAGAATTTCAGTAAATGGTATAGAAAGAAATGCGATTTATCGTCTTAGAAAAGATGATGTCGTGACCCTTACCGTACCAGATGAACCTAACAATGAGAAATTACTCCCTGAGGAGGTGCCCTTAAACATCCTTTTTGAAGATGAACATTATCTGGTTGTAGAAAAGCCAGCGGGAAAACCTTCTATCACAGGATCTCTTCACCCGGTAGGGGCCATGTCCAACGCGATAAAAGGATACATTACTCAGAAAAATTATCCAAATCAAACGGTCCATATCATTACGCGGTTAGATCGTGATACGAGTGGCTTAATGTTTTTTGCTAAACATCGTTATGCTCATGCTTTGATGGTTCAGCATCGTTACCGAGATACATTGGAAAAACGTTATTTTGCGCTCGTTTCCTCTGAAGGTTTGCCTGATAAAGGAAAGATGGATTGGCCGATTGGTCGACGCGATGATTCAATTATTCAGCGGCAAGTTCGATTTGATGGTCAAGCAAAATCTGCACTGACGACTTTTGAAGTTGCTGATAGAAAAAACGGTTTAGCTTTAGTTGATGTGACGCTCCATACAGGGCGCACCCATCAAATCCGGGTACATTTTTCGCATCTTGGTTACCCCTTAATAGGAGATGATCTTTATGGGGGCAATCATGAGCTGATAAAGCGGCAAGCACTGCATTGCCATCATTTACAATTTCTGCATCCCTTTACCGAGCAAATGGTTCAGGTTGAATTAGAGCTTCCTGATGACATAAAAAATTTACTGAGCGTATGAAAAAAGTTACTGACGAAGCTGTCAGTAACTTTTTATGTTAAAATTTCCAATCTTTGATTACTTTAATTCCTGTAATTTTTTCAGGTTTTACTGGGGAAGAACTTTCTCCAGATGAATTGGTTTCAACTTCAGCAGAAGCGATCTTGTCAACAACATCCATGCCCGAAATAACTTGTCCAAACACGGTATAACTGCCATCAAGGCTAGGGTATCCCCCTTTTTTATAAGCATCCTCAATCTTTGAAGGACGTAAAAAATTAGAAAGTTGACTGCTCATATCTTCAGCATTTTGAACGATGAAGAATTGGGAGCTACTTGAATTGGCTTGACCAGTGTTCGCCAATGATAAAGCGCCACGGATGTTGTAAAGTTGGTTTGAAATCTCTGTTGCAAAAGGCTGATTGTCATTCACGACCGATTTACTACCAGTTCCTTGATTTGAAGGATCACCTGTCTGAATCATGAAATTTTTAATAACGCGGAAGAACTCATTATTTTTATAATAGTCTTCTTTAGCTAAAGTGAGAAAATTTTCAACTGCGAGTGGGGCAAGTTTAGGAAAGAGTTTAATCTTGATATTTCCAGCACTTGTTTGAATTTCGACTTCAGCTTCATCTTTACCGACAGTATCATTCAATTGAGGAAGCTTGAGTTTATCAAGACTTGTCTGACTAGTCTTTTTTCCATCGATTCCGGTAGGTTCACTGGATTGTGTACTTGTCTGTGTAGTTTGCTGAGTAGAGGTTTCATCATTTTTGGGTTGATTGGCTAGAAAAATTAATAAGCCAACAACTACAATGAGAACGACCCCTAATCCCACATAAAGGAGAGGTGATTGTTTCTTATTCATAGCAATATTTTAACATAAAAATGGACAATTATAAATTTCTATCACAAACTTCTTGCAATTTTTATGAAAAAGGTATAGAATAGAAAAAAATCAAGAAAGGAGAATCACAAATGTATAACTATAATTTATCTTCACTCCATCATCATGTGCATAGATAAAAGTTGTGTCATACAGTAGGTATAGATACAGCTTTAGAGTACGCTCAAGTATCTATGCCGGTGATTCTCAAGAAGACCGGTTGTAAAAGACAGCCGGTCTTTTTATTTGTTCGTACTTGCCTTTGTAAATTTTATTTTCAAAAAAATAAATATAGACAAAGGTTATTTGTTTACTTATATCAGTCTGAAAATTCTGATAATTAAAGATTTAGAAAGGAAAAAAATGTCTTATCTTTTTGAGATTTTCCCACAACTCGCTCAGGGATTTATTGTTACCCTTCAAGTTTTTATCATTACACTCATTCTAGCTATTCCACTAGGGGGCTTATGCGCTTTCCTTATGCGTTTACCAGTAATTAAGTGGTTGTTAAATTTTTATGTGTGGATCATGCGAGGGACCCCCCTACTTTTGCAAATTATCACGGTCTACTATGGCTTACCTCTTGTAGGTCTAAATATTCAAAGTCGGTTGTTTGCTTGTCTTATCGCCTTCGTTCTAAATTATGCTGCTTATTTTGCCGAGATTTTCCGAGGGGGAATTGCTGCTATTCCACAGGGACAATATGAAGCAGCAAAAGTCCTTAAATTTACTCCTTGGCAAACAGCACGACTGATTATCCTTCCCCAAGTTGCTAAGATTGTTTTACCTAGTGCAATGAATGAAGTGATTAATCTTGTTAAAGATAGCTCTTTGGTTTATATTGTTGGTTTATTTGATATTGTGTTGGCTGCTCAAACCGCGATGAATCGCGATGTGACTCTTGTACCAATGTTTATGGCTGGCTTGTTTTACTTAGTGTTTATTGGTATTTTGACTCTTTTAGCCAAACAACTTGAAAAAAAATTCAATTTTTATAAGTGAGGAAAATATGTTAGAAATAAAAAATTTAAGTAAGAAGTTTCAAGAGAAAATTATTTTTGAAAAGTTTAATTTACTAGTGAGTAAAAATGAAATTCTTGCAATTGTGGGTCCTTCTGGCGGAGGAAAAACAACACTTTTACGAATGCTTGCAGGTTTGGAACCTATTGATCAAGCCACTATTAGTTTAAACGAAGAAGTTTACCAACTTGAAAATCAGTTATTTGATCAGGCACGTTTTGGTTTTGTTTTTCAAGATTTTCAACTATTTCCGCACTTGAGTGTATTAGAAAATTTAATTCTTAGTCCAATCAAGACACAAAAAACTACTAAAAAAGCAGCGATAGAAAAAGCCAAGCAAATTTTAGAAGGGCTAGAATTACAGGAACTAGCCTCACTTTATCCCTATGCGCTCTCGGGAGGGCAAAAACAAAGGGTTGCGTTGGCTCGGGCAATGATGATTGATCCAGAAATTATTTGTTACGATGAACCAACGAGTGCGCTAGATCCAGCGCTTAGAGATCAAGTTGCAGAGCTACTCCTTGCTAATAAAAAGCGAGGGGCGACACAGATTGTTGTGACCCATGATCTTTCTTTTGCTGAAAAAGTAGCAGATAAGATTTTACAAGTTAATCCGCGAATTTCTGCTGACTGACCGTTCTGTCAGTTGAAAATAAAACAGTAACCAATAATTGAAGAGATAAAAATGGAGAAAATAAAATGAATATGATGAAAAAAATAGCACTCACAAGTTTGACGGTCGGCGCAGGTTTCCTTTTGGTTGCTTGTTCAAGCTCCACAGCGAGCCAAAAGAAAAATGATACATGGAAAACAGCCGAAAAAACTAAAACAATTACCATTGGTTTTGATAATACTTTTGTACCGATGGGCTTTAAAGCTAAAGATAATACAAACCAAGGATTTGATATAGATTTAGCAAATGCTGTATTTAAAGAATATGACATTAAAGTAAAATGGCAACCAATTAATTGGTCAATGAAAGAAGCCGAACTTAAAAAGGGTGACATAGATCTTATCTGGAATGGCTATACAGTAACTAAAGCACGTGAAAAACAAGTTCTCTTTTCTAAACCGTATATGGCGGGTCAACAAGAACTAATTACCAAAGCTGAAGCTAAAATTACCAAAACTGCTGATATGAAAGGTAAGACAGTTGGTGTGCAATCAGGTTCATCAGGTTATTCAGATTTCAATGCCCAACCTGAGGTCTTAAAAAATGTCGTATCTGGTAAGACAATCACTCAGTATAGTAATTTTGATCAAGGGTTCCTTGATCTTCAAAACGGTCGAATAGATGGCTTACTTGTTGACCAAGTTTATGGTGATTATTATTTAAAACAAAATAAACTAGGAAGTGATTATAATACGCTCTTGATGAATTATACTAGTGAACCTACCGCAGTTGGTGCGCGTAAAACCGATAAAGAATTGATCACGAAAATTAACCAAGGAATTGATCGACTTGTCAAAAATGGACAATTTGCTAAGATTTCACAAAAATGGTTTGGTAGAGATGTCTATCCTGGTAAATAAAATGGATTACTCTTATAAAATTTATTATCCTGGGGGTAATAAGACAGCCCTCGTTCTGGGTTTAGTTGAAGAAAATACGATCCGAAAAGAAATTAATGACGACATCTTAACGCGACACCCTGATGTTGAACAAGTGGGATTTATTTCAACAACTGGCTCCCCACAATTGCTAATGGCAGGAGGCGAATTCTGTGGAAACGCTAGTCGTTGCGCAGCTTACGAATATCTACATGGAGAAGAAGGAGTACTTTCTCTGAAAGTTTACGATGGATCTTGGACAATTCGTGTTGGGATCGAAAACAATAGAACTTGGGCAGAAATACCTCGTTTTTCAAAGTTAGTGGATAATGTGACGCTACTAGCCCAAGGGATCTACAAAGTACGCTTGCCAGGAATTACCCATCTGGTTTGTGTGGGTTTGAAAAAGGCGCCTCAACAAGAGGCACAAAAAATTATGGATTGTTATCAGGAACAAGCCGAGTGCCTAGGTGTCATTTTTACTGATTTTATAAGGATTCAGCCTATTGTTTCAGTTAAAAGTCTTCAAACGCTTTATTATGAAACGGCTTGTGGATCAGGATCTGTGGCAGTCGCACTGGTCAAAGCGCACCAATCATCAGATTTCAAGAATCTTCCGCTTTTACAACCTTCCGGTGAGCAACTTATAGTAGAACTTGATGGAGAGCGACCAGTTATCAGCGGAAGGATAAGCGAACTGTCGTATTTTTCAGCGAAAATTGATTTGTAAGAGCACTTTAGCTCACAAAGTGATAAAATAGAAAGGTCGTAGTTTTCATTTAAAAAAAGTAAATATAATAGGTAAAAATTTTGGAAAAGCAAAATCAGGTAAAGCGCAACCTTAAACAGCGCCATATAACAATGATTGCTCTTGGGGGTACGATTGGGACGGGTTTATTTTTAACTTCAGGTGCCACCATTAGTCAAGCAGGACCTTGGGGTTCTGTGTTGGCCTACTGTTTTATCGGAATTATGGTTTATTTCGTAATGACCTCACTTGGCGAGATGGCAACTTACTTACCAACATCGGGTTCGTTTTCAGACTATGGTGGACGTTACGTTGACCCTGCCTTTGGTTTTGCCCTTGGGTGGAATTATTGGATTAATGGCGCCATTACAATAGCAGTAGACCTAACAACAGCTGGTCTTATTACGCAATTCTGGTTTCCGCATGTCCCTTCTTGGATATTTTCGGGAATAGCTACAATCTTAATTTTCATAATTAATGTATTAGCAGTTGGTGCTTTTGGTGAAACAGAGTATTGGCTTTCTACAATCAAAGTTATTACTATTGTACTTTTTTTGATCATAGGCATTTTAACGATCGTTGGTGTGTTAGGACAAGGCAATGTGGATGTGATGGCTAATCTATCAGCAGGGAACCACGGTTTTGTTGGAGGAATCTCGGGCTTTGTAGGCGTACTTTTAATTGCTGGCTTTTCATTTCAAGGAACAGAGTTACTAGGTGTCACTGCAGGTGAGTCTGAAAATCCGGGGAAATCTATTCCTAAAGCTATGAATTCAATCTTTTGGCGTATTTTGCTCTTTTACATTTTTTCTATTGTAATCATTGCTGCGATCATTAATTCCAATGATCCACGCCTACTCAATCCAAATTCTACTGCTGTGATGAGTCCCTTCACAATTGTTTTCAAAAATATTGGTTTTGCTGTCGCAGCTTCAGTAATGAACGCGGTCATTTTAACGTCAGTTATTTCCTCTGCAAACTCTGTTATGTATGCCTCTACGCGGATTCTTTATTCACTAGGACAGGAAAAAGGTGCACCAAGATTTTTCGGACGTACTGCTAAAAACGGAATTCCTTTTTACGCTTTGTTGGCGACTACAATCATTTGTCTTATTGCTTTTTTGACGGGAATATTTGGGACACAAATTTACCTGTTTCTAGTTGATTTATCCTCACTGACGGGATTTCTGGCTTGGCTTGGGATATCTGTAAGTCATATTCGCTTTCGGCGAGCATATATTACTCAAGGTAAAAATCTTGATGATCTACCTTACAAGGCAAAATGGTTTCCTTTCGGTCCTATTGTGGCCTTATTAATGACTGCAGCGATTGCGATTAACCTTGATCCATCTTTACTTTTCAGTGACCATTGGGGAGAAGGGTTAGCTATGTATGCAGCAATTCCGATTTTCATTGTGCTCTATTTTGGTTATAAGTGGAAATATAATACTAAAATTATTCCACTTGAAGAAGTCGATTTAAGCCGAGAAAAATAAAAAAGCGATGTCTTAAAAGGCGTCGCTTTTTAGCGTGTAAAATGCGGTCATGTGATAGAATAGAAGTTAAAAGGATTTTAATAGACTGATGTCATGGTAAGCTACTTATCATTTGATAAGTAAAGAAAAGTAATACAATCAGACATCAGATACTTTCAAAAAAGAGAGAGATAATGAAATATATAGCAATTGTAGGAACAAACGCAAGTTTTTCTTATAACCGAAAACTGCTGTGGTATATGAAAAAACACTTTAGTGATCAAGCAAACATTGAAGTTATGGAACTAGCAGGTTTGCCACTTTTTTGTGAAGATGAAGCGACAGTGCCTAAGGATGTAAAAAGAATTGCGGACGCAATCGAAACTGCCGACGGTATCATTTTTTCTACCCCAGAATATGATCACGCAATCACTGCTGCCCTTAAATCAATCATCGAATGGCTTTCCTGGGGGCCAGTTAAAGTACTTGCTCAGAAGCCAGTGATGATTGTTGGAACTTCTCTCGGAAGTTTGGGAACTGTATTTGCTCAAGAAAATTTACGGCAAGTTTTAAGTTCTCCAGGAGTGGAGGCTTTTGTTCTTCCCACACACCAATTCTTGTTAGGACATGCGAAGGCAGCTTTCAATGAGCAAGATGATTTGAGAGAGGCTCAAACGATAGAGTGGTTAGAGCAGTGTTTTAAAGCATTTGTCTCTTATTGTCGAATTTTAAAACCGTTGCATCAAAGTGAGGAAACAAAAGAATCAGATGATCATCTCTTACACGAGCTAGAATTATCAAATGGTTTAGATCCAAACATGGATGGACAGTGGCAAGAAGAGGTTCAATTTGAATTTTCTGCAGTATCAGATGCTGATACGGGTGCTTCAGAATATGAAATTCCCGATCAAAGTGAACCCTCCGTCTATCAACAGTTGCTTGATGATTCAGACGACTGGCTTGCTCCTCTAAAGGACTCCAAATAGTATGAGTTGAGAAAGCTATTCAGTCATTAACAGGCCACATAGGAAAAAATCATGAAAAAAAAAGAGCCGTTCGCACTTCATAAGATTTCAAAAAAATACCGTGCCCTTGGGACAGTTATAGAACTGACCCTTTTTGGCACTCAGTCAAAAGAGTTATTAGATGAAGCGTTTGCGTTAATTCAGTACTATGAGGAACTTTTAACAGTTAATAGAGAAACGTCTGAACTTATGGCTATTAACCTTTCAGCGGGGCTAGAGGCAGTTCAAGTTTCAGCTCCAGTCTATCAGTTAACCAAACTTGCCATACAAAAAAGCCAGGAACATTTTGGTTTTAATGCGGCAATTGGGCCTTTAGTAAAACTTTGGCATATTGGTTTTTTAGACGCTAAACTTCCAGCTGAAAAGGAAATTCAAAAACAACTTGTGTTAAGTAACCCTGATCATATTTTACTGAAAGATGAGACTTTTTCTGTTTTTCTTCCCCAGAAAGGCATGGAATTAGATTTAGGAGGGATTGCTAAGGGTTATATCGCTGATCGGATACAGGATTTATGGCATGCCAAAGGTTACGAGAGAGGCATTATTAATCTGGGAGGTAATCTCATCTTGATGGGTGATTCTCCGCACCATTCAGATGGGCAATGGCGAGTAGGCATTAGAAACCCACTCGATAACAGTAGGCAATCCATTGTACAAATTATTACGTGCGAAGGCTCCGTTGTGACTTCAGGTATTTCTGAGCGCTACCTCGACATAGGTGGAAAAAAATATCACCATATAATTGATCCTGAAACAGGATATCCCCATGATAACCGGATTGCGAGCGTCACCGTCTTTTCTAAAAAATCAATTGATGGTGAGATTGAAACGACACGTCTCTTCTTTGCTGACAAACCTCAAGAAAAAAGGTTACTAGAGGGTCGTGGGGTTTATGGTGCTCTTTATGTCACTCGTGATAGAAAGATTATCGCTGTTGGAATACCTAGAAATCAGATTAAAATTCTAGATGAGCGGTTCACTTTAATTTGATAGAAAAAAACCTTTACTCTAAAGTAAAGGTCTTTTATTTATTTCATGGTTGGGAAAAGTAAAACGTCACGGATTGAAGTTGTGCCAGTAAAGAGCATTACTAAACGGTCAATCCCGATACCAAGTCCACCTGTTGGTGGCATACCGTGTTCGAGCGCCTCGATATAATCATAATCGACACCAGTTGCTTCATCATCCCCAAGTTCTTTGGCTTTAGCCTGCGCTTCGAAACGTTCCAATTGATCAATTGGGTCATTCAATTCGCTGAAAGCATTGGCGTATTCTTTACCGTTGATGAACAATTCAAAGCGATCAGTAAAACGTGGGTCTTTCTCGTTCATTTTAGCAAGTGGGGAAATTTCTTTTGGATGACCAAAAACGAAAGTAGGTTGAATCAAAGTTTCTTCAACATATTTTTCAAAGAATTCGTTAATGATATGACCAACAGAAGTGAAATGTTTTTCAACATGAATATCATGTTCTTTTGCAAGAGCTGTTGCTTCTTCAAAAGTCATTTCAGGCCAGAAATCAACTCCAGCAACTTCCTTGATGGCATCAACCATGTGAACACGTTTGAATTTTCCACCAACATTGATTTCTTTACCATCGTATTCAAGAACATCTTGACCGACCACTGTTTTAGCAACGTGTTGGAAGATTCCTTCTGTCAAATCCATGATGTCTTCAAAATCAGCATAAGCTTCATAAGATTCCATTGTTGTGAATTCTGGATTATGAGTCATATCCATTCCTTCGTTACGGAAGACACGGCCAAGTTCATAAACTTTTTCCATTCCACCAACAATCAAACGTTTCAAATGCAATTCCGTCGCAATCCGAAGCGCCATATCAATATCAAGTGTATTGTGATGAGTATAGAATGGACGAGCAGCAGCACCACCGGCTTCATTGTTAAGCACTGGTGTTTCAACTTCAAGATATCCACGACCATCCATATAACGACGGATTTCACTGATAATTTTAGAACGCATCACAAAACGATTGAAGCTTTCTTTATTTGAAATCAAATCCAAATAACGTTTACGATAACGTGTTTCAGTATCAGTCAAACCATGGAATTTTTCAGGCAAAGGACGAAGCGCTTTTGAGAGAAAAGTCAATTTTTTGGCTTTAATTGACAATTCACCCATATCAGTTTTCATGATTTCGCCTTCAACGCCAAGGAAATCTCCGAGGTCAGATTTTTTGAAAATTTGATAATTTTCTTCGCCGACTTCATCCTTGCGGACATAGAGTTGAATTTGACCTTCACGGTCTTGAATATGTGCAAAGCCGACTTTTCCTTTACCACGCTTTGTCATTAAACGACCAGCTACGATACCTTGAAGTGCAAGTTCATGCAACTCTTCTTTTGATTTTTCATCATAGGCTTCGTGCAACTGTTGAGAGTTGTGTGTGCGGGTAAATTTATGTCCAAATGGGTCAATTCCTGCCTCACGCAGATTTTCCATTTTTTCACGGCGGACTTTCATTTGGTCATTAAGTTCTTCAATTTCAGCCAAAATAGTACTCCTTGTAAATTTTATTCTCTCTATTTTAACATATTTTTAAAAAATTGACAGTTATTTTTTTGATGGTAACCGCTTTAAGTCGCGCTTTTTCGGTTATTTTATTTATCCATTTATTTATTTGTCTTCTCATAAGTAATAATTAAAAAAAGTAATTAAAGCAATAAGAATAATTTATTTTACAAAAATAGTTTGAGTGTGTAAACTAGAGAAAGTAGTTTTTAAAAAGAGTAGGAGAAGAGAGATGGATTTATTGAAAAGAAAAACACAGGACTTATCTAAAATTGGACCTGGTTTTTCAATGGCTTTGATAATAGCTATAGTAAGCTATTTACTCAATCGTTTTGTCTTGCAGGGTTTAGGCGCAGCCACCATTGCAATATTACTAGGAATTATTTTAGGGAACGTATATTTTAAGCAGCCAATACTCTTTTTGGGGACGGCCTGGTCAGAGAAAAAGTTGTTAGAATTCTCAGTGATGTTTTTAGGAGCTACGGTTACTTTTCAAACGATTGGAAAGCTGGGTTGGTCAGGGGTAGGCTTTATTATTTTGCAGATGATTGCCACAATCATATTTGTTTTATTTATAGGTAAAAAAATAGGCTTCTCGCATAATATCACGGTACTTATGGCCTCCGGTAATGCAGTTTGTGGATCTTCAGCGATTGCTGCAGTCGAGCCAGTTATAGGAGCAGATACAGGCGAGAAGCGCACCTCAATTGCAATGGTTAATCTGATGGGGACTATTTTGATGCTCACTCTTCCTCTTATTGGGACGTGGCTATTTGGTTCTAATGATTTATTGAGAGGAGCTCTGATTGGTGGAACAGAGCAGTCTGTCGGACAGGTAGTAGCCTCAGCGACAATGGTCAATTCGGAAACGACAACCCTAGCAACTCTGTTTAAAATCATGCGCATCATTCTCCTTGTCTTTGTTGTCCTTTATTTTGGGACTAGACACCAAAAAGAACGGAAAATTGAGACTTCTCCTTCGGACATTAAGCTGAAACGGCAATCTTTTCTTCCTTGGTATGTGATGGGTTTTCTCCTGCTTTGTACCCTCGATACTTTTGTGCATTTTGCCCCTGAGCTTTCGGCTACTGCTAAATTCATTTCAGGTTGGTGCGAAACTATTGCACTTGCGGCAATTGGGTTGCGTCTTAATCTTGTAGAATTTGTTAAAGCAGGAAAAAAATTACTCATTTATGGGATTTCTACCCTCTTATTCCAAGTGATTTTGGCCTTTATTTTGATTAGTTTACTTCTTAAATAAAGAAAAAAGATATATTTTTCTTTATTTTTCTAATGAGCCAGAACTTTTTTAGAAATTTTGTTATAATAATTGAGCAAAGTCTGGTGTAAATCAAGGAATCAGGCAAAATTTATAGAAATAAATGGGTTAATATGGTAGTTTACGATGAAATTATGGTTCGCTATGGCGAACTTTCTACGAAAGGTAAGAACCGAGGTTTTTTCATTAATCGTCTAGCAAAAAATCTTCATGAGGTCTTATCTGATCTTACAGAATTAAAGATTACAGCAGTACGTGATCGAGCACATATTTTACTAAATGGCGCAGATTATCAAGAAGTCTCTCGTCGCCTGTCAAAGGTGTTTGGTATCCAAAATTTTTCACCTTCAATTAAAGTTGAAAAATCAGTACCGATACTTAAAGAGGCAGTTATTACTTTATTTAAGGAAATTTATAGGGAAGGGATGACCTTCAAAATTGCAGCACGTAGGGCAGATCACCAATTTGAGTTAGATTCTACGGAATTAAATATGACTTTAGGGGATGTAGTTTTTGATAATTTTGACTATGCGAAGGTACAAATGAAACAACCTGATATTACCTTGCGTGTCGAAATACGACCAGATGCAGCTTATTTAAGTTATGAAACTCTAAAAGGAGCTGGCGGGATGCCCGTCGGAACTGCTGGGCGTGGGCATTTAATGCTCTCAGGAGGAATTGATTCACCTGTTGCAGGTTATTTAGCTTTGAAACGGGGGGTCGAAATCGAGGCCGTTCATTTTGCGAGTCCTCCTTATACGTCACCTGGCGCGTTAAAGAAAGCGAAAGATCTTGCTGCAAAATTGACAGCTTTTGGGGGTTCTATTACATTTATCGAAGTGCCTTTTACTGAAATTCAAGAAGAAATAAAAGCAAAAGCCCCCCAAGCCTATTTGATGACCTTAACTCGGCGTTTCATGATGCGCGTGGTTGACCGTATCCGTGAAGCTCGTGGTGGAAAAGTTATTATTAATGGTGAGTCTTTAGGTCAAGTAGCTAGTCAAACTTTGGGTTCTATGTCTGTTATTAATGAAGTAACCACAACGCCAGTGATTCGTCCTGTTGTGACAATGGATAAAATAGAAATTATTGAAATTGCTGAAAAAATAGATACTTTTGATCTATCCATCTTACCTTTTGAAGATTGTTGCACTGTGTTTGCTCCTCCTGCACCCAAAACAAATCCGAAATTAGAGAATTGTTTACAATATGAGAAACGTCTCGATGTTGAGGGGATGGTGGAACGGGCAGTTAATGGCATTATGCTCACGACAATCAGCGGTGAAAATTGGGATCAGGAAGAAAAAGTGGAAGAAGCAACTTTTGCGGATCTCTTATAGAAAAAGCTACTTCTTTGGAAGTAGCTTTTTGACAGACTATGATTCGTAGTTTACTCTTGACAAAGAAAAGAAACAAGACTATAATAACTAATGGTATTTATTAACTAGAAAAGTTAATTAAAAGGAGCGCTTATCATGCATAAGCGCTCCTCTTATCTCTAAAAATTTGTTAGGTTTAAGTATAGAAAAACAGGAAAGTAAGATATTTTATTTTTGCTCTAAAGTACGAACATACTTAACTTTGACTGTGTCATAGAAAGGAAAAAAATGTCTGATCGGATTAAAGCGCTAATTGCGCTTGGTATTTTTACGTTTATGTCGACATTGGATGGCTCAATTGTAAATATTGCTTTGCCAACAATGTCGAGAGAGCTTCATGTTTCTACGGCTCAAATTACATGGGTAGTGACGATTTATTTAATTGTGATTTCAGCTATCGTGCTGATTTTTGGTCGCTTGGGCGACTTAATTGGTAAATCAAAAATTGCTCGCATTGGTTGGGGAATTTTTATTTTAGGTTCATTTCTTGCTGGGGTAAATTTCGGCGGTGGCCTTGGTTTTCTGCTCTTTGCAAGGATTGTTCAGGCTATAGGGGCCGCAATGTTCATGGCTACTGGTTTTGGTATCATTTCAGAAATTTTCCCACCTGAGCGCCGGGCGCGTGCCTTGGCAATCTCTGCCATGTTTGTTTCGGTAGGATCAATAGCTGGTCCTGCTCTTGGGGGATTAATTTTACAAGTAGCAAGTTGGAATTACATTTTTTGGATTAATGTGCCGATAGGTATCATTGCTTGGATTTTTGGGAGTCGTGCACTTCCTAAAGAGAGCCCCGAAGGAAAATGGTCAGATATGGACGTCACTGGGGGAACATTGATGACCTTGGTTATTGTGTTACTCTTTTTGGCTTTGAACTTTGGTCAAACTTTGGGATGGACAAATCCTATGATCATTATTGCGGTGATAGTTGGTTTGATATTATTGGTTGCTTTCATTGCAACGGAGAAAAAAGTAGCAAAACCTCTATTGGATTTAGGAATTTTTAAATCTAAATTGTTCACCATGAGTATCATTATGGCACTTTTTAACTTTACAGTAGCAATGTTTTCAAGCATTTTACTGCCGTTTTACCTGCAAGACTTTAGAGCTTATGCACCAGGTTTGGCTGGTCTATTTATGATGGCTTATCCTGTTGCAATGCTCATTGCTAGCCCTTTAGCAGGCTCAATTGCTGATAAGATGGATAAGGAAATTGTAACTTTTGTAGGTATCTCAGGAATTGTTTTATCTCAACTGGGTTACTTACTAATTAACCCACATTCAGCACCATGGTTTGTGGTAGTTATTATTGCTTTTCAAGGAATGTCAATGGGAATCTTCCAGAGTCCAAATAATGCTTTAATCATGGAAAGTGTTGAGCGGCAATATCTTGGGATTGCAGGATCCGTTAATTCATTAGCGCGGAATATGGCATTTGTTTTGGGAACGTCGTTGGCTACGCTTATCCTATTTACTGCAATGTCAAGTACGCTGGGTTATCGGGTTAATACTTATCTTCCTAACCAACCCACTGCATTTTTACATGGTTTTCATGTGGCCTTTTATTTCTCTACTTTTTTAGTACTGATTACCTGGATTTTAGGGCTGATTCGCTTATTAGGTCGTAAAAAAAGCGCATAAGACAACCTGAAAAGGTTGTTTTTTTACTGATGAGGCTGTCAGAGCTTTCGATGAGTTTACATGTGTAAATGTTCACGTACTTTTTTGTTCAGGTTTACGAAAAAGTTTGATATAATGATTCTCATATCATTATAAAAAAGGAAATGAATTATGACTAAACTTCTCGTTGTTAAAGGACATCCCCTGACTGCTGACTACTCTATGTCACTTAAGGGACTTGACGCATTTGTTGCTGCTTACAAAGCTGCTCATCCTACAGATGAAATCGAAGTCCTCGATGTTTTTGATGGTACAATCCCTTCACTCAATACGGAGCTAGTAAGTGCGATGTTTGCTGGCGAAGGTGCCCAATTGACAGCTTCACAGCAAGAAAAGTTGGCCCGTTTCGGTGAACTCACAGAACAGTTTTTGGCAGCAGATAAAGTGGTTATCGCCAATCCAATGTATAATCTGATGATTCCTGCAGAATTGAAATCTTGGGTTGATACTGTGAATGTGGCTGGTAAAACCTTTAAGTATACGGCTGAAGGTCCTGTTGGACTTGCAGGTGGAAAAAAAGTATTGCATCTTCAAGCTAACGGGGGAGTTTATGGCGCACAAGATCCAGCGACCGTTTATATGTCTGCGATCTTTAACTTCATCGGAGCTGATTTCAAACAAATTGCTGTTGAAGGGCATGCTTATGATCCTGATAAAGCAGACGCCTTGCTTGCTGAATTTATCGCTAAAGTTGAAGCAGCAGCTCAAACTTTCTAATAAAAAAAGCTCTTCTAAGAGAGCTTTTTTATTTTTATCTAAAAAAAGTTACTGACGGATTGGTCAGCAACTTTTGATGTGCATACCAATGAAAATAAGGTTAAGAAAAAGAACTGATCAGACGGTCAGTTCTTATTTGCTTTTTTACGACGTTCAAGAAACTCAAAAAGTAAAGTATGATGATTGCTAGCCAATGAATAATCTTCCAGTACGTTTACATTGATACGCATTTCCCTAGCTTCACGTGCCGTAATATCACCTGCCGCTTCGTATTCAAAAATTACTTTGCGCTCGAGGTAATAAGCGCGCATCATCTCAGTCAGATTGTTAGGCTGAGCTTTGTTCATGACACGAGAAATGTGTCCACCAGCTGCAACAATCTCAGATGTTCTCAGACGTTCTGCTTGCAGAAAGTTGAGCAATTGTTCATCAAAAACGCCATTCAAATTATCCAAAGCTTGCAAAATAAGTTCAGTGTTATTAAAGTAAAGCTCAGTAATTTCATCACGCGTCGTTAACATCACAGCCTTTGTTTTTTTGAAATAAAAGTCCACATGTAGAAGCTTAGACATAAGCAGATGGAAAGTTCGCATCATAATGACATAAGCGAATTGGAAACTCGAAACAAGAGAATGGACAATACTTGTTTCTAATGAACGAATATAACGTTGGTAGGTTCGATACGTGTACAGTGAAATTTTATTTTCGCGTAGTGCAGCCTCTAAACCTTCTGATTCAATCCGAATAATAAGCAGTTGCAGATCATTGTAATCCACGGCCATATCTGTTGACTCTTGTTCAATAATAAGTTGTTGAATCCGCTCTTGATAGGCATCAATAGCGATATTATAACCTTGCTTATTTTTAGCTTTTTTCATGTCATTGCGCAATTCGTCAACAACATCTGACAAGATTGAAATCTTGGCAAGATTATCCACCTTGACCACTTTTTTAACGGCAAAGAAGGGCAAAATGAACATCCCGACTAAAAAGCTTAGTCCAGTCACAGCCGCAGCTAAGAAGACCAGAACAGGTTGCACATCACTTACATCACGTGGAATCAAGAGGATGGTCGCAATACTTACTGTGCCTTTAGAGCCTGCAAATGTTAAAAGTAAAATATCATTCCAGTAAGCAGAAAAAAGTTGTTTACGCCGAAGCGATTGGATCCAATAATAAAAACTGATAACCAAAAAACGTAAGACGAAAAGTCCAAGGGTTAAAATAACTGTGAGGAGGAGAAGGTGAGTCGATGAGTAGACCGGATTCACCAAAAGTGGGACCACCAGTTGATAAAGTTCAATTCCAAGGAAGAAGAAGACGATTGAGTTCAGAATAAAAGTCAGAGTATCCCAGATTGTACTCTTTAACTTGGCAACTTGTGCATCAAATAAAGTGGTTCTCTTTAAACCATTGGCGGACATAACCCCAGCTACTACAGCAGCAATAATACCCGAAACACCTAATTCTTCAGCGATCAAAAAGGCAGATAAAGGCACGGCTAATTCTAAGAGTAAATATCCTGAGACATCCCGTGCATCAACATCTTCAAGTAACCGTAAGACCAGGCCCTTAAAATAAATGAGGACAAAACCAATAGCTGCACCACCAATGGCAGCGATAACTAGCTTCATCGTTGCATCAGGCAAAGAGAAATAACCAGTTACCAAAGCCACTAGGGCAATCTGAAAGGCGATGATTCCGGAAGCATCATTGAGCAGACCTTCCCCTTGTAGAATACTCATGACCCGTTTTGGAAAACTAAAGTTTTTGGACAACGCACCGACAGCCACAGCATCGGTGGGAGCTAAGCTGGCGCCTAAAGCAAAGCAAGCCGCTAGAGGAATTCCAACGTATACCCAGTGTGATAACAATCCAAGCCCCAGTGTAGTGATAAAAACCAGTGGAAATATCAGTACAAGAATAATCTTACTGTGTTTTAAAATATGCTTAACATCGGCCTCTTCGCTTTCACGAAAAAGCAAGGGAGCAATAATAAAACCAAGGAAAAATTCAGGAGCAACATGAAGAATATCATCTGCACCAAAAAAACCCAAAATCAACCCAAAAACCACTTGAATGAGGGGGAGGGCAAGTTTTGGGAAGACTTTATTAAGAACATTGGAAAGAACAAGGGTTAGAAGGAAAACGATGACATAGAAAATAGTATGGAGCATAGATTCCTTTCATTCAATTAATAATCAAGCACAAAAGCTTTATAAGTTAGGCTCATCTAAAATCCTCAGTTAATCTGAGGAGTATAAAAGTGTGAATGATTTATTTATTTTAAACGTTTCATTGCTTCTTTTTTAAGAGCAATTTTTTCATCAATCTTTGAGCAATCTTTTTTGCTCAATAAGGCACGGCAACGTTTTAATTCAAGGTCGGTCAGTTGACGTTTAACCTTTTCACGACGTGCCGCATCAAATTCGCCGCCTTCAATGAGCTCAAGTTTTTGCTCGAGTATCATCTTTTTATTTTTGACAGCATCAATATAGTATTTAAGTTCGGAAATATCAGCCTTGCTGGCTTTTTCTGCGCGAAGTTCGCCTAACTTTTCATCAAGTTTAACAAGTTTCTCAGAAAGCATCTCGAGTTGATGACGAAGTTTAGTAGCCTTTTCTTCGTCTGTCAGCTTTGTGTATGCTTCTAGTGCTTGGGCTTGTTCTTCAGCAGATTTTTCTGGCCGTTTATCAAGGTATAATTCGCGAAGGTTTTTTAACTTTTCTTCAAATTTTTTATCTATCATTTCCATCACCTAAAAACATAATCAGTATTGACATTATAACACAAAGAAATAAAAATGAAAGAGGAAGCTTTACTTTTTTTTGCACTTATTAAGTCCCATTTGTAGCATCTTTAGGATTAAAAAAACTGACCATCCGGTCAGCTCAGTTAGTAAGAAAGAACAAAATTTCTCTTTTTACCACGACGGATAACCGTCAGTTGGTTTTCGATTTTATCAGCATCAGATAAGATGTAGTCTAAATCTTGAATCCGTTCGCCATTGATATAAATCGCACCATTTGTAATATCCTCACGGGCTTGACGTTTAGAATTAACAATACCAGCAGAAATCAAAAGTTCCAGCAAGGCCAAGTTTTCATCCGCCTCGACATGATGATGAGGTGCACCTTTAAGCCCAGCCAAGATTGATTTGGCATCCAGTTGGCGTAAATCACCACCACCAAACAAAATTTCAGTAGTTTTCACAGCTTGCTCATAAGCTTCTTTACCATGGACTAAAGTCACTACTTCGCGCGCCAGCACTTTTTGTGCTAAGCGTTCATGACGAGCTGCATCAAATTCTTTTTCGATTTCAGCAATCTCTTCTAATGAAAGAAAAGTGAAAATTTTGAGCATTTTTACAGCATCAGCATCATCAACATTCAGCCAAAATTGGTACATTTCATACGGTGAAGTTTTGTCAGCATCGAGCCAAATAGCATTTCCTTCAGATTTACCAAATTTCTTCCCAGTAGAATCTGTAATCAAAGGAATTGTGATGACGTGCCCTTGTTTATCAGCCTTTCGGCGTAAAAGTTCAGTACCAGCAGTCATGTTACCCCATTGGTCAGAACCACCAAGTTGTAAAGTCACATTGTGCAGTTGATTGAGTTCGTAAAAATCATAGCCTTGCATAATTTGGTAAGCGAACTCTGTATAAGAAATTCCTGTTTCCATACGAGACTTGACAGAATCCTTCGAAATCATGTAATTGACAGTAAAATGTTTACCAACATCACGTAAGAAGTCGATAAATGTCAGATTTTCGAACCAATTGTAGTTGTTTGTCATCTCAGCCTTGTTTTCACCATTGTCAAAATCAAGAAAACGTTCAAGTTGGGCACGGATTTTTTCAGACCAAGCGGTAACTGTGTCTTTTGTTTGAAGCGAGCGCTCAGAATCTTTA
Source organism: Lactococcus taiwanensis (assembly GCF_017068355.1). Classification (NCBI taxonomy): domain Bacteria; kingdom Bacillati; phylum Bacillota; class Bacilli; order Lactobacillales; family Streptococcaceae; genus Lactococcus; species Lactococcus taiwanensis. The sequence continues at coordinate 566,985 of NZ_CP070872.1, forward strand.
AATGAAGGGTCACCAATCAAGCCAGTTGCACCACCAACAAGAGCATATGGTTTATGTCCCGCCAACTGTAAGCGACGCATTGTCAAGATTTGTACTAAATTTCCAAGATGAAGAGAATCAGCTGTGGGATCATAGCCTACATAATAGGAAACCATTCCCTCCGTGAGCGCCTTACGTAGCGCATCTTCGTCGGTTGTTTGGAAAATTAAACCACGTGCTTTAAGTTCGTCAAAAATGTTCATAAAAAAATCCTTTCTATATGATTGAGTCGTTCTGCTCCAACAAAAATGTAAAAACAACAACGTTGCTTTATATTATATCAAATTCCAAAAATTATTTCCGAAAATGGCGAAAAATCGCTTTAAATTTGATATAATAAGGGCATGAAAAAAGAGCCAATCGATTCGCAAAAAGAAGTGCGTAGTCGTCTTAATGAAAAGATGGAAAATAAAAGACGAAAAACAAAGAAAAATGCGAAGAAAAATTTTCAACCTAAAAATAAAAAGAATCAATCAAATCAACCTAAGCAAGATGAAAAAACGGTCTGGTCGACTACCTTTACTGTGGTACGCGGAATTAGTATTATTTTCGGTATTATATTTGTGGTAATTGGCGTTTTTGCTGCATCTGCAGGTGTTGGCTATTTTGCACGCTTGGTGGAGAAAACAAAGTTACCAGACAAACAAGAGATGCTTGCTAAAATCAATGATATCCACGGTGTATCAGTTATTAATTACAGTAATGGACAGTCTATTTCTGATATTTCAAGCGATCTCGTGCGTGTCACTGTATCGAGCGACCAGATTTCTGAGAATGTCAAAAACGCTCTAATCGCAACGGAAGACGATAGTTTTAGGACAAACAAAGGGGTTGTTCCAAAGGCAGTTGTCCGTGGGATACTTGGTTCTGTGGGGGGCGGTACAAGCTCCGGTGGTTCCACGCTTACCCAACAGCTTATTAAGCAACAAGTTTTGGGAGATAGTGTGACTTTCCAACGTAAAGCCAGTGAAATTGTCTATGCCCTCAATCTAAATAATTATTTGAGCAAGGATCAAATTTTGACCGATTATCTTAATGTCTCACCTTTTGGTCGGAATAACAAGGGACAAAATATTGCTGGGGTTCAAGAAGCGGCCAAAGGAATTTTTGGCAAGTCTGCGAAAGATTTAACGGTTCCCGAAGCAGCTTTCATCGCAGGTCTTCCGCAAAGCCCAATCGTTTATTCGCCTTATGCTTCTGATGGTTCTCTGAAATCTAAAGAAAATATGGCGTACGGGATTGCTCGACAAAAAGAGGTTTTATTTAACCTTTATCGTGGAGGGTATATTAATAAAGCTGATTATGAGAAATATAAAGCTGAAGACATTTCTAAAGAGTTCTTGCAACCAGCGCAAGTGCAATCCCAAGAACATGGTTACCTTTATAATGTAGTGTACAATGAGGCAGTTACAGAGGTTTATAACTATCTCATCAAGCGTGACAAAGTTTCAGCTACGGAGCTCGGTAATGATAGTACAAAACAGCACTATAAAGATTTAGCTGAACAATCCTTACAAAATAAAGGCTATACAGTTACTACTACGATTAATCAGTCAGTCTATAATGCGATGCAAAATGCTGTTGCGACCTACGGTAGCCTCATGCAAGATGGAACAGGGCTTATTCAGACAGGGAATGTACTTATGGATAATAAGACTGGAGCAGTTTATGGTTTCATTGGTGGGCTCGATTATTCTCAAAGTCAAGTCAATCATGCCTTTGATACTGAACGTTCCCCAGGTTCTTCGATTAAACCGATTTTAGCTTATGGTCCAGCTATCGATATGGGGCTAATGGGTTCAGCGAGTGTTTTATCTAACTATCCTGCCAAGTATTCCAGTGGTCAAGATATAGAACACGTGGGTTCCAAAGGGACTGCGATGATGCCATTTTCTGAAGCTCTAAATGTCTCTTACAATATTCCAGCCTATTGGACTTACAAAATGATTCAAGATAAGGGAAAATCTGTTGAACCTTATATGACTAAAATGGGTTACCAAGTTTCGGATTACTCTGTTGAATCTTTACCTTTAGGAGGGGGAATTGACCCGACTGTTGTTCAGCATACAAACGGTTATCAAACCTTAGCAAATGGTGGAAAGTACGAGCCGTGGTACGTTGTCGAAAGTATCAAAGATGATGCGGGAAATGTGATTTACCAACATAAAGATACTGGAGGAACTCAGGTTTATTCTGAGGCTACCTCTACAATCATGGAGTACATGTTGCAAGATGTTGTGAAATCTCAAAAAACAAGTAAGTTTTATGAGAATTTGCAAACGATCAACCCTACCCTGGCAACAGATGTTGCTTGGGCGGGTAAAACTGGGACAACCGATAATTATACGGACGTCTGGATGATGCTTTCAACTCCAACGGTAACCTTAGGGGGTTGGGCTGGTCACGATGATAACTCAGGGATGTCAAAAAATTCTGGGTATATCAATAATGCGGCTTTCACTGCTCAGTTGGTTAACGCAATCAATGCTGCTGATCCCAATATTTTTGGACCAGGTAAGAAGTTTACAGATCCCAACAAAGATTCTAATGTAACCAAGAGTAAGGTCTTAGTCTCCACTGGACAAAAACCGGGTAAAGTTTCTGTGAAACTTGCAAGTGGTAAGACCCAAACGGTTAATCTGGGTGGGGCTACGACGACAAGCTTTTGGGCAACCAAATCTGGTGCACCTACTACAACGTACGACTACGCTATAGGCGGTACAGCGGCTGATAGAGCAGCAGGTTGGAAAACGATATTACCTAATTTTAACTTTAACTAGCCTTCTGCAAGTTCAAAAACGATAAAAAAATACATCAGAAAAGTTTCTGATGTATTTTTTTATATCCTCTCATAGAATAAGGTCACTGACAAAGCTGTCAGTAACCTTTTTCAGCGAAATTATTAGTAATTTTTGATTTGGGCTACTTGATCAGCGTTTAGATGTGTGACAATGGCGCGTAAAAAGTTTTGAGCCTGACTAAAGTCGTCTAAGTTAAAAATAGTTTGATGACTATGGATATAACGAGCCACTACACCGATGGTAGTTGAAGGAATGCCTTCGTTTGCTAAGTGGGCTGCTCCAGCATCTGTCCCGCCTTTGGCCATATAAACTTGTGTTTTGACCTTTGCGGTTTCAGCTGTGTTGAGGAGGAAATTCTTTAAGCCGGGGAGCATGATGTGACCTGGATCAAAGAAGCGTAAAGTCGTTCCTTGACCTAGTTGACCGTTATCATCACCGAAGGTATCGCTAGCTGGTGAACAATCGACTGCAAAGAAAAGCTCAGGTTTGAACTTCGTGGTGGAAACTTTTGCACCACGTAAGCCAACTTCTTCTTGGACGTTCGCACCTACAATCAGTGTCACGGGAAGTTCTTTATCAGCTAAAAATTCGAGGAGTTCAAGAATCATCAAACAACCGTAGCGATTATCCCAAGCTTTTGACATGACGTTTTTACCATTTGCTGTCAAGATAGTTTCTGTTTCAGGGATGATGACGTCGCCTTGAGCCACGCCGTATTGTACAGCTTCAGCAGCGTCTTCAAAAGCCGCATCAAAAACGATATCCGAGAGCGCTGGCATTTGTGGAGTTGCACCAGTCCCTCTTAAAAGGTGAGGAGGAAGTCCACCTGTGACGACAGGGATTTTTTGGCCCGTGCGCGTAAAGAGTGTAAAGCGTTGACCTGAGACCACTAATGGATTCCAGCCACCAAGTGGCACAACACGGAGTGTTCCATCCGATTTGATGGCACTAACCATAAAGCCTACTTCGTCCATGTGAGCGGCAACCATAATTCGTGGGGCATTTTCCACTTTTGAGGTTTTCGTTACAAAAATACCACCCAAACCGTCAAATTCGGGGGTGTAGCCCAACTCCACCATACGTTTTTTTAAATAATCACGGACAGGTCCTTCGAAACCAGATGTGGCTTGGATTTCCGTCAGAGCTTTTACTTTGTCAAAGAGTTCCATTTTTTCCTCCAAAAATTGTTAAAGTTGGCTGATGGCGCGGTCAGTCAATGTAAAATTAAGGCTGGGTACCAGCTCCTCTACAAAGGAGCGTCACATTTTCTGATGATTCGGTCAACTTTTGATGATTTACACTATAATTATAACAGGAAATATGTTAAAATTTCCATATGAAAAAAATACTAAAGTTTGGTTTGGGCGTTGTAGCGAGTGCAGCAGCTGCTCATGTAGTTTATCATGGCTATAAAACCATGGAAGAAAATCTACTACGAGAGCTTACTGACACAGCACGTCAGCACTTTTCAGCTCGTCAAATTGATGCCGTTTGGATTTTTGAAGAACCCAAGCAAGGCGCTTACTTTGAGGGAGGTGTTGTTAGTGGGGATCACGCCGTTATGTTTCAAATAAACGCTCAAACTTTAGAACTTTTAGAAATAAAAGAAGTAGCTTTATGATTAATAAAGTTTTATACTTCTTGTAGAAGTTAATTAAGAAAGGAAAGAAAATGATTATTCCAGAAAATATGGAAAGCTTAGCGGAACTTGTGAAGGCTCCAGGTAGAAGAGTCTTCTTCTTCACTGCTGGTTGGTGTGGAGATTGTAACTTTATTAAACCTAAGATGCCTGAAATCGAAGCTGAAAATCCAGAATTTGAATTTGTAGAAGTTGATCGAGATCAGTTTATGGATGTGGCTATCGAATGGGGAATCATGGGGATTCCTAGTTTTGTTGTATTAGAGAATGGTAAAGAAAAAGCCCGTCTTGTCAATAAACTACGTAAGACTAAAGAAGAAGTTAACACCTTCTTGGCGAGCGCTAAATAATTTACTGACAGACCTGTCAGCAGGGTTAACCAAGGGAACACAAAATACACAGAAAAGCGTAAGCCTGACTTACGCTTCTCTTATTGAATAATGGGAAATTTAAAGGAAATTTAAGAAAATGATTGCAACTTACAATACACATGTTGGCGATGTTTTAATGTTGATCGTAGCAAATGATAAGGGTCAAAAAGTGAACTTTGAACGCAAGGGAAAAGTGGCACGTGTCTTTTTGCAAGAGACAGGAGAAACCGTAGCATGGAATATTTTTGGGGCTAAAAAATTACTGACCAATCTGTCAGCCAATGGTCAAATCAAGCTTTCAGCAAGTGATGTTCAAGTTTTGAATAAAGAACTTAAAAAAGCTGGTTTTAGCGATGTACTGGTCCATGACGCTCAACCTAAATTTGTAGTTGCCGAAATTGTTGAAATGAAAGACCATGCAGATTCTGATCATCTGCACATTTGTAAAGTTAATATTGGATGTGCGGACCCAGTACAAATCGTATGTGGCGCACCTAATGCAGCGGTTGGACTCAAAACAGTCGCCGCTCTACCAGGTGCGATGATGCCAAATGGGGCACTGATTTTTCCTGGTGCTTTGAGAGGTGTTCCTTCTTATGGAATGCTCTGCTCGGCGCGTGAATTGGAATTACCCAATGCCCCTGAAGTAAGAGGGATTATTGAACTTTCAGAACAATTACCTGTAGGAGCAGCTTTTGATGGTAAAACCATGTGGCAAGCCTAACTAAAAGGATAACAAGATGAGAAGGTCCCTAATCAGGGGCTTTTTTAATGCTCAAAATTTTAGGATAATTTACTAAAAATTTACAAAGTATAAAATTCACAAAGTTCACAAGCGCTTACACGAAGGAAATAAGTCAGTTGTGTTAAACTATTAAATGTAAAAACATTTTAACAAAGGAGATTTTCCTCATGAAAATCGTTGTAATAGGAACAAATCACGCGGGGATTGCCGCTGCAAATACATTACTTGATCATTATCCAGGCCACGAAATCGTGATGATCGATCGAAATAGTAACATGAGTTATCTTGGTTGTGGAACAGCTATCTGGGTGGGACGCCAAATTGAAAAGCCCGATGAATTATTTTATGCGAAACCAGAAGATTTTGAAGCAAAAGGCGCCAAAATCTTGACAGAAACTGAAGTGACTGAAATTGACTTTAAACAAAAAGTCATTCATGCAAAAACGAAATCTGGCGAAACATTCGTTGAAACCTACGACAAACTAATTTTAGCTACAGGATCTCGCCCAATCATTCCCAAATTACCAGGTCATGACCTTGAAGGAATTCATTTCTTGAAACTTTTTCAAGAGGGACAGGCAGTAGATGCTGAATTTGCAAAACCAGAAGTGCAACGTATTGCTGTAATTGGAGCAGGTTATATAGGTACAGAAATTGCTGAAGCAGCCAAACGACGTGGCAAAGAAGTTCTATTGTTTGATGCTGAGTCTACTTCACTTGCTTCCTATTATGATGAGACTTTTGCTAAAGAGATGGATCAAAATTTAGCGCACCATGGTATCGAATTACACTTTGGGGAGTTGGCCACAGAATTTAAAGGAAGCGATGGTCGTGTCACTCAAATTGTAACCAACAAAGGGGCTTATGATGTTGATCTGGTGATTAACTGTATTGGCTTCACCGCAAATAGTGCTCTAGCCAAAGATAACCTAGCTACTTTTAAAAATGGAGCGATTAAAGTTGATAAACATCAACAAACGAGCAATCCCGACGTTTATGCTGTCGGTGATGTAGCTACTATTTATTCGAATGCATTGCAAGATTTTACTTATATTGCTTTGGCATCGAATGCTGTACGCTCAGGTATTGTAGCCGGTCATAATATTGGGGGAACACCTCTAGAAGCACCAGGGGTACAAGGATCCAACGGCATCTCTATTTTTGGTTTTCACATGACTTCGACTGGTTTTTCTGTCAAAGCTGCTCAAAAGGCTGGCCTAGAAGTTGCTTATTCTGATTTTGAAGATAAACAAAAAGCTTGGTTTTTACATGAAGACAATGATACGGTCAAAATCCGAATTGTCTATGAAAAAGAAAGTCGTCGTGTGGTTGGAGCTCAATTAGCTAGCTATAGCGAAATCATTGCTGGTAACATTAACATGTTTAGTTTAGCGATACAGGACCAAAAAACAATTGATGAACTGGCCCTGCTTGATCTTTTCTTTTTACCTCACTTTAACAGCCCGTATAACTATATGACTGTTGCGGCACTTAATGCAAAATAATCATACACAACCTGTCAGTAAATGCTGAGAGGTTTTTTATTATCGAAGGTGACAAGTATTCATTTTTTCCGTATAGAGGGTTAGGAGGAAAATAAATGAATAAAACAATGTTAATTGGTCGCCTTACTCAAAATCCAGAAGTTACCAAAACAACTAATGATAAAACTTATGTGAGAACCACACTTGCAGTGAACCGACGCTTTAAAAATGAAGACGGGGGACGTGATGCTGATTTTATCGGGATCATTTTATGGGGGAAGACGGCAGAAACGCTGGCTTCGTACGCTAAAAAAGGGGCTCTCATTTCAGTTGAAGGGGAGATTCGTACACATAGCTACATGGACAAGCAAAATCAAAAACGTTATATGACAGAGGTGCTCGCTTTAAATTATGATTTGCTAGAAAGTCGAGCAACAATCGCCTTGCGGGAAAAGTCAGCACATACTGAAAAGTTGATGCTAGAAGGAGAAGAACTTCCTTTTTAAGCAGACGATAATTTTAGAGGAAGGAGTTATGCGTATTCGTTAGTGATTGGAGGTCTTCATGACCCAATTATTGAAAACGGCTTCATTTAATTAGAATAAAAATAAAAAAATCTGGTGTTTTTTCTTGACTAAATCTGACCATTGAGATAAAATAAGAATTGGGTTAGCACTTAACCTAATAGAGTGCTAAAAAAATAAAATGGAGGAAAAACAAAAATGTTGAAACCTTTAGAGAATCGCGTGGTTTTGCGCGTTAAAGAAGAAGAGGAAAAATCAGTTGGTGGTATCGTTTTAACGAGTGCCTCACAAGAAAAACCTCAAACAGCGGAAGTTGTTGCTGTCGGCGAAGGGAAAACTACCAATCATGGAACGCTGATTTCTCCAGTTGTAAAAGTTGGAGATACTGTAATTTTTGAAAAATTTGCAGGGACGACGGTAAAAATGGACGGTGAAGAATTCTTGATTCTCAAAGATTCAGACCTTCTTGCCATTGTAGAATAATAAGTAGGGAGCGATCTTTTTTGATTGCTGTCATGACAGTTTAAAATAATAACACGATAATTCTTATTTAAAAGGAGCAGATATGTCAAAAGAAATTAAATTTTCAAGTGATGCAAGAACTTCAATGATGCGAGGAATTGATATCCTTGCCGATACTGTAAAGACAACACTTGGACCAAAAGGACGTAATGTTGTTCTTGAAAAATCTTATGGGTCACCTTTGATTACAAATGATGGGGTTACAATTGCCAAAGAAATTGAACTGGAAGATCATTTCGAAAATATGGGAGCTAAACTTGTCTCAGAAGTAGCTTCCAAAACAAATGATATTGCAGGAGATGGAACAACAACAGCTACTGTTTTGACACAAGCTATTGTACGTGAAGGATTGAAAAATGTGACAGCTGGAGCTAATCCAGTGGGTATCCGTCGTGGGATTGAATTAGCTGCCCAAACTGCAGTTGATGCGATTAAAGAAATGGCTATTCCTGTCCATGATAAATCAGCAATTGCTCAGGTTGCTACCGTTTCTTCTCGTAGCGAAAAAGTGGGAGAATATATCTCAGATGCGATGGAGCGTGTAGGTTCTGATGGTGTCATTACTATAGAAGAATCTAAAGGAATGCAAACAGAACTTGATGTGGTTGAAGGGATGCAATTTGACCGTGGTTATTTGAGCCAGTATATGGTTTCAGATACCGAAAAAATGGTTGCAGAGCTTGATAATCCTTATCTTTTAATTACTGATAAGAAAATTTCAAATATTCAAGAAATTTTACCTCTTCTTGAACAAGTCTTGAAGACAAACCGCCCATTGCTTATCGTTGCAGATGATGTGGATGGTGAAGCTTTACCAACGCTCGTTCTAAACAAAATCAAAGGGGTATTCAATGTCGTAGCTGTGAAGGCGCCAGGTTTTGGTGATCGTCGTAAAGCCCAATTGGAAGATTTGGCTATTTTAACTGGTGGTACGGTTATTACGGAAGAACTTGGACTTGATCTTAAAGATGCAACAATTGAAGCACTTGGTCAAGCAGCGAAGGTAACTGTAGACAAGGATCATACCACTATTGTGGAAGGTGCTGGCGCTGCGGATGCTATCGCTGATCGAGTTGCTATTATCAAAGCCCAAATTGAAAAAACAACTTCTGATTTTGATCGCGAAAAATTACAAGAACGCTTGGCGAAATTGGCAGGCGGAGTGGCGGTGATTAAAGTTGGTGCTGCTACGGAAACAGAGCTTAAAGCAATGAAACTTCTTATCGAAGATGCTCTCAATGCGACACGTGCTGCTGTAGAAGAAGGTATTGTTTCAGGTGGGGGGACAGCTCTCGTCAATGCGATGAGTGCACTTGATCAACTCTCAGAAGAAGGGGATGTTCAAACAGGAATTAATATTGTTCGTCGTGCTTTGGAAGAACCTGTTCGCCAAATCGCAGCGAATGCAGGCTATGAAGGATCTGTTATTATAGATAAACTTCGCTCTGAAAAAGTAGGCACAGGATTTAATGCTGCTACGGGACAATGGGTAAACATGATTGAAACAGGAATCGTTGACCCAGCGAAAGTTACTCGTTCAGCCCTGCAAAATGCAGCTTCAGTAGCTGGTTTAATTTTAACAACTGAAGCAGTAGTTGCGGATAAACCAGAACCAGCTGCACCAGCTATGCCTCCAATGGATCCAGGCATGGGAATGGGCGGCATGATGTAAAGTAAAAATGAATTAAAAATAAAAAGTTACTGACAGTTCTGTCAGTAACTTTTTATTTATTTTTTAAATATCATAAAGCTGACTCGCATGCTCATGGCTAGTATCAATAATATGGAGTTCTTTTTTGGTATCCACATCATGCTGTTGTAAATAGCCATCCATTGTCAGATGTGCTAATTCTTTGATATTATTATTGAGGCTTAAGTGACCCAGAAAAATCTTTTTTGTTTTGTTTCCTAAAACATTAAAAGCAGCTTCTGCCCCGTCTTCATTTGACAAATGCCCTTGATCACTTAGAATACGTTGCTTAGTTCTCCAAGGATAAGCACCCATGCGTAGTATCTCAATATCATGATTAGATTCCATCAGATAACCATCTGCATTTTCAATAGTACCACGCATGCGGTCAGAAACGTATCCTGTATCAGTCAGCATGACAAAACTTTTATTATCTTTCATGAAGCGATAAAATTGAGGGGCAACAGCATCGTGGCTTACGCCAAACGACTCAATATCAATGTCGCCAAAAGTCATTGTTTTTCCCATCTCAAACAAATGTTTTTGTTCTGTTGGGATTTTCCCTAAGGCATTCTTCCCATCAAGTTCGGTCCAAGTGTCCTCGTTGGCATAAAGATCTATTCCATATTTACGTGCCAGCACGCCGATTCCCTTGATATGATCACTATGCTCATGCGTAATCAACAGCGCATCAATATCGTGAATATCGCGATCAATCTCTGAGAGTAAACTTTCTATTTTTTTTCCCGAAAGACCAGCATCAACAAGGATTTTCTTTTTTTGTGTTTCTAGATAAAAAGAATTTCCAGTAGAACCAGATGCCAGAATTGAATATTTAAAACCATTTTGTTCAGTCATAAGAACCATTGTAGCAAAAAAGCGTGGGGATTGCCATGTGGGCTGATGACTTTAAAAATAAAAAGAACGAGAATCCGTTCTTTTTATTTTTACTGACAGACTGATCAGTAAAAAAATCAGAAGCTATCATCAAAATCATCCCACTCCTCCGTGTTCTCGGAAGAATAAGGAAGTGTAAAACTAAAGGTCGTCCCTTTTCCTTCTCCCTCAGAGTTTGCAAAGATGTTTCCACCATGCATTTTGACAATATCATGGACGATTGAAAGTCCAAGTCCTGTCCCTCCAACTTTGGAATTGCGTGAAGCATTATCTACACGGTAAAATCGGTCAAAGATTTTGACGAGATCAGCACGCGGGATACCCATCCCTTGGTCGCTGATTGAGATAAGGACATCTTTCTCACGGGTTTCTACCGAGATGGTAATTACCCCACCTTTAGGAGAATATTTAAAAGCATTGCTGATAATGTTATCCACTACTTGGGCAATCTTGTCCGTGTCAATTTCAACCCAGATGGGGCGATTACTATAATTTCGTACTAAAGTAAAATCAGAGGTGAGTAAGCCGCTAGAGTCAGTTTCCAAAATTTGATCTAGTCGATTAAGTTGGTGGTCTAAAAAAGCAGTGAGATTAATAATTTCTTTATCTAAAACGATTCGGTCTTGGTCCATCCTTGAGAGGGTTAAAAGGTCCGAAATCATACGAATCATGCGGTTAGTTTCTGTTAAAGAAACATTGATGAACGAAGCAGCAGTTTCTTTGTCATCAAGAGCCCCATCCTCTAAAGCTTCAAGATAAGCTTTCACTGACGTCAGAGGAGTCCGTAATTCATGTGATACGTTGGATACAAAAAGACGACGTTCCCGTTCAGATTTATCTTGCTCTGTCATATCATGAAGTACGGCAATAATACCTGAAATAAAACCAGATTCACGACGAAAAAGTGCAAATTTAATATGAAGTGAGACGGCTTCATTGTCAGCATCATGAGTTTCAATCACCACTTCGGGTTCCTTCTCGAGCAGATCATAGAAGTTGTATTGCTCACTGATCTGAAGGGTTTCCACGATGTTTTTTTGCATCAACTCAGCTTCAGTTGTGTTGAGGTAATGGAGGGCAGACTTATTTGCCATAATAATTTTTCCGCGGCGATCAGTAGCGATAACTCCATCAATCATATAAGCTAGAATGCTATCAAGTTGATTTCGTTGATTTTCTAAGTTGTTTTGGGTTCTGACAATATCTTCGCCAAGTTTTAAGATTTCGCCATATAACTCGTTAATTTCACTGGTGCCTTTAGGAAGTTTATCTTTAGTTAAATAACCATTTTTGATCTGATTCATTTGGCGTGAAACATTTACAATCATCCGGTGTTGATGAATTAAAAAAACGAGTACAAAGAGTAGTGAAAAAAAGTAATTGGCTAAAACAGAATTAAAATGGGCGACATTATAGTCAAAACTACTCATAAAAAGGATGACAAAAAGAAGTAGATGGGCCACTACTCCTTTAAAAATCATTGAATTAAAAAATTTAATCATGAGGGTTACTCATATAGTAGCCCACTCCACGACGTGTTGAAACATATTGCGGGCGACTTGGTGTATCTTCAACTTTTTCGCGCAAGCGACGTACAGTCACGTCCACAGTGCGGACATCACCAAAATAATCATAGCCCCAAACTGTTTCGAGGAGGTTTTCGCGGGTAATGACTTCACCTAAGTGTTGTGCCAAGTAATAAAGCAATTCAAACTCACGATGCGTCAAATCAAGCTGTTTATCATTTTTATAAGCGGCATAGTGTGTTGGATTGATGCGGAGATTTCCAATAACCAATTCTTTTTTGACATTATCATTAGTTTCTGCTGGAGTAGCATTTACACGACGTAAATTGGCTTTGATACGAGCCAACAATTCGCGGTTGGAAAAGGGTTTAGTGACGTAGTCGTCAGCACCCAACTCAAGACCAATGACTTTGTCAAATTCACTATCTTTAGCTGACACCATTATAATAGGTGTTTCAGAAGTTTTACGAATTTCACGAGCAACATCAAGACCATCAAGTTTAGGCAACATTAAGTCAAGTAAAATAAGATCGGGTTGCACTTCTTTAAAAGATTCAAGTGCTTCTTCGCCATCAAAAGCGGTAAAAACCTCGAAGCCTTCTTTGGTCAAATTAAATTTTACAATATCTGAGATTGGTTTTTCATCGTCAACAACGAGAATCTTTTTCATATGTTGTCCTTTCAGGTGGTGAGTTTTAAATATTTAAAATTTCTTACATTTATGAGTTTTGACAAATAAAGTAAGCTGTTTCAGATATATTATACAATTTTTAGTAAAATTACGCAAAAAGTGATGTTATTATTTTAAGAAAAAAGCTAAAAAGTTTGTTTTTTGGTATAATAGAGGCTATGAATGGAATTTTAATTTCCCTTGAGGGACCTGATGGCGCAGGAAAAACGACAGTTTTAAAAGAAATTTTGCCGGAAATCAAAAAAATGAAACGCGACATTATTTCGACACGTGAACCCGGTGGGGTCCGTTTGGCCGAAGAAATTCGTCAATTAATTTTGGACCCTAAGAACACGGAGATTGATTCTAAGACAGAAATGCTCCTTTTTGCTGCAGCACGCCGCTTGCATATGCAAGAGAAGATGCTTCCAGCTCTGAAAGCTGGTAAAGTTGTAATTGTCGATCGTTTTATAGATTCATCAGTGGCTTATCAAGGTTATGGGCGTGAATTGGGTGTTGAAGTTGTAGACTGGCTCAACAATTTTGCGACGGATGGTTTGGAGCCTGATTTGACACTTTATTTTGATATTGATACAGATGTTGCCCTTGATCGCATCATGAGTAATCGGGCAGATGAAGTAAATCGTTTGGATTTGGAACGTGCCGAAATGCATCGAAAAGTTCGACAAGGTTATCTTAAAATGGTAGAGAAAGAACCGCAACGCTATGTTACAATTGATGCGAGCCAATCAGTCGAAAAAGTGGTGTCCGATACAATTGAAGCAATCAAGGAGCGATTTGCGAGTATATTTTAATTACTGACGGCGGGGTCAGTGATTTTGAGAGAGGTTTTGTGTGAAAGTATCAGAAATTCAGCCCCAGCTTTATCAGCAATTTTCAAATATTTTGCAACGTAAGCACTTGAGTCATGCTTACTTATTTTCAGGTGGCTTTGGATCATTTGAGTTCGCGATTTGGTTAAGTCAGGCTTTGTTTTGTGAAAACTTGCAAGAAGGTCTTCCTTGTGGTATCTGTCGAGCTTGTCGCTTAGTTGCTACAGAAGATTTTGCTGATTTACATGTGGTTTCGCCAGAGGGACAAACGATTAAAACCGCACAAATACGCACGCTCACTCAAGTCTTTAGTGAGTCAGGGTACGAAGGAAAACAGCAAGCAGTTATTATAGAAGCTGCTGAAAAGATGCACCCAAATGCCGCAAATGCGCTTTTGAAATCTATTGAAGAACCTGAGAGTGAAGTAGTTATCTTTTTGTTAACTACTAATGAAAATATGATTTTACCTACCATAAAATCACGTACACAAGTCGTCCATTTCACAAAGAATAGCCATCATTTTCAACATCTCCTAGAAAAAAGCGGACTTTTGAAAACACAAGCAGAGTGGCTCGCACAAATTTGTGATTCGCCCGAAAAAGCGATGGACTTAAGCCAACAGGTATGGTTTAGCGATGGCGTACAACGGCTTCAACAGTTTGTTAAATTATGCGCCACTAGCCCATCGGAAGCTTTTTTGTACCTCAAGGAACTTGTTGAAATTTTTGATGATAAAGAGAAGCAGAATATGGCCTTTGAACTTTTATTACAAATGTTTCGTCAGGAAAAGATGCGCGATGAGTTGCTCAAAACATTTCGTGCCATCGAGATGTGGAAAAGTAATGTTAGATTTGAGTCCTGTTTAACTTTTATGGTACTCTAGCGTGACACAACCTTAAGAAGAAGGGTGAAGGAAAGATGATTTATGAAGTAAAATTTGGCCATGGTGAAACAAATGCTTTTGCCGATTCGGAAACTGCTTTGGAGCTCCAAGAAGGTGTCATTGTTCGTTCTGATAAAGGAATGAATTATGGACGAATTATTCGAGAAATTCCAACAGATACGGCGCTTGAGGTGAAACATACGGTTCTTCGCAAAGCCAACGAAGAAGATGAGTTACGAGTTAAAACACTTAATGACTTAGCTTTGGAAGCTAAAACGCGTGTCCGTCAGTTGGTCTTAGATCAAAAACTCGAAATGAAAATTATCGAGGTGGCATATAACTATGATCAAACTCAACTTTTTATCTCCTTTACAGCAGAAAACCGAGTTGATTTCCGAGTGCTTTTGCGAGAGTTAGCTGCTTATTTTCGCATTCGGATTGAATTACGGCAGATTGGACCACGTGATGCTGCAAAAATCTATGGGGGATTAGGACCGTGTGGACGTCCACTGTGTTGTTCTGAATTTGTCTATGAATTTCCTAATGTATCAATCAAAATGGCTAAAAATCAAAATCTTTCTTTGAAGCAAAGTAAATTGAACGGTTTATGCGGACGTTTGATGTGTTGTCTGACTTATGAAGAGGATTTTTACAAAGAAGCGCAAGAAATTTTCCCAGATTTTGGTGAAAAAGTTGTGACTGCTGAAGGAACAGGAAAAGTTATCGGATTAAACGTTTTAAAAAATAGTGTGAAAATTAGGTTTGGAGAATATAGCAAGGAATTTGAACTTGCAGAAGTTGAGGTGAATCGTGGCTGACAAATATGAAGTTTTTGAACAATTAGGTGATTTAGAGAAGACACTGACAATGACTTTGGCGCAAGTGGCTCACATTCGGCAAGTTCTTGAAACTTCCATTACGGAAAATGCGACTTTACGGATGGAACTCGAAAAGCTCCGTGAGCGCTTAGCAGAATTTGAAAAGAAAGAAGTAAAAAAAGAAACACCCAAAGATCAACCTAATCCGAATCTGATTCAGATTTTTAATGAAGGTTTCCATGTCTGCCACTTACATTATGCAGAACGCTTGGCTGAAGGTGAGTCTTGCTTAGATTGTTTGGAGCTATTGTATCGCTAATGGATAAAACATTTACTATTCAACAGTCCTTTAAAGGCGCAAAGACGATGGGAACCTTATATCTTGTCCCCACTCCGATTGGCAATATGCAGGATATGACATTACGTGCTTTAGAAACCTTAAAGCGTGTTGACCTAATATGCTCAGAAGATACGCGAAATACCTTGCGACTTTTGAATCACTTTGAGATTAAGGTTCCACAAGAATCTTTTCATGAGCATAACTCGCAAGAGAAAATACCCAAGCTCCTTGACTTCTTAAAAGCAGGACAATCCATTGCTCAAGTCTCAGATGCAGGCATGCCCTCTATTTCTGATCCTGGTCATGATTTAGTTCGAGCGTGCATTGAACGGGAGATTGAAGTAGTGGCTCTTCCTGGTCCTTCTGCCGGCATCACAGCCTTGATTGCCTCAGGATTGGCTCCACAACCACATGTTTTTTATGGCTTTTTGCCCCGTAAGCGAGGGGAACAACAGAAATTTCTTAGCAGTAAGGTCAATTATCCTGAAACACAGATTTTTTATGAGAGCCCTTTTCGTGTTGCTGATACGCTTGAGAATATACTTAAAGTTTACGGTGATCGTCCAGTTGTTTTAGTACGTGAGTTGACAAAGATTTACGAGGAATATCGACGCGGGACTATTTCTGAGGTGTTAGATTCTCTGACCCAACATCCGCTCAAAGGGGAGTGTTTAATTATTGTGTCAGGAGCAAAAGAGCAAGTCCTTGAAACCATTGCGCCAGAGCTGTCCCCGATAGAAGCTGTCAAGATGCTGATTGAAGAAGGCTCAAAGCCAAACGCGGCGATTAAGCAAGTTGCTAAAGAACGTTCGCTCAACCGACAAGCCTTATATGCAGAATTTCATGACTTATGAACAAAAAAGTTACTGACCAGTTGGTCAGTAACTTTTTAGCAATGCCCATCTACATTTTCATTGATCCAATGATGTTGGAGATCATCAAAAATTCTTAGCTTTTCATGAGCTTTAACAAAGTTAATAATTTCTTCTCTGGAAAGTTGTGTTTCTTGTATTGCCGCACTCACGGTAACAAGTTTCATTTTTTCTAGGCCTTCTTGAAGTGCTTTGTATTGTTTCTCCATGCGTTTATTATACTTCAAATTGAGTAAAAAGTTGAGCAATAACGGTAAAAGCTTGATTTTCAGAGAGAATTTTTATAAAATTGTCAGGTACGTTTTGATAACGAATCTTGTTATCTAAAAATAACTACCGTACGACGGTGCTTCGCACCAGCTCTTGGATAGAACATCTAGGAGATGCTAATGATGGGTTCAGAGCAAGCTGAAATGCAGATGCTCAAAGAACTTATGTAGCGGGAGAACTGTTAAAAAATGACTATAAACAAAATGGGTGTCGGAATCGCCCATTCCAAGTTAATTTTGATTGGAGAGCATTCCGTCGTATACGGTCAACCAGCAATTGCCTTACCTGTCACTATTCTCAAGACAACTGCGACATTGACCTCGTCAAAATACGGGCAATATATTGAAAATAATGAGTTCCGTAGAAGAATTGATTTGATGGGAGATGAGTTTGAAGGGATTCGCCAGTTAATTATGCGTTTGCTTAGTAAATTTCATTCTTCAAAGATGCCTTTCTCATTAGAAATTGATTCAAATATTCCACAAGGGCGTGGTTTAGGCGCATCAGCTTCTTTGGCTACGGCAATCACGCGAGCTTTTTATGACTTTTTCGAAACTGAGTTACCCCAAAGTGATCTGATGTTTTATGCCAATTTTTCTGAGAATATTACACATGGTAAATCCTCGGGGATAGATGTAGCGACCGTAAACTCAGAACAGCCGCTCTGGTTTATCAAGGATACCGCTATTGAGCCTTTTGAGCTGAATTTGCATGGCTTTATTGTTATCGGAGATACAGGTGTTCATGGCTTTACAAGCCAAGCGATCAATATTGTACGTGAAAAGTTAGTCGAAGAAAAGAAAAAAACGCAGGCACATATTAACCAATTAGGGGAATTAGCGACAGCCTCAAAAAATTTCTTGATGACTAACCAACTAAGTGCCTTTGGTAAAGTGATGAATAAAGCCCATGGCATTCTTTCTGAGCTTGGCGTTTCACACCCTCGTCTTGAGACGTTGGTGGATACAGCTCTTAAAAACGGGGCACTCGGAGCTAAATTAACGGGTTCTGGTTTAGGGGGGGTCATGGTAGCATTGGCTGAGAATGAAAAAGATGCGATTCGTATCAGTCAGCGTTTGCTAAAAAATGGCGCGAAGAACACGTGGATTTATTCATTCTGAGGTCTGTTTTAATCCTAAAAGATAGAAATTAAACTATTAAAAGACAACCTAGGTTGTCTTTTTTTGCTGCTAGTTTACAAGTAGCTCTATTGGCTTTTATGATATAATAGTTTCATGAAAAATATTGTCACAGCGCGGGCGCACACAAACATCGCCTTGATCAAATACTGGGGGAAAGCAGACTCAACCCTAAATATTCCTACGACAAGTTCTTTGTCTATGACACTGGATCAATTTTATACCACCACGGCAGTCGAATTTACGGAATCGCCAGCAGACCGATTGATTCTAAATCAGCAAGAAACAGATGCGACACGCGTGAGCCAATTTTTGATGATGATGCGCGCAAAATACGGACAATTTCCAAATGTAAAGATTACTTCCGAAAACCATGTGCCAACAGCAGCGGGACTTGCATCAAGTGCTTCGAGCTTTGCAGCATTGACGGCCGCCATGTTTGGATTGCTCGAGTTAGAAAAAGATGATGCGGAACTTTCTAGGATTGCACGACGCGGATCAGGATCGGCTTCGCGTTCTCTTTTTGGTAATTTTGCAATCTGGAATAAAGGGTCAGACGATCGTTCATCTTTTGCAGAGTCTTTTTATAATCAAGACATTGGACTTTCAATGATTGTGGCGGAAATCTCCTCAGAAAAGAAAAAAATGTCCTCTACTAAAGGAATGCAACTAGCTCAAACCGCCCCGACCTATGGGGCCTGGGTGGAAAAGTCTGCTTATCAATTGGAAGAGATGAAGTCCGCTATTCTCAAAAAAGACATTGAAAAAATTGGCTTAATCGCTCAAGACAATGCTTTGGGGATGCATGAGCAAAATCGTCGGTGTGAAGCGCCCTTTGATTATTTTACAAAAGAGACGCAGCGCGTGGTGGATTTTACTGCGCAGTGCTACCGAGCAGGTCTACTTGCTTTTGTCACAATTGATGCAGGGCCAAATGTAAAAATTATTACTGATCATGCGACTGAGAAAAAACTGCTTGCTAAATTTCGAGCAGAATTTCCCGAACTAACTTTTGATGTCGCACATGCAGGAGGGGCTTATGAGTACCTTTGATCAAGCAGTCATTGTCAATGTACCGGGAAAGTTGTTTTTTGCAGGGGAATATGCAGTAACACGACCAGAAGGCTTAGCATTGGTGACAACCATTGCGACGGATTTTACAGTCAAAATCTCAGCAGGAGACAGATCATCACATCTCCAAACCAATGTTGCAATGGCAGATTATGATTTTTCAATAAATAAAATTAGTGTAACATCAGATAACCCTTGGAATTTTGCTCTGACCGCTTTGAAAAAAACCTTGGAATTTACTGACGGTTCTATCAGTAAGGTCAAAAATATCTGGCCTGAGGTGACTATTGAAATTACAAGTGATATGGGCTTTGGCGATCGAAAAAAAGGTTACGGATCTAGCGCCTCTGTGGTCTGTGGTGTGGTAAATGCTACTAATACCTACTTTAAGCTAGGACTGACTTTAGCAGAGCGCTTTGTGATTGCCGCAGAAGCCCATTACGAAGTGCAAGGCTCAGGTTCTATGGGGGATATTGCAGCCATAATGTATGGGGGAAGTGTATTCTATAAAAACCGTACTCAAGTGCTCCCCCTTGATATGCCTTGGGCAACTTATGTGGTGCAAACGCAAAAAGCTGCAAAAACATCAGAAAAATTAAAAATTGAACTGTCTGATGATTTTTATCAGACTTCTGATCACTTGGTCAGAGCGCTGACAGCAGCGATTGCTCAACAAGATTTTCCATGTTTTAAAGAAAAACTTTTAGAAAATCAAAAGCTTCTTTTACATCACATTCCTGAAGGCTACATGACGGATAAGTTGTCACTGGCTTTAAAAATGATTAATGCCTACCCTGAGTTTGCAGGTAAAATTTCCGGAGCAGGTTTCGGAGAAAATGTGATTTTATTTGCAGAAAATGAGGCACCTATCAAAGTACTGCAAAAAAAATTAGAGGATCATGGTATACACTTGTTTAAAGCAGAAATTTCGGAAAAGAACACATGATAAAAAACGAAAAAGCAATTCATCAACATCGCAAAGACGAGCACCTCTCATTAGCGATTAAATACTGGCGTGAACAACGAAACAAGACAGCAGGCTTAACGTTTTCTGATTTACGCCTTATCCCCAACACGCTCCCAGAGATTGCTCTTGAGGACATTAAGCTGTCCAGCAATTTTTTGGGGACGTCCTTTGAATTTCCTTTTTACATTGAGGCGATGACGGGAGGGACACCACGCGCTGACAAGCTTAATGCACAACTGGCCCAAATTGCAAAAAGTCAAGGTCTGGCTATGGCTGTTGGTTCACAATCAATTGCCCTAAAATACCCTGAACTGGCTGCAGGCTTTAAAAATGTCCGAGCACTCCATCCCTCTGGCTTTCTTTTTGCCAATCTAGGGGCTGGGCATTCTTTGGAAAATGCTAAGCGTGCTGTAGAGATGATTGAGGCTAATGCCTTAGAAATACATGTTAATACAGCGCAAGAGTTACCTATGGATGAAGGGGATCGGGCCTTTCGCTGGTTAGACAATATTAATGAAATTTCAGAAAAGCTAGAAGTACCAGTCATTGTAAAAGAAGTTGGCTTTGGCATGTCTCAGCAAACCTTTAAACAACTCTCAGAAACTGCGGTGTCGGCTATTAACATCGGTGGAAACGGGGGAACAAATTTTGCGTGGATTGAGCGCAAACGCAGTCAAAATGGTTTTGATATTGATGATTTTGGACTTTCCACAGTAGAGAGTTTGTTGGAAGCCCAACTCTCCCCACCTACCAAGCCCCTCATAGCTACAGGTGGGATTACTTCGGCGCAAGATATAGTCAAAAGTTTAATCTTGGGAGCAGATCTTGCTAGTTCTGCAGGCTTTTTACTCTCCACTTTGAATGAGTCCGGCGTAGAAGCAGTGGAAGCTCTACTTGAACAATGGAAAGCGGATTTAGCAAAATGGATGACACTCTTGGGTGTCGTAAATATAATAGACTTAAAACAAGTTGACACACTCCTTTCACCACGTGCTTTAAGCTTTATTGAGCAACGTTCTGGGAAGATTTGGTAAACAAATTATTTGGCAATGTAATCGAAATCATCTATAATGAGAATAGAATTAAAATGAAAACAAAGGAGAAATAACGATGGCATTTACATTACCAGAACTTCCCTACGCTTATGATGCGCTTGAACCTTTCTTTGATGAAGCAACGATGCATTTGCACCATGAAAAACATCATCAAACTTACGTTAACAACCTCAATGCAGCGATTAAAAAACATAATGAGTTGGATGATAAAAGTCTTGAAGAATTACTGACAGACTTGTCAGCAATCCCAGAAGACATTCGTACAGCTGTCCGCAATAATGGTGGTGGACATTTGAACCACAGCCAATTTTGGCTTTGGCTCCGTCCTAACACAGAAGGCTCTGAAAACCATCCCGATGGTGAAATTGGTGATGCAATCGCCAAAGAATTCGGTAGCTTTGAAACATTCAAAGCAGAGTTTAAAGCAGCCGCAACTGGACGTTTTGGCTCAGGCTGGGCTTGGCTTGTCGTTGATGGGGATGGCAAATTGAAAGTCACTTCTACAGCTAACCAAGATAACCCAATCTCTGAAGGATTAGTTCCTGTTTTGGGACTTGATGTTTGGGAACATGCTTATTACCTCAAATACCATAATGTACGTCCAGACTACATTGAAGCTTTCTTCAATCTTGTCAACTGGGATAAAGTGAACGAACTTTATGCAAAAACAAAATAAACGTATAAAATATTAATGAAAAGTTACTGACCGTCTCGTCAGTAACTTTTTTTGTAAGTAAGCCACACCTGTTGACAAAAAGGGAGAAGCCTACTTCTCCAACCATTAAATAATCAGCGTTACAAAAAAAGACAGGTTTCTTAAATGTTCATTTTCTGATATAATAGAAAAAAGTCCCTTCCATGGATAAATCAACATTTAAAAGGAACAAACGCATTACGAAAATGCATCTGTTTCAAGCTTGACAATGAAAGAAAAACATGAAATTTACAGATTTTAACTTTAAAGACTATATTAATACAACACTAGAAAATATCAAATTTGAAAACCCAACTGAAGTACAGGAAAAATTAATTCCTATCGTTCTTTCTGGACGAGACTTAGTGGGTGAATCTAAGACTGGCTCCGGAAAAACACACACTTTTTTGCTTCCTATTTTCCAAAATTTGGACACAGATTTGGACGAAGTGCAAGCCGTCATCACTGCCCCTTCACGGGAGCTCGCAACCCAAATCTACAAAGCTGCTCAAGAGTTTGTCAAAGTCAATGATAAAATCCGTCTGTCTAATTTTGTGGGTGGAACGGACAAAGCGCGCCAAATTAAAAAATTGGAAAGTGCTCAGCCTCATATCGTTATTGGGACACCTGGTCGGATTCATGATTTAGTAAAATCTAACGCACTCATTGTCCACACAGCCAAAACTTTTGTCGTGGATGAAGCGGACATGACCCTCGATATGGGCTTTTTGGCAGATGTTGACCAAATTGCTAGTTCATTTGGTAAACGTGTGCAAATGTTGGTCTTTTCAGCAACGATTCCGCAAAAGTTGCAACCCTTCTTAAAAAAATACCTTCATAATCCAGTCATGCAAAAAATTGCTAACAAAACGGTCATCTCAGATACGATCGAAAACTGGTTGGTTTCGACAAAAGGGAGTTCACATAATCAGCTCTTGCTGCAGTTAACAAAAGCGCTCAACCCTTATATGGCGATGATTTTCGCCAATACGAAAGGGCGCGTGGATGATATTCACCATTTCTTAACAAGTAATGGACTTAAAGTGGCTAAAATTCATGGAGATGTCCCTCCGCGTGAACGCAAACGCATCATGAACGCCATCAAAAATCTGGATTATCAATATGTGGTTGCAACAGATATTGCAGCTCGTGGGATTGATATCGAAGGAGTTTCGCATATTATCAATGATGAAATTCCAAAAGATTTGACATTCTTTGTGCACCGCGTAGGACGTTCTGGTCGCAATGGCTTGCGGGGAACAGCTATCACCTTATATAGCCCTTCCGATGACTCAAGCATCCGTGAAATCGAAAAAATGGGTGTCACTTTCCAGCCTAAAGCAGTAAAAAATGGCGAGATTGTTGACTCGTACGACCGTGATCGTCGTGAAAAACGGACCAAAAAACAAGAAGAATTATCTACCAAAACTATTGGTGCCCTCAAAAAAGGGAAAAAACACGTTAAGCCAGGCTACAAACGTGCCATTAAATGGCAAATTGAAGAAGATAATAAGAAAAAACGTCGTGCTGAACGTAACAAAAATGCGCGCAAACAGCGTGAATCACGTAAACAAAGTTTTTAAGTTTAAAGTAGCAAAACATGCGCAAACTGCTTAAATTTTCAGGAGGGATTTTAGCAAGTTTTCTCTTACTTTGCTTGATTTGTCTTGGCTTAATACTGAGTAAAGTGAATACTTCGGTAGCTAAAGACCACAAGATTGATACAATTCTTGTCCTAGGAGCAAAGGTTAAAGCTAATAAAAAACCTTCGCATATCATGCAAGAAAGCCTGGAAGCTGCACGGCTACTGACCCAAAAAAATCCTCAAGTGTCAATTATTGTCTCGGGAGCAAAAAGGACTGACGAACCAATCAGTGAGGCGGCTAGCATGAAAAATTACCTAGTCAGTCACGGGATAGCTAGGGAGCGGATTATCGCTGAAACAAAAGCCCAAAATACTGCAGAAAATATTTATTATTCTAAAAAATATTTTTGCGGTAAAACGGTAGTGGTCACCAGTGATTTTCATCTCTACCGAGCGCTTTATTTGGCAAAGCGTCAAGGATTAAAGCTGATGGGTCAAGCAGCAGTAACCTCAGTAGACGTTCCGCTGGCTTACGTAAGTTATTATAGCCATGAAGTCTTTGGGTTGATGGATGCTTTTGTCTTTGGCTCTATTTCCTAGGCGAAGTACTGATAGCTTTGTCAGTAATAAAGTTGTACTAATCAATTTATTTTAAATTGAAGCGAGGAATTATGTTTTTACCAGAACAAATCAGTAAGCTCAATGAGCTTGAAAGTTTAGTTTTTGATTTTATCGTCAAATCACCCGAACAAGTTCAGCAAATGACGATTCGAGATTTGGCCAGCAAAGTGCATGTTTCAACCTCAACTATTGTCCGACTTTGCACAAAACTTGGTTTTGAGGGATGGGCTGATCTCAAGTTTTATTTGAAAAGTCAAGAGCGAGAAAAAACTCCTGAAGAACAGCATTATGATAATATGTTGGAGTTCAATATGTTTTTGCGTCGAATGAATACAGAAGCTTATCAAGCCCGGCTCAATCAAGCCGCCAAGATGATTGCTCAAGCCGATTACACTGTCTTTCTTGGTTTGGGAACCTCTGGTTCTCTCAGTGAGTATGCCACGAAATATTTTGTCAATACGGGCCTACGGAGCTTTGTTATTTCAGACCCCTTTCAAGCTGTTCAAGTTCGAGGAATGGGAACAGTTGTCGCAGTAATTTTATCTGTCTCTGGGGAAACAGAGCAAGTAGTAAAAAAAGAATTAGAGTTTAAAGCAGGTGGGGCCAAAATTATCTCTATCACAAACCATGAAGACTGTACCGTAGCTAAACTCTCAGACCTGAATCTTTCGTATCACTTGATTAATGAGTGGTCTAAACAGTATCCTCTTGGAAATTTGACCACTCAACTTCCTGTTCTTGCTATTCTGGAGATTTTGTCTCATAAATCAATTGATTTACTGACTGAGAAAAGTTGAACTTGTTTCAAAATAAGAAACAAATTATTAAAACGCTTGGCGATGGCTAAGCGTTTTTACTGTTGTTTGCTAAAAACTACGATTAATCCTATAGTTACAAGGGATTAGAGAGAAATTCGTCTAAAAAATGAAGCCTTTTCAAAAAATAGATAACGCTTGCATTCTTGAAATGAAAACGTTATAATTATCCATATAGAAACGTTGAAAATTAAAAAACGTTAAGAAAAAGGAGAAAATAATTATGGCAGATAAAGTAATCGCACTTGCATGTGCAGCAGGAATGTCAACATCACTTTTGGTTTCAAAAATGCAAAAAGCAGCAGCAGACAATGGTAAAGATTATGAGATTTTTGCAAAATCAACAGCTGATATTGATAACATGCTTGCAGGATCAGGATCTCCAAAACCAGATGTTTTACTTTTAGGCCCTCAAGTTGCCTTTATGAAAGGTGAAGTATCGAAAAAAGCTGAAGCTGCAGGTGTTCCAATGGACGTTATTAAAATGCAAGACTATGGAATGATGCGTGGGGATAAAGTACTTGCTGCTGCAGAAAATTTGATGAACTAATAACCAATCAAGATATTGAGGTTACTAGAGCTCGGAGGTTTTCCTCCAGGATGTTGTATTTCTAAAAAGGGAGAGATAAATTGAACGAAGAACGTATGGAAATTGTAATGGGCATTATTATGCATGGTGGAAATGCTAAAGGGCTTGCTTTTCAAGCAATCCAACAAGCAAAATCAGGAGACTTTGAAGAAGCAGAAAAATCTTTGCAAGAATCAAATAGTGAACTCCGTGAAGCACATGATGTCCAAACCGATATGCTTACTAAAGAAGCACAAGGTATCCACACTGAAATCGATCTCTATATGGTACATGCCCAAGACCATTTGATGAATGCAATCACTTTTAAAGATCTTGCTGTCGAAATTGTTAATCAAGAAAAACGCATTCAGGCTTTAGAAAATAAATAAGCTTTATAAGATTGACGGAAAAGTTGCGGATACCGCAACTTTTTTCTAGCAAAAATTTAGAAGAAAAGGAGTAAAAGATGAGTTTTTTTGGTAAAGTTGATTTTCAAAAACTGACCTATACGGAGCGGACAATTTATACTTATCTTAAAGATAATGTAGAGAAAATTCCCTATTTGCATGTTCGTGATATTGCTTTACAAGCACATGTGGGCTCTTCAAGCGTTATGCGGCTGATTCATAAAATTGGCTATGACTCTTACACAGATTTCAAAGCTGATGTTACGAGAAAAGTAAAACTTGAAAAAGAAAAACCCACTAGTCCGACCTCTTTTTCTCTCGACATCTTTCCGGCTGATGTTAACCAGCAGCTTGAAGAACTCGCCCGCTTGATCCTTGAAAGCGATAATGTCATCTTTACAGGTGTAGGCTCTAGTGGGCTCATTTGTGATTATGCAGCACGACGTTTAGCTGGTGTAGGAATCAATACTTTTTCTTTTAGTGATGTGACCTACCCCATATCTTCTAAATTACGTAATACCACCAATAATCTTGTGATAGCCCTATCCATATCTGGCGAAACCAATGAGATTGTGGAAGTCCTTAGTAGCCTTCGTACAAATAAAGATGTACAAATCATGAGTATTACACCCAAACGCCATTCAACGATTGCAGAATTGAGCGACTCGGTAATTTCATATCGGATTATAGAACGGCGTGTTGCGACTCACTTTGATTTGACGAGTCAACTTCCTACAGTATATTTGACGGAGCAACTTGCGGACTTAGTGTATGAGATGTCACATTAATTATTAAAAGCCCTAAGGCTTTTTTTATTTATTTTAATACAACAATAACGCTTGATGTATGCCGAATACTTTTAAAGTACAAACGAAAAAAGATGTCAAAAAGATTTCAATATTAATATAAAAAAGAAAAAGCCTGTAAAATCAGGCTTTTTAAATGACAATAATGGTACATTCTGTACCAAAAGAGGTACTGTACCTATTTTAAAGAACAGCTCTAAATATAAAAGATAGCGCTTTCTTATTTGGGGGTGAGGTGCTATAATGAGAGTGTAAAAATAAGGGGGCGCCTTAAGTAACAAGTGTTTGATGTCGAGGAGCGCCTAAATAGAAAAGGAGACTGTTCAGATATGAACAATTTTATTCAAAACAAAATCATGCCTCCAATGATGAAATTTTTGAATACCCGTGCAGTTACGGCAATCAAAAATGGTATGATTTATCCCATCCCATTCATTATTATTGGATCAGTGTTCTTGATTCTTGGCCAGCTGCCATTCCAAGCAGGGCAAGATTTCATGAACAAAATCAAATTGGGACCACTCTTCTTACAAATTAACAATGCGTCATTTGGGATCATGGCTTTGCTTGCTGTTTTCGGTATTGCTTATGCGTGGGTTCGTGATGCAGGTTATGAAGGTGTTCCTGCAGGTTTAACTGGTATTATTGTCCATATTTTGTTACAACCTGACACTGTTCATCAAGTAACTAGTGTTACTGACCCCACAAAAGTTTCTACAGCCTATCAAGTTGGTGGGGTCATCGACCGTGCATGGCTCGGTGGTAAAGGGATGGTGCTCTCCATCATCGTTGGGCTTCTAGTCGGTTGGATTTACACAGGCTTTATGCGTCGTAATATTACCATCAAGATGCCTGAACAAGTGCCAGCAAACGTTGCCGCATCATTCACAGCCCTTGTTCCTGCAGGTGTCATCATCACATTAGCTGGTGTGGTGCACGGGATTACAACCATTGGTTTCAACACCACTTTCGTCGAACTCGTTTATAAATGGATTCAAACCCCATTGCAACACGTTACAGACGGCCCTGTCGGTGTCTTCGTTATTGCCTTTATGCCCGTATTCATCTGGTGGTTCGGTGTACACGGTGCAACAATCATCGGTGGTATCATGGGACCTTTGCTTCAAGCCAATGCAGCTGACAATGCCGCTTTGAACAAAGCTGGACATCTTGACCTGGCTCATGGAGCTCACATCGTTACACAATCCTTCATGGACCAATACTTGACAGTTACTGGTTCTGGTTTGACTATTGGTTTGGTTATCTTCCTCTTGATCGGTGCTAAATCCGTTCAAGGTAAAACTTTGGGTCGTATGGAAATTGGTCCTGCAATCTTTAACATCAATGAACCTATCCTCTTTGGTTTACCTATTGTATTGAACCCAGTGCTTGGTATTCCATTCATTCTTGCACCATTGATTTCTGGTATCTTGACTTACTTAGTCATTTGGCTCGGTATCATTCCACCGTTTAACGGTGCGGTTATTCCGTGGACAACGCCAGCAATTCTATCCGGTCTCTTGGTCGGTGGCTGGCAAGGGATGGTTTGGCAAATTCTCATGTTGTTAATGACGGTCGTTCTCTACTGGCCATTCGCTCGTGCCTACGATAAAATCTTGCTTAAAGAAGAAGCTGAAACAGAAGCCGAAATCGAAGCTACTAAATAAGAAAATACTAAATTTAAGCGTGATAAGCTCAAGGATGACTTGAGCTTATCTTATTAAAATGTTGAAAATTAAAAATTCTAAAAATTACAAGGAGATTATATGACTTTACGAAAAGACTTTCTATGGGGTGGCGCTGTAGCTGCACATCAACTTGAAGGAGGATGGAATGCTGGAGGAAAAGGGCCCTCAGTTGCAGATGTAATGACTGCCGGCCGTAACGGTGTAGAGCGCCGAATTACAGACGGCGTACTACCAGGAGAAAACTATCCTAACCATGAAGCTATCGATTTTTATCACCGCTACAAAGAAGATGTCGCGTTATTTGCCGAACTGGGCTTGAATTGCTTTCGTACTTCGATTGCTTGGACACGGATTTTCCCCAATGGAGATGAAGCAGAACCTAATGAAGAAGGGTTGCAATTTTATGATGATTTATTTGATGAATGTTTAAAACATGGGATTGAACCTGTAATTACCCTTTCTCACTTTGAGCTTCCCTATCACTTAGTGACTGAATATGGGGGCTTTCGAAATCGTAAGTTGATTGATTTTTTTGTTCATTTCGCCGAAGTAGTCATGGAACGTTATAAAAATAAGGTCAAATACTGGATGACTTTCAATGAAATTAATAACCAAGCAAACTTTATGCGCGATTTTGCGCCCTTTACCAACTCAGGATTGAAATTTCCAGAAGGAGCTAGTGATGAAGAACGGGAAGTCATCATGTATCAAGCGGCTCACTATGAGTTGGTTGCCTCAGCTAAAGTCGTCGAAATTGGGCATAAAATTAATCCAGATTTCCAAATTGGTTGTATGATTGCCATGTGTCCGATTTATCCAGCTACTTGTAAACCAGAAGATATGATGGCATCTACTGTGGCAATGCAACGTCGCTATTGGTTTGCGGATGTGCATGTTCGTGGTCACTATCCAAGCTATCTGACAGCCTACTTTGAGCGTAAAGGCTTTGACCTTGATATCACGAAAGAAGATAAGGAGCTGTTGTCGAAAGGTAAAGTGGATTATATTGGATTTTCTTACTACATGAGTTTTGCCATTAAAGACCATGGAAAAGTACCTACCTTTGATTATGATGAAGATAAAGACCTCGTGAAAAATGAGTTTGTCAAGGCTTCTGAATGGGGTTGGCAGATTGATCCCTTGGGGTTACGGTATGCTTTAAACTGGTTTAATGAACGTTATGAAAAACCACTCTTTATCGTGGAAAATGGTTTTGGAGCAGTCGATAAAGTAGAGGAAGACGGGCGTATTCACGATCCCTACCGTGTGGACTATCTTAAGGCGCATATCCAAGCGATGAAGGAAGCTGTCGAATACGATGGGGTGGATCTTATGGGCTACACGCCTTGGGGTTTCATTGATTTAGTGTCAGCAGGGACTGGCGAGATGAAAAAACGTTATGGCTTTATTTATGTGGATAAAGATAATGAGGGAAAAGGGAGCTTAGACCGTTCGAAAAAAGACTCCTTTGAATGGTATCAAAAAGTGATTAATTCTAATGGAGAAGAGCTCTAAACAAAGACACGAAAGTGTCTTTTTATTTTTGCTGAAGTGTAATATATTGAGAGTGTTTACAGTGAGTGTATTTTATTAGCTTTTTAATTGTATTATAAAGATATAAAGAGGCTTTTGAGATAAGTTATAGACTACAAAATACTTGATTTTTCGATATTTATTTGTAACTAAAGTTACAGATATGATAATTTTATTTGATGCGAGGTAACAAAGATTTTGAAAAAACATTTCAATTTGCTAAAATAAGTTTACTGAAGATGCTATGTGTGAGAAAGGGGCTCTATGCTGGCAAAATACAAAGGGCAGATTGTTGAGGTTTGGGAAATTACGCACCGCCCTGTGCAGGAAGTGTGGGTAAAAGAAGCATTTCAATCCAATGTTATTTCGTGGAACGAATGGAATAAAAATGTTTTAGATTTTGGAGGAGAAAGTGGAGATCTGGCGCTAGTGGGAGATTTTTTAATCCTTGATGCACGCCAAGAAATGGGGTACAGTATCTTAAGTAAAGAAAAAGCTCAAAGTGCTTTAGAGTTAATAAAGGAAGGTTCTCCTACTGACTCAGAAAAAACTCTTGCAGAACAAAAGCAGATCAGTAGTGTCTTGAAACGAAGAAGAAAGTCTAATGGGCAATAAATTGCCTCAAAAGTGAGATAGGCGTAAGTTCTGAGAGGATGAGTTTGTGCTTGCTATAAATTTATTTTTCCGCTATAATAGTTAATGTTGTGGCGGCGTAGTGAAGTGGTAACACATGGCTCTGCAAAAGCTTAATCGTCGGTTCAAATCCGATCGCCGCCTTAATATTTTTCGAATAGAACGTTCCTAGGAGCGTTTTTTATTTTGTTTTTAAGTAGTATAACTTTCAAAAAAGTTTTAAAACTAACTTCTATAAAGGATAAATTTACTATTTTGGATAGCTCCGTAGACCCTTGGGGTCTTCTTTTTATGTTAAAATAGTACTATGAATATCGAGTCAAAAATTAATGAGCTAACTGAGTTACTGAACCAATATGCTTATGAATATTATACGCTAGATACACCTTCCGTTGAGGACAGCGAGTATGATCGGCTCTATCAGGAGCTTGTGAAGTTAGAGGAGGAGAATCCTCAGTTTGTAAGAACAGATTCTCCAACCCACCGAACTGGTGGAGTAGTCCTATCAGGTTTTGAGAAATTTCGTCATCCTTACAACTTATACAGTTTAGGAGATGTTTTTTCGCGGGAAGAGTTGGCGGTTTGGGAAGCACGAGTGCGTAAGGAACTTGACCATCCTGAATACATCTGTGAGCTCAAAATAGATGGTTTATCTCTTTCTTTATATTATGAGAATGGTATTTTAGTTACAGCGGCGACACGAGGTGACGGAACGATTGGCGAAAATATCACAGAAAACGTCAAACGAATCAAAGATGTTCCTTTAAAGTTGACTGAACCTATTGATATCGTGGTGCGTGGTGAAGCGTATTTACCGCGCCAAAATTTTGCCAAACTTAATGCAGAGCGTGAACTTGAAGGGGCAGCTCCTTTTGCTAATCCACGAAATGCGGCTGCTGGAACTCTGCGTCAGCTTGATACAAAAGTTGTAGCCAAGCGTGGTTTAGCTACCTTTCTTTATCAAGAAGCAAGCCCTGCAACTAATGATACTCAAGAAGAAGTCTTAGAGTATTTTGAAGCACTCGGTTTTCAGGTTAATCCAGAGCGCCAATTTGCTCGAAATATGGAAGAGATTTGGCAGTTTATTGAAGAGGCAACACGCTTGCGTGAAACCTTGCCTTATGACATTGATGGGGTAGTCATTAAAGTTAATGATCTTGCGGCTCAAGAAGAACTTGGTTTTACTGTGAAAGCTCCGCGGTGGGCGATTGCTTATAAATTTCCAGCCGAAGAGGCAGAGACAGAACTCTTATCGGTAGATTGGACTGTTGGCCGGACGGGGGTCGTTACTCCAACGGCGAATATGACACCTGTTTTATTAGCTCAAACTACGGTATCGCGTGCGACTTTACACAATGTGGATTACATTCGAGAAAAAGACATACGGATTGGGGATCACGTGTTGATTTATAAAGCAGGTGACATTATACCAAAGGTCGGCAAAGTCCTCTTGGATCAGCGACCAAAGGGGCTAAAACCCTTAGAAATCCCAACGAATTGTCCTGAATGTGGCTCAGATTTATTGCATTTTGAAGATGAGGTTGCCCTCCGCTGTGTCAACCCACTATGCCCTGCACAAATGCGTGAAAAATTGATACATTTTGCTAGTCGTGAAGCCATGAATATACTAGGCTTAGGACCATCAGTTATTGCACAACTTTTTGATAAAAAATTAGTAGCGGATGTGGCGGATTTGTACCATCTTACAGTAGAGGATTTACTTACACTGGATAAAGTGAAGGAAACCTTAGCGCAAAAAATTGTATCTGCAATTTCTGATAGTCGTCAAAACTCTGCTGAAAAGCTATTGTTTGGTTTGGGTATTCGACATGTGGGTAGCAAAGCAGCCAAACTCTTACTAGAACGTTTTGGTGATTTGCGAACATTATCCCACGCTTCACAGGAAGAAATTTCTGAGATTCCATCTCTTGGTGGCGTCATTGCAATGGCGCTGGTAACTTATTTTGAGACAGATGGAGCAAAGATTTTACTGGATGAACTGGAAGAAGCGGGGGTCAATTTTGCTTATTTGGGTACAGTTAATACTGACGGCATCTTATCTGGGAAAACCGTTGTCCTTACCGGAAAATTGACAAGTCTGAAACGAACTGAAGCAAAAGAAAAATTGGAACGCCTTGGTGCTAATGTATCGGGTTCTGTTTCTAAAAAAACAGATCTTGTTGTAGCTGGTGAAGAAGCAGGCAGTAAATTAACGAAGGCTCAAGAATTGGGTATCGAAATCTGGTCAGAGCAGGATTTGCTTGACTTATAGAAGTTGTAAGTTGCTGACAGACTGAATAAAAGGCTTAAAATTACTGACAATGCTGTCAGTAATTTATTTGATGGAATTTTTGGAGGAAATGATGAAAGCTAGATTGATTTATAATCCAACTTCAGGTCAAGAAATTATTAAAAAGCACATTGCGGATATTTTGGATAAACTAGAAGAATATGGGTATGAAGCAAGTGCTTATCGTACGACGCCAGAGGAAAACTCGGCTGAAAAAGAAGCTGCGCGTGCAACACGAGCAGGATTTGATTTAATTATCGCAGCAGGCGGTGACGGGACAATAAACGAAGTGGTGGCAGGAATTTCACCTTATAAAAAACGCCCACGTCTTGCCATCGTTCCAACAGGAACAACTAATGATTTTGCACGTGCTTTAAAAATTCCACGAGGCAAACCACTTGAAGCTATTGAAATTATTGGTAAAAACCAAATTTTAAATATTGATGTAGGCCATGCCGTGACTGAAGAAGACGGACATGAAAAATATTTCATCAATATCGCAGCAGGTGGAGGATTAACTGAACTCACTTATAGTGTACCTAGCAAATTAAAAACAGCTTTTGGTTATTTGGCCTATTTAGCCAAAGGTGCTGAACTTCTCCCACGTGTTCGTAAGGCACCTGTTCGGGTGACTTATGATGACGGGGTGTTCGAGGGGGATATTTCAATGTTTTTTGCAGCACTCACTAATTCAGTAGGGGGCTTTGAAAAAATTGCACCAGATGCTAAGCTAGATGATGGGCTATTTACTCTGATTCTAGTGAAAACGGACAATTTATTTGAGTTAATGGCATTACTCGCCATTGTTGCCAACGGCAAACACCTTGACGATATTAATCTGGAGTATATCAAGACAAATAAAATTGAAATCGAACCACTCGGTGGTCAAAATATTTTACTCAACCTTGATGGGGAATATGGCGGAGTTGCTCCTGTAAAATTTGATAACCTCAAGGGTCACTTAGATATGTATGTCAATCTTGATGAAATCAATGACGAGCATTACATTGGAGATGCAGAAGATTTGGCTTTAGAAGCAGTGGCACAAAAATTTGCGGAAGCGACAAAAAAACTAAATGAAGAATAATATAAAGTTACTGACGATGCTCTCTAAAAGAGACAGTGTTGGTAACTTTTTTTGTGCAGGTTGTACAAAAAAACTAGGCAGCTTGGTCATTGCGAAAAGAAAACGTTTGCAATACAATGGATTTAACGATAAAGAACAAG
Organism: Lactococcus taiwanensis; assembly: GCF_017068355.1. Classification (NCBI taxonomy): domain Bacteria; kingdom Bacillati; phylum Bacillota; class Bacilli; order Lactobacillales; family Streptococcaceae; genus Lactococcus; species Lactococcus taiwanensis. Next base: position 601,008 of record NZ_CP070872.1, read on the forward strand.
GAGCTAGTAATGACAACACTAAGTTTAGAGAAAATTTATAAAAAATATCCCAATGCGACTCAATACGCTGTGGAGGATTTTAATATTGACATCAAGGATAAAGAATTTATCGTTTTTGTCGGTCCATCTGGTTGCGGAAAATCAACGACTTTACGCATGGTTGCAGGGCTCGAAGATATTACCGACGGTGAACTCAAAATTGACGATAAGGTAATGAATGATGTAGCACCAAAAGATCGTGATATTGCAATGGTATTTCAAAACTATGCCCTTTATCCCCATATGACGGTTTTTGATAATATGGCTTTTGGCCTCAAACTACGTAAGTTTAAAAAAGATGATATCAAGCGTCGTGTCAATGAGGCAGCAGCAATTCTGGGACTGACCGATATGCTCGACCGTAAACCTGCGGATCTTTCTGGGGGACAACGCCAACGTGTTGCAATGGGACGGGCGATTGTACGTGACGCAAAGGTTTTCTTGATGGATGAACCTTTGTCAAACTTGGATGCTAAATTACGGGTTTCAATGCGTACAGAAATTGCCAAGATTCACCGTCGTATTGGGGCAACTACAATTTATGTGACACATGACCAAACTGAAGCAATGACGCTTGCGGATCGTATTGTTATTATGTCTTCTACACCCAATGCTGACAAGACAGGAACTGTGGGACGTGTCGAACAAATCGGGACACCACAAGAACTTTACAATGAACCAGTGAATAAATTTGTGGCGGGCTTCATCGGTAGCCCTGCGATGAACTTCTTTGATGTCAAAATGACAAATGGCAAATTGACAAGTAAAGATGGGCTTAATATTGATCTTCCAGAAGGAAAAGTTAAGTTACTGAAAGATCAAGGTTATGAAGGAAAGGAAGTGATCTTAGGAATTCGCCCTGAGGACATCCAATCAAGTAATTTGGCTCAACAAGCTTATCCTAATCAAAATGTGGAAGCCGAAGTGGTGGTTTCAGAAATGTTAGGTTCTGAAACGATGCTTTATTTGAAAATTGGTCGTACTGAATTCGTTTCACGCGTTGAAGCGCGTGATTTCCGAGCGCCTGGAGAAAAAATCACCGTGGCATTGAATTTAAATAAGGCACATTTCTTTGATGCAGTAACTGAGCAAAGAATCACTGAATAATTGTATGATTTTCCTCTTATTAAATCCTGTCATTTTGACAGGATTTTTTGAATTAAAAAAATTTCTTGAAAAAAGAGAAGGCTAAGGGCTGATAGATAAGTATAACACCTAGCATGTCAAAGATAATTGACACTGAAACTGTGCAACATTTTAGAGTGAAAATGCTAAAATGAAAGAAGTCAAAATATATATGATAGGAAAGCTCTCACTTTTTTTGACCCTAAAAGGTCACGGAAAAGAACACCGACACCGCTCTTTACTGATAAAAAAAGGGAATAAATGCTCTCCTGAAAAAGGTTTTAAAAATGAAAAAAACAATGGATGGAAACATGGCGGCAGCACATATTGCTTACGCTTTTTCGGAAATTGCCGCAATTTATCCCATTACTCCAAGTTCACCGATGGCTGATTATACAGATGCTTGGTCGGTGGCGGGGCGTAAAAATATCTGGGGACAGCCTGTCAAAATAACAGAGCTGCAATCAGAAGCCGGTGCAGCGGGTGCCATGCACGGTATTCTTAAAACGGGAAGTCTCGCTACGACTTATACAGCCTCACAAGGGCTTCTTTTAATGCTCCCTAACATGTATAAGATGGCGGGAGAGTTACTTCCTGCAGTAATTCACGTTGCTGCTCGAGCAGTTGCTACAGGTGCGCTCAACATTTTTGGAGATCAATCTGATGTGATGTCAGCACGCTCAACTGGTTTTGCGATGCTTGCTGAGTCATCTGTCCAAGAAGTGATGGATTTATCAGCAGTGGCTCATTTAGCAACAATAGAAGGTTCCGTGCCATTTTTGAATTTCTTTGATGGTTTTCGCACGTCACATGAAATTCAAAAAATTGACGTGATTGATTATCAAGATTTAGCACCCTTGGTTAATGAAGAAAAATTAGCTGAATTTCGTTTAAGAGGTATGAATCCTGATCACCCTACGGTATCAGGAACTAACCAAAATGCGGACCTCTACTTCCAACAACGTGAGACTGTCAATGCTTATTACGAAAAATTGCCAGCTATCGTCCAAAGCTATATGCGTAAGATTAATGAGCTACGAGGGACAGCTTATGATTTGGTCAATTATTACGGTGCAGCTGACGCAACAGAGGTTATTGTTGCAATGGGGTCAGTTGCTGGTACAGCTGAGCAAACTGTGGATTATCTCAACGCTCAAGGACGTAAAGTTGGGTTTTTGAATATCCATCTCTACCGTCCTTTTCCAGTTGAAAATTTTCTTGAAAAATTACCAAAAACGGTCCAATCCATAGCCGTTTTAGATCGGACAAAAGAGGCCGGTTCAAATGGAGAACCGCTGTTTTTGGATGTCCAATCGGCACTATTAAGTGATTCACGTTCCCAAATCAAAGTCATCGGTGGCCGTTATGGAATTGGTGGAAAAGATACACGACCAGAACATCTTATTGCGGTCTACAATGAATTGCGTCAGGCAGAACCCAAAAGAATTTTCACTCTTGGAATTACGGATGACGTGACCCAATTATCACTGACGGCATCGTCAGTGATTGATTTGACCCCAGCGGATACTTTTCAAGCAAAATTTTGGGGCTTTGGTTCTGATGGGACTGTTGGTGCTAATAAATCAGCGATAAAGATCATTGGAGATCATACGGATAAATATGTTCAGGCTGCTTTTGAATATGACTCAAAAAAATCAGGGGGGTTGACAATCTCCCATTTAAGATTTGGCGATAGTCCAATCAAATCCGAGTACATGACTGCCACCCTTGATTTTGTAGCTTGCCATAATCCAACTTATGTTCGTAAGTATAATCTGACAAAGGGGTTAAAACCTGGGGGTACCTTTTTACTCAATACCTCTTGGGATGATGAACGGCTTGCTAAAAACCTACCAAGTGAGCTCAAAAGATTTATTGCTGAAAATCAAATTAAATTTTACACAATTGATGCTGTTAAGATTGCCCGTAATACTGGAATGGGACAACGGATTAACACAATCATGCAGGTCGCTTTTTTCAAACTTGCGGCAGTGATGCCTTTTGATGAAGCTTATGAGATTTTGAAAAAAGATGCGCAAAAATATGCTAAGAAATCTCCGACAATCGTAGAAAAAAATCTGATGGCAATGCAAGAAGCTTTGACAGGTTTACATGAAGTGGTCATCCCTGATGACTGGTCCCAAAGTCAATCAGTAGCTCCAAAAAATATTGGGACTGAAACCGCACGTAAAAAATATGTATTTGAGATCGTCAATAAAACAAATGCCTTTGAGGGAGACGAACTTACTGTTCAGGATCTGGTAGCCAATGGAATGACTTTTGGTGATAGCCCACTTGGAACCTCTGCAGTAGAAAAACGAGGAGTTGCTCTTGAAGTACCACTCTGGAATGCTTCAGCTTGTATCCAGTGTAATGAATGTTCCTTTGTTTGCCCACATGCAGCTATTCGTCCTTTTCTTGCAGATGAAGACGAATGGAATGTAGCTCCAGAGGGCTTCCATGTCATGGATTATAAAGGAAAAGATGGACTCAAATATAGAATTCAAGTTTCCGTAGAAGATTGTACAGGTTGTGGGCTTTGCGTAGAAGCTTGTCCTAAAAAGGGTGAAGCACTTAAGATGGTCCCTTACGAAACACAACAAGAGCAGTCTGTCAATTGGGCTTTTGCACAAACGCTTAAAACTAAAGAAAATCCTGCGCGAAAAGGGACAATAGCTGCGACTCAATTTGAAAAGCCACTATTTGAATTTTCTGGGGCATGTTCAGGTTGTGGTGAAACACCCTACATTAAATTGTTGACCCAAATGTTTGGGGATCGGATGATGATTGCTAACGCAACAGGATGTTCGGCTATTTATGGGGGAACCCAAGCAACTCCTTATACTACAAATGAGTTAGAACAAGGGCCAGCATGGTCGAACTCACTTTTTGAAGACAATGCCGAGTATGGTTATGGAATGTGGCTTGCTTCGCAAACACGTCGTCAAAAATTAGCGCGTGAGGTGATAAATGCCTATTCAGAGATGTCACCAGCCTTGCAAGAATTAGCCAAGGATTGGGTCGCACATTTAGACGACTCAGAAGGAACACGGGCACGTGCTGAAAAAATGAAGGCAATGTTAGCTTCTGAACACTTCAATTCACCAAAATTAGCAGCAATTTACCAACAAAAAGACCAATTTGTTAAGCCAACTCAATGGATTTTTGGTGGTGATGGTTGGGCTTATGATATTGGCTTTGGTGGTTTGGATCATGTGGTTGCTTCTGGAGCGGACATCAATATCCTAGTGATGGACAATGAAGTTTATGCTAACACAGGTGGTCAAGTTTCCAAAGCAACTCCAGCTTCTGCTATTGCTCAATTTGCCGCTGGTGGTAAAGGCGGGGCGAAGAAGGATCTTGGAGCGATGCTCATGACTTATGGAAATGTCTATGTGGCTCAAATCGCTTCTGGAGCAAATATGATGCAAACCATCCGAGCCTTCGATGAAGCGGAAAAACACCAAGGCCCTTCAGTCATTATTGCATATACACCATGTATTTCACATGGTTTATATGGCGGGATGCAGCTCGCACTCGAAGAAGCAAAAGCAGCAGTCAACTCAGGCTACTGGCAACTTTACCGCTATAACCCCGCATTGGAAGAGGCTGGAAAAAATCCGATGACGCTTGATTTTAAAAAACCAGATTTTGATGAAGTTCGTCCCTTCTTATTAGGCCAAGCGCGCTTTGCCAATTTATTGAAAGTTGATGCAGCACATGCAGAAAGTTTGTATGCTAAAGCGGCCGCAGATGCCCGCAAACGCTTTATGCGCTATGCGCGGTGGTCAGGAGATTTGGAAAAATTCTTAGCTCGTGAAGCGAAAGCTCAGGCCAAAAAGAGCGGTACAGTAGAAATCGCTTCTGAACCAAAAGTTCGTGAACGTAAAGCACGTGCGATAGACCCTGAGCGCGAAGCACGTCGGGCTGCACGTAAAGCTGAGCGAGAAAGCAAGAAAAATGCTGGAAAAGACTGACAAACGCCTTATCTTTACTGACCATGCCGTCAGTAGGGATAATAAGGTTGTCATAGAAAAACCTCATCTTTTTAGGTGAGGTTTTTTAGGCCATAAAGCTACTGACAGTCCTGTCAGTAAAGTGAATTTGCGGGAACAAAGCAGTTCACTTAAAATTTTGGTATAATTAATGTAATCATACGAAAAGGAGGGGGAATTTTTTGAACGATTTCAATCAATTTTTTAACCCCGAATTTTGGCAAAAGATTTTTGAATTGAATGAATCTCCTTTACGAATTGTCATTGCAATATTGGATATTTTGATTGTCAGCTATTTCCTTTATCATGCGATTCGGTTTGTGCAAGGGACAAAGTTAGTGACGCTCGTTCGTGGTGTAATTATCTTCATTTTTATTCGGATCATTGCTGGACTTATCGGGCTTACTACCGTCGAATGGCTCCTTAATCAAGTGATTACTTATGGGGTAATCGCTGGAGTCATTATTTTCCAACCCGAAATTAGGCGTGCGTTGGAAGGTTTAGGACGAACAACTACTTTATTTACACCAACGAAAAAGGGAAGTATTGACGGACACATTGCTGCCTATGAAAAATCTTTTGCATACATGTCCGAGCGAAAGATCGGGGCTTTGATTGCCATTGAACAGGCACAAAACCTTAATGAATTTGTCAGTACAGGTATTCCCTTGGATGCAGATATCTCAAGTGAACTGATTATCAATATTTTCATTCCCAACACGCCATTGCATGATGGCGCAGTCATCGTACAAGGGAATAAAATTGCGGTAACTAGTGCTTATCTGCCCCTTACTGAAAAATCGGGAATCTCCAAACAATTTGGGACAAGGCACCGTGCCGCGATTGGATTATCGGAAGTTTCTGATGCGTTAATATTAGTCGTCTCTGAAGAAACAGGCGGCATTTCGATTGCACACAATGGAGAGTTTTTCGCGGACATCTCGAAAGATAAATTCCATGACATTTTGACAGCACTTTTGACACCAAAAGTGCAAAAAGTTACAAAACCTTCGAAATGGCACAAGCGGAAAAAAGCAGAGGAGGAGAAAAATGGCAAATAAATTTTTTAACTCAAAAGTATTTTATATTTTAGCGTCTGTCTTTTTTGCCATTGTCCTGTTTTTCAATGCCAATGCTACTTCCATTCGTAACCAAGGGACGAATCAATCAGGCGAGGTCTATACTGCAACGATTAATAATGCTCCCATTGAAATTAAATATAACTCTGACAAGTACTTTGTAAGTGGTTATAGCAGTACTGCTACGGTGCATTTGTCGGGTTACAATCGTTTAACAATCAATAATGAAGAAAATACGGACACCCGTAATTTCTTCTTAACGATCGATTTGACCAAATATAAAACAGGGAAGTTCGATGTTCCTGTGCGGATTGAACAACTCCCTGGTGGTGTTAGTGCTACGATTTCCCCCAAAACAATGAATATTACGGTGGAAAAAAGAGTTTCGGATGAATTCGAAGTAAAACCTAAGGTTGAAGCCACACAACTTCCTACTGGATTTAGCATTGACAACCTTGAAGTGACAGATACGAAAGTGAAAGTGATCGCTGGCGAAGAAAGCATCAAAAATATTGCCGCTATCGAAGCTGCTCTTCCTAGTGATGTCAACTTGACAGAAAATTATGCGGGTACAGTAACATTGCATGCTGTGGATAGTGAAGGTAAGATTGTTCCTGCGCAGATTGAACCAGCCACAACCCACCTCAAAGCAACAGTAAAAAAACCAAGTAAAAAAGTTCCTGTTAAACTCACAACAACAGGAACGCTTGATAGCTCGCTTTCTGAAATGAAGACAAAACTTGCTGATAAAGAAGTCACTATCTATGGCGAGCAAAGTAGTCTTGAAGCAATTGATAGTGTAACTGCTAGTGTTAGCCTGACAGGAATTACAAAACAAACAAAAATTAAGGTTCCTTTGACTGCCTCAGGGGTAAGCATTGATCCTGACGAAGTTCAAGTTACACTGACACCAGTAAAAAAATCGGACAGTAAATAACACTGCACTGACAGCTCTGTCAGTAAGTACTAAATAAAACAAAACAAAATTGGAGATAATAATGGGTAAATATTTTGGAACAGATGGTGTTCGCGGTGAAGCAAACGTTGAATTAACGCCAGAGATGGCCTTTAAATTGGGACGTTTTGGTGGATATGTTTTAAGCCAGCATGAAGCAGAAACGCCTAAAGTTTATGTTGGACGCGACACTCGGATTTCAGGACAGATGCTAGCAACAAGCCTGATCTCAGGTCTTCTTTCTGTAGGGATTGAAGTGTATGATTTGGGGGTAATTGCAACTCCAGGTGTAGCTTATTTGGTGAAAAAAGATGGAGCCTCAGCTGGGGTTATGATTTCAGCAAGTCATAATCCTGCATTAGATAACGGTATTAAGTTCTTTGGTGGTGATGGTTATAAATTAGAAGATGAAAAAGAGCTTGAAATTGAAGCTTTGATTGATGCTAAAGAAGATACTTTGCCTCGCCCTTCAGCTGCAGGATTAGGAATGCTGCATGATTATATTGAAGGAGTTCGTAAATATCAGGCCTTCCTTAAAACTACTGCTGATGGTGATTTTCAAGGTTATAAGGTGGTACTAGATACAGCCAATGGAGCAGCTTGTACCTCTGCACGAGCAGTTTTTGCAGATCTCAATGCAGAATTAACGGTGATTGGTGAAATGCCTGATGGTTTGAATATCAACGTTAAAGTTGGTTCAACTCATCCAGAACAAATGGCTCAAACGGTAGTGGAAACTGGAAGTGATTTGGGGCTTGCCTTTGATGGCGATGCTGACCGTTTGATAGCAGTAGATGAAAAGGGAGAGATTGTTGACGGCGATAAGATTATGTACATTGTCGGAAAATATCTTCTGTCTCAAGGAAAATTGGCTCAAGATACACTAGTAACAACTGTCATGTCTAATCTTGGTTTCCATTTAGCGCTTGAAGAAGCAGGAATTAATTCAGTGATTACAGCGGTTGGTGACCGTTATGTTGTTGAAGAAATGAAGAAAAATGATTACAACTTCGGTGGTGAACAATCGGGTCATATGATTTTCCTTGATTACAATACAACAGGAGATGGGCAACTCTCAGCCATTCAATTGTTGAAAGTAATGCGTGAAACGGGCAAGACGTTATCTGAATTAGCAAGCGAAGTTACGATTTATCCACAAAAATTAGTTAATGTTCGAGTAAAAGATAATGCAGCTAAAAAATCAGCAATGGATGTGCCAGCGATTCAAAAAGTCATTTCAGAAATGGAAACTTCGATGAACGGGAAAGGTCGTATTTTAGTTCGTCCTTCAGGAACTGAACCACTCTTGCGTGTCATGGCTGAAGCACCTACTCATGAAGAGGTAGATCATGTAGTAGATACAATCGTCGCCGTCGTCGAAGAAGAGATTGGTATATAAAAAAAAGACCGCAAGGTCTTTTTTTTTTATTGTTTTGTTTGTTCGGTAAGTGCTTCTAAAGAATCAAGCGCGACGAGAATTTTTTCTCCTGTTACATGGGGATCAATGAGATTATAAGTTTCAGAAGATGAAGCAGCAAAATCAGCCACGGGTTTCAGGAGGTGATGCGAAACATGAGATAGGCCAAGCTCTGACAAATGAATAGGGAGATCACAAGCTTTATAAAAAGGCAAAAGATGGGTTATTTCATCATAATCTTTAGTATAAGCGAGTTGAACTAACACCCCATAAGCAACTTTTGCACCGTGTAAGATGCAGTGTGTCTCAGTGAGCAGAGAAAGACCATTGTGTAAAGCATGTGCTCCGGCCATACGCCCATACGCCCCTGCAAATCCACCAACTGTACCCGAAAGTTCAATGATGGTATCGGCAATGCGCTCAAAAGCGGGAGTAACTTTCTTTTGTGACAGGGCTTCTAGCGCGTTCGGTGCATCGTCAAACAAAATCTTGTAAATCTCCTTAGCGGCAACATAACCAAGACGGGCAGAAGCAGGTAAACTACTCCAATCTAAACGACGGACAATACCTTCTATTTCATACCATTTGGCAAGCGTATCGCCAATACCCGCCACAAGATATGGTCTAGGTGTGGAGAGTAAGAATTCAAAGTCGACTAATGTCAAAAGGCTGGCCTTAGGGAAGTAAGCGACTTTATCAAAGGTAAGATCCTTATAATAGAGCGCGCCAACTGGAGTATAAGGGGCGCAATTAGAAATGAGTGTTGGCACTAAGATGAGATCTGCTGATAGTGCTTGAGCGGTGACTTTAGAAGTATCCATTACGCGTCCCCCACCAATAGCAAGGACAGCTTGCGCTTTCTGTATATTTTGCGCAATATTTAGTCCATTTTCAGTTGAAGCAGAACCATCATAGAAGTGCACAGGAAAGGGGAGTTCACTCCCATAGTAATCACAAAAAACCTGATAAGCGGTTTTCCCTGTAACAATAACAACTTCTTCATAGTTAGATCAATATTGTAATATTTCTTTTAAGATTCCCTTCCCTGAGACATAACGATTTGCTCCAGGGCGTACTTCAGTAGTTAAATCCATAAATCACCTCACAATTTTCTGAATAATTAGATTATAAAAAACATTGTACGCTTATTGAAATGAAAAAGCAACAAAAAAGTGAAATAGTGTAAAAAAATTAGGAAAAAGATAAAATAGCGCAAACGCTTGCATTAGTGGATAAGGTTTGCTAAAATGATTAAAACGAAGGCGTTTTCAAAAAAAGAATCAAGCGCCTACTGAGAGGTGAAAAGATGTTTAAAGCTGTTTTATTTGATTTGGATGGGGTAATTACCGATACTGCCGAATACCACTATCGTGCGTGGCGGGCACTAGCCGAAGAAATCGGGATTAAAGGGGTCAATCGAGCTTTCAATGAGAAGCTAAAAGGGGTATCGCGTGAAGATTCCCTTAAAAAAATCTTGGCTCTAGGAAATAAAGATGTTTCTGCGACAGAGTTTAAAGCATTAGCTGCTCGAAAAAATGAGAACTATGTGCAAATGATTCAAGAAGTGACGCCAGATGATATTTACCCTGGGATAAGCAATTTGTTGACTGATCTGAGAGAAGAGGGTATAAAAATTGCTCTGGCATCTGCTTCTAAGAATGGGCCTTTTCTCCTAGAAAAAATGGGATTGACCTCAGCTTTTGATGCAATTGCAGATCCAGCTGCAGTAGCTGCTTCAAAGCCAGCGCCTGATATTTTTATAGCGGCTGCTGAAGCGGTCGGAGTTAATCCCGTTGATACAATTGGACTTGAAGATTCGCTAGCAGGCATCCAGGCAATTAAGGCGGCAGGAGCTCTACCTATTGGGGTGGGGCGAGTGGAAGACCTAGGAGATGATATTGTAGTTGTTCCTGATACATCTGCGTATACTTTGGATTTTTTAAAGACAGTTTGGGAAAAGACACGTGCTTGAAAGCTATAAAAAACACCATGGGTTGATGGTGTTTTTTATTTTTTTAAACGACGTTCTAGCCAGTTAAGTGCCCAAGGAAACCACCGTTGCACATCAGGAACGAAGTGACGTTCAGTTGGAGCCGTTGCGCGATTGGCAAGCCCCAATCCATGAGGACCTTTTTCAAAGAAATGTGCTTCAAATGGAACTTGAACTTTAGCTAAATGTTCACAGAAAACTAAACTATTAGCAATAGGGACGGTTAAATCACTACCCGTGTGCCAGATAAAGGTAGGAGGCGTGTGTGCGCTGATTGCTAGGTTGCTATCATAGATTGAGCAATCCTCTAGGGAAAAATTGAAATGTGCATGTTCTTTGGGCCAGCCCAAGGAAAATGATGTCACAGGATAGCAAAGTAAGAGGCCCTTGGCTTGATAAAAAGGGTGACTCGTACAGTATGAGGCGGCTAAATGTCCACCTGCAGAGCAGCCAAGTAAAAAAACCTTTTGTGGATCAATGTTCCATGTACGATGATGTTTGTTGATGAGTTCAAAAACAGCACGCACTTCTTGTAAATTTTGGTTGAGGAAGTTATGATGAGTTCCTTTATTCATCACGGTATAGTTGAGAATAAATACTTGGTAGCCTTGAGCAAGGAAGGCAAAAGCTAAAGGCTCTGATTCGCGCTCAGAAATGTGTTCATAACTTCCACCAGGACAGATGATTAGAGCGGGGAGAGGATTATCTTGAGAAAGAGCGGGGGAGTTTTGATGATAGAGTTCCACCCAGGCAGTCTCATTGATGACGTGTTTTTGGATTTCCATGATTTCATTGTACCAAAAATTAATATTGGAAGCAGGCTTAGCTTTCTTTCAGGAAAGTTTTAAGTTAGGTTAAGGAAACTATCATAAAATTTTAGACATGAAGAAAATTATTTATAGTGTTGGAGCAGTTTTATTGCTTGGCTTTAGTGGACCTGCTTATGCCGAGACAGCGACAGGAACTTCAGCAGCAGTAGCAGATACGACAGCTCAAAGTTCGTCGCAGACTGCTGCATCAAGTTCTTCGTCAGCCGAGTCTAGCTCATCAAATACAAGTGAGAGTAGTGCAACGCAAACCTCAGAGTCATCACAAGATACAGCTGCTACCAATCAAACGGATAGTCAAACTGAAACAAAAAGTAGCACGACCACACAAAACGATACGAATAATGTTGAACAAAATCAAACCCAGACTGCCCCTGCTGTAGGAAATACTGAAACTTCACATACGAAAGCTTCTTCAAGCGAAAGTGGCACAAAAAATTCAACAACAATCATTAATGAAACAGTCAATAACAACTCTAAAGGAACCAATGCTCTTTTAATGACACTGACAGGGACGTCAGCAACCTTTACTATCATTGGAGGGGTTACTGCCTTTGTGCGCCACCTTAGAAAAAAGGGTAAAGGTAAAGGGGCAACAAAAGGAAAACAAAAAAACCGTTCAAATCCAGCAAAAGCTTCTACAGCGGTCAAAAACCGTTCGGAGGATTCGCTGACGGCGTCGTCAGTAACTTCCGGTCAATCAGAGCCATCTACTACAGGGGCCACACAGCCGCTTTCTGAAACTTCTCAGCTTAACATGCAAGCGGATGCAGTGCTTAAGAAGTATAAAAAAGAAAAAAGTTTCAGTCGTAGAAGAAGATAAAACCGTGATTTTACGGTTTTTTTCATTATGGTTTTTCTCTTTAGAGTAAAATGCTTGGAGCAGTAAATGAAGCTGTAGGCAAGAAAGAACTTGTGCTATAATAAAAGCATGAAATATAACGAAGAAGAAATGTTACAGTTTGCAGAAAAATTGGGGCGTTTGTTGCAAGCTCAGGATGTCATTGTACTGACAGGAGAGCTCGGTGCGGGAAAAACGACTTTTACAAAAGGATTGGCATTGGGCTTAGATATTCACCAAATGGTAAAAAGTCCTACTTACACGATTGTCAGAAGTCTAGAAGGGCGACTGACTTTACATCATATGGATGTCTACAGAGTAGGTGATGATCCAGATAGTTTTGATTTGGATGATTATCTTTTTGGAGATGGCGTGTCAGTGATTGAATGGGGAGAGCTTTTAGGAGCTGACTTGCCAGAGCATTATTTAGAGGTCGTTTTTGATAAGTATGCGCCTGAGCTGGTTAATGAGGAAACGCGAGCTATACGGTTGATCCCGCATGGCAAAAGGTATGAGGAGTTGATCAGTCAATTATGAGCAAGATAGAGGTTGGCATTGCACGTCCTTTAGATAGTCGTGCTTTAATCACGTTTTTAAATCAGGTCGGAAAAGAGAGTCATTTTTTGACGATGGATGAAGCAGGAATTTTGATGACAGAGTCAGAAATGGCTCACTTTTTGGTGCAGCAAGCTCAAACATTAAATACAGTTTATTTTATAGCTCGAATTAATGATGAGATTGCTGGAGTGATTCAGGTTAGTGCTGATTTTCATTACCGCATTCGACATATTGGAGAGCTTTTTGTGGCAGTTGGGGGAAACTTTCAAGGGCAAGGTGTGGCTTCGGTGCTCTTTGAACATGTACTGGCCTGGCTCAAGAAAAATGGAATCATTAAACGTTTAGAATTGACTGTGCAGGCACGCAATGCGGGCGCAAGGCACCTTTATGAAAAATTTGGTTTTCAATTAGAAAGCATCCGCAAATGGGGTGCTCGTGATGAACAGGGCGAATTGATAGATGTCTGTGAATACGTGCTTTTTATTTAATAATGCTGTTTTGAGCTCGAAATAACTGACCGCTCTGTCAGTTATTTTTTGATAAAAAAGGAAGCACTTTTTTGTTTTTTTGTTGAGAAAAATCAGAATTTTGATATAATGCTAATATGAAGCTATGGATAAAAACACTCCTTATGTTAGGGAGTATCATTTTGGTAACGGCGATTGCTGCGGGAGGTTATACAATGACTGTCCTTAACAGCACGACGAAGGCCTTCAAAACAACCTATACTCAAGTTGGTGATAAGAACACCCAGCAAGCCATACAGGCAACAGAACCGCTGACTATCCTCTTGATGGGTGTAGATACCGGGGGTGCTGGACGAGGCACCTCAGACTCATGGAACGGAAATTCAGATTCTCAAATTTTGATGACGCTGAACCCTAAAACTCATACGACCACGATGGTCTCGCTTGAGCGAGATACCATGACCAATATTTTAGATAGCAATGGAAAAGTTGTCTCGACCGAAAAAATGAATGCGGCCTATCCGCTTGGCTATAACTCAGGATCTGACAGCGATGGCCTAAAGAATGCAGTAAGTTATGCGATGACCACGATTGGGGAGCAGACTGGGATTAAAATTGATAATTTTGCGACAGTCAATTTTGATGGATTGGTCAATATGGTGGATAATGTTGGTGGGATTGATATCAATAACACGACAGGACAAACCCTCTACATCTCTGATACGGAGCCAGAATACACCGCTACTGTGGAACCAGGTAAGCAACATATCAATGGAGACCAAGCGCTAGTTTATACCCGGGATCGTCATCATCTTCCGAACGGCGACTATGGACGGGCGGCTCATCAACGTGAAGTCATTGCTGCTCTGATGAAAAAAATTCTTGCGCTTGACAACATTACGCGTTATGAACAGTTTTTGAATGAAGTTTCGAAAGACTTTCGGACAAATATACCTATCAATACAGCAACCATTACTTCATTGCTAGGTTATAAGAGCTGTTTTGATAAGATTGTCTCTATCCAATACGAGGGTGTTGGAGAGATGGTCAATGGTGGTTCCTACCAATTTATGCCAACAAATATCTATCTGGCGATGCAAAATGCAATGAAAAAATCGCTTGGTGAAGATACGGTTACCTCTCTACCAAGTAATTTGATTACTTACGAGACCATGTTTGGCTCTAGTTCAACACCTTTTTATTACATGCCTTCTGCTACCGTGACTGAAAAAGGAAAAGATGCAGTGGTTTATGGGATTGATACCAAAGGAGCTTTGGTGAAACTTGATTCTAGCAACTCTGGGAAGTATGTTTCAACAAGTGGGGGTTCTGTCCAATCTTCAAATGACACATCAGAGAGCTCAGAAACTTCTAACACAGCTAATGATACGACCCAAAGTGATTCTACCACCCAGAGCACTTCGGATACGACGACCAATCAACAAGGAACCTATAATGAAGGGTCAACTGATTATTCGACTTATCAGGACCAAAGTCAAAATGGTGGTGCAACGTCAACTTATGGCAACACAAGTGATAATGGTGCATCTACGTATAATAATGGTTACAGTACTTACACCGGTCAATAATTGAAAAAAAAGTAAGAATATGATAAACTTGTTTCTGTCGGTGCTGACCATTTGGTCAGTAACTTACGGATACAAGATTTGGTCCGATAGCTCAGCTGGATAGAGCATTCGCCTTCTAAGCGAACGGTCGAGGGTTCGAATCCCCCTCGGATCATGGTGCCAAACCTCGCCCCACCTTCGTAGTGGGGTATTTTTTTATCCTCTTATCTTGTATTAAATAAATTATAACTTTCTTATCAAAAAGGAACAGCCGACTTAAAAAAACAACATAAAGTCCTAATAAAAATTGTGCTATAATAGAAAAATGACAAGATACAAAGCCACAATAGCCTATGATGGCACAGATTTTGCAGGTTTTCAAAGCCAAACAAATCAAAGAACCGTTCAGGAAGAAATTGAAAAAGTACTGACGAAGTTAAATTCTTTTGAGCCAGTTATTTTACAAGGCTCAGGCCGAACGGATTCTGGAGTTCATGCTTTTGGCCAAGTCATTCATTTTGATTTAAAGGGTAAAGTTCGTGATTTGGAACGTTTGCGATTTGGTTTAGACACGCAAACCCCAGCAGATATTGCAGTAAAAAAAGTGGAACTTGTCCCAGATGATTGGCATGCAAGGTATCAAAAGCATGAAAAAACCTATGAGTATTATCTCGAAAATTCAATTACACGAAGTCCATTTCAAAGGCATTCTAAAGCCTATTTTCGCTATCCACTTAATTTTGAGCGGATGCAAGAAGCCATATCAAAGTTGGTTGGAGAACATGATTTTACAGGTTTTACAGCATCGGGTTCATCAGTTGATGACAAAGTAAGAACGATTTATCAGGCAGAAATTATCCGTCTTGACGAAGAAAATTTCAAATTTATTTTTCGTGGCAATGGCTTTTTGTATAAACAAGTGCGAAACATGGTTGGAACACTCATTAAAATTGGTAATGACCGAATGCCTGTCAGCCAAATAGATAAAATATTGACCTCTAAAAATAGAGTTTTTGCAGGACCAACAGCAGCACCTGAAGGTTTATATTTGAAAGAAGTCAAATATGCGGAAAATACTGACATCTAAAAGTTACTGTCAGTAAAATTAATGGAGAGAAGATGCCAAAGAATTTAAATGAAAGCAAAAAAATTCTAACAATTGCAGGTTCAGATATCCTATCCGGAGGCGGAATGCAAGCTGATTTAGCGACTTTTGCAGCCAATGGACTTTATGGCTTTTGCGCCTTAACGAGCATTGTAACTGTCAAAGAAGATAAATTTTTTGTTCATCCAGTAGAAAAAGAACTCTTTCAAGAAGAGTTGGAAAGCTTAAGCGATGTGGACTTTTCAGCCATAAAAATAGGTCTATTACCCAATAAAGAACTACTTGAACTGACAAAAAACTGGCTGACAGCTCTGTCAGTGAAAGCTGATATTCCAATTATATTAGACCCCGTCATTGTTTTTAAAGAAAATGCTGACTATTCGGTCAATGAAATGCGTGACCTTTTCATCAGCCAACTTTTTCCTTTGGCGACTGTAATTACCCCGAATCTCAAAGAAGCAGAAATACTGACAGGGCTGTCAGTAAAAAGTAAATCAGAGCTGAAAGAAGCAGCCAAACTTTTGCATGATTTTGGAGCAAAAAATGTCGTCATCAAAGGAGGAAATCGCTTTGACCAAAAACAAGCCATTGACCTTGCTTATGATGGAAAAGCTTTTTATGAATTATCAAGCCCGATTATAGAAAATAATAACAACGGAGCAGGTTGTACCTTTGCCTCATCAATTGCGGCTAATATGGCTGATAATCACCCCTTTAAAGATTCAGTCAAGAATGCAAAAGACTTCGTTTATCAAGCCATTCAAAATGCAAATGAATATGGTGTTTTTCAAAATAAAAATTAAATTTCCAAAAGTAAACCAAACTTCTAGGAAAAGTAGGAGATGAAACTCATGGACAACAGCAATATCAAAAAATTAACTTTACTTGCGATTTGGACAGCAGTCACTTTTGTTCTAGGTCGCCTATTTACCTTCCCTATTCCAGGTTCAGCCGGTAATATCTTAACCCTTTTGGATGTCGGTATTTATACAGCAGTCTTTCTGTTTGGTAAACGAGAGGCGGCAATAATTGGGGGCTTTGCAGCCTTTCTACTTGATTTGACTGCAGGCTACAGTAACTACATGTTTTTCAGCTTAATTATTCATGGCGGGCAAGGTTATCTCGCAGGATTGACAAGATACAAATGGCTTAACTTTTTGGTCAGTCTCGTCTTTATGGTTGGAGGATATTTTATTGTTGGTGGATTAATGTATGGCTGGGGTTCAGCCATTGCGGGACTTTGGGTAAATATTATTCAAGTTGTGGTTGGCTTTGCTTTAGCAAAAGTCTTAAGCCCGCTCATTGAAAGGACAGGTATTTTAAATGGATTTAGAAAAGCTTAAAAAAGACACACAAGTCATTATCGATGATGTCATCAAACAAACAGAAATTAAAGCTGGTCAAGTCTTTGTTCTTGGTTTATCTTCATCAGAAGTAAATGGTGGTTTAATTGGCCATGCCAGTTCTAGCGAAATCGGACAGGTCATTGTTTCTGTCATACACAAGACCTTGTCAGACAAAGGAATTTATCTGGCGGTCCAAGCCTGTGAACATCTTAATCGTGCCTTACTCATTGAAGAAGAATTAGCCGAAAAAAAAGACTGGGAAATCGTTTCTGTGATTCCGCAACTCCACGCTGGTGGAAGTGGTCAAGTTGCCGCCTACCAACTCTTTAAATCTCCAGTTGAGGTAGAACATATTGTTGCCCAAGCCGGTTTAGATATTGGTGATACTAGTATTGGAATGCACGTAAAACACGTCCAAATTCCCGTTCGTCCAATTTTAAGAGAACTTGGTGGCGCTCATGTAACAGCTCTTAAATCACGTCCTAAACTCATTGGTGGAGAACGTGCGAGGTACAAATAAATGAAAGAGATGTTAATCATGACCCCAGGTCCGACTGAGGTGGCTGAAAATGTTCGATTAGCAAGAGCAAAGGCAACAACGAATCCAGATATTGATTTAGACTTTTATGACTTTTACAAAAAAACTTGTAGTAAACTTGCCCAATTTTTAAAAACTAAAAACGATGTCAGAGTCTTAGCTGGTGAGGGAATTTTAGGATTAGAAGCGGCTTGTGCTTCGTTAACCGAAAAAGGTGACCGCGTACTTGTGCTTGATAATGGTATTTTTGGTCATGGCTTTAGTGATTTCATTGAGCTTTACGGAGGTGAAGCAATTCTACTGGAGAGTTCAGAAAAAGAAGCATTTTCCTTAGAAATTCTAGAAAAATTTTTAGAAAAAGATCATGACTTTAAATATGCAACAGTCGTTCATTGTGATACACCCTCAGGCGTCTTAAATGACCTCTCAAGGATTTGTCCGCTATTAAAAAAATATGGCATTCTAACCGTTGTTGATTCGGTTGCGGCAATGGGTGGTGAAGAGTTACAAGTTGATAAGTGGCAAATTGACATCGCTCTTGGTGGCTCTCAAAAAGTGATTTCAGCTCCACCAGGCTTAACAATTGCATCGATTTCAACAGCGGCTTACCAAGCGATGACAGAGAGAAAAAGCCCCATCGCAAGTTTTTATTGTAATCTCCTTACTTTTAAAGATTATTATGAAAAAAAGTGGTTTCCTTATACCATGCCAATTTCTGATCTCTATGGATTAGATCAAGCGATCGATAATCTTCTTGCCGACCAAGAAATTTTGAAACGTCATGCGATGATTGGTCATGCGACAAGACAAGCCATTGAAAATTCTCCTTTGGAACTTTATTTGCAGAATGGCTATTCAAACACCGTTTCTGTTATTAAAGTGCCAGAAGGTCTGAATGACCAAGAAATCTTAAGAAAAATGCGTGAGAATTACCGCGTGATGATCACAGGATCATTTGATTATTTGGCAGGTAAAGTTTTAAGAATTGGGCACATGGGAGAAAATGCGAGACCCAATAAAGTAGCTTACAGTCTATATGCGCTTCAAAAAGTTTTAGAAGATTTTGGTATTGCATTTAAAAATAACTTACAAGAAACATTTTTAGAGGCCTATCATGCCCAAGGGTGAAGTAAGGAGTGACTTGTTGGCCTCTAAAAGGCAGGTTTCCAAAAAAGATAAAAACTGCCTTTTGACAAAAAACAAAAATTCAGATATAATTATTTTCGGGCACTGGTTTTTTATTATAAAAAATCAGTAACGGTAGGCTCCCCTCTGGGGAGCTGTTTTTGTTTTTCCCAGTTATTTCTGTTGTGTATAAAGATAAGAGGAGATTTAGATGTCAACAAAGTATATTTTCGTCACTGGTGGTGGGACTTCGTCAATGGGTAAAGGTATTGTCGCTGCTTCACTTGGTCGCTTACTCAAAAATCGTGGACTTAAAATTGCAGTCCAAAAATTTGACCCTTACCTTAATATTGACCCAGGGACTATGAGCCCTTACCAACATGGAGAAGTTTTTGTTACAAATGACGGAGCTGAAACAGACCTTGATTTAGGACATTATGAACGCTTTATCGATATTAATTTGAACAAGTATTCTTCTGTATCTTCTGGTAAAGTTTATAATGAAATCCTTCAAAAAGAACGCCGCGGTGAATATCTTGGTGCAACAGTTCAAATGGTTCCACACGTTACCGATATGATTAAAGATAAAATCATGCGCGCTGCAACCACGAGTGATGCAGACGTAATTATCACAGAAGTAGGCGGGACTGTTGGAGATATGGAAGGAATGCCAATGATTGAGGCGATTCGCCAGATGAAAAATGATATGGGTGCTGATAATGTGATGTACATTCATACCGTTCCTATCCTCAATTTGCGCGCAGCAGGAGAGTTGAAGACTAAAGTCGCTCAAAATGCTACTAAAACTTTACGAGAAATGGGAATTCAAGCTAACATGCTTGTTTTGCGTACCGAAGTTCCAATAACAACTGAGATGAAAAATAAAGTTGCCATGTTCTGTGATGTTGCACCTGAAGCGATTATTGAATCATTAGATGTGGAACATCTTTACCAAATCCCACTTAATCTACAAGAGCAAAATATGGATCAAGTCGTTTGTGATCACTTAAACCTTACTGCACCAGCTGCCGATATGACAGAATGGTCAGCAATGGTCGATAAAGTTATGAACTTGAAGAAAAAAGTTAATATTGCGATGGTTGGTAAATACATTGAGGTGCCAGATGCGTATATCTCTGTGGTTGAAGCCTTAAAACACAGTGGCTTTCCACTTGACACAGAAGTGCATGTAGACTGGGTTAACGCGAATGAGTTGACCGATGAAAACGTGGCAATGCGGTTGAAAGATGCCTCAGGTGTGATTGTGCCAGGAGGTTTTGGTCATCGCGGTACGGAAGGTAAGATTGCGGCTATCAAATTTGCTCGTGAAAATGATGTGCCATTTTTGGGGGTTTGTCTTGGTATGCAAATGGCCTGCGTGGAGTTTGGGCGTCACGTGCTCGGGCTAGAAAAGGCTAATTCTTTTGAGTTAGACCCTGAAACACCATACCCTGTTATTGATATTATGCGTGATCAAGTGGATGTGGAAGAGATGGGTGGAACCCTTCGTTTAGGTCTGTATCCTGCAAAACTCAAAAAAGGTTCTAAAGCACAAGAAGCATACAATGGTGCGGAAGTAATTCAACGCCGCCATCGTCATCGCTATGAATTTAACAATAAATATCGTGAACAATACGAAGCAGCCGGTTTTGTATTCTCAGGAGTTTCGCCTGATAACCGTTTGGTTGAAATCGTCGAAATCCCAGAAAATAAATTCTTTGTGGCTGCTCAGTATCATCCAGAGCTTCAATCTCGTCCTAATCATGCAGAAGAACTGTATGCAGCATTTGTAAAAGCTGCTGTTGAGAATTAGAAGAAATTAAAACCTGACGGTAAGTCAGGTTTTTTTATTAGAGAGTAATAAAAAATACTGCCTTTGCAGTATTTTTAATTCGTATTGAGGTTTTCTTCTTCCTCATCATCAGTGTTTTCCTCAATGTTGTCAAGCGTTTCTTCAAAATCATCAAGTTGATCTTCGACGTCATCTAGACGCTCACGAATATCTTGATTTTGTTGATAAACTTCATTAAGCAAAATCTGGATATCCCCAAGCATTTCAGTTTGGATTTTTTGGATTTGCATATTAGAGGCTTGGTCATCCATCATTAAGTGATCTAGCTTTTCATGAAGTGCTGCGACTCCTTTTTCAGATTTGACATTGACTTGGAAGTCATTCTTAGCTGAAAGACGGTCGTGGTGAGCAGCACGATTTTGACTCATCATAATGAGTGGGGCTTGCATGGCTGCAGTGATTGATAGGAAAAGATTGAGTAAGATAAAAGGGTATTTATCCCATTCTACTCCAAAAAGTCCTGTAACATTCACGAACATCCATACAACGAGGATGGCGAGATAAGTGATAATGAAAGCCCAAGAGCCAACGAATTCAGTAACTTTATCAGCGACACGTTCACCGATGGTTTCTTGGGTCTGAAGTTGTTCTTCAACGTCATGAATCTCAAAATTAGCCTTCATGAGTTCTTCATTAAGTTGATCGTTTACCGTGAAATTCTTTTGAAGATCAAGGTGAAATAGGGTGTCTAAGACCTCCAGACGAAATTTAACCTGGTGTTCATTACAGATAAAATCATGAGGTGTTGCTTCGGGATAATCCCGCATGATAACTGTTTGTAGACTTGGATCGAGGTTCTCGAGAAAGTCACCACCTGATACACGGTGAATCCGTCCGTTAACGAGACAAACAACTTTGTTTTTATTTATTGGAGTTGGAGCCATTTAATAGCATGGTTCAAGCTTCAGTTGAACGATAAAATCTTGTTTTGTAAAATAGATCAAGTGTTTAACTGTTTTTAGAGAAAGTTGGCGCAAGAAGAGCGCCAGACTTGGTCAATTTGACAAAATAAGCAATTATTAATGCGGGTTTGGGTCGACCTTTCAAAGCTTGAGCGCTCTCCTTTCGTTAAGTTTATTTTAAGCGGAATTTTGTTCCACATTAAATTATAAAGCTTTTTCTCAGATTTGCAAGCCATAATGTAAAAAAAGAAAGTTCCTTCTATGGGAAGAAACTTTCTTTTCTGTTTTTAATACGTATGAATGTCGTATTTTTAGTTGGCTTTAGCTTCTTTTTCGATAGCTACTGCTTGGAAAAGGTAGACAAAAAGACCGAAGACAAGTGAAACGATGGTTGTCCAAAGTTCAGGGTCTGGAACGCCAGCAAGGGCAGTTGCCACATAACCAACGACTTGCCCCAGTGCAAGAGACCAGAAAAGTGTCACAATAAGTTTCATATTTACGCTTCTTTCCATTATTTTTATATCCGAGTCCAGTATAATACAAATTAACTTAAATTTCAAATTTAAGACGATTTAATAAAGGGAATAAAGACTTGGGTGAAACCGGTCTATAAAAAATAAATGGTTATTGATATTTTCCGTCATAAGGGATAGATGGAGAAGTGAGAAAATCATAACGTTCGACTTGCTCGGGATGGGTGAAGAAAGCTGTATTGCGTTCGGTAAGCATGATGTTGGTAGGAAGATCCTCAATATAGCGGAGCAAATAAGTTGGTTTACCTGTACCAATCGCATAGCCGAGTTCCCAAGCTGTTCCTGAATCTGTATCTTGACCATCAAAATCTGTGATAGCGACAATAACATCTGCTTTATCGACTTCTTTGACATCATTTTCCATGGTTGCTTTTGCCCATGCAGGAGTATATTGTGCAACATCAGGAGCTAAGCCTTCTGGATGTTGGCACCGCATGGGGCTAAAAAAGCTTTCAACGGTTTGGTTTTTTTCTAATGCTTGTTCTAGTTGCTCTACTTTTTGGATTTGTTGAGCACTGAAAAAGGGAGCGGCAAGGTAAACTTTGACAGGTTGGCTAAATTGCTTGTTCAAGATGATTTTCTCCTAATAGATTTATAGTTTCTTCAATATTATCTACGAAGTGCATGGCTGAGGCTACCTCTGAAGAAAGCATCCCCTCCTTAAGTTGAAGTTGAATAAAATGAGAGAGGGAAGAATAAAAAGTTTTTCCGACGAAGATGACAGGGCGTATGCGTGTTTGGTTGATAGCCATTTCGGTAAGAAGTTGAAAAGCTTCTTCCATTGTTCCAAAACCGCCGGGCATTACTACGAACGCATCGCCAAGATCGATCAACTTGCGTTTGCGCTCATCCATACTTTTAGTCAGATAAAGCTGACTAGCATTTTGACGGGGCGGTTCAAGAGGGAGAAAGCCATCAGGGTAAACGGCAATCACGCGTCCATGATGTAAGAGGGCTGCATCAGAAATAGCGCCCATACAACCTTCTTTAGATCCTCCATACACTAAAGTATGCCCGCTTTGGGCAAGGCGTGCACCTAAGTGGGTGCTTGCTTTTTTGTAGAGGGGATTTTTTCCATCGCGGGACGATAAAAATACTGTGACATTCATTAAGCTCTTTCTCCTTCTATTTCTTTTAATTTTTCCTTGATTTGGCGTAAAACTTCTGTTCGGGCGGTAGGATCTTCAACAAAATCATACCGATCGCCATCTATCTGGATTTTGGGACAAATATTAAATGTTTCAAACCATTTGTCGTATCTGTTGTTGAGTTCTTTATAATAGTCATAGAGACTGGGGTCATAGTCCAGTTGTTCGTAGACACGGCCACGTTTTTGTATGCGCTCAAGCATTTTATCAAAGGAAACTTTGACGTGGATTAAGAGATCAGGTCTTTTTTTGAAAGAAAGACTATCGATTTCTTCGAGCATGTTTTGGAGGAGATCATCGTAAACTTCAACCTCAGTTTCATCGGCTCGACCTAAGTCCGCATTCAGATGAAAAAGAAGGCTGTCTTCGTAGATGGAACGATCCAAGACATTGTTATTATGGGATAACGCTTTTTTGATAGAATCAAAGCGTTTGTTAAGAAAATATATTTGTAATAAGAAGGCATATTTTTGAGGATTCTCGTAGAATAAGGGCAAGACTTTATTGTCATCGACACTTTCATAAAAAGCTTGCGTGTTTAATTCTTCCGCCAACATTTCCGTAAGCGAGCTTTTGCCCGCTCCAATTGTTCCAGCTAAAACTAGCACTGTCATTATACCTTTCCTGTTCTATAAATTTTTTTATTGCTGTATTGGTCTAAAAAAAGACATTCGGAAACAACAGCTCGTCAATTATAATGTAAAAAACTTTTGACGTCAAATGGGTTTTTGGTTTCAAATTTTTGAAAAAATTAAGGGGAAAAAGCAAGGTTTTTACTGGCACGAAGTCGTTTTACTGGCTTAAAAATTAGAAATATGTTACACCTATAATTCTTCCTCAGAAAGTGTTTTAAAATAGAGTAGAAAAAACCTATTTTTTAGAGCTATTTGGCGAAAATTTTTTTAAAATGTCTGGCGTTTTCATTTTGAAAAAATTATTTTTAATTATCATTAAGTTTTTTTAGCGTAACAAAATGACAGAAAAACATATTCAACTTTTTCTTTCTAAAAAGAAAGGTCATGAAAGCTTGTTACATGGTTTTTTGCTGACATAAGTAAAAAACTTAACACTAAGTTAAGTAAAGGATTAGAGCGCTATCAAAAAAGATGTTATGAAAATGTAATGTTTCTCACTCGAAATAAGGCAATCAGCTTTTTTTATTTAATGATAAAATAAGCGGAATTTTACTAGAAATCAAGTATAATAGAAGTAAAGGACTTAGTAATGTGTTCAAAAGCTTACTGACAGCTTGGTCAGTAGCAAATTAGACCCATCAACGAAAGGAGAAGCATGTTCACACCACTTAATACAAAAACAGAATACAGCTTTTTAGATAGTATGGTCAAAATTGATGATTATCTGGAAACTGCTGTGCGTTTAGGTTATGAAAGCATTGGTATCTGCGATGTTGGGAATCTCCATGCTGCTTTTCGTTTTGTGAAAAAATCAGAAGCGCTAGGTTTGCAGCCTGTGATAGGTTCAGAGTTAACGTTTGAATGGCAAGGCATCCCTATTGCTTTTTCTTTTATCGCTAAGGACACACAAGGTTACAAAAATTTATTACGGATTTCCACTCTTTATAATTATGGGAGGAGGCAGTTTACAGAGATAGAAGCTTTCTTGGCGGGAGTGGCTGTGGTTATTCCTGAAGCTTACGGTCAGCTCAATGAACTGACCAGACTGTCAGTAATAGCTGAGGGTGCTTACGTGGGTATAGATCAAACGACGCCTATCGGGACCTCTTTTGTTCTTCCCGTCCTTGCTTTTCCAACCGTCCGCTATCTCAATTTTTCGGATCATGAGCTCTTGTCTATACTTCATGCGGTGAGAGATGGGGTACGCTTTGATGAAACACTAACCACAAGCCATCGGGAACTTTTACAAAGACCCGAGGGATATGAGCAGTATTTTCGACAACATTTTCCTGAAGCACTGACAAATCTGTCAGCCCTGACAAGGGGAATTAACTATGATTTTACAGAACAATTAGAATTACCACGTTTTGATAAAAAGCGAGCAGCTGATGAATTACTCCGTGAAACGGCCCTGACAGGTCTGTCAGCTAGAGTAGCATCAGGGGTTGATGAAGCAGCCCTTCCGAACTACCAAAAACGGTTAGAATCAGAACTAACAGTGATTCATCAGATGGGGTTTGATGATTACTTTTTGATTGTAGCTGATTTATTGCGCTACGCAAAAAAACAAGGGATTTATTGCGGAATGGGGCGAGGCTCTGCGGCTGGCTCACTTGTAGCCTATGTTTTGGGAATCACGCAAGTAGATCCAGTAAAAAATAATCTGTTCTTTGAGCGTTTTCTCAATCCAGAACGGGTTGCGATGCCAGATATTGATATAGACATGCCAGATGACCGCCGCGCGGATCTTTTGGCTTATATGAAAAATCGTTATGGCTCCGAACACGTGGCACAGATTGTTACTTTTTCAACCTTAGGAAAACGTCAGGCACTACGTGACGTAGGGAAGGCGTTTGGGATGAGTGAGGCAGAGTTGAGTAACATTACTCGTATGCTTATGCGACGTTATGATCATCTTGCTGATGAATATGCGAATAATCAAAGATTTAAGGCAGAAGTGTTAAAAAATGCAAAACTCAAACGTATTTATGAGGTAGCGCAGCGCATTGAAGGAATGCCACGTCAGACTTCTACTCATGCTTCGGGTGTCGTCTTATCAGAAGAACCTCTAGTCAACTACGTGGCTTTGAAACCTTCGGAAGATCTCGCCCTAACTCAATACGAAGCACCCGATGTTGAAGCAATTGGGCTTTTGAAAATTGACTTTCTTGGTTTAAGAAATCTCACTTTGATTACTCGGATAAGAGAGTTAGTAAAGTCACGCCAAAAGTTAGATATTGATCCGCTCGAAATAGATCTGGAAGATGAAAAAACGTTGGCTCTATTTCGTGCAGGAAACACCTTGGGAATTTTTCAGTTTGAAAACCCACAAATGCGTCGCTTTTTACGCCAGTTAGCCCCTAGCAAGTTTGATGACATTGTGGATGCCACGTCTATTTTTAGGCCAGGACCTTCACAGTTCATTCCCCAATTTGTAGCACGTCGGCATGGAAAAGAGAGAGTACCAGTGGTCGATGATGCCCTTTCTGATATCTTGGCTCCTACCTATGGTATCATGATTTATCAAGAGCAAATCATGCAGGTAGCGCAATCTTTTGCGGGATTTTCTTTAGGAAAAGCTGATTTGTTACGCCGGGCCATTTCCAAAAAAAAGGGAAATGAGTTAGAGGAACTACGTGTAGAATTCTTGAACTCTGCCATAAGCAACGGACATAGTCAAGAACAGGCAGAAACCATTTATGACTTGATTGAACGTTTTGCCAATTACGGTTTTAATCGATCACATGCTTATGCCTATGCTGCTCTGGCTTTTCAGATTGCTTATTTCAAGGCTAATTTTCCTGATGAATTTTATGAAATACAGCTTCGAGACCGTAAACGAGAGCTACTTTTAGGGGATGCGCTAGAACAAAACTACCGTATTGTTCCCGTTTCAATTAATACGATGAAAATGGGTGATTTTGTTAAACAGGGGAAGATTCGTTTAGGTTTTGCACATCTTCAAGGATTTTCTCGTGAGTTCTCACGTTGGATAGTTGAACATCAGCCGTTCGAGGATTTGAGCGCTTTAATCAAGCAGGCGCCACAAAATTTCCAAAAAGTTGAAATGATTTTACCCTTGGTACGCATCGGCGCTTTCGATGAGACTGATGGCCCTAATCGTGGCCAGCTTGCAGCGAATTTAGAAGCTTTGATTAACTATCATCAAACATTTCAGATGGATTTATTTGAAAACAGTCTTTTAAAATTTAGTTATCAAGCTGCACCCGACTATACGCAAGCTGAAAAATACGAATATGAAAAAAGTCTCCTAGGGATAGGAATTACTCCTCATCCTTTGCAAAGCTTGGCAGCAAAACTGGAGGGGAATTTTACCCCCCTTACTAGTTTAGAGAAAAATAGGCGAGCGACGCTCTTAGTCGAAGTAAGCACAATTCGGACCCATCGTACAAAAAATGGTCAAACAATGGCTTTTTTGACAGTAACAGATAGTCGTGAGAAATTAGATGTAACCCTATTCCCTGAAAACTATCGTCAAGTTATGGCTGTGCTTGAAACGGGGAACTTTTACTTTATTATTGGAAAAATTACTGAACGCAATGATGCACTACAAATGGTAGCTGAGCGTTTAGTACCTGTTTTTGAAACAGACCGAAAACTTTGGTTGAATGTGTCCAATGGACAGCATAATCAGAAAATTTCGCAGCTTTTAAAAGAATATCCAGGACCCCATCAAGTTATCCTTCATTTTGCAGATACCAAAACCACTCGACAAACGACATTGTACGTCGAGGAGTCTCAGCAACTCCTTAAACGCCTTGAGGGGTATGTTTTAGCGTCTGTCTACAAATAAAAAAAGCCTTCACTAAGAGGGCTTTTTTATTTAAGATGAACTATCCCACGTAGCCATACACCGAGATAAACATAAGTGCAGCTGCCAATAAGACAAACAAATGCCAGACCACATGAGCAAAGGGAAATCGAAAATGATAGATAGCAGCACCAACAGAATAAACCACTCCACCAAGAACCAGAAGCCAAAAACCAATAGGATCAATTGCCTGCCAAAGGGGATAAATCACAATCAAAATCATCCAACCAAGTACAACGTATAAAATAGTTGATAATTTAGGAGTTCTTCCCCACTTCGGTAAGTAAATTGAAGTCAACACAATTCCCAAAATGGCGCAAATCCAAATAATAGCTAATACAATCCAACCGAGCCAATTGTTGAGAGCAACTAAGCAATAGGGAGTATAAGTTCCTGCGATTAGAAGGTAAATACCATTATGATCAAAAACACGAAAAACTTTTACGGCGCGAGTGAAGTGAAGACTGTGAGCTAAGGTAGAGAAGAGAAAAAGCATGACCAGTGAAGCACCATAAATGGCAAAAGCTGTTACAGCAAGGGCAGAACCAGAAGCCACTCCTTTTAAGATGAGTAAGACTAACGCAGCAATAGATAAGCCTACACCAATGCCATGCGTAATTGCATTAAATATTTCATTAAGAATCTGATAAGTTCTTGAACTTTGTGTTTCCATCTTTTTTCTCCGATTATTGTCGTTTATCCCTTGGTCAAGCAAATTTAAGTGAAGTTATGAAGTCAAAAAAATATGTTTTTCAACCTTTTTTGCTCTTTCCAACTGAAAATTTGTTATAATATATGATAGCACAAATTGTATAGAAAAGGAATTGAACCTGCGAGTTTCTATTCAGGAAATAAGTGAGTTCAAATAGTAAATATGCCAGTAAAAATTGTGACAGATTCATCCATTACGATTGAACCAGAGCTTGTTCGTGAACTTGACATTACTATCGTTCCGTTATCCGTAACCATTGATGGGGTCATGTATTCAGATGAAGATTTGAAGTTTGAAGATTTCATGGTCAAGATGGCTGAAACGAAAAATCTTCCAAAAACAAGTCAACCTCCGGTAGGTGTCTTTGCAGAAGTTTATGAAAATATTGCAGCGCAAGGAGATGAGGTTATCTCGATTCATATGACGGAGACCTTGTCAGGAACAGTTGAAGCCGCACGGCAGGGAGCGATGCTTTCTGGACATGATGTGACGGTCCTTGATAGTGATTTTACCGACCAAGCGCAAAAATTTCAGGTGGTTGAAGCTGCTCGTATGGCAAAAGCGGGCGCAACTAAGGCTGAAATTTTGAAAAAGGTCGACCATATTCGTCAATCTACCGAGCTTTATATTGGTTTTTCAACCTTAGAAAATCTCGTAAAAGGTGGTCGTGTCAGCCGAATGACGGGACTTTTTGGTAGCCTTTTAAATGTACGGGTAATTGGCGATTTGAAAAATCGCGAGCTCAACACTCTTTTGCGTGGACGGGGTAATAAGACCTTTTATAAATGGTTAGATGAATTGGCAAATCATATCAGCTCTTCAGGACGTAAAATTCGAGAAATTGGCATCTCTCATGCTCAAGGGCTTGAATTTTCTCAAAAAGCAAGAGACGTTCTGCAAAAATTTGTAGAGAAACCAATCGCTATAATGGATACGAATACAACCATTGCAACACATACTGGTCCTGGCGCTTGGGCGATTATGATTGATTATGAATGAGAGGAATAAATTGTAATTTTCATTCTGACTGAAAGGAAGATTACAAGAAAAAATAATGAAAAACTTCTTACGTACATTTGCCGGCTTTTTGCTGGCAATTTTGCTCATTTTTTGTGTATTTTGGCTAGTGTTTCCAAAGGCGGGAAATCGCTTTTCAGGTGAAAAACGAACGGTCATTACACAGAAGAAAATTAAATATGCTGCTCTTGGGGATTCTTTGACCGAAGGGGTAGGCGATGCTACAACGCAAGGTGGATTTGTCCCTTTATTTGCTAAGGCGATTGAAAACGGCACAGGAAGTTCGGTCACTAGCCAGAATTTTGGCAAGGCGGGAGATACAAGCACGCAGATTTATAACCGTATGTTAAAGCAAAAGAAGATAACTAAAGGTTTAAAGAAGGCGGATGTGATCACTTTGACGGTTGGTGGCAACGATTTGATGAAGGTTTTACGTGATAATGTGACAAAATTATCAACAATGAGTGAAAAAGATTTCGTCAAACCCGAAGCGGCTTACCAAAAGCGGGTTAAAAAATTATTAGATACAATAAGACAAGACAATCCGAAAGCACAGATCTATGTGTTAGGAATCTATAATCCCTTTTATATTAACTTTCCAGAGATGACAGTGATGCAAAATGTGGTGGATAGTTGGAACAAATCGACTGAAAGTACGGTCAGTAAAGAAAAAAATACTTATTTTGTCCCAATTAATGATCTGCTTTATAAGGGAACAGGAACACAAGCTGTTGAGTCGGATAGTACATCCTCAGAATCTGTGGCAAATAATCTTTTATATACTGGGGATCATTTCCATCCAAATAATACGGGTTATCAAATTATGGCAGATGCAGTGTATGCCAGTTATAAGGAGGTCAATCGTTAAATGAAAAAAAGGCCAAGAAAACAAATAAATAAGCTTGGTCTCTTTGGATTAGGTTTTGCATTGATCATTGTTGCACTTGCTGCTGTAGGGCTTAACTTAAAGACGAAGTCTCACCCCGAACAGGTGAAAAAAACCAGTTCGTCTAGCATCAAAAATGCTGACTCATCTGTCAAAAGAGAAAAGGTACCCTCAGAAAAACTCTCACTGGCCCAAGAAGTGGGTCAGCTCTTTATGGTGGGAATGCCTGCTGCTGATTACAATGAAGCCACAGCATATGCGCTAAGAGATTTACAGGTGGGAAACGTCATCCTGACAGGACGTTCAACACTTGGCGTACAAATGACAAAAAAATTGACCACTCGCCTACAAGATTTGGCGCCTGAGCACCGCAAACTTCTGATTGCCTGTGATCAAGAAGGGGGCGCTGTTCAAGTACTACAAGGAGAAGGATTTACGGCAATTCCTGATGGCATCACACAAGGAACTTGGCAACCGCAAACCTTGAAAAGTAAAGCGAGCGAATGGGGCAGTGCATTAGCAGCGGCTGGTGTGAACTTTAATTTAGCGCCTGTAGCGGATCTTGTGGCTTCTGCTGAGTTTGCGCCATCCAATGCTCCAATTGGTTATTGGGGACGTCAGTACGCTTATACTCCTGATGAAGTTGTGAGCCACGCCAAAGCTTTTTCGGATGGAATGAAAGAAGCACAGGTTTTAACTACGGCGAAGCATTTTCCAGGTTTGGGAGCTGTCAGGGGCAATACCGATACTACGGCAAACGTGCAGGATACTAAGACATCACTGACCAGCCCGTCAGTAAAAGTCTTTGAGCAGCTGATTGAGAAAAATATTTCCTCAATCATGACCGCTACTGCTATCTATACGCAACTTGATGACAAGATGCCTGCAGCTTTTTCAAGTCAAGTTGTTCAGGGCCTTTTACGTGAAAAATTAAAGTTTAAAGGCTTGGTTATTACAGACGACTTGTCGAATGCTGCACAGGTTCAAGCATGGACACCTGCTCAACGCGCCAGCCTTGCTATAGAGGCGGGGAATGATATGGTTTTGGCCAATGATCCCGCTCAGCTTCCAGAGATGGTCACTCATGTCATAGCTAAAGCGGAGTCGGAGCCCGAATTTGCTACTAAAATTCATCAGGCTGCAACTAGAGTTTTAAAAATTAAACAACAAATGAATCTTCTAGAATAGGGAAAAAATGGAAAATCAAGAAACACAAGCACGAAAAACAAGAAAAATGAATCCCAAACCAAGCAAAGAGAAAAAAGAGCCAACTTCTAAATCCAAAAACCCTATTTGGAAATGGTTATTTCTCATCTTGCTTGCAATCAATCTGGCAGGGGTGTTATTTGTAGCTGTTAGGGTAATGATGCCACGTGACCAAGCAGTGCTTACTCAGAAACAAACGAGTACGTCAGATCAAAAAGTAGCCCAGATCACGAGTACAACAGAACAGTTGAATGAGCTAATCAATAGTTATTTAGAACCTTATCAGACTGATGAAATGTCCTATAAGTTTTATATCTCTGAACAAGAAGCAGTGCTTGAAGCTTCCTATCAGCTCTTTGGTACTAAAATCCCGCTTTATATCTATTTTGAACCCTTAGCTTTGGCTGATGGCTCTGTCAGTTTGTCAGTGAAGAGTATCTCCGCTGGAAACTTGAGTTTACCAACCTCAGATATCCTTGCGATGCTTAAATCTTACAACTTACCTAACTTTGTACAAGTAGATAGTAAGAACAGTCAGCTCATTATTAATCTGCCAAAAGTCAAATTAGCATCGGATCTTTATTTGAAGGCAAATCAAATTGATTTGGTCAAAGGAAATTTCGTCTTTGATTTCATGAAAAAAGCCTGAAAAACGGCTTAAAACGGCATTTTGACTTGCAATGTGGGGCAAGATTTGCTAAAATGAAAACTGCCTAAGGTTTAAGGTAAAAAACAAATGGAGGACATTTTTATAATGGCTAACAAACAAGATCTTATCGCTGAAGTTGCAGCAAAAACAGGATTGACTAAAAAAGACTCAGAAAAAGCAGTAAACGCTTTTGGTGAAGTTGTCACTGAATTCCTTGCAAAAGGTGAAAAAGTTCAATTGATCGGTTTCGGTACTTTCGAAACTCGTGAACGTGCAGCTCGCGAAGGTCGTAACCCACAAACTGGTGAAGCAATTAAAATCGCTGCAACAGTTGTCCCTGCATTCAAAGCTGGTAAAGCATTGAAAGACGCTGTTAAATAATTAACGCAATAAAACATCAAGAACCATGAATTTTCATGGTTCTTTTTGTTTGAAAAATGAAAGGAGTGCTTTTCAATTCCAAACCAAAAGAACCATCTCACTGGATTTTATTGTGGTGTTAGTGCAAGCTGCACTGATACTTGCAATGATTTTTTTATTTCTCTCGTTCATTTGCCTTGTTTTGTGATAAAATAGTACTTGATTTTGAAAATGAGGAATGAAAAAATGATTTATTTTGATAATAGTGCGACGACAGCAATTGATCCACAAGTGTTACGGACATTTACTGAAGTCTCAACTAAAATTATGGGGAATCCGTCTAGTTTGCATAGTTTAGGCACTACGGCAACCCGCTTATTAGAAGCATCTCGGCGACAAATTGCTGAATTGCTGGGCATAAAAGCAGAAGAGGTATATTTTACGAGTGGTGGAACAGAAGGGGATAATTGGGTTTTAAAAGGAGTGGCCTTTGAAAAGCGGCCTTATGGAAATCATATTATTGTTTCGAGTGTAGAGCATCCTGCCGTCAAGAATACTGCTGAATGGCTCAAAACTCAAGGGTTTGAGGTAGATTATGCTCCCGTAGATGCACAAGGTGCAGTGGATCTAGAAGCTCTAAAAAAATTGATTCGAGCAGAAACGATTTTAATTTCTGTAATGGCAGTAAACAATGAAGTGGGGACAATTCAACCTATTGCAGCTTTGTCAGAATTACTGAAAGATAAACCAACGATTTCTTTTCATGTCGATGCTGTACAAGCCATTGGGAAAATCCCCGTTGCAGATTGGCTTACGTCACGGGTTGACTTTGCTACCTTATCCGCGCATAAATTTCATGGTCCGCGCGGCGTGGGGATAGTCATTGCTAAGTCAGGTAAGCGTTTAGTTCCTCTTCTTCATGGCGGAGGACAAGAGCACAATCGGCGTTCAACCACAGAAAATTTAGCGGGAATTGCTGCGACGGCTAAAGCGTTGCGCTTAGCGCTGACAGATGAAGCTTTCAAGCGTGAGAAAGTTGCTGCGATGAAAGAAGTGATTCAAAATGAGCTAAAAAAACACGATAAAGTTGTTCTCTTTAGCCAAAAAGAAGGATTTGCCCCTAATATTTTAACTTTTGGTATTCGCGGGGTCAGAGGTGAGGTTGTGGTGCATGCATTTGAGCAACATGATATTTTTATCTCAACTACCTCAGCATGCTCTTCAAAGAAGAATGCAGCAGCTGGAACGCTTGTGGCGATGAATGTTGCCAATAAACTCGCGACGAGCGCAGTACGTCTCTCCTTAGATAGCACAAACAATATGGCTGAAGTTGAGCAATTTCTTACTGTTTTTAGACAAATTTATCAAGAATTAGAAAAAGTGAGCGGCTGACCAGCCTGTCAGTAAAAAAAAAGACATCTCAAGGGTGGCTTTTTTGTTTCTTCGCTTATTAAGCTGTCATTAAACAAGAGATGGTATAAAGTAAAGATGAGAAAACGAAGAAATGCACACCAAAAAAATTCATTGCAAAAAAATGGGATAAAGAAAAAAGCAGGCTTGTTGGTCACAATTGCCTGCTTACTCGTTATACTCGTGTTTTGGGGAAAAACGACCCTGAGTAAGTCCACATCAAAAACGAGTTCAAGTGATTCGGTTACCCTTGTAAAAAATGAAGGGCAGACCTATGCTTATTTGAAGCAGACCAAGCTAACGGGTTTGCAAAAAATAAAAGGAAGCACCTACTATTTTGACCCCTCTACAGGTAAAATGAAGACAGGACTGCTCACGCTTGATAAGGGGACTGTTTATTTTAGTCCTGAGACTGGGAAAATGCAGTATGGTTTAAAGAAAATTGATGGCTATTATTACTACTTTACAAAGAAAGACGGGACTGACGATGTGGTCAAAGCTTATCAAGCTGTTGCTAGTAAGTTGAAAACAAAGAATCAGGTTATTGAAGGAACCATTGCGGCCGGTCTTAAATTAGTCGGAAAAAGTCCTTATGTTTACGGTGGGGGACGGACGGATGACTCGGTAGCTAATAATGAATTTGACTGCTCAAGTTTTATTGCGCAAATGTATCGCTTGGGTGGTCAATCACTTGTTTATCAATTTGCTGCATCCACCACACTGCTCGCACAAACAGGAACGTCACAAAGTTGGACAGATAAAACGCGTGGTGATTTACTCATCACTCCTGATGATGCAACAGAAGAAGAACAGCATGCAGCAATTTACCTTGGGGGAGGCTTTATTTTACATGACTCGACCAGTACAAATGGCGTTAACATTAGCCGACTTAATCAGGTGATTAATAGCGATGTCTTAGGAACGATGACGTGGGGACAATTATTTGAACAAGGTCATGTCCGTCGGGAAGTATAAAAAAAGTTACTGACAGCTTGGTCAGTAACTTTTTAAAGACGCGCAACTTAGTTTTCATCTTCGAAATCATACAGTGTGGTAGAAAGGTAGCGTTCTCCATTATCCGGAGCAAGCGCTAATACTTTTTTACCTTGTCCCAATTCTTTAGCAACTTTCAACGCAGCATAGATAGCAGCCCCGGAAGAGATTCCGACTAAGAAGCCTTCCTTAGCACCTAAGTTTCGGGCGGTTAAAATCGCATCGTCACCTTTGACACGAATGATTTCATCATAAGCATGTGTATCCAAATTTCCTGGGATGAACCCAGCCGAAATACCCTGGATTTTATGTGGACCTGCAGTCTCTCCTGAGAGAATGGCTGATTCATCAGCTTCAACCACGTATGTCTTTACGTCAGGATTCGCTTTTTTGAGTGCATGAGAGACTCCGGTAATGGTTCCTCCTGTCCCTGCACCAGCGACAAAGGCGTCAAGACCGGTGGGACCAAAAGCATCAATGATTTCTGCTCCTGTCGTTTTCTCGTGAATCTCAGGATTGGCGGGGTTCTCAAATTGCATTGCAAGAAAGTAGCCCTCGTTTTTTGCTAATTCTTCGGCTTTAGCAATCGCGCCCTTCATCCCACCAGACGCAGGGGTTAAAACAAGTTGGGCACCATAGGCTTGAATGAGTTTGCGACGTTCAAGTGAAAAACTTTCTGGCATGACAATGACGACCTTGTAACTGAGCGCTGAACCCACAAATGCAAGACCAATTCCTGTATTACCAGAAGTAGGCTCAACAATAGTTCCACCAGGTTTCAAACGACCATCAGCTTCCGCTGCTCGTATCATAGCTAGTGCAATCCGGTCTTTGACTGAACCACCAGGATTGAAAGCTTCCAGTTTCACATAGACGTCTGCACTCTCTTTTGGAACATTGTGCAGTTTTACAATAGGCGTTTGTCCGATTAATTCGGTAATGTTTTTATAAATGTGTGTCATTTTTTTCACCTCATTTTTTATCTCTTTCTATTATAAAACGAATTGTAAAAATTTGCTCACGTTATCCTTTATCACGACCTTAATAAAAATTTATGAGAGAAACACTTTACAAATGGCTAGAAAATTTTTATACTAGAAGTAAGTATATTTATAAACGGTGCAGAGGCACCACATTTATTTTGTAATTATTATGAGGAAAACAAATGAAACGAAAACATAAACTCGCTTTAGGTGCATCAATAGTCGCACTTGCAGGTCTCGGAGGAGTTAAGGCCCAAGCCTCATCTGTCCAAGAAATTATCAATGCTGCTGTCCCTGTCGCTAATGACTACGGGCTTTACCCATCAGTAATGATTGCACAAGGTATTTTAGAGTCCAGTAGTGGTCAAAGTGGCTTAGCTAGCAATTATAATAATATTTTTGGGGTCAAATATACTTCTGGAAATCCTGTATACCTTCCTACCCAAGAATACGTAGACGGTGCTATGGTCAATGTGGTTGAACCTTTCCAAGCTTATGCTTCGCTATATGACGCCTGTGTGGCCCAAGCACAACTCTTAAGAAGTTCTTCTTATTATTCAGGGGCTTGGCGTGAAAATACCAGCTCTTATTTGGATGCAACAGCTTGGCTCGAAGGACGTTATGCTACTGATCCTACTTACGCTTCTAAGCTTAACAGCATCATTGCAGAGCTTGGTCTAAGTGCTTATGACGAGGGAGGACAAATCTCTGCTGGTGTGACTTCAGTCACAACCACATCAGTTACAACGACTTCTTCAGCATCAACAAACGCAGCAGGTACCTACAAAGTTCAAGAAGGAGATTCGCTTTCAGCTATTGCTGCTCAATATGGCACCACAGTAAAAGCGTTAGTATCAGCTAATAGTTTAGAAAATGCTAATGACATCCATGTGGGAGAAGTTTTACAGGTGAGTGGAACAGCCAGTACAGCGAGTGCCACTCGTGTGACATCCACTTCAACATCAAGTGCTCAAGCAGGAAGTTATACTGTCCAATCTGGCGATAGTCTTTACTCAATCGCCGAACAAAATGGCCTTTCTGTTTCGGCACTGATGGCAATAAATGGAATCAGCGATGTGAATTCAATGTTACAAGTCGGACAAAGTTTACAAATTTCAAGCACAAGCAGCACGACTTCCACAAGTACTGTAAGTACCTCTTCATATACTATCCAAAACGGCGATAGCCTTTACTCGATAGCTACGGCGCATGGAATGACTGCAGACCAGTTGGCAGCCATTAATGGTTTTAGTCTTAACCAAATGATTCACCCTGGCCAAACCATTCAAGTCTAAGCCCTTCTCTTTTGACCAAAGGCACGATAAATGAAAAAAGTTACTGACTATGCGGTCAGTAACTTTTTTATTTGAAAAAGGGATTAAAAGTTTTTTCTGTACCAATCGTGGTCTGAGGGCCATGTCCAGGTAAGACGATATAATGCTCTGGCAAGGTGAAAAGCTGTTTTTCTATTGCATCAATCAGTTGATTGTGATTGCCAGTTGGTAAGTCCCAGCGTCCGATTGCATTTTTAAGTAAAGCATCCCCAGTAAAAACAAGCCCCTCCTCATCAAAAACTAAACTTACTCCTCCTATTGAATGTCCCGGTGTTTCTAAAATGCGGAACTTAAAGCCCGATAGCTCATAGGAAGTATTAAATTTATAAAAATGATCAGCTTTGGGAGCTGTCACCTCGCGTCCAAGGAGGAGTGCTGAAGCGTTAAAATAAGGATCTTTAGGCCAATCTTTTTCGGCCTCATGAAGAAAGATAGGAGCCGCTGGAAAAGCATTTTTGAGTGCTTCTAAGCCCATGATGTGATCAAAATGGGCATGGGTCAGTAAAATTCCACTGACCGGGCTGTCAGTAAGGTTAATGTGCTCCATCAGTGCCGAAAGGTCACTTCCTGGATCGATAATGAGTTTAAAAGAAGAATTGCTCAGGAGGTAAGTATTTTCCTGAGCAATTGGATTAATTATTTTTTCAATTTTCATGTGCTGAATTTTTAGTTAGAGCTTGAAGCACTCTCACTTGTTCCTGAAGCATCTGTCTTGACTAAGGCAGTGCCTTGTTGAGCGACATCATCTGGCATTGTCCAAGGTGTAACACTAGAAGGATCAGGATAGAATTTTGACATCATAGCCGAGAATACTTTAGTGGCGATCTGTGTGCTGGTGCCATAGATTGGAGTCATCCGATTCGAATAACCCGTCCACACAGACATTGAATATTGTGGCGTGTAGCCAACAAAGTTTTCATCAGGAGAGATCATTCCAGAGAGTGCGCCATATTTTTCTTTGATTTGAGCCAATTCATCATCTGTATAATTAGAGGTTCCTGTTTTACCAGCGGCAGGAAGTCCTGGTACAGCTGCATAAGAACCAACAGATTGTGAGAGTGGAAGTGTAAGGACACTTTGAAGAATATCCGTCATGATGTAAGCAGTGGAGGCTTCCATTGCACGTGAACGTTCGGGTTTGTATTCTACTGTCCGTCCATCAGGGAAGACTACTTTAGTCACGTAATAGGGTTTGGTGTAAATTCCACCACTAGAAAATGCAGCATAAGCAGCAGCCATTTTTTCAGCGCTGGCACCATATTTATTCCCTGTGTCTTTTTCGTCTGTAGGTACAGTCGCATAGCTTGAAATCGCATTGGAATATTGCATATTACCAAGATTAATTCCTAAACCATTGACGAATTTACTGGATTTATCTAAACCAACATTAATCAAAGTTTTTACTGCTGGAATATTCCGGGAGAGGGCGAGCGCATTTTTTACGGTCATCGCTCCCATGTAATTACTGTCCCAGTTCTTTAGCGCCGTACCATCAGGATAAGTCGTTGCGGCGTCGGTGACAATATCATTTGTTGAAGTATAGACGTTGTTTTCAAAGGCTGGACCATAATCCACGATAGGTTTCATTGTGGAACCCCAGTCACGATCTGTTTGGACAGCTTGATTCAATCCAAAGGTGACATCAGTAGGCTGTTTACGTCCTCCTATTTCTGCGACAACAGCTCCCGTTTGGACATTGATAACTGTTGAAGCCACCTGAAGGTTGTCATCAGGGAATGCCACACTATCATTCGTATTGACGATATTATAAAGATTTTGCTGAGCATTGGTATCTAAGGTCGTATAAATTTTGACCCCTTTGGTCAAGATGTCATCACCAGCAAGGGTTTTAGCTTGGGCAATGGCCTGCTTGAGAAAATTATCAGCATAACTTGGAATAGTGGCACTAGGTTGTAAAGGTTGAAGCCCATCATCTATTGGTGTTGCTAACGCAGTTTTGCGCTCACTTGCCGTAATTTTGTCATAACGATACATAGCGTTGATGACTAAATCTCGCCGATATTTGGCTGCAGTAGGATTAGTATAAGGGTTATATGTTGAAGGGGCTTGAGGCATTCCTGCCAGCAGTGCCAATTGAGCAATTGAAAGATCAGTTAGGCTTTTACCATAGTAAGCTTCGGCTGCTGTGCCCATTCCATAATAACCATTTGCCATGTTGACTTTGTTGACATAAGCCGTAAAAATTTGCTCTTTTGTCCACTTTTGATCCAGTTTCAAAGCCATCCAAGCCTCTTGAATTTTTACACTCAAGGTCTGGTCTGATTTCTCGGTAGAGAAAAAAGAAAGCTTGATCAGCTGCATGTCAAGCGTGGATCCCCCATTGAGTGAGCCACCTTTAACGTTATTAACAAATGCTCCTGCAATCCGGATGGGGTCAATACCACGTGTATTGAAGAAGCGGTGGTCTTCTATAGAAGTTACCGCATTAACTAACATCACGGGTATATTATCTGTTTGAACCAAATTACGTTGTTCAGAACCCAAGGTGGCAACCAATTTTTCATCTGTAGAATATACTTTTGGTGAAGGCATGGATTCTAATTGGTTGAGATCAAGTTTTGGGGCATCTTTAGCATAGTAGACAAACACAGCCCCGCCAGCTGCAAGCCCAAGGATAATAGCTGAAAAGAAGACGATTAAAAATAATTTGAGGGCTGTCCACCATCTTGTCTTACTTTTACTATGTTTCTTACGCTGCTTATGGTCGTGTTTCTTTTGTTTCTTAGAAATTTTAATTTACCTCACAAAGTTTATTCACAATCTCTAGGTATGGAATTCTAGGGATTTGATGGGTTTCAATTTTATAACCTTTTTCCCGAATATAATCAATCGGAATCGATTTTAAGCCTTGCTTTTCTCGATAAAATTTAATCAAATAGGAAGAAGGCAGAAGATAAGTTTCATCAAGAGTAGCAAAATGTAATAAAACAAAAGCAATTCCTGCCTGCGCAAGAACGTTACTCATATGAACAATCTGATGCTCATGAAAATTTTTCAAAGGAAATACCGTTTTTTGATGGGTTTCCTTTGCTTCAAAGTCAATGTAACGTCCCTTGTAAACACCAGAATAGTCGGTAGTTGAAGCTTGTCGGAAATAAGCCTCGGTAATTTTAGCCCGACTCCGTCGTGGATAATCGACCTTTACAATTTGAATAGGGGTAGGTTTTTTGTGGATAACAGCCATGCCATGAGAAAGGTAGTATTCATTTGTCGCATTAATTTCTGCTTCAAAATTCATCCCACGTTTTCCAAAAGCAACGGAACTTTTCAGCTTATCCGCCCGCTTTTTGGTTACTGACAGCTCTGTCAGTGATTTTTCTTTCTTTGGGGCGTGCTGATAAGGCCGTGACCTACCATTAGGATAATTGACCATTTTTTTGTTGCACCTTTATAAACTTTTCAGTTAGTTATATAATGTCATTATAGCATATTTTTGACAAGGGGAAAATATTTATGAATTCACTGCTCATCATGGGTTATACAAGTTTTGATTTAGGAATTTTTAATGAAAAAGATATCAAAGTGTCAATCATTAAAAAAGCCGTAAAAAATAGGCTTATTCGCTATTTGGAAGAAGGTTTAAATTGGCTGATTTTTACGGGTAATCTTGGCTTTGAATATTGGGCATTAGATGTAGCCAAAGAATTACAAAAAGATTATAATTTTCAAATTGGTACGATTTTTTCTTTTGAAACACATGGGCAAAATTGGAATGAAAATAATCAAGTAAAACTCGCTCATTTTAAAGAGGTGGATTTTGTAAAATACGCTTATCAGACTTACGAAAACCCCAGCCAGTTCCGTCAGTACAATGATTTTCTACTGGAGAATACTGAAGGGGCACTTGTTTTTTATGATGAAGAAAATGAAACCAAGCTCAAGTATATGGTCGAACGAATGAAACAAATGGCAGAATATCAGCTTGAAATATTGGACTTTGAAACCCTACAAGAAACATTTGAGGACATGAATGAGTAATTTTTGTCATCCAAAAAATGCAGGATGTCACTGACGGCTTTTTTTGCTAGATTAATTTTGGTATAATACTGTCAGACGTAAAATAAGTATTGTCAGATGATGGCAATCAATGAAATGTTTTGCTGATAAATTGATAAGAAGAGGAAGTAAGACTGTGATTGATTTATATTTGTCGCCTTCATGTACAAGTTGTCGTAAAGCGCGCGCTTGGCTCCAAAGCCATAAGGTTCCCTTTGTGGAACATAATATCTTGACCCAACCCATGACAGTTGACGACTTACGTCAAATTTTGACGAAAACTGAAAATGGAACTGAAGACATCATCTCAACACGGTCAAAAGTCTTCCAAAAGTTGGCAGTCGATGTGGATAACCTCACAAT
The DNA here is from genome assembly GCF_017068355.1 of Lactococcus taiwanensis. Taxonomy (NCBI): domain Bacteria; kingdom Bacillati; phylum Bacillota; class Bacilli; order Lactobacillales; family Streptococcaceae; genus Lactococcus; species Lactococcus taiwanensis. The sequence goes on from NZ_CP070872.1 coordinate 642,815, forward strand.
TAATGAACTTTTAGATCTTGTGACAGAGTTTCCTAACTTGCTACGTCGTCCCATTATTACAGACACAAAACATTTGCAGATTGGATTTAATGAAGATGAAATCCGAGCTTTTCTGCCGCGTGAATATCGTCGTGTTGAAATGTTAAGCACAATGGAATAGCCCCTTAAATAATTACTGACCAGGCTGTCAGTAATTATTTTGCCTCACGCTCTAAGTTATCTATTGATAATTCTATGAAAGATAGAGAGAATGAAAGAAAATTATACTTACCCTCTTGATTTAAGTTGGAGTACTGCTGAGATGACAGAAGTGCTCTCTTTTTTCAATCAAGTGGAAAAATATTATGAAAGTAAAGTTGAAAAAGAAGCATTTTTGAACGCTTATGCACAATTTAAAAAAATTGTTCCTTCCAAAATGCAAGAAAAGCAGCTGGGCCGTGAATTTGAAGCGAGCAGTGGTTACTCACTGTACCGTGCGGTCAAGGAGGTTACGGCGAGTGGAAAAAAATTTGTCAGTGCTGACCAGGCTTGAATTAGCGAAAGACTGGGTGCGTGATTCAGGAAACTTTCTAAAAGAGAATATCACAGCACCCCTCGAAATTACCGAGAAAACGAGATATGATGATTTAGTGACTAATTTTGACCAAGAAGTTCAAGAACAACTTGTTCAGAAAATTCACCACCACTTTCCAAATGATGCAATTTTAGCCGAGGAAGACCAAGAAAAACAGAGCTATGACGATAAAACACCTCACCTTTGGGTGATTGATCCGATTGACGGGACAACAAATTTCATTGTACAAAAGGATAATTTTGCCATTATGGTGGCTTATTATGAATTTGGAGTCGGGAAATTCGGCTTGATTCTGGATGTAATGCAAGATAAATTATACTGGTGTGATAGTCATAAAGCTTTTTGCAATCAAAGGGAATTAGTAATGAAGGAAGCATCGCTAGCCCACAGTTTGCTTGGTGTAAATAGCTATATGTACCGTACCAACTATAGTGGGCTACTTGATCTGAGCCAACATACACTAGGGGTAAGAATTATTGGAAGTGCTGGGATTAGCTATGGACAGCTTTTAGACGGAAAAATTGTGGCTTATTTTAGCAATTTACAGCCCTGGGATTATGCCGCAGGAAGTATCATCGCTGATAGAATCGGTTATGTTACAATGACACTTGCTGGTGAAATGCCCCAGCTTAACTGTCGGGAAAAGGTTTTCACGGCTCCTGCAAAACTAATTTCCGAAATTCAAAAATACATCAGAAATTAATTAAACCGAAAACTTTTTGAAAACCAGCCCAAGCATTTGTGCTATAATTTAGAAATACAAAAAGAAATAGGAAATAAATAAATGGATAAAATTATCGTAAAAGGTGGACATACTAAACTGCAAGGTGAAGTTGAAATCGAAGGCGCAAAAAACGCAGTCTTGCCACTGCTTGCTGCCACACTCCTTGCAAGTGAAGGCGAAGTAGCTTTACGCAATGTCCCTATTTTAAGTGATGTGTTCATGATGAACAACTTGGTTGATCATCTTGGCGTAGATATCACTTTTGACCAAGAAGAAAAGCAAATCATTGCAAAAGCGGGCGCTGAAATCAAAACGACAGCACCTTATGAATATGTAAGTAAAATGAGAGCTTCAATTGTTGTTATGGGTCCAATTCTAGCGCGCAATGGTCAGGCACGGGTTTCAATGCCAGGAGGATGCTCAATTGGTTCTCGTCCAATAGACTTGCATTTGCGCGGTTTTGAACAAATGGGTGCAGTAATTACGCAAAACGCAGGCTACATTGAAGCTAAAGCGGATAAATTAAAAGGTGCTCACATTTATTTGGACTTCCCTTCGGTAGGTGCGACTCAAAATCTAATCTTAGCGGCCACCTTAGCTGAAGGCACTACAACCCTTGAAAATGCTGCGCGTGAACCCGAAATAGTAGACTTAGCCAATTTGCTCAATAAAATGGGAGCAAATGTTAAAGGTGCCGGCACAGATACAGTGATTATCAAAGGGGTGGATAAGATGCACGGTGCGCACCACGCCGTGGTTCAAGACCGTATTGAAGCAGGAACTTTTATGGTAGCAGCAGCTATGACTCAAGGGAATGTATTAATTAAGGATGCTATAGCTGAGCATAATCGCCCCTTAATCTCAAAACTTAGTGAGATGGGCGTGAGTTTCGTCGTAGAGGAAAGAGGCTTACGTGTCATCGGACCTGATCAACTCAAACCAACTAGCGTAAAAACATTACCACATCCAGGATTTCCAACAGATATGCAATCACAAATGACTGCAGCTCAAGCAGTAGCAAAGGGTGAGTCGGTAATGGTGGAAACCGTATTTGAAAACCGTTTCCAACATTTAGAAGAAATGCGCCGGATGGGGCTTGAAGTTGATATCACGCGTAATACTGCGCTAATTCAAGGGAATTCAAATCTACAAGGTGCCGCTGTGAAATCAACAGATTTGCGTGCAAGTGCTGCTCTGATTTTACTTGGGCTTGTTGCAAAAGGACAAACGACAGTGAGAAAACTCAGCCATTTGGACCGCGGTTACTATAAATTTCATGAAAAACTTAGTGCACTAGGAGCAACAATCGAGCGTGTGCATGACGAAGATGGAGAAGATGCTTAATGTTTAAAAAGGCCGTAAAATTTTTAGGATTGAGAGTGTCTTTAATTATCCTTGTCGTGATTTTATTGGTTGTAGCAGCAATTCTAGGACTTATGGTTGGTTACGGTTTTCTTGGTGGAGGGAACCCATCCAATATTTTTAACCATGATCTTTGGAGAGGGGTCATTAATAAACTGAACCCCTCATAATGTTTAATAAGAAGCACTGGCTTTTCCAGTGCTTCTTTTTTTAAAAAAATTAGATAAAATGGGTATTTTTAGGCGGTTAAAAGCAAGTAATGCTTGAAATATAGCGTTTTTTATGCTAATCTTGAAAGGTATGAATTTATGAGCACATGCTCAAAATAAGGAGAAAAAAATGACTGTAAGTTTCGAAAAAACTAGTGATACTAAAGGTACACTCTCATTTTCAATCGATCAAGAAACAATCAAAACTGGGCTTGACAAAGCCTTTAATAAAGTAAAAGCAAACATTAGTGTCCCTGGTTTCCGTAAAGGTAAAATCAATCGTCAAATGTTCAATAAAATGTACGGTGAAGAAGCCCTTTATGAAGAAGCTTTAAATGCTGTTCTTCCAACTGCTTATGATGCTGCAGTTAAAGAAGCTGGGATTGAACCTGTCGCTCAACCAAAAGTTGATGTCGCAAAAATGGAAAAAGGTTCAGATTGGGAATTAACAGCGGAAGTTGTTGTAAAACCAACAGTAACACTTGGTGACTACAAAGACCTTACAGTTGAAGTAGAAGCATCTAAAGAAGTTTCAGACGAAGAAGTAGAAACTCGTTTGACTAACGCTCAAAATAATTTGGCCGAACTCGTGGTAAAAGAAAGTGCTGCGGAAAATGGTGATACAGTTGTTATTGACTTTGTTGGTTCAATCGATGGCGTTGAATTTGAGGGAGGAAAAGGCTCTAACCACAGCCTTGAGCTCGGTTCAGGTCAATTTATCCCTGGTTTTGAAGAACAACTTGTTGGCACAAAAGCTGGTGATGAAGTAGAAGTTAAAGTGACTTTCCCAGAAAACTACCAAGCTGAAGACCTTGCAGGTAAAGAAGCTATTTTTGCTACTAAAGTTAACGAAGTTAAAGCGAAAGAATTGCCAGAACTTGACGATGAACTCGCTAAAGACATCGATGAAGAAGTTGAAACTTTGGATGAATTGAAAGCTAAATTCCGTAAGGAATTGGAAGAATCAAAAGCAGAAGCTTATGATGATGCAGTTGAAACAGCAGCGATTGAAGCAGCTGTAGCGAACGCAGAAATCAAAGAAATTCCAGAAGAAATGATTCATGAAGAAGTACACCGTGCAATGAACGAATTCCTTGGTGGGATGCAACAACAAGGGATTTCTCCAGAAATGTACTTCCAAATCACTGGAACAACTGAAGACGACCTTCATAAACAATACGAAGCAGATGCTGACAAACGTGTTCGTACAAACCTTGTTGTTGAAGCAATCGCTGCTGCTGAAAACTTCACAACTTCAGATGAAGAAGTGAAAGCAGAAATTGAAGACCTTGCTGGTCAATACAACATGCCTGTTGAACAAGTTGAAAAACTTCTCCCAGTTGATATGCTTAAACATGATATCGCAATGAAAAAAGCTGTAGAAATTATTGCAACAACCGCTAAAGTAAAATAAGTTAAATAAAAAAACACCATATTACGGTGTTTTTTTTATTTAAAAATACTTCCACATAGTTCCTTAGTATTTTTACAATTTACTCATTGATATTTTCAAGTAAAAAATGTATCACCAAAATTTAAACTTTATATTTAAAATCAAATTAACAAACGTGACAACAGAGGGTTTTGAGAGGTTTACTGAATAAAAAGGGGAAAAAGTCACAGTTTATTCTTGACAAGGGGAGTTAGGTTTGATAGAATATAATAGTTGTCGCGAGAGACGAGGGTCTTGAAGCGAGCTAGACCATTGAAAACTGAATAAAGAAGAATGACTCATGTGATGTAGAAATACATCAAAAATCTGTCAATCAATAATGAAAGACAAGCCAGTCACTTCGGTGACTTAAATACTTTATTTGAGAGTTTGATCCTGGCTCAGGACGAACGCTGGCGGCGTGCCTAATACATGCAAGTTGAGCGCTGAAGATTGGTACTTGTACCGATTGGATGAGCAGCGAACGGGTGAGTAACGCGTGGGGAATCTGCCTTTGAGCGGGGGACAACATTTGGAAACGAATGCTAATACCGCATAATAGCTTTAAACATAAGTTTTAAGTTTGAAAGATGCAATTGCATCACTCAAAGATGATCCCGCGTTGTATTAGCTAGTTGGTGAGGTAAAGGCTCACCAAGGCGATGATACATAGCCGACCTGAGAGGGTGATCGGCCACATTGGGACTGAGACACGGCCCAAACTCCTACGGGAGGCAGCAGTAGGGAATCTTCGGCAATGGACGAAAGTCTGACCGAGCAACGCCGCGTGAGTGAAGAAGGTTTTCGGATCGTAAAACTCTGTTGTTAGAGAAGAACGACGAGGAGAGTGGAAAGCTCCTCGTGTGACGGTATCTAACCAGAAAGGGACGGCTAACTACGTGCCAGCAGCCGCGGTAATACGTAGGTCCCGAGCGTTGTCCGGATTTATTGGGCGTAAAGCGAGCGCAGGTGGTTTATTAAGTCTGGTGTAAAAGGCAGTGGCTCAACCATTGTATGCATTGGAAACTGGTAGACTTGAGTGCAGGAGAGGAGAGTGGAATTCCATGTGTAGCGGTGAAATGCGTAGATATATGGAGGAACACCGGTGGCGAAAGCGGCTCTCTGGCCTGTAACTGACACTGAGGCTCGAAAGCGTGGGGAGCAAACAGGATTAGATACCCTGGTAGTCCACGCCGTAAACGATGAGTGCTAGATGTAGGGAGCTATAAGTTCTCTGTATCGCAGCTAACGCAATAAGCACTCCGCCTGGGGAGTACGACCGCAAGGTTGAAACTCAAAGGAATTGACGGGGGCCCGCACAAGCGGTGGAGCATGTGGTTTAATTCGAAGCAACGCGAAGAACCTTACCAGGTCTTGACATACTCGTGCTATTCCTAGAGATAGGAAGTTCCTTCGGGACACGGGATACAGGTGGTGCATGGTTGTCGTCAGCTCGTGTCGTGAGATGTTGGGTTAAGTCCCGCAACGAGCGCAACCCCTATTGTTAGTTGCCATCATTAAGTTGGGCACTCTAACGAGACTGCCGGTGATAAACCGGAGGAAGGTGGGGATGACGTCAAATCATCATGCCCCTTATGACCTGGGCTACACACGTGCTACAATGGATGGTACAACGAGTCGCGAGACAGTGATGTTTAGCTAATCTCTTAAAACCATTCTCAGTTCGGATTGTAGGCTGCAACTCGCCTACATGAAGTCGGAATCGCTAGTAATCGCGGATCAGCACGCCGCGGTGAATACGTTCCCGGGCCTTGTACACACCGCCCGTCACACCACGGGAGTTGGGAGTACCCGAAGTTGGTTGCCTAACCGCAAGGAGGGCGCTACCTAAGGTAAGACCGATGACTGGGGTGAAGTCGTAACAAGGTAGCCGTATCGGAAGGTGCGGCTGGATCACCTCCTTTCTAAGGAATATATACAAGAGTGAGCATTCAACTTTATTCAGTTTTGAGGGGTTTAGTAAAAAACCTACACAAGAATCAACTTCTTGATTGTGGGGCCTTAGCTCAGCTGGGAGAGCGCCTGCTTTGCACGCAGGAGGTCAGCGGTTCGATCCCGCTAGGCTCCATTGAAACGAAAGTTTCAAACTTGAACATTGAAAACTAAATAACAATATCTAATAACGATAAATAAACCGAAAAGCTGTGAATTTTAAAGAATTTACAAACTTATACTTGAAAAACGATGATTTAAATCATCATGGCAAAGTTAATAAGGGCGCACGGTGGATGCCTTGGCACTAAGAGCCGATGAAGGACGTGACTAACGACGATATTCTAGGGGGAGCAGTAAGTACGCATTGATCCCTAGGTCTCCGAATGGGGAAACCCAGCTGCTACTAGCAGTTATCCGTAAGTGAATACATAGCTTACGTGAAGGTAACGCAGAGAACTGAAACATCTAAGTACCTGCAGGAAGAGAAAGTAAAAACGATTTCGTAAGTAGCGGCGAGCGAACGCGAAGAAGGGCAAACCAAGAAGCTTGCTTCTTGGGGTTGTAGGACTGCAACGTGGACTTAAGCATTATAGTCGAATAACCTGGGAAGGTTAATCAAAGAGGGTAATAATCCCGTAGACGAAATAGCGCTTATACCTAGCAGTATCCTGAGTAGGGCTGGACACGCGAAATCCAGTTTGAATCCGGGAGGACCATCTCCCAACCCTAAATACTCCTTAGTGACCGATAGTGAACCAGTACCGTGAGGGAAAGGTGAAAAGAACCCCGAGAGGGGAGTGAAATAGCACCTGAAACCGTGTGCCTACAAGAAGTTCGAGCCCGTTAATGGGTGAGAGCGTGCCTTTTGTAGAATGAACCGGCGAGTTACGTTATGATGCGAGGTTAAGTTGAAGAGACGGAGCCGTAGGGAAACCGAGTCTGAATAGGGCGACTTAGTATCATGATGTAGACCCGAAACCTAGTGACCTATCCATGAGCAGGGTGAAGGTGTGGTAAGACGCACTGGAGGCCCGAACCAGGACACGTTGAAAAGTGTTTGGATGACTTGTGGATAGCGGAGAAATTCCAAACGAACTGGGAGATAGCTGGTTCTCTCCGAAATAGCTTTAGGGCTAGCGTCGAAATGTAAGTGTATTGGAGGTAGAGCACTGTTTGGGTGAGGGGTCCATCTCGGATTACCAATCTCAGATAAACTCCGAATGCTAATACACATGTTCGGCAGTCAGACTGCGAGTGCTAAGATCCGTAGTCGAAAGGGAAACAGCCCAGACCAACAGCTAAGGTCCCAAAATATATGTTAAGTGGAAAAGGATGTGGGGTTGCACAGACAACTAGGATGTTAGCTCAGAAGCAGCTATCATTCAAAGAGTGCGTAATAGCTCACTAGTCGAGTGACCCTGCGCCGAAAATGTACCGGGGCTAAACATATTACCGAAGCTTTGGATTGATATTTTATCAATGGTAGGAGAGCGTTCTTAACCGCGATGAAGGTATACCGTGAGGAGTGCTGGAGCGTTAAGAAGTGAGAATGCCGGTATGAGTAGCGCAAGATAAGTGAGAATCTTATCCACCGTAAGACTAAGGTTTCCAGGGGAAGGCTCGTCCGCCCTGGGTTAGTCGGGACCTAAGGCGAGGCCGAAAGGCGTAGTCGATGGACAACTGGTTGATATTCCAGTACTAGATATGATCGTGATGGAGGGACGCAGTAGGCTAACGGATGCCAGTTAATGGATTCTGGTCTAAGCAGTGAGGTGTGAGATGTGTCAAATGCATTTCTCTTTAACATTGAGCTGTGATGGGGAAGCAACTACGGTTGCGAACTCCGTGATGTCACACTGCCAAGAAAAGCTTCTAGCGTAAAGTCATATCTACCCGTACCGCAAACCGACACAGGTAGTCGAGGCGAGTAGCCTCAGGTGATCGAGAGAACTCTCGTTAAGGAACTCGGCAAAATAGCCCCGTAACTTCGGGAGAAGGGGTGCTGGTGTAAAAGCCAGCCGCAGTGAATAGGCCCAAGCAACTGTTTATCAAAAACACAGCTCTCTGCTAAACCGCAAGGTGATGTATAGGGGGTGACGCCTGCCCGGTGCTGGAAGGTTAAGAGGAGTGCTTAGACGTAAGTCGAAGGTATGAATTGAAGCCCCAGTAAACGGCGGCCGTAACTATAACGGTCCTAAGGTAGCGAAATTCCTTGTCGGGTAAGTTCCGACCCGCACGAAAGGCGTAATGATTTGGGCACTGTCTCAACGAGAGACTCGGTGAAATTTTAGTACCTGTGAAGATGCAGGTTACCCGCGACAGGACGGAAAGACCCCATGGAGCTTTACTGTAGTTTGATATTGAGTACCTGTAAGTCATGTACAGGATAGGTAGGAGCCATTGAAATAGGGACGCTAGTTTCTATTGAGGCGTTGTTGGGATACTACCCTTGACTTATGGTTACTCTAACCCGCTGGCATAATCGGCCAGGGAGACAGTGTCTGACGGACAGTTTGACTGGGGCGGTCGCCTCCTAAAGAGTAACGGAGGCGCTCAAAGGTTGGCTCAGATTGGTTGGAAATCAATCGTAGAGTGTAAAGGTAAAAGCCAGCTTGACTGCGAGAGCTACAACTCGAGCAGGTAGGAAACTAGGACTTAGTGATCCGGTGGTACCGCATGGAAGGGCCATCGCTCAACGGATAAAAGCTACCCTGGGGATAACAGGCTTATCTCCCCCAAGAGTTCACATCGACGGGGAGGTTTGGCACCTCGATGTCGGCTCGTCGCATCCTGGGGCTGTAGTCGGTCCCAAGGGTTGGGCTGTTCGCCCATTAAAGCGGCACGCGAGCTGGGTTCAGAACGTCGTGAGACAGTTCGGTCCCTATCCGTCGCGGGCGTAGGTAATTTGAGAGGATCTGTCCTTAGTACGAGAGGACCGGGATGGACTTACCGCTGGTGTACCAGTTGTTCCGCCAGGAGCACGGCTGGATAGCTATGTAGGGAAGGGATAAGCGCTGAAAGCATCTAAGTGCGAAGCCCACCTCAAGATGAGATTACCCATTCGTAAGAATTAAGAGCCCAGAGAGATGATCTGGTAGATAGGCTGGAAGTGGGAGCGTTGCGAGACGTGGAGCGGACCAGTACTAATCGCTCGAGGACTTTACCAAAGAGTCAAATATAAAATGCTTAAGGTTTATGAGTTAGAAGAATTGTTATTTAGTTTTGAATGTTCAAGGTAACATTTAATGATTTGGTCATCATTGCGATGGAGATACACCTGTTCCCATGTCGAACACAGAAGTTAAGTCCATCTACGGCGGAAGTACTTGGGGGTTGCCCCCTGGGAGATAGGCGAGTGGCCAAGTTTGGGAGTTTAGCTCAGCTGGGAGAGCATCTGCCTTACAAGCAGAGGGTCAGCGGTTCGATCCCGTTAACTCCCATAGGTTGGTTCAGCCTTAATTGAATAGGTTCCGTAGTGTAGCGGTTATCACGTCGCCCTGTCACGGCGAAGATCGCGGGTTCGATTCCCGTCGGAACCGTTAGTAGAAATACTAATGACTCGTTAGCTCAGTTGGTAGAGCATTTGACTTTTAATCAAAGGGTCGCTGGTTCGAGCCCAGCACGGGTCATAATCCTAGCGGATGTGGCGGAATTGGCAGACGCACTAGATTTAGGATCTAGCGCTTAACGGCGTGGGGGTTCAAGTCCCTTCATCCGCATCTTAGGTATTAGCCGACTTAGCTCAGTTGGTAGAGCATCTGATTTGTAATCAGAGGGTCGCGTGTTCGAATCATGTAGTCGGCATTGTCGAAAGGCAGAAAAGGTATTGCGAACGTAGTTCAGGGGTAGAACACAACCTTGCCATGGTTGGGGTCGCGAGTTCGAATCTCGTCGTTCGCTTAACTAGGAATTCTAGTTTAAATTTATTGTTATATTGCAGGCGTGGCTCAACTGGATAGAGTACCTGACTACGAATCAGGCGGTTGTAGGTTCGAATCCTACCGCTTGCATATAACGGGAAGTAGCTCAGCTTGGTAGAGTACTTGGTTTGGGACCAAGGTGTCGCAGGTTCGAATCCTGTCTTCCCGATTAGTAAGATTTTCTTACTTTGACTTAATTGTCAAAATGGCGGTGTAGCTCAGCTGGCTAGAGCGTTCGGTTCATACCCGAGAGGTCGGGGGTTCGATCCCCTTCGCCGCTATATTTATCAGCTGGATCTTTAGCTCAGTTGGTTAGAGCTATCGGCTCATAACCGATCGGTCGCTGGTTCGAGTCCAGCAAGATCCATATTTTTGGCTCGGTAGCTCAGTTGGTAGAGCAATGGATTGAAGCTCCATGTGTCGGCGGTTCGATTCCGTCTCGCGCCACTTTAGCTTAGAGCTATTTTATGCGGATGTAGTTTAATGGTAGAACCCCAGCCTTCCAAGCTGGCTACGCGAGTTCGATTCTCGTCATCCGCTTTATATTTGGGAGTTTAGCTCAGTTGGTTAGAGCACTGTGTTGATAACGCAGGGGTCCCAGGTTCGAATCCTGGAATTCCCATAATGGGTATGTTATGTATCTATTCATTGTTAATAAGCCTGTGGGGGGTTACTCAAGAGGCTGAAGAGGACGGTTTGCTAAATCGTTAGGTCGGGAAACCGGCGCGAGGGTTCGAATCCCTTACCCCCCTTTGTTTGACGTCTATTGGTGAATAGGCGTCTTTTGGACGTTAAAGTATTATTTTTATAATTTTGAGTTTTAAAGTTTAAAGATAATAGGGTTTAGAAAGGAGGGGGAATGGCTTTTCTAACGACTGACGAAGTGAACGAGCTTAAAACTTCGGTTAATATTGCGGATTTAATTTCACAATATGTAGCTTTATCTCGCAATGGGAAGAACTACTTGGGACTCTGCCCTTTTCATAGCGAAAAAACACCATCGTTCAATGTGAATGCTGAAAAAGGATTTTACCATTGCTTTGGCTGTGGTAAGTCGGGAGATGTAATTGAATTTTTGAAGGAATATAAGCAGATTGGCTTTGTAGACGCGGTTAAGGAACTGGCTGATTTTGCAGGGATTCAGATTGATTTCGGTGAAAAAAGTGAGGACAAGCAAAATCCCAATGCTCCTCTCTATGAGATTAACAATCAGGCTGCCCGTTTGTACAATACATTACTGATGTCAACGACTTTGGGAGAGCAGGCGCGACATTACTTAGAAGAACGGGGAATTGATGCCGATACTATAAAATATTTCAATATTGGATTGGCTCCTGAGGAAGAGGATTTTATTTATCAAAATCTATCCTCTAAGTTTGAAGAAGATGTTTTAGTAAATTCTGGTCTGTTTCATTATTCTAATCGAAAAGTATTTGATGCATTTACAAATAGAATCATGTTTCCTATTACGAATGAATATGGACAAACGATTGGCTTTTCTGGACGAAAGTGGCAGGAGAATGATTCTGCTAAGGCGAAATATATAAATACTTCGGTGACGGCAATTTTTGATAAGTCTTTCGAATTGTGGAATTTAGATCGGGCAAAGCCAAGCATCACCAAGCAGCGTGAAGTTTATCTTATGGAAGGATTCATGGATGTTATCGCTGCCTACAAAGCGGGGATAACCAATGTTGTCGCTTCTATGGGAACGGCCTTAACGGAAAAGCATGTGCGGCGTCTAAAGACATTTGCTAAAAATTTCGTATTAGTTTATGATGGAGATTCAGCAGGGCAAAATGCAATTTATAAAGCGCTCGAGTTAATTGGGGAAGTACAAGTTCAAATTGTAAAAGTACCTGAGGGGCTAGATCCTGATGAATATTCTAAGACTTATGGGCTGACAGGGTTGTCAGCACTGATGGAGACTGGTCGAATTCAGCCCGTCGAATTTCTGATTGATTTTTTACGGCCTGCCAACCTAACAAATCTGCAAGTACAACTTGATTTTATTGAGCAAATAGCGCCGATGATCGCACGAATTCCATCGATTACGGCACAAGACGCATATATAAGAAAATTAGTTGAGATTTTACCTGATTTCGAGTATAATCAAGTGGAGCGTGCTGTCAATATGCGGCGGGAAAATATGCAGCTTACTGACAGCTCCATCAGTAATTCAGAACGATCAAGTTTGGCTGAACAATTACCTGAGGATTGGTTAGTACCTCCACCTATGGATGATGAGCCAATCAGAGGAGGGGCGAGTAGCTCTGCTTTACGCAATAATTGGACGCATCAGTCTTCTAAAACTGTGGTGCCTAAGCTGTCACGTTCTGAGCGGGCTGAGGAGCAGTTATTGCACCGGATGATCTATCACTCTGCTGTTTTGAAAAAATTTGCTCAGGATGAAAACTTTAGATTTGTCCATAAACGTTATCAAGAGTTATTTGATAAAATTTTACTGGAGGCGATGGTGTATGAGGAAATTGATGAAACCCATCTGGCAAGTGAATTAAGCGGTGAGCTGCGTAGTTTGTTTTACCAGATCATCAGCTTAGATTTACCAGAAGCTGCATCAAGTCAAGAAATAAATGATTTGGTTGCTGCTTTTTCTAAGGAGATGGAGCGAATGAAATTTGAAGAACTCATTCAGCAATTAGAGGCAGCCAAAAAGGCTGGAAATCATGAGCGCGAGTTAGAGTTAACCCTTCAAATTATTAATCAAAAGAAAAAATTATAATAATTTTTTAGTACTGATAAGTTACTGATCAGGCTGTAAGTTGTCAAATAGTCCTGACAGGTTTGTCAAAGGGCTTTAGCCATTGAGGAGGATTGCATTGGCAGGAAATAAAAAAAGAATTAGTCAAATCGCTAAAGAAACAGGCGTTCAAAACCGTGTTTTGGTTGAAAAAGCGCAAGAGATTGGCTTACTTGTAAAATCACATTCAAGCTCTGTTGGTCCTGGGGAAGAACGTCGTCTTCTTGATGCCCTAGGCGTGAAACCAGTTGTTGTGGAAAAGAGGGCAGTGCCAGAATCCATCGCCAAGGTTGAAATCAAAGCAAACGGGGAAACCTTTGATGTGAAAGCTTTTGAAAAAGCTGTGAAAGACTACATTGCAAAGCGTAAACCGCTCGGTGAAGCATTGGATGTGGAAATCATGGACGAACTTTCAGTCAAATATGGAATCGTTGATGACGCGTTGGAAGATTTGTTTAAACAAATTCAAGATGCAGGCATTTCGATTGTGGATAAGGACGGTAATCCTAGCCCGCTTGCTCTTGTGACAGATGAGGTAGAACAAGAAGAAGTTTCAGATACAGCCATGGACGAAATCGTCACGAATGTTCGAATTGATGATCCAGTGCGGATGTATTTGAAAGAAATTGGTCGTTATCCACTGATTTCGCTGGAAGAAGAAACAAAGCTTGCTGAAGCAATCATTGCTGGTGGCGAGGAAGCCGAATTTGCTAAGCAAATGTTAGCTGAAGCTAACTTGCGTCTTGTTGTTTCAATTGCAAAACGTTATTCTGGACGCGGTATGCAATTTTTGGACTTGATTCAAGAAGGAAATATGGGCTTGATGAAAGCTGTGGATAAATTTGACCACACGAAAGGTTTCAAATTCTCTACTTATGCGACATGGTGGATTCGCCAAGCCATTACACGTGCCATTGCTGACCAAGCGCGTACAATTCGTATTCCAGTGCATATGGTTGAAACAATCAATAAATTGATTCGTGTGCAACGTAATCTTTTGCAAGATCTGGGACGTGACCCTTCACCAGAAGAAATTGGTAAAGAGTTGAATATGGCTCCGGATAAAGTACGCGAAGTCCTTAAAATAGCACAAGAACCTGTATCTCTTGAAACACCTATTGGTGAGGAAGATGATTCACATTTGGGAGACTTTATCGAAGATGATGTGATTGAATCTCCTGTAGATTACACGAACCGCGTGCTTTTGCGTGAGCAATTGGATGAAGTGATGGATACCCTCACTGACCGTGAAGAAAATGTTTTGCGGATGCGTTTTGGCCTTGATGATGGACGCATGCACACTTTGGAAGATGTCGGTAAACAATTCAAAGTGACTCGTGAGCGGATTCGTCAAATTGAAGCTAAAGCTATTAAAAAATTGCGTCATCCTCGTCGTTCAAAACCTTTGCGCGACTTTATGTAAAAAAAACTTACTGACAGAGCTGTCAGTAAGTTTTTTAGACGAAAAAAGCAAAAGACTTGCTAAATTTTTATAAAATGATTATAATAAAACTATCAATGGTCAAAATTGGTCAAACTTTTTATCTAAAGAGGGAGATATGATGCATTGATTTTTTCCTTTTGATGTAAAATAAAAATAAATGCTCACTTTTATGGCGTTGTACTTAGCAAAAAGTTGCACATCAAAAGAATCGAACACTGCGTGTGCCCTTTGCACACAAAGAATGGATAAGGAATCAAAGGAGGAAAGCGATGCTTTGTCAAAATTGTAATATTAATGAGGCGACGATTCACCTTTATACAAGTTTGAATGGTCAGAAAAAACAAATTGATCTTTGTCAAAATTGCTATCAAATTATGAAATCTGGTGGGCAAGAAGCGTTGTTTGGTGCAGGAAATGCTTCAAACGGTAATACTGACGAACCTTTCAACCCATTTAATGATATTTTCAGCGCCTTACATGGGCAAGATTTCAATGGAAATGCCAATCAAACGCCACCAACACAAACAGGTGGACGTGGTCCGCGCGGTCCGCAAAATCCTCGGGCAAAACAACCTAAAGGAATGTTAGAAGAATTTGGAATTAACATCACAGAGTCAGCTCGTCGTGGTGAAATTGACCCGGTGATTGGTCGTGATGAAGAAATCAAACGGGTCATTGAGATTTTAAATCGTAGGACTAAGAATAATCCTGTGTTAATTGGTGAACCTGGTGTTGGTAAAACAGCAGTTGTTGAAGGTTTAGCGCAAAAAATTGTGGACGGAGATGTGCCACAAAAACTACAAAATAAAGAAGTGATTCGTCTTGATGTTGTTTCTCTTGTTCAAGGAACAGGAATTCGGGGTCAATTTGAAGAACGAATGCAAAAATTAATGGATGAAATCAGAAAACGTAATGATGTGATTATGTTTATTGATGAAATCCATGAAATTGTTGGTGCTGGTTCTGCCGGTGATGGCAATATGGATGCGGGAAATATCCTAAAACCTGCGCTTGCGCGTGGTGAGCTTCAATTGGTCGGAGCAACAACGCTCAATGAATATCGTATCATTGAAAAAGATGCTGCGCTTGAACGTCGGATGCAACCTGTCAAAGTTGATGAACCATCAGTTGAAGAAACGATTACGATTCTTCGAGGGATTCAACCACGCTATGAAGATTATCATCACGTGAAATACACTGATGAGGCGATTGAAGCAGCCGCTCATTTGTCAAATCGTTACATTCAAGACCGTTTCTTACCAGATAAAGCCATTGACCTTTTGGATGAGTCGGGTTCTAAGAAAAATCTAACACTTAAATTTGTTGATCCTGAAGATATCAATCGTCGAATTGCAGAAGCAGAAAAGAAGAAAAATGAAGCGACTCAAGCTGAAGATTTTGAAAAAGCCGCTCATTTCCGTGACCAAATCAGCAAACTTCGTGAATTGCAAAATCATGAGGTTTCAGATGAAGAAAGTCCAGTCATCACTGAGAAAGATATTGAGCAAATTGTGGAGCAAAAAACTCAAATTCCAGTTGGTGATTTGAAAGAAAAAGAACAAACCCAATTGATTAATTTGGCTGATGATTTGAAAGCTCATGTGATTGGACAGGATGAAGCAGTGGATAAGATTGCTAAAGCCATCCGTCGTTCTCGTGTGGGACTTGGTAAACCTAATCGTCCAATTGGTTCTTTCCTCTTTGTCGGACCTACTGGTGTTGGTAAAACTGAACTTGCTAAACAATTGGCGATGGAACTTTTTGGTTCAAGTGAAAGTATGATTCGTTTTGACATGTCGGAATACATGGAAAAACATTCGGTGGCCAAATTGATTGGAGCCCCTCCAGGATATGTAGGTTATGAAGAAGCGGGTCAACTGACTGAACGTGTTCGTCGTAACCCTTACAGTTTGATTTTATTAGATGAAATCGAAAAAGCACATCCAGATGTGATGCACATGTTCTTGCAAATTCTTGAAGATGGACGTCTGACAGACGCACAAGGACGGACCGTATCCTTTAAAGATAGTTTGATTATTATGACTTCTAATGCCGGAACGGGTAAAGTTGAAGCCTCTGTCGGTTTTGGTGCTGCGCGTGAAGGACGAACTAAATCAGTGCTTGGTCAACTTGGCGATTTCTTTAGTCCTGAATTCATGAACCGTTTTGACGGAATTATTGAATTCTCTGCATTGAGTAAAGAAAACTTACTTAAAATTGTTGATCTCATGCTGGGTGATGTCAACCAACAAATTGGACGTAATGAAATCCACTTGCAAGTCACTCAAGCTGCAAAAGAAAAATTAGTTGATTTAGGATATGACCCTTCAATGGGTGCGCGTCCACTGCGTCGTACAATTCAAGAACATATTGAAGATCCAATTGCTGATTTTTATATTGAACATCCAGAATATAAAGAATTGGTCGCTGATGTGATTGATGATAAAATCGTCATCTCCAACCAAGCGCAAGAAACGACAGAAACAACTGATGAAGCAGTCCCTGCCGAGTAAGATGATTCTGTTGAGAAATCAGACTTACAGTGAAATAAAATAATAAAAAAACTTACTGACAACTCCGTCAGTAAGTTTTTTAATCCATTCCATCAATCCATTCATCAAGATAGCCGAGATTGTAGTTATACTGGGTTTCCTCGGCAACTTGGGCGAGTGACACATTTGATAAAGTGCGTACAAGTGTATTTTCGATTTCATCAAGGGCTGTAGTAATGGCACAACGCTGAGCTTTCCCTGACTCTGTTCCGATAAAATTTTGTAAAAGCCCTTGACTTTGAAAAATTCGTCCCCGCCCTTCAATGGCTAAAAAAACATCATAAAAACTAATGTCGTGAAGGTCTTTATTGAGGGAGAAGCCGCCATTTTTTCCTGGGGTAGAACGCAAAAGGCCTTCATCGACTAAAGATTTAATAATTTTTTTGAGATAAGAGGGAGAAACTTTGAGGCGATTGGCAAGTGCAATTGATGACATGGTCCGATTCTCAGGAAGTCTTGCCAAAATCAGCAAGACGTAAACCGATTGTTCCCAACCAGAAGATAATTTCATAATAAAACTCCTTAAATATTTTTGGTGAAAATAATTGACAGGTGCTACAAAAAGTAGTATCATTTATATTAGAGATAAGAGATATCTCTAATAACTATAATTATTTATTTCTATTATAGCAAAAAAAGAGAGAAAACTCATCTAAATAAAAAAACGGAGGACTACATCATGGTAGTTAAAGTTGGAATTAACGGGTTTGGTCGGATTGGGCGTTTGGCATTACGTCGCATTCAAGAAGTCGATGGCGTGGAAGTTGCCCATATCAACGATTTAACAGACCCAGCAATGCTTGCCCATTTGCTGAAATACGATACCACACAAGGGCGCTTCAATGGTACCGTTGAAGTGAAAGAAGATGGTTTTGAAGTAAACGGAAAATTCATCAAAGTTACGGCTGAACGTAATCCAGAAGACATTCAATGGGCTGATTCTGGGGTTGAAATCGTGCTTGAAGCCACAGGTTTCTTTGCGACAAAAGAAAAAGCAGAAAAACATTTGCATCCTGGTGGAGCGAAGAAAGTCGTTATTACAGCACCTGGTGGAAATGATGTTAAAACGATTGTCTTCAATACCAATCACACGATTCTTGACGGCACTGAAACAGTCATTTCTGCAGGTTCTTGTACGACAAACAGCTTAGCACCAATGGCGGATGCCTTAAATAAAAACTTTGGCGTTAAAGGGGGAACAATGACTACTGTTCACTCTTATACGGGTGACCAAATGACACTTGATGGCCCACACCGTGGTGGAGATTTCCGTCGTGCGCGTGCAGCAGCTGAAAACATTGTTCCGGCATCAAGCGGAGCGGCTAAAGCAATCGGTCTTGTTTTGCCTGAACTTTCTGGTTTGATGAAAGGTCATGCGCAACGTGTTTCAACGCCAACAGGATCAATTACGGAACTTGTCACAGTGCTTGAAAAACATGTCACTGTCGATGAAGTCAACGCAGCCATGAAGGCGGCAGCAAATGAAAGCTTTGGCTATAATGTTGATGAAATTGTCTCATCAGATATTATCGGTATGGCTTATGGTTCCCTTTTTGATGCCACTCAAACTGAAGTGACAGATTTGAAAGACGGTGGACAATTGGTTAAAACTGCTGCATGGTATGACAATGAAATGAGTTTCACTGCTCAATTAATTCGTACGCTTGAATACTTTGCAAAAATCGCTAAATAATTTTTACTGACCTGCTCGTCAGTAAACTTTAAGAAATAGAAATAAAAAAATTACTGACCGCTTACTGATCAGTAATTTTTCTGTCTAAATCGCTCTATGCAGCAGTAAAAAAAGTTACTGACAGAGCTGTCAGTAACTTTTCCTTGTTTTTTATTTTACAATAATCATGCCATCTTTAATTTCCCAAGGGTCATTCATGTTGATGTGGTCATAGAACATCACACCGTTCGTGTGGTCAATCTCATGTTGAACACAAATTGCTGGGAAATCTTTTAAGCGAATTTTTTTCTTTTCGCCTTCTTTGTTGTAGTATTCCACAGTCACACGGGCATGACGAACGACATAACCTGGTACTTCGCGGTCAACAGAAAGACAGCCCTCACCACCTTCAACAGCCGCATCTTGGACAGAGTGGCTCACCACTTTTGCATTATACATGATTTCACGCATTTTGTAAGCTTCTTTAGGGGCAATTTCATTTCCATCTTCATCAACTTCAGGTTCATTGGGAATCAAAACGGCGATGACTTTTTTGAGCAAGCCAAGTTGGTTTGCTGCAAGTCCAACTCCACCACGGAGCCCCATTTTTTCAGCCATGACAGGATCTTGAGAATTTTGCAAGAATTGCATCATTTTCTCACCCAAGATAATGTCTTCATCTGATAAAGGTAAAGCTACTTCCTGTGCTACTTCGCGCAAAGTAGGGTAGCCTTCACGGATAATATCTTCCATATTAATCATATGGCTTGGTTTAATTAATTTGGCTTGAATTTCATCACGGTTCATTATTAAAAAACACTTCCTTCTCTTTTTGTAAATATAGTTCAATTATAGCATATTTTTTCGTCTTAAAATGGTAAAATTGAATTAAAGATTTACTGACGGAGCTGTCAGTAAAAAAATTTGATCAAATCCAGAAGTAGAAAGGATTTAAGTAAAAATTAAATGAAAGAATACAGACAAAACGTCGCAGCCATTATTCTTAATAATGAAAATAAAATTTGGTTAGGAAAACGAGCGGATGGCGCTAGTTGGGGCTTTCCACAAGGCGGTATTGAAGCTGGTGAAAAACCAGAGGCAGCGATTATTCGAGAACTCTCAGAAGAAATTGGGACCAAAGATTTTGAAATCATTGGACAATATCCAGGAACTTTAAAATATGATTTTCCTAAAGAGATGAAATTTCCAACTTGGACTTATGCTGGCCAAGAACAACATTATTTTCTTGTCCGATTGCATGAAAAAGCAAAAATTAATCTTGAAAGCCATCCCGAAGAAATTGAATTTTCAACTTATCAATTTTTAGCTCTTTCTGACCTTATGAAAATGGATTTCGGCTTTAAAAATGAGGTTTATCATCAAGCATTAGCTTATTTTTCAAACCTAATAGAAAAGAATTAAAGGAAAAAGTATGCCAATAGAAAGAATAACAGATAATAAATTTGAACTTGTTTCAAAATATGAGCCAGCCGGTGACCAAGGTGAGGCGATTGCTGAGTTAGTAGAAAATATCGAAAATGGAGAAAAAGCGCAGATTTTACGTGGTGCAACAGGAACGGGGAAAACCTATACCATGAGTCAAGTCATTGCTCAAACGGGCAAACCCACTTTGGTCATGGCGCATAATAAAACACTGGCTGGTCAATTATACAGTGAATTTAAAGAATTTTTCCCAAATAATGCAGTGGAGTATTTCGTATCCTACTATGATTATTATCAACCCGAAGCCTATGTGCCAAGTTCTGATACCTATATTGAAAAAGACAGTTCGGTCAATGATGAAATTGATAAGTTACGCCACAGTGCAACCTCGGCTTTACTTGAGCGAAACGATGTGATTGTTGTGGCCTCAGTTTCTTGTATTTATGGTTTGGGTTCACCCAAAGAGTATCAAGATTCGGTGGTTTCATTGCGTCCGGGGCAAGAAATTTCTCGTGACCAACTCTTAAACGATTTGGTAGGAATTCAATTTGAGCGAAATGATATTGACTTTCAACGGGGCTGTTTCCGCGTTCGTGGGGATGTTGTAGAAGTTTTTCCAGCCTCTCGTGATGAGCATGCCTTTCGTGTTGAATTTTTCGGTGATGAAATTGACCGCATCCGTGAAATTGAAGTTTTGACCGGACAAGTTTTAGGTGAAGTGGACCATTTGGCCATTTTCCCAGCGACACATTTCATGACAAATGATGACCGTATGGAAGAATCAATTGCCAAGATAGAAGCAGAATTAGAAGAACAATTAAAAGTTTTCCGCTCAGAAGGAAAACTTCTTGAGGCTCAACGTTTAGAACAAAGAACCAACTACGATATCGAAATGCTCCGTGAAATGGGTTATTGTAATGGGGTCGAAAACTATTCACGTCATATGGACGGGCGTGAGGAAGGCGAACCTCCTTATACTTTGCTTGATTTCTTTCCTGATGATTTCATGATTATGATTGACGAATCTCACATGACCATGGGGCAAGTAAAAGGAATGTATAATGGGGACAGAGCGCGTAAAGAAATGCTTTGTAATTATGGCTTTCGTCTGCCTTCAGCCCTCGATAACCGTCCGTTAAAAAGAGAAGAATTTGAAAGTCATGTGCATCAAATTGTTTATGTTTCAGCAACCCCTGGCGACTATGAGATGGAGCAGACCGATACTATTGTTGAACAAATCATTCGTCCAACAGGTCTGTTAGATCCTGTCGTAGAGGTTCGACCAATGATGGGACAAATCGATGATTTAGTTGGTGAAATTCATAAACGAGCTGAGAAAAATGAACGAGTATTCGTCACGACTTTGACTAAAAAGATGTCCGAAGATTTGACGGCCTATTTCAAGGAAATGGGGATAAAAGTTAAATATATGCACTCGGATATCAAAACATTAGAACGAACCGAAATTATTCGGGATTTGCGTTTAGGAGTCTTTGATGTTCTGGTGGGAATTAATTTGCTGCGTGAAGGGATAGATGTGCCAGAAGTTTCTTTAGTGGCGATTTTGGATGCTGATAAAGAAGGATTTTTACGTAATGAACGTGGTTTGATTCAGACCATCGGCCGTGCGGCACGTAATAGTGAAGGGCACGTTATTCTTTATTCTGATATGGCTAAACCACTCGACGAAAATGATCCTGCCGATAAGGAAATATTAGATAGTGGCTATTATACAGAATACGAAGGCGAAAAATACAAGATTACACGCTCAATGAAGCACGCCATTGATGAAACGGCACGTCGTCGTAAAATTCAAATGGCTTATAATGAGAAACATGGAATCACGCCTCAAACCATCAAAAAAGAAATTCGTGACTTGATTGCCATCACTAAGAAAACAGATTCTGGTGAGCTTGAGGAAGTTGATGCAAGTGCGATGACTAAGAAAGAACGTAAAGCATTAGTCAAAAAACTTGAAAAAGAAATGCAACAAGCGGCTAGCGCCCTCGACTTTGAAGGAGCTGCTCAACTCCGTGATATGGTTTTGGAACTCCGTGCAATGGACTAGGAAGAATAAGAAGAATAAATTAATAAAAATTCACTTTTAAAGTGAATTTTTATTTTGCTTTTTATAATAAAAAGACTTACAAAAGCCTTTTTATCACGAAATAAAGATTGATTATACAAAAATAGTTGACTTTGTTTTAATTAAGTGTATAATTATGCTTATCGTCGTATAAAAAGGAGAAACAAATGAATACAAAAAAATGGATGGTTGGAATAGTAAGCCTAATGGCGCTTACGGCCCTAACGGCTTGTGGGAATAAAACGCAAACCTCAAAAAGTAGTTTAGAGCGAGTTAAAAGCGCTAAAGTTTTGAAGGTAGCAGTTTCACCAGATTATCCACCCTTTGAATTTCAAATGTTAAAAAATGGAAAAAACCAAGTGGTTGGTTCTGATATTGATCTGGCAAAAGCAATTGCTAAAAAGTTGGGAGTAAAAGTCCAGATTGAACCCATGGATTTTAATAATGTTCTGGCTAGTCTGAGTACAGGAAAGGCTGATATAGCAATTTCTGGCATTTCTAAGACACCTGAGCGTGCTAAAAGTGTAGCTTTTTCTGATATTTATTACGAAGCCGATAACGCGCTTGTAGTAAAAAAATCAGAGCTTGAGCGTTATACAAGTGCTGCAGATTTCAAAGGTAAGAAAGTAGCGGCGCAAAAAGGCGCTATTCAAGAAGAAATCGTCCAAAAGCAACTTAAGGGAGCCAGCGAAATTGCCCTTCCTGCGATCACAGATGAAATTAACGAGGTCAAAGCTGGTCAGGTGCAAGGAGCAGTGATTGAAGGTTTGATTGCCAAAAGTTATGTAGCTGCTAATCCAGACTTAGCGATTGCAAAGCTTAAGCTTAAAACCCCTACTGATAGTTATGGTTCTGCTGTTGCCTTACCAAAAGGTGAAACAGAATTGACAAAAGTGATTAATGATGTCATTAAGTCACAAAAAGCAAATGGACAAATTGAGCAATCAATCCAGAGCAATTATAAACTTTCTCAATCAGCCAATAAATAAGGGGGAACAATGACAACAGCAATAGAACTTCTCAAGAACCTTGTTGAAATTCCCTCTCCATCAGGTAAAGAAGAAAAAATCTTAAGTTATATTGAAAAACTCCTAGAGGAAAAAAAGTTTGACTTTGTACTTCGTCAGAAAAATTTTGTGGCTGGGCAGTTAAAAGCCTCACCCAAAGCGAGACAAGCTATTATTTTAAGTGGACATGTAGACACGGTTGTTCCAGGAGCACAGGCGGATTGGACGTATGAACCTACTCGTGCTGTGGTACAAGGAGGCAAAATCTATGGCCTTGGGGTGAGCGATATGAAAGCAGGAGTAGCTGGCAATCTACTTACAGCCTTTTCTTTAGTAGAAAAAGAAGTCAGCCCTGACATTTGGGTGGTCGGCACAGCGCGTGAAGAACTAGATGGACAAGGCTCAGAAGATTTTGCGCAGTGGTTTGTAAACAACACACATTATGAATCCGCCTTCTGTATTATTGCTGAGCCGACAGATTTGGAAAAAATTTACATCGGTCAGCGAGGCAATCATTTTATGAGATTGACCTTTCAAGGAAAAGCAGCACATGCTTCCGATCAAATACATTTTAGTGAGAGTGGATTGGGCAAAGCCAGTAAGTTTTTAGCTGCTATAGATAAAATTGCGGAAAGCTTAGCCATCTACAAAAATGATCGTTTAGGGCTTCCTTCTTTTGTTGCAACAGCTGTCACTGCAGGTGATGCTACTTCACCGAATAAGACAGCAGCTCAAGCACAAGTGATAGTGGATTGCCGGCTAACTCCAGAGTTAGAAGCTGATTTTCAAAATGTTATGACGGCTTTAGCACGGCAATATCATTTTACCTACGAAGATGTGGTTAAACCGGTCTTATCAACACTGACCGATGAGGAAATTCCTATTATAAAGTTACTGACCGAGCTGTCAGCAGCAAAATTAACAGCTGCTGTGGGTTCCAATGATCAGGGATTTTTTGAAGCGGTCGGAATACCCACGGTTGTGTTTGGTCCCGGGCAACATGCCCAAGCTCATGTGGTTAATGAAAGTTTTGTGCTCAAAAACTTGGAGCAACATGTGAGCCTACTTTGTGACTTCATCGAAAAACTATAAAAAAATACTGACAGCTATTTTTTGTGTTCTGTCAGTATTTTTCTTATATTATTTTGTTTGGTCAGCGGCTTCATCAACGATGAAAGTAAATTGACACGTGGTCACTTTTTTTCCATCGACATAAGCAGCAGCATCAGCTGTTCCAACTTTACCACGGAATTTAGTGATTTCAAATTCAAGTTTCATCACGTCACCTGGAGTCACTTTTTGACGGAATTTCGCTTTATCAATTCCACCAATATAGGCCATCTTACCTTGAAATTCTTCTTTTTTAAGAATCAAAATTGACCCAGCTTGAGCAAGCGACTCAAGGATTAAGACACCGGGGAAGGTTGGATTTCCAGGAAAATGACCGTTGAAGACTTCTTCATTTATCGTCACATTTTTAGTGGCAACAATTTTATTCTCAGAAAGCTCGTCAACATAGTCAATAAACATGATAGGATAGCGATTTGGAATCACCTCCATCACCTCAGTGGCCGTCATTGCATATTTTTTAGTCATTTTATCTTCCTTTTCTTTTGGAAATACTTAAAGGGCGAAACGGACAGAGCGGTCAGTAAATTTCCAGCTTGACAGTTCCAGTTTTTTAAGTTAAAATTTTATGTATCAAGTATTTTGATATACAAAACCTTTTACAATTAATCTTAGCAATTTTTTGTAGGAGTGTCAACTTTTTTATTAGGCGTGTTCGGAGTTTTCTCCTCACAACACGTAAATTAATGAGAGAAAAGGACTTATTTTATTTATGTTTTTAGAAGGTAAAAAAATCGTCATCATGGGCGTTGCCAACAATAAATCAATTGCTTGGGGATGCGCGAAGGCGATGAAAGATCAAGGTGCGACACTCATTTACACCTATCAAAATGAGCGCATGGAAAAACAATTAGCAAAACTATCTGAACCAGAAGATTTGTTAGTAGAGTGTGATGTAGCTTCTGATGAGTCAATTCGCCGAGCTTTTGCTACAATCGAAGCCCGTGTAGGTAAAATTGATGGATTGGTGCATGCCGTAGCTTATTCCAAAAAAGAAGAGCTGGGCGGGAATGTCACAGACATCTCTCGTGATGGATACGCTCTTGCACAAGATATTTCTGCATATAGCTTACTTGCAGTCTCAAAAGCAGCAAAACCTTTACTCGTTAAGGGTGCTGGGATTGTAACCTTGACTTATATGGGTTCAGAACGTGCGATTCCAAACTATAACGTCATGGGAATTGCCAAAGCTGCTCTTGAATCAACAGTTCGGTATTTGGCTGCTGAGATGGCACATGTTGGTGTTCACGTTAATGGGATCTCTGCTGGAGCCATCAAAACTCTTGCAGTTTCAGGCGTAACAGGTTATAAAGATTTGATTAAAGAATCAGATAGCCGTACTGCTGATGGTGTTGGTGTGACGATTGAAGAAGTAGGTCATACTGCAGCATTCCTTGTCAGCCCTCTTGCTTCAGGAATGATTGGAGACATCGTTTACGTTGACAAAGGTGTTCATTTGACTTAAGGATAAATAAAAACTGACCAACTGGTCAGTTTTTTTATAGCCAAAAGTATAAAAAAGTTACTGACCAATCTGTCAGTAACTTTTTATTTGTTAAAGGTGTATATTATTTACGATTTTGCTTTCCAGCATTTCGTCCACCAGTTTTGTTTTGTTTTTCCTTATCATTGCGTTCACTAGTGATGGCTTTAAAATTTTCTTGAACACTGCTAGGAGTGACATCTTTAAGGCCTTCATTATTGATTTTTGGAGGATTTTTTGTAAATTCTTCATCAATTTTTCGGCGCATCCGAGGTTTCATGATAAAGCTGATGATGATTTGTTGAATGACCATTACAAGACCACCTACGGCCCAATAGAGGGCAACACCAGCTGGAGACATGAAACTAAAGATAACAATCATCGCTGGGCTCATGATTAACATGGCCATCCCTGTTTTCTTCTGTTCAGGGGTCATCGATAAGGTTGAAATCCACGTTTGGATAAAGTAAAGCGCACCGGAAATAATCGTTAAGACAATGCTAGAATGCCCCAAGTTAATTCCGTAAAATGTAGCGCTAGAAATTCCTGTGGTATAAGCAGCAGCATTATAAAGGGCGATAAAGAAAGGCCATTGAATCAGCATAGGCAAGCAGCCCAAAGAGGCAAACATGTTGATTCCATTATCTTTTTGAGCCGCCATTAACGCTTGTTGGGCTGCCATGCGTTCCTCAGGAGTTTGTGCATTTTTAACCCGCTCTTGTAAAGGGGCAAATACTGGGGTAAGATAAGCCATTTTTTCTTGCATATAAGTTGATTTGTAAGCTTGGTTTAAACCTAAAGGCAAGATGAGAAAACGGATAATCAAGGTAACTAAAATGATGGCCCAACCATAGCCCATGCTTAGATTATGTGCAAATAAGTCAACAAAAGCAGACATTGGACGCACGAGCAAATTATAAGTTATCCCATGTGTAGCAGCTTCTGTTGGCACGCGCACACCATCAACAATATGTGTTTGGACACAGCCAGACAAAAGCAGAAGACCTGCTGCAGTCAGTCCCGCCAGAGTTAATTTTTTCTTCATTTTTTTCAAATAAGTTCACTTTCTATAAATTAAACATACTTACCTATTTTACCTAAATTTTGACTTAATTTCAATAGGACTAAAGGATGAAAAGTCACTGACAGCTCGGTCAGTACGTTCCTAAAAATCAAAATAAAAACCTGTAAACTTTGTTAAAAAAAAACCTGCTGATAAGCAGGTTTTAATCGCTTTATAAACGAAAGGCTATGCTTTTTCCATAGCAATGATTGCTTTCAAAATTGCTGCAGTCTCTTTCCAATCGCGGACGGTAATGGTTTCAATTCCCATTTGTACAACAGGATAATCATTACCACCTGGTTGAGTCATATCTCCGAAGTAAAGAATTTCATCTTTCGTCACATTAAGTTCTTCCATCAAATGATTCATACCAAACTCTTTGTTTTGACCAGGAACAAAACCATTGATCGTAGTTGTTCCAGCCACTTCAAATTCGAACTTAGGAGCATACTGACTAGCAAGTTCAGCAATCGCATTCCGTTTGGTCATATCTGGATCCCAAGCTTGTTTAGCTTCGACGCCTGCTTTTTGACCGATTGCTGAGTAAGCAATCATGGATTCACGATTTTCATTGATTTCATCCCCAGGAGCAAGAACAGATTCATCCCAGTAGCCCAATTCGCGCGCTGCTTTTTCAAGGGCGCCCATTATGGCATTGGCTTGCTCATCAGTCAGGGCATAATTGAACACTTGTTTCCATTCGCCATCTTTATAGGCATAATATTGAGTTCCTTGGGCAACAAATAAATGGAAATTTTCCAATTTTGCGTGTTCAGGCAAATTGTTAATGATTTGAATCAAAAATTGATCATATTTTTGTCCAGAGATCGGCGCAATTATATATTTTTGAGACAATTCGGCAAGTAATTCGGCCATTTCAGGGAAAATCGGCATTTTTGGTTCATTGAGTGTGTTGTCAATGTCGAAACTTAATATTTTTTTCATAAGTCTTCTCCTATATATTCTATATCAACGCTTACATTATAACATTTTTCTAACAAAAAAAACAATCTCACCTGTAGATTGTTCATTTTAGTTAAGCATGTTGGCGCGCCTTAGTTAAGGCAGGAACAATTGCCATCGTCAAGATGACAGCGATAATCACCTCAGCAATAGAATTACCAGTGATAATAGAAGCAAGCAATGCTCCGAAAGTTTGATGAGTGACCGTCCTAAAGAATAGGAAAATAAAACTTAAAACAAGGACTGTATTTGTTGCTGTCCCCACAAAAGCTGCTAAGCCAGCGCCAAAGCGACGAGGCATCAGTTTATAGATATAAGCTGGTAGAAGGCCAACCAGAACCCTTGGCACAATAGCAACTACCAGAGCCCACATTGAGCCGTGATTTGTTCCTGGTAGTGGTTGTAACGGACTAAAAAGAAAGCTCGAAGGGAGAGTGACAATTGTAGCATTGACCAGACTAATTATTCCCATTACTAATCCAAGGAACGCGCCCTTACGGGCTCCCAATACGATCGAACCAATGATAACAGGAATGTGTAACAGGGTAGGCACGATTGGTAAGGGCCAAACACTATAGATAATTTGACTCAAAATTTGGATGACAACCATGATTGCAATAAAGATGGCTAAAATTGCCACATCAGACGCTTTTGATTTTTTCATAAATACCTCATGAGATGTGCCTATGATAAGGTTAACATTAACACTAATTTAAAAACACATCAATTTATAATGATGGCTGGAGCGCAGAAACAATATCAGCTAGCTCAGCAAGGGCGCCTTCACCAAAATCTCCACAAGCCAGAAGAGATTTTTTAGGCTGAATCATATTATAATCTATTTTTTTAAGAATCTCAATATTTCTTTGGGTGAGAGGATGTTGATACATTTTAGTATTCATCGCAGGTGCCAAATACTTAGGTGTACCAGGTTCCAGGGCCAGAGCGACAGAAGTGACAATATCATCAGCACGTCCTTGTGCCAGGCGGCTGATGGTATCTGCTGTTGCCGGCGCTACGAGAAAAAGCTCTGTTTGTTTTGCCAATTCGATATGATTGACCACAGCAGGTTGTTCCTCGTCCATAATATCCAAGTGGACTTTATTTTTCGAGAGGACTTGTAAAGTTAAGGGCGTGATAAATTGAGTAGCAGCTCGGGTCATCAAGACGGTGAGCTCATGACCCTGCTTCGTTAATAAGGAGACAAGATCAGCGGCTTTGTAGGCAGCGATAGAGCCAGTAACAGCCAAAGTAATTTTAGTCATGACGAAGTTCCTCCGATTTTTTAAGAATTGTTGCAGCAATTTCCGACTTATTTTTCATACTGATGACTCGGTCAGCATCTTTTTCTGACACAAGATAAGCCTGATGCGCCTGTCCCTGAATATTTTCCAAATCATTAGCTATAATAAAATCAGCTTTTGTTTGACTTAATTTTTCGTGTGCAATTTTCAAGAGTCGTTCGGGAGTTACACCTGAAAGGAGTTTAAAGCCAAAAAGGAGCACATCAGGGTTCCACTGCTTGACCGCATTGATAATTTTAGGGGTCTTTTCGAGGAGCATAATTTGGAAATCAGCCTTTGATGAAATTTTCTTTTCTCTTTTTGGCCGAAAAGTGGTTAATGATGCTTCTGTCAGCTCATCAGGTAAATGCTCAAAGTCTGTCATATAAACAGGGCGATAATCGCTCACTGCCATACTGTGTACCACAACATCAACTTGGGGTACAACATCTTGCATCGCTTCATAAAGCGACTGAGTACCCATGATAGGTACTAGGGTCAATCGTTCTTGGGGTTCAGGGCGGAGTGCCTTATCACCTGAGAGCAAGATGACCTCGTGGCCTGCGCGTAAGAAATACTCAGCCGTCAATTTACCAAGTGCACCTGTGGCAAAGTTACTAATTCCACGTACATCATCTATCGGCTCGGTCGTTCCACCAGAAGTAATCAATACTTTCATAATTTATCCATCTTTCCTATTTGCCTTCATTTTAGCCTAATCGAAAAACTTTTTCAAGAAAAGCTTATCTTCTTTCATTTTGGGGAACTGACCGTTCTGTCAGTAAGGATAGAACCGTCACTAACAATAAAGGGGGAACACCTTATTTTTTTCTCATTTCTCCAGCTTGAAAGAGGGTTCCTTCAGGCAAGTCAGTAAAAATAACATTAATTGCTGAAGCAGGCGCACCTGCATGTTTAGAAATGGAAGCAGTAATCTCTTTTGCAATGGCAGCTTTTTGCTCCACAGTACGTCCTTCAAATAACTCTACATGAACAAACGGCATAATATAAACCTTTAAAATATAGCCTAACTATATTTTTCTTTCTATTAATAAACTCTCTCTATTTTATCATAAAAGAAGACAAAAACTTGCAATTTTTTATAATTATAGTATAATGGTCGAGTTATAACTTTCGTACAGATAACATAAGAAATTATGTCGATAGAGAGGCGAAATTATTATTCCTTAAAGAATAATAATTTCGCCTCTTTTTGTTTAAAAATAGGAGGACACTTATTGCATGAAAAAAACACAAAATTTTCACCTTTTAGGTGCAGTGATTGCCGCAGGGCTCTTATCATTTTCAGGAGTACTTATCGAAACAGCGATGAATGTTACTTTTCCAAAATTGATCCAGGAGTTTGGTCTGAATACCTCAAAAATTCAATGGGTAACAACGATTTATTTATTGGTAATTGCAGTTATTATTCCCCTTTCTTCATACTTTAATCAGCGCTTTTCAGCACGCCAACTTTTTATAGTTGCCAACCTCTTTTTTATGGCGGGCGTCCTGATAAATTGCTTTTCTCCTAACTTTACGTTGCTGTTATTAGGACGGCTTTTCCAAGGGATAGGAACAGGAATTGGGCTTCCTCTGATGTTCCATTTGATTTTAACGAAAGCACCTCTAGAAAAAAGAGGAGCTATGATGGGACTGGGTACGCTCACAACCTCGATTGCACCAGCTATTGGTCCAACTTATGGGGGAATTATCGCCAATATTCTTGATTGGCGATACATCTATGTTTTTCTCTTTCCACTCATCATTATTTCGCTGATTCTTGGTTTATTTTCCCTTCCACAAGAAGTACCAAAAGAAAAGAAACCTTTGGCTTGGCGACCTGTACTTACCCTTTCCTTCATGTTTGTTGCCTTTATTTGGGCCTTGAGTGCTGACATTCTTATCTTATTCTTTAGCTTATTGTTTATTGGAGTAGTGAGCGCCTTACTTTTCGTTCATTACAATCGCCAAGAAACCCTTATTCAATTATCTATTTTAAAGCATCGGCGCTTTGTGGCACTTTTATTTAGCCTTTTAGTGTATCAAGCTTTACTTTTGGGCCTATCATTTTTAATCCCTAACTATTTACAAGTCTCAGGAGGACATAATTCCTCTATTGCGGGATTATTCATGTTCCCTGGAGCACTGATTGGTGCAATATTAGCCCCTATTTCAGGGAAATTACTGGATCAGATTGGAGCAAAAAAACCCATTATTACAGGTTTAATTTTGGCAAGTGTGGGACTTGTTCTTCTCTTTGTTCTTCTACCTACAAAATCACTCTTTCTTCTTTTAGGAGCGCACATGATTATGATGCTAGGCCTTGGAATTTCTTACAGTAATCTCATGACTTCTAGTTTAAGTACTCTCAAAGCACAAGAGCTCTCGGATGGTAATGCTTTAGTCAATACGACCCAACAGTTTATTGGTGCGGTAGCAACAGCACTCGTGGCTAGTATTCTCACACTTTTTCAAAGGATTAACGGATTTACGCAGGGGACCAGTAGAGGTACTTCTCTTATTTTAGTGTTATTCTTTATTCTTATTTTGATTAGCCTTAGCTCAGCTTTATATGGTTTGAAAAAAAAGATTTAAGTTCATAAAAAAACCTCGACAGAAACGAGGTTTTTTTATGGTTTAAATTATTTTCTATCTTTTTCTTTTTCCAAAATAATTTTACGGCATTCTGCCAAGATATACTTTGCATCCTTTTCAGAAAGCTCCGCATTAATGAAAAGTTGAGGTGTTTTTGAAAATCTGTCGTTAAAATCAAGGGTGCTTAAGACTAAATCAATTTTATCCTCATTTGAAGCTGTAGTTAGCTTACAATTATATAGAGGATTAAGTACAGAACGTATACTACACATGAGGATTCTTTCTACATAAACAGGCACGTCTGTATCAAGGTAAATATTAATCTCTGGTTCAAAATCTTGAGGAGGAAAAACCATAACATAGGCTTGCGCATAACGTACAGCTAAAGTTTTTCTAGCATTCAGCTCGAGGTGAGGACTCGCCTTGCAGATAAAATCATAAATTGTTGGAATGAGGTGAGGAAATTTATCCATTGCATAAGCTGTTAAATTGATATCAGAGATATTAAAGTAACAATTTGTAAAAGTATCAATAAAGATATGAGAAGCAATCAGAAGACCTACAAATGTATTTCCTTGACTAGTCTCTAATCCGAACTCAGGATGTTGCTTTCTCACAAAATTTATAAATTGACTGATACTACTATAAACGGGATGCGAAAGTCCTTTAATACTATGTAAAAATTCTTGATTATTTTTTCTCGCCATTGAGAAATCAGGAAAGGTCTGTAGAAAATTAAAAATGAATTTTATTTCGGAACTACCAAGAGAAAAATTCTCCTCCAGATAACCCTTAAATGGCTTATAAAAAGGACTTAGTTCAATTAAGATACTTGAGTAACTTGGGATATTGTTCTCAATCGGTTCGAGTTTGATATTTGCTCTGGCAATATTAACAGCAAAAATATAAGCCAATTGTTGACGTTTTCCTGTACTGATTGAGATACCCGTGCGAGATGATATAAAGTTCACAAGACCATCAATTTTTTCTTGGGGAATTAAATCAAAAGGCCAATCTAATCCGCGATAAGTCCGCCATAAAAAAGTAATAAAGCAGTAACGAATGGTAGCCTCGTCTCCTAAAATCACTAGCTCGCCTTTTCGTATAGAAATAGAAGCTTTTACATATTTTAAGAGCTGGTTTACTTTGCGAATTTGACGTTTAAAAGTACTTTCACCAATATAATTTTCCACGCAGAAGGTATGGAGGTTAACGGTTTTATTTGAAAGAAAAAGTTTGACCAATGCATAAATTGGAGTTGATTCAATGATGGCTACCTTCAAATTTTGAAGATCTAACTTATTCCCAAGAAAACGATAATTGTTATTCGGAGAATAAACAATCGCCTCCTTATTATAAACCTTAAGTGAAAAATCATTTAATTGATTAATGTATTTGTAAATAGTCCTCCGATCTAAGCCAGTAGCAGCAATCAACTGTTCAATATTGACACCATCTATTTTATTGTAAAGTAACTTTAAAATGACAACCTTATGTGTAATATCACGATTAAAAAGTGGCTCATAATAGGCTTCTTTATCTTTCTCAAACATTCTTTATCTCCAATGAATATCGTATTCTATCTAATACTAGTATAGCCGAAAGCCTGTCACTGAGCAATACCCTCTTTAAAAAGTAAAGAAATGAATCATTTATTAATAAAAAGTCTTAAAACAAAAGGAAGAAAGCGGTTAATCATCTCCCTTTAAAAATATAAATCCCACTATTTGGACTTTTAGAGTCCAAAAAACGAACAAAAAGCTCTCTTTAGGTTTGTTATAATAAAAGAGCAATGTCCTTCTGGTTGACGGAGGACTCATAATTCTTTGAAATGAATGAGAAGGTGGACTAAAAGTGATGACTAAACGAAAAAATCCTATTTTCAAAAAACAGATTAAAAGAAAGAAAAAAATGAAGATCAAGAACTTGAAGTATAAAAATATCGTAGTAAAGATTTAAGACGATATAATGTTTTAGCCAGAGCTTGCCAAAATTGATAATTTAGTGAGCTTTTTAATTTTAAAATAAAGGTAAGATTAGAAAATATAGAGAAACTATGAGTACAGATAATATATTTTATACGCGCTTAAGAACGCTGAGTCATAAACTTGGAAAATCCCTTAATCAAGTTGAAAAAGAATTGGGCTATCCTAGAAATTCGTTAAATAACTATAAAAACCACCAAATGCCTTCCGGTGTGAGGTTGATGGAAATCGCAGATTACTTCAAGGTAACGCCCGATTATCTGCTTGGTAAGTCCAATAGCATGCAAATTGAATCCGTCAATGAAATATTTGAAGAACTTTCTCCTAAACAAAAAATAGAAATGTACGATCTCTGTAAAGATTGGTTAAATGAAGTGGTTGCAAGTTAATCTCGTAATTAAAAAACGTCCAGAACAGGACGTTTTTTATTAGTTTAGTGAAAGAATATCCTCTTCATTATTAACAGGAAATTCTTTATAGTCTAATTGATTTTTTAATGCTGGAGTTAAGGAAATTTTACGAATCCGTTGGTTATTGTAGGTCGAATAGTAATAGCTCCCAGATTCTGAGCACATAGATGCAGTATAACAAGTATAGTCAATCGAGTTGGAAGCAGTAATTACAATACCTTTAGGAAGACTTACAGATTCTAAAATATGATGAGAAAGGGTAACACCTTCAATCTCATTTGCAGCAACAGTTGTATAATTTTTTAAAAAAGCCGTTCGAACAAAACGAGAAGGTGGGGTAAAATCTCCAGGTAAACCAAATGTTCCTGAACCTTGCCCAAAAGGATCCAGCCTTCCTCCCAAAAAATCAACGGATTCACGTTGATGGGGCGTAAAAGATAAATAATTTCTTAGGTTGGTTTCGTGCCAATGGTAGTCAGGACTATTTGTCATGACTCCCATAGAGTCCTCAATAATCACCATTCCACCAGCTCTAGGCTCAATAATCAAGGATTGACCAGACTTATCAGAAAAGATGTAATGAAGTGGTGGAGTAACATTCAAAGTAGGGTTACTCTCATCAACAATAGTAATCTCTTGCTCGAAAAGTTGTCGGACTTCTTGGAGGTTTTGAGCCCTTGTGAGGACAGTGGGAACTACTTTGTCTGGTGCAATCGCTTGTTTGTCTAATGCTTCTTTACTATATTCGGCAAACCTTGGGAAATAGAGCGTTGCTGCGGTGACCCCCATCTCATTAATACCATCAAAAAGAATAGGCCCACTTTCAGAAAGTTCACCCATCCCGAGGCAACAATATTCGGAAGTTATCGTTGTTTGTGAACGATAAGAGGTTTGGAAAGTTTTATCTCTTGGAATGAAAACAACTTGCTCTGCCATTTCTATTTGGAAATCCATAGTACGTGACAAGAGATGCTTTTTATCTTCTGTTTCTAGTGTGAAACTACTACAACCTATCATATCTTTCTCCAGTATTCATTAAGATTCTTTCTCTTATCCTAATACAAAAGTGGAGGCACTTCAAGTTCTAAAAGCGAACTGAAGAAGCGAAAAAAATGGTTTTATTAATGTTTGAATATGAACGCTACATTTGTTAGGAGAAAGATGAGGTAACGTACCAAGACATAAGTTACCATCATAAGAGCAATAAGGAGTTCAAGATAAGAAAGAAGTGTGAAAAAAGGATGAGAGAGAAGACCATTTTGGAGCACAAGGTGTACAGCTGTAGCTGAAATGACTAAGGGAAAAGTAAAAGCAGCATAGCTAGGATAGAAGTTAGCATGTGATATTTTTCTAATCGTAAAAAGGGTAAGAAAGTAGATCGATTGAGATAATATGAAGAGAAAAATTATAAAATTTTTGCCTTGCGTTCCAAAAACAGAGAGATAACCAACTAAACAAAGGGAACCTGGGGCTGTAAGAATTGTGATAAGAGGCAGAGCAGATTCATGTAACTGTTTAAAAATAAATATACGCTTAATAATTAGAGGAAGGAGTAAAAAATAGAAGAAAAGAGCAAAGTAAATGACAATCTGACCTGTCTTTAAATGAAAAGCAGGACAAGTACTGGCAATTACACCGATGCCTACAAAGGTAATAAACCAGCTTGGGTAGATATTTTCCATTTTTAGTTTGGGAACTTTAATAATATGTAAGAGGAAAAAATAAATCATCAATATAAAATGAAGTACTACCGCGAACCACCAAAGACCGTCGATGAACTTAGTATCTGGGAAAGCACGACAGAGAACGCTACTAATAACCATCAAACTCATTGTAAAAGTTGGCGACACTGAAGCAATGATGGGATCTCTTAAACTCCTTATCGCATGTTTTGGAGTTAACACTATCTTGGCAAAGACTAGACACATTAAAAGTAAACCAGCAAGAATATAGAAAATTCCTAGCGTTTTATGTCCAACTGTTAAGAGAAGGTTTCCTAAAGAGATAAGGGCTAAGATTAGACCACAAATAGGGAGGGGGATTTTTTCTAAAAAATAGATAAATTTTTCTTTCATAAAGACACGTAGCCTCCTAATATATATTTGTACTTTATTACTTCTTACAGTATAAATGACTTGTTTTAATTTGTAAAATGAATTATTATAATAGAATAAATTAAAAAAGATAATTAAACGAGTCCACTTGATAATCTAGTAAAGGAGAAGCCATGTTTCCATTATTTGAAACTTTCATTGCTGTTTATGAAACCAAAAGCTTTACACGCGCGAGTAAATACTTATTTATCTCCCAACCCACTGTTACTGTTCGAATCCGAAAATTAGAAGAAGAATTAGGGACATTCTTATTTTCTAGAGGGCAAAATCAAGAAGTAATCCCGACTGAAGCTGCTATGCATCTCTATGCGCCAGCGCTCAAATATATAAAAAATTGGGAAAAATTACAAGCTGAGATTCAAGAGAAACAATTAAAAAAACACCCCTTTAAGATTGGTGTTTCACACAGTGCTGCAATTAGCCTCATGCCAAATATCTTTAAGAGTTTTGAAAAGGATCTAGAGCATCTGGATGTAGAAATCTCAATGTATGATTCAGAAACAGTGTTTGATCTTGTTTCAAATCATGATTTGCACTTCGGAGTGGTTGAAAAACCACTTGCAAATGAACAAACGGAAACTTTTCCTTTGGGACAGGATGAATTGGTTTTAGCAGGGAGTACGGAAACAGGGACTTTCTTTATACGCGAAGTAGGCTCAGGCGTAGGCCATTACGTCAAAAAATTTCTGAAAGAGGAGAAGGTCTTGCCTAAGAATATTGTGAGAATGAGTAGCAATGAAATGATCATTGCTCACATCCGTGCAGGGTTAGGAGCCTCTTTAATTTCCAAGCAATTTATCACCAAAGAAATTCCTTATCAGGAACTTGGTGAAAAATATCAGAGAG
This sequence comes from Lactococcus taiwanensis, assembly GCF_017068355.1. NCBI lineage: Bacteria > Bacillati > Bacillota > Bacilli > Lactobacillales > Streptococcaceae > Lactococcus > Lactococcus taiwanensis. The sequence goes on from NZ_CP070872.1 coordinate 679,830, forward strand.
AATTTCTAGGTGTGACTTTTGCTGATGAGCGTGATCCTCTTATTCAAACATTAGTTCAAAAGATAAAACAAACGGTTACTCGCTAACCCAACCAAAAAATAGACTCTAGAAGTCGTTTTTTCGGTTTTCGCTAAAAATATCCAATAACTTTTCATTTTAAAAGAGGAGAAAATGCCTTAAACCAAGCTTTAATGCTTACTTGTTAAAAAAAGATTCTTTACTCTCTTTTTATAATAGGTACGCTGCTCTTAAATTCTTCCTTGAAATCTCTTAAAAGTTAAGTTATTCTAAAGATGACCTTTTATGTGAAAGACTGAAAGTTTAATAAACTTCAGTTGTTCATTTGGGAGAAGGATAACATTTAAAAAGGAGGCAGTTTTAAAAGTGAGATTTTTTAATGAGAATAGGATAGTAAAATGTGGACTAACTATTATTTTAGCCCTATTTTTTATTTCTTTTTTTAACATCAAATCGCCAGCTCATGCTGATACCGCGTCATTTAAGTATAATAATGACAGTAATGGGGTATATATTGAGAACGGAATACCAAATGGGGATACTTACAATTACAATTATGGGGCAGTCAATGGTGTGGCTTTTGATGACGAGGGCTATGTCAACTATTCTGATAAGGCTTACCTCAAAAAAAGTGTTCAGGCGAATGCAAGTAAACAGGGGCTGTTCGATGTGACATTAGATGTAAAGGGCAATCAAGTTGACCATCCAGTCGACATTGTCCTTGTCATCGACTTTTCTTCTTCGATGAAGGGGGAAAAACTTACTAATGCCTTAAAAGGTTTGGATGAATTTGGTGCTGAGCTAAAAAATTCTCTTCAAAGTGGCAATATAAGAGTCGGTATTGTCGCTTATAATCGATATGTTTACGCTACGGATGGCTTAACTGGTGATATTTCAACTTTAGAAAACTTCTTAAAAAATACTGCTGAAAGTCATGCGGGCACTTTCGTTCAGAAGGGGATGATAGAGGGGAAAAAATTATTAGACCAAGGTGGACGAGCTAATGCTGAACATATGTTAATCCATATCGGTGATGGGAGTGCTAATCGAAGCTATTTGCCGGTAGAGGGAGCACCGGAATACACCAATCAGGGTGAAATCACTGATTATAATAATTATCATACCGATAAGTACAACAAGGATTTTCAAGTCAGTTCTGATGCCTATAATACAAGTGATAAATCAGGGACTACTGATGCACAAGGAACTTTAGTTGATAAGAGTATAGTTACCGATGCAACACTAGGTACAGTTGTTCAAATTAAAGAAAGTAATATTAACTGCTATTCAATTGGTGTGGCTCCAAGTGATCGAGGGGTATATATTGCTAAAAATATTGCTTCTACGCCAAATAACTATTTTACTATTGATGAAAATTTAGCTGGACTTGGCGAAGCTCTAGGAAATATTGCAGATAATATTGATAAGACTATCCCAAAGGGGACGATTACGGATCCAATGGGGAAGGATATTCTCTTGCAAGGTGCAGGTAATTTTACATCCGAAAATTATGTGCTCCAAGGTTGGCGTAAAAATGAAGACGGAGCATGGGAAAAAGCAGACGATGTAACGAAAGACATTCAAGTTAGTGAAGAGAACAATATTTTGACACTAGAAAATGTTAGCCTCGGTCAGGATGAACGTATTACCATGACCTACCACGTTCGTATAAATACCGAGAGCGCTGATTTTAAAGGAGAAACATGGTATCAATGTAATGGTGAAACAACATTAGACCCAGAAAGTGATACGGAACAATATTTAGAATTCCCAGTACCGTCTATCAAAGCACCGAAAGTCATTTTAAATGTTGAAAAACAATGGATAAATGTTGCAACACCGTTAATACCTGATTCTATAAACTTTATGGTCACTCGAAAAAATTCTACCTCTGACACATGGACTAAAAGCGATAAGATAACGCTTAGTAAGGATGAGGGGTTCAACAAAACTTATGAAACGTTACCTGTGAATGGTGTTGCTATGAATCTGCCAGTGTATAATAATAATGGGGATAATTTTGAATATCAAGTTACAGAATTAGATATACCTGAACAATTTGAAAGTTCGGTGACAAAAGATGGTAACAGCTTTACTATTGTCAATAAATTATCGCAAGGTGAAGAAGAACACAATTCTACCACGGAAACAGGTTCAAGTAGTTCTACATCAACCATAGATTCAAGTACAAGTAGTTCTACATCAACCATAGATTCAAGTACAAGTACTTCAGCTACTTCAGGCTCAAAAACACCAGTAATACCGCAGGCAAGTTCTAATGATGACGGAACTAACAGTACTGAAAGTTCTATCTCCTCATCTCGTAGTGGTTTGAACACAAAGACATCTGCTAGCAAAAAAGCAAAAAAAGCTTTGCCGAAAACGGGGGAAAAAATGGATAATATGATTGTAGGAGGAATATGTCTTCTACTTATTGGAGGAATTTTTTATCTTTATAAAAAGCCTTTAAATGAAGAGGCATAAAAGCATTAATATAGAAAAAACTGCTGTGAAGCAGTTTTTTTTAGTTAATTTAACAGTGCAACCCCGATACTCAGATAAGTAGCAAAGAGAATCCAGATCAAATAGGGAATCAAGCAAATTCCAGACACTTTATCTAATTTTAGGAATTTAATAAGACAGATAAAGACGATGAGATCAAGAAGTAGAATTGTTATGACTCCGCTCCAATAATAACCTTTGAAGAAGATAATACTCCAAATAAAATTGATGAAGAGTTGAAGTACAAAGTAAGTGAGTGCTAGTCTTGCCTCTGTTTTGTATGTACCGAGCAAACGAAAAATAAGAAAACCGGAAATTGCTATAAGAGCATACAACAAAGGCCAAACGATACCAAAGAGATAGTCAGGAGGTGCTAGGGGAGGGAGCTTCAGGTTATTATATATTGACTTTATATCTCCTGCAAAAAGACTTGATAAAGCGCCAATCCCCTCAACAATTAGGATAAAAGCAATAAAGTATAAAAATGTTTTTAAGTGAGATGTTTTTGACATATTTTCTCCTTTTTGAATAGGTAATAAGAGTTCGGACAAACTTTTTGGAATAAAATTGTTGGTATCGTTTTAAAAGTTTTTTGGAATGTTTAAAGAAGAGGGCCTCAGATACAAAAGACCTCTGTTGAGAGGTCGTTTGTATCTAAGAAAAATTTAATCCACACGGCGCTTATCTGGTGTCATGTCATCCACTTTACCTTTTACTTTGCCTACTTGTTTAGAGGTAAATTCACCAGTACTTTGGGCGGCATCAACTACACGATCTTGTACCGTTACTTCATCCTCCTCTTGCTCAGCTTTAGTTTTGATATCTGTCACGGTCACATTGACTTCCACAACATCAAGTGCTGTAATATCTGCCACTTTTTTAGTAATGACGTTCTTAATTTCTTCATAAATATCGGGCACATTTTTGCCATATTCTGTGATGATTTTTAAGTCAACGGCAACTTGAGTTTTGCCCACTTCTACATCAACACCAGAAGTAACATTGTTTGTGTTGACTAACTTGCCTGTCAAGTTGGAGAAGAAGCCACCTTCAACAGAAAGAAGTCCATCCACGTGCTCGAGCGCATAACCTACAATCTTTTGAACGACTTTGTCTTCATAAGTAAGTTCACCTCTGATATCAGAGGAATCACTAGAGAGGTGAGAGGATTGATTAAAATGTTCTTCCATTTTTTCGAAATTTTGCATGTTTTTTTCCATCTTGTTTTCTCCTATTCTCTTTCTTTTTACGCTTTACTTACTCTACCTATGTCAGCTGATGCAATATAATTTCCTCGCAGCAAAAGTTTTTAGGTTAGGATAGTATTTCTTTTATCTTTCTTTTGATTAATTGTTCAATCGCGATAGAATAAACGATACGACAGCAACAACAATTACTGCTCCAATAATTGATGGGATTAATGCCATCCCCGCTAGAGATGGTCCCCAAGTTCCAAGAAGCGACTGACCTACAAAGGATCCCACTAGACCTGCCAAGATATTAGCTATCCAGCCCATTGAGCTTCCTTTATTTGTGATTGCCCCTGCAATCAATCCAATTAGAGCGCCAACAATTAACGACCAAATCATAAAATACCTCTTTCTAGTATGCAATAGCATACATCTTTAATATTAATCTAACACATTAAGAAAACGTCTTCAAGAAATCTGATTCGTTTTTAAATTAAATTCTTATTTTATGCTAAAGATTCTAACCATTGTTTAAGAAAAACAGAATAGGCTCCGCTGCGCTGAATTTCACGAAATTCGCGTGGGAGAAATTTGCGGATATCATCTTCATTGAAACCCACTTGTATATTGTTCTCATCAATAATAATGGGGCGTTTTAATAAGAGGGGGTATGCTTCGATAGTTTTGAGGAATTGTTCCAGTCTCATTTTTGAAAAATCTAGATTAAGCTCTTTATAAAGATCACTTTGTACGGAAAGAATATCTCCTGTTCCTCCCTCAGTTAGTGAGAGAATCTCGATGAGCGATGCGCGGTTTAATCCGGTCGCTAGATTAATCTCTTGGTATTCTAATTGGTTATCAATTAACCATTTTCGGGCTTTTCGGCAAGAGCCACAAGAAGAGGTTAGATAAAGTTTAATCATAGATTTCCTCACTTCCAAATTATTCTAGACCTAATCATTTTTAGTATTTTTTAAACGACTAGGTTGTATGATATAAAATTCGTTCTGATAGTATAATTATACTGATTAATTCAGACTAATGGAAATAATATTATCTATTCAAAAAATATTTTTTGATAAAGTGTCAACAGGAAAAGGAATAGTTTTTTTAAGAACTAGCTAGTGTCACTTCTCGTTGGTGATGATAAAAAGTACAAGATGAACATTAAAAAGAAAATGAAATATGATATAATTTAAATTGAGTTTTATGTTACTGGCTAATATGGTAGTAAGAAGCTGGATTAGTTTTACTAAGTGGAGGGCAATGAGACTTTTACTTAGTAAAAATTTTTTTGAATAAATAGTAAAGGGAAAAGGGATGGCGCAATTATATTTTAAATATGGGACGATGAATTCGGGAAAGTCAATTGAAATATTAAAAGTTGCTCATAATTATGAAGAACAGGGAAAGCCAGTATTACTAATGACATCGAGCCTCGACACGCGGGCTGGCGTTGGGACAGTAGCAAGTCGAATTGGTATGAAGGCTGAGGCAGTCGCTATTGATGCTGAAACGGCTGTTTTTGATTATGTAGATGCTTTGCCTCAGAAGCCATTTTGTGTTTTGGTTGACGAAGCTCAGTTTTTAAGTAAAAAACATGTCTATGATTTTGCGCGAGTTGTTGATGAGTTGAAGGTGCCCGTAATGGCTTTTGGCTTAAAGAACGATTTTCGTAATGAGCTCTTTGAAGGCTCAAAATATTTGCTTTTATTAGCAGATAAGATTGAGGAAATCAAGACCATATGCTGGTTTTGCAGTAAAAAAGCAACTATGGTCATTCGTACAATTGACGGTCAACCGGTTTACGAAGGCAAACAGTTACAAATCGGTGGCAATGAAACCTACATCCCTGTATGTAGAAAGCACTATTTTAAACCAGAACTGTAGGGGGGAAAAGAAATGTTTTATCATTTTAAAGGAACAATTACTGCCCAGGATTACTCACGGATTTTGTCAGTGATGACGAAGCGTTTAATGCTCGTTTTTTCAGGTATCATGGTTATCGTTATGGTAATTAATCTAGTAAGAAGTCAAGGGCAATGGTTATGGCCTCTTTTATCCGGAATCTTAATCGTAGTTTTGGGTAATTTATTTCTGAGCTGGCAACTAAAAAGTCGCTTTTTAAAAAATTTTAAACCTCAGACACTTGATATTTATCTCACCGAGGAGCAAATCAAAGCGCAAATGAATGTGAGAAATGTAGAGATTTTTTCTGATCGAGTCCATTTTTTTGAAGGAAAAAATAAAGTGTTGATATTGAAAAAAGAAATGTTGCAGGATGTGACACAGTGGGAATCCTTTGTTAAAATGGCACAAAATTTACCTCTGAAAAAAACTAAAAAATAAAAGGAAAAAAATATGTTTGATCAATTAGAGTCAATAATCGGTAGATATGAAGAATTAGGAGAACTTTTGTCTGACCCGGAAGTGGTCTCCAACACGAAACGTTTCATGGAACTCTCACGTGAAGAAGCTGATTTACGCGATAAAGTTGCGACTTACAAAGAATATAAGAAAGTACTCGATACTATTCAAGATAGTGAAGAGATGCTTGGAGAGAGTGGCCTTGATGATGAGATGAAAGAAATGCTCAAGGAGGAACTTTCCAATGCTAAAACTCAAAAGGAAGAATTAGAAGAACAAATCAAAATTTTACTTCTTCCCAAAGATCCTAATGATGGGAAAAATATTATTTTAGAAATTCGCGGCGCTGCTGGTGGTGATGAAGCTGCACTGTTTGCTGGTGATTTATTGAACATGTATCAGCACTACGCTGAAGCTCAAGGGTGGAAGTTCGAAATCATGGAAGCAAATATCACGGGAATTGGGGGGTATAAAGAGGTTTCAGCTTTAATTTCTGGTCCATCTGTTTATTCTAAATTGAAATATGAATCAGGTGCTCACCGAGTACAACGTGTCCCTGTAACCGAAACACAAGGGCGGGTCCATACATCAACGGCTACTGTGCTTGTTATGCCTGAAGTTGAAGAATTTGAGATGACAATCGACCAAAAAGATTTACGTGTGGATATTTACCATGCCTCTGGTGCTGGTGGACAGAACGTCAATAAGGTTGCTACTGCGGTCCGCATGGTCCATTTGCCAACTGGGATTAAAGTGGAAATGCAAGAAGAACGGACGCAACAAAAAAATCGGGATAAAGCTATTAAATTGTTGAATACAAAAGTCTTTGATTACTATCAACAAATTGAATTGGATAAGCAAAATGCAGAACGTAAATCAACTGTCGGAACTGGGGATCGTTCTGAGCGGATTAGAACTTACAATTTCCCACAAAACCGTGTGACTGATCACCGAATTGGTTTGACTTTGCAAAAGTTGGATAGTATTTTATCTGGGAAAATGGATGAAGTGATTGATGCTTTGATTGTTTATGATCAAACTCAGAAATTAGAAGAATTAAATAAATAATGAAATTTGAGTTTGAAGGTTTCAACATTTGTGAAGTTGGACAGGAACAAAGGCGTATGCAGACTTCTAAGAAAGTGAACAATATCTTAACAGAAGTCAGGGTTTTTGGAGCAACACGCGGGAGTATTTCTTTTGAGCTACTGCATTGTACTGGAAGCAACGGGGATACTTGGGTTGTTGCCGAAAATGTCGTATCAGAATCGGAGCATCTTCATCGGGCTCAACGGACGCGTATGTCCATTGAAAAGTTTGAAAATCAGCAGTATTGTCGTTTGTGGCAAGAAGTGAAGAAGGATAAAGATTGGAGTCAAACAAAAAAACGACTCCCTTTATCTGAAATCGGAAAATACAGCCAGACTCCTGTCCGCTCATTTTTTATAGCATTGGGAGCTAAGCTTGGTACCTTAGAAGAGTTGGTGTGTGAGACAAATATGAATCGTAAGCAGTTTGGCGTGCTTTTTTCTTCAGAAAATTTGCAAGTTCCTTTATGTGCTTACCTTTTAACACGTGTCCTACCGCTCATTTAAAATTAGTACATTCTTACTCCATCTTTAAAATAGGTTAAAAATAGAAAAACGTTGTAAAATAAATTCTGTCAGTACTGACAGAATTTATTTTACGGACAAGGAGAAAAAATGTATCCAACAATCGAAAAAATGTTACAACATGCCTCTGTTAGAAATTTCAAACCCGAAGCGCTGCCGTTGGAAACCAAAAATCTGCTAATAACGGCGGCCCAGTCTGGCTCTTCTTCAAATTTCGTTCAGGCGTATACAATTATCGAAATTGCAGATGAATCTGTAAGACGTGAGATAGCTGAAATCTCAGGATCGGCGGCATACGTCAATCAAACTGGTGCTTTTTATCTTTTTGTGGCAGATTGGTATCGCCAAGCGGAAATTTTACGTGATCATGAACAAGAATTGGCAGCGTTACGAAATATGGAAGCTTTAACCGTGGCAGTTGTTGATACTACCATTGCAGCACAGAATATGGCTATCGCTGCTGAGTCTATGGACCTAGGAGTCTGTTATATTGGCGGCATCCGCAATAACTTAGCAAAAGTCGCTCAAATTCTTGATCTGCCAGAGCTGACGGTACCTTTATTTGGCCTGTCAGTTGGTTATCCGAACTTTCGCAATGAAGTTAAACCTCGTTTGCCTCAGCATAATATATTTTCAGTCGATGGCTACGATCGTCAGAAACTGACGGATCTGTCAGTATATAAAGCGACGAGCGCTAATTATTATAAGCAACGCACTAGCCATCAAAAAGATACCGATTGGACGCAAGAAATGAGTCAATTTCTTAGCGAGCCCCGTCGGAAAGATGTTGCTAATTTTTTGAAACAACAAGGCTTTACTTTATCCTGAGAGGGGCATAAAACCTGATTTTATCAGGCTTTTTTGCTATACTTGTAGAGATAAAATCGAAATAAACAAGGATGGGAAAAAGAGAGAAATGCTGTGGATTGAAGCGGTACGCACTCTATCAGCGGAGTTAAATGAACCTTTTGCGCTAGAATTTGTCTGGCGTCACAAATATAATTTGGATAAGTTGGCTTGGTTGAATTTAATGCGCGAAAAAATTGGTGAAAATGATTTAAAGTTACTGACAGAGCTGTCAGCACGTTTAAAAGAAGATGAACCCCCTCAATATCTTGTCGGCTGGGTTGAATTTTGTGATTTACGTTTAAAAGTGGATCAGCGAGTGCTTATTCCGCGTCCAGAGACAGAAGAGCTAGTGGCTCTCATTCTGAAAGAAAATAAAAAAGAGAAGTTGCACGTGTTAGATATCGGGACCGGTTCTGGTGCCATTGCACTCGCTTTAGCCAAAGCCCATAAAGAGTGGCAGGTAACAGCTTCTGATTTGTCAGAGTCCGCCTTAGAACTTGCCTCAGAAAATGCGAAGGAACATGGTCTCTTAGTAGAGTTCGTAGAGTCTGACGTCATGGACCAGTTTACTGATGAAAAATTTGATTTGATTGTCTCAAATCCCCCCTATATTGCATTTGATGAAACATATGAAATGGACAAGTCGGTCATCAAATATGAACCGGAGTCAGCGTTATTTGCAGCTCACCAAGGCTACGCCATCTATGAAAAGATAGCACGTCAGGCAGGGGCTCATCTTAATCCCGGCGGAAAACTCTACTTTGAAATTGGATATAAGCAGGGCCCTTTTTTACAGCAACTTTTTCAAGCACACTTTACTGACCAAACTGTCAGTATCCATCAGGATGTTTTTGGTAAAGATCGCATGATTAGTGTGAGTTGAGGTTAGAGTATGCAAAAGATAAAGTTGGATAAAATCACGCAACAAAAAGAAGACTTCTTGCCTTTGCTCCTTTTAGCTGATGACGGACCGCACTTGAGAAACTATTTGAAAAAGGGCGAGCTTTTTATCCTGTCAGTTACTGATGGGGCTGTCATTGGTGCTGTTGTTGTGACAGAAAAATACCCCAGACAATATGAAATTGAAAATTTTGCGGTTGCTACTGAATATCAAAGGCAAGGTTATGGCAAAGTAATGATGGAACACTTAATCAAGCAGTATCAGAATCGCGCAGATGTCCTGATGGTTGGTACAGATGATGTATCCGGAAACGTTCAGTTTTATAAAAAATGTGGTTTTGAAGAAACGCAGATTTTGAAGAATTATTTTGTTGAGCATTATGAACATGCTCTCTTTGACAGAGGGCGTCAGCTAAAAGATAAAGTATATTTAAGAAAGAATTTAAAATGAAAATTGAAAATGATTTACGCACAATGGCTTCCTTTCTCCAAGCTCAATTGAAAGATGTTGAGACTTTGATTGCTCAAGAAAAAGAGGATAAGGCTCAGGAAGCATTAAACTTTACTCAGGGTGGTTTGAAGAATTTTGCCAATGAAATTGAAAAAGTTGATGGTGGATTTTACGGTCTCGTCGGTATCTTATTCCGTCGGGCTTATCATGTTCCAGATGACATAAAGAAACTTCGTGAAGCACTGTTTCAAGAAGCGGAAAGACTTCAAAAACTTTTGGCTAAAAATTCTGAAAAAAATCGGAATAAACTTGATCGCAATGTAGCTAAAGCAGCCAAAGCCCTTCAAACAAGCGAACTTGCAATCTTACCTACCGAAACCGTCTATGGACTCTTTGCGAATGCACTGGATGAAAAAGCAGTCAAGAAACTCTATGCGGTCAAAGGTCGTCCAACAGAAAAAGCTTTGAATATGAATGTTGCTAGTTACGCGGATATCTTGAAATATAGCAAACATCAACCAGTTTACCTTGAAAAATTGGTAGGAGCTTTTTTACCTGGACCCTTAACAATTATTCTTGAAGCCTCAAATGCTGTTCCTGAGTGGATTCATATCGGGAAGACGACCGTTGGTTTTAGAATGCCAAGTATTAAAATCACCCAAAAAGTGATTGAAAAGGTAGGGGTTCTAGTGGGACCTTCCGCTAATTTAACAGGAGACCCAAGCCCGCAATTTTTTGCTGATTTGAGTCCGCAGATTTTAGAAAATGCGCAAGTGGCGATTCAAGACGACAGTATTTATGGGCTGGACACGACAATTATTGATTTAACTGGCAAGACCCCTCGTTTACTGCGCCAGGGAGCGATTACGCGTGAGCAATTGTTGAGAGAAGTTCCTGAGTTGGCAGATATCCAATAGACTGTCTGGGAGTTAGGGCTGTATTTCCGAACGTTTCTAATTAGATTCCTGATTAGAAAACAAGTTATTTTAATATCTCGTGTAGAGTAAGATATAATAAAAATAGCGATAAATAAGGAGAGATTATGATTTTTGATAAAGTAGATTTTGAAAGTTTTGACCCTGAGCTTTGGGCAGCAATTCACGCAGAAGAAAAGCGCCAACAGCAAAATATAGAACTTATTGCTTCAGAAAATATAGTATCTAAGGCTGTACTTGCCGCACAAGGCTCTGTCTTGACAAATAAATATGCAGAAGGTTATCCTGGAAAGCGGTATTATGGAGGGACAGAAGCTGTTGATGTAGTGGAAAATCTAGCAATTGAGCGGGCTAAAGAGCTTTTCGGTGTCCAATTTGCTAATGTGCAACCTCATTCAGGATCACAAGCGAATGCAGCAGCTTATATGGCACTTATTGAGCCTGGGGACACGGTCTTGGGAATGGATCTTAATGCGGGGGGACATTTAACGCATGGTGCTGCAGTGAATTTTTCTGGTAAGATGTACCATTTTGTTCCCTATGGTGTAAATGCAGAGACAGAACGATTGGATTATGAAGAAATTCTTCAGCTTGCACAAAAGGTAAAACCAAAACTTATTGTTGCAGGAGCTTCCGCCTATTCTCGCACCATTGATTTTAAAAAATTTCGAGAAATAGCTGATGAAGTAGGGGCTAAATTGATGGTGGATATGGCCCACATCGCTGGTCTAGTAGCGACAGGAGTCCACCCAAGTCCTATTCCCTATGCTGATGTAGTAACCACCACCACACATAAAACCTTAAGAGGACCTCGCGGCGGGATGATTTTAACCAATGATGAGCTTTTGGCGAAAAAAATCAATTCCGCAATTTTTCCAGGGACACAAGGCGGCCCCTTGGAACACGTTATCGCGGCCAAGGCAGTTGCTTTTAAAGAAGCCCTTGACCCTGCATTCACCACTTATATTAATCAGGTTGTAAAAAATACTCAAGTTATGGCTGAAGAATTTGCAAATGTAAAAGGGCTCCGCCTGATTGCTGGAGGCTCCGATAATCATTTACTTAACTTGAAAGTTTTAGATCTTGGAATCAACGGAAAAGAAGCTCAAGATTTATTGGATACGGTCCATATCACCTTGAATAAAGAAGCAATCCCCGATGAAACACTCTCTCCTTTTAAAACCTCAGGTGTACGAATTGGTGCAGCAGCGATTACCTCGCGTGGCTTTAAAGAAGAACATGCACGTCAAGTTGCCCAACTCGTTTCAAAAGCATTGGTCAATCATGATAATAAAGAAAAATTAGAAGAAGTTCGTCAGGCTGTTTTAGACTTAACCGATGAATTTCCTTTATATTAATAGTAGAGCAAGCTTGCAGGGCTTGCTTTTTTCTTACGTCCAAAATTAAGCTCTATTTAAATTAAAAATGGTATAATAAAAGAGTTTTAGAAATAGTCGCGACAAAATATGACATGAAATAGAGAATATAGAAACTGAAATGTAAAAGAAGAACATAGCGACTAAAATTAGGTAAGTAAAATGTTGAAAAAAATAGTTGGAATTGTAGTGCTGCTCCTGATAATGTGCGGTGGTTTTTATGTTTATCGGGCACATCAGAACGTTAAACATGTTATGTCGTATGAAGCAGCCGTTAAAAAAAGTTTGAAGGCGCAAGGTTTGAGCGGAGATACTCAACTTGCTTTAGCCATCATCTATACAGAAACAAAAGGTAAAGAAGCAGATATCATGCAGTCCAGCGAAAGTTTAAATGGGAAGGCAAATGAAATTTCTAATGAAGAGGACAGTATTCAACAAGGAATTTTAAACCTTTCAAAGGTACTTGAATACGCTGAAGAAAAAAATGTGGATGTTTGGACTGGCGTACAAGCCTATAATTATGGGAAATCGTATGTAGATTATATTGCTAAACATGGAGGAAAGAACACAATCAAACTCTCAAAAGCGTATTCCCGAGATGTTGTAGCACCCAGTTTGGGAAATACGTCAGGCCAAACCTACTATCATGTGACACTAGACTCCCTCCTTTACAATAAAGGCAAACTTTATTCCAACGGAGGAAATATTTTCTATGCTAAAGAAGTCGCTTGGAACATGTACTTACTAGACTTATTGAATTGGTAAGAAATGTTTTACTAATTCTAAAATAATAAAAATAAGTAAATTCTACGGATGCAGTGAATTTACTTATTTTTTTAATTTGAATTATCAGAAAATTATATTATAATAAAGAAAACCTAAAAAAGATGGAGTGATGAAGATGGCTGACTACAATTTTGGCGCAGGACCGAGTGTTGTTCCCCAGGAAGTTTTGGAAGTAATTAAGCGTGAAATAATGAATTTTAATCATACTGGGTTATCAATATTAGAAATTTCTCATCGCTCCTTGGATTTTCAAGCACTTATATCAGAGGCAAAGAATGATTTACGAGCGTTGATGGGCATACCTGCAGATTATGAGATTTTATTTTTGCAAGGAGGAGCCTCTACACAGTTTATGATGCTCCCTCTTAATTTAGCTCAGAACAAAACCGCCTATTATGCGATTTCTGGGATATTTGGCAAAAAAGCTTACGAAGAAGCGATTAAGGCCAGCCAATTGGAAAACATAGATGTTGTTAGCATAGGCTCAACAGCACATCATCACTATGATCGTCTCCTTAAAATTGATTTAGAGAAAATAGATTTCCAAAAAGCCGCATATTTGCATTTGACCACCAATAATACGGTTGAAGGAACAGCTATTTTTCCTGAGAATTTACCTGAAAGCCACGAAGTTCCCCTTATTGCAGACATGAGTTCTAATATTATGGCTGTGGATTATGATATTTCTAAGTTTGGTATGGTTTATGCTGGTGCACAAAAGAACTTAGGTATAGCCGGGTTGACAGTAGTAATTATAAAAAAAGATTTACTCTCTAAGGATCAAGTGCTCCCCTCTATGCTTGATTATCAGGTTTTAGCTGAGCATCAATCGATGTATAATACTCCACCTACTTTTGCTATTTATGTAGCAGGCTTAATTTTTAAATGGGTTAAAGCGCAAGGGGGAGTAAAAGAGCTTGAAAGGCAAAATCGAAAAAAAGCGAAATTACTTTATGATTATATTGATCAATCAGATTTTTATGATAATCCTGTCTATAACATAAATGAACGCTCTATTTGTAATGTCATTTTTAGGTGTCCACATCAAAACCTTGATGTGGAGTTTGCTAATGAGGCTGAAAAAAGAGGGTTGCTATCATTAAAAGGTCATCGTTCTGTAGGAGGCTTACGTGCAAGTCTTTATAATGCCTTTCCTGTCGAAGGAGTTAGGAAGCTAATCGAATTTATGAAGGATTTTGAGGAGGAGAATAAATGACTTTTCATATTAAAACAATTGGTAATAATATTGATCAAATTGCTTTAGCAGAAGTTGAAGCACCTTTTATGGTCAATGAAGTTGAGGAGGAACAAGCCGATGCATTTATTTGCCGAGCACAGCCTTTTCACAATTATACTTTTTCTAAAAAACTCCTCGCTATAGGGCGTGCAGGGGCTGGTTTTAATAATATTCCAATAGAAAGATGTGCCCAAGAGGGGATAGTGGTTTTTAATGCGCCCGGTGGAAATGCTAATGCGGTAAAAGAGTTAGTCTTAGGTATGATGATCTTTGGAACCCGCAATCTAGAACAAGCCAATCAATGGCTCCGCGCTCAAACTGGTACAGATGAAGAAATAGATCAGAGGGTAGAGGAAGCGAAAAAAGTTTTTTCAGGCTCAGAGCTTGCTGGAAAAACATTAGGCGTGATTGGACTGGGAAATATTGGTTCACGTGTTGCTAATGATGCACGCCGTCTAGGAATGAAAGTATTGGGGTATGACCCTTACCTTTCTATCGAACATGCTTGGAATTTATCTCATCATGTTAAACGTGTTCATCAACTTACAGAGCTACTTCAAAAATCGGATTATATCACCGTTCATATGCCAGCCACGCCAGAAACGCAAGGGTTATTGAATTGGGCAAATCTTTCTCAATGTAAAAAAGGTGTTATCTTACTTAATTATGCTCGGGATGAAATTAGTAACAAAAAGGATATTTTAAGAGCGATTGATGCAGGAATTGTCAAGTTTTTTGGAACAGATTTTGGTTCTGAATGCTTTAACAATTGTGCTCAAGTATTTTTAACACCTCACTTAGGCGGATCAACAAAAGAAGCTGGTTTGAACTGCACGAGAATGGCTTTAGATTCTGTACAGACATATCTACAAACTGGTGAGATTATTAACGCTGTTAATTTTCCAAGAGTTACTCAAGAATTACTCTCGCCTTATCGGATTACTTTAATTAATAAAAATGTCCCCAATGTCGTGGCCCAAATATCAATGGCGGTGGCAAAAGAAAATATCAATATTGCCAATATTGTCAATCGTGGGCAGGGAGATTATGCTTATACGCTGCTTGATCTGGATGAGCAAGATGAGGAGAAAATCAAAGCGCTCATTGAACGTTTCTCTAAAGCAGATAATGTAGTACGAGTTCGCTTAATAAAAAATAAGAGGGGAATGTGATGAAAGCAAAACGTCTTCTTGTCATGGATGTTGATGGAACGTTGATTGAGGAAGAGGTCATTGATTTATTGGGGCAAAAGGTCGGGAAGGGTCAGCAGATGGCGAAGATTACCGCTGCTGCAATGCGCGGGGACTTAGAGTTTAAAGCGGCTCTTGAAGAACGCGTGGCTTACTTGAAAGGTTTGGATATAGAAGAAGTTAAAAAAATTTATAAGCAGCTTCATCTGACAAAGGGAGCTCAGGAACTTATTCAGTATGCTCATGCTCATCAGTGGAAGGTTGGGCTTGTTTCAGGTGGTTTTTGTGAAGTCCTGCATCCCCTTGTCAAAAAGCTAAAAATTGATTATGTATGTGCTAATCATTTAGCTATTGAAAAAAATATTCTGACGGGTAAAACTGCTGGGGTCATAGTGGATAAAACAGCTAAGCTTGAACAAGTTAAGCGATGGGCAAAGGAGAATGAACTCGGTCTTGATGAGGTCATTGCTCTTGGGGATGGAGCAAATGATATTCCTATGCTACAGAGCGTTGGTACTGGCGTGGCTTTTAATGCTAAACCGCTGGTTAAAGCGGCTGTTTCGTACGTTCTTGATGAGCGAGATCTCATGCGCGTCCTTGAATTTTTGGACAATTAAAAAATGACTGCTTCTTGATGAAAGCTTTCATCAGGAGGCGTCATTGATTTAGTAGGCCACATCAAAAGTAGTAAAATCGGGGAATTGTGCAGGGGTACTCTCAACATAAGTCACTTTTGCAAAGGGTGGAAGTTTCCTTTTTGCACTAGCTTCACCGCGTATAGTAGCAGTAAATTTAGTCAGTGCTTCGGGATGATCTGTTTGAGCATAGATACCCACTGTTCCGTCATCATTATTCCATACCCGTCCCAAAATACCGAGTTCACGAGCGGTAATAATCACAAAGTATCGAAAGCCTACTCCTTGGACTTTACCTGAAACAAGCATTTTTACTTTTTGCATAGCAGCCTCCTTATTGTAATGTTAGCGTAGAAAGTAGAGTGTTAAAAGAACAAATAGAATACAAAATAGAAAAGAGGAACGTCTTCGTAAACGATAAGTTTGTTCTCGTGCACCCGAATCCTTGTGATGAACTGGAATTTCTGAGTTAGTGGGCTTGTTTTTCTGTTTGAAAAGAACCATCCTATTTCCTCCTTTGTAAACGGTTTATTCAATTATACCATAAGCCTCAGCAAGATTCGCAAAATTCTGTTAAAATGAGGGTATGGAAATTATCAGTTCAAAAGAAAATAAAAAAATTAAAGAAGCTCGTAAGTTACTGACGAAAAAGTATCGGAAGATCTCTTATTTAGTCGAAGGCTTTCACCTCTTAGAAGAAGCGCTCAAGGCTGATCACCCTGTGCTACAGATCTTTGTTGAAGCCTCCAAAGAAGAAAAATTAGAAAAGCTTTTAGCAAAAGTCGGCCGCCCAATCACAGCCGTAAAACAATCATCCGAACTGACAGGTTTGTCAGTAAACTTTGTGACACCAGAAGTGCTGAAAAGTTTGGCTGAGAGCGAGCATCCTCAAGGCGTAATAGCGGAGGTTGGTTTTATCAATCGAAAAGTTGACTTTTCAGGCGATAAGTATCTTGTACTTGAGCATGTGCAAGACCCCGGCAATGTCGGCACAATGATACGTACAGCAGATGCTGCAGGGTTCGATGGGGTATTACTCCTAGGAGAAACTGCCGATCCTTACAGTCCAAAAGTTATCCGCGCCATGCAAGGCTCTCATTTTCATTTGCCTGTGATTAAAAGCAGTGTGACTGAAGGGTTCAAAGACTTGCAAAAGGCTGAGTTGCCTATCTTAACAACCACGCTATCAGCAGACTCTGTAGCTTACCAAACCATCCACAAGGAGCGTTTTGCTCTTGTCATGGGAAATGAAGGCGCAGGCGTATCAGAAGAAGCAGTTAAAGCTGCGGATATTTTGGTACATATTGAAATGCCAGGTCAAGCTGAGTCTCTAAATGTCGCAGTTGCCGCAGGAATTTTGATGTTTTCAATGTAGTGCCTATTCGAACAACTTTTCGCTAACAAGTTTGAAAACTACTGACCAGCTGGTCAGAGTTGAGAGGGATATAAAGATGGAAATTTTTAAAGCGATCATAGATCGTCCTGTTGGCTATGTCCACCATGGTACGGTTTATCCTATAAACTATGGTTACATTGAGCATATCATAGCGGGAGACGGTGAAGAACAAGATGTTTATATTCTTTCACGATTGCCCGAGTACAACAAACCCCTTCAAACGTTCACTGACAAGTTAATCGCTATAATCACTAGAAAAGATGATGTCGAGAACAAATGGGTTTTGACTACAGAAAAAGAGACTTTCACTCAAACTGAAATCCTACAGGCAGTCCACTTTCAAGAACAGTATTTTGATGCTCAAGTTGACTTGGTAGAAGATTAAATAAAAAAACGCGTATTAACTAGCGCGTTTTTTGTTTAGAATTGATTAGCTAACGTTTCGGCGAAGTTTTCAAGAGCCGCTTCATCTTCGTCTTCGGGTGATAGATCGACTTTGACAGATTCCGCACCTTTAGTAGCGCCTGTCATTGCCAAGGTTTCATCGAACATATCAACGCACAAGCAGAAATCATCATAAAAAGTGTCACCAGAACCAAAGACTCCGTAAGTTTTTCCAGTCAAATCAACATCTTTTAATTCTTCATAGAAATCTACGATTTCATCAGGCAACTCTCCATCGCCGTAAGTGTAGGTCCCTACAATACATAGATCCGCATCCATCATATCTTCGGCATCAACCGACGTACACTCATCGAGTTCTACCTCCCAACCTAATTCTTCAAGTTTATCGGCAACAATATCCGCACAGGCTTCGGTGTTTCCTGTCATGCTGGCATATACAATTTTTGCTAAAGGCATTTTCCTATCTCCTTCTGGGTAAAATAATAATATTACAATGAAAAGCATTCACTCACATTATATCAAAATTCATAACAAATCAATACTTAAAACTATAAGAAGAGCATGGACAAAAGGGCTAGCTCTGCTATTAGTGGAAAAAAGATGAAAGAAAAAGAGAATTTATGTTAAAATAGAGTGTATTTAACATCAAGCAGATTTTGAAAAGGTTCATGATTGTCGGAGGAAATCTCTGGAAATAAAGCGATAAATACTATCTTCGAGAGATTCAGTGGCTGGGGTAAATCTTAATTTATCCTCTGGCGAAGTATGAAACACTTCAAATAAATAATTTAAGTATAAAGGAAAGAAAAAATTGATTACTCTAAAATCGCAACGTGAAATCGAACAAATGGAACGCTCTAGTAAAATCCTTGCGGATATCCACATTGGACTGCGAGAACTGATTAAACCAGGGATTGACATGTGGGAAATTGAAGAATATGTTCGCAAAGTTTGTAAAGAAAAAAATGTTTTACCTTTACAAATTGGAGTGGATGAAGGAAATTATAATCCATTCCCTTATGCGACTTGCTGCTGTTTGAATGATGAAGTGGCTCACGCATTTCCACGTCATCAAATTCTTAAAGAGGGTGATTTGATTAAGGTGGACATGGTTCTTGGTTTGGTTGAAGATGGTTCTGTTGATGTTTCAAAACTTAATTTTGACGATGCCAAATCAATGGTTAAATATCAAGAAGAATTCCGCGGTGGCGTTGCTGACTCTTGCTGGGCTTATGCTGTAGGTGAAGTTTCTGATGAAGTAAAAAACTTGATGGATGTGACCCGCGAATGTCTCTATCTTGGGATTGAACAAGCCAAAGTAGGTAACCGTATTGGTGATATTGGGGCCGCTATTCAAGAATATGCTGAAAGTCGTGGCTATGGTGTTGTTCGTGACCTTGTAGGACATGGCGTTGGACCAACCATGCATGAAGAACCAATGGTGCCCCACTACGGACGTGCTGGACGTGGCCTTCGTTTACGTGAAGGAATGGTCTTAACCATTGAACCAATGATTAACACTGGGGGTTGGGAAATTGACCATGATGGAGAAAGAGGATATGTCACTTTTGATGGTAGTCTCTCTTGCCAATATGAGCATCAGTTTGTGATAACAAAAGATGGGCCAGTAATTTTGACTTCTCAAGGTGAAGAACGAACTTACTGAGTCCTTAAGAAAAAGGTCAGAGTAAGGATGTAGTTTCTAGATGACTACTGCTTGTGGCTAGGAGGAGAAGTGAGGAAAGTGCAGAATTGAAAGAAAAAATGAAGAAAATTATCCAAACTGCTGGTGAGTTAACCAGGACTTTCATGACTTTTTTCAAGAGCTCGGAAATGAGTCTTTCATCCATCGCTGTTGCTTACTACCTATTGTTGGCAATCTTTCCTCTGGTGTTGATTGTGGGAAATATTTTACCTTTCTTACAGATTGACACTTCAGGCTTGCTCGTTTTTCTGTCGAATAACTTACCTAATGATATTTATAAAGGTGTAGAGCCAGTGGTTAATAACTTACTGAGCCAACGCAATACTGGTTTACTTTCCGTTTCTGTACTTGCTGGTTTTTGGACTTTTTCTCGTGCCTTATCCGCTTTGCAGATGTCAATGAATAAAGCCTATGAAGTGTTTAACCACCGTGATTTTATTATCAGTCGGATTATTGGTTTGGCTTCGGGGTTTGCTATTTTACTCTTCTTATATTTTTCGATTGTCCTTTCAACCTTTGGACAATTGATACTAGAGCAAGTTTACCGAGTCTTCCCTTTTGATCGTAGTCTCTACCGAACGCTACACAACATGACCCTACCTGCTGTTGCTGTTGCTGTCTTTCTATCTTTGATGCTGCTTTATTTCATCTTGCCAAATGTTAAAATCAGGAAGTTAAGATACACGATGCCAGGAACAATTTTTTCTACGTTCGTCTTAGTGTTTTTAACAAACTTTATTGCAAAATATGTTAGTTTTGCTTTAAATCAGCTTGATGACCTAAAGCTGATTGGGTCTTTGGTTGTGTTTGCTCTTATGATCTGGTTTATCTTTATTGCTCGAGTCTTGATTATTGGGGCAATCTTAAATGCGGTTTACCAAAAAACTCAGCTAGGTAAAATTGAAACTCGTCGAGGAGAAATCGTGGAATTTATTAAAGAAATTAGAAATAATGACTGACAGACTGGTCAGTAAAAAAATTCAGCTTACGAAGCTGAATTTTTTTTATTTTTAAAGACAAAAAATTTCGAATAAAGATAATTAAGGACAATTGTGAGGACTTGAATGAAGACGTTCAATTCAGCAACCATACGATTCTTAGAGAGACCAAAGAGGTTCATGAGAAGCTGCGGATGTTGGTCGACAAACCACCAGTTAATAACAATTGCCAGCAACAGCAATACGATACGACCCGATACAAAACTAATAAAATCGCGCAGAAGTTGGTCAGACTTATGATGAAAGACAAAAATTTTATTGGTAACAAAGGCAAAAAGGATACTACAAGATTGAGCGACAGTTTCTGAGGCCCAACCAGAATGCCAAGCTTGCCAACTCAGCCATTTGACTAGGGCATAGACAGCTGTAGCGAGTACTCCGAAGATGATGTAGCGTAGCGTTTCAGATTGAAGAAAATATTTAAGCTTTTTCATAAAGTCATTATATCAAAAAAGAAGAAAGAGCGGGAACTTGAATAAAACAAGGAAAAGTGGGTAACCCTTTTTGCACCTCAAAAAGGCGCGTTATGCGTTGACATCCTTTACTTAAAAATGTCATAATAGAGGCATGCCTAAACAACGATTTTATTCTTTTATGATTGGGACAGTCATTGAAGCTTGGATTTTCAGCTGGACGTTCCTTTCAGGTGACTGGTTTTTTGCTAGCTTCTTTGGAGTGCTGCTTGTACGACGCATTTGGCTAGCTTATAGACTTGATAAACTGATCCGAGAAATGAAAATCTAATTTTTCTGCTCGGTTTTATAATAGATAACTAAAAAACTGACAGCTTACAGGTGGGAAAATTCTATTTTTTTACTGACAGCGCTATCAGTAAGTAAGAGTAACAGGAGAAAGAAAAATGGGAGTTTCAGTCCAAGAGCTTATTGACAAAATTCATTTTCACGTAATTTATTCTACAGAGACCGCGCTAAAAAAGGAGATTACCACTTCCGAGATTATGCGCCCTGGGCTTGAAATGGCAGGATATTTTGATTACTTTACCCCCGAACGCATTCAGCTTTTTGGGATGAAAGAGTGGTCTTATATGATGACTGTTGTGGGTGATAATCGTTACGACTTGCTTAAAAAAGTCATGGCACCTGAAACACCAGTTGTCATTGTCGCGCGTAATTTAGAGATACCGAGTGAAATGGTTGCAGCAGCCAAAAAGTCTGATATCGTGCTTTTGCAATCCCGTGAAGCGACAAGCCGCCTCAACTCCGTTTTGACCTCCTTCTTAGATGAAAAATTAGCAGAACGAACAACTGTTCATGGGGTACTGATGGATATTTTTGGTGTAGGGGTTCTGATCCAAGGCGCTAGCGGCATTGGTAAGTCGGAAACCGGTCTTGAATTAGTCAAGCGTGGACACCGTCTTGTGGCTGATGATCGGGTGGACGTTTTTCAACGTGACGCCTTTACCTTAGCGGGTGAACCAGCCGAAATTTTGCGAAATATGATTGAAATTCGCGGAGTTGGGATTATTGATGTAATGAGCCTTTTTGGTGCTGGGGCTGTCAAAGATGCAACTGATATCGATATGGCCATTTATCTTGAATATTACGACACCAGTAAAGATTTTGATCGTTTAGGAAATGCGCCAGCCATTGTTTCTTTTTCTGACGTTGAACTTCCTCAAACACGTATTCCTGTAAAAACAGGACGGAATGTATCTGTCATTGTTGAAGCGGCGGTCATGAATTTTAGGGCCAAACAAATGGGCTTTGATGCTACCAAAACTTTTGAAGATCGCCTCACCAATCTCATTAGTCAAAATAAAGAAGAAGACTAAGCTCAACACTTACTGACAAGCCTGTCAGTCAACTAAAAAGTACTGACAGACTTGTCAGTCAAGAAAATAAAATAAACTATGAATAATCTTTTTCCTTTTTTAGCCATTGATAAAATAGCGCTCCATCTAGGTCCGCTAGCTATTCACTGGTATGCCATTTTTATTGTAACTGGCGCAGCAATTGCCGTATGGTTGGCTTGTAAAGAAGCTCCCCGACGTCAAATTACAAGTGATGATGTCATTGATTTTGTTCTTTTTGCCTTTCCGATAGGTATAGTTGGTGCGCGTGCCTATTATGTTATTTTTGAGTGGTCCTACTATAGTCAGCATCCAGAGCAGATTATTGCAATGTGGGATGGCGGCGGAGCAATTTACGGTAGTCTTATTGCGGGTGCCATTGTACTTTTCATCTTTTGTTATTATCGCATGATTAATCCCTTGGACCTCTTAGATATTACGATTCCAGGTGTCTTTCTTGCTCAAGCGCTAGGGCGCTGGGGAAACTTTGTTAATCAAGAGGCCTACGGTAAAGTCGTCTCAAACCTAAACGGTCTTCCTTTATTCATCAGAAATCAGATGTTTATTGATGGGCACTATCGAATGCCGACCTTTCTTTTTGAAAGTATTGGAACATTGACAGGTTTCCTTCTGGTTATTCTCTTACGACACCGCCTAAAAGGTTTAAAACGTGGGGATATCTTCAGTTTTTACTTAGTATGGTATGGCCTAGTGAGATTTACTGTCGAAGGGATGCGCACTGACAGCCTTATGTTAGGTCCCGTTAGAGTGTCGCAGTGGCTTTCTGTTCTACTCGTAATTGTAGGTGGTGCATTATTTATCCAGCGGCGGTTAAAAAAGCAAGAAAATATCAATTAAACTGCCCTAGGCAGTTTTTTAGTTGTTTAAATTTTTCAGCAAGTTATATTAGAAATAAAATGAATAATTTGTTATAATAAGTTAAAAAAGAATCGCTTTCATTAAAATGAAATGTGATTGAAGGGGTAAAGTTTAACTACCCTAAAAAGGAGGAAACGTGGGAAATATTGCATTACTCATCATCGCGATTGCTTTCGCTATACTAGTTATCTTTTTAGTCATTGTCTTGCACAAAGTCTCAAAAGTAGTGGAGGAAGCAAACCGTACGGTTAAGCTCGTTTCAAGTGACGTAGATGTTTTACTTCATCAGGCAGATGATATTATGGCAAAAGCTAACACTTTGCTTGAAGATGTAAACGGAAAAGTAGCCACAATCGATCCCTTATTTACCGCTGTGGCTGATTTATCTGTCAGTGTTTCAGATATCAATACCTCAAGCCGTAATCTTGTTGGGCGTCTCAATAGAACCTCAACGGGGCGGAAAACCAGTGCAGCTTCAGCTGTTGTTCTTGCTAAAACAGCCAAAAAATTCTTTGTTAAAAAGGATAAGAAAGCGGCGAAACAACCCAGTCAATAATGTCCAAAACAGAAAGGAACTATGCTATGTCTAAGAAAACAGGATTTCTCGTTGGAGCCCTCGTCGGGGCCGCTGCAGCACTTTTTCTCGCTCCTAAAAAAGGAAGCGAGCTTCGTGAAGAAGCAGGAAAAATCTATGATGATTTCAAAGAAAACCCCCAAGAGACGCTCAATGTCCTAAAAGATAATGCAGTAGATTTTTCAGCCGATAAATTCAATGAAATCAAAGAAAAGTTTGATTCAGGTGAAATTTCAGCCGAAAAAGCGAAAGAATATTTGGTGGCTAAGCGTGACATGATCAAAGACAAAGTAGATTCAGGTGAGCTTTCAAAAGATACTGTAGTTGACTTTTTCAATGAAACACGCGAAGCAATTATGGATAAACTCAACGCTATGAAAGAAAGTGGCGAAGAGCTTTTTGATGAAGATGAATCAGAAATGGCTGATGAAGTGGCTCAAGTTGTTGCTCAGTTTAAAGACAAAGAAGATGAAGCAAGTGATACAATTAAAGAAAAGCTCAATGATAGTGCACAAGCGCTTGACACTGAGCCTTTAGCAAAAGAAGCCAATAAAATTGCTGAAAAAGCGAAAGAATTGACGAACCATCCGAGTGAAAAGTGGTAAAAATTAGAAAGCTGCCTCTGGTAGCTTTTTTAATGTAAATAATTTACATACATAAATGTGGCAATTGGAAAAAAATTGCGTTATACTAGAGTAGTCTATAAATAAAAGAATAATCCGGAGGATTTTTAAATGGCACAAGCAAACTTTGGTGTTGTTGGTATGGCAGTAATGGGGAAAAACCTAGCCCTTAATGTTGAATCACGCGGCTACACCGTTGCCCTTTTCAATCGTACAACCTCAAAAACAGAAGAAGTTGTTGCAGAGCACCCAGACAAAAAATTTGTCTTGACAAAAACAGTTGAAGAATTTGTTGCAGCAATTGAAAAACCACGTCGTATCATGCTGATGGTTCAAGCTGGAGCAGCAACAGATGCCACAATCAAATCTCTCCTTCCCCACTTGGATAAAGGAGATATCCTCATTGATGGTGGGAACACTCATTTCCCTGATACAATGCGTCGTAATGCAGAACTTGCAGATTCTGGCATTAACTTCATTGGTACGGGCGTTTCAGGTGGAGAAAAAGGTGCACTTGAAGGCCCATCTATCATGCCTGGTGGACAAAAAGAAGCTTATGATCTTATTGCACCCATTTTTGAACAAATCGCAGGGAAAGCACCACAAGATGGTAAACCTTGTGTCGCTTATATGGGCCCTAATGGTGCTGGTCATTATGTAAAAATGGTACATAATGGAATTGAATATGGCGACATGCAATTGATTGCGGAATCCTACGACCTCTTGAAACGTGTGCTTGGTTTGGATAACGCTGAAATTCAAGCGATTTTTGAAGAATGGAACGAAGGCGAACTTGATAGTTACCTCATCGAAATTACTAAAGAAGTCTTGAAACGTAAAGATGATGAAGGCGAAGGCTACATCGTAGATAAAATTCTTGATAAAGCAGGAAATAAAGGAACTGGTAAATGGACTTCTCAAAGTTCCCTTGATCTCGGAGTTCCTCTTCCACTGATTACTGAATCAGTCTTTGCACGCTTCATCTCAACTTATAAAGACGAACGCGTCAAAGCAAGTCAAGTCTTGTCAGGTCCAGCAGCAAACTTCACAGGCGATAAGGCTGAAATCGTAGAAAAAATTCGCAAAGCGCTTTATTTCTCTAAAATCATGTCATATGCGCAAGGCTTTGCTCAACTTCGCCAAGCTTCTAAAGAATACGATTGGGATCTTCCTTACGCAACTATCGCACAAATCTGGCGTGCAGGATGTATCATTCGTGCAGAATTCCTCCAAAACATTACAGATGCATTCAACAAAAATAAGAACCTTGAGAATCTTTTGCTTGATGACTACTTTGTAGACATCACAAAGCGTTATCAAGAATCAGTTCGTGACGTTGTAACACTCGCTGTTCAAGCAGGAATTCCTGTACCAACCTTCACTTCAGCAATTAGCTACTACGATAGTTATCGTTCAGCAAACCTGCCAGCGAACCTCATCCAAGCTCAACGTGACTATTTCGGTGCGCATACTTACGAGCGTAATGACAAGGCAGGAACCTTCCACTACGACTGGTATACGGAGGATTAGTTTACAAATAAATTACGGGTAGGTTTTATTTATAGCCTTTTTAAGGTTTGGAGAATATCAGAAAATACTTATTGGCACCTATTTTATCGCCAAAAATCTGCCAAAAATCAGCAAATTTTGCTGATTTTTTGTTGAATAAATAAAGATAAACCAAAATATTTTAGCGGTATTTTTATTAATAAATGATTGTAATATAATTATAGCTTGTTAAGTGGTAACATTTCCTACAAAATATGATAGACTATATTTATTACAAAAATGGAAGGACTTATAACTTGAATTACGTAGACCTTTTTTCTGGGGCAGGAGGCTTAAGTCTTGGATTTGAAAAAGCTGGCTTTAAGAATATTTTTGCTGTTGAACATGATAAACAAATTTCTAAAACATATAAAAAAAATTTTCCTGACAATAACTTATTAGTCACAGATATAAAAAAAATAACTGAAAGTGAAATTAATGATTTAGTAGGTAATAATAAAGTTGATGTTGTAGTTGGTGGACCTCCTTGTCAAGGTTTTAGTCTTGCAGGTAAAAATGGAAGAACTTTTGTTGATGATGAACGAAACTATTTATTCAAAGAGTTTATAAGATTTGTCTCAGTTATAAAACCTAAGATGTTTGTCATGGAAAATGTTGCTAGAATGGCAAGCCATAACAAAGGGGAAACTATCAAAGAAATAAAAAGCTCTTTTGAAGAATTAGGGTATATTGTGCAACATAAGGTACTACAAGCTGCAGATTATGGAATACCACAAAAAAGACAACGAGTATTTGTTGTTGGTAGTAAATTAGAGGGGTTCGAGTATCCTGAAGTATTTGAAAAACAAATTAGTGTAAAAGAAGCTATTGGAGATTTACCAAGACTAGCGAGCGGTCAAAAATCCAGTATTCCTAACCATAATGCAATGAATCATTCAGAGCAAATGCTAAAAAAAATGTCTTATATAAAAGATGGTGGGGACAGGAAAGATATCCCTGAAAATTTACGTCCAGTAACGGGAGATATCAGAAAATATATTAGGTATAATAGCAAACTTCCCTCTGTCACTGTTACGGGTGACATGAGAAAAATTTTTCATTATGAGCAAAATAGGGCATTAACTTGCCGCGAATTAGCTAGGTTACAAAGTTTTCCTGATGACTTTATTTTTGAAGGGAACAGTATATCTGTGCAACAGCAAATAGGAAATGCGGTCCCCCCAAAATTGGGCTTTGTGGTTGCTAATGAAGTAAAAAAAGTATTGAGGTAATAATGCAAAATTATATTCTAAAATCCAAATATAATGCTAAATATCCAAAAGTAAATTATATTGGGAATAAAGAAAAATTATCTGAATGGATTGTTCAAAATTTACCAGTTGAAGACGGAAAAGTACTTGATGTTTTTTCGGGCGGAAATTCAGTATCTTTTGAGTTAAAAAAGCAAGGATTTCAAGTTTATAGTAATGATATTTTATATGCTTCATTTGTCGTAGGGAAGGCAATAATAGAAAATAATAGTGTTCAATTAAAAGAAGATGTTATAGATAAAGCATTAAACTATAAAATAACTGAAGAGCAGCGTCAAAAATTTGTATGGCTGGAAAATAAATTATATTTTCCAGAAGAAGTTGATGAATTGGCACAGTTAGTTTCGTACTCTGAAACTCTTGATGACTATAATAAATATCTTTTTCAAGCTCTTATTCGGCGCTCAATGATTAGAAAATTACCTTATTCCAGAATGAATGTTCCATGGAATAATATAGTAAAACTTAGAGATGAGGAGTACTCGTACACAAAATATGGAAGGAAAAGAGCATATCATAATGCAAAATTTTCTGATCATATTCGAACTAATTTATATGAGTATAATGCAGCAGTATTTGATAATGGGTTAAGAAATAAAGCATTCCAATTAGATGCACTGGATGCTATTGAAGAGGTAGAAAAGGTTGATGTAATCTATTTAGATCCACCTTATCCAAGCACAATGAATAAATATGATGATTTTTATGGAGCATTTGATAAAGTTTTTGGTCATAGTAAAAATCATATCAATTTGACAGATAAAGCAGTTTTTCTTGAAAATTTAGAACAGGTTATAGAGGTAGCTGTTCTAAAAACAAAATATATAGTTTTGAGCTTAAATTCACGCTCAAAACCAGGTATTGACGAAATATGTGAAGTTTTTTCAAAGTATGGAGAAGTTACTGTATTGAAGCATAAACATAATTATCAAGTTAGTGGCAAAGAAAATAAAAATGATAATTTTGAACTTCTTGCGACTTTAAAAGTATTCTGAATTAAAAACCCAGGAAGTAACTGTTTTCTTTGCTTTTTTAGTGTATAATTTACTATGAATGTCTGTTTTTTTTAAAGGAGAATCAAAGATGGATACAGGATTAAATAAACCTAAAAAAGTAATTGAGAATCAAAAATATGAAGAGTATTGGAAAAGTACTTTAGCTTTTACGAGCTTTTTTGAAGACCAGTTTATCCGAACAATGGAAATGATGGTAAAGCATATTGATAAGTATAATTTAGCAGATTACAGCGATGAAGAATTGATTTTAGATTTGACTAAAAAGAAAAAAGAATTTAATCAAGAAGTTACTCATGCTAAAGAATTGGAAAATCAAGTGTTCAGTATTTTCGAGAACCGTAGCTTAGATGGGTCCTCAACAAGAAAACAGTTAAATACACTTGTAAAATTAGGATTTATAAAACCATATCTAAAGGGCTATGTACCAGCAGCCAAAGAATATATAAAACCTAATGTTACTAAGGAGGAAAGAGCACGACTTTTTTCAGATACTGTTTATCAATACGCTTCATTTAACTCATCCCAGACAAACGATGATACAAAAAATAATCAAGTTAAGTTTTTGGTAAATACTCTACTGAATAAATCGGATAAAAAATTAACAATGGATGAATTCATAGGTATAATGCAAATGGATGTTCAAAAAACTCATTACGCAACAGATAAACAAATTTCTCAAAACAAAAATTGGGCTGCGCACATTGGGTTTTACGATAGAAAATACAATCAAGTTAACCATTTAAAATTAGTTCTAAAAAGCATGAATTTATTTGAAGTAATAACTACAAAAAATAAAGTAGGTACTAAAAATCGAAGAGAATTTTTTATATGTTTGGCTGAAAATGCTTCTGAATTTATCCCAGAAGTAGGAAGCACTAAGCGTGATACTTATCGCTTCGCTATTATGAGAAAAGCAGTCATTGAAGAAGGAGTCAGGATTTACGGTAGAAAAGTTAGCTGGTTATCGAAACAAGAATCTGAGGGAATGGTTGTTTCACATATCTATGAATCAGCTGAAGCATTAAAACTTTTCGATCTTGAAGCTGCTTATGACCCTAATAATGCTTTATATCTGAAACCAGGAAATGAAGACCAGTATTTTGATAAGCATAAGATGACTTTTGATAGAAATGGTTTACCAATATTTTCTGATGAAGTTAGTAAAGAATTTATTGCTGAATGTGTTAGAAATCAATATCATCTGGATCCAGAAATTTTAAATCCCCAACGTTTGGGGTATATTTTGAAATATCATCATGATAAATTCAGAGGGATTATCAAATAATTCAGAAGGAATTATGAAAATCAACCTTAAAATAGTTAATTTGTTTTATTTAAATTAACTTTTTTTACTCATTTTTCGGAATAACACTGTTTTAAATCAATTGTAATTTACTGTTTAACAATTACGCAAATGTAGAATTTTTAAAAGCCCAAGTTTTCAAAATTTATACTAATCTTTTTTGGGTATGGCGTGCTCCACCTAATGACCAGTAAGCTGGATTTTATGAGCGACTTAAAAATAGCAGAGAAAATTTTTATATTAGCTTATAGATCGCTTAAATATAAAAGATGTAAAGTCAAGCATCTACCCTTAAATGTGAGCTTAATTGGAGAAAGTTGGAAAAAATATTTTATTACAAAAAATGTTCAGGGGGGTTCCGAAGTAAAAGTAATAAATTTTATTATAGTTGAGAGAAGATATATTTCGCTAAAATTTTGGAAGAAGCTTTAGTGGATCAGAGCAAGAGAATGTAAATATGATCGATTTATCTGAGGGGTTAGGAGGTTCTCAACTGACTTAAGTCGAGTCATAGTGTATTATGAAGGAGTATCTTCCACGACTGGTATACAGAAGAATAAGATTTTAACAGGCAGATAGCTTGGGAAATCATATCAAAATTTACACTAAAAAATACAGTAGCTTTGCTGTATTTTTTAGTGTAAGGAGCAGAAGTCCTCTTTCATTATTTAGAAAATTTTAGGAGTTTCTTTAAAAACGTAGTATAATGTTAAAGCAATAATACATATTTCGGAGGGCTGAATAAAATGTTATATGGGAAGTGCCTTAATAAAAGGCTTTGGACTAGAGAGATCAATCTCTTCATATTGACTGGTGTAAGGATGACGAAGAGATGAATAAACGACGCTATCCTATTTTTCTTGCATTAGCCAGTACCGTTGTTCTCTTTATTACTTTTATGTTTATGTTGAATTTAAATCAATTTTCGGGATACACGGGAGATGATTTTCTTTACCATTTTGTCTATGCTGGAGCTTGGCCGACTGAACATTTGAGACCTTATCATAATTTATGGGATTTTGTTTCGGCAGTTTATACTCACATGTCCATATGGAATGCACGCATGACTTCAATCATTTTTGAAATTTTTGCCATGCAACTTCCAAAAGGAATTTTTAATATTTTCAATGCGGCGATTTATGCTTTAGTAGGTTTGCTACTAAATATTCTTGTTAGCGGGAGGAGTGCGATATTCAAGCCTCTTCATTTGCTATTAACCTTTTTATTAATGTGGTTCTTTATACCTGGCATGGGCACGACAGTTCTCTGGGCAAGTGGCACAGCCAATTATCTTTGGCCCACAGTGATTATTATCGCTTTTTTCCTCCCCTTTCGCTTCAATAAAGATATTAAAAAGCGCTCCCTGAGCTTTGGACTTTTTCTATTAGGGATTTTAGCAGGATTTACTAACGAAGTTGGTGGAGCCACAGCGATCTTAGTTGCTGTTTTATTTATGATTTACAATTTCAGAAAATCGCCGAGTGAAGGAATCCTCACACAAGCATATGGTGTGCTTGGGGCAATCATCGGTTTTGTACTTCAAGTTTCCCTCTCGGCAGGTTCAGCTGAAACACAAAATTATGGTAAATCGGCAGGTTTTTGGCAACAAATACAAGTTGTTTTTTCAGAAACAATCCATTATTCGGGATATCTGATTTTGATTTTACTTATCCTGAGCGTCTTACTTTTTATAAGACGTAGGCAGTGGGAAGATACCGTAGAAAACTTAGTTGTCTCCAGTTTATTCTTTTTTGGCTCTGGTTTAGCAGGATGTGTCGCTATTATAGCATCACCGATCACCCCAGCACGACTTTGGTTTGTTAGCAATATTTTATTTATTACTGCTTTATTATTAATGCTTGAAGCTTGGCAAGAGTTACGGCTACAAAAAATATGGACAAAGCTTCCTCTTTTTCTTGTTATTTTGGTGATGGCGTTTGTAGCTATTCCAAGTTACGCCTATAATCTTAAAGAGGTTAAATCATCTTATCAGTATTTTTATACAGCACAAAGTATTGCTCAAAAAGCTCAAAAGACTGGCGAGTCAGTGGCACGCGTACCTGGGATGCCTATCACGTCTAATTCTTTTAATCCCTATTATGGGACACCATATTTAGTTGCAAGTGAGCATCCTGAAAAGGAGTGGGCAAATGTGTGGTTTGCTCAATACTATGGTTTAAAACAGGTGTATTTAGATAATCAGGTGCCTTTACAGAAGGTACCTAATCAAGACTTTGTCCTGGTAAGGGGAATTATTTCACTTTATAAACGTTATCTAGGGCGTTTGCAGACCTCGCTTTTTCCTATCGGGCCTCAAACAGTACTCAAGGCAGAAACAGATCCCTCCCTGATTTCTAAAAATAAGAAAATGGGAAAAAATCCTAAACCAAATAATGATAATTTGTCTTCAAGCAAGCCTTGGCTTCGTAATGCGCTGATTCGCTATATTGATGTTCAATCAAAGCAAATAGTAGGAACAGAAAGAATCACTTCACCTTATAATGAATCCTATGATATTTCTCATGCCTCCGTACAAGGTTATCGTACGCTTGCTTCAAATCCAAAAGTCTATAGATTCAATCAAAGCACTGAACAAACGATTGATATTAAAGTGAAAGCTGACTTGCATAACATTACTATATTCTTTAATGACAACAAGGGCAAAACGGTAAGCACTGCAAATATTGAAGCGTTGACGAACCAAATCGTCACCATTCAATTACCGCGTGGCTATCAAAAAAATAGCTCAAAAATAACAACTTTGTCTATTCAAGCAGATAGCTCATGGGATCAGACGCTCATTTTGACTAAGATTCCTTTTTGGAAAGATTGGAGTCGACTGACACTCCTATCTATCATAGGAAGTGGTCTCGTGCTCTTACTTGTTTATGATTTCTTTTTAGAAAGAAGCATGAAGTAAAATGTATAATTGATAATTAAAAGAGCAGAGTGATAAGCGCTATGAAGGAAATCAAAAACACTAAAAAAAATCGAACTCATTGTTCGATTTTTTTATGTTATGTCCTATTAAAGAAAAAGTAGTACTATGTGATAATCTTGACAGTTTTTTCATCTTAAATCTTTTAATTTCTGCTATAATGTAGTTATCAAAAATAAGCCTGAGTTGAGGTTTGTTTTTTATAAAGTCACTCATTGTGGCGGAAGAAAGTTGAGGAAATTCAAATTGAGTCATGCAAACAATAAGTCGTTTAATAAAGCGACATCTGCGGGCTTCCTTATTGCGTTAGGTATTGTCTATGGTGACATTGGGACGAGCCCTTTGTATGCTATGCAAGCCATTGTTCGAGGGCAAGGTGGTCTAGAAAACCTCTCTGTCAATTTCGTATTAGGCGCAGTTTCTCTTGTCATTTGGACATTGACACTCATTACTACGGTCAAATATGTGCTCATCGCTTTGAAGGCGGATAATCATCATGAGGGTGGGATTTTCTCTCTATTCACGCTTGTTCGTCGGATGAGAAAGTGGCTCGTTGTTCCAGCGATGATTGGTGGCGCAACATTATTAGCTGACGGAGCATTGACTCCAGCTGTTACGGTAACCTCAGCAATTGAAGGGCTGAGGGGGGTCCCTAATCTTGCGAATGTTTACTCCAACCAAACGGCTGTAATCATTACTACCATGATTATCCTCGCCTTTTTGTTTCTTATTCAACGTTTTGGGACAAGTTTAGTAGGAAAGCTCTTTGGACCGATAATGTTTGTATGGTTCAGTTTCCTCGGTATTAGTGGCTTATTAAACTCTTTTTTAGACTTGTCTATTTTAAAAGCAATCAATCCTTACTATGCAGTTCAGCTCTTGTTTAGTCCTGAAAACAAAGCAGGTTTCTTTATTTTAGGTTCAGTTTTCCTAGTTACAACGGGGGCAGAAGCACTATACTCGGACTTAGGACACGTCGGTCGAGGAAACATTTATGTCAGTTGGCCGTTTGTAAAAATCTGTATTATCCTGTCCTACTGTGGGCAAGGAGCATGGTTATTGTCACACCGTGGCGAAAGTTTATCACTCAACCCCTTCTTTGCTGTTTTGCCACAACCCTTGGTAGTTTATGCGGTTATCCTCTCAACACTAGCCGCAATTGTAGCTTCTCAAGCTTTAATATCTGGTTCTTTCACACTTGTTTCAGAAGCTATTCGACTCAAATTATTACCTTTGTTAAGAATTTACTATCCTGGTCAAAGTTTAGGACAGCTTTATATTCCTGCTATTAACTTTGCGCTTTGGGCAACTACTTCATTCTTTGTTCTTTATTTTAAAACCTCAGAACATATGGAAGCAGCTTACAGTCTTGCCATTACTATCACAATGTTAATGACAACGACTTTATTGACATATTTCCTTATTCAAAAGGGCATACCTAAAATTGGGGTGGCCGTGATTTCACTGGCCCTGTTTATGATAGAAGGTTCCTTCTTTGCAGCATCATTGGTGCAATTCTTACGAGGTGCTTATATCGTAGTACTGATAGCTTTGATGATCATCTTTGTAATGTTCATTTGGAGCAAATCGCATAAAATTGTTTTAAAATATATCAAATCACTCAATATTAATGACTATAAGAATCAACTCAATGCGTTGCGTCATGATGAATCCTATGATTTATATCAAACAAACGTTGTTTATTTGACAAGCAAAATGGACCATGAGTGGATTGATCGCTCTATTTTGTATTCTATTCTTGACAAGCGTCCTAAACGTGCAGAGTGTTACTGGTTTGTGAATGTTAAGGTCACTGATGAGCCCTACACGTCAGAGTATAAGGTAGATATGATGGGAACAGATTTTATTGTTCGTGTCAATCTCTATTTAGGTTTCCGGATGCGCCAAGAGGTTCCTCGTTACCTACGGACGATTGTCACAGACTTGATGGAGTCAGGACGTTTACCTCGTCAGCACCAGCATTATAGTATTACGCCAGGTAGAAAAGTGGGAGATTTCCGCTTTGTAGTCGTTGAAGAAAAATTGATGAATGCACGTCAAATGCCGGGATTTGAACGTTTTGTACTTCAAACCAAGGCACAAATCAAGAGAATTACGGCCTCACCAATCCGCTGGTTTGGACTTCAGTTCTCTGAGGTCACCGTAGAAACCGTTCCTCTGGTGCTTTCAGACGTTCGTAATTTGGAAATTCATGAGCGTTTAGATCGGGCAGATGAAAAAGAAATTTTCACTACTAATGAAATATAAAAAAAGAAGAGTTCGTAGGAACTCTCTTTTTTATATTATGATAAGATTATTTAATTTTTAGGTTATTTATTAATGTTTAGATTTGAAAAAAATTAGAAAAAGGTGTAGTATTATTATGTTAACGCTTTAATTATTATATTTGGGAGGTTTCTTATGGAAGCGAAAAAGAAAAAGTTTCAGATGCCATCAGCATATACGATACTTTTTATCATTATTGCAATTATAGCGGTGCTGACTTGGTTTATTCCCGCAGGACACTATAAAGTGGATGATGCGGGAAACATCATCGCAGGATCTTTTACACAGGTGGCTTCCAATCCTCAAGGGCTTTGGGATGTTTTTATGGCACCCGTTAATGGAATGTTGGGAATAGATGCTAATGGCAATATTCCTGCAACTCCTGCCGCAATTCCTATCTCTTTCTTTATTCTCATGGTAGGAGGCTTTTTAGGTGTTGTGAATAAGACTGGTGCCTTGGATGCCGGAGTAGCATCAATTGTTAAGCGTTTTAAAGGACGCGAGAAATTACTGATTCCTGTCTTGATGTCACTGTTTGCTTTGGGAGGCTCAACTTATGGAATGGCAGAAGAAACACTACCCTTTTATGTTTTGATTATTCCAGTAATGATTGCGGTTGGTTTCGATACTGTAACAGCCGTGGCCATTGTTTTAGTCGGTTCTCAAGTAGGATGTTTGGCTTCCACAGTAAATCCATTTGCCACGGGTGTGGCTTCCAATGCTGTTGGGATTTCGATGGGGCAAGGAATTGGTCTTCGCTTTATTATGTTAATTGTTTTGACCGCAATTTCCATTATATATGTTATGCGTTATGCCTCAAAAATTGAAAAGGATCCGACCAAATCATTAGTTTATAAAACCCGCGAAGCAGATCGTAAACACTTTGATATCGAATCCATCGAAAGTCAGGCAGAGATTACTACACGACAAAAGTGGGTCAATGGCATTTTCTTTGCAACTTTTGCGATTATGATTATTTCGCTTATCCCTTGGGATATGTTGAATAAACACTTTACGTTTTTCAATACAGCTACTGATTGGTTATCAGGTTTGCCAGTGGTCGGGGTTCTTTTAGGTAAAAATATGGCACCGCTCGGTACGTGGTATTTTCCTGAAATCACGATGTTATTTATTGTGATGTCGCTCATTGTAGCGGTGGTTTATCGCATGAAAGAATCAGAATTTATTGCGTCATTTCTTGCTGGTGCTTCTGATATGATTGGCGTAGCCATTGTAGTAGCAGTTGCACGGGGAATACAAGTTGTGATGAATAATGGAATGATTACGGATACGATTCTTCACTGGGGTGAGCAGGGATTGAGCGGGCTTTCTTCAAGTCTCTTCATTATTTTAACTTTCCTCTTTTATTTACCGATGAGTTTCTTAATCCCTTCCACTTCTGGTTTAGCGGCTGCAACTATGGGTATCATGGGTCCTATGGGAGAGTTTGCTAATGTTTCTAAAGATTTGGTAATTACTGCTTATCAATCTGCGTCGGGTATTTTGAATTTGATTACACCAACATCGGCGGTGGTCATGGGAGCTTTAGCAATTGCTCGTTTTAATATCGGAACGTGGTGGAAATTTATGGCAAAATTAATTGTGATTCAACTTGTGGTCATTATGGTTATTCTTGGTATTGCTGCGGTGTTATAATTTGAAGTTATTAACTTAACAAAAGGAGTAGAAGATGAAAACATTTGTTACTGATGAACATCAAAAACAGGCGGTCCTTGCTTTAAAAACTTTGGTAAGTCATGAGTCGGTCCTTAATGAAAATGAGGCAGGCCCTGGTCAGCCTTTTGGACCAAAAGTAGTGGCAGCTCTGGATGAGGTTTTGAAACTTTGCGCGTCACTTGGTTTTAAAACCTTTAAAGATGATGAGGGTTACTATGGTTACGCAGAAGTAGGTGAAGGAGAACAGCTGTTTGGCTTATTATGTCATATGGATGTTGTCCCAGCGGCTGATCAAGCAGGGTGGCAGACAGATCCTTTTGAACTGATTGAACGTGATGGCTTACTCATTGGACGAGGGACCCAGGATGATAAAGGGCCTACGATGGCTGCTTTATTTGCAGTAAAGGCTTTGATGGATGCAGGTGTTGCCTTTGAAGGGCGTATCCGTTTCATTTTTGGTACGGATGAAGAAACGCTTTGGCGCTGCTTAGAAAAATATAATGAAAAAGAAGAAAGTATCACGATGGGCTTTGCCCCAGATGCGGAGTTCCCTTTGATTTATGCTGAGAAAGGCTTGTTGCAGGCTCATCTTATCGGCCCAGGGACAACAGAATTTTCTTTAAGAGCCGGTGGTGCATTAAATGTAGTGCCTGACCGAGCGTCTTATGCTTCCAATCAACTTTCAAAAGTCCAACAGGCTTTGGATGCGCATGGCTTTAGTTATGAAAAATTAGAAAATGGCTTGCTGGTTCATGGGAAAAGTGTGCATGCTAAGGATGCTCCGGAGGGGATTAATGCGGTCAGCCGTCTGGCAATAGCTTTGAGTGATGTCTTTGATTTTCCTCCTCTTTCCTTTCTTGGAAAACTGGTTGGAGAAAATGCAACGGGAGAAAATGTTGTTGGAAAAACTGAAGATGAAGCTTCTGGTGAGTTGTCAATGAATTTTGCTGAACTTGTGATTACAGAAGAAGCAACGAAAATTGGTTTAGACATGCGTATCCCAGTGACTGTGAATAAAGACGAGTTAGTCAAGAAATTAAGTCATAAGGCTGCGCAATATCAACTTGAGTATAAAGAATTTGATTGGCTAGCACCATTATATGTTCCTTTAGAAAGTGAGTTAGTAAGTACACTTTTAAGTACTTATCGAGATTGCACGAATGACATGACGGAACCAATGGTTTCCGGTGGAGCTACTTTTGCGCGTACAATGAAAAATTGTGTGGCTTTTGGGGCAATGTTCCCTGACAGTCCTGACTACATGCATCAAGCTAATGAACAGTGGTCTGTGGCAGAGCTTCGTAAAACAATGGAAATCTATGCGGAAGCAATTTATCGCTTATGGGGTAAGTAATAAAGAAATAAAAAACTTACGGATTAACCCGTAAGTTTTTTTTATTTCTACTAAGGAGCAATACGTTTGCGCGCCGCACGCTTACGTCCACTGTCAACTTTTAATGCTTTATTCTTGAGCGGATTTATGACTTTATAATGTACACCAAGTGCGACGAGACCAAGTGCTAGGTAAGTCGTTGCTTTTCCTGTTAAAACGCCAGCGATAAATGTTTTTTTATCCATAGAGTGACTCCTTTTCTTTACATAATCGAGAGAAGTGGATTCGTTTAAAAACGGGCGATCCTTTTGCGTGCTGCCTCTTTTTTCTTTTGGGCAATAAAATCTGCTTTGGAAGGTGTTTCTGAATGTTCAGGCATCCACCCTTTTTTCTTTGCGAGGAGGACAGTGGCTCCTGCGATAGTCATCTCGATAGCTTTACCTACGAGGTAACCTTTAATCAGTTTGTGCTTCATGTGTAGTCTCCTTTATCTATAAATTGAAATCGTTCTAATATTATTATAATTCAATTTTTAGAGTAACGCTAATGAAACGGTTGCAAAATGTGATTTTCTAAATGCTTAACTGGTTAAGGTAAGATAGAGGTTCATGTGATATCATATAACAAGTTACAACAATTTAAGTTAAGATAGAAAGAAGGTAGCAATAGATATGAAACTAATGGGCGTAAAAATAGATCAAAAGTTTATGAGAGACCTCGCCATTTTGACTGTAGGTGTCGGGCTTTACGTGCTCTCTGTCCAACTTTTTGTCATTCCAAACCGTTTAGCAAGTAATGGGGTGGCCGGATTTTCTGTACTTATGGATTTTGTTTTCGGGATTAACCCAGCTTTAACTTTCTTTTTAGTCAATATTCCACTCTTTGCTTTTGGGGGACGTTTGTTGCCGAGGCGAATCTTATTGTTAAGTGTTCCTGGAGCCCTTTCGATGAGTGTGTGGTTGATGATTTACGAAGCATTAGGAGTGACTGGCTTT
Organism: Lactococcus taiwanensis; assembly: GCF_017068355.1. Lineage (NCBI taxonomy): Bacteria > Bacillati > Bacillota > Bacilli > Lactobacillales > Streptococcaceae > Lactococcus > Lactococcus taiwanensis. The sequence continues at coordinate 718,636 of NZ_CP070872.1, forward strand.
CAGTTTTCACATGTCATTTTTGCGGGAATATTGGATGGCATTCTCTCTGGGATTGGTGCGGGACTTGTGATTATTTCAGAAGGGACATTTGGAGGTTCGATTTTACTTGGTCGAATTTTGGAAGAACAGTGGGATTTCAAAATAGATAAAGTCTTATTTATAGTCGATGTGGTGGTCTTGAGTGTCTCCTTATTGACTTTCCTTTCCTTACCAAATTTTGCGGTAACTCTGCTTTCGTGCTATATCTTTAGTAAGATGACTCTGATTGTCGGTCGAGCAGAATATCGTCAGCTTCTGATGCATCGGGGGAAACGAATTTATCGTAAGGTTTTCGCTAGTTAAGGCATAAGAAAAGTACAAAAGTTGCTGACAGAGCTGTCAGTAACTTTTTTATTCTTTCAAAGCTTGAATTTGTGTCTTAAATCTGAAATAATAGAGAAAAGTATTGATAGAAATGAATAAGCGGATAACTTCATGAGAGATAATAAAGTTTTAGTAATTGTCGGACCCACTGCAGTCGGAAAAACAGCTCTAGGAATAGAACTTGCTCAGCGTTTTAATGGCGAAATCATTTCGGGTGATTCGCAACAAGTGTACCAGGGATTAGATATTGGTACAGCTAAAGTGACTAAAGAAGAACAGTTGCTTGCACCTCATCACTTGATCGATGTAAGATCTTGGGAGGAAAATTTTTCGGTACATGACTTTGTTTCACTTGCTAATGAAACAATTGCAGCAATTATTGAGCGAGGAAAAGTTCCAATCGTTGTGGGCGGAACGGGGCTGTATATTCAAGCATTGGTGGAAGGGTATCACTTGGGTGGCGAAGAAAATCACGAGGCAATGCTGGCTCTGCGTGAACAATTAGAGACCCTTTCCGATGCGCAACTCTTTGAAAAGGTGACGAACTTAGGACTCAATATTCCCGAAATGAATCGTCGACGAGCAGTACGGGCTTTGGAGCGAGCAGAGTTTGGCGTTAAAGATGAAAATAAAGGCTCTGCTTATGAGTTTCATTTGATTGGTCTTAACGCAAAACGAGAAATCCTCTATGATCGGATTAACCGTCGTGTTGATCAAATGCTTAGTGAAGGCTTGTTAAATGAAGTCCGTCGTCTTTTTGAGAAAGCCCCTCAAGCCCAAGCCGCAAAAGGAATTGGCTATAAGGAATTTTTCCCTTATTTTCAAGGAGAAGCAACCTTAGACGAAGCTGTTGAGTTGGTTAAACGTAATTCAAGACGGTATGCTAAGCGTCAGCTGACGTGGTTTAAAAACCGGATGGCTGTTGAATTTTTTGATGTTTTTGAAGCGGGCTATCCAGCGAATATTCTTGATCAGGTAGATGCTTTTTTGAACTGACGCCCGTCCCGAAAAATGTTATAATGAAACAGAATGAAAATGAGAAATTAATAAGTTACTGACAGGGCTGTCAGTAATATTTTTAGGAAAAAGAGGAAAATGTAAAGATGAATGATAAAAAGTGGTTGGATTTAGCGATGAAATACGGAGGATTCATGGCGCAAGATCGTGTTTTTCTGGAAAATCGGTTGGCTAGTTTGACGACACTTTCAGACAAACGTTTGTTGGTCACTCCACCAGCCTCTGTACTGAACGCCTATTTCGCTGAACTTTATCAAAAACGTTCTCCAAAAGATGCGACAGATTACTTTTTTGAGCTGTCTTGTGCACTTGATATTTTTGAGGAAAAGCCTGATTTTCACTTGGAGGGAAAAGCTGGCACGGAAAATTTCCGTTTTATCCGCTTGAATCTTTCAGGAAAATCATTTGGTTTTTGCTACAAAAACAAAGAGGAAGAAGCCGTCATTTTTAGTGAATTTCCTGTAAAAATTACCGACGAACTTCTTTTTGAACTGGCTCAAATTTTTCCTCACTACCTTCTTGAAAAAAATGGGGAGCGCATCACGATGAGACCAGCAAAGTTTGAGAGTGAATTTATCGATTTTAAAGAAGCCTCTCCACTGACAGACTTGTCAGAAAATGATGAATACATCCGCTTATCCGGCTATAATGTGGAAGATTTACTAGAGCAGGCACAACAAATTGGCTTTTTAAGCCCCTTACGCTTTGGTCGAGATGGACGCAAGCACTTTGTATATATTACAAAGGGAATGTAAAAGAACCCTTTTAAACAGCGGTAAACATTGCTTTTATGGCTGAGAAATGGTACACTTGTGAAAACGATTACTGATGGAGTTGTCAGTAATTTATGAAGAGAAAAAGGAGGAGTTCTCATGTCTATCTTATTATTTCCTGTGGTTATTCTAGCCATTATTTTACTCATTCTCATCTTTAGCCTAAGTACAATTGTGTTTGTGGTCAAACAGCAAACGGTTGCTTTGGTGGAACGTTTTGGTAAATATCAATCCACAGCTGGGCCAGGTTTTCATTTGAAAATGCCTTGGGGGATTGATCGAATTGCAGCGCGCATTCAATTGCGTTTGTTACAAACTGAAATGACAGTAGAAACAAAGACCAGTGACAATGTTTTTGTAACAATGAACATTGCAACGCAGTACCGTGTGAACGAAAACAGTATTAAAGATGCTTACTATAAACTCATGAACCCTGGCGAACAAATTAAATCTTATATTGAAGATGCATTGCGTTCTGCAGTACCCAAGCTAACACTTGATGAAGTTTTTGAGAAAAAAGATGAAATTGCATTAGAGGTACAACACCAAGTCGCAGAAGAAATGGAAACTTATGGGTACATCATTGTTAAAACTTTGATTACACGAGTGGAACCAGATCAAGAAGTCAAACAGTCTATGAATGAGATTAACGCTGCTCAACGGAAACGTGACGCTGCACAAATGTTAGCCAATGCAGATAAGATTAAAATTGTCACAGCAGCTGAAGCTGAAGCTGAAAAAGATCGATTGCATGGGGTAGGTATTGCTGAACAACGTAAAGCAATCGTAGATGGTTTGGCCCAACAAATCACTGAAATTAAAAACTTAGGTGTTGCTTTGGATGAAGAACAAATCATGTCCATCCTCCTCACTAACCAATATTTAGACACGCTCAACCAATTTGCGGATCGGGGGAATTCCACAATTTTCCTACCGGGTGGCGCAGAAGGTGCCGAAGATTTGCGCACTAAAATTATGTCTTCTATCAAAGCTACCAAAAATTAAACAAAAGACTATCCAAATGGATAGCCTTTTTATTTTTTAGCTGAGTTTACTCTTGCATTTTTTTTAGAATTTCGGTAAAATAAGATGGTTGGGTAATCAACATCCGCGTCCGTAGTGTAATGGATATCACGCAAGATTCCGGTTCTTGCGATGGGGGTTCGATTCCCTCCGGACGCATATTTGTCAGTTGACAAATTGGTGTTCGGTCAACACTTTTGAAAATGACTCGTTAGCTCAGTTGGTAGAGCATTTGACTTTTAATCAAAGGGTCGCTGGTTCGAGCCCAGCACGGGTCACTAAATTATAGGATAAGGATTGTGGGGGAACTCACAATTTTTTCTTGCTTTCCTTAAAACTCTTTTTTATTAGAGATTAACAAAAAAGTACGATAGCTAAGAAAGCATAGAAGACATGGAGGTCTCATGGAAATTCAATTTTTGGGAACAGGTGCGGGGCAACCTTCAAAATCCCGTCAAACTCAAGCGATCGCCCTAAAAATGCTTGATGAACGCAATGAAATCTGGCTTTTTGACTGTGGTGAAGCAACGCAACATCAGATATTGAATACGCCGATTAAACCGCGTAAAATTACGAAAATTTTTATTACTCACCTGCACGGCGATCACATTTTTGGTTTAGCAGGCTTTCTATCCAGTCGAAGCTTTCAAAGTAGTGACGAGCAAACAGATCTTGATCTCTTTGGCCCAGTAGGCATTAAAGAGTATGTTTTAATGAGTTTGAAACTATCTGGTTCACGCTTAGGTTATAAAATACATTTTCATGAAATTTCACAAGCAGGCAAGGTTTTTGAGGATGATAGTTTTGAAGTCTATACCGATCTGCTAGATCATACAATCTTTTGCCTTGGCTATCGTGTCGTTGAAAAAGATCGTGTAGGAGAACTTGATGCTCAAGCCTTAAAGGATGCAGGGCTTCCTTTTGGACCACTTTTTGGCAAGATTAAAAAAGGTCAAGCTGTGGAGTACGACGGGACTGTTTTTAATCCGCAAGATTTTATCGGACCTGATAAAAAAGGAAAAATTGTCACGATTTTAGGGGATACGCGAAAGACCAATGCAGCAACGCGCTTAGCGTGGCAAGCAGATCTTTTAGTTCATGAGGCAACTTATGGTGCGGTTGAAAGTAAGATGGCACGTGCCCACGGTCACTCGACTTCAAAACAGGCGGCTGAAGTTGCTGTAGAAGCACAGGTCAAACGTTTATTATTGACCCATATCAGTGCACGTTATGTGGGGCCGTTAGTAGGGCAGTTGGCAAGAGAAGCCCAAGCTGTACATGGCAATGCTTTTGTGGTAAAAGATTTATATGAGGAAAAAATTGACTAGGACAATTGTAATTACCGGTGCGACAGGAGACATTGCTCAGGAAATAGTCAAACAGTTACCTGATGACCATCTGATATTAGTTTCCCGGCGCAAAGAGGCCCTTTCGGAGCTTTATGGTCATTTGACGCACGTTACCTTGTTTACAACCGATGAGTTACTAAATAAAGAAGAAGTCGGACCTGTAGATATTTTGATTAATAATGCTGGATTTGGGATATTTAAACCTTTGATGTCACAGACAGATGCTGAGGTGACAGAACAATTTGTAATTAATACCCTCTTACCTATTCAGCTGACGCGACAATTAACCCCCCAAAGACAATTGGTTAATATCGCATCAATTTCAGGGAAACTTCCGACTGCCAAATCAAGTATTTATGCAGCCTCTAAAGCTGCATTGTTAACTTTTTCTGATGCCCTTCGGATGGAAAATCCAGCCTTGATTGTAACTACTGTAAATACTGGACCGGTGCGGACTAAGTTTCATAAGGAGAACCAGGCCTATTTGGCTAAAGTGGGGAGAACCGCTCTTTCTGCAGAGAAAGTGGCCACTAAAATTGTGCAAAATTTGGGGAAAAAGAGACGAGAAATTAATTTGCCCTGGACTTTATCCACAGCTTCGAGACTAAGAGCGCTAATGCCCGGCCTATTTGACTATTTATCCACACGTTTTTTTAATTTTAAGTAAGCAAGTTTTTTAGTTTAGGCTAAGAATAGCTTAAGTTCCTGTTGATAGAAGCCAACTATAATTGGGTTTATCTTAAAGGAAATGAGGGCGGGTGCTATGTTTGAAAAATTTAAAGCGTTTATTAAAGAGATGGTTGATTTTGATAGCGAAAATATCTTTGAGGAGAAACAATTTCTCCGTCCGTCCGATGAATCGGAAAATGTATTCTAAGTAACAATACATCGGAGAAAGTCTGGCATTATAAGAAAAGAGATTTCCCAACTCTGGGATTTTTCTTTTGGACAAAATATGATAAAATAAGCATAAAACCTAGGTGAGGAATTTAATGATTCAAACGAAATATGAATGGATGCTCTCCGAGGGGACGCTTCCAGATGAGTTTTTAAAATTAATTAAAAAAGAAAAATTAGACACACTGACAGGAAAAATTCTCTATGATCGAGGCATTCGGGATGCTGAGAAAATAGAGCATTTTTTACGTCCAAATCTGGAGGATTTATATGATCCTTTCTTGCTCCATGATATGGAAAAAGCAATCACACGTATCTTAAAAGCGATTGAAACTAATCAAAAGATCTTGGTTTATGGTGACTATGATGCAGATGGGATGACCGCTGCATCAGTCATGAAAACAGCTTTAGATGAACTTGGAGCTGAAGTTGAAGTTTATCTTCCCAACAGATTCACTGATGGTTATGGACCAAATCTCGAAGTTTATCAATATTTCATCAATAACGAAGCCATTGATCTCATTATCACTGTGGATAATGGGGTGGCGGGAAATGAAGCCATCGCTTGGGCACAAAATCAAGGTGTTGATGTAATTATTACGGATCATCATGCGATGCCTGATCAGTTACCTGAGGCTTACGCCATTGTTCATCCTGAGCATCCAGAGAGCGCTTATCCGTTTAAATTTTTGGCAGGAGTAGGTGTTGCCTTTAAAGTCGCTTGTGCGCTTTTAGAATATGTGCCGCGTGAAATGTTAGATCTTGTCGCTATTGGGACGATTGCTGATATGGTAAGTTTAACGGATGAAAACCGTATTTTAGTTGCACACGGACTGAAAATTTTAGCACAAACAGAGCGTGCTGGTTTGCAAGAGTTGATGCAATACGCAGGTGTCGATTTTGATAAAGTGACTGAGGAGACGGTAGGTTTTCAAATTGCCCCACGATTAAATGCTTTAGGACGGCTAGATGATCCCAACCCAGCAATTGAATTATTAACAGGGTGGGATGAAGATGAAGCGCATGAGATTGCTAAGATGATTGATCAAAAAAATAGTGAGCGCAAGGAAATCGTTGAAGAAATTTATCAACAGGCTGTCACGATGTTAACTGGAGATCCTGTCGAAGTGCTCTATCACGAAGATTGGCATAAAGGGGTATTAGGGATTGTCGCTGGCCGTCTTTTGGAGCAGACGCATAAGCCAGTCGTCATGCTTGCTAAAGAGGGTGAAATTTTAAAAGGCTCCGCTCGTTCCATTGAGGCTTTCAACATTTTTGATGCTTTAAATTCTCATCGTGAACTTTTTATTGCGTTTGGGGGGCATAAACAGGCAGCTGGGATGACCCTAACTCTAGATCATGTCACTGCCCTTAAACAAGCTATGTTAGATTATATCGAGCATGAAAATCTTGATATGTCGCTTAAAAGCTCGCTTGAACTTTCTGGACGCTGTGATTTGGAGACGCTCTCTGTAGAACAAATTCGTAGCCTACAAAAGTTGGCTCCTTATGGGATGGATCACCCTAAACCATACTTTTTAGTCGAAAATTATAAGGTAGTGCAAAGCCGGAGCATGGGGAAAGACAATAGTCATCTCAAGCTTCGCTTGACTCAAGGAAAGCAACAGGTAGAGGCTGTTTATTTCAACCATGGTGCTGAAGCTTTAGAATTTGAACAAGTCGATACAAAGCTTGCGGTTAACTTATCAACTAATAGTTGGAATGGAAATACTACTGTTCAACTTATGGTACAAGATGCTAAAGCCGTCGGTATAGAACTCATTGATGCACGCAGCCAGGGAATAAATTTCCCAGAAAAAGCAGGTGTATTTGTTCAAAATGAACTAAAACATGATATAATGGAAGATGTGCTTGTTGTTTTGGAGGCACCTACAAATTTAGCAGGTTTTTCTTCGTTAAAGCAAGCCCTTCAAGCGAAGGTGGCCCAAAATTTGAAAATGATTTATTTTAAAAATCAGATTGAAGACACCTATTATTTAACAGGTGGCGGCAATCGTGAACAGTTTGCTAAATTGTATAAAGCAATCTATCAATTTCCCGAATTTGATGTCCGTTACAAATTGAAGTCACTTGCCGATTATTTAAATATTCCCCATCTTTTATTAATTAAAATGATTAAAATATTTGAAGAACTTGACTTTGTAACCATTGAAAATGGCCTTATGTCAGTGAATAAGACGGCAGAAAAACGTGAAATTTCAGAAAGTAAGATTTACCAAGAACTACAAGAAATTGTGAAAATGCAAGAACTTTTTGCACTGGCACCTGTTAAAGAAATCTATCAAAAATTAATTGAAAAGTGACTGTAAAAAAATTACTGACAGGCTTGTCAGTAACTTTCAAATTTAAAAATTACGTCTTACAGTTACAATTTACAAAAGGAGCACTGACAACTCTGTCAGTAATACAAAAACTATGGAATTAAAAGATTATATTGCAACCATTGAAAACTATCCAAAAGAAGGGGTAGTCTTTCGTGATATTAGCCCTTTAATGGCTGACGGTAATGCCTACAATTATGCAGCTACTGAAATTGTCCAATATGCCAGAGATAAAGAAATCGATATGGTTGTCGGACCTGAAGCGCGTGGTTTTATTATTGGTTGTCCAGTAGCGTTTGCCTTAGGTGTTGGCTTTGCACCTGTGCGTAAACCAGGCAAACTTCCTCGTGAAGTCATCGAAGCAACCTATGAAAAAGAATATGGTACAGATACGCTAACGATGCACGCTGATAGCATTAAACCAGGTCAACGTGTGCTTATTGTTGATGATTTGTTGGCTACAGGTGGGACTATTGCAGCAACTATTGAGCTTGTCGAAAAGATGGGTGGGATTGTTGTTGGATGCGCTTTTCTCATCGAATTGGACGAGCTTAAAGGTCGTGAGAAAATTGGCAATTACGACTATAAAGTGCTCATGCATTACTAATTTTATTCTATAATAATACGAATATTTCTGTCAGAACTTCCTTTTTGAAATGCTTTTAAAGAAGGAGTAAAAAAGTTCATGTAAGTTGACAGAAGTTTTTTGGCGTAAGCGATATAAAATATTGACAGCTAGCCAAATTTGATATAAACTATAAAAAGAAAATTCTGCAAACGAAGTTCGCTAAAGAGAGTTAGAAAGAGGTGTCAGCGATGCCATAATTTCCCGACTCGATGGAACGAACTTACATTTTATATGAAAAGAGAGCAAGAACTTGAAAATTACAGCCTTAGAAGGACAACAAACCTCAGAACTTTCAATGATTGAAGTCGCTCATGCATTGCTAGAGCAAAATGGTAAAGAAATGCCATTTGCTGAAATTGTCAAAGCAATCCAGACTTACCTGAATAAATCAGACGACGAAATCAAAGCTAGTATTTCACGTTTTTACACCGAAATCAATACTGATGGAAGTTTCATTCCACTGGGTGGGAATGTTTGGGCCTTACGTTCATGGTATGCAATCGACGAAATCGACGAGGAAGTCATTGCCCTCGATGAAATCGAAGAAGACGAAGAAGAAAAACCAGCTAAAAAACGTAGCAAAGTTAATGTCTTCGGGATCGAAGATGAGATTGATCCAGAAGATGAAGAAAATGGCAAAGAGACAGAAGAAGATATGTCCTATGATGCTGAAGCTGAAGATGAAGACAAAGATGACGTCGCAGCTTATGATGCTGAACTTGCTGAAGTAGAACTTGAAAATGTAGATGAAGATGTTGAAATCGACGTTGAAGACGATGATGACGAAGATTCTGACGACTCAGACGAAGACTAAAAGTATAAAAGTGAGGTGAGGGGCCTCACTTTTATGAATATTTGCTTATTATTTGTAAAATTTCATAAGAACGGTTACAATAAATAAAAGTGAAATGCTAATCCTTGAACGTCAGTTCAAACATCATAAGGAGAACAGATTTGGTGGATAAAGACACAGCTGAATTTTCCCGCGAAAGTTTTAAAGAAAAGATTTTACGTCAGCTGGAAGAAAATGCTGTACAACAGGCGAAAGAAGAGACAGAGGCACCACGCGTCAGTCAATTTGAACGCCCAAAATCAGAAGATAAGCCTACAGAGACGCGCCCTCGTGCGACCCGAAGGAAAGTGGAGCTTGAACCCTTTGAGCTTCCTGTTTTTGATTTTCCTGAAGAAGAAGATGAACCGCTAGAGGAGGAAGTTAAGGCGTCAAAAGTCTCGCAAGAAACAGGTTCTTTACGGCAAAAACTAGAAGCTTTAGCTCTGGAAGAAAAAGAAAACGAAGCTTCAGCGACGACTTTTTCAAGAAGTGAGCATCGCCGGCCAAGTGAACCGCTTGAAAAAGAAACATTTACTACTGCGGAAACAAGAGAGCGTACACCTCAGCGAAAAAAAGCAGCCTCCAGTGCGAAAAGTCGAGGTTCCAAAAAAACAAAACCGTCGAAAAAGACAAAGAAAAAGAAACAAAAGCGTGTTACAGCAGGAAAAATTATTGCTGTGATTGTTCTTTTATTGATCTTGGTTATAGGGGGAACAGGATGGTATGGTTATAATTTTGTAAAATCTGGTGTGCAACCCTTAGACACCAAAAACCATACGATGAAGTCAGTCAATATCCCTTCTGGCTCTAGCAGTAAACAAATCGGTGAAATTTTACAAAATCAGTCCATTATCAAAAATGGGATGATTTTCCAATACTACACAAAGTTTAAGAATTATACGGAATTTAAGAGTGGCTATTATAACCTTTCTCCTGATATGGATTTATCCACGATCGCTTCTAAATTAGAAGAAGGAGGGACGGAGAAACCTGTTGCGCCAACACTTGGCAAGGTGCTCATTCCAGAAGGTTATACCTTAACGCAAATTTCCAAAGCGATTGCTGTAAATTCACAAGAGAAAAATGCAAAGACGCCTTTCACAACTGCGGCTTTCATGAAAACCGTACAGGATGAAACTTTTATCAACAAAATGGTTAAAGCCTATCCGAAACTGTTTGCTAGTCTTCCTGCAAAGGATTCAGGCGTGAAGTATCAGCTTGAAGGTTATCTTTATCCTGCAACTTATGACTATACAAAATCTTCGACAGTTGAATCGATGATTGAAAGTATGATAGCAGCGATGAACGCCCAACTGACTCCTTATTATGATACCATCACTTCGCAAGGATTGAGTGTTAATGAAGTCTTGAGTTTGGCTGCATTAGTTGAAAAAGAAGCGAATAATGATGATGATCGGCGTCAAGTGGCAGCTACCTTCTTCAATCGTATGAATCAAGGAATGGTACTAGGTTCAAACCTCTCTGTTCTTTATGCTGAGGATAAACTGGGTGAAAAGACTTCACTTGAGCAAGATGCGAATATTGACACTACGATTGATTCACCATATAATTTGTACACCAATACTGGCTTTGGTCCTGGTCCGGTAGATAGTCCAAGTCTATCTTCAATCAAGGCAGTGCTAAATCCAGCTCAAAATGATTATCTTTATTTCGTTGCTGATGTAACGACAGGTAAGGTTTACTTTGCTAAAACATTGGAAGAACAAAATAAAAATGTTCAAACTTATGTTAATGATAAAATTAAAAACTAGGAAATCACTTCAAACTTGTTTGTAGGATAAGACAAGGAGGAACGTTGATGCATAATCAGCGTCCTCTTGTTTTGTGAAGATGACAATTCCTAAAAGTTCGACCGTAGGGAACAAAAGAAGTTGCTTTCAGTTGAGCTGGTCAAAAAGTTTATAGAAAAAGGAAGAAAAAATGGAAAAAACATACCCAATGACCCAAGAGGGTCTTGATAAATTAAAAGATGAACTTGAGAATCTTAAACTCGTTAAACGTCCAGAAGTAATTGATCGGATTAAAGTGGCACGCAGCTATGGCGACCTTTCTGAAAACTCTGAGTATGAAGCAGCTAAAGATGAGCAAGCTTTCATTGAAGGGCGTATTTCAACTGTAGAAACAATGATTCGCTATGCTGAAATTGTAGATAACGCTAAAATTGCTAAGGATGAAGTGGCTCTTGGTAAAAAAGTTACTTTTGTAGAAGTAGGGGATACAGAAGAAGAGTCTTATCAAATCGTCGGTACAGCCGAAGCGGATCCTTTCTCTGGGAAAATTTCGAATGAATCACCGATTGCACGGGTGCTGATTGGTAAAAAAGTAGGAGATACAGTCAACGTACCTTTACCTGTTGGTGAAATGACTGTTAAGATTGTGAATGTTGATTGATTAAATTAAAAAAGCCACCAAAAGGGGCTTTTTTTTGTTACTGACAGCTTCATCAGTAGCCTTTTCTTACAGGTTTCGCAGGGAAAATACTGCTCTATTACTGATAGTCCTATCCGCACTTTTAATGGCTATTCTTGGTAAAAATTATTATTTTTAGGTATAATAGTCAGTAATAGTCAAAGATTATTTTAGGAAAATGGATCAAAGGAAAGGAAAAGGAAATGTCTACTCAAAAAAATACATCAGATATTATTGAAGCTTATTTGAGACACTTGCTTGAAGAAGCTCAGGAGATAGAGATTAAACGCGTGGACTTGGCCAATCAATTTGATGTGGTGCCTAGTCAGATTAATTATGTGATTAAAACACGTTTTACAGCCTCAAAAGGGTATGATGTGGAATCAAAACGCGGTGGCGGCGGCTACATTAAAATCGTTAAATATCAGTATTCCGCACGTCATGAATTTTTGACGGCATTGTATCAAAAGGTTCCGGCCAATCTATCAAGCAAGGCGGCACATGATATTATCCAACTTCTTTTTGATGAAAAGGTCCTAACAGAGCGTGAAGGTAATCTGCTCCTTCTTATCCTTACTGACGGAGCCATCAGTCCTTTTACACGCGGGACAATGATGAAAAGCATAATAAATAGATTGGATCGTGATGATGAAATTTGAAAATATCGAGTATACCCCAACGATTGAAAGAATATTAGAAAAGGCAGCAGAATATGCCTATCAATATGAGTATGGCGCGATTGAAAGTGCGCATCTTTTAGCTGCAATGGCCTCCATTCCAGGCTCAATTGCTTACAGTGTCTTAGGGGCTATGAAGGTGGATGCCTCTGATTTATTAATTGACTTGGAAGACTTATCGAGTCATGTGTCCAGTGAGCGCGACGAACTTGTTTTCTCGCCCCGTGCTGAAGAGGTAATGACTCTTGCTCAGCTCTTAGCTAAGCATAATGGCTCGCAGCTTGTTGGAACGGAGCATGTCCTTTACGCTCTTTTACAAGTCGAAGATGGCTTCGCACTTCAACTATTGAAATTACAAAAGATTAACATCGTCTCTGTGCGAAAAGAACTTGAAAAACGCACAGGACTTAAAACACCAGAAGTTAAAAAGGCTGTAACTCCAATGTCTAAGCGAAATTTAGCTAAACGTGTTTCAGCAACAACGAATACTCCTACTTTAGACTCCGTTTCATCTGATTTGACAGAAGAAGCCCGAGCGGGAAAGTTGGATCCGATGATTGGTCGGGAGGCTGAAATTGAACGTTTAGTTCACATTTTAAGTCGTCGTACGAAAAATAACCCTGTCTTAGTTGGAGAACCTGGGGTAGGGAAGTCAGCGATCATTGAAGGGTTAGCCCAAAGAATTGTAAACGGTGAAGTGCCAGTCGGTTTGATGAATAGTCGTATCATGGCACTTAATATGGCAACAGTTGTTGCAGGGACAAAATTCCGTGGAGAGTTTGAAGACCGGTTGACAGCGATTGTCGAAGAGGTCAGCAATGATCCAGAGGTAATTATTTTTATTGATGAGCTACATACCATTATTGGAGCAGGCGGAGGAATGGATTCGGTCAACGATGCAGCGAATATTCTCAAGCCCGCCTTGGCTCGTGGTAACTTCCAAATGATTGGTGCGACAACTTATAATGAATATCAAAAATACATTGAAAAAGATGAAGCATTAGAACGCCGTCTAGCTCGAGTGAATGTTGAGGAGCCTACGCCAGATGAGGCAATCGCTATCTTGGAAGGCTTACGGGAAAAATTTGAAACTTATCATCATGTTCAATTTACTGACGAAGCCATCAGAAGCGCCGTCATGCTCAGTGTGCGTTATATGACCAGCCGTAAGTTGCCAGATAAAGCCATTGACCTTTTAGATGAAGCAGCAGCTTCGGTAAAAATATCAATCAAAAATCAACAAGCTAAACGTTTAGAGTTAGAAAAAGCAGTACAAGAAGCTCAAAAAGACTTGTCAGAGGCAGTTGTTCATTTAGATATTACGGCTTCTCGAGAAAAAGAAGCGCTTGTTCAGAAAGCAACAAAGGCTCTCAATCGTTTCTCAGTGCGCTCAGAAAAGCCACAAAAAGTTACTGACCAAGCGGTCATTAACGTCGCCTCTACTCTTACAGGGGTACCAATCAGCCAAATGACTAAAACTGAGAGCGAACGCCTTATTAATCTTGAAAAAGAATTGCATAAGCGTGTAGTGGGACAAGATGAAGCGATATCAGCGGTTGCTCGTGCTATTAGACGAGCGCGTTCAGGCGTGGCTGATAGCCGCCGTCCAATGGGTTCATTCATGTTTTTAGGTCCTACTGGGGTAGGTAAGACAGAACTTGCCAAAGCACTAGCTGATAGTGTTTTTGGAAGTGAGGACAATATGATCCGGGTCGATATGAGTGAGTTCATGGAAAAACACTCGACATCACGACTTATTGGAGCTCCTCCAGGGTATGTGGGTTACGATGAAGGAGGCCAGCTAACTGAGCGCGTGCGTAATAAGCCTTATTCTGTTGTGCTTCTTGATGAAGTTGAAAAAGCCCATCCAGACGTCTTTAATATTATGTTGCAAATCCTAGATGATGGCTTTGTGACCGATACAAAAGGCCGCAAAGTGGACTTCAGAAATACCATCATTATCATGACTTCAAATTTAGGAGCAACGGCGCTTCGTGACGATAAAACAGTCGGTTTTGGTGCAAAAAACATAAGTGGTGATTATGCAGCAATGAAGGCACGGATTTTGGAGGAGCTAAAAAGGCATTACCGTCCCGAGTTTTTAAACCGAATTGATGAAACTATTGTCTTCCATCCGCTTACTGCTGAAGAAATCGAGCAAATTGTGAAGATTATGAGTAAGTCTCTTATTAATCGACTTGCAGAACAAAATATTCACATTAAACTCACACCTGCGGCTGTTAAACTCCTTGCCGAAGTAGGATTTGATCCAGAATATGGGGCACGTCCTCTAAGAAAAGCGCTTCAAAGGGAAGTAGAAGACCTGTTAAGTGAACAACTCCTTTCCAATGAAATTAAAGCGGGTGACCAACTCTCCATTGGCACCTCTAACAAAAAAATTAAAATCACTCAAATCATTTGAGATGAAAGCTGTTTCATGTTATAATTAGATTAGAAATAAAGGAAAGGACAGTTTGAAGAATTCAAATGCTCTGATAGTTATGAAGAGTGAATTATAAAACTGTTGAGAGGTACTCTTATGATCAAATTTAATATTCGTGGCGAAAACGTCGAAGTTACCGATGCAATCCGCGCTTATGTTGAAGATAAAGTTGGCAAACTTGACAAATACTTCAACGATGGTCATGAAGTGACAGCCTATGTTAATCTTAAAGTTTACTCTGATAAACGTGCTAAAGTCGAAGTGACTGTCCCAGCTAAGAATGTAACCTTGCGTGCTGAAGATACTTCACAAGACATGTATTCTTCAGTTGACCTTGTTGAAGAAAAACTGGAACGTCAAATTCGTAAATATAAAACGCGAATGAACCGTAAACCACGTAATGCAGTGCCTACTGGTCAAGCTTTCGGTGATGAATTTGCTCCTCTTGATCAAGCAGATGAAGTGACGGAAGAAAGCAGTGAAATCGTACGTACTAAACATGTGGCCTTAAAACCTATGGATGCGCAAGAAGCAGTGCTTCAAATGGATATGCTTGGACATGACTTCTACGTTTTCACTGATGCAGATACTAATGCTACACATGTGGTGTACCGTCGAGATGATGGACGTTATGGTTTGATTGAAACAGAATAAAATTAAAAGGGATTGGTTTTGCCAATCTCTTTTTTTATCAAAAAGAAAAGGAGAAGAAAAATGTAAGCGCAAACCCTTGTGAAATTCGAGTTTGCAAAGATTTTCACTTGAAAAAAACTTTAAAAAATAGTAAAATCAGAGATGTATTAAGAGTGCAGACGCACTTAAAAATAATAAGGAGACTAAAATGTCAATTATTACTGATATTTATGCTCGCGAAGTCCTTGACTCACGCGGTAACCCAACACTTGAAGTTGAAGTTTACACTGAAGACGGTGCATTCGGTCGCGGTATGGTACCTTCAGGTGCTTCTACTGGTGAACATGAAGCGGTTGAACTTCGTGATGGCGACAAATCTCGCTACAACGGACTTGGTACTCAAAAAGCTGTTGACAACGTAAACAACATCATCGCTGAAGCTATCATCGGTTATGAAGTTACTGACCAACAAGCTATTGACCGTGCAATGATCGCTCTTGACGGTACTGAAAACAAAGGTAAATTGGGAGCTAACGCTATCCTTGGTGTTTCTATCGCTGCTGCGCGTGCTGCTGCTGATGAACTTGGTGTTCCACTTTACAACTACCTTGGCGGATTCAATGCTAAAGTATTGCCAACTCCAATGATGAACATCGTTAACGGTGGTTCTCACTCAGACGCTCCTATCGCTTTCCAAGAATTTATGATCGTACCAGTTGGTGCTCCTACATTCAAAGAAGCACTTCGTTGGGGTGCTGAAATCTTCCACACACTTAAGAAAATTCTTAAAGAACGTGGACTTGAAACAGCTGTCGGTGACGAAGGTGGATTCGCTCCTAAATTCGAAGGTACTGAAGACGGTGTAGAAACTATCCTTAAAGCAATCGAAGCAGCTGGTTACAAAGCTGGTGAAGATGGCGTTATGATCGGTTTCGACTGTGCATCATCAGAATTCTACGAAAACGGTGTTTACGACTATACTAAATTCGAAGGTGAAGGCGGTAAAAAACTTTCAGCTGCTGAACAAGTTGACTACCTTGAAGAACTCGTTTCTAAATACCCAATCATCACTATTGAAGATGGTATGGACGAAAACGACTGGGATGGATGGAAACTCCTCACAGAACGTCTTGGTAAAAAAGTTCAACTCGTTGGTGACGACTTCTTCGTTACAAACACTAAATACCTTGAACGTGGTATCCGTGAAAATGCTTCAAACGCTATCTTGATCAAAGTTAACCAAATTGGTACTTTGACAGAAACTTTCGAAGCTATTGAAATGGCTAAAGAAGCTGGTTTCACAGCAATCGTTTCTCACCGTTCTGGTGAAACTGAAGATTCAACAATCTCAGACATCGCTGTTGCAACTAACGCTGGTCAAATCAAAACTGGTTCACTTTCACGTACAGACCGTATGGCTAAATACAACCAATTGCTTCGTATCGAAGACCAATTGGCTGAAGTGGCTCAATACAAAGGTCTTAAAGCATTCTACAACCTTAAAAAATAAGGTTTATCAACGAATGATTTAGAGATAATCCTTCTCTTTCTTTAGAGAAGGGTTATTTTTTATAAAAAATATTCTATGAAAAAACTACTAGTAAGCTAGTAGTTTTTATTTTATTTAGATTTTTGATAAGAGTCCATCTTCAATCTTATAAACACTGTCGCTATTTTCAATCATCCTTTGGTCATGTGTGACCATGATTGTTGCCTTGTTCTTTAAATGAGCTTCTTGTCTTAATAATTCAACAACCTGATAAGCATGTTCAGTGTCTAAACTTGCGGTTGGTTCATCGGCCAAAATTAAATTTGGTTCATTAAAGAGGGCACGAGCAATGGCTGCCCTTTGACGTTCCCCTCCCGAAAGCTCACTTGGATATTTATTATTAAGGTCTAAAATATCAAGTGATTTAAGAAGTTCACTCCCTTTTTTAGAAGTTAGTTTTTCGTGATTGATTTTATCAATTAATAGAAATTGCTCTTCAAGGGTTAAATAAGGAATCAAATTAGAACTTTGGAGGATGAAACCTATTTCTTTAAATCTAAGTTTGGAACGCTCTTTTTCAGAAAGTGGAGTAAAGTCTAACCCATTAATGGACATTTTTCCAGAAGATGGACTTTGCAATCCACCTGCAATTGTGAGAAATGTACTTTTGCCTGATCCGGATGGACCAATAATTGAAACAAATTCTCCTTGATTGACTGCTAAATCAATTCCTTTGAGTGCCTGAATCTCATTATGACCACTCCCAAAAGATTTTTTTACATTTTCCATTTTAAGAATTGTTGTCATTTTTAACCTCCAATTGCTTTTGTTGGGTCAATTTTACGGATAGTAATGAGTGAAAAAAGCGACCCAATCATTGATACGATGATGAGAATTAAAGTATAGAGCAACCAGTTTGTAAGACTAATTTCAAATGGCATTGCATCGGGTAAGATAAAGCTAGTTCCATAACTTGCTATAAAAGCAACGAAGACGCCAACTAAACTAATGATAAAGCTTTGACCAAGTAAAGAGTTCATTATTATGCGATTTGAAATTCCTTGGGCTTTCATTATGCCAAAAATCGGAACTTTTTGAAGAGTTATGACATACATAAAGACTCCAATAATCAACAGTACAATCAGAAATAAGAAGTAAATCATTGCGCTGAGTGTCATATTTTGAGCAGAATAACCTGGAATATCGTTAATTAAATCAGAAATAGAGATGACTTTATATTGATTTGAAATAGAAGAATCAATCTTAACTTTCCCAGATTTTACAACGACAGCATTAACAGAAGAAGTTGAAGTACTTTTTTCACCAAACTTTATCTGATTCAAAGCGGAAAATGAGGTATAGATAACAGGCGAGGCAGAATAAGAAGAGGCTTTTGAAATTCCGACAATTTTTATTTTAATATTATTATTTCCCACGGAAACTTCTTGACCGATTTTATATCCTTGATTTGCCAGTTTTTTCGAGATAATCATTTCTAAATGATTGTCAGTAAATTTTTTCCCCTCAAGAACTTCTGGCATGATTTTAGAGCTATCAGGCAGGGCAATGATAGCGATATTATCTCGCTCGCTTTTTGATTGACGCATAGAAGTAGAAAACAAAGATAATTCTGAACCATTTTCTACATGAATATTACTTAAATCATCAGAAGTAATTTGTGAAGCAGAAATAATATTATTTGAACTTGTTGATAAAACAACTTTTTCGGCTTGCCAATCAAGGACGGCTTGTTTAAATTGACTGGCAAGTCCTACAGATAGACCAGATAGTATAAAGACTACATAAGCGATTAAAAAAATAATGGCTCCGATTAAGGTGTAGCGAGCCTTGTTATAACGTATTTCTCTCAATGCTAAAAACATCAAATCTCCTTTCAGCTTTTTCTATCAGTAATATAATTAAGTAAACCTGCGGTGACTAATTTGATTTCTTTATCATAATTTTCAATAAAAGTTTTCTTAGTCCAATTTTCACTGAATAATCTGTAAATGAGGTTATGAACAACTGATTTTAAGACTTGTGAAACTGGATTATTATTTTCACTAGCTGGGACAGTTGCTGAACTTTTGGGTTTCCAATCTCTTTCAAGTTCATAAGTCCAATCTAAAAATCGATATTTATAAAGTTGATATTGAGGAGAATCAATTAAATTTTCAAGAAGGAGATATTTGTATTTATCTAGCGCCTCTTCAATGGAATTATCTTTTAATAAATTAAAAAATAAATCATGAATTTCAAGGGTTTCTTGCGAGAGGACATAGAAATAGGCATCTTTTAAATCTTCAAAATACTGATAAAAACTCCCTCTCGGAATATCAAGCGCTTTTACGATGTGCATGATTTTTGCCTCGTGAAAAGAATGTGTTTGAAATTCATTTAAACAGGCATTATATACGCGATTGCGTTTTTCATCAGATAGACTAAAATAGGTTGATTTAGGCATTTTTTCTCCAATTCATTCAATTTATGACACTGTGTCATTTATTAAATTCTAACAAATAAATTGATTAACATCAATTATTTAAATTTTTTAAGCAAAAAAACTACTGACAGTTTTGTCAGTAGTTTTGTTAATAAATTTACTGTGAATAAGTGGCTGACAGTTCTGTCAGTAAAGTTATGAACACTTATTTAGCTAACTCTTTTTCAAGAGCTAATCGTTGAACTTTCATTGTTGCTGTACGAGGAATTTCATCGTAAGCCATAAGAATAGGTTCATTTAAAAATGGCAAATCAACAATTGAAGCCCACCAAGCTGACCAATCCATTTCCGCATTTTCAGCTAGAGCCAAAATAGGTTGTGGTTTACCAGATTTATCACGAATAATCACCACTTCATCTAAGAAGTCATGTTGGTCTAACAGAAGATCTTCAATTGCCAAATTAGATTCTATTTTATCGATTAAATCAACTTGCCGGTCATGTAAAAAGAGAATTCCGTCTTCATTCATGAGGCCCCAATCGCCAGTATCCCACCAGTCACCATAGACTTCTTTATCAAAACGTTCTTCTTCTTTATAGTAAGTCAAAGCTCTCCCCTTTGAGAGGAAGTGGATTCTTCCAGGCGTACCTGCAGGACATTCATTTCCATTTTCATCGGCAATACGTGCTTTAGATAATCCAGGCATACCAATCCCCATTTCACGGGCATTCGTGTCTGCTAAAGTTGATAAACGATGCTTTTTCCAAATCATTGGGCCACATTCTGATTGTCCATAAATTTGTAGGAAGACTGGCTTTTTTTGCTTAGAGGCAGAAAGAAAAGTGTGCATTGTCTCTTTATTAATTGCATCAAAAGTTGAGTGAAGGTAACGAATTGAAGCAAATATGTCAGGGTCTTGCTTTGCAAGATTTGCTAAACGAACAAAATCGTTTGGATGAGTTTCAAAGGCATAAGGCTGATGTTTAGCAAAAAGATTGACAAGATTATCTTTTGCTAAATCATTGAGGGGCATAAGGCCAAACCCAAAGGTCATTGCTGATGAAACCCCTATATTGAAACGAGAATGAACAGGAGAAATATGGAAAGCTAAAATCTCTTCCTTATCAGGCATCCAATCCATTACAGTTCTTTGAAGCACCCAACGCCAACCCATTGAATTAGCAGAGTGAGCGATTAATTTTGGTACACCAGTTGTTCCAGAAGTATGAGTGAGATAAGCAATCTCATCACTGGCCAATTGCTGACTGTCAGCAATTTGAGTGGGTTTTTCCAAAGCAAATTTACTGACAGCAAGTTTTTTAGAATCTTCAATATTTTTCATTTCATTGACAGTTCTGTCAGTAACTTGGTCATAAATGAGCCAAGGCTCATCTAGACGTCCAGCTAAAATGTCCATTGTTTCGGCAGGAAGATGATAAGAAATCATTGCTGGAACAGCGCCTAAATAAGAAATAGCAACCGCTAAAAGATAGGTATCAAAGGCACTAGATTTAAAAATAATGACTTTATCCGATTTTTTGATTCCCAGCTCAGCTAGGAGACTTGCCTTATCAACAATGGCTTGATGAGTCTTTTGATAAGTCGTTTCAAGAGCTAGTTCAGGGAAAGCTCCAACAGCCTCATCAAAGATAATTGGGCTATCCGGAAACTGTTCAGCTGATTTTTTAAAGTTTAGATAGAGATTCAATGGTTCATGTTTAAAGTTCAAAATCATACTCCTCAAGGTTAGTATGTTTATTGTATCACAAACTATAGGAGACACCAATACATTTATTAATGACAATTTGATTAAACACTTTACAGAAAAAGAAGCGAAAAACCCTACATCGGACACAAATGAATGATTTTCTGCTACAATTGAATATGATAAGAGCTGATGGGTTCTTTTAAAAGCTGTAAGCGAGTATGAATGAATGATAAAAAACTATGAATTATCTCCTGATAAAAAACTAATCTCTACATCTGAAATGAAAAATTTTACTTATGTGTTAAACCCAACACGTGAGGAAATCGGCACTGTTTCTGAGTATTATGACTTTCCCTTTGACTATTTGTCAGGTATTCTTGATGATTACGAAAATGCCCGTTTTGAAACGGATGATAATGATAATAATCTGATCTTGTTACAATATCCAGCTGTTTCTAATTATGGAGAAGTCGCTACTTTTCCTTATTCTCTAGTCTGGACTAAAAATGAATCTGTTATTCTAGCCCTCAACCATGATATTGATAACGAAGCGCTTTTTAGCCGAGAATATGATACGAAACGTTACAAGCACCAACTTATTTTTCAAGTAATGTATCAGATGACCCATACTTATCATGATTATTTACGTGATTTTCGTATTCGACGGAGGAAACTTGAAGTGGGGATCAAAAATTCGACAAAAAACGACCAAATTGTTGATATGATTGCTATTCAGGCTAGTCTAATTTACTTTGAAGATGCACTACACAATAATCGTGAAGTACTTCAAAATTTTATAGATTACTTGCGTGAAGATGATGAAGACGGTTTTGCTGAAAAAATCTATGATATTTTTGTCGAAACAGATCAAGCTTATACAGAAACGAAAATTCAGTTGAAATTATTAGAAAATCTCAGAGATTTGTTCTCAAATATTGTAAGTAACAATCTGAATATCGTTATGAAAATTATGACTTCAGCTACCTTTGTTTTGGGGATACCAGCAGTTATTGTTGGATTTTACGGGATGAACGTCCCAATTCCTGGGCAGGATTTGAGATGGATGGTCTGGGCAATTTTCTTTGTTGGAATTTTGGTCTGTGGCTGGGTGACCTGGCTGTTACACCGCAAAGATATGTTATAAAGAGCTAGGAGCTCTTTTTTTCTTTGTGAAAAATTTCATTAGAAATGAAAGGGTTTGATTTCCAGTGTCTTGACTCTACTTTCTTTGTGAAATTAACGCGAATTATTCTTTAAAATACTGATACAGTTTTTAAGATAACGCTTACTGTATTAGTAAAGAATCTCAAATTTCTTATTGTTTGCGCTTGCTATTGCGTAACTGTATGATATAATGAAAGAGTAATTTGAAACAGAAAGAACGAAGGAGATTTCTAAAATGAAAACCGAAGTTACTGAAAATATTTTTGAGCAAGCCTGGGAAGGTTTTAAAGGAACGGACTGGCGTGATAAAGCCAGTGTAACACGTTTTGTGCAAGATAACTACAATCCTTATGACGGAGATGAAAGTTTCCTTGCTGGTCCTACTGAGCGCACGCTTAAAGTAAAAAAAATTATTGAAGATACAAAAGCACACTACGAAGAAGTAGGTTTCCCGTTTGATACGGATGTAGTGACTTCTATCGATAAAATTCCTGCTGGCTATATTGATCCAAATGATAAAGATCTTGAATTGATTTATGGTATGCAAAATAAAGAGTTGTTCCGTTTGAACTTTATGCCTAAAGGGGGACTTCGTGTTGCTGAAAAGATTTTGACAGAACATGGTCTTTCAGTAGATCCTCAATTGCACGAAGTTTTGTCTCAAACTATGACTTCCGTAAATGATGGAATCTTCCGCGCTTACACTTCAGCAATCCGTAAAGCACGTCATGCGCATACCGTAACAGGATTGCCAGATGCCTACTCTCGTGGACGTATCATTGGTGTTTATGCTCGTCTTGCACTTTATGGTGCTGATTACCTTATGAAAGAA
The DNA here is from genome assembly GCF_017068355.1 of Lactococcus taiwanensis. Taxonomy (NCBI): domain Bacteria; kingdom Bacillati; phylum Bacillota; class Bacilli; order Lactobacillales; family Streptococcaceae; genus Lactococcus; species Lactococcus taiwanensis. Next base: position 741,679 of record NZ_CP070872.1, read on the forward strand.
AAAGCACGTGAATGGGACGCAATCACTGAAATTAACGATGAAAATATTCGTCTTAAAGAAGAAATTAACATGCAGTACCAAGCGTTGCAACAAGTTGTAAACTTTGGTGCTTTGTATGGTCTTGATGTTTCACGTCCAGCGATGAATGTGAAAGAAGCTATCCAATGGGTTAACATCGCTTATATGGCTGTATGTCGTGTTATCAACGGTGCTGCAACTTCACTTGGACGTGTGCCAATCGTTCTTGATATCTTTGCAGAACGTGACCTTGCTCGTGGAACATTCACTGAACAAGAAATCCAAGAATTTGTTGACGATTTCGTATTGAAACTTCGTACAATGAAATTTGCTCGTGCTGCTGCTTACGATGAACTTTACTCTGGTGACCCAACATTCATCACAACATCTATGGCTGGTATGGGTAATGACGGACGTCACCGTGTTACTAAAATGGACTACCGTTTCTTGAATACCCTTGATACAATCGGTAATGCTCCAGAACCAAACTTGACGGTCCTTTGGGATTCTAAACTCCCATATGCTTTCAAACGTTATGCAATGTCTATGAGCCACAAACACTCATCTATCCAATATGAAGGTGTTGAAACAATGGCTAAGGATGGATATGGTGAAATGTCATGTATCTCATGTTGTGTCTCACCACTTGATCCAGAAAATGAAGATGGACGTCACAACCTCCAATACTTTGGTGCGCGTGTCAATGTCTTGAAAGCAATGTTGACTGGTTTGAATGGTGGTTATGATGACGTTCATAAAGATTATAAAGTATTCGACATCGAACCAGTACGTGATGAAATCCTCGATTATGATACTGTAATGGATAATTTTGATAAATCATTGGATTGGTTGACTGATACTTATGTTGATGCGATGAATATCATCCACTACATGACTGATAAATACAACTATGAAGCAGTTCAAATGGCCTTCTTGCCAACTAAAGTTCGTGCTAACATGGGATTTGGTATCTGTGGATTCGCAAATACAGTTGATTCACTTTCAGCAATTAAATATGCTAAAGTTAAAACTTTGCGTGATGAAAATGGCTATATCTACGATTATGAAGTAGAAGGTGATTTCCCTCGTTATGGTGAAGATGATGACCGTGCCGATGATATTGCTAAACTTGTCATGAAAATGTACCATCAAAAATTGTCTTCTCATAAACTTTACAAGAATGCTGAAGCAACTGTATCACTCTTGACAATTACTTCAAATGTGGCTTACTCTAAACAAACTGGTAATTCTCCAGTGCATAAAGGGGTATTCCTCAATGAAGATGGTACAGTCAACAAATCTAAACTTGAATTCTTCTCACCAGGTGCTAACCCATCTAACAAGGCTAAAGGTGGATGGTTGCAAAACCTTCGCTCATTAGCTAAATTGGAATTCAAAGACGCTAATGACGGTATCTCATTGACTACCCAAGTTTCTCCACGTGCCCTTGGTAAAACACGTGATGAACAAGTGGATAACTTGGTTCAAATTCTTGACGGTTACTTCACACCAGGTGCTTTGATTAATGGTACTGAATTTGCTGGTCAACACGTTAACTTGAACGTTATGGACCTTAAAGATGTTTACGATAAAATCATGCGTGGTGAAGATGTCATCGTTCGTATCTCTGGTTACTGTGTCAATACGAAATACCTCACACCAGAACAAAAACAAGAATTGACTGAACGTGTCTTCCACGAAGTGCTTTCAAATGATGATGAAGAAGTAATGCACACTTCAAACATCTAATGACTTATGATAATTTAATGAAAAACCTGTCAGCTTTGATGACAGGTTTTTCTGATTCTAACAACTTAAAATAAATAGTTTTTTAACTATTAATTCTAGTTTCGTAAACCTAAAAAATATGCTAAAATAGATGAATGAAAAAAGTTATCGGATTGACTGGTGGGATTGCGAGTGGAAAATCAACGGTGGTTGATTTTTTGATTTCTAAAGGTTACCAAGTGATTGATGCAGACCAAGTGGTTCGCCAATTGCAGCTTCCAGGTGGGAAATTATATGAGGCCATTGTTTCACATTTTGGGCGTGATTTTATTGATAGTAGTGGCCAACTTGATCGAGCGAAACTAGGAAAGTTGGTTTTTGCGGATCCTAATAAACGACAAGAGTTATCAACAATTCAAGATGACATTATTCGTCAAGAACTTTATGCTCAAAGGGCGCGCTTATTAGAAAAAACGGAGATAGCAACAGCTTCTGGGGATAAGAAATTTGCTGATCATTTACTGATGGCGCCGTCAGTAGATGAAGTATTTTTCATGGATATTCCACTGCTTCTTGAATATAACTATACTGGCTTTGATGAAATTTGGTTGGTCTATATTGATGAAACTACGCAATTAGAACGCTTAATGGCTCGTAATCATTTCACAAAAGAAGAAGCCAAGCAACGCATCGCGGCACAAATGCCTTTGTGGAAAAAACGAGAAGTAGCCGATCGTATTCTGGATAATTCAGGAAGCATCGCAGAGCTAGAAAAACAAGTGGAGGATGCATTAATGCAGTTAAATAGAAAAAAGAGAGGTAAATCAAACGAAAACTGTTAATTGGAAAAGAAACTTATTCATCACGTGGATTGGCTGTTTCTTTGTAGGCTCTTCTTTTTCGTTGGTGATGCCTTTTTTACCCTTATACATCCAAGGTCTAGGTGTCAAAGGAGGAAATGTTGAGCTTTATTCTGGCTTGGCTTTTTCTTTGACTGCTCTAGCTTCCGGACTGGTGGCACCCATCTGGGGAAGATTAGCCGATGAACATGGCCGTAAAGTAATGATGGTGCGCGCAAGTATTGTAATGACCCTGACGATGGGTGGGCTTGCTTTTGTCCCCAATGTTTGGTGGTTGCTGGGTTTGCGTTTGTTGATGGGCTTTTTTTCAGGTTATATTCCTAATTCGACTGCAATGATTGCTTCGCAGGCCCCCAAAGATAAATCGGGTTATGCTCTAGGTACTTTGTCAACGGCGATGGTTTCTGGAACACTAATTGGTCCTTCACTAGGAGGTTTATTAGCGCAGTGGTTCGGGATGTCCAACGTCTTTTTAATCGTTGGCGGGCTGCTCGCTTTGGCGACTTTTTTGACCATTTTCTTTGTACATGAAAACTTTGAACCTGTGCCAAAAGGAGAAATGCTCTCTAGTAAGGAAATTATCAATAAAGTGAGCAATAAACAAATTCTTTTTGGCTTATTGGTGACTACTTTTATCATTCAGATTACTTCTCAGTCTATCGAACCATTTGTTACTTTGTATATCAAGACTTTAACAACAAACACGAATAATTTGATGTTTATATCGGGTTTGATCGTTTCAGCGGTGGGGCTTTCTGCCATGCTTTCCTCTAGTTTTCTGGGGCGTTTGGGAGATAAATATGGTTCGCATCGCTTGATACTGATTGGCCTTGTCTTCACTTTCGTGATTTATTTACCAATGGCTCTTGTTCAAAATCCTTGGCAACTGGGGATATTACGCTTTCTTCTTGGTTTTGGAACTGGAGCTTTGATGCCTTCAGTCAACTCTTTGTTATCTAAGATTACGCCAAAAGAGGGGGTTAGTCGGATTTTTGCTTATGCTCAAATGTGTTCGAACCTCGGCATGGTAACAGGCCCGCTAGTCGGATCAGCCATCGCGGGTTATATTAGCTATCGTGCAGCTATAGTAGGAACAAGTCTATTTGTGGTAGTAAATATCATTTGGTCTTTCATCAATTTTCGAAAGTATCTGGGGAGACGGAGTATTTTATAAATGAGAATAAAAATCACATTACGCTGCACTTCATGTGGCAATAAGAATTATATCAGTAGTAAAAACAAAGCAACGCATCCAGAAAAAGTTGAGACCATGAAATTTTGTCCTAAGGAAAGGCTGGTAACCCTTCACCGCGAGGAATAACATGAATAAAAGTTACTGACAGCTCTGTCAGTAACAAAAAACATCTGTCAGTAGTCCTTGAGAGATGTTTTTTTAATTTATCGGATTAAGGGGTGAAAATTATTCATTTAACTGAAAATCCTTTCAAAAAAATGATATAATAAAAAAGATAAAATGAAGACGAAGATATATGAGATGATTTAAATAATGAGAAATGGATTAAAAAAAGCAAACTTCTTAAACTATTCTATTCTGATACCCTACCTGATGCTGTCAGCTATTGGAATTGTTATGGTTTTTTCAGCGACAGTACCTTATCAACTTACCAGGGGGCTTTCACCCTATCGACTAGTTATTACACAATCTGCTTTCATGATGCTAAGTTTCGTAGTGATTGCCATTATTTATCGGATGAAGCTTAAAGCTCTGAAAAGTAAAGGAATGCTCCTTTTTATTTGGATTATGCTGGTTTTATCTATGATTGCTGCACGCCTGTTTTTCCCTCCGGTAAATGGAGCACATGGCTGGATTCCAATCCCGGGTGTGGGAACAATCCAGCCAGCAGAATATGCCAAAGTATTTGTGATTTGGTATCTTGCTTCAGTGTTTTCTAGAAAACAAGAGGCTATTTCCACTGGTGATGTCCAGGAACTCTTTAAAGGGAAAAGCCTTTTTCAGCGCCTCTTTGGCGATTGGCGCTTACCAGTAATCAGTCTCTTGCTTCTTGATATCATCATGCCTGATATGGGGAATGCAGTCATACTCGCTGCCTTAGTCATGGTAATGGTGGGAGCTAGTGGGATTTCTTGGCGTTGGTTCAGCGGCTATGGCAAAATTATTTTGACAGTAGCGGTAGCTTTCTTAGGGCTTTTATTCGCGACAGGAGGACATCTGATTCCCTCGTTCCTACCGATTTCATATATTAACGCTCGTTTTAAAGCTTTTGTTAATCCTTTTAGTGATTTAGCCAACTCGGGTCACCAGCTTGCAAACTCTTACTATGCCATTGTTAATGGGGGTTGGGTTGGTCGTGGTTTAGGAAATTCTATCGAAAAAAATGGCTATTTACCTGAAGCACACACTGACTTTATTTTTGCGATTGTGGTGGAAGAATTAGGTGTGATCGGAGGGATTCTGATTCTTGGGATTTTATTTTTCTTGATTGTACGAATACTTTTGGTAGGAATAAGAGCGCGGAATCCTTTCAATTCCCTTATGACTATTGGGATAAGTGCCATGTTTTTGATTCAGGTCTTCATTAACGTGGGGGGAGCAATTGGCTTGATTCCTGAAACGGGGGTTACTTTTCCTTTCTTGTCCCAAGGGGGATCATCTTTTCTAGTGCTCTCGCTAGGGATTGCCTTTGCTTTAAATATCTCAGCTGATGAAAAGCGGCGGGAAGTCTCTGAACTTTCAAACCGCTATGGTTCTTTGAGTAATGAGAGCAACTGACCAACTGGTCAGTTGTTCAAAAGTATTCAAAAATACTATCATTAAAGATTTCAGTGCAGCCAATGCATGCTTTAGGTAAGAAAAGTGTGTCAATCAGGGCTGATTTTCTTTAAAACCAAAAATAAGGAGTTCAATGTGAAAAAACTGCTCGTGGCCAATCGTGGCGAAATAGCTGTTCGTGTCTTCCGTGCTTGTAATGAGCTCGGCCTTTCAACAGTAGCCGTTTATGCAAGAGAAGACGAATATTCTGTTCATCGCTTTAAAGCGGATGAATCTTATTTAATTGGTCAAGGAAAAAAACCAATTGATGCTTATTTAGACATGGATGATATCATTCGTGTAGCACTTGATGCCGGAGCGGATGCCATCCACCCTGGTTATGGGCTCTTATCAGAGAACCTCGAATTTGCTACAAAAGTGCGTGCAGCAGGGCTTATTTTTGTTGGACCAGACCTTCATCATTTAGATATTTTTGGAGATAAGATTAAAGCAAAAGCAGCAGCAGACGCTGCCAAGGTTCCTGGTATTCCAGGGACGAATGGTGCGGTCGACATCGAAGGCGCATTAGAGTTTGCAGCTACCTATGGCTATCCTGTTATGATTAAGGCTGCACTTGGCGGTGGTGGCCGCGGGATGCGTGTTGCGCGGAATGAATCTGAGATGCGCGACGGCTACGCACGTGCAAAATCAGAGGCTATCGGTGCGTTTGGTTCTGGGGAAATTTATGTTGAAAAATATATTGAAAATCCTAAACATATTGAAGTACAAATCCTTGGCGACAGTCATGGGAATATTGTTCATTTGTACGAAAGAGACTGCTCCGTTCAACGGCGTAACCAAAAAGTGATTGAGATTGCGCCAGCGGTAGGCTTGTCTGAAGCATTTCGTAAAGAGATATGCGAAGCAGCAGTCAAACTTTGTAAGAATGTTGGATATATCAATGCGGGTACGGTTGAATTCTTAGTAAAAGACGACCAATTTTACTTCATCGAGGTCAATCCCCGTGTACAAGTGGAACATACAATTACAGAATTGGTAACCGGAGTTGATATTGTCCAAGCACAAATTTTGATTGCTCAAGGAAAAGATCTCCATAAAGAGATTGGTCTTCCTCAACAGGACCAAATCCCTCTTTTAGGCTCTGCTATACAGTGCCGCATTACGACGGAAGACCCTGAAAATGGCTTTTTACCAGATACAGGAAAGATTGATACTTATCGTTCACCAGGTGGCTTTGGGATTCGTTTAGATGTTGGCAATGCTTATGCGGGTTACGAAGTGACGCCTTATTTTGACTCTTTGTTGGTAAAAGTTTGTACGTTTGCTAATGATTTTAAGGATAGTGTTCGAAAAATGCAACGTGTTCTTCGTGAATTCCGTATTCGTGGAGTTAAAACCAACATTCCATTTTTAATGAATGTTATTGAGAATGAAAACTTCACAAGTGGACAAGCTACAACAACATTCATTGATAACACACCAAGCCTCTTTAACTTTCCACGTCTACGAGATCGTGGGACAAAGACCTTGCATTATCTTTCGACCATCACTGTAAATGGTTTCCCAGGTATTGAAAATACTGAAAAACGGCATTTTGATACCCCACGTCAACCAGAGTTATTGATTGAAAAGAAAAAGACAGCTAAAAATATTTTAGATGAGCAAGGTGCAGATGCGGTTGTGGATTTTGTCAAAAATACTAAAGAAGTTCTTTTGACTGATACTACCTTACGTGATGCACATCAATCACTTTTAGCTACCCGTTTGCGTCTGCAAGATATGAAGGGAATAGCTTCCGCTATTGATCAAGGTTTACCTGAGCTTTTCTCTGCTGAAATGTGGGGTGGTGCAACCTTTGATGTTGCCTATCGCTTCCTCAATGAATCTCCATGGTACCGTCTTCGTAAGCTTCGTAAACTGATGCCAAACACGATGTTCCAAATGCTTTTCCGCGGCTCAAATGCCGTAGGTTATCAAAATTATCCGGATAATGTTATTGAAGAATTTATTCGTGTAGCTGCCAAAGAAGGCATTGATGTTTTTCGAATTTTTGACAGTTTAAACTGGTTACCACAAATGGAAAAATCAATCCAAGCAGTACGTGATGCAGGGAAAATTGCAGAAGCTACGATTTGTTACACAGGGGATATCCTTGACCCAACTCGCCCTAAATATAGCATTCAATACTACAAAGATTTAGCTAAAGAATTGGAAGCAACTGGGGCTCATATTTTAGCTGTCAAAGATATGGCCGGAGTTTTGAAACCACAAGCAGCTTATCGCTTGATTTCTGAGTTGAAAGAGACAGTTGACTTACCTATCCACTTACATACGCATGATACATCTGGAAATGGAATTATCACTTATTCGGGTGCGACACAAGCGGGTGTTGATATTATTGATGTTGCAACAGCCAGTCTTGCTGGGGGAACTTCTCAGCCATCAATGCAGTCCATCTACTATGCTCTTGAGCATGGTCCACGTCATGCAGCGATTAATGTCAAAAATGCAGAGCAAATCGACCATTATTGGGAAGATGTACGTAAGTACTATGCTCCCTTTGAAGCTGGCATTACGAGCCCTCAAACAGAAGTCTATATGCACGAGATGCCTGGTGGACAATATACTAACCTCAAATCACAGGCTAAAGCTGTCGGACTTGGGCACCGTTTTGATGAAATTAAAGCCATGTATCGCACTGTCAATATGATGTTTGGTGATATTATTAAAGTGACACCATCTTCCAAAGTAGTGGGCGATATGGCGCTCTTTATGATTCAAAACGAGTTAAATGAAGAAGACGTTTATGCACGTGGTAGCGAACTAAACTTCCCAGAATCAGTTGTTTCATTCTTCCGAGGTGATTTGGGACAACCTGTCGGAGGTTTTCCAGAGAAACTTCAACACATTATTGTGAAGGATAAAGCAGTTCTGGCTGATCGACCTGGTCTGCATGCAGAAAAAGTTGATTTTGCTGCTGTTAAAGCCGAACTCGCAGAAAAAATTGGCTACCAACCTGGTGATCATGAAGTTATTTCTTACATTATGTACCCACAAGTTTTCTTGGATTACCAAAAAATGCAACGGGAATTTGGTGCGGTGACACTGCTAGATACGCCTACCTTCCTTCATGGAATGCGTTTAGGAGAAAGTATCGAAGTCCAAATTGAAAAGGGGAAAACACTCAGTATTCGCCTTGATGAAATTGGTGAGCCAGATTTGGCAGGGAATCGTGTTCTCTTCTTTAATCTGAATGGACAACGTCGTGAAGTCGTTATTAATGACCAATCTGTACAAACGCAAGTTGTTGCTAAACGCAAGGCTGAAACAGGAAATCCAAACCAAATCGGAGCAACGATGCCTGGTTCAGTTTTAGAAATTCTTGTACAAGCTGGTGATAAAGTTTCAAAAGGTCAAGCACTGATGGTCACTGAGGCGATGAAGATGGAAACAACGATTGAAGCGCCATTCGATGCTGAAATTAAAGAAATTTTTGTCATTAAAGGTGAAGCCATTCAAACACAAGACCTGTTGATTGAATTACTCTAAAAAAAAACTTACTGACAGAGCTGTCAGTAAGTTTTTATACTAAAAAAGACAACTTTAAGTTGTCTTTTTAAATGCTTTATTTTAAAGAATTATTTTCCATGATTTCATCAATAAAACCATATTCTAAAGTTTCTTTAGCGTCCATCCAGTGATCACGTTCAGCATCCTTATGAATTTGTTCCAAAGATTTACCAGAATTATCAGCTAGGATTTGTTCCAGACGTTTACGTGTTTTTAAAAGTTGTTCCGCAACGATGGCCATATCTGTTTGTTGAGTACCTTGTCCTGCACCACCCATTGGTTGGTGGATGAGGTACTCAGCGTTTGGTAACATGAAACGTTTACCTTTAGTACCACTAGAGGCGATGATTGTTCCCATAGAAGCAGCCATTCCCATTACAATCGTTTGTACGTCAGATTTGATAAAATTCATTGTGTCGACAATGGCAAGCCCAGCTGACACAGACCCCCCAGGCGTATTGACATAGAGGTAGATGTCTTTCGTATTATCTTGCGCATCAAGAAATAGTAGTTGTGCAATAATACTGTTGGCCATACCGTCTTCGACTGGACCTGTTAACATGATGATACGGTCTTTCAAAAGACGTGAGTAGATATCATAAGCGCGTTCACCACGGCTTGATTGTTCAATAACAGTAGGGACTAAGTAACCCATAAATTGAATCTCCTTTTAAATAAGATCTGAATATTTCTCTTTCAAGAAACGATTCAGTGTTTTTATTAGTTACTATTATAACGCATTGGTCAAAAAAGGTCAAAGAAAATACTTTTAAGGTTTTTTTGAATAAAAGTGCAATAAAAAAGAGCTTTGACTTTCTTAACGCTTTCAAATTTGTTATAATATTCTCATGAATACAGAACTTATTATTGCAATGATCTTTGGTTTAATTATTGGTGCATGGCTGATGGTAGCAGGGATTTACATCTACAAGATTTATGATGAAAACCGCTATAAAAAGCGTCTAACAATTGAAAAATTACTTCGGGAAATTGAAGTCCGTAATACGCTCAATCAAAAAATAATCGAAATTTTGAATCGCCCAATTACAGGTGATGATAAGGCCTTGATTAACCCGCAGAGTGACGTAAAAGTCCCTTTTTATGATTATAATTTTTTGAAAAATTATACTTCCATGTATAATTTATACATTCCAACTTACTTTTTGAATACCTTCTTTAAAAAATTATCACATCATTTGGCTGTTTTTGACGATGAGCAAGACTTGAAAAATGGAGGGTATATTTTTAAAGAATCACGCTCAATTTTTGAAAATTTCTCAGTAGAAATTACAGACGACATTGAAGCTAAAAAGAGAGAGCTCCAAAAGGCGAAAAACGTTTATCCTGCAATGCTTAAAAAGCAACATTATAACATTTAATAACCATAAAAAAAGCACTTATTTTAGGGTGTTTTTTTCTTTTTTAATTTTTGAAAATAATTATGAAAAAACTTTGAAAAGGTCTTTTTTTAAGTTTATAAATGTGGTATAATTGTACAATCATTGATGTTTAATAGTATTAATTAATTAAATAAATATAGACGAAGGAGAGACGATGATCACAATTTATACAGCACCCTCTTGTACAAGCTGTAAAAAAGCTAAAACTTGGCTTTCATATCACCATATCCCATTTAACGAAAGAAATCTCATTGCAGATCCATTATCAACAACAGAGATTAGCCAAATTTTGCAAAAGTGTGATGATGGTGTTGAAGGATTGATTTCAAGTCGAAATCGTTTTGTCAAGACTTTAGGCGTTGATTTTGAAGATATTTCACTTTCACAAGCAATCAAAATTATTTCTGAAAATCCTCAAATTATGCGCCGCCCCATCATCATGGATGAAAAACGTCTCCATGTAGGTTATAACGAAGAAGAAATTCGTGCCTTCTTGCCCCGTACAGTCCGTATTTTGGAAAATGGCGGAGCGCGTTTGCGTTCAGCAATTTAAAAAACATTCATTATTATTGGAATTTTTATAGACGCAATAGCGTCTTTTTTTTGTAAGTTTACTGACCATTTTGTCAGTAAGCTTACAAAATCAATAATTCCATCAATAGAGAAGCTTTTTAAACGTCTGATTATAAAAAATAGCTTTTTACTCACTTTTACAATAAAATAGAATTATAAGACAAATTTGTATTAGACAAAATAAAAATCATAGAAAGTTTGCATATGGCGACTCAACCAACCAAAGATAAAATTATTAGTAGCAGCTGGGAACTTTTAGAAGAACTTCCTCTCACAGAATTTTCAATGCGTAAGTTAGCTAGTCGGCTAGGAATGACAGTGTCTTCTCTTTACTACCATTTTTCAAGTAAAGAAGCACTTTTTGCAGAACTTATTGATAAAGCAAGTCTTGAAATTATTTTTCCAGCAAATGAAAAAACATGGCAAGACCGCCTTTTCGTCTACGGTAAAAATATTTATGCTGTTTTAGAAGCTTATCCAAATCTCGCACAATTGATGATGGATTATCCACCAGAATCTGAGAACTATCTTCGGCTCTTTGATAAACTTTTAATGATTGTAGATGATCTCAAGCTTTCTGATGATCATAAATTTTACACCATTAACCTTTTTCTAAATTTTATTTACACCAGTAAAATAGATCGTGATCGTTTAGTAGAGCAACCCGAAAAACCCGTTTCTACTGTCAAAACTCCTCTGGTACAACTGGCCCCTTTTCTTGATAAATATTGGCGAACAGAAAGCCTTACTAGTCTTGGTTCTTCTGAAAGTTTTGAGTTTGGTTTACAGCTTATTATTTCAGGAATTGAAAAAATGCTTAAAATTAATTAATTTATAAAAAACTTCCTGAGGAAGTTTTTTTCTTGACTTTGTTTTAGAACAATGGTATTATTTTTATCGAACAGTGTTCTAAAATACAAAAGAAGGTTCTTTATGAATAATGCTAATGATTTTAATTTAAAAAAAGTCTTACCTGCGGTTTTAACAATTGCAATTGGAATGCTTTTAGTAATGATGGATACAACCATTATGAATGTCACTCTTCCGCATATCCAGTCTGCTTTCCATCAAAATCTCTCAAATAGTCAATGGGTCATTACGGCTTATACTTTAGCTATGGCCACAGTTATTCCATTTGCTGGATTTTTGGGAGACCGCTTTTCAGATAAAAAAGTTTTTGCTTTAGCAATCATTTTTTTCACTATCGCTTCATTTCTTGCAGCTAATGCTCACTCCCTGCAAAGTCTTATTATTTGGCGAATTGCTCAAGGCTTAACCGGCGGCATTGTTGCTCCAATCGGAATTGGGATGTCCTTTAAAATTATCCCAATGGAAAAACGAGGCTCAATGATGGGTCTTCTAGGGTTACCCATGCTGCTCGCTCCAACAATAGGTCCTGCACTTTCAGGTTTCTTAGTTAAATACTTTAATTGGTCAACTGTCTTTTTGATCAATCTTCCGGTTGGCATTCTCGCCTTAATCTTTGTTCTCCTCTTTCTCCCAAATTTTCCTGCAAATAAAGCAAGCAAAATTGACTTAAAAGGGGCTCTTCTTTCTCCATTCGCCTTTCCAATTTTAATTTATGGTGTCCACGTTGGGGCAGATAAAGGCTGGTCAAACCCTACTGCACTCTTTTTTGTAGGGCTTGGTTTAATCATGTTGCTTTTATTCATTATTGTTGAACTACGTGTTGAAAATCCTCTCTTACACCTTCGAGCTTTTACAATTCCTGAATTTACAAAAGGAATTTCCCTCATGTGGCTCAATCAAATCGTTATTTTTGGTGCCATGCTTCTTGTCCCGCTTTACTTACAAAATGTCGTCGGACTTTCTTCTGAAAAAACTGGCTTAATCATGGTTCCACAGGCTATTGCGAGTTTTTTAGGTATGACAATCGGTGGACGTATTTTTGATAAATTTGGGACGAAAGCCGCAGTTCTGCCGGGATTTCTGCTTGGTGCTTTCAGCTTGACCCTTTTTACTCAAATTAAGCCTAGTTCATCTTTAACTTTCACTATCGGTGCCATCGTTCTACTTGGTTTAAGTCAAGGTCTGGTTAATATGCAAGTTAATAACCACGCCCTTCAGTCTGTTCCCATGAAAAATATCAGTCGAGTTACTCCACTAACAAATGAAATGATGCAAGTGGTTAACTCTTTTGCAATCGCCTTTTTAACGGCTTTTTTAAGTGGTCAAATCAAAAATCAGAATGGGCTTTCACCTATAAATAGTCATTTGATCGCTTACCACCATACTTTTGCACTTTTACTCGGCTTTGTATGCATAGGATTTGTATTAGGTTTATTTTTAAAGGAAAAAAGAGACAAAGCAAACCGGAGTTGATAATGGAAATATTATCTCCCATTCTGATTTATTTTCAAAAAAACTATTGACTGTTAATTAAAATAATGTTAGAATTAAATTAATTTAATAAATGACTAGGTTGGGCGCAAGCTTTCAAGACATATCTCCAAGGGTGAGGAGATAGTTTTGAAGGTTTGCGCTTTTTTTGTTGTTTATAAGAAGAAAGGAAGTTGAATGAAATTTTATCAGCAAACTACAAATAATCTACTGGAATATTATGACCTCCAAATCGAACGGGGTCTTTCACGCGATCAAGTAAATAGGAACCGATCCGCTTACGGCGAAAACAAGCTTCCTGAAGAGAAAGAAGAGAGCTACCTCAAGGTATTTTTAAAAAGTTTTAAAGAGCCGATTGTTATTGTTTTATTAGGTGCAGTTGCTCTATCTTTTTTTAGCGCTATTTACTCTTTCCAAGTAGTGCATGATTCGCAACATGGTAAGGAAGCTCTTTATGAAGCTATCGCTATTGCGATTCTTATTTTAATTAATGCTTTCTTAGGTTTTTGGCAGGAAATTAGTGCACGAAAAAATTTAAATGCATTAAAAGAAATGAATAATCGTTTCGTATCTGTTATTAGAGAGGGAAGTATAGAGAAAATACCCGCGAATGAACTTGTCGTAGGCGACCTTGTCAAAGTTGGAGCAGGCGATTTTGTTGAAGCTGACGTGCGGTGGCTAGAAGCTGATGAGCTTCAACTTATAGAAGCGCATTTGACAGGAGAAGCTGATGCTATTATAAAAATTACGGCTGCTATCAATGAAGAGGTTGAGATTGGTGATCAAAAAAATATGGGATTTTCGGGATCAGTAGTTTCAAGCGGTCAAGGCATAGGATTAGTTGTGGCAACAGGAGTACACACTGAGTTAGGAAAAATTTCTCAGCTGATGAAAAATGTGTCAGTAAAACAATCACCACTTCAAGAAACTGTAAAAAAATTGACTAAAACCCTAATGAAAATATCTGCAGGAATTGTCGTGCTTACTTTTATTTTCGGATTAATTAGTTCGGGTGAGCTTTCTGTGGCTTCAGTGACTACAGTATTTTCAACTTCGATTGCTCTAGCAGTAGCTTCTATACCAGATGCTCTTCCAGTTGTTTTATCCATTGTATTGACGATTGGTGCAGTAAAGATGTCCAAAAATAAGGGCTTGATTAAAACGCTAAGTAGCGTAGAGACGCTCGGAAGTACCTCTTATATTTGTTCAGATAAGACTGGTACTCTGACTCAAAATGAAATGACAGTAACAAAATTCCATGCGAATGGGCAAAGTTATAAGGTAGAAGGATTAGGGTATCATACTACAGGAGATATAGCTCCTGAAACAAAAGTGACCCAGCAAAAAAATTATGACTCCTTTATGAGAGGAATCGTCTTATGTAATGATTCGCAAGTAAGAGAAGAGAACAAAGTAACAAAAGCTTTCGGTAATCCGACTGAAATCGCCCTAACCGTGCTTGGTAAGAAGGCAAATTACGATAAGGTAAATATATTACGCGATGAACAACTCATTAGAACCCTTCCTTTTACGAGTACTAGAAAAATGATGAGTGTGGTAGTTAAGCAGGATGGGAAGTATTATCTCTATACGAAGGGAGCCCCAGATGTATTGATTGATAAGTGTTCAGGAGTATTAATAGAGGACAAAGTAGAACAAACGGAGAAAGCCAAAACAGATTTCCTAGCCGTGGTGGATGCCTATGCTGAAGAAGCGCTAAGGACATTAGCAGTAGCTCAGAGAGAGTTAAGTGAAGAACAGGCTTTAAGCGGCTCAACAGATGAATTAGAGAAAGACTTTATACTTACTGGTGTTGCGGGAATTATTGACCCTCCTCGCCAAGAAGTTAAAGAATCAGTTAGGCAGCTCCATGAAGCTAATATAAATGTAGTGATGATTACAGGGGATCATGAAAAGACTGCTCGAGCTATCGCCTATGATTTAGGAATAGTAGATTCAAAAAATGCCAAAGTTTTAAAAGGAATTGACCTTGAGAAGATGTCTAATGAAGAGCTTTTTGAAATAGTAACTAAGGTGAGGGTTTACGCTCGGGTAACACCTGAACACAAACAACGAATTGTAAAACAACTTCAAGCGCACGAACAGGTAGTCGCAATGACTGGAGATGGAGTAAATGACGCACCTGCTTTACGAGCAGCTGATATTGGTGTTGCGATGGGGATTACGGGAACCGAGGTTACTAAAGATTCGGCAGATCTAATCTTATTGGATGATAAGTTTACTACTATCGAAAAATCTGTTTACAGTGGACGAACCATATATGCAAATATTAAAAATTTTATGAGGCATGAGTTGACAACGAATGTCGCTGAAGTCCTCGCGCTCATCTTGGGACTGCTCCTATTTAGAAAAACAGTAGGTAATGTAGCAGCTATGACCCCTACGCTTACTGCCTTAATGGTGCTTTGGGTCAACATGGTAAGTGATGCTATCCCTTCTTTTACATTAGGTTATGATGTTGCAGAAACTGACTTGATGAAAGAAAAACCAAGAGATCCGAGGCAATCAATTCTTGCTAATTATACATGGTCACGTGTACTAATCCGGGGCGGTATCATGGGAGCAATGGTATACCTAAGCTTTTTATTAGCTGCCCGTAGTGGAATGGAGACTAGTGAAGCTCAGACTGTGGCTTTTCTTACACTAGTTTATGGTCAATTGTGGCATGTTTTTGATGCTAGAAGTTCAAGGACACTTTTTAGAAGAAATCCATTTGAAAATAAACGCTTAGTAGTTGCAGTATTATTTGCTGGTCTTGCCTCCTTTTTAGTTACAATACTTCCTTTCTTTAATAATATAATGGGAACTGCACAACTTACACTACCCATTTACCTTCTGGTTCTTTTTATACCAGCTCTACCTACTTTAATTTTATCCGGTATCAAGGAAATCTTTAAAATTAAGATCTGGTAGTGAGTATTAGTGACTTTAGAAATAGGACAAGGAGTTATTTCTGTGATTGGGAATCTCGTCTACAAAAGCTAAAAATTTGCAAATATGAATAAAATGTCTTATTATATGATTTATCAATTATTGATTAATCAACAATTGAAGAGACTTAATTGCAATAATTGAAAATAGACTAAAAAAAGGAAAATAACCGATGATTGTTGTTAATGCAAAGTTTTATATCGCTGATGATAAGAAAGAACAATTCCGAGGAGAAATAGAAGCGTTGATTACATCCTCAAAAAAGGAAGAGGGGTGTCTTGACTATTCATTATATGAATCAGTAAGTAACCAGAACGAGTTTGTAATGATAGAGAATTGGGAAACAAAAGCATCAATTGATCAACATAATTCAAACCCACTTTTAAAAGCTTTTGCTCAAAATCTGGCGAATTATAGTTTAAAACAACCCGTATTGCATATTATGGAAATAAAAGAATAATAGGATATTCAATTAAAAAATGAATGTCTAAAAAAATAAAGCTAGCGTTATAGTAAGGATACGCTAGCTTTTTGTTATGTGTTAAGAACTTTCCTGAAATGGAGTAAATCAATACAGTGAATTCAAGTTTTACCACAGAGTTAGAAAATTTATTAAGAGTTACACATGGCTTTGAGTTTAACTAAAAAGACAAGGAAACTTATTTAAAAATTTTTTAAGCACGGACCTAAAAGTGCTTAATCATGATTGATTAGAAATTAATTAAAAATAAAAAAGAAAACTGTTGGAAAAGTAATAAAAAGATGATAGTATATGATTGTGTAACATGTTGGAATTTCAGGAGGAAAAATTTATGACGAGTCTATTAAAAAAAAACACCATTGCTTGCGGAGCACTAGTAATCTTTACTAGTGGTTTGGTTTGGAACATGCCCTATCAGGCATTAGCAGAAATGGTTGTTTTATCACAAGGTACAGAGATTATGGGTGAAACTGATGGTGTAATCAAAAATGGTCAATCTCAGAAAGTAATAGCGGGTAATGGACAACCCTATGAAATTTGTAAAGGAGTGAGCGTTTCTGGAGAAAAGGGAAATTCACTGTGGATTTTCACCTCAACTGAGGATGCAGAGCCTGGTACTATTATTACTGTACAGGTATGTGGTACAGGAAATACTTATATGACTTTTATCATAAAAGTAAATGGTGCAGGATCTTATATTTTGAACACTAGTAGCTATGGTAACTTAAATCAAGGTCTAGCTTTAGAATCACTAAGTGTTCCATCTAAAGCAATAGGAAAAGTTCTCGTTCACTATGTCGATGAGGAGGGGATTGCTATCGCTGATGATAATTTACTCCCCATCGAAAAATGGCTGTACGGTACTACTCCACCTCTTTATGATACAACTGTAGCTCCCTATTATCAAAAGAGAATTGAATTTAAAAATGAAATTTACGAAGTAGATGAAAATAAGCAACCTTATAATGTTAAAGGCAGCTATAAAGCAGATCAAACTGTAGAAATAACATATATTTATAAGAAGAGTAAAGTAGAAATTTCTTCCGTACAGAATTCTGGTGGTGTTATTATTCATTACGTTGATGAACAAGGCAATACAATAGCTGATGATATCCAATTGCCAATGGTCATGTGGGAAAAAGGGGAGGCTGCTCCACAATATGACACAACGATTGAGCCCTATTTCAAGTACGAAATAAATTATAATGGGGAACAGTATTATCTTGACAGAAAACGACTAGCAACAAATGTGAAGGGAGAATACCAAGATACTCAGACTATAGATGTAACTTATTTCTATAAGAAAAAAACTTTAATGCCAACAAGTGATAGAGTATTTGGCAAAGTTGTTGTACGCTATTTAGATAATCTTGGTAGATCTATTGCTCCGGATATAATGCTTCCACAACTAAGTTGGAAGAAAGAACAAGTCGCTCCCTCTTATGATACATCGGTAAGTCCTTACTACATTGAAAGAATTAATTTTCAGGGAAAAATGTATGAAATTGACAAAGAAAATTTACCATCAAATATAATAAGTAATTATAAATCTGGTCAGTTAACAGAAGTCCTATATGTATATAAGCTCTTAAATAAGGAGAAATATGTAGAGAAAACGCTGAAGCAAACAAATACACTCAATAATTTTAAAAACACTACAAATAAAATAGAAAAGAATGAAAGTAAAGCAATCGCAAAAGTGGAACAAGTTAAAACGGAACACCCGAACACTATAATTTTAACGCACCATGAAATGATATTACCGGACCTAAACGAAAAGCGAAATGTTTTGTTTTTAAGTTTTGTTGGATTATTTATGTCGGGTGTCGCTCTACTTATGAAATCGAGAAAGTAAAGTGGTAATACTTATCAAAGATACTTATAGTTCTGTCAAAAAGCTATACCAGATGAGTGGTATAGCTTTTTGTGGTTTTATAACAGAAAAATTGAAGCTTAAGCAATACAGTCTAACAATTTCGA
The DNA here is from genome assembly GCF_017068355.1 of Lactococcus taiwanensis. NCBI lineage: Bacteria > Bacillati > Bacillota > Bacilli > Lactobacillales > Streptococcaceae > Lactococcus > Lactococcus taiwanensis. The sequence continues at coordinate 760,354 of NZ_CP070872.1, forward strand.
TGACGTATAATAACAACTAGAATCATAGAAAACAGCGCTGCTTTATGACCTTTTTATTGTTGGGCATACACTTTTTAAATTGTTCCATGTTCAAAACAAGGATATAATAAAGGTACATCAGAAATCCCAAGAATAGGAGAATCAAGGTGGAGATAATAAACTATAATAGAGTGCTGGAGAACCTAAGTTTTAAAGAAGCATTATTGGTAATGAAAAAATGTTTTTTAGACTATAGTAATAAAGCAATAACTCAAACGGCTCGAACTGTAATGGAGTTACCAGATGGAAAGAATAAAAATATATTTGCTTTAATGCCTGCTTACTTGGGAGAGAAGCGTTTTTTTGGAGCCAAAATTTTGACGGCTTTTCCTGATAATCATAATAAAAACATTCCTTCCCACGTTGGTGAGATTATATTATTTGATTCCGAAAATGGTCAGCCCGTTGCAATTGTTGATGCGAATGCTATTACCTGGATTAGGACTGCCGCGGTAACCGCTCTAGCTACAAATTATTTAGCAAGAAAAGATGCTCATAATTTAACGCTTATTGGTAGCGGTCAGCAAGCCGCTTCGCATTTAGAAGCAATACTAGGTATAAGACCAATTCAAACAGTAAAAGTTTTTGATTTAAAACAAGAATCAGGAAGAACTTTTATTAATAAAATGAAAAATTTACATCCAGATTTGTCATTCATTAATTGTCAAACTCTTGAAGAAGCTACTAATAATACTGATATCATTTGCACATTAACTTCTAGTAAAGAGGCATTTCTAGGGAAAGATATAGTTGAGGAAGGAACACATATTAATGCGATTGGTACATTCACACCAGATACCAGGGAAATAAAAAGTGATTTAATGGCTCAAAGTAAAATATATGTTGATGACTATGAGATGGCATTTAAAGAGAGCGGCGATATTATTATTCCAATTTCTGAAGGAAATTTATATCCTGATAGTATAGTAGGTTCTTTGAGTGAGTTAGTATTACATGATGAGTACATAAGAAGAAATGAGAAGGATATTACCCTCTTTGATGCAGTGGGACTAGCTATTGAAGATCTGTGTTGTGCTGAGTATTTATATAACAAGTTAACAAAAGGAAAAGATATACAATGAAATTAAAATATTTCGTAGTAGATGCATTTGCTAATAAAATTTTTGAGGGTAACCCCGCTGCTGTGTACATTCTAGATCAATGGCTATCCGATGAACTTATGCAGAATATAGCTATCGAAAATAATCTGTCTGAAACTGCTTTTGCTGTAAGTCATGATGATTTTTATGAACTGAGATGGTTTACTCCTGATAGAGAAATAGATCTGTGTGGTCATGCTACGCTAGCTACTGCTTTTGTACTGTTTAATTACTATTCAATTGATGGTGACACTGTAAACTTTAAAAGCCAGAGCGGTGATTTGATTGTCAAAAGAGATAAGGACTATTATTCCATGGATTTCCCGAGTATTATGCCAAGGAGAGTGGAAATTCGTCCAGAATACGAAAAAGCAATCGAAGCACCCATTCACCAAGCATTTTTATCCAGAGATTTATTCTTTGTACTTGAGAATGAAGAGACAGTAAAAAATCTAAAACCAAATTTCTCTAAAATTCAAAAATTCGAAGAAGGGGTGGGGGTGATAGTGACTGCAAATAGTTCTGAGTTTGACTTTGTATCGCGAACATTTTTTCCTAAACTGACTATCAATGAAGATCCAGTCTGTGGTTCTGCGCACTCTAATTTAATTCCCTATTGGGCTCAAAGGCTTGGAAAAAATCAACTTTTAGCCTATCAATGCTCGCCCAGAGGAGGATATTTAAAATGTGAATTTAAAGGAGAACGCGTGGTGATTAGTGGCAGAGCGGTATTATATTCAGAAGGTTTTTGCTTTGTTTGAAAAATCGGTATAAACGAATAGATAGAACTTAAGGAAGCAAACTCATGATTAGGGTGTACTATAATGGACATTTAGATGCCTCTACTAAAAAAATTTACGACTGGCTACATCTGTACAAAATAAAATTTGAAATCATTAATGAAAAGAATATAACAAAGAACATTGTAAAAAAAATGTTAAGCCTTTCCGATTATGGCTTTAGTGAGATATTAGTAAATAAAAAAGCAAGTACTGGACTAAATAAAACAATTTATTCGAAATATAAAATTGATAATCTATCAACAGAGGAATTAATACAACTCATACTTGTTTATCCCTCTTTATTAAGGTCCCCTATTATATATGATGATAAAAAAATTCTTGTTGGTTGTGATCGCTATGAATTAAGAAGGTTTTTAGCGGACTAGAAAAAAACATATAAGTGGATTAAATACTTGATTTTCTAAATGTTGTTTTTCTTTGCAATGGTCTTCGAGAGAGTAAAAAGTACTAACGAATGTTAGTACTTTTTACTCTCCCTTTTAAGTTGTGTTGACGCTCACAAAACTTTCTTAGAGAAGTACATAGAAATTTTTAGGCGTATAAACAAAAACTTTTTAACTCTACTTAACTGGTTGGCAACCCTTGCTAAATTTATTTTTATATAAAGTTAATCCCAGACTAAGAAATATGAACTATTCGCTCTTTTTCGATAATTTCTAGTCCTCTTTTCAAATCTTCAAGGCTATTCGAAGATAAGGAGATTCTTATAAAAGAATCGGGTTGAGTTTGAGTAGAAAATCTCTTAGAGTGATAAACCCTAATTCCTCTTTTTAAAAGATAACCTTCGATTTTATTTTGTTTATCCTTTATTAAATTTTTCTTTAAGGGGAGGGTTCTAAAAAGAGGATAGTAGTTACTCGGTCGAGTAGGGTTTATTTCTTTAAAAACCTCATCAAATATTTCATTTGCTCTTTTTGTAAATTTAAATTTTTCTTCTAATAATCTCTGTGCAGTTGAACTTTGCAATACTTGATTGACGATTTCGGCGTCAAGTCCTGAGGTTTTTACATTTATATTAAAAATTGCTTTTTCTAAACTTTTTGCTAATTTTGGTGGATAAGATAAGAATGCGACACGTAGGCCTGAACCAATGTATTTAGTCACCCCCGCTAGATATATCGTCTGCTCGGGGATAAGTTGTTGAAAAGGCGGGATAACATCTTTTTGAAAATAAGTCGTCAAAAAAGAGAAACTATCATCTTCAATAACGATTAATCCTTCTTTTTTAATAATTTTTGAAAGTTGGATCCTCCTTTCAAATGAAACTTGAAAGCCCATAGGATTATTGCATGAAGGCATTAAAAATATTCCATGAATTTTCTTTTTTAAGCATTCTAGTTCAAGCTTGTCAGTACACATTCCTTGATCATCATAATCTATAGGTACAATTTCTAAGTGGTATAAATGAGCAAGTTCGATGAAGTTTGAATATGTAAATCTATCGACAGCGATACGATCTCCAGGAGAGAATAATGCTGCGAGGGCAATGGCTAATCCATTTTGCACACCAGAGACAATGGCTATATTTTGCGTAGAAGCAATAACTCCCTGTGTATCAAGCCATCTTGCGGCAGTTTTAAGCTGTTCAGGAGTACCTTTAGGATTTCGATAGTTCAGCAAATCAATTAAATCTATTTTTTTAGCGACAGATTGAATAAAGGGGATAATGAGAGAATTACATTGATCGAATGAACTTACTAAACCGAAATCAATAATTTCCTCTCCAATATCATTTGTAGATATCGTCGAAGCTTCATAAGCATTGGGCGAGGTGTAGGTCCCTCGCCCAATATTAGTGTATAAAAGTCCTTTTTTTATTGCATAGCGATAAGCTTGCCCAACTGTAGTAAAATTTAAATCTAAGAAATCGGCCAGCTCTCTTTGTGAAGGGAGTTTGGTGTCTTTTGGAAGATTACCTGATGAAATATCTTCTTTTAGTAATTTTACAAGTGACTTATATATTGGACGTGTTAGACGGGTTTTGTCAGGATGCCAAGTTAAGGAATCCTCAGAATATTTATTAATTGGCATGTTTACTCTCTTTCACTATTTTTAACTAATAAAATTATAGCATTTAGGAATATTTATCTTTTGAAATTATTATATGCCATACAATCCAAATTTATTATAACTTAAAATGCGAGTAATTACTTTTGAATGAATAAAATCAAAAGTTTAATCCTGCAAGATTGTATGAGATACAAAATAATGGCTTTAAAGTCTGCTTAAATGAGGTAAAATATAATTCTATTAAATGTTTTGCATAAGTTATATAAGGAGTAACAATGTATAGATTTAGATTGTTTAGCCAAAAGATTGAAAATATGAGCGATAACTTAGAAAAATCATATGAATTATTATTGAGGCACGAAAGTAGAGACGTATTTCCCGTTAAGGAATTTGGTAACATAGTTTCTGACCATAGTAAGCACGAAAACTTTATTATTTGGTTTACAGATTCTATATTATCTATTTTGGAAGCTTATCCAGATATTAACATTAGTTTTAATTTAGATCATCAAGAATTAGAATATGATGAGACATATGTACGGTTACGAAAACTTCTTAAGTTCAAAAGTAGGATAACAATTGAAATTACTGAAACACTGCCTATATCACGTAAAACAGACTATTTCAGTGATATTAATATTTTAGCTTTTAAAAAGCTAAAAAGTATGGGTTTTAAAATAGCTTTAGATGATGTTGGACAAGGGATAAATTCCCTAGGCAACATGCTCCGCTTATTGGATATTGTGGATAGAGTGAAGTTTTCTACACTAAATTTTCGTTATATAGGATATCTCAATGTCCAAGTTTTTTTATCCATGATTGCTAAAATTACTTCAAAAGCAGGTAAAGAATTAGTTGTAGAGGGGATAGAAGAAGCCCAATTTTCTAGCTGGGTAGGTGAAAATATAACACAACTTCAACAAGGATTTTTATACTCCGTTCCTAAAATAATTTGGCCACGAGAACATGAAGGAGTGCTGGTTAAAAAATAATGGAAAATTATGTAGAACTCCTCTTCTTAATTGTTATAACATTAACGAGTTTTTTAGCACAAAATTTTTGGTTTAGTTATATTATTCTCGAGAGCTATTTTGATGATGAAGAAAAAACTTCTAGAGATCAATATAACTTTTATAAAAATATTCTCATTATTGTTTTTTGTGGATTTCAACTCTTATGTTGTAGTGTTGTTTTTTATCCCAATTTATTTCTATATCATGAAACCTTCCTCAGTATATTAGCAGGTACTGTCATGCAAGGCGCACTTGTCTATTTATATATGTTCTTTTACGATGAAAAATTAGTAACACTACTACTGGTATTTTGGAGTTTAGGCTACAGCCTGATTAGTATTGTTAAGCACCATATGCATTCCCTCGTATCAATGATGCTCGTTTTCCTATTCACTTTCGTTTTGATCATATTAAATTGGTACTTCAAGCATACGCGAGTTAAGTGGTTATATAGAAGATATAATGTCATCTACTCGTTTATATACAGTTTCGCTTGGTCTATGTTTCCACTAATTGCTGTAAATGACTTATTTTTAAATAAAAAATATCTCTGCTTTTTAGTAATTTGGATAAGTGTATGGTTTTTTTCTTGTCTTATTTTCCTGATTAATAGAAATATAAAAGGAAGAGTTTTAGAATATAATATGCGCTTAAGAGAGGCTTCAATAGACTATTTGACCAAGATAGGGAATAGGGCTAGTTTTGAAAAAAATCTAGAAAAGTCATTTCAGTTTTACAAAAAGGTAAACTCTTCTTACTCCTTTGCTTTATTTGACATTGATAAATTTAAAGAAATTAATGACACTTTTGGTCATATAGCTGGTGACAAGGTTCTAGTGGAAGTAGCTAAAAATTCAGAAAAAATTCTTTTTACCCATTTTAAAAATTCTAAGCTATATAGAGTGGGGGGAGATGAATTTGCGATTGCCTTTAGGGGGAGAAGTGGGGACGAGGTGCTCCCTATTTTAATAGAAATATCAAAAAAGATAAACAGCCACCCTATTAATTACAAAGGTAAAGTTATCAGTGTATCAATATCTGCAGGGTTAGCAGAGATGTCAACTAAAAATTTAGTCGCAAGGGACCTTTATGAAGAAGCGGATAATTATCTTTACTATTCAAAAAAGAATGGGAGAAATAAAGTTACTTTTAATGGTAAATTATATTAGTTTAAAAGTTTTAAATTAGCATATGTTAACAAATTGATGAGTAAGTTATGTGGATTTGTAGAGTTCAAAGAACTTATTTTATATAAAAAACCCTCTATCTTCTAGATAGAAGGCTTTGCTCTGCAATGGATTAATCAAGGTATATGAACTTATATCGTTATGAAGATTTGTCAGTAGAGAAAAAAATCATAAAAACTTCATCCTCCTCATCCAAAACCATACAACGCCACTAATTATTAAGGAAACTGCTAACACTAAGAGAAAACCGAAAGCCATTCCCTCAAAGGGTAGCTTCACATTGACGCCCCAAAAACCATAAATGATGGTCGGAATTGTAAGGACAATAGAAATTTCTGTCAAAGTTTTCATGATCGCATTCAATTGGAATGAGCTAAGGTTAGTGATCATAACATCAAGATGGCCAAGGTAGCTATCATAAGATTTAACAAGTTTTTTCAGAGTATCTAGGTTTTCTTCTAATTGGATCGTTCCGTTTTCGCCTTTGGTTTCAAGATGAAGTAAGTCTTTCTCACGTTTGAAAAATTCGATTAATTTATCATCACTATCATAAGTTAAGGTAAGGGTAATCAAGTGTTTCTTTAATTGAAGAAGGTCATTAAAAATAGGACGAATAGGGCCAGAGGTACTAATTGAAGTTTCTATAGCTGTAATTTCATCCCGTATCTTGCGCGCATCATCCGACATCTTTTCTAGTGCCGCATTCACTAACCCAACTAAACCTTCCCTATCTGTCATTTCTTTGTTTTCATGATTCTCTAGAAAATGTAAAATGAATTCTTCTTTTTCCTCGGTGATGATAAAAGTAGTGTTCTGAAATTTTAAAATAATAAGAGCATTGACCATTCGTTCAATATGTTCTTCCGTTCTTGCTTTGGGGTAAAGTAGAAGAAGCGTTACAATATTTTCTGCTCCTGATTTATTTTTCACCTGATACTTTGCTTCCTTTTCATCATAAAATAAGGATTGAATATCGATTTTGTAGAGCTGGCGCAAGTGCTCAAAAAAGGTTTTCGTAGGGTGATAGAAATAGATGATATTATCATCCTTTGTATCCTTCAAAGTTTGTATGGCACTTTCGTCAAGTCCCTCAGTTTTTAATATCTTATATAGAAACATCCAATATCCTCCTCAGGCTAGCCCATAATTTTAGGATTAAATGATTATCAGTGATAAAGCGCGCATGGTTAAAAAAGAAGACCTCTAGAAGAGGTCTTTTAGTGTCTATAAGCTAGACAACTAGTTGACCCGTCCTTTTTCAGGGGTCATATCATCAACTTTGTCTTTCACTTTATCTACTTGTTTAGAAGTGAATTTACCAGTGCTTTGTGCAGCACCTACCACACGGTCTTGCACTGTAACTTCATCCTCTTCTTGTTCAGCTTTAGTTTTGATATCCGTCACAGTCACATTGACTTCCACAACATCTAAATCTGTCATATTTGCCACTTCTTTAAGAATAACGGCTTTGATTTTTTCATAAATATCCGGTACGTTTTTGCCATACTCGGTGATGACTTTCAAGTCCACTGCGACTTGAGTTTTACCCACTTCCACATCAACGCCAGAAGTGACATTATCCGTATTGACTAACTTGCCCGTCAAATTAGAGAAGAACCCTCCTTCAACCGCAAGTAAGCCATCAACGTTTTCCAAAGCATACCCTACGATTTTTTGAACCACTTTATCTTCATAAGTCAGTTCGCCATTAATTTCATGAGCAGGTGTTGTCTTATCAGAAGGGTTAGTTTGTGTTTCAGCCATTGTGCCAAAAGGTTTCATATTTTCTTGTACCATATTATTTCTCCTCGTCTATCTTTATTTACGGTTTTTAAATTGTTCGATTAATCCTGTCCTTTGTAAATACAGAGCTACAAAGATGCCTATCACGATAAAAATAAGGAGCAGAATTGTTTTCCAAAATCCAAGGGTGAAGAAGGCAATAGCAACTACGCCACCAATTACCCCTCCGATGATTGGATAACGATATTTTTCCAGTTCTTCCATCGTTTCCTCCTTTTATACGACTCGCAAACTTTTTGAGCTCGTTTTTTTATGAATATTATTGACTGCCACATCAATTTTAACCTGTTGCTCTAAGCCAAAGAAGTTTTTAAGTGCTTCAACGATTTCCTGTTCCAAAAGTTGAGCTTTCTGGGCCACTTCGACCCGTGGGATAATCTCACCCTTCACCTCTACCTCTACTTTATGCTTGTGTAGGGTAACAATGATGTTGGGGGATTTGAGATAGTCGTTCTCAATAACTTTTTCTCTTACCAACCCTTCAATCGCAGAACGTTTCAAATTTAATGTTCCACCTTCATCAGAGAGGTTGATTTCGAGATAAGTTCTTGGATAGAACAAAATGATAAGTAAGCCTAAGATAAGAAGAAGACTTAAAGCCGTAAAGCCCCAAAAGAGATAGGTGGGCAGGTATTGCCCCACATAAGGGAGCTGGCTTGAATCATTGACCATCCACTGATAATCCATCGTTTGGTAATAATCCCAAGCTGCTGGAATCACTAAAGTCAGCAAAAGGAGATCAAGAATGAAGAGTATAATTTTCTTTCCAGTAGACATAAGGCCTCCTTTCTGGAGTGTTACTCTTAATGGTTCATTCTAGCTAAGATAAAGGATACCACGGCCACAACGATTACCGCTCCAATGATGGAAGGAATCAAGGCCATCCCCGCAAGGGAAGGTCCCCACGTCCCAAGGAGGGATTGTCCGACAAAGGATCCGACAAGTCCGGCTAGGATATTAGCGATCCAGCCCATCGATCCCCCTTTATTTGTGATTGCCCCGGCAATCAAACCAATAATAGCTCCTACTATTAACGACCAAATCATAAAATACCTCTTTCTAGTATGCACTGTCTTTTTAGGTAATTTATTGCATACATCTATGGTTATACTCTACCATAACGAGAAAGGAGACTCAAGAAAATTGTTTTGTTTTTAAGAACAATTTTATTTTAGTAGCGTTTTCTCTAATTTACGTTTAATGTATATAACAGTTTTCTTTTAGATACTAAGATCATTTAGCTTTTTAAATAGCATAGTATTAAAACTAGGATTTAGTAGTTTTTTATGCTTATTTAGTTATATCTAATTATTTGAATCAAAATATAAGCCGTTCTCTTCTAGTCTTTCTTCACAGAAAAAACGCTGAAGCCATGACTGAGGCTCGAAAAATCGAATCATATCAGCGTTGAGCTGTTTATGTGGCTTATTCATGAATGCTGGCAAATCTTCTAAAGAATCATGTCCTAAAATAAAAATATTATCTGGATGATAAAAATAGTAACGTTTAATTTCCAGATTTGTAGTGACGAGCTTTTTTTGGAAAAATAATGACTCCATCGTACGAAGTGTTAGTCCATGTTGCTCTTCTTGCATTATTTCTAATATCCCATTGGAGGGGGATAGAAATTCTAAAAACTCTTGATAAGGGAGGTATCCTCTATTTTTATGACCCTCATTGCCTTCAATGATGAAAAGATTCAAAGAAATTCCCAAATTTCCAAATTTGTTTTCTAGTACATGGGCCATATTCCGTCTTCCTTTGTTATTGCCTCCAAAAAACAAATCGTATTGAGGTGTTTGTTTTGAGAGCTCTACACATGATTTATAGAAGGTGGAGTTATGATAGAGGCCGAATTTTTTTGCTTCAATGGGATCGAAACTATAGTAATCATCGATGCTACCGTCCTTTTTCGTATCCAATAATAACTCAAGTCTTTTGTCCGCTATCTTATTCCAAAAAAAGAGGACTAAACGTGCGGAAGTATATTTTTTTACTTGCTTTGCATACTCTGGATGGAAGCCACTATCCATAAAAATAATAAGTTGGTAACGAGCTAACTTTTCTGCTTCTTTAGAATCAAGCTTTGTTATTTCTTTTAATTCATTCCCCGACATTACGTCTATTTCTGTTAGAGCATCAAAGAAATAAAGGTGATTATCTTTTGCAACGAGCAACACTTCCACAGTATCTGTCATATATCTTCCTCCATATCTTGTATTACTGTAATCATATAATAAAAAAATTAAGTAATCAAAAGAATAGGTTCGAAAATTTTAAATTATTTATACAATACATGAAATGAATAAGCTACTTTCTTGTGAGAAAGGAAATAATTTCTTTGAGTTTTTCATTCAAAGTAGTTGCAATTGTGGATAAAAGGTAAAGTAGGATTCTTGTAACATAGACGATCTAGTAATATTATTTACATCTGATTTATTTTATGGAGCAATTTATTGCCCACTTAGCCCTTTTTCTAGGCCACAAAAGTCACTCCTTGAGCATATTGGTATATACTTTTTTGTATTCTATGATATACTTTTATAAATAAATTTGAGAGGAAGACGAACGTGATAAGAGCGAATAAAAGTTGGTATTACATAGCGATTTTAGGAATATTCCTAAGCGTTGGAAGCATTTATGTTTTCCATGGCGTTGCAGCAGAAGTATTAAGATTTCTGGGATTAGTTTTAGTCATTGGAGCAGTAACTTGTGCAAATTTGGGTCTTCTGATTAGATATTTAAGAAAAAGAAGAGGGCTTTTTTACTAACTTTATGCCAATAAATAACAAGAGAGGGCACAACTTATCTCTTGGAGGCATTAGTGGATTTGACAAGGGTAGGGATTAGTGTTATACTTGCGAAGCGGGATGGAGCAGCTCGGTAGCTCGTCGGGCTCATAACCCGAAGGTCATAGGTTCAAATCCTATTCCCGCAATACATAGGATGAGTGAGTAAGGACGATAGGTCCTTATTTTTCATATAAAACTGTGCGGAGAATGAAACTTTAAAGAAGATTTAGAGAGGTTGGAAATTAAATGGAAACTGGCGACTGTATTACATTGGCAAATGGTGAGAAGGCACGAATAATCTCTGGGGATGTTACGATTTATAAAAATGCCTTGGTAGTAGAACTTGAAAATAAAGATGTTAGAGTTGTTGATAGAGAAACCTTAAATCTTGCTAAAGCAAATCCTCATGACAATCTAGGCAATCATAAAAGAATACGCGAACTCTGATTTGGAAACATTGACTTTCGGACTTATAGATGATACTATGAGGGTGTAGGTTTTGTCTCGAGTTTAAATGTTTTAGGAATGCACTTTTTCGCAAAATAGGATTTACAATTTAGCGAAAGGAGTTTCTAATGATAAGAGGAACAATAAACTGGTTTAATATTGATAAAGGTTATGGATTTATCTTGACTGAAGATAGTCAAGATGTATTTGCCTATCTTTCAGATATCCAAGGGAGTGGTTTTAAGAAGTACATTGACGGACAAAAAGTTACATTTGAGGTTGCAATGACTTCACGAGGACGTTTTGCTTCGAATGTGCATAAAATTTGAATCTAAGTGAAATAAAAGCAAGGCGTTGACCTTGCTTTTTTTATTTGATATAAGGTTAGAAAGACTAATATAACTAGCTATTCCTAAAGTTAAATTGTTTGACTTTAATGTGTTGCTTTTGATGAAATAAATGAGAAGTGTATGATATTTTGGTACTGCAATGGGAAATTTTAGTACTCATAATCAGTCAATTTTATGCATATATAAAATGGGATAATTGTTTCCTTGTTCATCGAATTCGCTTCGTTTATAGGTTTGAAAGCCCATATGTTCATAAAATCCTCTAGCGAGTGGATTTTGTTCATTGACAGTCAATTTTTGCACAGCGTAATGCTCAATGCCATAGGTTAAAAGCTGTTTTCCTAATCCTTTACCTCGATTTTTGTCTGCTATAAAGAGCATTTCGAGTGTTTGATTGCTAATTCCCATAAATCCTAGAGGCTGTTTAGAGGTGTCTTCTAGGATAATCAAATGTTCGATGTTTTTCAGGGCTTCTGGGACATATTTTTTGATGTTATTGATTTCTTCATTTGATAAGAAGTTATGTGTTGCTCTGACAGAACTTTCCCAAATAATCAATAAGCGTTCAATTAGATCTGTTGTTAGTGTCTTAATTTCTATCTTTTTCATCTTTATCTCCTTGTTATTTTCATTATTCTATCATAGTATGCTGCATAAATTAAAGTTTCAAGTGGATTAGTGACTCTTGTTATAGAGCCTGATTCCATTATTTTTGCTATAATAAACAGTGTAAAAAGCAAGGCTTTTTTATTATAGGGAAGATGTTTTAAGGCGAGAGAATGGCGGATTATGTTTGTTCTCTCAGTTAGTCTTGTAGGTTCTTTATGAAGAGTAAAAAAGGTGAAAATTTGAATAATAGTACTCGTAAAAGCGGTCTAAGAGGATAAGAAAGGTGAGAAAACATAATTTTTCAATAAGACTAAAAGCACAAAAGAGGCATGAGGAATGATGAGGAATTATGATGAATAACATGATAGAAATTTTTGATACACATACACATCTCAATACTCGTGAATTTGAAGGTCGAATTCAAGATGAATTAGTCCAAGCTCAAACATTTGGAGTGACAAGAATTAATAATGTTGGAAGTAATTATGAATTAAATGATGCAGCACTTTTGTTGGCTGAGAAATTTGAAGAATGCTACGCAACAATTGGCTGGCATCCTGATGATGCTGCTGAATTTGATGACCAAGCTGAAAATTATTTACTGACCAAGCTGTCAGCAAAAAAAGTTATTGCTCTTGGAGAAATTGGTTTGGATTATCACTGGATGGTCCGTCCGAAAGAAGAACAAGAACGAGTTTTTAGAAGACAAATTCAGATTTCTAAGGAAATGGGTCTGCCTTTTCAAGTACATACACGTGATGCTCTTGATGATACTTATGAAATTATTAAATCAGAAGGCGTTGGTTCTGCTGGTGCGATTATGCATTCGTTTTCTGGGACAGCCGATGAGGCACTCAAATTTGTAGAGCTTGGAATGATGATTTCTTTTTCAGGTGTAGTCACTTTTAAGAAGGCTCTTGATGTTCAGGAGGCTGCGGCTACAGTTCCTTTGGATAAAATTTTAGTGGAAACTGATGCGCCTTATTTAACACCAACGCCATATCGTGGAAAAGAAAATAGACCAGCTTACACAAAATTTATTGTTGAGAAAATTGCTGAATTACGTGAAATTTCTGCTGATGAAATGGCTAAAGCGACAACAGAAAATGCTTTGAGAATTTTTGGTTTGAAAAAATAAATTTGTATTTATTTTGATTTGGATAGGAGCTATTTTTATGAAAATTATGATTATTGGTAGTTCAGGAAGTGGTAAATCAACTTTTGCAAGAGAACTAGGAAAAATTACAAGTTATCCTATTTTGCATTTAGATAAGGTTTTTCATAAATATCCAAGTGAAATTGCCAGAGAAAAGTTACGTGAGGCCACAAGAATTTTTATTTTCCAAAATGAAAATGTGATTATTGATGGAAATTACGGTTCAACTTTAGATGAGCGATTACCTTTTGCTGATGAAGTAATCTGGTTGAAGACGCCCCGTTTAAAAACAACGTTTCGGGTGATTAAGCGCTCGATTAAGAGTCGTGTTTTTGGTAAAAATCGTCCAGATATTGCTGAAGAGTTTAAAGAAAAATGGGACAAAGAATATCTGGAATTTTTAAAATTTGTTTGGACCTTTCCTGAAAAAGAGTTTCCACAGATTGAGCAAAAAATAAAAGAATTTAATGTTGAAAATAAAGTGATTATCCTTAAAAATCGAAAAGATAAAGAGAAATATTTAGCAAATTATGGTAGAAAAGCAAAAAATTAATGAAGTAATTGTGGTAGAGGGACGAGATGACACAGCGAATCTTAAGCGTTATTTTGACTGTGAGACCTATGAAACAGGAGGTTCATCTATTGATGACAGAGATTTAGAACGACTAAAGAGGTTAGAAGATAAGCGAGGAATTATTGTTTTTACTGATCCAGATTTCCAAGGAGAACGCATTCGTAAAATCATAATGCAAGCCGTTCCAAATGCTAAACATGCGTTTTTAAATCGTGATGAGGCAAGACCTAAAGGAAAAGGTTCTTTAGGAGTTGAGCATGCGAAGTATGAAGACCTAAAGCGTGCCCTTAATTCTGTTTTGGGCGGAGATGCGGTACTGACAGAGCAGTCAGTAAAGTTGGAGCAAGCGGATTTGATGGCTCTTGGCTTAATTATGAGAGCAGATAGTCGAAAACGACGTGAATATGTATGTGAGCAGCTCCGAATTGGTTATGCGAACGGAAAACAAATTGAAAAAAGGCTCAATATGTTTGGCATTTCCAAGACACAGTTGGAAACAATCATGGCGTCTTATAAAGGAGTTTGAAAATTTGGGTGAGCACTCAGATGGTTATCGAGTCGAAGTAGAGTAGCTTTTAGTTCAAATTTCCGTTATAATAACACTATGACAAAAACAGATATTGATCGGATTTCAAATATCATTCGGACTCAGGACATCTTGCGTCGACATGATTTTAACTTCAAGAAAAAATTTGGCCAGAATTTTTTAACTGACCATAATATTTTAACTAAAATAACACAAACAGCGGGGCTATCTAAACAGGTAAATGTTATAGAAATTGGTCCAGGGATCGGATCACTAACTCAGTATCTCTTAGAAGAAGCTGCTGAAGTGATGGCTTTTGAAATTGATAAAACATTAATCCCAATCTTAGATGAAACTTTGGAAAACTATGATAATTTTACTTTGGTTAATGCGGATATCTTGAAAGTGGACTTAGCGACTCAAATTCAGCAATTTAAAGATCCAAGTTTGCCAATTAAGGTCGTTGCAAATCTGCCTTACTATATCACCACTCCGATTTTGATGCATCTGATTGAAAGTAAGATTCCTTTTGCGGAGTTTGTAGTGATGATGCAAAAAGAGGTAGCGGATCGAATCGCTGCAAAGCCAAATAGTAAAGCATATGGCTCGTTATCCATTGCGGTGCAATATTATATGGAAGCGAGTGTTGCTTTTGTTGTGCCTCGAACCGTCTTTATTCCCGCACCAAATGTGGACTCAGCCATTTTAAAAATGGTGCGACGTGAACAGCCATTGGTTGAGGTGCAAGATGAAGCATGGTTCTTTAAAACAATGCACAGTGCTTTTGTCCATCGCCGTAAAACACTGATGAATAATATGCAGGCTGCTTTTGGTAAGGAAAACAAACCTGAAATTGAAAGACTACTTGCCCAAGCTGAAATAGCACCGACGATACGAGCTGAAGCTTTATCTATCGCAGAGTTTGGCAAGTTGGCTGATGCCCTTTTACCCTTGAAAAAATAAATTTGGAAAAACGTTAGGAGGACCTAGCGTTTTTGTGTTATGATGGAGAAAAAGGTTCGTGGTCTAACGTAAAAGGTCACTAGAGTTGTGAGGAAATGATGAGACTGGAAAAATTAAGAGCAAAGCTGACGGCGGAACAGATAGATAGTTTCTTGGTTACGGATAAGCAAAATATTTATTATCTAACTGGATTTTCAGGGACAGCAGCAACCGTACTTTTGACCAAAACGCGGAATATTTTTATGACTGATAGTCGTTATACAGAAATGGCGCGCAGTCTCATCAAGGACTTTGAAATTATTGAAACGCGGGATCCTATAAGTCTACTGACAGAGCTGTCAGTAAGTGAACAATTTAAAAATATGGCATTTGAAGAGACTGTAGATTATGCCTTTTTCAAAAGATTATCAAGAAGTATGACGAAAATTGACCTTTTTTCAACCAGCAATTTTTTATTGGAATTACGTCAAGTAAAAGATTCAGATGAAATCCAAAAGATTCGTCAGGCTTGTGCGATTGCTGATCAGGCTTTTCGAGAAGTTCTCAAGTTCATTGAGCCGGGTCGCAGCGAAATTGATGTGGCTAATTTTCTAGATTTCAAAATGAGAGCATTGGGTGCGAGCGGGATTTCTTTTGAAACGATTGTGGCAAGTGGCAAACGTAGTGCCCTGCCACATGGCGTCGCCACTCACAAGTTGATTGAGTTTGGAGATCCCGTTACGATTGATTTTGGCTGTTATTATCATCATTATGCCAGTGATATGACCCGAACAATTTTTGTTGGTGAAGTGAGTGATCCTTTAGCTGAAATTTATAACATTGTGCATCAAGCAAATACGACGCTGATCAAGCAAGCAAAAGCAGGCATGACTTATGCCACTTTCGATGAGTTACCTCGAGCGGTGATTCGTGAAGCGGGTTATGCAGCACAGTTTACACATGGAATTGGGCATGGCTTGGGGCTGGAGGTGCATGAAATCCCTTATTTTAGTGCTGCCATGACCCAGCCTCTCTTAAAGGCAGGAATGGTCGTGACCGATGAGCCAGGGATTTATTTACCCAATCAAGGAGGGGTTAGGATTGAAGATGACCTTTTGATTACTGAAAAGGGATGTGAAGTCCTGACAAATGCCCCAAAAGAGCTTATCGTTATTTGAAAAAGCCCCAAGATTATGATAAAATAAGTTGTTAAATCCTGTCATTTCACATTTTTCGTGCACAAAAAATGCTGACCAAGCGGTCAGTAAGCTGATAAGCTGTTTTACAGACAGCAACCGAACTTGTACTGAAAGAAACTTACTGACAGAGCTGTCAGTAGCCACGAAAGTGACAGAATATCTAAATTTATACATACTAGGAGAAACATAAACAATGGTTTTAGCAAAAGATCTTAAATCAGGCATGACATTTTTGAACGGAGACAAACTCCTGCGCGTGATGGAAGCAAGCCACCACAAACCAGGTAAAGGGAATACCATCATGCGTATGAAACTTAAAGACGTGCGCTCTGGATCAACTTTCGACGATACATACCGTCCTGAAGATAAATTTGAACAAGCTGTTATCGAAACAGTAACTGCTCAATACCTTTACTCAATGGATGATACAGCTAACTTCATGAATAATGAAACGTATGAACAATACGAAATTCCAGTGGAACAAGTCAAAGACGAACTCCTTTATGTCCTTGAAAACACTGACGTAAAAATCCAATTTTACGGTACAGAAGTGATTGGGATCCAATTGCCAACAACAGTTGTGCTTGAAGTAACTGAAACACAACCTTCAATCAAAGGGGCTACTGTAACTGGTTCAGGTAAACCAGCAACTATGGAAACTGGTTTGGTAGTTAACGTCCCTGACTTTGTTGAAGTTGGGACAAAACTTGAAATCAATACCCAAACAGGTGAATACTTGAAACGTGCTTAAGTCCTAAGTACTTTGACAGATTTACTGACGGCTCTGTCAGTAAATCTGTCGTCTTTGAACGTTGGATTCTTTACCTTTTTTAAGAAGGAAGAATTTAAAACAGTAAAAAAATGTGGGCATAAAAGAAGACTTTTTCTGATTTTACCCACATTTATCGCTTAAAGAGGAAATCAATATGGCAGAAAAAACTGTACATTCTGAAGAACTTGGTGATATTGTTATCGCACCAGAAGTTCTAGAAGTCATTATCGGCATTACAACCGCCAAAATCGATGGCGTTTATGCACTGCGCAACAAACGTTTTTCTGATCGCCTTGGAAAACAAAATGAAGGACGCGGTGTTTACATTGAATCAACAGATGATAAAGTCGCTGTAGATATCTATGTTTACCTGACTTACGGCGTAAGCGTTCCGGCAGTTGCCGCTAAAATCCAAAAAGAAGTGAAAGAAGCAGTTGCTCAAGCTACTGAGATTGTAATTGATGAAGTCAATATCCATATCGTGGGTGTCATGACTGAAAAACAAACCAAACCAGCACTTGAAGATTTGTTTGACGAGGGGTTCTTTGATGCCTAGAACGCTCACACAACACCAAATTCGCCAACGTGCTGTTCAAACGCTTTTTAGCTATGCTGTTCAAAATGAAATGGCAACAACTGTTGTCAAAGCTTTCCGAGAAAATGTTGAAAAACTTGAAGCAGTGCTTGCCCAAACCATCCGCTTTGACGTTGATTTTCGTGATGAGCGAATCACGGTCCGTAAATTTCCCAAATCCCTCTCAGAACCACTTGAGAAGATTTACGAAATCTATGAGATTCTCGGTGTGGAAAATATCGAAAAAACAACGGTAGCTAAAGCGCTTGCTTTTATGCGCGACTTTGGTGGTTACGCTAAGAAAATGAATGAATACGAAGCCACTAACTTGTTTAGTGGCATTATGGCCAATCTTAATCTGATTCGTCTTTTTCAGATTGAACTCGATGAAGAGCCAGTCGCTCCAAAAGTACTAGAGTTTTTGAAAAATTTGCCTGAAAAGGCTACAAGCGATGAAGCTTATGCCACTTTCAAAAAAACCTTTGCTTTTCTTCATGAAAATATTCTTGAGCGCTATTCAGAGGAACTTTTTGTACCAGCCAAATTAGCAACAGAGCTTGACGAAAAACTAGCGAAAGCAGAACAAGAAGCCCATGCTCAGACTCAGGCTTTGCTCGGACGTACTAAAACTTTCGTGCTCAATTATGATAATGAACAAGCTGGAAATTTGGACGAACCAAGCTATTTCACTACACTAGTAGATGGGGTTCTTCAGCAAAAAGAAACCCTCGATGAAAAGCTTTCTGCTTATCTCGCTAAAAATTGGAGTTTTGCTCGACTTACGTTGATTGAACAAGTTATCTTAGAAGTATCAGCTTACGAAATTTTATTTACAGATACCCCAGATGTCGTAGCGGTCAATGAAGCCGTAGAGCTTTCTAAAGACTTTAGTGACGACAAATCAAGCCGCTTCATTAACGGAGTCTTGACTAATTTTATTAAAAAAGATTAATAACTCGAACCTTATTAGTTCTACTAATGAGGTTTTTTTATTCTCTAAAATATGTTTTGTAATCCAATCATAATGTTTGGATTTTACTGTAAAATAATTTATTTTTTCTGAAAAGTCGCAATTGATAGTGGTATATCAATGAGAAATAGGTTATAATGAGAAAAGAAATACTAGAAACCGTTTTCTTGTAGTAAAAATAATAATTGGAGGTATAAAATGTCAGCTGATTTTACTCTAACCGGAGGTGAACACAATGCCTTTCATACGGGATTAGCCATACCCGTTTTTTCGCTAAGAACAGAGCAATCTAGCGGAGTCGGACAGTTCTCAGATTTAAAAAAATTAGCCGATTTTGCTAAAAAGACCCAAATGGATGTCATCCAGTTGTTACCTATCAACGACACGACGACCTTTATGGATTGGCGAGATTCTTATCCTTATCGCGCCATCTCTGTTTTTGCTCTTCATCCAATTTATCTTGATATCCATAACTTCCAACCTTACTATACAAAATTACAAAAACAAAGATTGGCAGAAGCGGAAGCAGAATTAAACGAGCTGGAGCAACTTGATTACGAGCGGGTCTTGGCACTAAAATGGCAATATGCAAAGTTTATTTATCGCAAATGTGCTGTAAAAGTGAAAGATACAGCCGCCTATTTAGAATTTTATGAAAAAAATAAAAATTGGTTAGAACCCTATGCGGTCTTTTCTTATCTGCGCGATAAATATAAAACGGCTGATTTTACTAAATGGAAAACTTATGCTAGCTATTCAAGTGACTACTATAAGCAATTACAAGAAAATAAAGATGCAGCCAAAAAATTAGATCTTCTTATTTTTGTACAATACTTACTTCATCAACAGTTAACAGATGCGGTGCACTATTGTCACAGCTTAGGGATTGCTCTGAAGGGGGACATTGCGATTGGCATTGCTCATGATTCCGTTGATGCTTGGACGAATCCTAACCTCTTTCATCTTGAAATGCAAACCGGAGCACCACCTGACGCCTTTTCAATGACGGGTCAAAATTGGGGTTTTCCAACCTACAATTGGGCGGAAATGGCAAAAGAAAATTATGACTGGTGGAAAAAGCGGTTATTAGCCATGGCTGAATATTTTGATGCTTACCGTCTAGACCATATTCTTGGTTTTTTTCGGATTTGGGAGATTCCAGCGGAGGCCATACGCGGACTTTTGGGGCAATTTTCTCCTGCTCTTGCTCTGAGCCCTGAAGAAATTGAGCAAAATTATGGGATTCCGTTCAGAGAATGGGGAATAGAACGTTTCACAGAGCCATTTATAAAAGATTGGGTCATTGACGAAATCTTCGGTAGAGATAACCGTGACACGGTCATACAAAACTTTTTAAACTACAAAGGGCACGGTAATTATGAGTTTAACACCTCCTATGATTCTCAGAAAAAAATAGAGCGTGCTCCCCTCGCTGATTGGTTGAAAGAAGGACTTTATATCCTTCATGAGAATGTCATTTTCTTAAAGGATCATACCAACGATCACCTCTATCATCCTCGAATTACGTTTACCTCAACAATTAGTTTTCGAGAATTTGGTGAAGATTATAAAAAACGGTTAGAAAAACTTTATAATGATTATTTCTATGGAAGAAATGATTTAATTTGGCAAGAAGAGGCCTACAAAAAATTACCAATTCTAAAAGAAGCTACGGCTATGGTAGCTTGTGGTGAAGATCTTGGCATGGTCCCAGAAAATGTTCCGGATGTGATGTATCGGCTAGGCATACTACGATTAATTATCGAACGCATGCCATCAGATAATAGTTTCGTCAATCCTCTACAGTATGCCCCCTACCTGTCAGTTGTTACGACTTCAAGTCATGATACAAGCCCTTTAAGGGCCTGGTGGGAAGAAGATTATTTTCGGACACAACGTTATTATAATGAGATTATGGGTTGGCAGGGAGCCGCACCAAAACAGGCGACCGTAGAAATTGTTAAAGAAATTATTGGCCGACATTTAAGCTCTAATGCAATGATGGTGATCTTGCCGCTTCAGGATTGGTTAGCGCTGGATGAACAGCTTCGAAAAGAAAATCCACAGAGTGAACAAATTAATATTCCTTCTGAACCCTTTCATTATTGGCGCTATCGTCTTCACTGCACCATTGAGTCACTCCTTGAAAATGAGGAGTGGACAGATTTCTTAGCTCGATTTGTTTCAGCACATCGAAAATAAAGGATAAGCGTATTATTTTGTTTTATAAGAAAAAAATTATAAAATATTAAGAAATATGATAAAGTTTATAAAAATGGAGGTTTAATTCATATGGCAACAGAAATGCTCGGACTTATCCTTGCTGGTGGGCAAGGAACACGCCTTGGGAAGCTTACAAAAGATGTAGCTAAACCAGCTGTACCTTTCGGCGGACGTTACCGCATCATAGATTTTGCGCTTTCTAATTGTGCAAATTCTAATGTGAAAAATGTGGGGGTTATCACTCAGTATCAGCCGCTCACATTAAATGCCCATATTGGAAATGGCTCACCTTGGGGATTAAATGGAATTAATAGTGGTGTGACCATCCTTCAACCTTACTCATCTCAAGAAGGTTCAAAGTGGTTTGAGGGGACTTCGCATGCGGTTTATCAGAACATTGCTTATATTGACCAACAAAATCCAGAATATGTCTTGATTTTATCTGGAGACCATATCTATAAAATGGATTACGAGGCAATGCTCGAGAGTCATAAAGAACGTGGCGCAAGTCTTACTGTATCCGTCATGGAAGTGCCACTTGAAGAAGCAAGCCGTTTTGGAATTATGAATACCGATGATAATGATCGGATTATTGAATTTGAAGAAAAACCTAAAAATCCAAAATCGAACCTTGCCTCAATGGGAATTTACATTTTTAACTGGAAGAGACTGCGTGAAGTCTTAGTAAATGGTTATTCTAAAGGAAATCCAATGGAGGATTTCGGAGGAGATGTGATTCCTGCTTATATTGAAGCGGGTGAAAATGTCTTTGCCTACCGTTTTAAAGGCTATTGGAAAGATGTCGGAACAATTGATTCGCTACACCAATCCAGCATGGAATTTTTAAGTTTGGACAATGAATTAAACATTACGGATAAATCCTGGCGAATTTATTCACGCAATGATATTTCCGCTCCACAATTTATTACAGAAAAGGCCGAAATCCAAGATGCTTTAATCGGGGATGGTTGCTATATTGATGGCTCAGTTAAACATTCTATCTTGTCACAAAATGTTCATGTTCAAGAGGGGACATTAATTGAAAATAGCTTTATCATGTCAGGTACTTTTATTGGGTCCAATGTGGTTATAAAGAATGCTATCGTGGGAGAGAACGCGAAAATTGGGGATAACGTGCAAGTGATTGGTGAGGGAGAAATCGCCGTCATCGGACACGGAGAAATAAAGGGGGAAGATAAAAATGAACAATAGCAACAAAATGGCAGCCATTTTATCCAATGTTTCATCAAGTAATGCACTTTATCCACTGACGAGTGAACGACCAATTGCGACGCTTCCCTTTGATTGTAAGTATCGCATGATTGATTTTCCACTGTCTTCACTTTCGAATGCGCATGTGGATAATATTTTAATGACTTTTAATCAAGGCGAGACACAATCCGTTTTTGATCACCTTGGCTCTGGTGGGGAGTGGGGCTTAGATGGGTTTAAAAGTCGTTATTTTGTCTACCTCCAAGAAGACTTCCAGCGGTTGAAAGATCAAGGCAAAGAGTATTTTGCTCAACAATTGAGCTTTTTGAAAAAATCAAAAGCCCCTTATACAGTGCTCTTGGGAAGTAAATTCATTTGCAATGTTGATTTGAATGCGGTCTTGAAGATTCATAAGTTGGCTGGAAAAGAAATTACCGCCGTTTATAAAAAAGTCAGTCCTGATTTAGCAGGAGCTTATGATACGATTCTTCGCTTTGATGAGTCGGGTAAAATGACCAACTGTTATAAAAATCAACTGGAAGACCCTCAAGAAAAAGAAGCATTATGTCTTAATATTTTTATCGTGAATACTGCTTGCCTGATTGATTTCTTGGAAAAAATGCAGAAAGCCGGAGAACTCGCTTCAGTTTCCCACCTTTTGAGAGTACACATGAAAGAGTACGATGTGAATACGTATGAGTATACAGGCTATATGAGCAATATTACAGATATCAAATCTTATTATGATGCAAATATGGTGATGTTAGATTCGGCTAATTTTACTTCCCTTTTGTATGGCAGTCAGCCAATTTATACTAAGATAAAAAACGAAGTCCCCACTTACTTTTCTAAAGAAAGCAAGGTTGTGAAAAGTCAGCTCGGCTCAGGAGGAATTATTGAGGGAGAAATCAGAAGCTCGCTTATCTCACGCGGGGCAAAAGTACAAAAGGATGCCTTGATTGAGCACACCTTAATTTTTACTAACAGTCTTGTAAAATCTGGAGCTAAAATTCAGTATGCGATTATTGATAAAAATGTTGTCGTAGAAAATAATGTAAAAATTATTGGAACACCAGATAAGCCAGTAGTAATCCCTAAAGGAACAGTTGTTTCAGAAGATGTTCTTGAATAAATAAAAAGGGTGGAACTGCCTATTTTTCTACTTCATAAAGAAGGAGAACGAAAACAAAGAGAATGGAAAACAAAATGAAAATTTTATTTGCTTCTAGTGAGTGCGCACCCTTCTTTAAAACCGGGGGATTAGGGGATGTAACAGGAGCACTGCCAAAAGAATTGGCAAAGAAAAAAGAAATCTCAGAGATCGCAGTCATCCTGCCTTATTTTAAAAATGAAATGAAGAGCGAATATATCGAACTTTTACAAGATGAATTTTACGATTTTGTAGACGTTGGATGGCGTCGTGAATACGTAGGAGTAAAAAGCCTAGTAAAAGATGGAGTAAAATATTACTTTTTAGATAATGAACACTACTTTGGACGAGGGCAGCTTTATGGCTACTATGATGACGGAGAGCGTTTTGCTTTCTTTGATCTTGCTGTCTGTACACTTTTAGAGCGTTTGGATTTTATTCCTGATATTTTACACGTTAATGATTGGCAAACCGCCATGATTCCCTTCTTGTTGAAAGAGAAATTTTCTTGGATCAAAGCTTATCATAAAATCAAGTCCATCCTAACAATCCATAATATTGAGTTTCAAGGAATTATGCAAGGTACCGCATTAACAGAGCTTTTTGGTATGGGGATGGAGCGTTATTTTGAAGGAGTGGTCCGCCATAATGGCATGTTGAATATGCTGAAGACGGGTATTTTATACGCTGACCGAGTAAATACGGTATCTCCTAGTTATGCAAAAGAAATCCAAACCTCTGCTTTTGGCTGTGGTTTAGATCCTATTCTCCAATATGTTAAAGGAAAGGTATCTGGCATTCTCAATGGGATTGATTATGAAATCTACAATCCTGAAACAGATATCCACCTTGCTCATCATTTTACAGTGGATGACCGCATTGGAAAAGCTAAAATGAAAGAAAGTTTGCAAAAGCGGGTAGGGCTTCCCGTCAAAGCAGAAACACCGCTTTTAGGAATAGTGTCACGCCTTACGAATCAGAAAGGTTTTGATCTTGTCTTAACCCAACTTGAGACATTATTACAGGAAGACCTTCAAATTGTCTTATTGGGGACGGGTTTTCTAGAAATCGAAACGGCTTTTAAGCACTTTGCTCAACAATATCCTGATAAAATTTCAGCCAATATTGCATTTGATCTTCAGTTTGCACAGGAAATATATGCTGGTTCAGATTTCTTCTTAATGCCTTCAGCTTTCGAACCTTGTGGTCTTTCACAAATGATTGCAATGCGATATGGGACTTTGCCGATTATTCATGAAATTGGAGGACTGAAAGATACTGTTGTACCATTTAATCCCAATACCAAAAAGGGGACGGGCTTTGGCTTTGTTAATTTTGATGGGAATGTGTTAAAGGACACCATTATGAGGGCGCTTCTTCTTTACAGGAACTCACCTCAGGTGATGAATCAACTGATAAAGGCAGCTATGCTGGAAGATTTTTCTTGGGAAAATAAATCGCAACGTTATGTTGAGCTTTATCAATCCGTGGAAAATGAGAGATAAGTTCAATTCAATCAAGAGCTTGTAAAAAGGAGGGGTGCATGAAGCTTTCTACAGAACAATTTAAACATGATTTTGAAGAACGTTTAACTTCAAAATTTGCAATCGAGCTCGCTAAGGCTGGTGCACAAGAAAAGTACGGCGCCTTATCTTCGGTGGTAAAGAATTATTACTCAAGTATCTGGGCAGCTGACAACCACTATAAAGATGAGAGTAATAAAAAGCAAGCTTATTATTTCTCTATTGAGTTTTTGCCCGGAAAAATGCTTAAGTCTAATCTCCTTAACCTAGGAATTTTAGATACTGTACGAGAAGGACTGAGTGATTTAGGAATAGATCTTGATGAGATTGCCCTTGAAGAACCTGACATGGCAATTGGTAATGGTGGTTTAGGACGATTAGCCAGCTGTTTTATGGATTCTGCAGCTTCAACGGGTCTACCACTTAATGGAAATGGGATCCGTTATCGCTATGGACTGTTTAAGCAAAAAATCGTTGACGGTTTTCAGGTCGAGCTGCCTGATTCATGGTTAGATAATGGGAATCCATGGGAGGTTAGGCGTTATGATAAAGCAGTAGAAGTTTGCTTTGGAGGAGAAGTCTGGCTTGAGGATGATGGCGAAGGGCATTTTATTCCCCATTATCAAAACCAAGAGCGTGTGCTGGCGGTTCCTTATGATACTCCAATGGTGGGTTTTGAAAATACCACGGTCAATAATATGTGTCTTTGGCGTTCTGAAGTTCCCAAAGATTTAGACCTCCGGTTCCAAAATCTCGAGTACATGAATCAAACTGCAATGCTTTCCTCTGAGTTGTATCCTAATGATTCAGATTATAATGGTCAACTCCTTCGCTTAAAACAAGAATATTTCTTTGTTTCAGCAGGTCTTCAACGAATTTTGCATCACTATAAAGCTACAAAGCAAGCGCCAATCACGCATATCAGCGATTTTATTTCAGTCCATATTAATGATACACATCCCGCTTTATGTGTGGCTGAGTTTATGCGTCTTCTTATTGATGAGTATCGGATAACGTGGGAAAGGGCTTGGAATATTACGGTTAAAGTAATGTCTTACACTAACCATACGATCTTGTCAGAAGCTTTGGAAAAATGGCCTGAAGAAATGGTGAAGTCACTCTTACCTCGGCTGTATCAAATTATCATCGAAATCGATCGGCGACGGACGGCGGAGCTTTTACCAAAAGTTGGTGCTAAATTGGTTCATAGCACTAGGATTGTAAAAGATGGACAAATCCATATGGCCCATCTTGCAATAATTGGTTCGCACTCGACAAATGGTGTGGCAAAATTACATTCTGATTTGTTGAAAGATGTTGAATTGCATGATTTTTATCTGATTTATCCAGAGCGATTCAATAATAAAACGAACGGAATCGCTGACCGTCGTTGGAGTCAAATTGCAAACGAGCCACTCTCAAAGGTGCTCGATGAAACAATTGGGAAGAAGTGGCGATCTGATTTAAAAGAGCTCAAACTTTTAGAATCTTATAAAGAAGATGATGCCACATTGCAACGTCTACAAGAAGCGAAGTATGAGGACAAGGTAAAGCTTGCGAAATTAATTGAGGAACGCAATGGGATAGTGGTCAATCCAACTGCACTTTTTGACGTACAGGTCAAAAGGCTTCATGCTTATAAAAGACAACTTTTGAATGTTTTTCATATCATGAAGTTGTATTTTGAAATTAAAGAGAATCCAACAGCTGACCGTACAGCGCGGGTGCATATTTTTGGGGCTAAAGCAGCTCCAGGTTATCATTATGCGAAGGCCATTATCAAATGTATCAATGAAATTGCTCGTTTAATAAATAACGATCCTGATATTGGTGACCAACTTAAAGTCGTGTTCTTAGAAAATTATAATGTCTCCTTAGCTGAAGTTATCATTCCTGCGGCTAATGTAGGCGAACAAATTTCTCTGGCTTCAAAGGAAGCATCTGGAACATCAAACATGAAATTTATGTTGAATGGTGCTCTAACTATTGGAACGCTGGATGGGGCGAACATTGAAATTTTTGAAGCAGCGGGTTATGAGAATGGTTTTGTTTTTGGTTTAACTAAAGATGAGGTTTATGATTATTATAAAAATAGTAATTACAACTCTCGTGATATCTATGAACAAAATCCACTGGTTCATCGGATTTTAGATGCCTTTGTAGATGGAACAATTCCAAATATTTCAGCTGAAGGACAACAGATCTTCGATTCTTTGACAACTTATAATGATGAGTATTTTGTTTTGCGAGATTTTAATGATTATGTGCGGGCACAAGAAGCACTTGAAAAATGCTATCAGGATCAAAAAGCATGGACTCAAGCTGCTTTAATGAACATTGCTAATGCCGGTCATTTTAGCTCTGATCGGACCATTCGAGAATATGCAGATGATATCTGGCACATTAAAGCTAAAAAATAATTACTGACAGACTGGTCAGTAAAAAAAAGCTCCTGTCAGTCAGTACAGGAGCTTTTAGATATTAAAAATAGTTTTGATACTGTTCTAACATTAGATAAGTTTATGATAGAATGAAAGAAGAAGCATCATAAAGTAAGAAATTAATGAGAAATGAAATGAGAGAAGATGTATTATTACAATTCTTGGAGCACAGCGCATAAAAAACCTTTTGGCGCTATCAGGGTTGGCCAAATGATGGAAGTACTTTTTGATAGCGATAAGCCTCATGTAGAAGTTAAATTCATTATTCGGCGTGATTTTGGTAAACGCTATGAGTTTAGTATGGAAAGAACGCCAATAGGTAAATTTCGCGTCTTAGTACCATTTGATGTGGGAAGAGGACTTTACTTTTATTATTTCGAGATTTCTGAGCCGTCAGATTGGGGAAAGATTCGTCATTATTATGGCAGTACGGGAATCGGAGGTGAGGGCATCTTATATGGCAATGAACATGATGTGAAGCCCTATCAGTTGACAGTTTATGATGGAGAGGATGTAAGTCCCAAGTGGTATCGTGAAGCTATCTTTTATCAAATTTTTCCTGATCGTTTTCACAATGGAAACGACGATGGGCATATTAATCATCCAAAGCCTAATTCTTTTATCTATGGAACGAAGGCAGATACACCTTTTTATGTCAAAGAAGAAAATGGGGATTTGGCACGGTGGGATTTTTTTGGGGGCAATCTCCAAGGGATTATCAAAAAAATACCCTATCTTAAAGAACTTGGTGTGACTGCGCTTTATCTCAATCCAATCTTTTCTGCGATAAGTAATCATCGTTACGATACTAGTGATTATTTAGAGATAGATTCAATGCTGGGAACGCTAGACGATTTTAAAGAGTTGCTCAAGAAAGTCCATGAGTCAGATATGCATGTAATATTGGATGGTGTTTTTTCACATGTGGGCAAAAACTCACGCTATTTTAATATCAACGGCGATTATGGTGATAGGGAAGGAGCAGCCAAAAATCCTGATTCTCCTTATTTCCAGTGGTTTAAATTTGAAAAATACCCCTTAGAGTATAAATCGTGGTGGGGCATAAAAGATTTGCCTGAGATTGACAAGGAAAATACTTCCTTCCAAAACTTTATCTATGGGCAGGAGGATTCTGTGCTAGCAAAGTGGAATAAGCTTGGCATAGACGGCTGGCGGCTGGATGTTGCTGATGAGCTTCCAGACCATTTTATTCGTGGGATTCGAGAGAATTTAGCACATTACCCTGAAAAAGTTTTGATTGGTGAGATTTGGGAAGATGCTTCTAACAAGATTTCGTACGGGGCGCGTCGCAACTATATTCTTGGAGAAGGCCTTCAGGGCTGTATGAATTATCCTTTTCGAGATTTGATTATCAACTTTTTGATAGGAAAGCGATCAAGTCAAGAGACTGCTCAACGTTTTATGAGTTTATATGAAAATTACCCCCACAGCATCTTTTATGGAAATTTAAATAATCTGGGGACGCATGATACTGAGCGTATCTTAACAATGGTTGGATCACGCAATAATCTACTCGCTATTGCGATGTTGTTTAGCTTACCTGGCGTACCTTGTATTTACTATGGAGATGAGGTTGCACTTACAGGTGGTAAAGACCCTGATAATCGCAAATATTTTCCATGGGAAAAACCTAGAGATGAAGTTTTTCAAACTTATCAAGTTTGGTCGAAAAAACGAGTGAAAGAACAAGTACTGATTCAGGGGGACTTTTCGATGTTTTTCACTCCCACTTTATTGGGGATTCTACGCTACACAGAGCAAGAGGTATATGTTCAATTGATTAATTCGAATGAAGAAAATTTCACACTCAATTTTAAAGAAATTATCTTTTTACAGCCGTTCGACTTTCTTTCATTATTGGAACAATCTTTAGAGGATATTGAAATCCCAGGTAAGTCCCAAATCAATTTGATTCTATCACGCTAAAAAATTACTGACAGCCTGGTCAGTAATTTTTTTTATGAGAAAAGTTATTTTGATAAATAACCTTCAAAAAATAGAAGAAACTTAGAAAGTTTCTTATTGTATCTGTTTGTCCCGCGTTTTCAAAGAAATCTGTATAGATAAAATTGTTTGACAACTTGACAAGTTGTATAGAAAACTTTATAATATATTTTATGGAAAATTTAAATAAAAAAGAAAAAACATTCTTCGGGCAACCGCGTGGGTTGCTGACGCTTTTCCAAACAGAGTTTTGGGAGCGATTTTCTTACTATGGGATGCGCGCCATCCTGGTTTACTACTTGTATGCTTTAACGACAGCTGATAATGCTGGTTTGGGACTTCCTAAAACGCAAGCGATGGCTATCGTAAGTATCTATGGTGCGTTAGTTTATTTATCAACAATTGTTGGTGGATGGATTGCAGACCGCTTGCTCGGGGCTTCGCAAACGATTCTTGTCGGAGGGATTCTCATCACCTTAGGACACGTTGCGTTAGCTACTCCATTTGGTTTAACTTCATTGTTCGTGGCATTATTCTTAATTATTTTGGGAACAGGGATGCTTAAACCAAATATCTCAAACATGGTGGGGCATTTGTATTCTAAAGAAGACCCTCGCCGTGATACAGGATTTAACATCTTCGTTGTCGGTATCAACATGGGATCATTGATTGCTCCTCTGATTGTAGGGACAGTTGGTCAAGGAATAAATTATCACCTTGGTTTCTCACTGGCTGCTATCGGGATGATTGTAGCACTCTTTGTATATTGGTACGGCCGCATTCGTCATTTCCCAGAAATTGGACGTAAACCGTCTAATCCTATGGATGCGAAAGCAAAACGTAATTTCTTGATTAGCTTAGTCGTTGTGATTATCGTTGCCTTTGCGGCTTTCTTTGCGCTTTATAAAGCGAGTCCTGAGCATTTTATTGATAACTTTATCAATGTTTTGTCAATCGTTGGGATTGTGGTACCCATCATCTATTTTGTAATGATGTTTACGTCTAAAAAAGTAGAGACTGATGAACGTCGTAAGTTAACAGCTTATATCCCCCTCTTTTTATCTGCTATTGTTTTTTGGGCTATTGAAGAACAAAGCTCAACAATCATTGCAGTATGGGGTGAATCTCGTTCTAATTTAAATCCAACTTGGTTTGGCATCACTTTCCACATTGACCCCTCATGGTATCAATTGCTTAATCCCCTCTTTATCGTTGTGCTCTCTCCTCTCTTTGTTCGTCTTTGGAACAAATTAGGTGATCGCCAACCTTCAACCATCGTGAAATTTGGTTTTGGTTTGTTGTTAACAGGGGCTTCTTACCTCATCATGACATTGCCAGGTTTACTTAACGGGACAGCTGGTCGTGCGAGTGCTTTGTGGCTTGTACTTATGTTTGCGGTTCAAATGGCTGGTGAACTTCTCGTTTCGCCGGTTGGGCTTTCTGTATCAACAAAACTGGCACCTGTCGCCTTCCAATCTCAAATGATGGCTATGTGGTTCTTGGCTGACTCAACATCACAAGCAATTAATGCACAGATTGCACCTTTCTTTAATGCTTCCACAGAAGTTCACTTCTTTGGTATTGTTGGGATCATCGGTATCGCTGTCGGCATCATCTTGTTGTTAGTCAAACGTCCAATTCTAAAATTAATGGGTGACGTACGTTAATGAAATAAAAGGGAGAATAAAGATCTATCAGAAGTGGTAGGTCTTTTTTATTTGTACATAACAGTGTGTTGATTATGTTAAAAGAAATTGACAGTTAAATAATTTTTATCTCCGCTTACATCATGTTAAAATAAAGTGTAAAGAAATTTAAATAATAGGCAAATGGTGCCCATTTACTAGAAATTAGGGTGAAAAAAGAAAAATCAAGGAATTTATTTATCTCATCGACATTATTATTTTTCTTTGAGAAAAAATTTCTTTTTTTGTTCTGTCTTGGGGTATCTTTGTGGAAAAAAATTGGAGGTTGGTTAAATGTTAACCATTGAAAATCTCGCGCGCTTTCAGTTCGCGATGACAACAATTTTCCACTTTTTCTTCGTTCCACTTTCTGTAGGTACAGTCTTTATGACTGTTCTTATGGAAACAATTTATGTTAAAACGGGCGATGAAAAGTGGAAAAAACGCACAAAGTTCTTTGGCTCAATAATGCTTTTGTCCTTTGCAGTTGGTGTGGTAACAGGAATTATTCAAGAATTTCAGTTTGGTATGAACTGGTCAGATTATTCCCGTTATGTCGGAGATATTTTTGGGGCCCCCCTTGCTGTTGAAGCGCTCCTTGCGTTCTTTTTAGAATCAACCTTCCTGGGAGTTTGGATGTTTGGTTGGGATAAACTGGGTAAGAAACTTCACTGTGCGACATTATGGATTGTATTTATAGGAACTTTTCTTTCCTCACTCTGGATTTTAGCAGCCAACTCTTGGATGCAAAATCCTGTTGGTTACGAAGTGAAAGACGGTCGTGCAACTTTAACAAGCTTTTCGGCCTTACTTACAAATCCCCAAACCATTTTAGAGTTTAGTCACGTAGCGACAGGGTTTTTAGTTACTGGGGGCTTTGTTATTGCAGGAGTTTCTGCATACCAGATCCTTAAAAAGCGTGAAATTGACATGTTCAAACCAGTTTTACGCCTGGGACTTCTAGTTGCTCTTATTGGAGCGCTAGGAAACTTTGTAGCTGGTGACCAACAAATGCTCGAAGTTCAACGTACACAGCCTATGAAATTTGCTGCTACCGAAGGGGTTTATGAAACAACACCTGACCCAGCAGCATGGGATATGGTTGCCTTCTTTAACGAGGCAGAACACCGAGAAGTCTTTGGTATTCAAATCCCTTATATGCTCTCTATTCTGACCTACCACCGTCCTAGCGGTTCGGTCGAAGGAATGAACGAGATTAATGCCAAACTTCAAAAACAATTCCCTGAGGTGGCTAAGGAAATCGGTGGAAATTTCTTCCCACCTGTTACAGCACTCTTCTGGACATTCCGGGTTATGGCAGGGTTGTCGATGGCAATGATTTTACTCTCAGCTGTCGGTCTGTTTTTAACACGTAAGAAAAAACCAAGCTTATATGAAAATAATTTTGGCTTGCAAGTTTATCGGTGGTTCTTATTTGCTCCGTTTTTGGCCATCACATCAGGATGGTTAGTGACAGAACTCGGACGGTATCCATGGACTGTCTATGGCCTGTTTACAATCCGCGATTCTGTTTCTCCTAATGTTTCCGTTGGTTCTTTGATTTTCTCCAATGTAGTTTATTTCCTTTTGTTCTGTTTCCTTGGAGGAGTAATGATTTATTTCACTATTCAACATATGAAAAAAGGAGTGGAAGGTGCGGAAACAGCCTATGTTTCACTCGATGCCTTTACGCAAGATGCCTTTAGTGGCCTTTCGGAAGAGGAGCAACAAGAACAGACATCAGATAAAAATGAAGAAGAGGAGGCTGATAAATAATGACAGGTTTACAACTTTTTTGGTTCATCATTGTTGGTGTGCTATTTAGTGGCTTTTTCTTCCTTGAAGGATTTGACTATGGGGTGGGAATGAGTACAATTACCATAGCCAAAGATAAGCGAGAAATCGAACAAACGATTGGCTCTATCGGGCCCGTTTGGGATTTAAATGAAGTTTGGCTTTTAACAGCTGGTGGTGCAATGTTTGCCTCTTTCCCTTATTGGTATGCTTCTTTATTTTCTGGCTTCTATCTGGTTTTGTTTTTGATTTTGGTCGGTTTAATTTTCCGAGGAGTAACGTTCGAGTTTCGTCATCATTCACATACAGAGAAGGGCAAAATGATTTGGACACGTATCTTAGGTGTTGCAAGTTTTGCCATTCCTTTCCTTTTTGGTCTCATGTTTACGGCGATGATCCAAGGGGTACCGATGGATGAAAAAGGAAATGTTATGGCTACCTTTACCACTTATGTGAATTTCCTTTCAGTCGTAGGAGGAGTAGCAGTGATGCTTCTTTCATGGCTGCATGGACTGAATTACTTGGCCCTTAAAACGGAAGGCGATTTACGAGAACGCGCGGCACGTGTAGCAAATAAATTATACTTTGTGCTTTATGCAGGAGAAGTCGTTTTCGCTATTTTAGTGGCGCTTTATACAGATTTCTTTGATAAACATTTCCTAGGAACGCTCATATTGCTTGCTGTTATTGTGGTGTTAACACTTATCGCTCATTTGTCAGTACGTGCTAAAAAAGAAATGACTGCTTTTCTGGCTTCTGGATTGACTTTCATCGCCTTGGTCGCTTTAATTTTCCAAGGTATGTTCCCTCGTGTAATGATCGCGACTAACGCAGCGCACAGCATCTTGATTAAAAATGCGAGCTCCACAGCCTATACTTTGAAGACGATGACCCTTATCACTTTGGTGATTTTACCCTTTGTCTTGATTTATATGGGTTGGACTTACTTCATTTTTAGAAAACGTATAGAAAAATAAACTTAAAGGAAATAACTGGTTAGGCCAGTTATTTTCAGATTGTACAAAAAATTGTTATAATGAGTGGATAAAGACTCACCACTACTAAGATCAGTATGATTTTACTGATCAATTTTTTAAGAAGGAGACTAATGCCCTATTAAAATTTACTGACAGCGTGGTCAGTAAATTTTAATGTGTGTTGAACTTAATTATGATCGATAAATCTCTTTTTGAGCTGCCAGGAGTACGGAAAATGTTTCCTTTACTAGGAATATTAGCTGTATTTCAAGCAGCAGTGATTGCTTGCCAAGCTTTATTCATGGCAACGGCAATCACAAAATTCTGGAAAGGGGAATCCTTTTCAGGTGCTTTACCTTGGGTATTAGGCTTTGCCGTCTGTTTTATGGGACGTGAAGTGATTAATTTCTTCCGTTCTAAAAGTTTAGATAAGTTGGCTTATCGTTTGGCCTCCAAACTACGTGGGGATATGTTGGATAAATTTTTCCGGTTGGGACCCTCGAGTGTCGCTGAACTGGGTTCGGGGTCGGCAGCAACTACTGTGATTACGGGGATAGATCAAGTTGAGGATTATATCAAGCTTGTTTTATCAAAAGTACTTAATATGATGATTGTCCCCCTACTTATTTTGGTTCCGGTCTATCTTTTAGATTGGCAAAGTGGAATCGTTTTGACTTTAACTTTTCCTTTTGCAATCATCTTCATGATCTTATTGGGTTATGCAGCACAAGGAAGAGCAGAACGTCAATATAAAACTTTTCAATATTTATCTAATCACTTTTTGGATTCATTACGCGGTATTGCCACCTTACGTTATTTTGGTCTGTCAAAAGATTATGCTAACTCTATTTACCGAACGTCAGAAGATTTTCGTAAGGAAACCATGGGTGCTTTGCGGATTGCGATGCTTTCTACCTTTGCACTAGACTTTTTTGCTAGCTTATCTGTAGCGATTGTTGCTCTATTTTTAGGTTTACGCCTCATGAATGGAGAAATTTTACTTTTTCCTGCTTTAGCAGCTTTGATTATGGCTCCAGAATATTTCCTTCCGCTGCGTGACTTTGCCAGTGATTATCATGCAACACTAAATGGTAAGAACGCCTTAGCGGCTGTTAACGAAGTTTTAGCCCAGCCTGAAGTAACACAACAAGTCTTGGATGAACCCTTACGTTGGGATGAAAAGGCTCAGCTACAGCTGACAAATCTGTCAAAAATTTACGAGACAGGACGGGGAATTTCAGAGGTCAATTTGGAGCTGCAAGGTTTTCAAAAAGTTGCCTTGGTAGGGAGCTCAGGATCCGGAAAATCGACGTTACTCGCTATGCTCGCTGGTTTTATGGTGCCCTCTTCTGGCGAAATTAAGATCAATCAGCAAAAATTAGAAACCTTAACGGATGAAAAATACCGGCAGTCTGTCCAATTTATTCCGCAAAAAACATATATTTTCTCAGGAACTTTCCGTGAAAATTTAGCCTTTTATGAGCCAACAGCTACTGATGAAGCAATTATTCAAGCTGTTGAACTTGCAGGCTTAACCTCATTGTTAGAAGAAATAGGATTGGATGGCCAGATTGGGGCGAGTGGACGGACCATTTCAGGGGGGCAAGCTCAACGTGTCGCATTAGCTCGTGCTTTTTTGAGTCGTTCGAGAAATATTTTATTATTGGATGAACCGACGGCTCATCTCGATATCGAAACAGAACTTGAAATCAAAGCCAACATCTTGCCTTTATTAGAAAATAAATTGGTTTTTATTGCTACGCACCGTCTGCACTGGCTGTCTAGCATGGATAAGGTCATCGTTTTAAATGAAGGCAAAGTTGAAGGAGTTGGCTCGCATGAGGAACTTCTTCAAACAAATGTCTATTATCAAACCTTATTAACCCAAATGCGTGGTGTTGACGACGAAAAAAATCAGCTGACAGAGCTGTCAGCAACTGACCAGCCCGTATCAGAAGCAAAAGGAGGGCAGGATAAATGAAATTAAAAACGATTTTATTTGGAAATGACTGGATTACACCATTTTTGAAGAAATATCGTAAGGGATTTGTCTTAGCTATTTTTCTTGGAACAATTACGATGGCCATGGCCGGTCTTTTGATGTTTAGTTCAGGTTATGTGATTTCAAAATCAGCAACTAAACCAGAAAATATTTTGATGATTTATGTCCCTGTCTTGTTTGTGCGGATTTTCGGGATTGGTCGTCCTGTGATGCGCTATGTTGAGCGTCTCACGTCTCATAACTGGATTTTGCGGATTACCAGCCTTTTACGAAAAAAGCTTTATTTGCGCTTAGAAAAATCTGCAGTTAACTTATCTGAACGCTACAAATTGGGTGAGTTATTAGGCGTGCTTAACGAAGATATTGGAAATTTGCAAGACTTATTTTTACGGACGCTCTTTCCAGTACTTATTGCAGGAACCTTAGCTATTGCTTTAGTCATTGCTAGTGGATTTTTCTCCCTATGGTTAGCATTAGGTGTGGCTCTGTTTTTAGGATTCTTAATTGTTGTCTTACCATTGATTTCCTTGAAATTTACGATGAAGCTTGATGAAGAATTAAAAGCTTACCGTAACGACCTATTTTCACATTTGACTGACGATATTTTAGGACTACAAGACTGGGTACTTTCTGGCCGTAAGGAAGATTTCCTCACAGCTTATCGAGGAGCAGAAGTTTCCGCTAGAAAACGTCAGGCTAAACTGCTATCCTTTGGCAGAAAGAGAAATCTCTTTTTACAAGTTGTTTATACTTTACTAGTAATTTACCTGATGGCTTGGTCATCAGGTGCCTTGAATACAGGTGATGCTCCCAACTATATCGCAGCTGTTAGTTTAATGGCTTTCCCACTCTTTGACGCTTTTTCACCTTTGTCTGATGCGGTTGTTGAAACCAATCGCTATGGAGATTCCGTGCGAAGATTAAATGATCTGCCCGATCCTAATGAAACCCTTCGTGATCAAGTTATTACTGACGTGGACTTGAGGATTGAGCATCTTGACTTTGCGTTTGAAGAGGAGAAAAAACTTTTCCATGACTTCAGTTTGCAAGTAAAAAGAGGCGAACATCTTGCCATCCTTGGCCGTTCAGGCGTTGGTAAATCCACACTTGCAGGCCTTATTCGAGGGGATTTAATTCCTCATAAAGGTAATATCTCCTTTGGTGGTATAGCACCTTCCAAAGCTAAAAATGTTGAAGACAAGATTGGAGTTATTAATCAATCCCCCTATCTTTTTGCAGCAAGTCTGCGTTCTAATCTCACACTTGCAAATTTACATGCTACAGATGAAGAAATTTGGGAGGCTTTAGAACTAGTCGGCTTGCGAGAAATGGTGGAAAAATTGCCTAAAGGTCTTTCTGAAGAAGTCGATGAAGCTGGAGAACGCTTTTCTGGTGGTGAACGTCAGCGATTGGCTTTAGCAAGAATTTTACTTTCGGATGTAGAAGTAGTAATTTTAGATGAACCTACGGTATCACTTGATCCTATCACTGAAAACCAACTTCTTCGTCTATTTTTTGAACGTTTACGACACAAAACTATTATTTTTATTACCCATCATCTTTTAGGGGTTCATCAAATGGACCGTGTTCTTTTTCTCGAAGAGGGCAAGATAAAGTTTGATGGATCTCCCGCCAATCTTATGGCTTCAAACGCTACGTTCCAACAGCTCTATAAGCTGGATCTAGGAGAAGAAAAGACAGATTGAAGTCATCTAAAAACAGTCTTATGACTGTTTTTTTTCTTTTTTATTTAGTTTATTGTTGACAAAACTAAATAAAAGTTCTATAATTTTTTTAGTTAGTTAATTAGAAAATAAACTAACTAAAATCAAAGGAAAGAGGAAACAAGTTGGTAAAAGTTTTATATAGCTTACTTAAACAGCTGATTGAACATTATAACCGCTCGGTAGATTGTCTAGCCTATGTATACGATGATGAACTGGATACAATTTCCTCACGAACGATGACTCAAAAAAGAACTTAAGGAGGACAGCACTATGTCTGAACAAACTAATCACCTTTTACACCTTTTCTCAAAATTACTTCGCAATCCTAGTGTTTTATTTGCCTTGCGTACAGATAAATTCTCTAGTCAAATGAGAAATAGAGGGAATCGTACAGGGGCCCAAGGCTTATTAGTAGAGCTTTGGAAAAAAGATGGTTTAACCAATGCAGAAATTGCAGAACTACTTGATATTAAGCCTTCCAGTGTAACGGCGCAAGTGAAACAATTAGAGGAAGCACAAATGGTTATACGAAAACAAGATGAAAAAGATAAACGTGTAAATCGTGTTTTCTTAACAGAAAAAGGACGAGCAGCGCAAGAAACTCGTGATACGTTCCAAAATGATGTCTCTGAAAATATTTTTGGTGCACTTAATGAAGAAGAACAGGAACAACTGCTTCGTTTAATGGAAAAACTTGTAGCTGAGAATGATCCTCATGATGAAAAAGAATTTCAAAGAATGGCTCAATTTTTTGGAGGGCCAATGATGGAAAATATGATGAATGCTCATAATCGGCATGCTTTTGGAAATCATATGCGTCGTGAAATGCAAAATTGGCAACGAGAAATGCGTCGCTCTGCTCAAGAAATGAAAAAATCTCAAAATCATATGCGTAAACAAGCAAGAGATAATGCACCTTTTGGAGAAGATTGGAAAATTTTTGGTCAACAAATGAAAGAAAATTTTCAGCAACATTTTGATCCGCGCAATCAAACGGGCTTCAACGCTCCCTGGGAAAATTTTGATAATGAAATGGATGAACGCTTCAAAAATTTCTCAGATACAACAACCAAAGAAAAGAAGAATAAAGATTCCGTTCAAGATCGAAAAGAACCTGATAATTGGGACGACTTTTAAATGATATAGTGTTTGGACCCAAAGATGAAGATGAAAGAAAGTTATTAAAAACATGATCTAATGGTGCCTTTCAATCTGCCAGCAATAAAATAGCTTTGCTCGCCAAACGCCAGGGTGTAAATTTTATTGATGCCAATAAAGGGTTAGCAGATGAACAAGGCAATCTAAAAAAAGAAATTACGTTTGATGTTTTGCATATGCTGCCAAAAGGATATGAGATTGTTTAAAAAAATCTGATGACTTATCTAGAAAATGAATAAAGGAAGTAAAAAAATGGAAAGAGGTTCACAACCTTATCAACACATTGAAAAAAAAGCTGTCGATAAAACATCTATGAAACATTTTATCGCGTTAATCCGTGCGGCTAAACCACGCTATCTATTTTTTGTGATAGGAATCCTTGCTGGGATTATTGGAACATTTATTCAGTTACAAGTCCCCAAGATGGTTCAACCACTTGTGAATAGTTTTTCACAAGGTGTAGATGGAAGTAAAGTAGCAGTAGTTATAGCACTTTATATTATCTCTGCATTGGTTTCTGCAGGAGCTGCTATCGTATTAGGATTTTTTGGAGAGTCCGTCGTTAAAAATCTCCGCACACGTGTCTGGGATAAAATGATTCATCTCCCTGTTAAATATTTTGATGAAGTCAAAACCGGAGAGATGTCTTCTCGGTTAGCTAATGATACAACGCAGGTAAAAAATTTAATTGCTAATGCCATTCCACAAGCCTTTACTTCTATCTTGCTTTTGATTGGTTCAGTAATCTTTATGATTCAAATGCAGTGGCGCTTAACCCTAGCGATGATTATTGCGGTACCTGTCGTGATGCTGATCATGTTTCCCATCATGACTTTTGGACAAAAAATTGGTCGTACGCGTCAAGATTCACTCGCAAATTTCCAGGGGATTGCTAATGAATCCCTTTCAGAAATTCGCTTGGTTAAGGCTTCAAATGCAGAGAAAGAAGCATCAAATAAAGCAGAATCTGATGTTAACGCCTTATATAAAATTGGGATACGTGAAGCCGTATTTGATGGTCTAATGTCTCCTATTATGATGCTTTCCATGATGCTTATGATCTTTGGATTACTTGCCTATGGGATTTATCTCATCTCAACGGGTGTAATGAGTCTAGGAACGCTACTTGGGATGATGATGTATTTGATGAACTTGATTGGTGCAGTTCCTACTGTGGCCACGTTCTTTACAGAATTAGCCAAAGCTTCGGGTTCAACTGCACGCCTGACGGAATTATTAGAAGAAGACCAAGAAGTGCTTCATCAAGGCAAGACTGTTGATTTAGAAGGAAAAGTTTTAACAGCTCATGCGGTTGATTTCGCCTATGATGAATCTGAAAAGATCCTTCAAGGAATTAGCTTTGAAGCTAAACCCAATTCCATTATTGCCTTTGCAGGTCCTTCGGGTGGTGGTAAATCAACTATTTTCTCTCTTTTGGAACGTTTTTATCAACCAACAGCTGGAGAGATTACGATAGGGGAACAACCTGTTGAGGAACTTTCTCTAGAAAGTTGGCGGAGCCAAATTGGTTTTGTCTCGCAAGATTCGGCGATTATGGCAGGGACGATTCGAGAAAATTTGACTTATGGGCTAACTGGACATTATAGTGATGAACAACTTTGGCAAGTGCTAGATTTAGCTTATGCGCGGGCTTTTGTGGAAAATATGCCTGAACAGCTTGATACTCAAGTGGGAGAGAGAGGTGTTAAGATATCAGGCGGACAACGACAACGTTTAGCCATTGCGCGAGCTTTCTTACGCGACCCTAAAATATTAATGCTCGATGAAGCGACAGCAAGTCTAGACAGTGAATCAGAAGCAATGGTACAACGTGCTTTGGATAGTCTAATGAAAGGACGGACAACGTTAGTAATAGCTCATCGTCTTTCTACAATTGTAGATGCAGATTGTATATACTTCATTGAAAAAGGAAAAGTAACTGGTTCAGGAAAGCATCAAGAACTCGTGGAAGACCATCCACTCTATGCATCCTATGTTGCTGAGCAGTTGACAACTGCATAATAAAAGATAAGAACCGCGTCTCGTAACCTGATGTTATTAGACCGGTTTTTTTATAAGCCTTACGCTATAAAAAAAGAGGTAAAATAAAAAACGCTACTTAGCGTTTTTTTACTTTGGTTGTTGGGGAAGGATAAAAGCGTTTTTTGATAAAAATGAGAAGCCCTGCAAGGAAAACGACACCCAAGATAACCACAGTTACTGTAGAGTAGGTATCAATTATCGTTGCTAAATTCTCCCAATTATCTCCTAAAACAGCTCCAAGTGAGACTAGAACGATATTCCAAATCAATGTTCCCAAAGTAGTTAAAAAGAGGAAAATAGGGAGTTTCATTTTAGCACTACCAGCGGGAACTGAGATTAAACTGCGAATTAAGGGAATGAAGCGGCAAAAGAAGATAGTGGCATTCCCTCTTTTCAGAAACCATTGCTCAGCCTTTTGGATATCCCCTGCTTTTAAGCGAAGGATTCTTCCTAACTTACCTGAAACAAGTGTTTCTAAGCGTTCAACACTCAAGAGGCGGCCAACAAAGTAGAGAATTAAAGCTCCGAGTACTGAGCCAATGGTTGCAGCGATGATCATTCCGATGATCCCAAGTTCACTATAAGTCGTCATGAAGCCACCAAAAGTCAAAATTACTTCTGAGGGAATTGGTGGAAAGATATTTTCAACCATGATGAGAAAAGCGACACCGAAGTAGCCAAATTGGTTCATGACTTGGATAATTATTTCTTGCATTCTTGCTCCTTTTTGATCGTCTGTTATTTTTATTGTAACATAAGCTGAAAGAGGGACAAAGTAATATAAAAAATAGGCTTTGTCAGCGGGCAAGGTCTATTTTTTACTGATGAGTGAACTCATCGGGTGTTAAATTGAACTGACCAAATGATCAGTAGTTGGATTGAATTTACTCAGCAGAGAGTGCTTCAATAGTATTTAAGCGAGCAGCACGTCCACTAGGAGCAAGGCTTGCAAGTAACGCAATCAAGATGGCAACAATGATGGCAAAAATTACATTTCCTGTCGAGATTTGGACAATATTTGCACCATCAAGGAAACTTTCAAGGGCTTTATTGATAAGCGCTTGGCCTGCATAAGCGAGGACAATGGCAATTGCTGCTGAGGATACGCCAAGAATCAGGCTCTCAGAAGTAAAAAGACGAGAAATATCTTTCTTACGACCACCAAGTGCACGGATAACCCCGATTTCTTTGGTACGTTCAGCAACGCTCATGTAAGTTGTGACAACAATCATGAAAATAGAGACAATCAAGCTAATCCCTGCGATAGCAGCAAGAACATAGCTGACGATGTTAGTAATATTGGTTACCAAATCGAGAATTGAAGTTGTACTAAAAGTGACAAATGCTTTGTTTCCATCCACTTTAAGCGCTTGGATATCAGAGATAACGCCTTTAACATTGTCAACTTTATCTGCTGTAACAACGGCATAAGTAGCATTTGTGTCAGCATCTACGGCAGACAAGGAAGCTTTAATCGTATTGTAAGTTGCAATTACACTGCTAGAAGAACTTGAGCCAGCAGC
This sequence comes from Lactococcus taiwanensis, assembly GCF_017068355.1. Taxonomy (NCBI): domain Bacteria; kingdom Bacillati; phylum Bacillota; class Bacilli; order Lactobacillales; family Streptococcaceae; genus Lactococcus; species Lactococcus taiwanensis. Next base: position 802,643 of record NZ_CP070872.1, read on the forward strand.
ATTTTCAGGGTCTTTTAAAATACCAGAAATTTTAAAGTCTTTGCTGACTTGAACTGCTGTACCATTACTTGTTTTAGCTTGGAATGTGAAATTAACTGTTTTCCCAACCAGGGATTTATAATCCGCATTGAGGGCTTTTGCATCGGCAGTATGGAGAGCAATTTCACCATCTTTAGGCTTAGCCCCAGCGGCATATTCGTCGTTGATATTCGACTCAGTCCAAGTATCAAGTGTGAATAAACCAGCTTTTGTTTTATCATTGTATTTGAGACTACTCATTCCTGAAAGTGAATAAGTAGGTTCTACTTTTTTGACATGATCAATGTTCTTGAGTTTATTGAGGTGATCATTATCAAGGTTTCCAGTAGAAGTCCCAAGTTCTTGTTGACTTTGCTGGAGCGCCTGTTCGTTACTGAGTTTATTATCCGTAGTGGTACGCTTGAATACGGTCACGACATTAGGGTTAACATTTGAACTGATCGTGTCATTCATATATTTGGTTGCACCATTCCCTAAACCTAAGAAGAAAATGACGGAGAAGAGTCCAATCGCTGTGCCTAGTGCAATTAACAAGTTAATTTTCCAAGAGTGCGTAAAGTGTTTGAAGGCGGTGCGGAAAGTATCACGATAAGTCAATGCTTTAGATTGGACACGTTCGTGACTTTCGACTGGATAAGCTGGTTTTAGCCGCTCATCCCCTGTAATTTGTCCATCTGCTAGGCGAATGATACGTGTCCCATAGTCAGCAACTTCTTGAGAGTGAGTGACAACGATTACCGTTTTACCCGATTGAGCAATTTCACGGAGTAAAGCGAGGACTTCTTTAGTATTCTGTGAGTCTAAGGCACCTGTAGGTTCGTCGGCTAAAATAATCTCAGGGTCAGAGGCTAAAGCTCGCGCAATAGCGACCCGTTGTTTTTGCCCACCAGAGAGTTGCGAAGGATTTTTCTTACGATGCTCATAAAGCCCAACTTGTTTGGTCAACTCAATAGCGCGTGCATGACGTTCTTTATCTGAAAGATTTGTCATTTTCAGGCTGATTAAGATGTTGTCTAAAACGCTCAAATAACTCACTAAGTTAAACGATTGGAAGATGAAACCAATCGTATCACGCCGATAGGCATCCATATCTTTTTCTTTTTTTGTTTTTTGAGCAATGCCATCAACGATAACATCCCCTTCGTATTTACGATCCAGACCACCGATGATGTTCATGAGGGTTGATTTCCCGCCCCCGGATTCTCCAAGAAGGCTAACGAAATCTCCCCGCTCAAACTCCAGGTCAATTCCTTTTAAGACGGGAAACTCTTCTTTTCCGAGGAAATAAGATTTTCGGATATTTTTTAGCTCCAAAACTGCCATAAATAATTCTCTTTTCTAAAATGTGTGTATTTTAATTATACCTTAAATTCCTTAAATAAAAATAAGACCAAGGTCTTATTTTTTTGAAATCAGCCATTTAATAGAAAATCTAGAATATTCATTCCTGTGCTGGTTTGGGCTTTATAAAGCTCCGTATAACCACACTGGGCACAAGAAATAGTAATGTATTTCTTATTTTGAACATTAAAAAACTTAGAAAAGTCCCCACCTGTAGCTTGAAATTGGTCCTGTTCAAAAGTGTGGTTAGCACACTTTAAACAAGTATATTGCTGTTTATAACCATTCATTGAAAAATCCTCCGTCTCCTCTAGTTGCTCCACTTTTCTCTCTTTTATTATAGCGTAAAAGCTTTGGATTATTTAATGATTTGAGAAAGCTCGAGAACTGAACATGTACGCGTTTACTTAACATTATTATAAACTATGGCCACTATATTGCAAAGAAAATGGCTTAGCTAGGCTTTAGATGGAATAAAAGACTAAAAAATAAGCGCTGACAGCCTGTGTAAGAACCCTCTTCATGGAAAAGTAGCGTTAAATTTACTGACAGCTCTGTCAGTAAATGGTCTGTCAAAAAGTGATGAAAACGGATAAAATTCGTCAGACGGCGTTTTTTTGTTATAATTTTAGCTATGGATAAACAAGTTAAGGAAAAAATGCGCATCGCATTGCTCTTTGCATTAAATGCAGGTTTTATGGATGGTTTCTCATTTTTCCATTTTGATGATCGTTTTATAGGAGCGCAGTCAGGAAATTTAATACAAGCGGGAATTAACATTGCTCAAGGAAATTTTCCTCGTTTTTGGAATTTTGTAATTCCAATGATTTTCTTTGTTTTAGGGGTTATGACTCGAGGCTTTTACTCCCATTATTTGATGAAACGTCACCGTTTTGATGCCACCTATCTCTTACTCATTCAATGGTTAGGAGTGACTACTTTTGCTATTGCTTATGGGTTAGGATTGCAACTTCCTGTGTCCGTCTATGTAGGACTTTTTAGTTTCTTTATGGCAATTCAATATGATGCCTTTACAAAAGTACATGGTCGCGCCTACGGGAGTATCTTCATGACGGGAAATATGAAATCAATGTCGGCTAATCTTGCTCAGTATTTTTTAACCAAGGATCAAGAAAAACTACGCTCTGCAGGAATTTATGTGTTGTTGATTGGAATTTTCTTTTTGGGGGCCATTATCGCCACCTTAGCGGGAAATTGGTTTGGTAGCTGGACAATGCTTGGCTCGACCATCTTGATTGGTGCGGCTTATCTGATTATGCGATTTGAAGTATGATAATTTAAAAACTTGATAATCATCAAGTTTTTAACCCAATAAATGATTTATAATAAGGTAAAAGTTACTGACCAGCCTGTCAGTAATGACAAAAAGGATGGGAGATGAATAAAAAGTGCAAGAACATCATTGTATCACACAGGTTCCTCTTTTCAGTCAACTCGCACCAGAGGAACTTGCGAAAGTAGAGCAAGTGGTTCAGCACCAGCGCTTTCAGAAGGGAGAGCTTGTCTTATCGCCAGTCCAAGCACCCCGTTTGGTCATTGTAGCCAAAGGCGCTTTAAAAATCTATCGGCTTTCCGCAAGCGGTAAAGAGCAACTTCTGCGAGTGATAGAGCCTGGCGGTTACGAAGGAGAAGCTGCGCTTTTTGGTGTTGTCAATGAAAATATGTTTGGTGAGGTGATAAAAGATAGCGTGGTTTGTTTTGTAAAAAGCGAAGCTTTTAAAGAATTGCTTATGAATAACCCCGCACTGAGCTTAAAACTTTTAGAAATCAATGCTCAAAAAGCTGAACAAACAGAGCAACAAGCTGCGTATTTGGTCATGGAAAGTATCGAAAACCGCCTTGCTCACTACCTTTTACAACTTGCAAAAGCTACTGAAAGTTTAAATTTTGTTCTCCCGATGAAGATGAAGGACTTAGCTAATCTCCTTGGGACTACACCAGAAACACTTTCACGCAAATTCAAAGGGCTTGAGATGGCCCAGTGTATTGAACGGCAGGGGAAAAAAATCCACCTCCTTGATCCAATGGCTTTAGAAGCACACTATACTTAGTTAAAAAAACTTAGTTAAAAAAGTCCATAAGCTGGACTTTTTTGCATAAAATATTTGCATTGCATCATTAAAAAATATGAAGACCAACCTTGAGGAGAGTTTGATAGAATAATAAGAAAGAAATAATATAGAATCTAGGTAGAGTTTATGACAAAAAATCGTTCACATTTTGATCACGTGGGAAGCTTTCTTCGTCCTCAAGAACTTAAGACTGCGCGTAATCAATACGAAGCGAATCAACTTTCACTTGCTGACTACAAGACGGTACAACATGAAGCCATTGAAAAACTTGTAAAAAAAGAAGTGGCAGTTGGACTAACTTCAGTAACAGATGGTGAATTTAACCGTTCATGGTGGCATTTAGACTTTCTCTGGGGGCTTAACGGAGTGGGCAAATATGAGCAAACTGATTCTTACAAGTTTCACGGGGCAAAAACCCGCACTACAAATATTGAATTGACTTCAAAAGTTGCTTATAATCCGAACCATCCCTTTTTTGAGGATTTTGAATTTCTTAAATCTATCCTCCCACCAGGTGTTGAACCTAAAGTAACTATTCCTTCCCCTTCGTTAATTCCAAATCGTGATGGTCGTTCAGACCGTTGGCCAGAATTTTATGGAAGTTGGGAAGAATTCTTAGATGATCTGGCTCAAGCTTATCATGAAACTTTGCTCCATTTTTATGAATTGGGTGCGCGTTATATTCAACTGGACGATACGACTTGGGCTTATCTTATTGCCAGATTATTAGATGATCCAGAAAATCATGAAAAATATGTGAAGATGTGTGAAGACATTGTCTATCTTGTTAATCAACTCTTGAAGGATTTACCTGAGGACTTGAGAGTTTCAACTCATATTTGTCGAGGGAATTTCAAATCAACTTATTTATTTGAGGGTTCTTATGAGCCTGTGGCAAAATACTTGGGTCAGCTTAATTATGATACTTTCTTTTTAGAATACGATGATGCTCGCTCAGGTTCTTTTGCTCCCTTAGCAGAAATTTGGAATCAAAGAAAAGATGTCTTGCTTGTGTTAGGACTTTTCACTTCTAAACATCCAGAACTTGAAAAGTATGAAGACATTAAAGCTCGCTTAGACGAGGCGCTTGAATCGATTCCACTTGAAAATCTGGCACTTTCAACACAATGTGGTTTTGCTTCTACAGAAGAAGGAAACGATTTGACTGAAGAAGAAGAATGGGCTAAATTAGCACATATTAAAAAGATTGTGGATGAAATTTGGAAATAAGAGAAAAGTGGTGGATGCTACCACTTTTTTTGTTTGTCAGTAAAGATTAAATGGCGCATAAGCGAAATGAGCTTTGCTTTGTTATAATAGACTTAAGCAAAAATAAAGAAAGCGAGAAAAAATATGAAATTAACAGCACTAGGTGTTTGGGGCGGCTATCCTACGCGTGATGCCGGAACAACCTCTTATCTTTTACAATCAGAATCAGGTTTTAACCTGCTTTTAGATTGTGGCTCACGCGCGGTGACAGAACTTGAACATGAATTGCAACCAACTCAACTTGATGCAGTTATTTTGAGTCATTATCATGAAGACCATATTGCAGATTTGGGGGCTCTTCGCCAATATCGTCAGCTTTATCCATTGGGTCAAGATGGTTGGGATGGAATGATGTTGCCTATTTATGGCCATGGGGAAAATGAATATGAATTTTCTAAATTAACTTTGGATAAGGTTTCTGAAGGTCATCTTTATGATGTCGAAAATGGAACAAAAGTTGGTCCTTTTGATATTACTTTTCTAAAAACAGTTCATCCTGTGGTGAATTATGCCATGCGCATTGTTGAACGCAGAACGGGACAAGTTTTGATTTATACTGGAGATACGGGTTATTTTGATGAATTGACTGACTTTGCCAAAGAGGCTGACCTTCTTCTTGCTGATGTTTATTTCTTTAAAGATAAAGCAAAAATGCCTAATCACTTATCATCCATTGAAGCCGGTCAAATTGCTAAGGATGCAAAGGTTAAAAAATTAATTTTGACTCATCTGCCACAATTTGGTGATTTGGATATTTTACTGACAGAAGCAAAAGAAGCAGCGGGGGATGCTGTCATTACTGATTTAGCAGTTCCGCATAAAAAATGGCAGCTCTAATGATGCAAGTTTTTACAGAAGAAGAAAAAGAATTTTTTATGAAGGAAGCACTCAAAGAAGCGCAGAAAGCAGCTGAAAATGAGGAGGTTCCTATTGGAGTTGTCATTGTTAAAGACGGCGAAATTATTGCGCGTGATTTCAATAGGCGAGAGCTTGATGGCCGGGCGACCCATCATGCTGAAGTTTGTGCGATTGAAGCAGCAAATCAGGCAGTGGGAAATTGGCGACTCCTTGATTGCGCCCTCTTTGTCACCATTGAACCTTGTGTCATGTGTGCCGGAGCAATTGGGTTAGCGCGGATTCCACAAGTCTACTTTGGGGCGACAAATCCTAAATTTGGAGGAACAGTCAGTCTCTATCAGATTTTAGAAGACAAGCGACTGAACCATCGCGTCCAAGTAGAATCGGGGATTTTAGAAGACGAGTGTGCAAAAATCATGCAAGATTTCTTTAAAAATAGACGAAAAAAATAAATTGTGTTATAATAGTTTTCGGAGCAATAAGTTTCTTACGAAGCGTGTCAGGACCTGACGGTAGCAGCACTAAGTATGGGGCTTATGTGCTCTTTTTTTTTGAAATTTTTTGTCCAAGGACTGTTATTAAAAAGCGTAGGCAATTATATTAAATTAAAATGTAGTTTAACATTAGAAATCTTTATAAAATCAAAATGTGATTGTTTTGATTTTATTGTTTTCTTATATTCAATTTTGGAGAGCTTTATTTTGCTATAATAAGATTATCATTAGAAAAAAAGGAGATAACATGAAAAAAATCACACTTGTTACCATCTTAACTCTCACTGCCACTGCGCTTAGCTTCTCAACCGTAAAGGCGAACACGATTGAACCCACGAGCACAGATGTTGCTGTGACCGCTATAGAAGGAGAGGCGACATTTAATTTTGGTGCTGTCAGTCCTCTCAATCTGAATTTTTCTGATATTACATTTGATCAGGCAGGTAGTGCCAATACTTTGACAGAAGAACTCCCACTGCCTACTGGAAGTCTTGAAAATCGAAGCTTTGGAGAAACGACTGTAGAAGTAAGTGTTACTGCGAGTGGGGCTGGTCTTACTATCAGTGAGGAGAATGCAGGCTACACCTTAACTGCGCAACAAGGGACGAGTGCAACTCAAACGGATGCCAAAGTAACTGTAAATTTAGATCCCTTGCTCTACGATAATGAAGCAAAAGATGATTATAAGGTGACAGTAACGGCAACAGAGGTAACTCCTCAGACACCGGAGTCTTGATGTTATGGCTGCGGTTAGAGAAAAACGTTTTCTTAATCTGCTCACAACACACTCTTTTTGGAGAGTGTGTTTATTATTCGTCTGTGCTGGAATGTGTTGGGGAAAGCCACTAGCGGTAAATGCTCAGAGTAGTTCATCTCTCAGCGTTACTTTGCAGGATAATAAAGTCTCAAGTTCCAAGAAGGACATTATTTTTGCTCCAAAGCCTGGTCAAACGTATGAATTTGAAGCAAAAGTAGTCAACCATAGGGATGAAGTAGTAGAAATGCAGGCTTTCACCTCGCAGGCCATTTCTAAAGATAAAACAATCAGCTATGAAGAAGGGGAGAGTGATCAACTTATTAACAAGAGCTATCAGTTAGCACAATATGTTGAACTCTCCATGGATCAAAAAAAACTGAGTGACTCTGTAGTGCTAAAAGCGCACGAGGAAAAGAAACTTCAAGTTAAAATTAAAATCCCCCAGTCTTTTCAAGGAGAAATGCTCGGGGGAATCAACGTTGTACAAAGTTTTAAAACAGCGCAACAAAAGGAAGCGGTAAAGACAGAGCAAGTCTATCAGCAAGTCATCGTTGTACGCTTAAAAGGCGATGAAATAAGTGAGCTTGAGCCACAGACATACAGTAATTTTCAATTCATAACTCGTGGTGAAAAATTAAGATTTAACTATGAAAATACAAATCCTAATGGGAAACTAATCTATGCAGATGAAGGAACTTATCAACTTCAAAATCCAAAGCAAGAGGTAATTGCACAGGGAAGCTTAGATCATCAGGTTGTTTTAACACCATATACAAAAACACCTTTTTATCTTCCACTCAAAAACCAAGAATTGATCTCTGGGAAGTATACTTTTACCACAACTATTCATGGTGAAAAAAAGACCTATACCTTCTCTTACAGTGAAGCAGAACTTAAAGCACTCGCACGAACTAATGAGACAATGCGGCAAAAACAAGCTGCCTCTGATCAAAAATTATTGATTCTCTGTTTAAGTATTGTCGTTGCACTACTCATTATAGTTTTGGGAGTTGTTCTGATCAAGAATCGAAAGAAACAGCATAATTCATAAGCGTTACTTATTGCTATAAAAAAGCTCTGACAGATCTGTCAGAGTTTTTTTATAGGCACAAGGGCATTGACCACTGTGATTTGAGAGATGAGCTTTTCATTTTCGTCAGTGATTTTGATTTCCCAGACATGGTTGCGTTTGCCGTTTTTGAGGAGAAGACCGCGGGCATTTACGAAACCTTCGCATTTTTTGGGGTTGAGATGATTGGCGTTAATGCTTTGACCAAGGGCAAAATATTGACCAGAGCCGATGGTATTACTGGCCATACCAGCTGTGATTTCAGCGAGGGCAAGACTTGCACCTCCATTTAAAAAGCCGTGCGGTTGAGCATGAAAAGCACTGAGGATCATTTTACTTGAGAACTTATAGCTGTTACTGACAGAACTGTCAGCATTCTCGTCAGTAAAAAGTTGAAAATCTGTGATATTGAGTTGGTCAATCATGTTCATTGGAAAATCTCCTTAATAAGATGTGAGACCGACTGTCATGAAATGATGAAAAAATAGGAAAAATGTGGTTCTGCACTTGTGCAGGTTCCAGCTTTTATTTTTTTCGTTCATTTCAAAGAGGTCAAGCTCAATTTATTTACAGTGTAGCGATCTAGCGCGACGTCATTAACGGACAGACCAATGCCAACGCCAGTCGGGACGGTCATCCAACCGTTTGGAAAGGCAATTTCTGGTTGAATGAGGTCTTGGTCAAAATAATGCTTAGAATCGGATAAATCACCGGCCATCGCATTTCCAGAAAGCGCGGCGAGTTGGACATGGAGTATCTTTGAGATACCAGACTCAACCATACTGCCAATCCAAAAGCCAATCTGATGCTGTCTGCAAAATTCGATGGCTTTTTGCGTTTGATAAAGTCCACCTAAACGACCTATTTTTACATTGAGCATCGTTTGAAAAGGAAGTTCTGTCAGTATTTTTAGACTTTCCAAATCTTGAACGGATTCGTCAAAGCAAAGGGGTGTTGAAAAGTTCACTGACAGCTCTGTCAGTAATTTTAATTCGGATAAATCTTTGATATAAAAAGGTTCTTCGATACAAGCTAGGCCAAGTTCGTCTAGCGCTTTGATGACTGGCCAGTCTGTCAGTTGAAAACTTCGATTGGCATCAAGAGCAAATGTAATTTGTGGATATCTTTTTACCAGCTTTTTAATCAAATCAGTCCCAATTTGTGGACTAATTTTTAATTTAATTCTTTTGACGCCACTGTTAATAAGTTGGTCAATTTCCTTAATGGTTTGCTCGTCAGACATTTGTCCAAGCACCGCACCACGTGGGATTTTATCAGCTAATTTTTCTTGAAAAAGTCCAGCAATCAAATTTTTATTTCTTTCTTTAAAATACAAATCTAGAAGGGCATTTTCTAGTCCGGCCAGTGCCATTGGTAAGGGATTTCTAAAAAATTCATGTATTTCAAAAGGGTGTGAGAATTCTTTTTGCAAAATTTCTGGCAGGTAAGTTTCTTCCAAGATTTTCCAAGAATCAGCAAAAGTTTCTGAAGTATAAAAAGGAGTCGTGAAAGCAACAACTTCACCAAATCCCGAAAGTCCGTTAGGGCTTTCAACTTTTATAATAATGGTATCGCGGAGATTTAAGGCACCTTTTGCGGTCTTAAAATTAAATTTCATAGGGAGTTGAACGTGAAACATTGTAATTTTTTCAATTCTCATCCTTTAAGCTCTTTTCTTAAGATTTTTCCAGACGCATTTTTGGGCAATTCATCCATGAAAGTGATGGTTTGGGGGCGTTTGTATTTTGCCAGTTTTTCAGTGAGAAAGTTTTCTAATTTTTCTTGGTAAATATTGCCCGAAACAAAGAGAATTGGCACTTGTCCCCACTTGGCATCTGGCTTAGCAACAAGTGCACATTCCTTGATTTCAGGAAGAGAATAAACTAAATCTTCGATTTCTTTGGGGTAAATATTTTCACCGCCAGAAATAATGATATCTTTTCTGCGATTGAGCAGATAGAGAAAACCGTCCGCATCAAGGTAACCGATATCGCCAGTTTCAAAAGCAGTGCCGTAAGGCTTTTGGCCGAGGTAAGCTTTCATCAACATCGGAGATTTTAACCAAATTTCACCAACGCCAGCAAGGTCAGCTTGACGAATCTCAATTTCAACACCTGGTAAAGGTCGCCCGACAGAGCTTGTTTTATCAGGGAAATCTAAAATATTAAAAGTGACAGATTGTGAAAAACTTTCAGTCATGCCATAAGTTTTGTAGATAGGAAGCCCTAATTCTTGGCATTTTTTGATTAAAGGTTGGGGAATAAATTCACCACCAAGTAGAATTAAACGTAAGTTATTGCTATGCAATTTTTCAGCAATTCTTGTAAGGAGGGTTGGGACGAGTGAAACCATGTTGATTTTCCCAGAATTGACCATTTCAAGAAGTTGGTTTTCATCAAATTTATCAATGATGGTCGCTGATGTTGCATTATATAAAGTACGCATGATAATGGAAAGTCCAGAGACATGAAACATGGGTAAGATGACCAGCCAATTATCATTGTCATAAGCCCCAAGTGTTTCCTTTGAGGCTTTGACGTGATTTGAAATCATGCCCCAAGTAATAGGGACAGATTTAAATTTTCCGGTAGTGGCGGAAGTGTTCATGATGACGGCAATTTTTTCATCAGGAAAATCTGCTGACAGACTTACAGGGCAAGGGTTACTAGTCCAAATTTCCGAAAAAGAAATGCTGTCAGCAACTTTTTCTGTCAGTGAATCCGATGTGAAGACTGTCTCAATCTCGAGTTCCTTGACTTGCTCAGCCAGTTCGTATGTGGTTAGATGTGTATTCAAAAGAAGAACTTCTTTTGACAAACCGAGCAAGGCAAACAAAACGACTGCCATTTCAACAGAGTTTTCTGAAAGGAGGGCAACCCGTGATTGATTGTCAATAAGAGGAGCCAAATGTTCCGCCATCTTGTTGACTTCCTGATTGATTTGGGCAAAGGTATAGTCATTTAAAAAGTGTTTTTGGGGATAAAGTTCCGCCTGTTTTTTTAACCATTTCATTATTTAAGCTGTGAGCGAACTCAATTTTCTCCTTTCTGGCTCTTTTTTTACTGACAGAAATCCTGTCAGTAACTTTTAAATCACAAAAAGCGTCAAAAAGACGCTTTGTCAGCAATTTGGGAAATTTTTATGGGAATTTTGGAAATTGATCAAAATCAGGTTTGCGTTTTTCTTTGAACGCATCGCGTCCTTCTTTGGCTTCATCCGTCGTATAGAACATGAGTGTTGCGTCTCCTGCAAATTGTTGCAGTCCAGCAAGTCCATCAGTTGCAGCATTCATTGACCCTTTGAGCATACGAAGCGCCATTGGTGAGAGGGCAAGCATTTCTTGGGCCCATTGAACCGTTTCTTCTTCAAGACGGTCAAATGGAACAACAGTATTAACCATTCCCATGTCCATTGCTTCTTGGGCAGTATATTGACGGCAGAGGAACCAGATTTCACGGGCTTTCTTTTGACCAACCATAGCGGCAAGTAAACCAGCACCATAACCCGCATCAAAAGAACCAACACGTGGACCAGTTTGCCCAAATTTTGCATTTTCAGAAGCGATCGTCAAATCACAAACAATATGTAACACGTGACCTCCACCAATGGCAAAACCATTTACCATAGCAATGACAGGTTTTGGTGTAATCCGAATCAAATGTTGCAAATCTAAAACGTTCAAACGAGGAATTTGGTCTTCACCAACATAGCCACCATTTCCACGTACCTTTTGGTCTCCACCAGAACAAAAGGCTTCTTTATCTTCACCTTTTCCATGATTTGCACCGGTCAAAATAATCACGCCGATGTTAGTATCATCACGAGCGACACTAAAAGCGTCAATCATTTCAACGACGGTTTTAGGGCGGAAGGCATTGCGGACTTCAGGACGATTGATGGTAATTTTAGCAATGCCATCATAAGTTTCATAAATAATATCTTCGTAGTTACGGTTGAGAGCAACCCAGTTAAATTTTGACATGATTCTCCTTTAAACAGAGCTTGAAATAAAACAGGCTCATCAATAGTTAATTAGTGAAACAAGACAGAAAGAAAGGCTTGTTTCAAAGTAGAACTGACCGAGCTGTCAGTGCTAAAGAGGGCTTATTGGCGGGATAAATTAATTATTGCCAGCACTAAGATTTTGTCCTCAATAGGTCACACCCCTCAATCAATCGTATTTTTTCATTATATCATAAAGGCTCAGTGGCCCGTTAAAAATTCCCTTACAATGTGGTTATAAAGGGCAATGTTTTCTAAATGGATGTTATGACCACAATCCGGTACCGTGATGACTTGAACATTTTGATAAGGGGCGAAAACTTCTGCACCTAATTGTGTATATTTTTTATCCAAATCACCTGAGAGATAGAGAAGCTTGTACGGGAGGATATCGATTTGGTCTGCCACTGAAGTGAGTTCACCTTGCCCTGTACCGGCTAAGGTATTTGCTAAAGCGTGAGGTGAGTTCGACGCACGTCGTTGCCATATTTGAGCTTGGAGGGACTCAGAAAGGTGCTTCTGTGAGCTGAAAAGTCCAAGATTTCCCCAAAAATCAGCGAACCAGATTGGTCCTTTTTCCATGATATTTTCAGCTAATTTTTCATCAGCTTTGCGACGATCGTCACGTTCTTTGGCACTATTTAGGCCAGGACCTGTCGATTCCAAGATTAAACTGCTTACCGAAGCTTGTGGATAAGTAAGACAATAGCGTAAGGCGAGCCTTCCTCCCATCGAATAACCGAGTAAAACAAAGGATTGATCACCAATAAGTGCTTTAATCAGCAAATCGAGCGCGTGAAGGAGGGGGAGAATCCGATAGGGCTCACGTGCTCTGGGCTTATCTGTTTGACCATGCCCCAAAAGATCGATTGCGAATATCTGATAGCCCGGTAAGTCCAATAAATCCCACGTTTCTGAGGATTCGGAGAAACCATGCAAAGCGATAAGAGGCTTGCCTTTTCCGTGAATACGCACAGCATAGTTGATCCCTTCTATATTAAGGTTACGTCTTTCAAATTTCATATTCAGTATATTTTTGATGAAGCGCAAGGCTTAACGCTTTATTAGTTTTGATCTCAAGGACGTGCATACCTGGTGTATTCACCGCTTGAATCAAACATTTCTCAAAGTCTAAATCGCCTTTAATTTCGTGGTAATCAAGACCAGTTAAAGGGGCTAAACCAGCAAAGTCAAGTCCATGAGGAGTAGAGAAGAGATAGTCAAAATGAGGAACGCCTTTTTGGGCCAAATGATGAAAAATTCCTCCTCCATCATTGTTAAATAAAACAATGGTTAAATTGAGCTTATGGGTTTTCCCAATAATCAGACCATTCAGGTCATGGAGCATGGATAAATCCCCTGTAAGAAGAACGGTAGGACGCCCAGTAGTTGATAAACCAAGTGCTGTTGATTCGGTCCCATCAATCCCATTGACCCCACGATTGCCATAAAGGGTTACCTCAGAATCCTCTTTTTTCCACCAATAATCCACATCACGAATTTCCATACTATTAGCAACGAGCAATTGACCGTTTTCAGGCATTAAGGTTTGCAACTTCTGTACAAAATGACCTTCAAATGGTTGGTTTTCTGCTGCCACCAAATCAAGTTGTTGTCGCATCTTGTGTTGGGCGGCTTGCCATCTGTCTAGATAATCAGTCTGAGCATTTGTAACAGTTAAAGAGGTTACAAAATTTTTAATGTCACTTTGAACCATATAAGAAGTGGTCTGCGAAGGGTTACGATAATCAAGTGCAGGATCTACTTGGATAAAAGGAACATCTTCATGGAGGGCAATGAACTGTTGGAGTCGCTTTGAAACATTCATCTGACCAAATAAAAAGATAAGATCAGGTTTCAATTCTTTTTTCAGTTGAACATTACTCAAAAAAGCATCATAGCTATCCATAATATGAGGGTGGCCGTAATTTCTCATGTTGGATAGTGGATCCGCCAATAAAGGAGCGTTAAGCTTTTCAGAAAGCTGGAGCAGTGCTTCATGAGCAGAGGTCTCAATATTTGGACCAGCCAAAATAAGTGTGCGCTCCCCGATAAGCGCAGGATTAATGCTAGCACTCATCCTTCCTCGAGCTATCTGAAAAGGATGGCTGCTACGTCCATAAGTATAATTTTCAGGAAGTAAGGCAGGAACTAAAGGATCCCGTAAGGGGATATTGATCTGGACAGGCCCTGCAAGATGGTCAATCGCTGCTAGTACTGCCCGTTGTGCAACTTTTCGTGGATAGGTCCAGTAGTGGGTTTCTTGGGGAGCCTCCAACATCTCGAAATGGTTGACGAAGGTACCAAAAAAACGCGTTTGATCAACGGTCTGTGGCGCACCCACGAATTGTAATTCGCTAGGACGATCAGCGGTTAAAATAATCAGAGGAATCCGACTCATTTTTGCTTCAGTCACAGCTGGGAAATGGTGTGCTGCGGCAGAACCCGAGGTACAAACGAGTACGACAGGGCGTTGTTGAGCTTTAGCAATACCTAGAGCAAAAAACGCGGCGGATCGCTCGTCAATATTGACATAGGTGTCGTATTTTTTGTACTCTTCAAAAAGCATAGCTAAAGCTGTAGAGCGTGAACCAGGACTAAACACTGCTTCTCGGACCCCTAGTCTGAACAACTCATCAACAAAAGGGGCTAAATATTCATTGGTCATGAAGGACATCCTTTTCTAATCTATTATAAAGCTTCTAAAATTGTTTTTAACTTGACTTTGGTTTCATTAAACTCGTCACGAACATCAGAGTAAGGAACAATTCCACATCCAACATACGCACGTAAAGTTTTTCCCTCAATCAACGCTGAACGGATCCCCACTACGAGGGTTCCGTTGCCCTGGCCGTCAATAATCCCTAACGGGGCGGCATACAGACCACGTTCGTGATGCTCATGGTGGCGTAAGAAATTGAGCGCATAGTCACTTGGCTCTCCGCCCAATGCTGGCGTAGGATGAAGGTGCACTCCCCATTCAGTAAGTGAGGTGCTATGATCCTTAGCATGCAGGAGGGTTCTCAGGTGATAAACATTTTTTAGTTCCATGAGTCCTGTCTCCTCAACTGTTACTTGTGATGTCTTTTTGAGAAGTTGAGCTTTTATTTTATCAATCACAATATGATGTTCAAATTGGTTTTTCGGGTCATTAAGTAAACGCTCAGCGGCATTGATTTCCGTTTTGGAGATGGTACCAGCTAAGGCATAGCTTAAAATCTCATCATCGGCTTTTTGAACCAAGACCTCTGGTGAGGCACCTAGAAAGGTCTTTTCTCCTTTTTGGTAGGCAAAAATAAAGCAATTTGGATTATTCTTACTAAGTTTGTGAAGGATGCTTTCTATGCAAAAATCTTGTGAAGAGGTGAAGTCAATTTCCCGTGAAGCTACGATTTTTTGACTTTCTCCCGCTTTAAAACTTTCTTGAATCTGATTAAAGAGTCTGGCCCAATCTTCAAAATCATCTTCCTTTTGTGTGAGGGAATGAGTCACTTCTAATACTTTTTTAGGTTCAATAGTGACCGGCTCAGTACAGGTGAGATAAAGGGATTCATGACTTGTTTTAACGTAATAATGCTTGAAAGCAAGAGTTTCGCCTCCCATGTTTTGCCAAGGTGCTCTCATTTCTCCTTCAAAAAAGGACTGTGTGTGAAAGAGATAGGGATATTCGTTGGTTTGATTTTTAACGGCGCATAAGCGTTCTGCACCAATAATGAGTTGTTCTTTCTGACGATCATACCAATAGAAACGCTCCTCACCTGAGAAGTGAGACCAAAAAGACAACGGATTTTCTAAGTTTAATTTTATTTTCTTATAGTTCATTTTTATAATACCACTAAGAATTATAACACAGGCAAGAGCTTGTCAGATAAAAGAGACTCTTTTCTTTTAACTTGTGGTAGTGGTTTTAGGCAAGAATTTGGTATAATGAGACACAGATGAGTAGAAAGATAGATTCGATGAATATTATTGTCAAACTTGCAGCTTTTACAGAACTCGAGACGTCAAGGCTTCTTTTACGTCCTTTCAGGTTTGAGGATGCAAAAGCAATGTATGAGTATACGAGTCAACCAGAAAATCTCCAATACGTCTTTGCTCCCCATTTTTCTTTAGAAGAGACGCAGTATATCCTTGCAACTGAACTCATGAAGGCCCCATTAGGAAAATGGGCAATTCAGTTGAAAAAAGAAAATAAACTAATAGGAGACATTCACTTTGTCTCCCTTTCTGAGAAAAAACAATGTGCAGAGATAGGTTATGTTCTTAATCAAGCTTACTGGAATCAAGGTTATTTAACGGAAGCTTTAGCCACGCTCACAGCATTTAGTTTAGAAGAATTTGGTTTAAAAAACGTGACACTGAAAATTGATCAAACCAACGCTCCCTCTAAAAGAGTGGCGCAAAAAGTTGGTTACCAGTTGATGGGGAATTTTAAAGCAGCAAGCCCTTATACAGGGAAGATTCGGGACTTTGAAAAATATGAAGCCTCATCTGCGAACTGGTCTCAAGAAAAGTTAGTGAAAAGAGCGCATTAGAACGATGTCAAAACATGAGGAAATATTAAATTATATTGAAGGATTGGAAATCGGACGGCAGGTCAGTGTCCGTGGAATCGCCAATCGCATGAAAGTAGCTGATGGTACCGCTTATCGAGCGATAAAAGAAGCAGAAAATCAAGGTTTAGTTGCCGTAAATGATCGTTCTGGAACTGTTCGTGTTGCAGCTAAAGGGCAAAAAATCGCCCATCGGCTGACCTTTGGCAAGATTACCGAGGTGGCGAACGCGGAGGTGTTAGGAGGGTTAGAAGGATTAGAGGTTGAGTTTAGTCGTTTTATCATTAGTGCCATGGAACGTGCTTCTTTCAAACGTTATCTCTCTCCCAATGGTTTAGTTATCGTCGGTGATCGAAAAGAAATCCAAAGCTTGGCTTTGCGAGAACGGAATGCTGTCCTGGTCACTGGTGGTTTTGAGGTCAATCAGGAGGTGATTGACTATGCGAATGAGTTGGGCATACCACTCATGCGCACAAGTTACGACACCTTTACAGTCGCCAACCGGATTAGTCACGCCCTTTCAAATGAGCTCATCAAAAAAGATGTGATTACAGTGGGCGATGTGTTCCATCAAAAACGAGCAACGTTACGTGAGGAAAATACGGTTAAAGATTTCTTAGATCTTGTGAAAAAAACAAATGATAGCCGTTTTGCGGTCGTTAATCGTTACAATGTCGTAGTCGGTGTGGTTGCGATGCGTGATGTGACAAATAGAAAAAATGATACCTTGTTAAATAAGGTGATGACGCGAGCAAATGTCGCTAAAGCAAATATGACTGTGGCAAGCGTTTCTCAAAAGATGATTTATGAAGGGTATGATATGATGCCCGTGGTCTATGAAAATCATACTTATGCTGGGATTATTACCAAGTCAGATGTCTTACAAAGTCTTCAAAAAGCTCAAGAAGAGAGTCAAGTGGCGCACACGTTCAGTGACAATATCGCAGATGGATTGGCTGAAAAGGGAACGGCTTATACAATAACTATCGAACCCTTTATGATTAATAGCGTGGGGACTGTGGCTACTGGCGTTTTTTCTGAGTTGATTAGCCATGTGGTCCATCGCGTCTTTAGTAAGCGACGCAAACGAAATATTATTATTGAATCAATTGATATGCATATGCTGGGGGCAGCTGGTATTGATAATGTACTTGAAATTTATCCAAAAGTAATCGGGGAGACCCGTATTGGTGCGATGATAGACTGTGAGATTTATCATGTTAACCTTATTATCGCTAAAGTTTTAGTAAATGTTCAGCTGACGTGAGCAAAATTGATGTGCAAGTTACTGACAGGCGCATCAGTAACAATAAATATGAAAAGTGAAAGTGAAAAATGAACGAAATTTTAAAAAAAATTGAAGCTTATGATTTAATCCTTATCCATCGTCATAAAAATCCAGATCCCGATGCTTTAGGTTCGCAAGCCGGTCTACGAGCTATTCTCCGGGAAAATTTCCCTAACAAGCGAATTTATGCAGTAGGCTATGATGAACCAACTTTGACTTACTTGACAAAAATGGATCAAGTAGAACTTGAAAAAAATGAAAAATACCTCAGTATTGTTTGCGATACGGCAAATACTCCACGAATTGACGACGAGCGTTACCAACAAGCTGATTTCGTCATTAAAATTGATCATCACCCTAATGATGATGCTTATGGGGACTTACTTTTGGTAGAGCCTGACAGAAGTTCAGCTTCCGAAATCATTGCTGAATTTGCATTCAGTACGGGGCTTTTGCTTAACGCTGAAGCGGCACGCCTACTTTATGCGGGAATCATTGGAGACACGGGCCGCTTTCTTTATCCAGCAACCTCACCTAACACATTGAAGATAGCAGCCCAATTGGCCACTTATGACTTTGATCGGTCAGCTTTGGGACGGGAAATGTCATCTTTTGACATGAAGGTGGCCCGTTTACAAGGTTATGTTTATGAACAGATGGAAGTTTCTCCCACAGGTGCTGCGCGTGTCCTTTTGACTCAAGAAATCTTAAGAAAATTTGACTTACGTGATGCAGAAACATCAAGTATCGTTGGAGTTCCAGGAAATATTCGTGGCATTGAATCTTGGGCAATTTTTGTTGAACAAGCAGATGGGCATTTCCGAGTACGGATGCGCTCAAAAGTTGTTCCAATCAATGAAATTGCGAAGCGACATGATGGCGGAGGACATGCCCTTGCCTCAGGGGCTAACTCATACTCCCTTGAAGAAAATGAGCAAATCTGGCAGGAGCTGCAACAAAATCTAGGTGCTCAGAATTAAACCGCATAATAGCGCACAATAAACAAAAATTTACTGACAGCTTGGTCAGTAAATTTTTTAGTTTTCCATGAAATTACGTAATTGTGAAGGGGTCTCTAACCCTGCGTTCAAGCCAATAATCAATTTCAAACGGGCTTTTTGAGAATTTACTTCATCAGCAAACATTACGCCAGCATCATAAAGTTGAGAACCCCCGCCTTGATAAGCGTAGACAGGCTCAGCAATTCCATTAAAGCAACGCGAAACGAGGACGACAGGAACCCCCGCATCTAAGAGCCGTTGTAAGGATTGACTGGCGATAGGAGGTAAATTACCTGCGCCAAGCGCCTCAATGACGATACCATCCAATTTATCTAAATCGAGTAAATCTAAAATTTGCCCGGACATGCCTGCAAAGGCCTTGACAATAGGGACATTGCCATGTACAGAGTGAACATCAAGATGTTGATTTTCACTGTCATTATGAAAGTAGATGATTTTATTTTTCGTAAGTAGGCCAAGTGGTCCGTGGGTAGGTGTTTGGAAGGTTGACACATTTGTTGTATGGGTCTTTGTGACATACCGTGCTGAGTGAATCTCATCATTCATTACAACAAGGACTCCTCGGTCATGGGAGTGCTCATCAGCTGCGACACGGATTGCTGACAAAAAATTATAAATACCATCAGTACCTAATTCATTGCTTGAGCGCATCGCACCAGTCATCACAATGGGTTTCCCCCGTTCAAGGGTGGTGTCAAGAAAGAAAGCAGTTTCTTCAAGAGTGTCTGTACCATGCGTGATAACGGCACCGTCAAAGCTCTCTGTGAGAAAAGCTTTTTTGAGTCGATTTTTTAGAACTAACATATCACTTAAAGTAATATGTGGACTTGGAAGATTAAAGATATCTTCTGTAACCAATTCGACTTCATCAAGCTGCATATTTACAGCACTCATTGGATTGCTCTCATTTGGGGAAACATGACCTTGTGCATCTTCGGCCATAGAAATTGTACCACCGGTGTGGAGAATTAATATTTTTTTCATTTCTCCCTCCTTTTTATAATAATTTTACATAGAATATTGATTCTGTGTGGGTAAAACGTGCATAAAAATTATAACAAAAATTTGTCCAGAAAAGAACTCGTGAACCATGAAATAGACGGAAAATTAGGGTATAATTTAACTAAACTAAGAAAAAAACTTCACAAAGAATTAAGAAAAGATGGATTATGGATATTAAAGCAGTATTTTTTGATTTAGATGGCACTTTATTTACCTCGACACGCGGAGTAGCTAGCAGTACAAGAAAGGCAATCCAAGAACTCCGCAAAAAAGGAATTTTTATTGGAATTGCAACTGGACGTGGTCCAGCCTTTGCAATGCCGTTATTAGAAGATTTAGACCTTGATTTTGCGGTAACGTATAATGGTCAGTATATTTTTACACCCAAGGAGGTCATTTTTGATAATCCGCTTGAGCGCAAAACATTAAAAAAATTAATGACTTATGCAACGCAGAACCATTCGGATATTTCGCTTGGAACAGCACATGGCGTTAATGGTTCGGGACTGTTGAAATTTGGAGAAACGCGCATAGCAGGCTTTCTATCAGGGCTTTTACCTTCGAGCACTTCTGGTGTAGCTCGTAATAGTTTTAAGCACATTGTCCGACGTGTGCTCCCTCAAAATGAAGATTTGGCTGATGATGAAGAAGAAGCAGTTTATCAAGCCATGATGGTTGCCACCAAAGATGAAACTTCTCGGATTCAAAAAGCTTTTCCTGAACTTTTAGTGACCCGTAGCAATCCCTACTCAGTCGACTTGATCCCCCAAGGGATCGGAAAATTACCAGGCATCCGTCGTTTAGGTGAAAAATTTAATTTTGAGCTGAATCAGGTGATGTGTTTTGGTGATTCAGAAAACGATGTGAGTATGCTCACTGGTGTAGGATATGGGATTGCCATGGGAAATGCTGATTCTGAAATCCAAAAAATTGCCACCTATATCACAGATACTAACAATCAGGACGGAATAGCTAAAGCATTGGCCTATTACGGTTTGATCAGCTACTCTGCAGAGAAAGATTTTACCTCTAAAGACCCAAACTTTAATAAAGTTAAAGAATTCCATCGCTTGATGGACGGAAAAACGCAAGAAATACCTCGTGCCTTTCCTCCTTTGGAAGCCAGTTTCCGTGCAGGTTTCAAAGTAGAAGAGATTGTCGAGTTTCTCTATGCTAGCGCGCAAGGTGACAAAGAAAGATTTTCTAAACAAGTGGAAAGCTTGCATTTGGATATAGAAAAAGCAGTAAAAAAAGTAGAGCGCAAAGCACATAAAGAAGACATGTTGACGGGAGAAGTAGACGCTCTGGTCGACTTGCTTTATTTCACTTATGGTTCGCTGGTGCTCGCTGGAGTAGACCCCTATGAAATCTTTAACACTGTACATCGAGCAAACATGGGAAAAATATTCCCTGATGGACGCCCCCATTTTGACCCCGTGACACATAAAGTCCTCAAACCTGATGATTGGGAAGAAAAATATGCACCAGAGGAACGAATTAAAAAAGAACTCGAACGTCAACAACGTGTTGCATTGAAAAAACAAACGAAATAAAAGAAATCTCCAAAAAATAGTCGTAAACATATTTACATTTTAAGGCGAAAGTGCTATATTAATAAAAAAGCATGAAAGCGCTTTTTGAGATTGGAGTGAAAATGATTTTTATTGTTATCATGCTGGTATTTATCTTTTTATTTATCCTACTGACCATCCTATCATTACCGGGAATGGCGCTTTTCAATAAGTTCTCAGATCAGCGTTATCAAGCTGATGAAAAAGAGTTGCTAACAGGGATACTTACGACAGCCATCCTCTCAACAGAGGCGACAGGTGAGGTAGTAACCAATTTTGTCAATGAATCTAGAAAAACAATGCCAGCCAAAATCTTTCATTCCTCTCAAGGAAGTGTTCATTCTATAGCAAAAGGAACGGAGGTACTTATTATTGAAACTAAATTAGGAATTGCCTATGTGATTCCTTATCAACAGACGCTCATTTCATAGCTATCTCATTAAGGGAAAGCAAAATCGGTCAAAAAGGAGTCACGATGCCCATACTCTATATACTTATTATTGCAATAATAGTTGTTATTGTTTTGCTGTTAGGAATTATAGCGGCAAATTATAAAAAATCAGGACCACAAGATGCATTAATCGTTTACGGCTCAGGTTTAGGGAAAAAAGGAGTCAATAAAGATTCGCAAGGGAATAAATTAAAAGTAGTACGGGGTTCTGGAACGTTTGTTTTACCTATTTTTCAGAATGCCCGTTACCTGAGTCTGCAGTCTGCTGCGATTGATATCAAAACTGAAAAAGTTCTCTCTAAAGATAAGATTCCAGTTACAGTCGAAGCTACTGCGATGATAAAAGTGGGTTCAACGCTTCAAGATATTGCGACAGCTGCAGAACAATTTCTGGGTAAAAAAGATGAACAACGTGATGGTATGGCCGATCAAGTTTTACGAGGTCATCTTCGAGCAATCGTCGGGACAATGACGGTCTCGGAATTGATTGAAGACCGTAACAAATTCTCGTCAGAGGTCCAAGACCAAGCGGGAACAGATTTGTCAAAAATGGGCTTATCAATTGTTTCTTTTGTAATTAATGATATACGTGATGATCAAAATTATATCAAGGCCCTCGGAGCAAAAGAAGTAGCACGAGTGCAACAAGAAGCAGCTATAGCAGTAGCGAATGCGGATAAAGAAACACGTATTCAAAAAGCTGCAGCTGATCAAGATGCCCAAAAAGCAGAAGCTCTAGCAGCAACCCAAGTGGCAAATGCTCAAAAAGAAAAAGCAATTAATCTGGCGCAATATGAACAAGAACAAGCCATTGCGACAGCCGAATCTAAAGCGAAGGCTGATCAGGCTCAAGCCTCTGCTGACCAAGCTTATGCGATTCAAGAAGCAATTTCTAAAAAAGAAACCACTGAAGCAGAGATGCAAGTTGAGTTAATTAAGAAACAACGGGAAACAGATCTTGAAACCCAAGAAGTTTTACGCCAAGCGCAAGAAAATGAAGCTAATATTGTAAAAGCCGCAGAAGCCGCAAAAGCCGCCCAAATCGCTAAAGCAGAAGCGGACGCACGTGAACGTGAAGTCAAAGCACAAGCCGAGGCCTCAGCTATTGAAGCAACTGGTAAGGCTGAAGCAGAAGCGATCCGACTAAAAGGATTAGCCGAGGCCGAAGCGATTGAGAAGAAAGCAGAAGCCATGCAAAAAATGAATGACGCAGCAAAATTAAACATGGCACTCGAAGTATTACCTCAAGTTGTTGCCAGTGTGTCTAGCAATCTTCAAGCTGTTGATTCCATTAACATCTATGGTGGAGAGGGTTCCTCTAAAATTCTTGGCATGTCACAAGAAAGTCTCAAACAAGGACTTGATGTGCTAGGTACAATGGGGATTGATGTTCCAGACCTGCTAAATAATTTTGCGGGTCAAAAAGTGCAAGCTCAGTCTGAACAACGCGTTTAGTTGGAGTTTAGGTGCAAATAAAAAAAGCCCTTAAGGGCTTTTTTTTATTCTAGTCAAAGAAAGCAGAATAAATAGCACGTAAAGCTTCTCTTTCATCTTTTTCTTTAACAATAAACATAACTGAAACTTCGCTAGAACCTTGGGATAACATGGCAATATTGATGCCTTTTTTTGAAAGCGCAGCTGTGGCTTTGGCGGTCACCCCAATGTGTTCTTTCATGTCTTCTCCTACAAGTGTGATAATAGAAAAATCACGATTTATATAAGCTTCATCAGGGTGGAGTGACTCTGTCAAGTTAGCGATTAAGGCTTTAGAAACAGGTGGGGTGAGATAACGGCTTCGTATGATAATAGACATATCATCAATTCCCGTCGGCATATGTTCAAACCGAATAGCCAGTTTTTCCAACACCGAGAGGACTTTGCGACCAAAACCTATCTCACGGTTCATCAAATATTTGCTAATGTATAGCGATGAAAAGCCACTTGAAGAAGCAATTCCAACGACCGGGGCACCTTTGGTTTCTCTTGAAATAACAATCTTTGTACCAGGGTGTGTCGGATTATTAGTATTCTTTATTACCAGTGGGACATGTGCACGGAAAACAGGGAGTAAGGCTTCATCGTGTAAAACTGAAAAACCAGAATAGGCAAGCTCACGCATTTCGCGATAAGTTAATTCTTTGACATGAACGGGAGCTTTGACTATGCCAGGGTGAGCAGCAAATATACCATCTACATCTGTAAAATTTTCATAGAGTTCGGCTTTAACTCCAGCGGCAATGATGGAACCAGTAATATCAGAGCCTCCACGCGAGAAAGTGCAGACTTCGTTTTCGTTTGTGACGCCAAAGAAACCCGGAATGATTAAGACCTCATCAAGCTCATTAAGATATTTAATATGTTCGTTGGCTTCAGGTAAGAGGCGAGCATTTCCCGGATCAGAAGAGACAAAAATCCCAGCATCAGAAGGATGGATATAGCGACTGTGGATCCCTTCAGAAGAGAAATAATCAGCGATGAGAAGAGCGTTATTATTTTCACCAGCGGCAAGAAAAGTATCATAAGTGAAAGGGTTAGATTGTGAAAGCGTGGCAAGCCCGATGATATTTTGGGTAATGGTTGACAGAATGTCGCTGGTAAGTCCAAGCTCATCGTAAATTGTCTTAAAGCGTTGGATAATCCATTGTTGAGAGCTTTTAATACTCTGTTCATCATGAGCTTTACAAGATTTATAGTAAGCAATAAGGGCATCAGTAACTTTGGTGTCCGCACTTGTACGTTTTCCAGGAGCAGAAACAATGATAAATTTTCGGCGCTTGTCAGCGCGTACGATTTCTAAAACACGACGAATTTGAGCAGCGGAGGCGAGTGAAGAACCCCCAAATTTAGCAACTTTCACTTTAATTACCTTCCTTCATGAGAGTCTATAATTTGACTTATTATAGCTAATTTTCAGATAATTTTCAATAATAAACCCATTATGACTAATTATGGAAAGCACTAGAAATGTAGTCCCTTACAAATAAATTAAACCTTAGAACTCGCATTATGTTATAATGGTTCTATGAAATTTAAAGCAGTAATATTTGATATGGATGGTGTTTTAGTTGATACTGAACGCTACTATTTACAACGTCGAGAAGAATTCTTTGGGAGCCACGATATTTCCATAGCCCATTTGACTCCAAGTGATTTTATTGGCGGAAATATGCGTGAGATATGGCCAAGAATTTTAGGAGAAAAATTTAATCCTCGTGAGGCGGTACAACTTCAAAAAGAGTATGAATTTTATAAAGCGACACATCCGATGCCTTATGCTGATTTACTTTATCCAGATGTGACAGAGATATTGGACTATTTAAAAGAACAACAGACTAAGATTGCTTTGGCCTCTAGTTCGTCCATGAATGATATCCAACAAGTCTTAAGTATTCATCGCCTGCAACCCTACTTTGAAGTTGTTTTATCAGGCAATGATTTAAAGGAAACGAAGCCTAATCCTGAAATTTACCTGTCTGCAATGCAAAAATTACAAGTAAAGGCAACTGACAGTCTCGTCATTGAAGATTCAGAAAAAGGAATAAGTGCAGGTAAGGCAGCAGGGGCTACAGTGTGGGCAATCAAAGATTACCGTTTCGGTATGAATCAAGAAAAAGCTGACCAATTTGTGGACTCACTGACCAGTGCTAAAAATTTATTGACAACTTATTGACCACAGATGGGAAAATAATTAAGCCTTTAAACTAGAATTAGGAAAATCAGCGATCCTTTAAGTTTTTGCTGCCCTATGATAAAATAGAAGGCGTATAGGAGTGATATTTATGAATTTTGTCCGACGGTTTTCACCGCTTGTTATTATTATCATCATGATTATCGTACAAGTTATTGAAGGGGTAGTCGTTATATGTTCGGCGACACGCTGGTCCATCTTGATTTATCTCTTTATCTTGAATGTGGCAATAACACTTATTTTGTTGTCACAAACCCGTAATTATCAATTGCGCCGTCAAGATTTTATAAGAAAAATTAACGATGAGGCCGAGAATTCACTCAATGCTACTTTGGATAACATGCCCATTGGGGTGATAAGATTTAACAATCAAACGCTTGAGCCTGAATGGTTTAACCCCTTTGTTGATATGATATTTAAGGGAAATGATCAAGTACTTGATCGTGAAGATATCAAAAGAATTTTAAAAAATGCAAGTGAAGATCAATATATTGAAATTGGCAAACAAAAATATGTTGCAGAATTAGATGTAGATAAAAATCTTATCTATCTCATTGATGCGACAAAAGAAGTAGCTTTCAAATCTGAATTTAATGACAGTCGTGCCGTCATTGGTGCGATTTCTGTTGATAATTATGATGATGCAACCGATTTGATTACTGACAGTGGGCGTACAGCAATTAACAGTTTCATTTCATCTTTTCTTGAAGAATTTGCGGATAAGTATGGCGTTTATTTACGTCGAATTAACAGTAGTCGCCATTATTTTTTCTGTGACTATCGTATCTTAGAAAAAATGATTAACGATAAGTTTGAAGTGCTTAAACAATTCCGTGAAAACTCAGCTCAAAAAGATATTCCGTTAACCCTTTCTGTAGGTGTAGCTTATGGCTGGAATGATTTTCCGACTATTGGTCAAGTGGCATTAAATAACTTAGAGTTGGCTCAGGTAAGAGGCGGGGACCAAGTAGTACTCCGTGAGAACACTCCTCAAGCCCGTCCGACTTACTTTGGCGGAAATTCGGAAAGTCGTACTCAAAAAAGTAGGACGCGTGCGCGAGCAATTTCAACCGCCCTGCGGACCATCATTGCTGAAGCAGAAGACGTTTTTATTGTTGGTCACCGCTTTACGGATATGGATGCTTTAGGAGCTGCAGTAGCTATGAAGGCTTTTGCAAACATGTCTGGAAAAGAAGCTTTTGTCGTTTATGATCCAGAGCAACTTTTACCAGATGTTCAGCGTGCGATTGAAAAAATGAATGAGTCGTCAGATGGATTTACTCATATTGTTCGACTAGAAACTGCTCAGAAATTGAAGAAAAAAGATTCATTACTTATTATGGTTGACCATTCCAAAACGAGTCAAACCTTGAATCTTGATTTTTATAAATCCTTTGAAAAATTAGTGGTCATTGACCACCACAGAAGAGATGACGATTTCCCAGAGCACGCATTACTGTCATATATTGAGTCTTCGGCAAGCTCAGCAAGTGAGTTAACCATTGAGCTCTTGCAGTTTCATGATAATAATCAACGGAAAATGTCAACGATTGAAGCGAGTATTGTACTTGCCGGAATTGAGATGGATACCAAAAACTTCACGAAAGCAACAACGGCAAGGACTTTTGAGGCGGCAGCTTATTTACGTTCTCGAGGAGCAGATAATGATTTGATTAAGATGATCATGGCTACCGATTTTGAGAAATATAAAAAAGCTAATGAAATTGTATTAAATTCGAAATTGATAATGCCAGGCATTGCTGTAGGGCTTGGCCTAAGCGAACATAAGTATGATAATATCGCAACTGCTAAAGCAGCAGATACTCTGCTTGACATGGCGGGGATTTCTGCGTCATTTGCTATCACACAGCATAATAATGGTTACATCGCCATCTCGGCACGTTCTCGAAATGGGTTTAATGTGCAATCTATTATGGAACAGATGGGTGGTGGCGGACATTTTAACAATGCCGCAACCCAAATTTATGAAAAAAATATGAATGAAGTTGAAGCTGATTTGATTCAACTGCTTGAAGAAAGAGAGAATGAAAAATGAAAGTTGTATTTTTAGAAGATGTTAAAGGGCGTGGAAAAAAGGGAGAAGTAAAAGAGGTTCCGACTGGTTTTGCTAATTTCTTGATTAAACAAAAACAAGCCAAAGCTGCGACAAGTGCGTCTCTAGCAGCCGTAGAAGCACAAAAGAAAGCGCAAAAGCGTCAAGCAGAAGAAGATTTAGCAGAAGCTAAAATGCTTAAGAATGCTTTAGAAAAAGAAGATGTTGTTGTTGAAATTAAGATGAAAACGGGAGAAACAGGACGTACTTTTGGCGCTGTGGATAAATCAGATATCGCAAAAGCTCTCAAAGCTCAATACAATGTTCCTGTGGATAAACGTAAAATTCAATTGATCAATAAAATCCAAGCTTTGGGGACAAAAGAAGTACCTGTTAAACTGCACCATGACGTGACAGCAGTTATCAAAGTGAAAATAAGCGAGGCCTAAAATGCCCGAAATTGATCTAATAAAAGCGCCGCCTCAAGACTTAGCAGCTGAACAGGCTGTTCTTGGGGCTGTTTTTTTGGATAGCGATAGACTTGTTGAAATCAAGGAATTTATTACGCCTGATGATTTTTATAAGAATGCCCATAAGATAATTTTTCGTGCAATGGAAAAATTATCGGATGCACGTGAAGCGATTGATGTCTTAACCATCCGCTCCCAATTGGAAAATCAGGGTGATTTAGAAGCAATTGGTGGAATTGCCTATATTGCTGAATTAGCAACAGCTACACCA
This sequence comes from Lactococcus taiwanensis, assembly GCF_017068355.1. Taxonomy (NCBI): domain Bacteria; kingdom Bacillati; phylum Bacillota; class Bacilli; order Lactobacillales; family Streptococcaceae; genus Lactococcus; species Lactococcus taiwanensis. The sequence goes on from NZ_CP070872.1 coordinate 830,934, forward strand.
ACCGCTGCTAACGCTGCTTATTATGCAAAAATTGTTGCAGAAAAATCATTACTTCGTCAGTTGATTCATCGCTTGACTGAATCTGTTGAAAAAGCTTATGAACAGGATTCGCCAGCTGATGATATTCTTGCACAAGCAGAAAAAAGTTTAATTGATGTTCAACAAGGCCGTAATACCAATGGCTTTAAAAAAATATCCGAAGTCCTAGCGGTTCATATGGATGATTTAGAGCAAAGAGCTCAACAAAAATCAAACATTACTGGAGTGGCGACAGGCTACCCTGCCTTAGATAATATGACGACAGGATTACATGAAGAAGAATTGATTATTCTTGCAGCTCGTCCTGCCGTCGGTAAAACCGCTTTTGCTCTAAATATTGCACAAAATATTGGGACAAAACAAGATAAAACAGTGGCTATTTTTTCTTTAGAGATGGGGGCTGAAAGTTTAGTAAGTCGGATGATTGCTGCAGAGGGATCCATTGATTCTCATAGCTTACGTACTGGTCAGCTGAACGATCAAGAGTGGAATGATTATTTCATGGCGACAGGTACTTTGTCGCGCGCTAGCATTTATATTGATGATACACCAGGTATTAAAATCTCAGAAATCCGAGCCCGTTCTAGAAAATTAGCACAGGAAACTCAAAATCTGGGACTGATTGTGATTGATTATTTGCAGTTGATCTCAGGTACTGGACGTGAAAATCGTCAACAAGAAGTCTCCGAAATTTCAAGACAGCTAAAGATTTTAGCTAAAGAATTAAAAGTTCCAGTTATTGCGCTTTCTCAGCTCTCGCGGGGGGTTGAGCAACGGCAAGATAAACGTCCAGTCCTCTCCGATATTCGGGAGTCAGGCTCCATTGAACAAGATGCGGATATTGTAGCCTTTTTATACCGAGATGATTATTACGACCGTGGAACCGGGGATGAAGAGGATGATGAAGAAATTTTACAAGATAATAAAGTGGAAGTCATCATTGAAAAAAACCGTTCGGGTAGCCGAGGAACAGTAGAACTGCTCTTTATCAAAGAGCATAATAAATTTGCAAGCATTGACAGTCGATATGGTGAGTAGATTTTTTCTAGTCATTCGTGGTATAATACAAGTAATTGTCTAATTCTGTCCTTGGTTAAGCTAAAGTTTGACTGAATGGAGCGCTACCCGAAGGGGAGCTCATCCTCAAACTGAACGCGAACAAGGATAAGCTCGAAGATAAAAATCAATGTTATAATGTAATTGTTCGGAGAAATCCGACTTTTACGTCTTATTTGGAGGAAAAAATGGATAACCAAAGTCAAGAAGTTGGGAAAATCGTTGATATTCGTGACAAAGTAAAAGCACACTTGGGAGAAACAATCGAAATTACTTCCCAATTTGGTCGTAAACGTGAGAACCGTCATAAAGTAAATTTGATTGAAGCTTATGCGACTCATTTTGTAATTGAAAACATTCCTGCACGTGGTCCAAAAACAACAGAATCATATCAATATGCAGATATTTTGACACAAACGATTTTAATACACTATCCAAACGCATAAACTTAAAGCAGATTAATGATTCACAATAAAGGAAGGAGGAGACAAGGTTGATGACGGCAAACTGGGATATGACCCCTGTTAAGGGTGGTTCAGGGAATGCTTTTTCAGGAAAGAGCGATCAAGAACGCGTTTTTATTAAAAAAAACGGCAGTCCTTTTTTGCCGAGCATTTATCTGGAAGGAATTACGCCAAAAGTTCTATGGACTAAGCGTACTGCCGAAGGAGATACCTTGTCTGCCCAACCTTGGATTGATGGGCATACCCTTAATCCAGAAGATATGGATGATCGGCAGATTAATCACATCTTGGCCCATCTTCATGATTCAAAAAAATTAGTGGAGTCCTATAAAAAATTAGGAAGCCAAGTTATTTTTCCAAAACAACTTTTGGAAGAGTGCGTAAAAAGTACGGAAGCTTTGCAGACCAATCACTTTTTGACGCAAATCATCGAAGAAATGAGGGGCGAAATCCCTGAATTACATGAGGATGAAGTTGTTGTGGTTCACGGAGACGTCAATCATAAAAACTGGTTAGTCGATGATACTTCAGGTAAAATCTACCTGGTAGATTGGGACACCGTCTTTTTATCAGATTCCATGGTGGATATGGCTCATGTCCTTTCACACTATATCAAACCTACGAACTGGAGTTTGTGGTTAATGACATCAGGTGTACGTCCTCGTTCAGATATTATGGACAAAGTAGCTTGGTATGGGAAATTATCTTTTCTGCGCCAAATCTCTGAATACCTCTCGCGAGGAAAGATGAAAGAGGTCAATCAGGAAATTTTAGGGCTCCGGAATTTTTGTGAATTATTTTAGAAAAATAGGCTAGGGAGTGGACCTTCCTATTTTTTGGCTTATAGAAGAAACTTAAAAATGATAAAATTTTTCTAAAAGCCATTCCCATAAGTTTGCAGAATGAACTGACTGATTGGTCAGCCAACTCGAAGTGCAATAAGCTACTGACAGCTTCGTCAGTAAAAATAAATTAAATAGAGGTAAAAATGCGCGTCAGAAATCGAAAAGGGGCAGGCGAAATGCTTGCCGAAAACGCACATATTGTTGTTGAGAATCCAGCCGACTTTAAAGGACGTTGGTCTGAACGTTTTGGAAATAATCACCCGATTCATATTGAGGTGGGATGTGGCAAAGGAGCCTTCATCACAGGAATGGCAGCTTTGCATCCAGAGATTAACTACATAGCAATAGACATGCAGTTGTCTGTTTTATCCTATGCACTGGATAAAGCGATTGAAGCTGGTTTACCAAATGTTCAGATGATGTTAGTCGATGGGGCCGCTTTAAGTGAGTATTTTGAAGAAGGAGAGATTGATCAAGTCTACTTGAACTTTTCTGATCCTTGGCCTAAAGCGCGACATGAAAAACGTCGCTTGACTTACAAGTCTTTCTTAGAAACTTATGAAAAGATTTTACGTTCCGAAGGGGAGATTCATTTTAAAACAGATAACCGAGGACTCTTTGAATATTCTCTAGTTTCTCTCGCAAACTATGGCATGGAACTCAAAAAAGTCTGGTTAGATTTGCATCAAGATGAAGAATTTGCTCCGCTGAATGTAATGACTGAATATGAAAAGAAATTTTCACAAAAAGGACAAGTGATTTATCGTCTAGAAGCAAAATTTAAAAAGAAAAATGATTAAATGACAGCTTGATCAGTAAAATATGGTAAGTTTAAAACTCATAGTTGAGTTGAAGAGATTAAAGGAGAATAGATATGAGATGTCCGAAGTGTTCTTCTGAGGATTCAAAAGTAGTGGATTCTAGACAGGCTGAAGAAGCAATCCGTCGTCGCCGGGTCTGTGAATCTTGCGGTTTTCGCTTTACGACTTTTGAGCGAATTGAAGAAATGCCCCTTTTAGTCATTAAAAAAGATGATAAGCGTGAACCTTTTAACCGTGATAAAATCGTGCGTGGCTTGGTTCGTTCAGCTTATAAGCGTCCTGTTTCGAGTGAAGATATTGAACAGGTCGTCGCTAATGTAGAACGCAAAATCCGCCAACTTGACAGTAATGAAGTTCAATCTGACACCATTGGTGAATTTGTAATGGAGGAATTAGCAAAACTTGATGACATCACCTATATCCGCTTTGCAAGTGTTTACCGTTCTTTCAAAGACGTCAGTGAATTAGAAGAACTTTTAAAAAATATTACCAACAAATAAGTTACTGACCAGGCTGTAAGTAGCCTAAAATTTTTAAAAATGAAAAAATGAGGTAGAAATGAGAGCAGGAGATTCATTTACGATGGTCAATCGTGGCAAAACAAGCTTTGATGCGGAGACTTTTCGACTGCTCTATTTACCCATTATTGGTACTGATGCCTTTGCCCTTTATCAATTGATGTTGAGTTTCTCCACAGGACGTATTTCTCATTTTCTAGAATATCTTAATATTGGTTTGAACCCCTTTGTTGAGGCCTTAAATAAATTAACGGGACTTAGCTTGGTTCATGTCTACGATGACCACACGCGGCTTTACTTTAAGGTAGAAAGCCCTCTTAATTTTGAAGAGTTTTTAGCTGATGAGTTTTATCGTCAACTTTTGATTTCTAAAATTGGTGAAAATCGCGTTTCTGGCCTTTCTAAAACAATAGAGCCCAAAGGGAAAGAGATTTCTAAGAAATTTCATGAAATCTACAAAGTTTCATTCAACCAACCTGATGAACCTCAAGGACAAGGTGCTCATGCCAATAATAACTTTGATATGGGTGCTTTTCAGAGTTTAATGACGCGCCAAGGTTTGCATTTTAATGATGAAAATAAAGAAGTGCTAGCCCTTTATGCTCTCGCCGAAAAATTTGAACTTAATTGGTATGAGTTGTTCAAATTAGCAGAGCAGACCGCCAATGCTGATAAGTCTTTAAATGTTAGTCAACTAACACATCGCCTCTCGGCAACACATGAGCCTCAACGTCCCCTTTCAGAATTTCCAAAAGCTTTTGCTGACTTGATTGTGACCAGTAAAGCTCATGAGCCAGAAGCTTTCCTTAAACAAATTAAAGCCCAGGCTGGTGGCTTTGTAAGTAATGATGAACGGAAGATTCTTGCTCATCTTTCACGGCAAAATCTTGTGCCTGAGGTGCAAAATATCCTGATTCATTATGTATTGGTGCAACAAAAAAATGCCACCTTATCGTCAAGTTTTGTGAATACATTAGCTAATGACTGGATGCGCAACAAAGTCTTTACTGCAGAAAAAGCGGTGGAGCGTATTATGGAACGCAATGAAGGGGCAAAAGCAAAAGCTGCGCAAGCAGCAGCAGCTCAGGCGGCCAAACGCCCAGCAAAACTTAAAAAAGAAGCTCCCAAATGGTCTAATCCCAACTATGAAAACAAAACAAGCCAAGAACAATTGGCAAAACTTGAAAAAATTCGACTGGAATCACTCAAAAAATTAAAAGGTGAGACAGAGTAAGTCAGCAAAATAGCTGATGCGTAAGGATTTTCTCAGGCTATGATGCCTGATCACTCGGAGCAATAAACAGTAAAAAAGGAGCACAAGACGATGGAATCTATCGGTGATATTTTGGGTAAGCGCCACGATATTCGTGAAAACTTTGAAAAATTAGTAGCAGAAGTCCTGAAGAATTCTGATGTGCAAGCCTTCATTGCTGAGCACCACATGAGTTCAGATGAGATCCAACGCTCTTATTCAAAATTTTATGAGTACGTTCGGGAAAAAGAAAAGTTTGAGTTGGGAGAAAAACGAGCTGCAGATGGCTACGAGCCTGTGCTCATCATGAATCACGGCTATGCCGATGTTTCTTATCAAACCACAGCTGAGCTTGCTCAACAACAAGCGGCTCAAAATTTGTTGCGACGTGTCAATGTAATTGGCCTTCCTAAAGAACTTAAACAAGTGACCTTAGCTGATATCGCCTTGGACGATGTTCAACGCATTGAGCCTTATCAGACTTTGGTGGATTTTATTACCAACTATCCTGAACGAAAAGGTCTTTACCTCTACGGTGATTTTGGTGTAGGTAAATCCTTTATGTTAGGGGCGATGGCCAATGAACTTGCAAAAAAAGGCATTTCGACTACTTTACTTCATTATCCAACGTTCATCTCAGACCTAGATTTTGACAATGCGAAGGTTTGGGTTAATGAAATTAAAGTCAGTCCTGTCTTGGTTTTGGATGATATTGGGGCAGAGCAAAATAATGCCTGGGTTCGAGATAGTATACTACAAGTCATCTTACAACATCGGATGCAAGAAAATCTCCCTACCTTTTTCACCTCCAATTTGAAAATGGATGAACTGGAGCAGCACTTGGCCGAAACAAGAAAGGCTGAAGAGGTTTGGCCTGCCAAGCGAGTTATGGAACGGATAAAATATTTAGCTCAAGAAATGCGACTAGAAGGAGAAAATAGACGCCATGACTGAAATAAATGAAACCATTGATTTAATGATGAACCATACATCAGTCAGAAACTTTACTGACGAAGCCATCAGTAAAGAAGAGTTACAAACCATCCTAAAAGCTGGTCAAATGGCCTCCACTTGGAAAAATTTTCAATCGTATTCGATTATAGTGGTGCAGTCCCAAGCACAAAAAGACGCGATTTATCAGTACCAGCCCCAAAAAGCAATTAAAAATTGTGCAGCCTATCTGGTTTTTGTTGGCGACCTCAATCGCGCAGAAAAAGCAGTGCAACTCCACGGAGCAACCTTTCAACCCGCAGGGATCGAAAGTTTGCTCATCTCTTCTGTTGACGCAGCAACTGCGGGGCAAAATGTTCTTTTGGCAGCGGAATCTCTGGGCTATAATGGGGTGATGGTTGGCTTGATTCGTGACCAATCGGCACAAATTTCAGAAGTACTTGACTTACCTGACTACACTTATCCAATTTTTGGAATTGCGATAGGCAAGGCTGCACGGTTAAATAAAGTGAAACCACGTTTTCCATTAGAAAGCATCGCTTTTCCTGAGCGGTACATAGAGCAGGATGAACAAGCGATAAAACAATTTGACCAAATACAAGAAGAATACGCGGGTACGCGTCGGCTTAACAAATGGTCAGAACGTGTAGTGGAACAGTGGGGCAAACCCGAAATTCCTTCATCTACTGAAAATCTAAAGGCAAAAAAATTATTGTGAAACCCATGAAAATCAACGCGCCAAAACTTCCCCTCGCTTATCAACCCGTCAGTCAGCAAGACTTTGCGGATGGTGAGATTTATCAAGCTCAATTTAGCGGGGAAAATTTAAAGCTATCGACACGGACTCTCTTTTCAGCTTGTCATTTCAAAAATACAACCTTTGAATTTACTGACGGAGCGGTCAGTGAGTTTACAGATTGCCTTTTTGAAAAATGTGACCTGTCCAACCTTTCTCTGGCAAAAGTTGGCTTCTACCGCTGTCATTTTCAGTCCTCCAAATTGTTGGGTACAGACTTTACAGGGGCGCATTTTCAAGAGGTTCAGTTTACTGAGAATCTGTTGCGTTATGCTAATTTTTCAGGAAGCACTTTAAAAAATGTACGTTTTCTAGAGAACGAAGCCACCGAAACCTTCTTCACTGCCTGTACGTTCAAAAGAGTTGACATGCTGCATAATCAACTAAATGCAGCTAATTTTTGGGAAACCGACTTGTCGGGAATAGATTTTTCATCCAATCACTTTGAAACCTTAGAACTTACGCCACACTTAGCTAAAAATATCAAAATTAATCTGAGCCAATCTCCCTTTTTTACCAGTTTGTTTGGCATCGAGATTGTTTAAATGATCCTAAAAAGAAGCCCGCAATCAAGCGAGGACTTCCATTCCCCTTCTGTCTTTGCTACTGAAGGGAGCATTGAAAGAGAGAAATAAAAATGAGTTTACCAACTGTAGCCATCGTTGGCCGTCCAAATGTCGGCAAATCAACGATTTTCAACCGTATTGCCGGAGAGCGTATCTCAATTGTTGAAGATATTCCCGGAGTAACCCGTGACCGGATCTATGCCACTGGTGAATGGTTAACCCGTAAATTTAACATCATTGACACAGGAGGGATTGAACTCTCTGATGAACCCTTCATGACTGAAATCAGAGCTCAAGCTGAAATCGCTATGAACGAAGCCGATGTCATCATCGCTGTTGTTGATGGGGAAACGGGTATTACAGATGCGGATGAAGCCGTAGCAAACATTCTTTACCGGACAGATAAACCCGTCATCCTTGTTGTCAATAAGGTGGATAATCCTGAGCGTCGCATGGAAATTTTCGAATTTTATTCGTTAGGTTTGGGCGATCCTTACCCCGTTTCCGCAGTTCACGGGATTGGGACAGGGGATGTATTGGATGCTATTGTCCAAAGCCTGCCACAAGAAGTGGAAGAAGAAAATGAAGATGTCATCAAATTCAGTCTGATCGGTCGACCAAATGTCGGAAAATCCTCCCTTATCAATGCTATTCTTGGTGAAGATCGTGTTATTGCCAGTCCTATAGCTGGAACAACCCGTGATGCGATTGACACCCACTTTACCGACAGTGAAGGCCAAGAATTTGTCATGATTGACACAGCAGGAATGCGTAAATCAGGGAAGATTTACGAGAATACTGAAAAGTATTCAGTCATGCGTGCCATGCGTGCTATTGACCGCTCTGATATTGTCTTAATGGTCATTAATGCTGAAGAAGGTATCCGTGAATATGATATGCGGATTGCTGGATTTGCCCATGAAGCCGGTAAAGGGATCCTTATTGTTGTCAACAAATGGGATACTTTAGAGAAAGATAACGATACTATGAAAAACTTTGAGCTTGAAATTCGTACCAAGTTCAAATTCTTAGATTATGCACCGATTGTCTACGTCTCAGCAAAAACTGGTCAACGACTTAACAAATTACCAGATATGATTAAAGAAATCCATCATGCTCAAAACCTGCGCATTTCAAGTTCTGTTTTGAATGACGTCATTATGGATGCCGTAGCGATCAACCCTACACCGACTGATAAAGGAAAACGATTGAAGATTTTCTATGCGACTCAAGTAGCGATTAAACCGCCAACTTTTGTTGTCTTCGTTAACGAAGAAGAGCTGATGCACTTCTCTTACCTTCGATTTTTAGAAAATCAAATTCGTAAGGCCTTCGTCTTTGAAGGGACACCAATTCATTTAATCGCACGTAAGCGTAAATAAGAAAGCACCTTCGGGTGTCTTTTTTTATACAAAAGGATATCATGAGAGTTGCTTTTCATTACAAACTGAAATATAATAGGACTAAATTCAAATGATAGAAAGTGTGATGCTATGGTTTACGCTAGATATGGAAAAACCTTTCATAATCTCCGCATTCAACATGCCCTCTCCCTCTCAGATTTTAAAGACTTAGGCATTTCTAAAGCTGCTCTCTCCAACTTTGAAAATGGTAAAAGCATGATTGGCTTTGACCGCTTAGATTTTGCGCTGCAAAAAATGAACACTTCCTTATACGATTATAGTCTTATTATTAATGACGGGCAGCAAGATGATTATATCAGCCTTTTTACTGATATTGAGCATGCTTATTATGCCAATAATACAAAAGTATTGCAAAACATCTATGAGAACTATGTCTCACAAGAAGAGTACCAACTCATCGCCTACGCAGCAAAAGGACTCTACGCTCAACTGTGCAAAGAAGAAATATCACATTTGGAACGTTACCTCAAAGGCATTCAGTACTGGGGACTCTACGAACTTTCTTTACTAGCCAACATTGGTCATCGGCTCAGTCCAGAATTCATTGAGTATCTGATTACCACGCTCTTCTCAAATCCTACAGCTTATGCCAAAACACTTTACTACCGAGTCTTACTCCAACGCTTTCTCTACAAAATGGTGCTCGCTTATTGCGACCGAGGTCAATCTTTAGCAGCACAAATGCTCCTTGAAAAGTCTGAACAACTTTTCATGCCAGGTGACATCTTAGATCGAGTCAAACGGAGTTTCGCAAAATCCTATTATACCCACACCTTTGTTGATCCCCAAAAAGGAAAAAAAGAAATGCTTGAACTCTTGCGTTGCCTTTTAAAGATTGGTGCGACTGAAGTTCATGCCACCCTAAAGCGTGAATACACAAGAAAAATGGCTCAAAAAAATCGTTCAGAAAAATGAACGAATTTTTTTTTTTTTTGAATTCTAAATATTACGATAAAAAAGAAAGCGCATAAGAGAGCACCTCTAAAAAAGACTCAACTTTTAAGGCAAACTTTATCATGTTACAAAATGAGAAAAATTTCTTCTTTGACATAATTTTATTTAAAGAAATACTAGATAAACCTAATCGTAATTGGTATAATTGTTTTGCAAAATATTAAAAATATAGATATATTTTAAAAATGCTTATGTAATTTGAGTTTACTTATCTATATTTAGTAAAAGAGGACTCCAATGACCCATTCCAATCTATCACTTTCCTTCAAGACGCTCTCCTTACTGTCAGTTGCAGTACTTGGTACAAGTCTTGCAACAGGGATAACAGGCCATGCTGCCACTACTTTACCAGATAGCTCGACACCTCGAGCTGTGACAATCCATGCCTTACAAGGCGATCCTAGCACTAACCAGACAGGTACGGTCAACGATGGTACTGAGCAGACAGTGACAGGTACGCCCTTACAAAATGTGACTTATACTGCAACCCTAATCACCCCAACAGGTTCAGCAGCTGATATGGCTGTCAGTGATTCTTCAACCTATACTGTAGGAAGTACTGTGGTCACAGGGAAAACAGGGAGCGATGGGACAGTTGAGTTACCCATCACCACAGATGGCTATTACCTTCTTCATCAGGTCTCAACGGTCAATGGCGTAGCTTCTATGCAAGATGCTATCGTTCAGGTGCCTCTCAATTCTACTGCAACTCAAGCAGTAGATGGTTGGCTATATGATATCAATGTTTATCCTAAAACAGACCTCTCGCAAGACAATGCGGTCAATAAAACGGTTGAAGTTGGCGATAATATTTTAGATGACCAGACAGGGACAGCTAAACAAGCGACTGTTTTTGCAGGGAGCGATGTTACCTGGAACTTAAGCTCAGCTTTTTCTGACTCACTCGTGACAGATGATGGAGTTGTCGGTTCCTTTGAAGTGTCTGATACACTCAATAGTAACTTGATCTATAAAGCCATTCATTTCATGGTAGGTAACGCCCCCATTAATCTGTCTGAAGGAGCGGACTATAGTTTGTCTACTGCTGATGGAAAAATTGATTTACAACTCACAAAAACAGGAATCCAAAAAGTTAAGGCTGCAAAGACGAGTGCCTCAGATCCTTTCGTTATCAATCTCACGACGAGTGTAGCCAATGATTATAAATATGGGCAAATCGGGAATAGTTATTCCACAAGTATCAAAAATGCTTATGGCGTGGATTTAAGTAACAAAACTGTAGCTGATGCACCTAGCCAACTCCCTGGTGACTCTAATAAAACTACCGATGTACCAGAAGTCTATCTAGGGGCATTGAAAATTAAAAAGATTGACTCTGTTTCTAAAACGCCTCTTGCTGGTGCTACTTTCAAGTTGATCAAGGCAGAATCAGCTTCTGCTGCACAAGCGCTGGCTGATTCTGGTGAGGTTACAGCAACTTCAACTGCAAGTTACGTACAGAATCCCACTACTGGTAGTGATTATAGTCTGACAACGGGAGCTGATGGGGAGATTGAGTTCGATGGTCTGGCCTTGACTGATAGCAATAGTGTATCTGGTGCAACTTCGAGTGCTAATACGCATTATTATGCGATTGAAACACAGGCTCCAAAAGGCTACAATCGACCAACTGCAGTGGTTGATGTGACGGCTTCAATTGATCCCACTACTACAAAGGTTGAGGTATCTAACAACTTGGATGGTTCAAATATAAAATTACCATTTACGGGTGGGCAAGGTCTGGTAGGCATTTTGGTGATTGCTGCAGTAGCTGGGACTTCCTCTATCGTGATTCGTCGGCGCAAAGGTTCAAAAAAAGCTTAAAAATGTATCAAATGAGAGATAAAAAGGAACGAGGGACTGGACTTTGAAGATGAAAAAGGAGTCGTCGACAAAGAAAGGGAAGCGTTCCTTTCGTGATGTTTTGAGCTTATTTTTTGCCTTGGTTGCAATTGGTGCTCTTTTTTATCCTCTCCTTGCAAACACACTTGTTGCACATAAGACTACAGCGATTATCACTAAATATCATCAAGTAGCCGCAAAATTAGATAGAGAAAAGATGAATGAAATGCTCACGAATGCTCGAGCTTATAACGAATATATTTATGATATGAGTCAGCATTTGCCCTATCGGGGCACTAAGTTGTCTTATGAGACGTTATTAAAGCTTGATCAATCCGGATTAATGGCAGATATTTCAATCCCACAGATCAAGGTGAGCAACGTTCCAATCTATCATGGGGACGCCGAAAGCACATTAGCTCTTGGGGTGGGGCATCTTGAAAACACCAGCCTTCCGATTGGTGGTGTCAATACACATACGGTACTGACTGCCCACTCTGGTCGTGTAAATAACACACTGTTTACCAATTTGGATAAGTTAAAAATTGGCGATGTTTTTTACATTGATAGTCTCAACCTAAAGTTGAAATATAAAATTAAAACAATCAAGATTGTGGAACCTAATGATGTCTCCACACTAAGTGTTCAAAAGGGGAAAGACTTAGCCACCTTGATGACTTGTTACCCCACAGGTATCAACAGTCAGCGGTTATTGGTCACTGGTCAGCGGGTTTCCTTAAAAGAGAAAGATGTCCAAGAAGAAATTCAACGCAATCCGTATGGTTATGACTTTTGGGTATTACTAGGCTCCGCTGTTTTTGCTGGCCTAGGAGTTGTATATCTTATTATCAAAATAATAAAGAGAAGAAAAAAGGGGGAAAATTGAATAAAGTAGGAAAGATTATCATTCGATTTTTTCTTATTGGTTTTATTATGAGTAGTACGGTGTCTGCTATTCAGGTAGAGGCCAACGCTCAACTGGGAGAAAGTCATCAGCAAGAGGTGATAATTACTAAATATGCTTTGAATCGAACATCAGTCTCCACTTTAAAAGCGGCTGGTTTAAAGCTTAACAATATCAGCTTATCGTCTGATGAAGAAGCGTTATCTCCTGTGCCGAATATTATCTACCAGTTTCAGCAAATTGTCCCAGCTCACGTCGGGGCGGCTATCAGTTTGAAGGATGAGTCAACCTACAAAAAAGTAGGGAAAGAGCTGACTCTTGTTACTAATAGTGATGGGATAGCAACGTGTATGCTAAGGGATGGTGTTTATATTATTTCGGAAGTTGCAAATCCAAGAGAAAACTTAAGACGACCAGCAGTACCTGTATTAATCCGTCTTCCTGTGGAAAATTTATCCAAAAAGGGATATTTGGACAAGGTCTATCTTTACCCAAAGTCAAGTGTGGATCCAGTCTCATCTCAAAAAGCAGTAGCGGTAAAAACAAGAACGAATCATACTTTACCAGAGACTGGTGATACCACTTCAAAGTTAAGTAACGTGTTCATGGGGTGCATCTGTTTTGTATTTGCAATAATAGTTTTGAAGGAAAAAAGAGGAGGGAGAAATTAAGATGAAAAAAAGAAGGTCACAACGATCTGAAGGGTTTTTGTTGATACTCTCTCTTTTTACTTTAATGCTTATTTCGGCTTGTAGTGCAAGGATAAACGTTTTCGCCTCTACCATCAACAATGTTACGGTAAATGCAAGTAATTTCCAAAATTATTTTTCGTGGAATGCCAATCATGGGACATGGAGTAATGCCGTGACGGCTAATGGTACGGCAAAAACGGGGGCTTATGACTACAATGCAACGACTGGTATTGGTACGGCTACCTTAACAACTGCCAACGTCAATCAAAGTGGTATTGTTGCTTTGACCGCTCTCCAGATGGATATGACCCAACCAATAAAACTGAGTTTAAAACTTAACATGGGAAACTTAGGCGGTGCTGATGGTGTATCCTTTGGGTTTTATCCCGGTAATGCGGGGCAAACTGGTGCAGGTGGAGCAGACTCAGGGATTGGTGGTTTGCGCGGTGCCTTTGGTTGGACAGTGGATCCTTGGAAAAATACCTATACCATCCCAACCACGCTTCCAGCGACAGGTGTAACGAGTACAACAGCTGATCCCTCTTATACTTTGGGAGATGGGGTAAGTGCTAGTAATGATAACAAACTCTATGGAGGAGACCCTGCAAGCTTAAACACGGGGAGTAGTGCCATAGGAGGCTGGTCTTATGCCAATGCCAATCCAATGTATGATGCACCGAACAGTACGATGTCTGGGAATAATGGCATTATTGCCCCTAAAACATCTTATAATCGAACAGATAGTCCCCAACAATTGATTTCTGATTTGGCAGATGGGACTTTTCGTCCTCTGACGCTGATTTATACTCCGGGTACGGGGAATGTTCCTGCAAATGAGGGGACATTAGAGGTTCAGTATGGGGGTGCCACAACAGCTAGTACAACAACAGCAATTTCTTATTCATCAACAGATCCAAGTGTGAGCGGAATCACTGCTATTTCTCCTACTAGTGGTGTTACTAACTTTAAACAAAGCACAGCGACCAAAAATTTTACTTATACCTTAGGAAATACAACTACCACAGGGACTTACACCCCTGGCACGGCCACAGTTAATAAAAAAACAGTAACGGTTTATCGAATAGAAAAAGGGACGAGTACCACAACGACTAAAGCACCTTATGATTGGTCAATCCCTATTACGACGTTGGAAGATTTGGCTGGAGTATCGACCACGGATAGTTCTGGAAAGAAAAGTTACCCAAGTTCTCTTTCGTTTTTTATGACTGGAAGTACTGGTGGAGCTATAAATTTACAGCAAGTTCAAATTCCACAGGATAGTTTTGTGAATTTTAATGCGGTACAAAATACGGTAACTACAAACTATATCGATACTAATGGTAATCCGATTGCACCTAAGGTGACAACAACAGGTGTAGTTGGATCAGACACATATCTCACAAGCCCCCTATCCCCCGTTCCTACGGGTTATGATTATGTAGGACTTGCTAATGCGACAAATAATAGCGCTAAAATCGTCAGTGATGCTGCCACTGGATTATATTCTCAAAATAATTTAAATATCTATTACGTTTATAAAGTCAAGCAGGAAAAAGCAACCGTGACTTATGTGGATGATTCGATTGATGCTACAGGAAAGGATCCTAAAAGTATCATTCAGCAAGATACTATCACTGGAGATTTCTCTTCACAAGCGAGCTACACAACTTCTAGTGTGATTAGTAGCCTCAAGGCGAAAGGTTATTGGACAGATAGTGTCTATGATGAGTTTGATGGGTTTACAGTGGCGAATACAACAAATGGTGTATTTAATCAAGATAACGTTGTGCAGAATTTTATCGTGCATATGACAAAAGTGACTTATACGACAAGTCTGAGTCTATCCACAGAAAAGGTGAATTTTGTTGATGCACTTGGAAATGCTTTACCCTGGTATGCTGGCTCAGATGGTTTGCCTTTACATAGTACAGATACAGCGGGTGCGACTTTGAAAACTACTCCTTGGGTTTGGCAGGTTGCTTTTTTAAAGGTTTCTAATAATCAAACTGGTCAAGTGAGTTATTATTATTCGACAACATATAATTCGCAAACTATTCCAGATTTGGTGGGAGGTGTTCCAACAGGAGCAGGCTGGACCATGCAAGAAAGCTTACCGAGTCCAAGCTTTCAAGCGCCTTATATTGCAGGTTATAACTGGACAAGTTCTGATTCACCGGGAAATGTTGATTTTGATCAACCTATTCAGCCTTATCAATTTCATGGAAAAGATAGTCCAGAAAATGTGACTTACACCCTTGTTTATAATGGAGTGTTTAGCTTTTCAAACCGTCAAGAAAAAACAATCACAGAAACTATAAACTATCTAGATCAGACCAGTAAGAAACCTTTGGTCGATGCTGTTATACAAAACAAAGTGATCACTTTTGAAACGGTGAAAGATGCGACTGGAAGTTCAAAAGTTTATTATTATAAGGGAGTAGGGCAGCCAGCAGTAGACAACCATCCTTATCATACGGATGGTTCAGTTAATACTGATTGGGCGTTATGGACTTCGGGTGTGGCTTCTTTTGAGGCACAAAGTCATCCTAGTTCATTGACTTATGAGGTGATTGGTGCTGATGGAGTAGATGCAACAGCGCCTTATCTTACGGAGGATAAAACAGCAGTAACCACACAAGCGATTGATGAAAATTGTGATGACGTGGTGGTTAATGTTTATTTTGCTTATCATGGAGCAAATATTCAAATGCCACATGCTGGTGGTCCTGGCTTGTTCTATGTGATAGGCATTGCTTTGTTTAGTCTAGTGATGAGCCTTACGTTGCGCCATCTGAAAAAGAAGAGATGACAAGAAAAAAATACCAAAACTGTTTTTGGTATTTTTTTATGATTGATTATAAACATGAATGTTGCTAGTAGCCTAAAATGAGATGGGCAATCAGTGGCGCAAAGATAACATACATAATCCCTGTCACACCGATACTGAGCGCTGCCATAGCACCTTGGGTTTTGCCGAGCTCAATAGCTGTTCCTGTGCCAACAGCGTGACCTGTGCCACCTAGGGCAATCCCCTGTGCAACGGGGTCTTTGATGTGGAACAATTTGAGAAGAGGCCCTCCAAGGACACTAGTAAGAATCCCCGTAGCCACAACAACGACGACGGTGATTTGTTCTACACCGTGCATTTTATCTGAGATTCCCATTGCCATTGCAGTGGTGACTGACTTAGGAAAAATTGAGAGACTCGCTAATTTTGAAAGGCCAAAAAACTTGGCACAAAGGGCAGTGAAAATAGTATTGATGAGCGCTGCCGCCGCAATGGAGATAATAATTGAGCGGGCATGATGCTTCATCAGGTGGAAGGTTTTATAAAGGGGAATACCCAAGGCAACGGTACTTGGGCCGATGAGGTCATTGATGATAGAACCTCCTACATAGTAATTTTTGTAGGGAATATGCGCGAGACTGAGGATTAAAATAATGACGACGGTCGCAAAGAGAAGAGGATTGGTCCAAGGTTTTTGAATATTTTCGTTGATACGTACGCCAATCATAAAGACAAGGACAGTAAGGACAAACCCAAACAGGGGGTCAGAAGTAATGGTGTTCATTTTTTCTCCGTGTAAAAGGGGGTAATTAAAAGTAAAGTGTTAAGTTCAAGCTATTTAGTCAGGATCGCTAGAAGAAGCTTCGGGTTTGAGAGCGACATAATCTCCTTCAAATTTAACCTTGATCCATTCCACTAGTTTTCCAAGAATGAGGATATTGATAATAAGTGCACCAATAACAATCAATAAAATTTGAGCCCAAAAGTGACTAATGAGGTTCCATTTGGCCATAATTCCCACACCTGCAGGAAGAAAAAGGATGGTCATGTTGTTGATGAGGAAACTTCCGGCCTCGTCCACATGTCGAAATTCGAGGAGTTTAAACTGAAGGGCAAGAAAAAGTAAAATCATGCCAATGATTGATCCTGGAATTGGGAGATGAAAAAGGGTGGAGATCACATTTCCGATAAAACTAAAACCGAAAATGATTAATAATTGCATGTAAATTTTCATAGTAGTTAACTCCCTGAAATTAATAAGAACTGATTTTCATAACAGTTTTTATTGTACTCCTTGATTCAGCGTTTTTCAAGGCTGAGCTGATAGAATCTTTTGTTTTCAAAATCCATTGAATGCTAAAAAAATTTGCCTAAAGCAAGGGAGAAAAAAGCTCAAAAGTTTTCTTGACTTTTTTCCAAATCGTGGTATAATGAATATAAATAAACTATTAGAAAGGAGCGTTCAAAAGAACGCTCCTTCTCTTGTGTGTTTTTGAAGGTAGAGCTTGCTTGAGCTTTTATCTTTTAAGAAAGGAGATCGTAAATGAATGATGTCGTAGAAATCGTTGAAGATTTCATTGCGCCTCATATTCCTGAACCTTTTAAGCTTTTTGCGGTAGAGTGGGAAAAATTTGGGGGCGATATGATGCTTTCAATCTTGGTAGACAAAGAAGGGGGGATTGAAATTGATGAAACAGCAGAGTTGAGTGAATTGATTTCCCCGCTATTGGATACGATCAGTCCAGATCCTTTTCCAACAGAAGGCTATATGTTGGAAGTAGCAAGTCCTGGGGCAGAACGTCCTTTACGGAAAGCAGAACATTATCAAGACGCTGTGGGAGAGTATGTCTTTGTAAAACTTTATCAAAAGATTGACAACGCTAAAGAGTATGCTGGGGATTTGATTAGCTTTGATGGCACAACCTTGGTTTTGGATGTTTTGGATAAAACTCGGCATAAGAAGGTAGAAATTCCGTTATCTGCTGTTGCCAAAGCCCAAACAATGGTTAAATTTTAGAATTTAGCTTGAAAAAGTTACTGACAGAGCTGTCAGTAATGCCATTTACCTTTTATTGAAATAAAATTAAATTTTCTTAAGAAAGAAAGAGAGAAAAAATGAGCAAAGAAATGCTGAACGCCTTTGCAATGTTGGAAGAGCAAAAAGGAATCAAATCTGAGATTGTGATTGAAGCGATTGAGCAGGCGATTACGGCCGCTTACAAACGTCAATATGGGCAAGCTCAAAATGTTAAGGTCATCTTTGATGAAAAGAAGGGCAATTTCAATGTTTACTCTACACGTGAAGTTGTTGATGAAGTCTTTGATAGCCGTCTGGAAATATCCCTTGAAGATGCGTTGGAATTGAATCCACATTATGAAATTGGCGATAAAATTATGTTTGAAGAAAAGCCAAAAGATTTCGCTCGTACGGCTGCTGGTGCTGCTAAACAAGTCATCATGCAAAAGATGCGTGAAGAAGAACGGACGATTATTTATAACGAATATAGCCGTTATAAAGATGAAATCATCCAAGGAACTGTGGAAAAAGTAGATGCACGTGCCGTTTACATTAACCTTGGTCGTGTGGATGCTTTATTGACAAAGAAAGATCAAATCCCTCAAGAAACTTATCACGTCGGTGACCGTGTGAAAGTTTATGTGACAGATGTTGTTTTGACACCAAAAGGGACCCGGGTCTTTATCTCACGTACAGCTCCAGATATGCTCAAACGGATGTTCGAAAAAGAAATTCCAGAAGTATTTGATGGTACGGTTGAAATCAAGTCTATTGCCCGCGATGCTGGTGATCGTGCGAAAGTCATTGTTCAAAGCCATGATGAAAATGTTGACGCAATCGGAACAATGGTCGGCTCAAAAGGTTCACGTATTCAAGGGATTATCCGTGAATTGGCTGGCGAAAAGATGGACATTATCGAATGGTCTGATGATAAAGCAATTCTTATTGCAAATGCTTTGAAACCTGCACGTATCGAACAAGTGCTCATCACAGAAGATGGTTCTAGCTTGGCTGTTGTTGCCCGTGATCAATTATCGCTTGCTATTGGGAAACGTGGCCAAAATGTTCGTCTTGCCGCGCATGTGACCAACAGCAAGATTGATATCAAAGCTGCTGACGAGTTTAACATCGATGACTATGAGTTTGTAGGAGAAGATGGCGAATCTTTGGATGAAACCCAAGCTACTGAAGGGGTTGAACTTGATGAAAGTGCAGAAGTAGCTCCAGAAGTCACTTCAAATGAAGCGACTGAGGCTTTGGAAAACGAAGAATAAATCTTTGACAAGGTTGTAAACTACTGACAGCTCTGTCAGTAACCTAAATGTTAATAGAAAAATTTTGAGGAGTTTCAATGAAACAAAAAAAGATTCCGATGAGAAAATCTTTAGTCTCAAATGAACAATTTCCCAAACGAGATTTGTTACGCATCGCCTTTAACAAGGAAGGTGAAATTTCGATTGATCCAACGGGAAAGGCGCATGGACGTGGCGCTTATATTGCTTTACTTAATCAAGAAGCGCAAGAAGCCAAGAAACGTCGTGTCTTTGACCGTGCATTCCAAACGAAGGTTTCCGAAGCATTTTATGACGAATTGATCACCTATGTTGAACATCAGGTGGCCCGTCGTGAATTGGAATCGGCAACTTATTCCGCTGACTTAGCACCTGATTACGACTAAAGAATAGGGAGCAAGAAGAACGACTTTACTGCAAAATTTTGCTGAAAAATTCTTTGTCCCTTATTGACAAAGCGGTAAAATAGAGCAGTAAAGCGAGAAGAACTTGCAAACTGGAATAAAAATGGATAAAAAACAACAACTTTCAAATTTGATAGGACTTGCAAAACGAGCCGGTAAAGTGATTTCTGGCGAAGAACTGGTCATCAAAGCCATTCAAAATGGCAAAGCACGTCTTGTTATACTTGCATCAGATGCTGCTTCAAATTTGAATAAAAGAATTACTGATAAATCAACTTATTATGAGATTCCCGTCTCACAACTCTTTACAGAAATAGAATTATCGCATGCCATAGGACAAAACCGTAAGGTTATTGCTCTTGTGGACGATGGATTTGCAAAGAAAATGGAGAGCCTCATGAAGAACTGATGATATAAGGAGGACAAAGATTGTCTGAGAAAAAAAGAATTAACCAAATTGCTAAAGAAACTGGATTATCAAATGCTGAACTTGTGGCAACAGCACAAGCCTTAGGGTTTGAAGTAAAAGCCCACTCTAGCTCAGTAACAACAGAACAGGCTGAACAAATCGTTGCTCGCGCTAAAGCGGGTGGTGCAGCACCTGCTACTAATACTGACAAAGCTGTCAGTGCTGATAAAGCAAAAAAAGGAACTGCAAAAGCGGATAAAAAATCAAGCGCTAGCCCACGGACCTTCGCAGGTAAAGCTATCGTGGAAGATCCAGCTATCTTAGCTCGCATCAAAGCTAAAGAAGAAGCCGAAAAAGCGTCTAAAGCAAAAGAGCATGTGGTCGCCGCTGACAAAGCTGAGCGTGTTACTGAAAAAGCAACCCTTGCACCAAAAGCTGAGGTAAAAGTTGAAAAACCTCAAACTGAAGTGAAATCAGTAGCTCCAAAAGCTGAAGTGAAGACAGAAACAGTTACTGAGAAAAAGGAGCCTGTCATTACAGACGAAAAGAAAAAACCATTGAATCAAAAACCAAGAATTCAGATTAAAGTCGTTAAACGTGCCGAAGACATCAAAAAAGAACAAGCAGCTGCACGACCTGAAAAGAAAAAATTCGACAAAAATCGGAATGATCGTAATAATCGCAATGATAATCGTCGTCCTAACCAAGGCGGTCAAGGCGGTAATCGTTTTGATAAAAATCGCCCAGCGGGACAATCACAAGGTCAAGGACCAAAACGTGATAAATTTGGTGCAACAAGCGCACCATCAACGGATAGCTTTACACCTGCTTCAGGAAAAAATAACCGCCGTGATCGTGATCGTAAAAAATCTGATAACAACCGGGATAACACTAAAGATGGTAACCGTAAGGGTGGACCACTTCGCGTCAATGATAATCGTAATCAAGTACGTAATGCACGTAATTCAAACTGGAACCAAAAAGGTGGACGTGGTCGCTATCAAAACAACCAGTCTTCACAAGTTCCTGCAACTCAACGTAAATTCCATGAATTACCAGAAAGCCTTGAGTATGAAGTAGGCATGAACGTGCAAGATATTGCAAAATCAATCAAACGTGAACCAGCTGAAATTATCAAAAAACTCTTCATGATGGGCACAATGGTTAACCAAAACCAATCACTTGATGAAGATACCATCGAATTAATCCTGATGGATTATGGGGTAACACCAGTCAAAAAGGTTGAAGAAGACAAGTCTGACATTGAACGACTCTTTGTCGAAGAAGGTTACCTCAACGAAGATGAAATGGTAGAACGTCCAGCGGTTGTAACCATCATGGGACACGTTGACCACGGTAAAACGACCTTGCTTGATCGTTTCCGTGAATCTCGCGTGACTGAGGGTGAAGCCGGTGGTATTACACAACATATCGGGGCTTACCAAATCACCTCAAATGGTAAAAAGATCACCTTCTTGGACACACCAGGTCACGAAGCCTTTACATCTATGCGTGCTCGCGGTGCTTCTGTCACAGATATTACCATCCTTGTAGTTGCTGCTGACGATGGTGTAATGCCACAAACAATCGAAGCCATTAACCACTCTAAAGCTGCTGGGGTACCTATCATCGTTGCCATCAACAAAATTGATAAACCAGGTGCTAACCCCCAACGTGTTACTCAAGAATTGACTGAACATGGTGTTTTCCCAGTCGCTTGGGATCCAGAAAATGGTTCAGAATTCGTTGAAATTTCAGCTAAATTTAATCAAAATCTTGATGAATTGCTAGATACAGTGCTTCTTGTGGCTGAGGTCCAAGAGCTCAAAGCTGACCCAACTGTTCGTGCCATTGGTACTGTTGTTGAAGCACGTCTTGACCAAGGTAAAGGGGCGATTGCAACCCTCTTGGTACAACAAGGGACACTTCACGTTCAAGATCCTATCGTTGTCGGAAACACTTATGGACGCGTCCGGACTATGACAAATGACCTTGGACGTCGGATTAAAGAAGCTGGCCCATCAACACCAATCGAATTAACTGGTCTTTCTGACGTGCCACAAGCTGGGGATCATTTTGCGGTCTTTGAAGATGAAAAATCAGCGCGTGCCGCAGGTGAAGAACGTGCGCAACGTGCACAATTGATCAAACGTCAAAATACACGTCGGGTGAACTTGGATAATCTCTTTGACACCCTCAAAGAAGGACAAACTAAATCTGTTAATATTATCATTAAAGCAGATGTACAAGGTTCAGCCGAAGCGCTTGCCGCTTCTCTTCAAAAAATTGAAGTTGAAGGGGTTAAAGTGGATATCGTCCATTCAGCTGTTGGGGCAATTTCAGAGTCTGATATTTCACTTGCAGCAGCATCCAATGCGATTATCATTGGTTTCAATGTTCGACCAACTGGCCTTGCACGTGAACAAGCGGCTCAAGAAGAAGTCGATATTCGCTTGCACAGCATCATTTATAAAGTGATTGAAGAAGTTGAAACAGCAATGCGCGGAATGCTCGATCCTGAATTCAAAGAAGAAATCATTGGTGAGGCAGTCGTTCGTGAAACCTTCGAAGTTTCTAAAGTTGGAACAATCGCTGGATTTATGGTTACGCGTGGTAAAGTTGCCCGTGATGCTTCTGTCCGTGTCATTCGTGATGGTGTTGTGATTCATGATGGTGCAATTGCCAGCCTGAAACATTTCAAAGATGATGTTAAAGAAGTTGGAAACGCTCAAGAAGGTGGTTTGATGGTTGAAAACTTCAATGATATTGCTATTGACGATACATTTGAAGTTTACAAAATGGTTGAAATCGAACGTAAATAATAAGAGGTGAGGAAGAGCTGCTAAGAAGTTGTGAAAAATGCCATTTTTCATCATAAACTTCTGGCCTTCCGAACTCATTTTAAATGTGGGTGTGGAAAAGTGATTTAAAAATCATTTATCTGCATTTTTAAACGAAAAAATAGGAGGAGAAAATGGGAAATTCTTTTCGTAGCGACCGTGTTGCCGTAGAAATTCAACGCGAAATCAATGATATTTTACGAAATAAAGTACGTGATCCACGGGTTCAAGATGTAAATATCACTGATGTTCAATTGACTGGTGATTTGAGTCAAGCGACTGTTTATTATAGCCTCTTGTCTAATTTGGCTTCTGATAATGAAAAAGCAGCCACAGCTTTGAAAAAAGCAACCGGACTTTTCAAGAGTGAGTTGGCAAAACGTATGACAATTTTCAAAATTCCAGATTTAACCTTTGCAAAAGATGAATCTGTTGAATACGGCTCAAAAATTGATGAACTTTTACGAGGACTCAATGATAAAGCTGAGTATTAAATGAAAGTACTGATATAAAAATTACTGACAGCTCTGTCAGTAATTTTTTGATGTCAAAAAAGTTGAGAGAATTACTCCAGTTAGATTTTGTGATATAATGGACATTGTGAAATGAAAGCGAATAACTATTTGCTGATTTTAAGTCCTGCAAGGAGCGATCGGAAAACTGAAAAGAGTGGCTCCTTTATCTGTCTAAAAAAATTTTAGAATAAGAAATGAGCAATTAAGATTTTCAGTTCATCATCAAGGCTTGTGCAGAACAGGTGTAACTAAGGAGGAAATTATGAAAGAACCATTGTTTTTGAACTCAGTTTTGCAAGAAAAAATCTGGGGCGGCGACCATTTGAAAGAATTTGGCTACGATTTGCCATCAGACAAAGTTGGTGAATATTGGGCTATTTCTGCTCATCCACATGGTGTGTCAACAATTGCTAATGGCGAATTTAAAGGTCAAAAACTTGACCAATTATACGCAAGTCACCGCGAATTGTTTGGTGATAGTCAAAAAGAAGTTTTTCCCTTATTAACTAAAATTTTAGATGCCAATGACTGGCTTTCTGTGCAAGTTCATCCAGATGATGAATATGGTCAAAAACATGAAGGTGAACTTGGAAAAACTGAATGTTGGTACATTATCTCAGCTGAACCAGGCGCTGAAATTATCTATGGACATAATGCTAAATCACGTGAAGAATTAGCAGAAATGATTAAATCTGGTGATTGGGATCATTTGTTACGTAAGGTAAAAGTGAAAACAGGAGATTTCTTCCATGTTCCGTCAGGAACAATGCACGCAATCGGTGCTGGAATTGTTATTCTTGAAACACAACAATCTTCTGATACAACTTACCGTGTTTATGATTTCGACCGTAAAGATGACCAAGGAAATCTGCGTGAATTACATATTCAACAATCAATTGATGTATTGAATATTCCGGGCGACAAAGTTCCTGAAAATCAAGTTAAAACTGAAAAATTTGCTGATGCAGAAATTACAACTCTTGTGAAATCAGATTTCTTTGATGTTTATAAATGGCAAATTCATGGTGACCATGAATTTACCAAAACTGCTGACTACACTTTAGTTTCTGTCTTAGAGGGAGAAGGTGTTCTGAGTATTGCGGGAGCAGATTATCCACTGAAAAAAGGAGATCACTTTATTTTGCCAAGTTCTGTAGAAGCTTGGAAATTAACGGGACAGCTTGAATTAATCGCAAGTAATCCTGAATAAATTTTATAAGTTACTGACCAGCTGGTCAGTAACTTTTTTTTATAAATATAAGAAAAGAGCCAGATTAGACAGCTGTAAAATAACGGTTACACATTTTTTTCACTTGCAAAAGTTTCTGAAAAATAATATAATTTGATACAGTAAATGGTTTGCAATATAAAAATAAAATTGAGTTCATCTTACTGGAAACTGTAATGGAAACCCACCAAATGCAGGGGAGAGGCAATTGCGTCAGCAAAAAGCTTGTCCCCTCTCTAGCTGTCAAAGGAAATTGCTGAAAACTGGATTGTGAGCTTAGCCTCACCTATTTGCTTTCCCAGATTCTGGATAAGCCGAACTCACTCTCAAAGGACACGCCTCGCTTGCTCCCGACAATACAGCAAGGTGGACGAGCAGGACAAGCCACACCCTCAATAAAAAGGATGACAGATGAAAACGGATTTCGATAAAGTAAACGAGTGGTTGATCCAACTGTTTCATGACTTTATGATATTAGAAGAGCAATTTTTAAAAGACTCAGCTTATTCTGACGTCACCGTCAAAGAGCTGCAAATTTTGACTTTGGTGCATACTTTAGGTACAGCAAGAGCGACTGATATTGCAAAAAACCAAAAATTGGCCTTATCGACCATTACCATTACCCTCAATCGCCTTGAAGATAAAGGCTACATTGAGCGTAAACGTTCCACTGCTGATCGCCGAGTGACGCATATTGCGCTCACAGAAAAAGGAGATGAGCTCTGTGCGACACACCGTGAGTTTTTCCACACTATCACTGACAATTTGTTTGATAGCGTGTATGGAACAACGGAAAATAAGTTGGCGGGCGAACTTGCCGCTTTGCACAATTCTTTGGAGAATATGAAATAATGACTTTTGCGAAAATAACCCAAGTGGCACATTATGTGCCAGAAAAAGTGGTAACCAATGATGATTTATCAAAAATTATGGATACCAATGATGAGTGGATTTATAGCCGTACGGGTATTAAAAATCGCCACATCTCAACAGGAGAAAACACTTCAGACTTAGCGAGTGAAGTAGCCAAACAACTTCTTACTCAAGCTGATCTTGCAGCTGAAAAAATTGATTTTATCATTGTAGCAACGATTACCCCCGACTCGCTCATGCCTTCAACAGCTGCACGAGTGCAGGCAGCAATTGGTGCGACAAATGCCTTTGCATACGATCTCACAGCTGCATGTTCGGGTTTTGTTTTTGCTTTATCCACAGCAGACAAGCTTATTAGTTCAGGAAGCTACCAACGGGGCTTAGTAATTGGGGCGGAGGTCTTTTCAAAGGTTATTGATTGGTCAGATCGTTCGACAGCTGTTCTTTTTGGAGATGGGGCTGCAGGTGTGCTTCTAGAAAATACCGGTGAGCAACCCTTAATTATTGCTGAGAAGCTGCAAACTGACGGTAACCGTGGGGATAGTCTTCGCTCTGGCATTACAGATCTCGAGACGCCTTTTGCTTCAAAAAGTTATGAGCAGCCTGCACTAAGTATGAATGGTCGCGCTGTTTTTGATTTTGCGGTACGTGATGTTACTAAAAATATTGAAGCAACCATTGAATCTGCTCAGATTTCACGAGAGGCAGTAGATTTTTATTTATTGCATCAAGCGAACTCTAGAATCCTAGATAAAATGGCTAAAAAACTAGATGTTCCAAGGGATAAGTTCCTCCAAAATATGCAAGAATATGGCAATACTTCTGCAGCAAGTATTCCTATATTGTTGTCAGAATCCGTAAAAAATGGTATATTTAGTTTGGACGGTCAAACTAAAGTCGTCTTGACAGGATTTGGTGGTGGACTCACTTGGGGGACAACACTCATTAATCTCTAAAAGGAATAGGCAATGGTTAAGTTAAGCTCCACCAACAAAATCAGCCTATCCTCTTGAAGCACTACATGGATGCTACAAGGCATTCACTTTCTAACTAAAGGTTATAATCCGCAAAAGCGGCTATAATATAAATATTTTCACTCATTAAAGGAGAAAAAATCATGGCAGTATTTGAAAAAGTACAAGACATCATCGTAGACGAACTCGGTAAAGATAAAGAAGAAGTAACACTCGAAACTTCATTTGAAGAGCTCGATGCTGATTCACTTGACCTTTTCCAAATCATCAACGACATCGAAGACGAATTCGACGTTGAAGTTGATACAGAAGCAGATATGAAAACAGTTGCTGACCTCGTTAAATACGTAGAAGACAACAAATAATTCGGATGGGGGTGATTAGGCAAAGAAAGATTTTCTCTTGCGCTTTTCACCCTCCTTTTCGTTACCTCACTCTTTGAAAACTTGACTTTAAGTAGATAAAGAGATTATCAGGACAAGGGAGCCTAGTGAGTGATACTAGGCCTACTCTCTTGATTTTCATATTACAAAATGTCATTTTTTTTATCATAAAAAACATTTTATAATACTAATAATTAACTCCACGAGAGAAAAAAATAAAGGATAAACACATTTTTTAAAGAAGAAAAAATGTGCAATAATAGATGACTAAAACAGCATTTCTCTTCTCGGGCCAGGGCGCACAAAAACTCGGTATGGCTCGTGATTTATATGATCGATATGATATTGTTAAAGCAACTTTTGACAGCGCGCAAGCTGCGTTAGGTTATGATCTTCGTGCTTTGATTGACAATGATGAAGAAAAACTTAATGAAACAATCTATACACAGCCTGCAATTTTGACGACTTCAGTGGCTATTATGCGACTGTTAGCTGAACAAGGCATCACGCCTGATTTAGTAGCAGGGCTTAGTCTTGGAGAATATTCAGCTTTAGTGGCTGCTGGTGCCCTCTCCTTTGAAGAAGCAGTTAAACTTGTAGCTAAACGTGGCCAATATATGACTGAAGCAGCACCGACTGGTTCAGGCAAGATGGTTGCTGTCATGAATACTGATGCTAAAGTTATTGAAGAGATTTGTCAAAAGGCGAGCGGGCTTGGAGTTGTTAGTCCGGCAAACTATAACACCCCAGGTCAAATTGTGATTGGTGGCGAGGTTGCTGCTGTTGATCAAGCAGTAGTACTTCTTAAAGAAGCTGGTGTACGCAAAATGATCGAATTAAAGGTATCAGGTCCCTTCCATACAGCACTTTTAAAATCTGCCTCTGCGAAGTTAGCTCAAGAATTGGAGAATGTAAAATTTGACAATTTTAAACTTCCCTTGATTTCAAACACCACAGCGCAAGTCATGGAAAATGAGCAAATCAAGCCCTTATTGACTCGGCAAGTGATGGAGCCTGTCCGCTTTTATGAATCCGTCGCTACCATGCAAGAACTTGGTGCGACTCGCTTTATCGAAGTAGGACCAGGTAAAGTTTTGTCTGGTTTCATCCGAAAAATTGACAAGACGGCTGATTACATGAATGTTGAAGATTTGGCTTCTTTTGAAGCAATGCTTAAGCAATAAAATTAATTTTAAAAGGTCTGTTTTTTAAAACGCCTTCTTGGTTTGCTTATCCAAGTCAGCACAGCAAAAGCTAAATAAGCTATTAAAGATTATTTCTTAGAAAAATATTTTCTGAGAACATTTCGATTTATAAACACATGGAGAAAACATGGAAATCAAAAATAAAAACATCTTTGTCACAGGATCAACGCGCGGAATTGGTAAAGCGATTGCCTTGCAATTTGCGAAAGCTGGTAGTAATTTGATCATCAATGGTCGCTCTGAAATCTCAGAAGACTTACTTGCAGAATTTACTGCCTTTGGAGTAAAAGCAGTTGGAATTTCTGGTGATATTTCTAAA
This sequence comes from Lactococcus taiwanensis, assembly GCF_017068355.1. NCBI lineage: Bacteria > Bacillati > Bacillota > Bacilli > Lactobacillales > Streptococcaceae > Lactococcus > Lactococcus taiwanensis. The sequence goes on from NZ_CP070872.1 coordinate 859,305, forward strand.
TCAGAAGATGCGAAACGAATGGTTGCAGAAGCTGTTGAAGCTTTGGGCTCAGTTGATATCTTAGTCAATAATGCAGGAATCACACGTGATGGCTTATCTTTAAAAATGAGCGAAGAAGATTTTGATGCGGTTCTCAAGATTAACTTGACAGGCGCTTTTAATATGACGCAAGCAGTCTTGAAGCCTATGACACGTGCTCGTCAAGGAGCCATCATCAACATTTCTTCTGTAGTTGGTTTAGTAGGTAATGCTGGACAAGCAAATTATGCAGCCTCCAAAGCTGGTTTGATTGGTTTGACTAAATCAATTGCCCGTGAAGTCGCTGCACGCAATGTACGCGTGAATGCAGTTGCGCCAGGCTTTATCGAGTCGGACATGACAGAAGTACTTTCTGACAAAGTTAAGGACATGATGAAAGGACAAATTCCAATGAAGCGTTTTGGAAATCCTGAAGAAGTGGCTACAGTTGTCCAATTTTTGGCTGAGCAAGAATATATGACCGGTCAGGTGCTTTCCATTGATGGTGGAATGGCTATGTAAGGTCTTTTATGACTAACGAATCTATTTATTTATAAACAAAGAAAGGAATGAGCTGATAGTTTTCATACAGGGGCAGTGAAGAGCGCTTTTAATTAAGTGATTGTTACTTGCGACTCTGTATGCTTAAAGGCTATAAGCTCTCAACTAATCAATATGACAAATCGAGTTGTAATTACAGGTTATGGCGTGGTCAGTGCCATTGGGAACAGCCCTGAAGAATTCTGGGACAACCTTAAGGCAGGAAAGACAGGAATCGGACCAATCACTCACTTTGACGCAGAAGCAACTGGGATTTCTGTGGCGGCTGAAGTGAAGGACTTTCCTTTTGACAAATATTTCCAGAAAAAAGATGCCCGTCGTATGGATACTTTTTCACTTTATGCGGTCTACGCTGCATTGGATGCTATGGCGATGTCTGGGATCACTGAAGAAAACACCGATTATGACCGCTTAGGCTGTATCATGGCTTCTGGGATTGGTGGTTTGGAACAATCACAAAAAAATTCACAAGCCTTGCTTAAGGGACCACGTAAGGTGACACCTTTGTATGTTCCTTTGGCTATTGCCAATATGGCAACAGGGAATGTCGCATTGCGCACAGGAGCTCGTGGAGTTTCACGTGCTGAAGTTACGGCTTGTGCGGCTGGGGCAAACTCTATTGGTTCAGCTTTCCGTGAAATTAAACATGGTTACGCTGATGCCATGATTGCTGGTGGTGCCGAGGCGGCTATTTGTGAATTAGGGATTGCTGGTTTTGCTAACTTGACTGCTTTGACCAAAGAATCAGATCCTACTATTGCGTGTCGTCCTTTCGATAAGGAACGCTCAGGATTTGTTATGGGTGAAGGTGCAGGGGTCTTAATCATGGAAAGCCTTGAGCATGCGAAAGCACGTGGGGCTAATATCTTGGCTGAGATTGTTGGTTATGGGAATACGAATGATGCTTATCACATGACAACACCATCAGGAATCGGTGCTGAAAATGCGATGAAATTGGCCTTGCAAGAAGCGGGTGTTGATGCTTCTGAAGTGGATTACATTAATGCACATGGTACTTCTACACATGCTAATGAAGAAACCGAAGCTAAAGCAATCCATAATGTAGTGGGCGACAAAGCTTATGTTTCATCTACGAAAGCGTTACACGGCCATGCCCTTGGTGCAACAGGTGCGATTGAAGCTGTTGCAACCGTGCAAGCAATTTTGAATCAATATGCACCAGTGAATGCAGGAACCAAAGAATTGGACGAAGGCATGACAATTAACGTTGTTCTTGGAGAAGGTCAACCTGCTGAAATTAACCTTGCATTGTCACAAGACTTTGGTTTTGGTGGCCACAACGCAGTATTGGCATTTAAGAAATGGACGGGAGAATAAGCAAAATGAACATCTCAGAAGTAAAAGATTTGATGAACCAATTTGATGGTTCATCTTTACGTGAATTCTCTTGGAAAAATGCTGAAGGAACGCTCTCATTTTCAAAAAATGAAGGACATCATTCTGAAAGCCTTGGGGTTGCCCAACCTGCTGTAAATGTTCCAGCTGCTCCTGTAGCCGCTCCTGCCGTTTCTCCAAAAACTGAAACGGTTTCTGAAACAGCAGCAGGAGAAACGCGCCCAGTAGCTGCTGAAGGTGAGGCTGTGACTTCGCCATTAGTTGGGGTGGCTTACCTTAAACCAACGCCTGATAAAGCAGAATTTGTCAAAGTTGGCGACGCTGTGAAAAAAGGTCAAACCTTATTAATTATTGAAGCAATGAAAGTCATGAATGAAATTCCAGCACCTACGGATGGTATCGTAACTGAAATCATGGTTTCACCTGAAGAAGTGGTTGAGTTCGGTCAAGAGCTGATTAGAATCAAATAAGTTTACTGACCACATGGTCAGTAAATGAGAAGGTGAAAAAACCACTGACCAGTCCGTCAGTGTGCTTTAAGAAAAGAGTGAGAGCAAATGACTGAAGTAAATATTAATGTAACTGAAATCATGGAGGCTTTGCCTCATCGTTATCCATTTTTATTGGTGGATCGCGTCATTGATATCGCTGATGACGAGATTACTGCCATCAAAAATGTAACGATTAATGAAGAATTTTTCCAAGGGCATTTTCCACAATATCCAGTGATGCCAGGTGTTTTAATCATGGAAGCCTTGGCACAAGCGGCTGGTGTTTTGGAGTTATCAAAACCTGAGAACAAAGGTAAATTGGTCTTTTACGCCGGCATGGATAATGTCAAATACAAAAAACAAGTCACACCCGGTGACCAATTAGTCTTACACGCGAAGTTCATCAAACGCCGTGGTCCTATTGCCGTTGTTGAAGCAGAGGCAACCGTAGATGGCAAACTTGCAGCAAAAGGGACATTGACCTTTGCCTTGGGTGCTTAAACCGCTTACTGTTAAGTTAATACTAAAAAAACTGACCATTCTGTCAGTAAAAAGAAAGCCGTGACTTATTAAGCTCACGGTCATCTTTCGGACTTATTTTATTTTATACCGCGTGTATTTTCAGTAGAAATTTACACGCTCATCTCTTTTACTGACAGCTCTGTCAGTAAAAAAGCGCTGAGCCAAGCGCTAAGGACAATTTTCCGCAAAGGAGAAAGGAGTGGAGCTTCAAAACTTGAACCCAAATAATCAAGTGCTGGACTCACATCTTAACTATGTTTAATAAAATTTTAATTGCCAATCGTGGCGAAATTGCGGTGCGAATCATTCGCGCAGCACGTGAATTGGGGGTAGGCACGGTAGCGATTTACTCAACTGCTGATCATGATGCCTTACATGTCCACTTGGCAGATGAAGCCATTTGTGTAGGACCAGCTAGAAGTACTGAGTCTTATCTTAATATGAATAATATTCTGTCAGCTGCTGTGGCAACTGGCGCACAAGCGATTCACCCAGGTTTTGGATTCCTATCAGAGAATTCAAAATTTGCTCGTCTTTGTGAGGAAATGAATATTAAATTTATCGGTCCGTCAGCAAAAGTGATGGATATGATGGGTGATAAAATCAATGCGCGTGCAGAAATGATTAAAGCTGGTGTTCCTGTAACACCAGGTTCTGAGGGCGAAGTTCATACCACTGATGAAGCAGTAAAAATTGCTGAAGAAATTGGCTACCCCATCATGCTAAAAGCTTCAGCTGGTGGTGGTGGTAAAGGAATTCGTAAGGTTAATAATGTTGAGGAACTTGTTCCAGCATTTGAGGCAGCCCAAGCGGAAGCCCAAGCAGCTTTTGGTAATGGAGCCATGTTCATCGAACGAATGATTTTCCCAGCGCGTCATATTGAGGTTCAAATCTTAGGAGATAGCCATGGCAATGTGATTCATCTTGGTGAACGTGATTGTTCCTTGCAAAGAAATAACCAAAAAGTGCTTGAAGAATCTCCGTCAGTTGCAATTGGACACACTTTGCGCGAAGCAATTACATCAGCTGCAGTAAAAGCAGCAGCCCACGTGGGATATGAAAATGCGGGAACCATTGAGTTCTTACTTGATGAGTCTTCTGGTAATTTTTATTTCATGGAAATGAACACACGTGTGCAAGTTGAACATCCAGTCACAGAGTTTGTCTCTGGTGTTGATATTGTCAAAGAACAAATTCGTGTAGCCAATGGCAATGAATTGTCTGTCAAGCAAGAAGATGTGACTTTTAGTGGACATGCGATTGAATGTCGAATTAATGCGGAAAATCCTAAATTTAATTTTGCACCAAGTCCAGGAAAAATTACTAATCTTTTCTTGCCAAGTGGTGGAGTTGGTTTGCGGGTTGATAGCGCTATGTACAGTGGTTACAGCATTCCGCCCTATTATGATAGTATGATTGCTAAAGTCATTGTTCATGGTGAAAACCGTTTTGAAGCACTGATGAAAATGCAACGGGCTTTGATGGAATTTGACGTAGAAGGTGTTATCACCAATGTAGATTTCCAGCTTGAGCTTATCTCTGACCCACACGTGGTAGCTGGTGACTATGATACAAGTTTCTTAGGAAATGTTTTTTTACCAGAATACCAAAAAGAAATCTAATGCGAAAATTTTCGCTGCTTTAATTTTAAAAATGAAGCTCCAATAAAAAAATGAGAAAAGGATGCAAAAATGGCTCTTTTCCAAAAGAAAAAATACATTAAAATTAATCCAAATCGATCAATTATCGAAAAACAGGCCGATCAGCCCGAAGTTCCAGATGAACTTTTTGCTAAATGTCCTGCTTGTAAACACACGATTTACCAAAAAGACTTAGGAAAGAACAAAGTCTGTCCTAATTGCGACTACAATTTCCGGATTACAGCTAAAGAACGTCTTGCGCTTATAGCCGACCAAGATTCCTTTGAGGAAATGTTTGTAGGGATTGAATGTGACAATCCGCTAGATTTTCCAGGTTATCCTGAAAAACTAGCAGCAACAAAAGCTAGAACTGGCCTTGACGAAGCAATCATGACAGGGGTAGCGAGTATTAAAGGTCAAAAGACAGCTCTTGCTATTATGGACTCAACCTTCATTATGGCTTCAATGGGGACTGTGGTTGGAGAAAAATTAACACGACTTTTTGAGTATGCGACAGCTCAAAAACTTCCTGTCATCGTCTTTACGGCCTCAGGTGGAGCTAGAATGCAAGAAGGAATCTTGTCTTTAATGCAGATGGCCAAAACATCGGCCGCAGTAAAGCGTCATTCCAACGCGGGTTTGCTTTATATTACAGTGCTAACTGATCCGACAACTGGCGGAGTGACAGCGTCCTTTGCAAGTTTAGGGGATATTATTCTTGCTGAACCTCAATCTTTGATTGGATTTGCAGGAAGACGGGTTATCGAGCAAACGGTTCGCCAAACGTTACCAGATGATTTCCAAAAAGCCGAGTTCTTGTTACAACATGGTTTTGTTGATGCGATCGTCAAACGGACAGATTTGCGCAAAAAGCTGAGTTTACTTTTAGCACTTCATTCAGATTTGGAGGGAAACAATGCCTGAAATTAAGAAGACGAAAAAAGAAACGCAGGAAAACATTGCGGAGATTATCAATAAAGCGCGTGCAGCTGATCGGATTTCAGCCCGAGATATCATTGCGCAAGTTTTTACTGACTTTTTTGAACTGCATGGTGACCGCCAATTAACAGATGATGAAGCAATTGTGGGCGGTATCGCACGTTTTGCTGGCCAACCCGTTACGGTTATTGGGATTCAAAAAGGACACAACCTAGCAGAAAATTTAGCGACTAATTTTGGTCAGCCTTCTCCCAATGGCTACCGAAAAGCGCTACGTTTGATGAAACAAGCTGAAAAATTTGGTCGACCAGTTGTTACTTTTGTAAATACGGCAGGCGCTTATCCAGGGATTGAAGCCGAAGAACGTGGGCAAGGAGAAGCTATCGCGCGTAACTTATTGGAAATGTCCGATCTCCGAGTGCCTATCATTACGTTTATTACTGGTGAAGGTGGGTCAGGTGGAGCATTGGCCTTAGCTGTTGCCAATAAAGTTTATATTTTGGAAAACGCTGTTTATTCTGTCCTTTCACCGGAAGGATTTGCAACTATTTTGTGGAAAGATGGCTCCCGGCGTGATGAAGCAGCTGAGCTGATGAAAATCACGGCCCCTCATCTCTTTGAAATGGGACTGGTCGAAGGCATCATTGCAGAAGACAATCTGATTGAAAACACCAAAAATCAATTATCAAAAGCTCTGACAGAGCTGTCAGTAATGTCAGTTGAAGCACTGACTGAGCAACGCTATCAACGTTTTAGAAAATATTAAAAATGAGCATATTTTGCTCATTTTTTTATTTTTTAACCGATAAAAATAATGAATCCTGTGATAAAAAAATCTTATGGCAAGCGCGTGAATTTCATGTTATTTTATAAAGAGCACATAAAAAGAAAAGGAAGAAGAAATGACCAATTTAAAAACAAAAGTGATTCATGGGGGGATTGCTACGGACTCTACAACAGGAGCTGTTTCTGTTCCAATTTACCAAACTTCCACCTATCAGCAAGATGCCCTGGGCCAGCCTAAAGCCTATGAGTATTCGCGTTCTGGAAACCCTACACGTCATGCGCTTGAGCGTTTGATTGCAGATCTGGAAGGGGGCATTCAAGGGTTTGCTTTTGGCTCTGGATTAGCTGGGATACATGCAGTCCTCTCGATGTTTTCTGCTGGAGATCATATCATTCTTGCTGATGATGTCTATGGTGGGACATTTCGTTTAATGGATAAAGTCATGACGAAAGTAGGGCTTACGTATGATTTGATTGATTTAAGCGACCTTGAAGCATTTTCAAACGCATTTACTCCTCAAACAAAAGCAGTTTACTTTGAGACACCTTCCAATCCATTACTTAAAATCTTGGATATCGCAACAATTTCAAAAATTGCTAAAGCACATCATGCCTTAACGCTAGTTGATAATACCTTTGCAACGCCTTACCTCCAACAACCTCTTCTTTTAGGCGCAGATGTAGTTTTGCATTCGGCGACAAAATACTTGGGTGGACATTCTGATGTAGTTGCTGGACTTGTGACAACTCACTCGCAGGAACTTGCGCAACAGATTGGGTTTTTACAAAACTCAATTGGTGCGGTCCTTGGTCCACAAGATAGCTGGTTAGTTCAGCGGGGAATTAAGACACTGGCTTTACGGATGGATGCGCACAGTGCAAATGCCTTTAAAATTGCAAGTTATTTAGAGGAAAATTTAGCAGTTGCAAAAGTCTATTATCCGGGACTTGACCAACATTTGGGGCATGCGATTGCTCAAAAGCAAATGCGTGATTTCGGAGGGATGGTCTCTTTTGAATTAGTAAATGAAGCAGGAGTTAAACGCTTTGTTGAAAAACTCAAATATTTCACTTTGGCAGAATCGCTCGGAGGAGTCGAGAGTCTAGTTGAAGTACCAGCCATTATGACACATGCTTCAATTCCAAAAGAAATTCGTGAAACAATCGGGATCAAAGATGGATTAATCCGCCTATCCGTAGGTGTAGAAGATATTGCAGACTTGCTTGAGGATTTGCAGCAAGCACTTGAAGCTGTAAATGCTTAGAGCAGACAGGCTTATCTTAGGTGAGGTAGCAGAGCAGAGATGACTAAAATCATAGAAAACATTACAAATTTAATCGGCGAAAGCCCTATTGTTCAATTGAGCCATACGCCTAAAGAGAGTGCAGATATTTATCTAAAGCTTGAACGGTTTAATCCTGGTGGTTCTGTAAAAGATCGTATCGCCTTAAGTATGGTCAAAGCTGCCGAAAGGCAAGGCTTACTTAAACCGGGGGGCACTATCGTTGAGCCAACATCTGGAAATACGGGAATTGGACTTGCAATGGTGGGCGCAGCACTAGGATACAAAGTGGTGATTATTATGCCTGATAATTATTCAAAAGAACGTCAGCAGTTAATCAAGGCATATGGTGCTCAACTCGTTTTGACACCAGCATCCCAAGGCATCCAGGCGGCTATAGATCTTGCGGCCACATATGTCAGAGAAAAAGGTTGGTATATGCCGATGCAGTTTGAAAATGTTGCAAATAGTGCAGCCCACGAATTAACGACAGGCCCTGAGATATGGCGAGCTTTCAAAGAAGAAGGCTTAAACGCTTTTGTGGCAGGTGCGGGAACAGGTGGAACTATCTCTGGAGTATCTCACTACCTTAAACAAAAAGACCCTTCGGTAGAAACCTATGTGGTAGAACCAGGCGAATCGCCTATATTATCTGGGGGAACAAGTGGTTCCCACCGGATACAGGGAATCGGTATTCCTTTTTTATCTCCTAACCTTGATACTCAGGCCTATGATTATGTTGTTGATGTCATGAGCGATCAGGCCCTCGAAATGGCCAGAGTAATTGCTAAAGAAGAAGGCATATTGATTGGAATTTCTGGAGGAGCCGCAGTTTGGGCAGCCTACCAAATTGCAAAAAAATTAGGTCCTGGCAAAAAAGTATTGGCGCTTTGCCCTGATAGTGGGGAACGTTACCTTTCAACAGAACTTTATTCTTAAAACACTGACTCTTTAGGGTCAGTGTTTTATATAATACAATTTTTAAGAAGTTGTGAGCAGTTTTCTGTACTTTTTATATGTCAGGTGTTAAAATAAGAAGTAGGTTAAAACTAAATAATAAAGGAGGAAAAAGCATGCATTTTATTTGGTCATTAATCGTCGGAGGTGTCATTGGTCTTATTGCTGGAGCAATCACAAGCCGCGGTGCAAAAATGGGAATTATCAGTAATATTTTGGCGGGTTTAATTGGTTCTGCGATCGGTGAAGGACTCCTCGGACATTGGGGTCCACAATTAGCGGGTATGGCAATTTTACCATCCATTATTGGTGCGGTAATTCTAGTATTAGTTGTTTCTGCAATCTTTGGACGAGCAAAAAATTAAAAACTCGTAAAGTTTAAGAAACAAAATGAGAATTAAGTTAATAAAAAATTAGGAGGTCTTACTATGACTTTGAATGACAAACTTGACGCTACTAAAGATAAAACTTCTGGTAAAATCAAAGAAACTACTGGTAAAGTAACAGGTGACGAAAAGCTTGAGGCTAAAGGTAAAGCTGAAGGTTTACTTGGTAAAGCTAAAGAAGGACTTGGTCATCTTAAAGACAAAGCCTCTGACGTGGCTGAAGATGTTGCTGACAAGTTTAACGATGGTGTTGACTCAGCAAAACATAAAAAGGATCATGAATAGTCCCTACATATTTTTTATCAATAAAACCTGAGCATTGGCTCGGGTTTTTTGGTTTACTCCTTGGCGTTTTTCTTATGGTATAATATAAAAAAAAGCGTTAAGGAGAAAAAATGTATACGTTTTACTGGTACCCAAAATGTTCCACTTGTCAGAAAGCCAAACGCAAGCTTGATGAGATGGGGATTGCTTATGAAGCGATTGATCTTAAACTTACTCCGCCGACGAGTACTCAGTTGATGGACTGGTTCAAACAAGACAAGTTTCCAATAAAAAAATTTTTTAATAGTAGTGGACTTGTTTATCGTGACCTCCAGCTTAAAGATCAGTTACCCACAATGGCGACAACAGAAAAGGCAGAACTTCTGGCCTCTAATGGAATGTTGATAAAGCGTCCTTTACTCATTAAAGATGGGAAAATTGTCCAAATAGGTTATAAAGAAAGTGAATATGAAGCAATTAAAAAATGAGTGTCTGAGGCACTCATTTTTTTAAAGTTCAACTTCTAGGAGGATAGGCACATGGTCGAGGCGTTCGCCCGAATCGAGGGGTTCAGAGCTTCGGACACCTTCTGCAATACGATTAGAAACGAGCCAGTAATCAATTCTCCAACCAGAGTTATTGAGTTTTGAGGTTTTCGCACGTTGTGCAAACCAAGTGTAGATACTACGTCCTTCAGTAAAGAAGTGTTCAACATTACCGTGGATGTAACGGAAAGTATCCGTGAAACCTGCTTCTAAGAGTTGTCCAAATTTTTCACGTTCTTGGTCAGTAAATCCAGCGGAATTGTGGTTACCACGGGGATTGGCAAGGTCAATTTCGGTGTAAGCGGCATTGAAATCACCGCAAGCAAAGACAGGTTTCTGTACATCGAGACTTGCGAGGTATTCCCGATACTTATCATCCCAGATTCCACGTAAATCAAGTCTTGTCAAGCCTTCTTGGGCATTCGGTGTATAAACAGTTGTAACAAAAAATGCGGGGAATTCTAAGGTGATGATGCGTCCTTCGGCATCCATTGGTTCAGGAGCGCCGATTTCTGGAAAAGTGATGGTCGGCTCAGGTAGCGTTTCTTTGTAGAGGACAAGTGTACCCGAGTAGCCTTTGCGGGCTGGTTCAACAGAAGAACGCCAGACTAATTTATACCCTTTAAAAATTTCTTCTAGGGCTTCTAAATGTGGCTTTTTAGGTCCTGTAGCGGGAAGCTTCGTTTCTTGAATGGCTAAGACATCTGGCTGTGCTGCGGCAAGTTGTTTTACGACGGCGAGTGAAAGTGCTGCGCGTTCAGAAGTACCTGTCAAAGCAGCATTGAGTGAATCAATATTCCATGAGATAAATTTGTATTTCATAACTTTTCCTTCTTTAGGAAGGCTACCAAGGAGATTTGTTAGGGTAGTCTATCCATTTACTTAACAATTATTATAACAAACTTAGCCGGTCAAAGCGATATCGGAGCTTTTTTGATATAATGAAGAGGAGAAAATTCTCAAAATAACGAGTTTCATTCGCTCGGAGAGGACTTAAAATGACTGAAAATAAAACTTTTTACATTACAACACCAATCTATTATCCTTCTGGTAAACTTCATTTGGGCTCAAGCTATACAACCATCGCTTGCGACGTGCTTGCTCGTTACAAACGGTTGATGGGCTTTGATACTTTTTATTTAACAGGGCTTGATGAACACGGCATGAAAATTCAACGAAAAGCCGAAGAATTGGGAATGACTCCTAAAGAATACTTGGACCCAATGGCGGCTGATGTTCAAGAATTATGGAAAAAATTGGATATTTCTTATGATAAATTTATCCGTACGACAGACACTTATCATGAAGAAGCCGTTCAAAAAATCTTTGAAAAATTACTGGAACAAGATGACATTTACTTGGGTAAATATGCGGGTTGGTATTCTGTTTCGGATGAAGAATTTTTCACTGAAACACAATTGGAAGAAGTTTTTAAAGATGAAGCGGGCAACGTGACTGGTGGGATTGCACCCTCTGGTCATGAAGTAGAATGGGTTGAAGAAGAATCTTATTTCTTCCGTATGGGCAAATATGCAGATTGGCTTCTTGAGTTTTATGAAGCTAACCCTACATTTATTGAGCCGGCAATTCGTAAAAATGAAATGATTAATAATTTCATCAAACCAGGATTGGAAGATTTGGCCGTTTCTCGGACAACTTTCACTTGGGGTATTCCAGTAAAATCAAATCCAAAACATGTGGTTTATGTGTGGTTGGATGCGCTCTTTAACTACGTGACAGCGCTAGGATTTTATGGTGATGACGACTCACTTTATAAAAAATTCTGGCCTGGGGTCAATATGGTCGGAAAAGAAATTGTTCGTTTCCACACGATTTATTGGCCAATTTTCTGTAAAGCATTAGGAATTGAACCACCAAAACAAGTTTTCGCTCACGGTTGGCTCTTGATGAAAGACGGAAAAATGTCTAAATCAAAAGGAAATGTTGTTTATCCTGAAATGTTGATTGAACGTTATGGCCTTGATGCGGTTCGTTATTATTTGATGCGTGCGATTTCTTTTGGACAAGATGGCATTTTCACTCCAGAAGACTTTGTTGGACGTATTAATTTTGATTTGGCCAATGATTTGGGGAATTTGTTGAATCGTACCGTTTCAATGATTAACAAATACAATGGTGGTAAAATTGAAAACACAGGAGTTTCGACTGAATTGGATGCGAGTTTGGAAGAAGTGGTTGAAGAAACAATCAGTCATTTCCATAAAGCAATGGATAAATTTGAATTCAACGTAGCTTTGGCTGATGTTTGGACATTGATTTCAAGAACAAATAAATATATTGATGAAACAGCACCTTGGGTCCTTGCAAAATCAGAAGATGACAAAGCAAAATTGAATAATGTTTTGTATCATTTGGCAGAAAATTTACGAATTGCTGGTAGCCTTTTACAACCCTTTATGCGTGCAACTTCAGGTAAAATCTTTGAGCAATTGGGAGTGGATGAAGTATCATTTTCACTTGAAAATCTTGCTTTTGGCTATTCATTTACTCATCTTGTAGTAGCAAAAGGTCAACCTATTTTCCCGCGTCTTGATGTGGAAGAAGAGGTTGCTTATATTAAATTACAAATGGCTGGCGGCTCAGCGGAATCCGCTGAGGTGGCAGATGAGTGGGTGCCTGAAGAAGTTGAATTGAATTTAACTTTACCACAAATTAAGTTTGATGATTTTGAAAAGATTGAACTAAAAGTTGCCGAAGTGCTTGAAGTAGAACCTGTTGAAGGTTCTGATAAATTGTTGAGATTTAAATTGGATGCTGGTGATTCTGAACCACGTCAAATCTTGTCAGGCATTGCACAATTTTATCCCAATGAACAAGAATTAGTAGGTAAAAAGTTACAAATCGTAGCCAACTTGAAACCACGTAAAATGATGAAAAAATACGTTTCACAAGGAATGATTTTGTCAGCCGAATTTGGTGGAAAATTGCGTGTCTTGACCGTTGATGATGATGTGCCTGCTGGTTCATTGATCGGGTAATCGGCATTTAATATTTTACTGACAGTTCTGTCAGTAAAATGCGATTGAATAATGAGCATTTTAGATGTAGATAAAGGAATTGTCAGCTCTGCTGACAAATCTATCAGTAATATCAAGAGGGGCGAAAGCCCCTTTTTAAACAATATGGAGGAAAAAATGACTTTTGAAGAAGCATTAGCTTTACTTAAAGCTGGGAAAAAAGTAGTCAGAACTCAAGGCTGGTCTGGTGCCGAAAATTATGTTAAACTCTATGATTCGATTGTTTTAGAATCTGGTGAGAAGTTGGAAGTTACCCCTTATTTCTTGATTAATGTCTCAGGAGAGGGTGAAGGTTTTTCAATGTGGGCACCAACGCCTTGCGACGTTTTGGCTGATGATTGGGCCTTGGTTGAATAGAGTGATAGGCTACAAAATGAAATTTTCTGGGAAAAAAGTGCTCATTACAGGTGCTGCCAGTGGGATTGGCTTAGCTCAAACAAAAGTATTTTTAGCCGAAGGTGCAGAGGTTGTTGCTGTGGACTTACAAGAATTTACTGACGAATCTATCAGTAATTCAAAAAATCTGTCAGTAAAAATTCTTGATGTTTCCGATGAAAAAGCAGTTGAAAAATTGGCTGACGAAGTGGGAAGTATTGATGTTTTACTCAATACAGCGGGCGTTTTGGATGCTTATAAAACTTTGGAAGAAACTGACTTTGCGGAATGGCAACGAATTTTATCAACGAATCTCAATTCAATGTATTTGATGATTTCAGCATTCTTGCCAAAAATGAAAGCTCAAAAATCAGGAGTCATTATCAATATGGCTTCGGTTGCTGGCTTGGTTGCCGGTGGTGGTGGTGTCGCTTATACGGCCAGTAAACATGCCATTGTTGGATTGACAAAACAGTTAGCTTTGGATGAAGCACAACACGGGATTCAAGTAGCAGCTATCGCTCCAGGTGCCATCAATACACCGATGAATGCGGCTGATTTCACTGAAAATAATGGTCAGATGGCCCAATGGGTAGCTGATGAGACACCAGCTAAACGATGGGCTAGTCCTCGCGAAGTGGCTGATTTGACCCTCTTTTTAGCAAGCCCACAAGCCTCTTATATGTCGGGAGCAATTGTCCCGATTGATGGTGGCTGGACCATCAAATAAGTTACTGACCAGCTGGTCAGTAATAAAAAAGGGCTGGATAAGCTGTTCGTTCTCAATATTAAGATTTAACAAGTGATAAGCACGAAAGATTTCTCCCATTTGCTCAAAGGGAAATGTTTCAGTGCTTTTCATTTGTTGTAAATTTTGCTAAAATAAAACCGTTGCTCAATTGTGAGTCAACCCTTGAGCCTTCTTCCCTTTGCTCAAGCATATTACATGCGGTTTGGCCGCTAAAGGAGAATTTTTTGAAAAACTCAAAAACTTATGATTTGGTCACGATTGCGATTGTGGCTGCCCTCTACGTTATTTTAACTGTTACCCCAGGATTGAATGCAATGAGTTACGGTCCTGTCCAATTTCGGATTTCTGAAATGCTCAATTTTACCGCGTTTTTTAATAAAAAATATATTATTGCGGTAACCATAGGTTGCATGATTTCCAATTTTTTAAGCTTTACCTGGGTAGATGTAATCGTGGGTGGACTTTCAACCCTTGTCTTTTTGACACTTGGTGTTCTTTTATTTGATCGTTTTAAAAATCGTTATTTCTTTAATGGTAAATTAAATCAAGCATTTTTGTACTTTGCCGTTTTCTTTTCTCTGAGCATGTTTACGATTGCGCTGGAGTTAAAAGTAGTAGCAGGGGCGCCATTTTGGATCACCTGGCTGACAATGGGGTTGGGTGAATTTGCGAGTTTACTTGTGGGGGCTTTCGTGATGGACCATCTTGGTCGGCGAATAAATCTCGCCCGTTAATAAAAAAATAAAAGTGGCTTGTGCCACTTTTTTTTGAACTTATCCAAAAGTTTTAGACCATGCTTTTGTTATAATTAAAAATAAATAAAAGAATGGAGTGGAAAAGATGAAAAAAATTGCAGTCATCGGAGCAAGTGGCAAAGTGGGCACTTTAGTGTCCCAAAAAGCGATGGCAAAAGGTTTTGAAGTCACTGCTTATGTACGACAAGCCAGTCGTTTAAAAACTGAGGTTTCTAAGGTCGTTGAAAAAGATCTTTTTGATTTGCAACTTTCAGATTTGGAAGGCTTTGATGCGATTGTCTTAGCTTATCGGGCACCCCAAGGGCAGGAAAAAGATTATTCGAAAGTCGCTTTTCATTTAACGGGTTTGCTGGCTCAAAGCCAAACGCGATTAATTGTCGTGGGAGGTGCAGGGTCAATGTACCTAGATGATGAGCGGATGACACGCTTAGTGGATACGCTACCCAAAACGCTCCCTTATTATCCGACAGTCAATCAAATGGCTATTGCGAGCCTCATCTTTAAAAATTCCGCAGCTAATGTAACTTTCTTTTCGCCCGCAGAATTTTTTGATCCAGAAGGTAAAGAAACGGGTAACTATACTTTAACGAATGATATTTTGGGACATAATGCTGCTGGTGAAAGTCGAATTTCTTATGCGGATTATGCGTCTGCATTGGTTGCGATAATTGAAGAGGGACGTTATCAAAATGAACATATCGGTATTTATGAAAACGAGAAGAGAAGCTGAAAAGCCTCTTTTTTTCAGCAGTATACGTCAAACTGACGCCCCCAAAATTGTTATTTTTTGGTATAATAAGGGATAAAACTAAAAAAAATGTATTTTCATAAAAGGGAGGCTTTTATGCTCAAGCTCCAAGAAAAACTAAAAAATGATTATGGTCTAGTTTTCTCAGATGAGGAACTTTTAAAGACTGCATTTACTCACTCCTCATATACTAATGAAGAACGGCTCCCAAAGGTTGCAAACAACGAACGTTTGGAGTTTTTGGGAGACGTCGCTTTGTCATTGGTCATTTCTGATTATCTCTATCGGACTTACCCTGAAAAGTTAGAAGGTGAACTCTCCAAGATGCGCTCCAGTATTGTCCGAACAGAGTCTTTAGCAAACTTTTCACGTCGTTGTGGCTTTGGTGAGTTTTTAAGACTCGGCCATGGTGAAGAAAAAATGGGAGGACGCAATCGAGAAACGACTTTAGAAAACCTTTTTGAGGCTTTTTTAGGGGCACTTTTTATTGATCAAGGGATGGACGAAGTACGACGCTTTATCTACCGGGTAGTGGTCCCACATGTTAAAGCTGATGATTATGTTAAAGTGGTGGACTACAAGACGGAACTTCAAGAGATTTTGCAAATGGGTGGTGAAACAACCATCACTTATAAAATCCTGGAAGAAGAAGGTCCAGCCCACGATCGTTCTTTTGTTGCTGCCGTTTACAATAACGGTAATGAGCTAGGACGTGGGATTGGGAAATCTAAGAAAGTAGCTGAACAAAAAGCAGCTGAAGATGCGATAAAAGGGCAGAACCATGTATCTTAAAAAAATGGAAATTGTCGGATTCAAGTCATTTGCCGACCGCACGACGATTGCCTTTGACCAAGGAATAACCGCAGTAGTTGGTCCAAATGGATCTGGGAAATCTAATATCGTTGAAGCCCTACGCTGGGTGTTGGGTGAACAATCGGCAAAATCACTTCGTGGCGGAAAAATGCCAGATGTGATTTTTTCTGGTACAGAAAAACGGCGTGCGCTTAATTATGCAGAAGTTACTGCTCACTTTGATAACAGCGATCATTACTTGCAAGGACAGGATGAACAAGAAGAAGTTGTCATTACACGTCGCCTTTATCGCAATGGGGATTCAGAATTTCTGATGAATGGGCATAAATGCCGTCTGCGTGATATTCATGATCTTTTTACCGATACAGGACTTGGTCGTGATTCTTTATCAATCATTTCCCAAGGACGTATCGAGTCTGTCTTCAATTCAAAACCTGAGGAACGTCGCGCGATTTTTGAGGAAGCAGCGGGCGTTTTGAAATATAAAAATCGGCGCAATGAAACGCAATCCAAGCTTCAGGCCACACAGGATAATCTGGATCGGCTTGAGGACATTATCTTTGAGTTAAATGGACAGTTAGTTCCATTGCAGGCTCAACGAGATGTCGCTTTGCGTTTTAAGACCTTGGATGCTTCACGTCAGAAACTGGCACTCGCTGTTCTAGTGGGACAACTTACAGCTGGTAAAGCACAGTATGAAACGATTAAAGCTGAACTTGAAGAGGTTACGCAACAGCTGACCGGTCTGTCAGCACGACAAAAAACTTATGAGGACCAGTTGGGCGACTTGCGTAAGCAAAGACGTGCTGTAGAAACTGAGCAAGAAAACTTACAAGCTGATCAGCTAAACTTTTCCAATTTAAAAGCAGATTTGACAAGGAAAATTGAACTTTTTGATGTGCAAAAAGATTCTTCACAGAAAACTGAGGCGGAGCGAAAGCAGCGTTTACAAGTTTTAAACGAACGAAAAGAAGCTGCCCACCAAAGCTTAGCTGAATTGAAAACGAAGACCGCTCAGTTGACAGCCGAAAAAACGCAACTTGATCAGCAACTGACAGCACTGTCAGCCGAATTAGCCAATCTGTCAGAAAATCCAGAAACCCTTATGGAACGCTTACGAGATGAATTTGTTCGTTTGGTCAGCCAAGAAGCGGAACTCTCGAATGAGATGGTGCGTAACAAGGCAGAAATCGAACAACTGACTCGCCAACAGTCTGAACAGAATGAATCAGCCCGTGAAAATCTGATAAAATTTGAAAAGGTAAGCCAACAGGTAGCACAAGTTAAAGCCAATCTGGCTCAACTTCAAGATGAGATTGCTGAACGTCTAGCGATTTTTGAGAAAAAAAGTACTGCTGAAAAAGAAGAAGCCGCACGTGAACGTCAGGCACAAAACGCTCTTTATGATCACTTGCAAACACTTAATCAGCAAAAAGCTCGGTTGAGCTCCTTACAAAACATTCGTGATAGCCACAGCAATCTCTTTGCTGGCGTTAGGGCGGTGATGCAAAATGCAGACCAGCTGGGTGGTGTGATTGGTGTTGTTGCCGATTTGCTGTCTTTTGATAGTCAGTATACCACGGCAATTGATATCGCTCTTGGTGGAGGAAGTCAAAATATTATTACTGAGGATGAAAATGCCGCCAAGCGAGCCATTGCTTTTTTGCGTGAACGTCGCTTAGGCCGAGCAACTTTTTTGCCCCTTACAACCATAAAAGCCCGCACGTTCAATGGACTTGAACGTATTAAAAAAATGCCTGGTTTTATTGACTTGGCGATTGACTTGGTCCAATTTGATCCCCGTTTGAAAAAAGCCATGCAGTCACTTTTAGGCACGACGCTCATCGTGGATAATAGCGAAAATGCTACGGCGATTGCTCGCATGATGAACTATAGCGTGCGGATTGTGACGGTAGATGGTACTCAAATCAACCCAGGTGGTTCTTATGCAGGAGGAGCTGGTAAACGCAATACAACTACCTTTACAACCGTTGAGTTAGAACAACTTCAAGCCCAACTTTCTACTTCTGAAGCCCAGCTCAAGGCAGCCGAAAAAGCGGTGCAAGTCGCTCAAAAAGCACGTGCACAAATCCTTGAAGAGCTGGAACAGCTCAAAGCTGAGGGTGAAGAAAAGCGCTTTGCTGAGCAGTCTCTGCAGCTTCAACTGACCCAATTAGAAGACCAAAAAGCCACTTTAGAGCAGCTGACCGGTCTGTCAGTACAAAAAGAAGCCTCAGGTCAACTTGCCGAACTTAACCAACAAAATCAAAAGACTGCGAAGCAGTTGGCGATAATTGCCGAACGAAAAGCGGCGATTGAACAAGAGCTTGAGGCAGTGAAATCAAATAGCCAGGCTCACAAAGCGTTACATAGTGCTAAAACCCAAGCTCAAACAGCTGCCAAGCTCCGACAATCAGAGGTCAGCAGTGCGCTACGCTATAACAAAACTGATGAAGAACGTTTACTGACAGAGCTGTCAGCTCTAGCAGAAGAACAAAAACAACTGTCTCATTTGCTCAACCCTGTCAACTTTGACGAAACGGAACGAAACCATTTTGCTGAACAACTAAAGGAAGTGGAAGCTCGACTCGGTGCGTTGAATGTGCGTCTGGTCAGTCTTAAATTTGAACGGGAAGATATCGCGGCACAGATGGAAGACTTGGAACAACATCATCAAGATTTTATCCAGCAAAATCAAACCCTCAATAATCAAAAAACGCGTTTAGAAATGCAAGTTGAACAGCTTGAAGCACAAATAATGCATCTGCAAGAAAGCTTGACGAGCGAGCATCAGATGAGTTTTGCAGAGGCCAAAGCTCAAGTAGAGGTTCTCGATAATCTGAGTCAAGCTGAACAGGAGCTCAAACAATTAGAGCGTCAAATCCGGGCGCTTGGTCCGATTAATTTGGATGCCATTGCTCAATATGAAGAGGTCAGTGAACGCTTCAACTTTTTGTCCAGCCAAAAAGAAGATTTATTGGAAGCCAAAACCTTGTTGCTCTCCACGATTGACGAGATGAATGACGAAGTGAAAATCCGCTTTAAGGCAAGTTTTGAAGCAATTCGTGAAAGTTTTAAAACCACTTTTGCACAAATGTTTGCAGGAGGCCAAGCCGATCTGGAATTAACCAGTGACAACTTACTGGAAGCTGGTGTGGAGATCAATGTCCAGCCCCCTGGAAAAAAATTGGCTAGTCTCAATCTGATGAGTGGGGGAGAAAAAGCCCTCACTGCCTTAGCCCTCATTTTTGCGATTTTGCGTGTACGGACGGTGCCTTTTGTAGTGCTCGATGAAGTAGAGGCGGCGCTTGATGAAGCGAATGTCAAACGGTTTGGAGATTATATGAACCATTTTGATAATAGCAATCAGTTTATCGTGGTTACTCATCGTCGTGGAACGATGGCTGCTGCGGGTGCGATGTATGGTGTTACGATGGCGGATGCTGGAGTTTCTAAGATGATTTCGATCAAGCTTAATTCAGCCGAAACTCAAACTTTAAGCTAGCTTTAACTTAAAATTGTTATACTAAAAACTGAATTTTTTACAGGACTTGCTCAAGGGTGTGATTCGCATTTTGATTGCCTCTCACGCTTAAAAAGCGTATAATTTAAGCAAATACCATGTAAAATAAAGCATAAGTTTTTATGTTTAAAATGAAAATTTGTAGTGATTATTGCCTTTGTTTGAACACTGTTTCTCAGAGGTTACTACAATTTCGTAACTTATTTTCTAAATAGGGAAACGAAATAAATCTATTTTTGGGGTTATAAAATTGAAAAAATTACTTTCTGCTTTCAACACACGTGTTGGTTTGCTTAGTTTTCTTGTCTTTTTTGTCTGGGCCAAATCAATGCTTGCCTATTTTGGAGTATTTAACCTCCGAGGCGTTGGTCCAGCTGAATTTTTGTTGATGATCATCAACCCGATTGGTTTTACAGCAACATGTTTTGCGCTGTTGCTCTTTATCAGAAGGACTTCCCTCTTTTATCTTGCAACGCTTGTCCTTGGGATTGGTGCAAATTTCTTACTTTATTTGAATGTTCTCTATTACCGAGAATTCAGTGATTTTATCACGATTGATACGATGACAGGTGGAGCAGGAATGTTCCAACATGGCTTTGATTTTGGATCGGTTCCTGTCCATTTGATGGATTGGCTTTACTGGATTGATCTTGTGGTTATTATCGTTTTATTAATCGCAAAGAAAATGAAATTTGACCAACGCCCTGTCGGGGCAAAGCGCGCTTTCACCTTCTTCTCGATGGGATTGGCATTGTTTGGGCTTAACTTTTGGTTTGGAGATTTCAATAAAAATCAATTGATTATGCGTCGAGCACAGTCTGATAAAACCTATGTCGTTCGCTACTTAGGCTTGGGGCCTTGGATTTTGACCGATGGTTATTATACAAATTTAGCAAATACACAACGTAAAGATGCTAGTAAAGAAAGCTTGGAAGAGATTCAAAAATATATTGCTTCCAACCGTTATCTAGCCCCTAATATGAAAATGTATGGGATTGCTAAAAACCGGAATGTCATTGAGATTCACTTGGAATCTTTCCAACAAGCTTTGATTGATTTGAAAATCAAAGGGACAGATGGTAAGGAACATGTTGTTACGCCGTTTTTGAACTCAATCTATCATTCCAATTCTACCTATTCATTTAGTAATTTCTTTAACCAGGTTGGTCAAGGGAAAACATCCGATGCTGAAAACTTGCTTGAGACTTCAACGTTTGGTTTACCTGCTGGTTCGCTCTTTGCTAAATACGGTTCCACTCAAACTTTCCAAGCCATGCCTGCGATTTTGAATCAAACCGATGGTTACAGTTCAGCTGTCTTTCACGGGAATGTTGGTGCGTTCTACAACCGTTTAAACACCTACAAACAAATGGGTTATCAAAACTTCTTTGATCAAAGCTTCTTTGATAACTCTGCTTCAAATATGAGTCCTTGGGGAATTAAAGATAAATTACTCTTCCGGGATTCAGTACCCATGCTTGAACAGATGCAACAGCCTTTCTATGCTAAATATCTAACGGTAACCAACCACTTGACTTATACGATGGATGACGAAGATAAGGATCCCAATTTTGCAACCGTTGATTCGGGTAATAAATTGGTTGATGGTTACTTTGAAACGGCTCATTATCTCGATCAAGCTGTGGAGCAATTTTACGCTTATCTGAAAAAATCAGGGCTTTATGACAAGTCAATCATTGTCCTTTATGGGGACCATTACGGTATCTCAGGTAGTGATAATAAAGCTTTTGCCCCATATGTTGGCTACGATGCGGATACATTCAATAACTACGACAACACGATGCTCCAACGCACACCGTTTATGATTGACGTGCCAGGACGTACAGATGGTCACATCATCGATACTTATGTGGGACAAGTTGATGTGATGCCTACTTTAGAACATTTGATGGGCATTGATACTTCAAAATACGTTCAATTTGGCCAAGATATGTTTGCATCAGGTCGTCAAGACTTTGTTGCCTTGCGAAATGGGGGATTTGTGACCCCAACCATTACTTTACCGACATTAAATAGCCGTTACTATTACGATACGCAAACGGGCTTACAGATTGAAAACTTAACGCCAGAGCAAGAAACTTATGTGAAAGAAACTAAACAGAAAGTAGCCGATCTATTGGCAGCTTCGGATAAGTTAAATAATCAAAATCTCTTGAGGTTCTATACCCCTACAGGCTTTACACCAGTTGATGCAAAAGATTACAGCTATACGGTGAAAGATACTGAAAAACGTCTGAAGAAAGAGAATGAAGATTTGTCGGCTAAATCAAATAGTTTATTGAGCCAAAATCAAGGAAAATCAACTTTACCAGACTACACGACGGATATTCCCGAAGTGAAAAAAGGTGAAGATGAAGTCAAAGTTAAAGATTAAACAAAAAAATTCCGTCAGTTACTGACCAGGCTGTCAGTAACTTTCTCAGGTAAAATGCAGCGTCAAAAGAGAGTAACACTTTTCTTTATGGCTTTTACCTTAACGGACATGAAGAGAGGAATCAATGAAAACAGGATATTTTCTCCCAGTTTCACTTAATCATCGATTAGTATGGCTCTGGGGTATCATCATTTTGAGTTTCGAGCGTACACTTTTTTATGAGCTAGATAAACAAGGCAATTGGTTTTTGACCACCTTGGCAATTCTTTCTTACCTGGTCTTTGTTGTACTGATTTGGCCGCACCGTTTCTTTATATCGGAAGGTCAACTTCATTTCACAACATTCCCTCGGGTTAAAATGAAAAGTATTGAACTAAAGTATATTTCGGCCATTCGGGTCAGAAAGTTCGGCTTTGAATTTAGCTATGCGGGGAAACGTTATCAATTTTTGACTTTTGGTAAGTCAAAACAAACTTTGGCAAGTTTACAAGAAGTACTCGATGCTTCTCAAGAAAAGATACTCGAGGCAAAAGCCTAAGAAGAGACGGCACTATTGCCGTCTTTTCTTTTTTGAAAGTAGAAAATTTATGAATATAAAATGGCTTTTAAAAAAAATGATCCTGCCCATTTTGATTGCACTCTGTGTTTTTGTGGTGGTCAGTCATGATCATTTTCTTTATCATTCACCTGTAGGAAAAATTACGGCGGTCAGAACACTTAGTTCGCATGAAGTGAGTGATGATTTTCAAAATAAAGATCGACAAATTGTTCAAGAACTCCAGGTTAAAATACTTAACGACAATAAAAAAACACTGACACTGCAAAATGCAACGACCAGTTCACAAACAACTGACCAACTTTTTCGCGTCGGTCAGCAGGTGATTTTACAAAAGATTG
The DNA here is from genome assembly GCF_017068355.1 of Lactococcus taiwanensis. Lineage (NCBI taxonomy): Bacteria > Bacillati > Bacillota > Bacilli > Lactobacillales > Streptococcaceae > Lactococcus > Lactococcus taiwanensis. The sequence continues at coordinate 882,348 of NZ_CP070872.1, forward strand.
CTGGACAAGTCCAAATCGTTTCCCTCAAAAGAGATGCTTTAATCAGTGCCTTACTGGTTTTATTCATCGGTTTTTTAATCAGTTTCCAACGTTTGCGCGCTTCTCTATTTTTGTTGGCCTCTTTGGTGCTGAATCTCATATATTTTGTGAGTGTGATCGCGTTTAATGTTTCTTTTAATCCACCTGTCCTCCTACTTTTTGCTTTTTTATCCGCTTTATTTGCTGCATCATCCCTTTTGTTTGTGCTTGGCCCAACTCGACAAATGGTTTATACTTTTATCACCACGGCACTTACGACTTTTATTACATTTGCTGTGACTTTGCTGGTGTTAAAGCTGACAGGCAACCACGGAGTCCATTTCGAATACTTAGAATATGTGACGCAAAACCCTTCAGAATTTTTCTTTGTCGGCACAATGATTTCTGTACTGGGTGCCATTATGGATGGGACGGGAGACATCGTTGCTGGACTTTTTGGTCTTGCTAGACAAAATGAATTGAATCAGATTAACATGACAAAAAAAGATTATATCCGCTCTGGGATGTCCATTGGCCAAGAAATCATTGGTACCTTGACCAATGTTCTATTTATGATTTTTATGGCCGAGGCGCTTCCTATGACTTTGTTGCTTTTGAGAAATGGGAACACGTGGGGATATATCGCAACGGTCGGGCTCAATCTTGGACTCCTTCAAACAATTATTTCGGCTATCGGTATTGTTCTTGCCGTCCCTATTACCGCAATTGTCACCAGTTTTGGGCTTGTACGTATGCATAGAAAAAGCGAGGTGCACCCTATATGAACTCACTTTTAGTCTTATTAATCCTTCTTATAGCTTTAATGCTTTTAGTGGCACGCCAAGATGGCTTGAGAAATTTGATTGGATTGGCCCTTAATTTTGGTGCAATCTTTGTCTTGATTACACTGATAGCTTGGGGATTTAATGCCATTCTTGTACTGACAGTGCTGTCAGCGATTATTTTGGCCATAGCAATCTTTATGTCTGCTGATGAAAGTGAAGTCACGCTTATTGCTTTTAAAACGAGTTTGATTGTAGTGCTCGTTTTATTAGGCTTGGCGGTACTTGTACAGCTAGTGGGTCAATTTCAAGGTTTTGCTGCAGAAGATGTGGATGAACTTGAAAATCTCTCGCTTGCAGTGGGATTAAACTTTTCAAACGTTGCCATTGTAGTGATTGTGATTTCTATGTTAGGAGCTGTCGCTGAATCGGCCATGGCGCTGACGGCGAGCTTATCAGAAGTGGTAGAACAGGATGAAGCCATGACTTTGTCTCAATTTATCAATCAGCGGCGAATTATTTCACAACAAATTTTGGGAACAGCTGTCAATACCCTATTTTTTGGTGTTTTAGGCTCAACAGTAGGTTTAATTTTATGGTTTGTGCGCCTTCATTATCGATGGGCGGATATCTTTAATTCGAAACTTTTGATGGCTGAGGTCGCTGCCATGTTAGTGGGTATGCTAGGTATTCTCTTTTCTATTTGGTTAGCCGGCTATTTTGTTCAAAAGAATTTTGAAAAATCCCTTTAAATTTTACTGACAGCGTGGTCAGTAAAGAAAAAGACCCGTTTGTTACTGACAAACGGGTCTTTTTGTTCTTAAAGCTCATCAGCAGGCTTAGAGCGGCGATAGCTAAAGAGAATAATCAGATAGAGTGCACCAGTAAAGAGGGTAACCCCTATTGGATTGGTCAATAATATCCCAATGAAAATCAAGACAAGTGCAAGCATTGCGCCCAGGCTCATACTTTTCGCTGACCAAACTCGTTTTCTCAATGCCAGTAGAAAGCCAGCTAAGCTGATTAAAAACCATACCAGTAATACTGTGTAGGATAAAGAACCTGCTAAATAATTGAACAGACGATCCCCAAGGAAATAAGAGAGGACTACTCCGATATAGAGCGTGCCTGAACAAAATAAAACGGCACGTTGTGGGACTTGCTTGCGGTTAAGTTTAGCAATATGACCTGATAAACGACTAGGTCGCTGTTTTAAACGGAAAAATAAGAGGCGAGAAGAGGCATAAATTCCCGAATTTATTGATGAAAAGAGTGCTAAAACAATGATAAAATTCACCAAATCACTCGCAAATGGCAGGTGCATTTTGTTAAAAACCATCACGAAAGGACTCATGGAGGAGGCCGCTAAAGTCTGCCAACTGTAGATAAGTAACAATAAGAACATCGGAACAATATAAAAAGAAATGATGCGTCCGATAACTCCTCGTATTGCTTTGGGAATAGCCTTTTTAGGATTCTCCGTTTCACTAACAGTGATGGCGATTAATTCAGAGCCCCCATAAGAATAAATTACAATCAAGAGTGAATTCATCACGCCTTTGAATCCATGGGGAGCAAAGCCACCATGAGCAGTGAGCCCTGATAGTGCAGTAACCAGATTGGTGTGAAAGACCATCTGAGCCACTAAAAAGAGACCAAATAAGATAAGCAAAATAATGACACTAATTTTGATAAAAGCCAACCAATATTCTGTTTCAGCAAAGAAAGTGACCGAAAACAGATTAATCAGTGAAGTCAAAGCAGCAATGATTAAAACAAAAATCCAAGTGGGCACCTGAGCAAACCAGAGTTGTAAAAAACTCGCTGCCGCAACAGCTTCAGCGATAATGTTAATCATCCATAAAGACCAATAAACCCAGTCAGTAAAATCAGCTGCACGTGCGCCGAGATAAGGCTGAACTAGACCAGACAAGCCATGTGGATTTTCAGAAGACAAAATTAACTGCTCCAGGCTTTTCATGACGAAAAATAAGACCAAGCCACCTAAAAAGTAAGCAACTAAGACGGCAGGCCCTGCAGATTCAATTGCTGAAGCACTCCCTTTAAATAAACCAGCCCCAATAGCTCCTCCTAGAGCAATCATGGCAATATGACGTGACGTCATTCTCTTTTTTAATGTGTGTGTATTTTCCAAATTTTTTTCCTTTCATTTAACAAACACTTAGTAATTTTATTCTTATTTTTTGATTTAGCTTTCCTCCTTCTTAATTGACATCAAAAAAAGACGCCCTGAGGACGTCTTTTTGTCCTCATCATGACCAAACGCCAAAGAGGACTCACACTGATAGCAAGATGTTGCTAGCGTGAGCCCTCCTTCAACAACAAGTTAAAAGTGGCATTAATTGGAGTCATGTTTAGGACCTCTGTATTTTAATTATTACTAGTTTAATTAAAAAACTTCGCTTTGTCAAATCTTTTTATGAAATTTCAAGAAATATTAGAAAGGGGATTAAAGTACACATTCAGGAGTTTTAGAAGTTTCAAGGAGGAAGTGATTACTTGTTTTACCCAAAAATAAAGCAAATTTCTTTACCAGTTCTTCTTTTCGCTGTGAAATTAATAACCATTATTGAGCCATAGTGACACGGTATGGTATAATAAAACAATGAAGAATGAAATTAAATTGGTAGCGCTTGATTTAGATGGTACCTTATTAAACTCCTCGAAAGAAATTTCAGCAGAAAATGTCTCAGCGATTGAAGCGGCTCGAAAAAAAGATGTTCACGTTGTTTTGACAACAGGGCGCCCTTTAGTAGCCATCCAACCTTATTTGAAGCGGCTTGAAATGCTGGATTTTAAAGATTTTAGCATCACTTTTAATGGAGGATTGGTCCAACGTAATACGGGACAAATCGTTTCGAAGAAAAGTTTTTCCTATGAGCAGATTTCAGCAATTAAACGTTTAACCACCGCACTTGGTTTACCTTGTGATATTCTGAGTGAGGAAAAAGTATTTGTGACTAAAAGTGCGGTAGCTTCACAGTATGAAACTTTAAATAAATTGCTCACTTTTATGAAGATGGACTTTGCTGATGTCCCTCAGAATGTTGTCTACAATAAAATTGTTTCCTGTACAGAAAAAGAATTATTGGATCAACGACTCGCTGAGATTCCTGAGCGTTATTTCGAAGAATTTGAAGTTTTTAAAACACAAGCAAAATTACTAGAATTTATGCCAAAAGGGATTAATAAAGCCTATGGTCTCACTCAACTCATCCATCAGTTAGATTTGAAACCAGAAAATGTGATGGCAATGGGAGACGAGGCCAATGACCTTTCGATGATCGCATGGGCAGGCTATGGTGTGGCAATGGCGAATGCGGTACCTGCTGTAAAAGAAGAGGCCAAAATTATTTCCGACTGGACCAATGATCAACACGCAGTAGCCAAAGTGCTTGAAACGTACGTTCTTTAAAGATGACTGATGGACGTAAAGCTTGAAGTTTTAAAAGTAGTGACCTCTATCAGAAAATAAAGTGTAAAATAGAATGAACTCGGTTCATTTAAAAGGAGAAAAAAGTGGGACTTTTTGACCGATTATTTGGTAAGAAAAAACAAGAAGAACAAGTAGTAAATGAAGAACAACTTGCAGCGGATCAGCAAGAACAAATCACTGATGAGCCTGTCAGTACAGTTATTGAAGAGAAAAAACACGCTGACCAAAAAGTAGAACAAAAAGAGGAACCTGTCGTTCCTAAAGAGGGGCTATCGTCAGCCCAACCCAAGGACAGTGAACAAGTGCTACCTCGTCCGACAGCTGAACCTACATTAATCAATCCATCAGAAGAAACTTCCGAAAACGAGGAAGTATCAGCTGAGCCTGTTGTAACAGAGCCACAGATCAAACCTACTTCTGATGAGCCGGTCAGTCCTGCTGCCGAGCCTGAGCCTGTCGCAGAAGAGGAAGATATCGTGATTGATATTGATGCCTTAGCTGATATCTTTACTCAATCTCGCGAAGAAACTGAAAAAAAATATGAACAATCGCTTTCCCTGACCCGTAAGACTTTTGCGGATGGGTTCAATGAACTTTTTGCAAATTTCCGTACCGTGGATGAGGAATTCTTTGAAGAACTTGAAGAAACCTTAATCATGTCCGATGTGGGTGTGGATTTGGCGATGGAAATTACTGAGGAATTACGTAAAGAAGCCAAATTAGTTAATGCTAAATCCACGGATGATTTACGTCAACTGATTATTGAAAAAATTGTTGATAAGTTTGACGGGGAAAAACTCCCTTCACGTCTGGATATTCAACCAGAAGGTTTAACGGTTTTACTTTTTGTTGGGGTAAATGGAGTTGGGAAAACAACGACGATTGGTAAACTTGCTGCGCGGTACAAAAATGAAGGAAAACGCGTTTTACTTGCCGCTGCCGACACTTTCCGGGCAGGTGCAATCGACCAGTTGGTTGAATGGGGGAATCGTTCCGCAGTTGAAGTAGTCACAAAACCAGCGGGTTCAGATCCAGCAGCAGTTGTTTTTGACGCTCTCGCAAAAGCTAAAGCTGACAATTATGATATTTTACTTGTGGATACTGCAGGTCGTTTGCAAAATAAAGATAATCTGATGAAAGAGCTGGAAAAGATTGGCAAGGTCATCAAACGTGAAATTCCGGATGCTCCGCATGAAACGATTTTGGCACTTGATGCAACAACAGGCCAAAATGCTATTCAACAAGCCAAAGAATTTTCTGCCGTCACACCGATTTCAGGAATTGCTTTGACCAAACTTGATGGTTCAGCAAAAGGTGGGATTGTTTTATCCATCGTGCAAAGTCTTAAAATTCCGGTCAAATTAATCGGTTTGGGCGAAAAGCTTAATGATTTACAGGATTTTGATGAAGAATTCTTCGTCAGAGGCCTTTTCAAAGAGTTGTTATAATCAATAAATAAAAGGGAGAAATAAAATAGCTCCTTTTTATTTTATTTTTCATCACGGTTTGAAAAAATTGAAAATTTAAGGTAAAATAAGAATACATAAAATTGAACCTCTGTGTTCTGTAGGAATTAAAGAAAGGCTCTTCATGTCGTATTCAAATTTGAAGTTGTTTTCGCTCTCTTCCAACCATGAATTAGCACAAAAAGTTGCTAAAGAAATCGGAATTGAGCTTGGAAAAGTAAGCGTTGGTGCTCACTCAGATGGCGAAACTATCGTACATATTGATGAATCAGTCCGTGGTGACCATGTATTCATCCTTCAGTCAACAAGTGACCCTGTCAATGATAACCTGATGGAACTTTTGATCATGATGGATGCCTTACGTCGTGCCTCAGCTGCATCAATTAACATCGTCTTGCCTTATTATGGTTATGCTCGTCAAGACCGTAAAGCGCGTGCGCGTGAACCAATCACCTCTAAACTTGTAGCAAACATGCTTCAAATTGCTGGTGCAGACCGTCTGATTACATTTGACCTTCACGCTCCCCAAATTCAAGGATTCTTCAATATTCCTGTTGACCACTTGATGGGTTCACCATTGATTGCGGAATATTTCCGCCGTCAACTGGTCTATGCTGGTGATGATATCGTAGTCGTTTCACCTGACCATGGTGGAGTTGGACGTGCACGTAAGTTGGCTAATTTCTTGAAAGCACCACTTGCTATTATTGACAAACGCCGTCCACGTGCAAATGTGGCAGAAATCATGAACATTATCGGGGATGTAAAAGGTAAAAAATGTATCTTAATTGATGATATGATTGATACTGCCGGTACCATCACCCTCGCTGCGAATGCTCTGAAAGAATTGGGTGCAACAGAAGTTTATGCGTCATGTACGCACGCCGTACTTTCAGGACCAGCAATCGAGCGCATTAATAATTCAGCAATTACTAAACTTGTTGTTTTGGACACCATCGAAATGCCAGAAGAACGTCAAAGTGAAAAAATTGTTAAGTTATCAATTGCACACTTGCTTGCTGACGCAATCATCCGCATTCATGAAAGTCGTCCCTTGTCACCACTTTATGAATTGCATCTTCCTTCAGAACAAATCTAAAAGCTGATGTTTCTTCTCACTTACTTGGCTTATACAGAGCTAAGTCGAGAGAGGATAATAGCAGTTTCAAGCGGCCGTAGGTCGCTTTTTTGAAAAATGGAACTAGAAAAAATAAAAAAACTTTATGAAAATGTTGATCCAAATCAACTGACAGCTCGTGAAAAGTTACTGACAGCGTTACTATTTACTGACGATGTGGTCAGTACCGATAAGCTCCCCAATGGGCGTTATCGCATGCTCCAGTTTTCGAGCAATGATTTTTTAGAGTTAGAAAGTAGCTTGAAGCTCTTGCTGCCAGATTTTGTGAAAAGCAATGCTCAGGAGCAATATGTGATTGAAGCATTTTCCACGGATAGCCCGACCAAATCGGAACTTTTTGATATTTTTCAAACGCTTGCGCAAGATAGAGGAGAAGAAGTTTCGCTCTATATTGGGCGTTTTGTGGATAAAAACAAGCTTTCAGCAACTTACAGCATAGAACGTGAAATTTTTCAAAGTCACAAGGCCTTTAGTGAATATATCTTATCAGAAAGCTTAACGCATTTTGATTTTCCAATGTTAGAGGAAATTCGTCAGGAACTTCTGGCAAACGGTGACGATCAAACGCTAGTGCGAACCCTCTATAAAACAGGGGGAAATCAAACACAAGCAGCTAAGGCGCTTTATATTCATCGTAATACCTTAATTAATAAAGTTAAAAAGTATGAGCAAAAGTATGGTTTGCAACTTACAGGAAGTGATCTCGTGCTTGCTTTTAATTTATTATAATCTCACTTTAAACGACATTTACTTAGTCATGAAAGGAGTGGAGTGTTTTGAGCTAAATTTAGTAAAACCTCCCATCTTAATTTATGGAATACAATCATCAAGAAATAGAAGCCAAATGGCAAAAATACTGGGCGGATAATAAAACTTTCCGTACAGGAACTGACAAAAATAAACCAAAATTTTATGCCCTCGACATGTTCCCTTACCCGTCCGGTGCAGGACTTCACGTAGGACATCCAGAAGGCTATACAGCAACTGATATTTTGAGCCGTTACAAACGCGCTCAAGGGTTCAATGTGCTTCATCCTATGGGATGGGACGCTTTTGGTCTACCTGCTGAACAATATGCAATGGATACAGGAAATGACCCAGCAGAATTTACAGCTGAAAATATTGCTAACTTTAAACGTCAAATCAATAGTTTAGGTTTTAGTTATGACTGGGAACGTGAAGTTAATACAACTGACCCTAATTTTTATAAATGGACACAGTGGATTTTTACTAAACTTTATGAAAAGGGTTTAGCTTATGAAGCAGAAGTAGCTGTTAACTGGGTTGAAGAACTCGGAACAGCTATTGCCAATGAAGAAGTGCTTCCAGACGGAACTTCTGAACGCGGGGGTTATCCTGTTGTTCGTAAACCAATGCGCCAATGGATGCTTAAAATTACAGCTTATGCGGAACGTCTACTTGAAGACCTTGAAGAAGTGGATTGGCCTGAATCAATCAAAGAAATGCAACGTCACTGGATTGGTAAATCCGTCGGTGCAGATGTTACCTTCAATGTAGAAGGTACAGACGAAGCTTTTGAAGTTTTCACAACCCGTCCAGATACACTGTTTGGTGCAACTTACGCTGTCCTTGCGCCAGAGCACCCTCTTGTTGATAAGATTACTACGCCGGAACAAGCTCAAGCAGTTGCGGACTATAAACATCAAGCTAGCCTCAAATCTGACTTAGCACGTACGGACCTTGCAAAAGAAAAGACGGGAGCCTTTACCGGTGCCTATGCGATTAATCCAGTCAATGGTAAAAAAATGCCGATTTGGGTGGCAGATTATGTGCTTGCTTCATACGGACATGGCGCTGTTATGGCAGTTCCTGCTCACGACGAGCGTGACTGGGAATTTGCTAAGGTCTATGGACTTGAAATTTTGCCTGTTGTTGAAGGTGGAAATGTAGAAGAAGCTGTTTATACAGAAGATGGCCCTCATATTAATTCAGAATTTTTGAATGGACTTGATAAAGCGCAAGCGATTGAAAAAGCCATTGAATTTTTGGAAGAAAAGAAAATTGGGAAAAAGAAAATCACTTACCGCTTGCGTGACTGGCTCTTTAGTCGTCAACGTTACTGGGGTGAACCAATCCCAATTATTCATTGGGAAGATGGCACATCAACCGCTGTTCCAGAAGATGAACTCCCACTTGTTTTACCAGTAACTTCTGATATCAAACCGTCAGGAACAGGTGAGTCTCCTTTGGCTAACTTGACGGATTGGTTGGAAGTCACACGCGCAGACGGGGTTAAAGGACGCCGAGAAACGAATACAATGCCACAATGGGCAGGCTCAAGTTGGTACTACCTTCGCTATATTGACCCAAATAATAGCGAAGCTTTGGCAGACCCAGAACTTCTCAAAGAATGGTTACCAGTTGATATCTATGTGGGAGGGGCTGAACACGCTGTTCTTCACTTACTTTACGCTCGTTTCTGGCATAAAGTGCTTTATGATTTAGGCGTTGTTCCAACTAAAGAACCTTTCCAAAAACTCTTTAACCAAGGAATGATTCTCGGAACCTCTTATCGTGATCATCGTGGGGCCTTGGTTGCAACTGATAAGGTTGAGAAACGTGATGGTGGCTTTTACCATATGGAAACAGGCGAAGCGCTTGAACAAGCTCCAGCTAAAATGTCTAAATCTCTTAAAAACGTGGTTAATCCTGATGATGTTGTTGAACATTATGGGGCTGATACGTTACGTGTTTATGAAATGTTCATGGGTCCACTTGATGCAAGTATTCCATGGTCAGAAGAAGGCCTTGAAGGGGCTCGTAAGTTCCTTGACCGTGTCGTGCGTATGATTGAAAATTCTGAGATTACAGAAGGGTCGACAGGTGAACTGGATAAGGTTTACCACGAAACCGTCAAAAATGTAACGGAGCGTTTGGATCATATGTACTTTAACACAGCCATTTCTCAGCTTATGATTTTTGTAAATAGCGCTAATAAGGCTAAAGCCCTCCCCCGTGACTATGCAAAAGGTTTTGTACAACTTTTGGCGCCATTTGCTCCCCATATCGCTGAAGAGCTTTGGGTTAAACTTGGTGAAAAACCAGGGATTTCTTATGTGGCATGGCCAACTTATGATGAAAGTAAGTTAGTAGAATCAGAAGTTGAGATTGTTGTTCAAATCAACGGAAAACTTAAGGCTAAAATCAAGATTGCGAAAGATCTCTCACGCGAGGAACTCAGCAAAATTGGACAAGAAGCTGTTGCACAGGCTCTTGAAGGAAAAAATGTGATTAAAGTCATTGCGGTTCCTAATAAACTAGTGAATATTGTTGTAAAATAGAACTTTATAAACCCTCCTGACGTTTCTGTCAGGAGGGTTTTGTTAAGAAGTTACTGACCCATTCCTCAGTAAATGTTTTGTGTAAAATCTGCATTGACCTGTGACGAGATTTATTTTGATACAATGAAAATATGTAAAAAAAACCTGAAAGGAAAGAAAAATGCCTTTTTTTATTACCAATGATTCTGTAAAAATCAATTATCATGATTATGGAGAAAAAGAAAAGCCAGCATTAGTATTGATTGGTGGTTATTCCTCTAGTGAAGTGACCTGGTTTGCTCAAGTTGCTCCTTTTACTGCAGCGCGGTACCGTGTGATTACTTACGATCATCGCTCACATGGGGATTCACAGCGTGTTGATTTTGGAATGAGTTTGCAACGTCTGGCTATGGATTTGCACGAGTTGATTGAATACCTTTCCCTTAAAAAGGTTACCTTAATCGGACATTCAATGGGGGCGGCCACGATTATGGCCTATGAGGAGTTGTTTACGACTAATGATCTGACAGCAGTAATTACCGAAGATCAAGCGCCGACCTTCATGAAATCAGAAGACTGGCTTAATGGCGCTTATGGGCGTACACTTCCTGAGTTAGAAACTTTTATCGACACGTTTCCAAAAACCACGCTCACACGTCAAAAACTTTCCGATGAGGTGAAGCGAGCACTAGGACGAGGGATGCGTCCCTTTGACTTTAAACGTTATCGAGGATTGCTACAAAATGTAATTTTGCAAGATTGGCGCGCTCAACTTGGTCAAGAACATGTTCCTCATCTCTTTTTTGCGGGTGGAAAGTCCCCAATTTTTCCGAGTGCTCATGCTCAAGCTGCGCGTAACTTGCAACCTCATCCGCTCTCAGAGGTGCAAGTGTTTGATGAATGTGGACATATCCTGCACTTAGAAGAAAGTGACCGGTTTAATCAGTGTGTTCTTAGCTTTTTAGAAAAAATAAAAAAAGACTGAAAAAGCAGCCTTTTTTTATTACGGTACTTACTGACCAGCTGGTCAGTAAATAAATTGCCGCTCTAACGTGTCAGTACAGCTTGTTTTCGATAATCGACAATTTCAATGTGCGGGGCAATTTGCTCTCCACGACCCATGATTTCGATCAAATGGTTGGTAGTAAGGCGGACATTCATCGTTTCATCAAAATACATCATTCCCCATTTTTTACAGTAAAAGGGTCCTAATGATGAAGAAATTTGTCCATCAAAAATAGGCGGCACCTGATCTTTTTCAACAGCTACAATCCGGTAGCGTGTAATCCCGCAACAAGTACTTTCAAGTTGTTCACTACTTAAAGTATGATCAAAGTCTAAAACAAAATCAACGGCTGACGGTTTGGTCAGTAAGTCTTTTTTATCTTGAAAACCCATCAGTCCTAATAAACGCTTGGTGACAGTTTCATCAAAAGTAATTTCCATTTTCTATCCTCCACCTAAGTTCATTTTATCAAAAGAATGAGCGCTTTGCTTAACGAATGGTTTTTTTCATTATTTTTTAATAGTATATCATTATGTGCTCATAAATAAAGTTGGTACAATAGAATTAACGATTAGAGAAAAAACTTTTAAAGGAGGTTTTTATGAGGCAAAAACATATTGAATATGCGACTTTTACGCAAAAAGACGTTCAAAAATCTGGAACCACTCCTATAAATAGGGAAAAGGTGGTGATGAAATTACTCGTGGAGAGTTACATGCATGGCGCTCAAACCTGTGAGGCCGAAAATGGAAAAATCCTTGGAGTGAGTATTCATCATGGAATTTGTGACCATATCCATTTTTTTATCAACGACAGCCATAAAGTGACAGTAGAAATCAGCCAAGGAACAAGTCGAATTACAGTGATGTCAGATAAGGAGTTAGGCGATGCCGAATACATTATCCCTTTTATCCGATGCCTAGGGATTCCAGAAGGACAAATTTTAGAGAATGGTCCCCAAATTTAAAAAGTCGCTTGGTCGACTTTTTTAATGATCAAATGAGCAGAAATCATGAAGATTAACTTCTCCTTAAATTTCCGTATGCAACGGTTTACAAATGCTTTCAAAAAGGATATAATGGACACTGACATTATTATATCACTATTAGGAGACTGATTTTAAAATGACTAAGAAAAAAATCGTAGTCGTCGGTGGTGGCGTTGCTGGGGTCCATGCAACACGCGAGCTTTCAAAGAAATTGAAAGCCAACGCTGACATCACTTTGATTGACAAACATAGCTATCACACTACCATGACACAACTTCATGAAGTTGCAGCTGGTCGTGTACCCTTTACAACAGTTCAATACGACTTCCAAAAACTTTTAGGTAAGCGTAAAAACGTTAATCTTGTAACTGACGCCGTTGTAAGTCTTGATAAAGAAAATAAAAAAGTAATTACAAAACACGGGAGCTATGATTATGACTACGTGGTAGTTGCACTCGGTGGCGAACCAAACGATTTTGGTGTTCCTGGAGTAAAAGAACACGGCTTTACACTCTGGTCACTTGAAGACGCTATGAAAATCAAGCGTCAATTGGAAACGGTTGTACAGTACGCTTCCACAGAAGTTAATGATGAAAAACGTCGTGCCCTCTTGACAATCTCAGTAGCTGGTTCAGGCTTTACTGGTATTGAAATGGCTGGTGAATTGATTGACTGGCGTAGAAAAGTTTCAACAGACTGGAAGATTCCAGAAGAAGAAATCACGATCAACGTTGTTGAAATGATGCCAACTATTCTTAATACCTTGGATCGTAAGCAAGCTGATAAAGCTCACGCTTACCTTGAAAAGAAAAATGTTAATGTGTTGACCAACCATGGTATTGTTGAAGTTGCTGAAGACCATATCAAAGTTAACGTCGGCGGACGTGATGAAGAAAAAGTTGCAAAAGAAATTGCCACTCATACTTTGATTTGGACGACAGGGGTTCAAGGGAATACAGCAGCACAAACCAACCTTAAGGAAACAGAACGTGGTCATCGCCTCCAAGCAAATGAGTACATGGAAGCTGTTGGCTTTGAAGGACAAGGTATCTATGTTGCTGGTGACGTTTCTGGATATATCGAACCTGATACAGGTCGCCCTACTCCACAAATCGTAGAAGCAGCAGAACAAACTGCACATACAGCAGCAGAAAATATTCTTGCGGATATCAATGGTGGAAACAAACACAAACACGTGAGCAAGTACCAAGGAACCATGGTTTCAATTGGATCAACTTGGGGTGTAGCAAAAATCGGAAGCATGCGCTTAACTGGCTTTTGGGCAATGTTGATGAAGAATATTGTTTATTTCATCTACACTTTGCAAATCCGTTCGGCACACTATTTCTGGCGTTACGCTTTGGATGAAGTTTTCCGTACAAAAGACAATCGCAACTTCATGCGAGGTCATACTTCACGTCAAGGAAATGTTCTTTGGGCATTGCCACTCCGTCTTTTCTATGGTTTTGCTTGGTTAGTAGAAGCAATGGCTAAAATCGTTGGTGATGGGAAATGGTTTAATCCTGGAACGTGGTTTGGTCAAGGATCTTGGTTCACAAATGATCTGAAATTCCCATTTGAATGGTTGCAAACTTCAGATGCAGCAGCAGGCGCATCTGCAGCAGCTGCAAGCGGATCTGGCGATAGTACGACTGAAGCTGTTAAATGGGGCTTGACTTATTCTTCAGAACACAGCCCAATGCCTGTTTTTGATCATGTGGTAGGTTGGTTCCAACCAATTATGAAATTTATGATTCCAAATCGTGATGTAGCCTTATTCATGCAAAAATTCATGTCTATCTTTGAAGTACTGCTTGCACTTGCAATTATTTTCGGTTTCTTCACATGGATTGCCTCAGCTGTAACAGCTGCCTTAACAGTGATGTTCTCCCTCTCTGGTATGTTCTTCTGGGTTAACATCTGGTTTATTCCAGTAGCGATTGCCTTGATGAATGGTTCTGGACGCGCATTTGGTTTAGATAAATGGGTTCAACCTTGGGTACAAAAAGTGTTAACTCAACTCTGGTACGGTAAATCACGTTCAATTTATAAAGGGCGTTAAAATAAAAAAATATGTTACCTTCAAAGGTAACATATTTTTTTATTCTTAAATTTCTCTCAAAACTCCCGCTTTACTCATAGCGCCTTTAATTCTTTGTCCAAGTAATGCGGCAGCCACAGCTTGGATAGGATTTGTGAAAATGAAAGGAAGTACGCCAGCACTGAAAGCAGCGCTCCAACTCATCTGAGATTGAAATTTGAGCCAGATTAAACCGAATAAGAGGATGATTACAGTAACTCCAAGAATCGCACCAATGACAGCGGCAGTATAACTATTTGGAAAACGACTTGTAAAGAAGCCTACCACATAGGCGGCTAAAGTAAAGCCAACGATATAGCCACCCGTAGGACCAAGTATGATTCCAAAGCCGCCAGACATCCCTGCAAATACAGGGATACCAATTGCACCAAGAAGGCAGTAGAGAAATACAGAAAGGGTACCGTAACGTTTTCCAAGTATGACAGCAATAAGCCCAATTCCCAGTGGTTGTGCTGTATTAGGAACGATAGGAAATGGGATAGTAATTTGGGCTAAAATTGCGATTAATGCTGCACCGATTGCAGCTGCGATAAGCATCTTTCGATGTTGTGAGGTGCTCATGAAATTCTCCTAAATAAAGTCATTAATTTGTTACAAAAATGAGTATAGCAGATATGAAAGCCTTTTACAATTTTTTTGTCTAATACTTTTACATCTCTTTATTTAATGTTTACGTTTGATTTAATCGGGTTTAGCTTACCTCTAGTTTTTACTAACTTGTCACTCCCCAATTTTTTATGATAGAATAGAAGAGCTTGTATTCAATTAAAAAATAGAGAAAATTTTAGCTCAATTCCACGCCGTAGAAGGGATACAAATGGAAAACTTAAGATATAAAAGTGTTTTTGATATTATTGGTCCAGTGATGATTGGACCGTCTAGTTCACATACTGCTGGCGCTGCTCGCATTGGTAAGATTGTTCGTTCAATTTTTGGTGAACTTCCCGAAAAACTTGAGATTCATTTGTATGAATCTTTTGCAAAGACTTATCGAGGACATGGTACAGATGTAGCCTTGGTAGCTGGAGTACTTGGGATGGATACTGATGATGAACGTCTCCCAATGGCCCCTCAGCTTGCTTATGAGCAGGGCATGGAGATCAGTTATGTGCCACACCCTGAAGAGAAAGCCGAACATCCCAACACGGCACGTTTGATTGCAAAAAAAGGAAATCGAACCATGACTATCACAGGAATATCAATTGGTGGGGGAATGATCCAAGTCACTGAATTGAATGGTTTTGATATTGCAATTTCTGCGGGTGTTCCTACATTTGTAGTGATCCACGAGGATGTTCCAGGGATGATAGCAAAAGTGTCCAGTCTATTATCAGAGCATGCCATAAATATTGCGCAAATGAATGTAACGCGCGAAGCAAAAGGTGAAAAGGCGATAATGATTTTAGAAGTGGACACACCAAATGTAGAGGAAGTGATTGAAGAGATGAAATCAATCCCACGCTTACATGCGGTGAATTTCTTTAATTAGACCATAATGAGTGAAACGGAAACGAAAATGTTTAAAAATATACAAGAATTAATTGAGGATTCGAAAAATTATTCCTCAGTCGCAGAGCTTATGATTGCAATCGAAATGGAACAAACAGGGCGCCAAAGAGATCAGATCTGGACTCTGATGGAACGAAACTTAATGACAATGCTAGATTCTGTTGAAAAAGGATTAGAGGGAAAGAAATCCTTGACAGGACTAACAGGTGGCGATGCCAAACTCATGGACGATTATATTAAATCAGGCAAAGCCTTATCCGGAGATTTAATTTTAGGAGCGGCTCGTGATGCAGTGGCTGTAAATGAAGTAAATGCTCAAATGGGGTTAATCTGTGCTACACCAACAGCTGGTTCAGCTGGTTGTCTTCCAGGCGTGTTGACGTCTGCTATTAAAAAATTGCAATTAAGTCACGAGCAACAGGTAGAGTTTTTGTTTGTCGCTGGTGCTTTTGGTCTTGCGATTGCCAATAATGCGACAATATCTGGTGCTGAAGGAGGCTGTCAGGCCGAAGTTGGGTCAGCTTCAGCTATGGCTTCAGCTGCTTTGGTTTTAGCAGCAGGAGGTTCTGCTGAGCAAGCGGGTTATGCGATTGCTTTAGTTTTACAAAATATGTTAGGTTTAATTTGTGATCCTGTCGCTGGTTTAGTTGAAATTCCATGTGTGCATCGAAATGCTATGGGTGCTTCACAAGCAATGATTTCAGCTGATATGGCATTGGCAGGAGTGAAACCGGTTATTCCTGTGGACGAAGTGGTTAATACAATGTATAATGTAGGCCGCTCCCTTCCGGCTGCCTTTCGTGAAACAGCAGAGGGAGGCTTGGCACAAACAGCAACTGGACGACGTATCATGGAAGAAGTCTTTGGAGCGTAGAGATTCTTAGTTAGAATACTTGACAATTTTCGTTTACGCGTGTAAACTTAAGCTATAAGAATAATTAGAGAAAGGAGACAGAGATGAACGAATCAGAATTTAATGTTTCCAATGCAGAATTGATTGTTATGCGTGTGATTTGGTCTTTGGAAGAGGCACGAGTTGATGAAATCTATCAACAGATTCCCCAAGATTTGGAATGGTCTCTTGCGACTGTAAAAACGCTGCTAGGTCGTCTGGTGAAAAAAGAAATGTTGAGTACAGAAAAAGAAGGACGAAAATTTATTTATCGACCTTTAATGGAAGAATGTACGGCTATTAATTTAATGGCTGATAATCTTCTTGAAAAAGTATGTGCTACAAAGCATGTCAATATTTTGCAAGACATGATTGACAAATCAGTCTTAACGGCGCAGGATATAGAGAAATTAACCCAGGCCTTATCTCAAAAAGAGACGGTGTCAGAAAAGCATTGTAACTGTCTCGAAGTGACTGGAAGTTGTGCTTGTAAACACGAGCATGAGCAGATAGCTGTCTAAGGAAAGAGGAATATAAATGAAAGCAATATTAAAAATAGAAGGCATGACTTGTGATCACTGTGTCATGCATGTCACAGATGCGCTTCAAAAAGTAGAAGGTGTAGAAAAAGCAAAAGTTTCATTAAAGAAAAATGAAGCAGCGGTTAAATTTTCTGAACCTGCCACAATGGATGAAATGCGCGAAGCGGTTGCGCAAGTAGGCTACAAAGCAATTTAGGAGTCACTTAATTTGTCACCCTCGTTTAAATTTGCTAGAATAATAGAAGTAAAACAAACCCCAAATGATGTTTTACTTAAATAATAACAGCCACCTTCATTCCCCAAATGGAGGTGGTTTTTTGTTAAAGAAATGACTTGACTTTTTAAGTTTACAAGTGTAAACTATAATAAAGAAATAAAAGGGGTAACATAATGAGAAGTCAGACTTTTGTGATCACAGGAATGACCTGTGCTAACTGTGTTAATACAGTAGCTAAGGCCTTACATAGTACAGATAAAATTAGTGAAGCAACGGTTAATCTTGCAACTGAAAAGGCAAAAGTAGTCGTTGATGATCAAATGTCAGATGAAGAAATCATCGCCTTAGTGGAGCAAGCAGGCTATGGAGCAATTGTTAATGATAAAGCACACCAAGAAAGAATTGCGAGACAAGCTCATCGTCATTCCCGATTCCTTCGTTGGTCATTTTGGGCTTCGCTTATCTTAACTTTGCCTTTAGTAGTAGCTATGTTTGCTTCTGTCCTTGGGCTACACGCATCGTGGGTAATGTTTTTACATCAACCCATCCTCCAATTAATCTTGGCAACCCCCGTACAGTTTGTTATTGGTTGGCGTTTTTATAGGGGAGCTTTTCATGCGTTGCGAAATAAATCCGCCAATATGGATGTTTTAGTCGCTTTGGGAACGACAGTTGCTTATTTTTCAAGTTTAATCTTGTCCGTTATGATGGGAGAAGCTAATGCCCTGAACTTCGAATCGTCGATGGTTATTATCACCTTGGTGTTAATGGGTAAAGTGTTAGAGCATAATGCAAAAGAGAAAACTACACAAGCCATTACAGGCTTAATGTCTTCACGAGCTTCTGTTGTTCATACGCCTGATGGGGATCAAGCCATTGAAGAAATTCAGATGGGAGATGTCATCCGTATTTTACCTGGAGAAAAAGTTCCTTTAGATGCTATGATTTTGTCAGGAAAAGCTTCTTTTGACGAAAGTATTCTGACAGGAGAGGCACTTCCAGTAGTGAAAGCCGACGATGCGGTTATTTTTGAGGGGACCATCAACTTGGACGGGGAAGTGAAGGCTGTCGTTGTTCATGATTTGGAGGGATCTACAATTTCGCGTATGGTAGAAATGATGAGCGAAGCTCAAGGTTCAAAGCCAAATATTCAAAAATTGGCGGATCAGATTTCGGGAATTTTTGTCCCAATCGTTCTGGTGATTGCCCTGCTTACCTTTGGGATAACTTGGTGGTACACGGGTCTCTTATTGACGGCTTTAATGCATGCAGTAGCCGTATTGGTGATTGCATGTCCTTGTGCGCTGGGCTTAGCGACTCCCACGGCAATTATTTCTGGAACGGGCTTAGCAGCCAAAAACGGTTTGCTCATTAAAAACGCGAATGCATTAGAGCTTGCCGGAACGATTAATACGATCTTTTTAGATAAAACGGGGACGATTACAACGGGTGAATTTGAACTGACCGACTTGAAAATGATTGCTCAGCCTACTGACAGCGCCGTCAGTGAAGCCACAGCGCCCCAAGCCGCTCTGCTAAAACTCTTGGCTAGTCTTGAAGCACATTCAAATCATCCATTAGCAAAATCGCTTGCTTACAAAGGAGAACTCTTCGAACTTACTGAGTTGTCAGAACTTGCTGGGCGTGGTATCACAGGAAAAATCAATGGAAAAAGTTATTTTGCAGGAAATGATAAGTTGATGAAGGAACTGAATCTGACAGTACCTGAGACAGAAGATACTGTGATTTATCTGGCCGAATCACATCAACTCTTAGCAGTGGCTACCTTTAATTCGAAGGTAAAAGCTGAGAGCGCACAGACGATAAAGACGTTGCAAGGACAAGGCTTGAAGGCCATCATGTTAACTGGGGACAACAGAAACTCTGCACGTAAAATCCAAGAACTGGTGCAACTTGATGAAATTTATACGGATCTGAGTCCTGAAGAAAAAGCGACGATTGTTCAAAAAACTCCGCGGGCGATGATGGTAGGTGATGGCATCAATGATGCTATTGCATTAGCTGGAGCAACAATAGGATTAGCGATGGCTACTGGTTCAGATATTGCGATGGAGGCAGGAGATGTTACTGTTGTAGGCGGACAGTTGCACAAAATTACTACCTTCTTTGAAGTTTCTCGAAAAACAATGCGTAAAATCAAGCAAAATTACTTCTGGGCTTTTATTTATAATCTCATAGGTATTCCACTTGCTGCGCTTGGTTTACTCAATCCGATGTTGGCGGCTGCAGCGATGAGCTTATCTTCTGTTTCAGTGATTCTCAACTCATTACTACTGACGAAAAGTAAAGTAAAATAAAAAAGCATTGATTTATCAACGCTTTTTTTATTGGCTTTGACTGACAAACCGGTCAGTCTTTTTTGGCTAATTTTTTAAAGATGACTTACGTCGAAGAACGTCGTAAGTAATGAACAAAACGATACCTAAGACAAAACAAAGGATCCCGGTTTTTAGACCATTTGGGAAGAAGGAGAGGCGCAAAGTATGCTTGCCAGCAGGCACCTGAACCTTCATAAAGCCTTCTTGTGCTTTGGACACTTTGACGGTTTTTCCATCGATTTTTGCTGACCAGCCCTTGTCATAAGGTATGCTCAAGAAGACTTCTCCTTTTTCGGACGTATTGGTCTGAAGCGTAGCACCGTTTTTGGTGAGTTGTGTTTTAGGGCTACGCGCTTTGAGGGTGGACATTACTTGGCTGTAAGCCTGAGTATCTAAACTCCAAAAAGAAGTAGTATCAAAGCTTACCTGTGAATTCTCAGGAAAGGCAAGGGTTACTTTTAAATCAGTAGCTTTACTAAAAGTTCCGAGATTTATAAAGCGACCCGTATCGTTGGTTCCGATATAGTAGCTTGATAAGGTGCGCGTGATTTTATTATTTTCGACGTTGCTGATTGTGACAAGTGTATTTTCAGCATTACTATTAATATAACTAATATTTGGCACCGATAGATAGATTTGACTATGAGCGGGAGCGGTAATGCCGTAAGTGACAGAAACTTCGTTATCCGTAGAAGATTCTGGACGAGTTAGGGTAACGGAGTCCCCTGTACCAGTGATTTTATCTGAGGTAGCTTCACTTGTTGTATAAAAAGGTTGAAAAAGTGTAGTCTTCGTTTTGGAGAGTGCGTCAACAAAGGCTGTTTGATTGTTGAGGATGGCAGAAGTCTCATCACGATCTTCAAATTTTGCATTGACAAATTCTCCGGGGACGAAGATGCCCAGACTTAGGGCTTCTTGATTTTCGTTCAAGGCATTTAAAGGGGAGGTTTTACTGACGGACTTGAAGCCATACTTTTCCGGTTGGCTCTGGTTAATATTATATTTTACACCAAAGAGCGCGTCCATCAGTAAAGTATTGCCAGGATAACGCAGATTAAGATAGGTACTGTCGGTATGAAAGCCTAATTGGCGCATGATTGAGCTGGAGTTGCTATTACGTACAGAAGAAAACTGAGAGATGGTGTTAAAATTATATTTCATCCCATCATTAGCTGTATCGGGGTTAGTATTATCAGTTCGAGCAAAAGTTGTTCCTGTTAATGCGTTAATTTTTTCTGCAATAGGAGCGAGCGTATCAACTTGACGATTATAATAATCTCGGCTCGCAAAATTCCATTCTTTCTGGACACCCTGAACTTGATAGAGACCATTTACACCAGCTTCACTAACCATAAAGACGAAAAGGACAGGAATTAAAGCACGAATGGAAATCCAGCGGTGAATTAGATTTAAACCTAATATGAAGTAAGCTAAACCAAATAAAAAGGTTAAAATAATTTGAACAGTGGTAAGGTAGTGATAATGTCCGAAATAGAATGTGGCGAGATAGAAAAGAGCAAAAACTGCGCTTACTACAAGGAGATGCCAAGTTCGAAATTCTTTCCAGCGTTTGCAGCTTTCTAGAGCCATTAAAATAATAAGAAGGCTAAAAAGAAAGGCGTAGCGATGAAGGAACATATTTGGGGAATGCATGCCTTGCCAAAATAAATCTAAAGCTTGCAAATAGAAAGAAGCGATAAAAAGAACCAATAAGCCAAGAAAAGCAAATTTAGTACGTCTCTTGATGCTTTTTGCAAAAAAGAACAAGAAAGCTAAGCCCAGAGGAACCATTCCCACATAAATCATAGGAATGGCATCAAACTGGGTGGTGTCATAGGCCCCTACGAAATTTTTGGCAAAAAGGTCAAAAAGGTGAGCATTTTCGGTAAACACCCCAGAAAGACTAGTCAGCGCGTCGGAGTTATTTGCTCGCAAATCTAAATACATGGGTAATAGCATGATGAGACTTGAGAGCCCTGCTAAGAGTGAAGTAACTACAAAATCTAGAACTTTGTGCCATGACCATTTATCAAAGGTCATACGGGCTAAAAAGTAGAAGACGAGGAACAGTGCAATCATAAAACCAAAATAATAATTTTGGATAAAAACAATAAGTAAACTGATGAAATAAAGCCAACGTTTTTGTTCATTCATCAAGCGATGCAGTCCCCAGATGATAAGTGGAAGAAGGATGAAAACATCTAACCACATGATAATTTCAAGCTGAGAAGTTAAAAAACTCATCAAACTAAAAGCTACGCTCAAGGCAAGCACAACGACTTGTGGAAGCTTTTTATACATATTTTTGAAACTTATAAAAGCTGATAAACCGATCAGCCCAAACTTGATTAAAGTCAATAAATAGAGTGCATCAGGCATATTATGGACATTAAAGAAAAAAGTAAAGGGCATGAGAAAACTGCCCATATAATAAGCCGAAAAAGCGTAAAGGTTTAAACCTAAGCCGCTGGTAAAGGTGTAGAGGAAACCCTGCGAACCTCCTGAATGTAAAATATTACGATAAAGAGAATGGATCGCGACATATTGGTGATAAGCATCTCCCGCCAAAATCGAACGAGAGCTTCCCCAATAAATACCAGTAATCGCCAGAATGATCGCCATTAAAACCAAGGGAAGCAAGAAGCTTGCTAAGAGACTCCATTTATTTTTCTTGATAAATTTCATAATTCTATTATACCAAAATCAACCTTATATCAGGCTGATGCGTTCAAAAAAATACTGACCAAGCTGTCAGTAATTTTTATCTAATCTTAATTTAATTTCTTGAGCAATTTCTGCCAAGGTTTGTGGATGAGAAACTTGTGGGATTTTATAACCAATAAAGTAGGGAGAAGTGATGAAACGCGGTACAATTTTGCAAATGTATTGACCATCAAAATGGTGGAAAAAGAGGTTGTAAGAATCACAACGCCCCTCCATATAGCTGCTCATCAGATAAGCTGTGATTTCATGAACCATATCAGCTAGATTTTCAACATTGTCAAGGTCAGTAATCATCGCATTGAATTCCACAAATCCCATAATAGGGCGGGTAGAGAGCGTGACTGTGACTCCATTTTTATGAATCTCGACCCCTTCAAAATTTTCAGGAGAGATCTGTCCGTAACCGTCAGTATTTTTTAATCCGACCACTTGTAAGTGAGGGTGGCGTAAAGTACCACCAGAGCGGGGACCAAAATTTTTGAACATGAGCACGGAGCGATAATTTCCTGATTGAATCATTTCATCCCAGCAATCAAAGGCAAAGCGGAATACTTCACGATTCTCTTTCAAGCGATAGGTTGAGACATCTCCTAAATGCTCATCAGATTCTATAATCACTGTCATCGTAGCTTCTTCCAGTGTTGGAAATTTATTTTTTAGCCATATTTTCTTTCCGTCAGTACGTAAAATACCAGTTAAATGCTCCACATCACAAAATGGACAAGTGTTTTGTACAGGGACGACCGTTTCTGCTCGCTTTTTTTGCCCGATGGCAGTATTAAAGACCAAAGGATTTTCAGTATGTTTTATCATAAAAACTATTATAGCACGCGTTCTGAGTGACGACGTTTACAAAAATATCCTCTAAAATTGGAAGAAAGAGCTATTTACATTTTGACCAAAATTGACTATAATAAATAAGTTACCTATTAAATTCAGCCTTCAACTGAAGTAACCTACAAAAATCAGCCTTCAACTGATATTTTGTCTAACTTGGGAAAAAGAAAGTGGACTGACGCAGAGGTCAGTTGTCTTTTTTTAAAGTACATTTACTGACCACTCTGTCAGTCATTTCTTTTTTTCAAAATCAAAATAGAAAGAGATGGTGAAAATTAATGGATAACAGTCAAACTTTAAAGGGCAAGCTCCCAGCGCAAACGCGTGTCGTTGTGGGAATGTCAGGAGGGGTCGACAGCTCTGTCACTGCCTTGTTACTCAAAGAACAGGGCTATGATGTTATCGGTGTATTCATGAAAAATTGGGATGACACTGATGAAAACGGAGTCTGTACGGCTACGGAAGATTATAAAGATGTCGCAGCAGTGGCAGACCAAATCGGTGTTCCTTACTATTCTGTTAACTTCGAAAAAGAATACTGGGATCGTGTCTTTGAATATTTCCTTGCAGAATACCGCGCTGGACGTACGCCCAATCCTGATGTCATGTGTAACAAGGAAATCAAATTCAAAGCTTTCTTGGATTATGCCATGGAGCTTGGAGCAGATTATGTTGCAACTGGACACTATGCGCAAGTTCGTACCGACGAAGATGGAACCGTACACATGTTGCGTGGCGCAGATAATAATAAAGACCAAACTTATTTCTTAAGTCAATTGACACAAGAACAATTGAAGAAAACCATGTTCCCACTTGGTCATCTTGAAAAACCGGAAGTCCGTCGAATTGCAGAAGCAGCTGGACTGGCAACGGCTAAGAAAAAAGATTCAACAGGAATTTGTTTTATTGGAGAAAAAAACTTTAAAAAATTCTTAAGTGAATACTTACCCGCACAACCTGGTAAGATGATGACACTTGATGGAATCGAAATGGGTACTCATGCTGGTTTGATGTATTATACTATCGGTCAACGTGGCGGGCTTGGCATTGGTGGACAACATGGACAATTAACAAGTGATCCATGGTTTGTTGTCGGAAAAGACTTGAGCACAAACACCCTTTATGTTGGACAAGGTTTCCACCATGAACACCTTTATTCAACAAGTCTGGACGCAAGCGATTTGAGCTTTACCAGAGAAATGCCAGAAACTTTTGACCTTCACTGCACAGCAAAATTCCGTTATCGTCAAGAAGATACAGGTGTTACGATCCATGTAAATGGTGATAAAGTTACTGTTGACTTTGATGAACCTGTCAGAGCGATTACTCCTGGACAAGCAGTAGTCTTCTATGATGGAGAAGAATGCCTCGGTGGAGCACTGATTGATGTCGCTTATAAAAATGAAAAGGTAATGCAATACCAATAAGAAGAAAACTCGTCACTAGTGACGAGTTTTTTTTCATGCCCAAATCGTAAAAAAGAGTATCTTTTTGTAGGATATAAAAAGAGTGTTATAATAATTTTATAATAAAATTATCATTTTAGGAGTGTACTATGATATTTAATTTAAAAAAGTTATTAATATTCTCTGTTATTCTATTAATTATCCCCAGTTTACTAGGGATTATGGCTAGCAGCAAAAATATCGCTCATGTCTCACAGGAAGATAATAAACTTCTCATAAAGTATAGTGAAAAAGAATTTACTCAAGTAGAATACGCCCAAATAAGAAATGGAGATTATTCTTCGTTAGAAGGAAACTGGATCAGCAGGGATAAGCACAATAGCACGCGCCTAGCAGTCAATCAAGGGGTACTGATTTTTAATAATGTCCGGTATGTTCTTAGCTTGGCAGAGGGTCAGACGGGGGCAGCTCCTACCCTAAAATGCCGCTCAGAAAAAGGCTATCAAAATACAGCGAAACTTAGTTTCTATCCAGAAGGTATCGTGATTCCCGTACGCTTAAAAGATGGAACCGTTGATTATTCGGGAGCCCATGATCCGACAAATCGGGGGACAGATCGTCTTTTATTATCACAAACAATCTTAAGTGAAGAAGGTTTAAAAGAAAACGTTTGCTATCGAAAAAAATGAAAAATCAACTGTATTTTGAGTTCATTAAAAAGACTCATAAATTTTTTATTATTTAACAAAGAAAAAGCTTTCCCTAAGCGATTTTTTATGGTATAATGTTTTGTAAGGCTGTGTATCAGCCAAATTGTTGGAGGAATTTTTTTTACAAATGAACGAATTTGAAACACTATTAAACAGCGTTGAAGACGTTAAAGTACGCGACGTCGTTAAGGGCGAGATCCTTACAGTTGAAAACGGGCAAGCAACTGTTGCCATCGTAGGAACTGGTGTCGAAGGTGTCCTTACACTTCGCGAAATCACTAACGATAAAGATGCTGATATCAATACATTCGTTAAACCTGGTGATGTTCTTGACTTACTCGTAATTAAACAAATTGTCGGTAAAGAAGCTGAAGGTGCAAACGTATACCTCCTTTCATTGAAACGTCTTGAAGCTCGTAAAGCTTGGACTCAATTGGAAGGCAAAGAAGGCGAAATCGTAACAGTTAAAGTTACTAAAGACGTTAAAGGCGGACTTTCAGTAGACTACAACGGTGTACGTGGATTTATCCCTGCCTCTATGATCGATACTTACTTCGTAAAAGATACTAAGAAATTTGTTGGCGAAGAAATTGAAGCTAAAATCATTGAAGTTAATGCTTCTGAAAATCGCTTCATCCTTAGCCGTCGTGCAGTTGTTGAAGCTGAAGCTCTTGAACTTCGTAAAGAAGCTTTCGCACAACTTCAAGAAGGTGATATCGTTGAAGGTACCGTTTCACGCGTTACTAACTTCGGTGCTTTCGTTGACCTTGGTGGGATTGATGGTTTAGTTCACGTATCTGAACTTTCACACAGCCGTATCAAACGTCCATCAGATGCCGTTAAACCTGGTGATGTGATTAACGTTAAAATCTTGAAACTCGATCCAGAAGCTGGACGTCTTTCACTCTCACTTAAAGCAACACAACCTGGACCATGGGAACAAGTTGAAGAAAAAGCACCCGTTGGCTCAACTGTTGAAGGTACAGTTAAACGTTTGACAGACTTTGGTGCCTTTGTTGAACTTTATCCAGGTGTTGAAGGACTTGTTCACGTTTCACAAATCTCTTGGGAACGCGTTGAAAATCCAAAAGATGTTCTTAAAGTTGGTCAAGTTGTGAATGTAAAAGTTCTTGACGTAAAACCAGAAGAAGAACGTATTTCTCTTTCTATCAAAGCGCTTGAAGAAGCACCAGCTCGTCCAGCTCGTAACAACGACAACGACGGTGAAAAACGTGATCGCAAACCACGTGCACCACGCAAAGCTGCTAAACCTTCATACGATTTGCCTGAAACACAAGAAGGCTTCTCATTGGCTGATTTCCTTGGAGAAGACTTCGATATTAACGATTTGTAAGAAAAATTCAAAAATATCCTCGAAAAGACCTTATAGGTCTTTTTTAGTTCACTCAAACCAATTTTGACTAGCACTATCTCTCACCGATTGTATGATAAGCAAAAAAACGCCCGATTTATTAATAATTCGGGCATTTTTTATTCATGAAGTTCAAGAGGTAGACCATCTGGATCAAAGAAAAAAACCATTTTTTTATGAGTGATTTCATCATATCTAATCTCTTCAACTCGTACATCATTCTCTTTAAGGTATCGTACATCTTCTTCGATAGCTTGTGTTTTAAAAGCAAGATGTCTCAGACCTTTGGCTTCTGGAAAAGATACACGCTCGGGTGCATCAGGTTTTATAAATAATTCAATTTCAGTCTGATCGTTCATCATCAAATCTATTTTTATATCATTTTTCTTACCTCGTTTCGTTTCACGAATAATTTTGAAATTTAAAATTTCTGAATAGAATTTGAGACTCCGTTTATATTCACTACCAATAATGGCGATGTGATGAATCATATTAAAGTGATGTTTGTTCATTCGTTCTCCTTTTTATAAGCTCCCAACAGTATTTTAACATATTGATTTTAGAAATAGCCTAAAGGAAGCTTGTGCTACCGTGTACGTACTATCCAAAGTGGTTGGCTCGATTGGGCCAGCCAGTGAGAGCTCATTTCTAGTTTTTATTTCTAGTAAAGTAATTAATTTTTGATAATTTATTGCTTTTTAAACATTATTTTGATACTTTAGACTAAAAGTTAATAATACAGATTATTAGTATTTGTATTCTAGGGAGAGAAAATGAAGAGGAAACTTACCGTAGGCGTATTATCAGTGCTAGCTCTTTTAATTTTTACAGGCTGCACTAATGGAAATGAGAAGAAAAAGAATAGTGAAGCCTCTAATAGGAGCATGCAAAGCAAAAAGAGTTCCACTAAAAGTAAAGTGTCCCAGATAAGTAAGAGTGCAATTAGCAAATCACAAGCTAGCGCAGAATCAAGCAAAAAAGTTACCTCTACAGTCGTTAATAAACCAAGCCAAGTAAGCTCGTCTCAAGTGGTAGAAAGTACAACTAACCAGGAAGTAGTTTCACCACCAAGTGAATCTCTCTCTTCCTCAGTCCTCAGTAGTGAACCAGCCCAAAGTTCCTCGCAAGTTATTCAAAGTACCACGACTACAATTAGTAATGAACCAATAAACCAAGCGCAAAATCAAGATTACTATACAGAAATTAAAAAAGTTTGGCAGGATGAATTGAATTATATTAATTCAATCACAGATCCACATTTAAAACAAGCTGTCCAAACACCAGAAGCTGCAGCGATTTCCGAAGCTACTTTCCTCTTGGGCACCCATCCTGAAAATAGTACAATTATCAACGAAAGTTTGAAAAAAGTTCTGTCAGGAGAATAAGTAGATAACTATTGATGACAATCGTACTTTATGGCATCATGTTGTGTACCGCAAAGTAAAGAGAAAGGACTCGCTGTATCAAGTCCTATTGTGACCGATTAAATGTCGGTATCAATAATAAGTCAAAGAGCTGAAAAAAGACCTCCGTTGGAGGTCTTTAATGGAATTTTGTTTTCGTTTTACCGAAATTTTCATTTATAAATTTATAAATCTATTATTACATGATGTTATCGCAAAAAATTATAAAGTATCGTTTTTGAATTTTTTCTCTTAATGCTTTACTTTAGCTAAAACGAAAGATACGATTAGCACGACGATCACTGCCCCAATAATGGAAGGAATGAGTGCCATACCAGCAAGTGAAGGACCCCATGTTCCGAGGAGAGATTGTCCTACAAAAGAACCAACAAGACCAGCTAAAATATTAGCAATCCAACCCATTGAGCCTCCCTTGTTAGTGAGTGCTCCTGCAATCACACCAATAATAGCTCCTACTATTAACGACCAAATCATAAAATACCTCTTTCTAGTATGCTTTTGCATACATGTTATAGTAATACTTTAGCATATTAAATACGACTATTCAAAAAAACTGTCTCGAAAATAAGAACAATTCTTATTTTATAACGTTTTTTTCTAATCATGATGTAACATTTTCATTTCTAATGGATAACTTGAAAGTTATTTAGAATGATATAACGATATGGTATAATAAAAAAATGAAAAAGATCTTATTTAGAAGTGTTTTAGGGTTATTTGGGCTATTAATTGTAATTGTGTTTGCTTTTTATATTTCACCTAAGCCTGGAGCAATACTCATCAGACATCTGTTTAATTCTGAAGTAAAAATTACTGATAAAGTATCTTTTAATAGAGCAAAAGCTAATGTTGAAGTTACTTATAACCAGCATTATGATTCGGATTTTAAAGATAATACCTATGATCTATATCTTCCTAAGAATAACAACCAACGGTTACCAGTGTTGATTTGGGTGCATGGAGGTGGTTATGTAGGTGGAGATAAGGAAGGGGTGAAAGAATTTGCGACAAAACTAGCTTCTGATGCAAAGATAGCAGTAGTGTCTATGAATTATGAAAAAGCTCCTGAATCAAAATATCCTAATCAGTTACGCCAAGTTAGCGAATTGGTAAAGACTCTAAAAGATGAAAAACTTTCTAAGCTAAAGCTCGATAATATTATCTTAGGAGGAGATAGCGCAGGTGCTCAGATTGCGTTGCAGTTTGCCTTGACTCAAACTAATGAACAATATAGAGACAGTTTAAAAGTTCCTCAACTGATTAAAAGAGAGGGGATTAAAGCAACGATATCCTATTGTGGGCCGATAAACTTAGAACAATTAAAGAATACGAAGAACTCAAGTAATTTTATGAAGTTTTTTGTGAGAACAGTCGCTTGGTCTGAATTAGGGATTAAGAACTGGAAAACAAGCTCTCAGCTAAAACAAGCGAGTTTAGTTAAGCATCTTACAAGTGAATTTCCTCCGACTTATATTACGGATGGGAATGCCTATTCCTTCCAAGAGCAGGGATTAACATTTAAAGATAAGTTAAAACAACTTTCAGTACCTGTCCAAAGTTTGTTCTTTAATAAAACTAAGAAAGAAATTACTCATGAATACCAATTTGATTACTCTAAATCAGAAGCAAAGGATTGCTACATCCAAACACTAAACTTCATAAATCAATACAAATAAAGGACTGTTTAGCAACTGTTTATTTTGTTAGGATGAGAAAGCCAAAAAAGATGCTCTGAATCATAGCTCACTTCGATAAGGGATTCTTTAAAATAGATAAACGTGATGCTACTTTTTTAACTACGTTTAAGTTGAACCTTATTGAACCTTGTTGGCATAGTATGCTATACTAGGCATATGAATCAAACGATTAAAGCGAAGTTAGAGTTGCTCCCCGATAGTCCGGGGTGCTATTTACATAAAGATAAAAATGGCACAGTTATTTATGTCGGAAAGGCTAAGAATCTTAAAAATCGAGTCCGTTCTTATTTTCACGGCTCACACAATACAAAAACTGAACTATTGGTTTCAGAAATTGAGGATTTGGAATGGATTGTTGTCGATTCCAACATTGAGTCTTTAGTTTTAGAAATCAACTTAATTCAACGTTATAAGCCTAAGTATAATATCATGCTCAAGGATGATAAGTACTATCCATTCTTGAAAATCACGAATGAAAAGTACCCACGGTTGTTGGTTGTTCGTAAGGTACAAAAAGACGGGGCAACTTATTTTGGTCCTTATCCTGATGTGAGGGCGGCTAATGAAGTAAAGCGACTTTTAGATCGGATTTTTCCTTTTCGTAAGTGTGGTCTACATGAAAAAAAGGTGTGTTTTTATTTTCATATTCACCAGTGTCTTTGTCCAGTAGTTAATCATGTGGACCCTCAAGTTTTTAAAGAGATGACTCAAGAAGTGAAGGAATTTTTAACGGGTTCTGATCAGAAAATTATTAAAGAATTAGAGTCTAAAATGCTGGTAGCTTCTAATAAAATGGAGTTTGAGCAGGCAGCTGAGTATCGTGATATTATTAAAGCGATTGGGACTTTACGAACTAAGCAGAGAGTCATGAATCAAGATTTGCAAGACCGAGATGTCTTTGGTTATTATGTGGATAAAGGTTGGATGTGTGTGCAAGTTTTCTTTGTACGCCAAGGAAAACTGATTCAGCGTGATGTCAATATGTTTCCTTATTACAATGAAGCTGAAGAAGACTTTTTAACGTACATCGGACAATTTTATCAAGAAAATAATCACATGATGCCACGAGAAATTTTTATTCCTCAAAATGTGGACAAGGCCTCTGTAGAAACTGTGGTGGCTGCGAGCCAAGCAGAAAATAGTTTGACAAAAGCACAAGCGCGTGCCGTGGATGCTAAAGTATTTACGGCGAAAACTGTAAAATTTTCCGACCAACAGGATGTAGAGCAATCGATTGTCAAATTAGATAAAGAATTATCTTCAGAAAAACGTTTGTCCAGTTTACTCGCAAAAACTAAAATCATCCAACCCAGTCGGGGGGAGAAAAAGCAGCTGGTAAATATGGCGATGAAAAATGCTCAAACCCAACTGCAACTCAAGTTTGATGTGGCTGAGCGAGACATGTTGAAAACGACAAAGGCTGTAGAAAATCTGGGTAAAATTTTAGGAATTCCAAAACCAGTGCGGATTGAATCCTTCGATAATTCCAACATTATGGGAACATCTCCTGTATCAGCAATGGTTGTTTTTATCGATGGAAAACCTTCCAAGAAGGATTATCGAAAATACAAAATAAAAACGGTCGTGGGCGCCGACGACTATGCTTCAATGAGGGAAGTTATGACGCGTAGGTACAGTCGTGCCTTAAGAGAAGGGACAGCTTTGCCAGATTTAATAGCTATGGATGGAGGAGCAGGTCAAGTCAACATCGCCAAACAGGTTTTACGTGAGTTGGGGCTGTCAAAAATTCCAGTCGCAGGGATGCAAAAAAATGATAAACACCAAACAAGTGAATTGCTTTTTGGCGATCCTTTAGAGGTAGTCCCCTTATCGAGGCAGTCGCAAGAATTTTTCTTACTCACTCGCATTCAAGATGAGGTCCACCGTTTTGCTATTACTTTCCATCGCCAACTTCGTGGGAAAAATACCTTTTCCAGTAAACTGGATGGAATCGTTGGTTTAGGACCAAAACGTAAGCAAAAATTGTTGACAACTTTTAAAAATCTTAAAGCGATTGAGGAAGCTACCGTTCAGGAGGTTGCTGATGCGGGTGTTCCTTATGAGGTCGCTGAACGGGTCAAAGCTACGTTGGAAAAACCTAAAGCTACTGACGATAATTGGGAATCCTTAAAAGATCAAGTCCCCGAAATAAAAAAGTAACGATTAAGTAGCAAGTCAACTTATTTTCTAAGACAAATAAGGGAGAAAACATCAGAGCTACTACTGACCAAGCTGTCAGTAAAAAGTTCTGATGTTTTTTCTACTTTTTTATTATAATAGAAAGATGAAGCTAAGCAAAAAACAAGTGACAGCCTTTCAAAATTCACTTTTAGACTGGTATGATCAGCATAAGAAGCCACTCCCATGGCGTAAAACAACAGAGCCATATCAGATTTGGATATCGGAGATTATGTCTCAACAAACTCAAGTGGAGACCGTGATTCCTTATTTTGAGCGTTTTATGGCAAAATATCCGACGTTGCGGGACCTAGCAACTGCTGATGATGCAGAATTGTTGAAACTTTGGGAAGGTTTAGGTTATTACTCACGAGCCCGCAATCTGAAACTGGCAGCGCAAGAAATTGTGACCAATTTTGACGGAATTTTTCCCGAACATTTGTCAGATATTCAGTCATTAAAAGGGATTGGCCCTTACACAGCTGCAGCCATTGCTTCCATTGCTTATGGTCAACCTGAACCCGCAATTGATGGAAACCTTATGCGCGTGACGAGCCGTGTTTTTGAAATGACTGACGATATTTCCCAAGCAAAATCGCGCAAAGCATTCGATGAAGTTTTACGAAAGCTGATTTCATCTGAACGTCCAGGGGATTTCAACCAAGCGCTTATGGATTTGGGCTCTACTGTCTGTAAGCCCAAAATTGCCCTGTGTGCTGCTTGTCCCCTCGCCGAGTTTTGTCAAAGTCGAGCTAAAGGGACCCAACTGAATTTTCCCATCAAAACGAAGAAAATAAAGCAAAAGGATCTCTATTTTACAGCCTTTGCACTTCAAAATGCTGCGGGAGAATATTATCTAGAAAAACGGCCTGAGTCTGGACTTCTGGCCAATATGTGGACCTTTCCGCTGACCAAGTTGTCAGGTGAAGATTTCGAGAAAATAGTTACTGACGGAGCTGTCAGCAACAACGGCCTCCTGCCTGAGTTGCCAGAAAGTATTTCCAAGCTGACTTATGTCGGAAATTTCACACATATTTTTTCACATCAGAAATGGCATATTGTGCTGGTCAAAGCTCAGCCAGAAGAACATTTCCAACTTACCGAAAATCATCTATCAGAAGAAAAAATGTGGCTGACCGATCTGTCAGCAATACCACTTGCTGGTCCTCAAGTTAAAATGTTCGAAATGTTGACCAAAGAAAAATAATTTTATTAATCATGTGAAAACACCAAGAAAGACTGAAAATTTGATATAATTGTAAGTATATTATTTCAAGGAGAATTTAAATGACAACAATTGATTTTGCAGCTGAAGTTGACAAACGTAAAGATGCGCTCATGGAGGACCTTTACAGTCTTTTACGCATCAATTCTGCAGAGGATAAAGCTCACGCTGACGCTGAAAATCCTTTCGGTCCTGGCCCAAGAAAAGCTTTGGATGCTTTTTTAAAAATCGCTGAACGCGACGGCTATTCAACAAAAAATTATGACAACTATGTTGGTCATTTTGAATACGAAAATGGTGCAGCTGATGATGCTGAAGTCCTTGGTATTATT
Source organism: Lactococcus taiwanensis (assembly GCF_017068355.1). Lineage (NCBI taxonomy): Bacteria > Bacillati > Bacillota > Bacilli > Lactobacillales > Streptococcaceae > Lactococcus > Lactococcus taiwanensis. Next base: position 915,989 of record NZ_CP070872.1, read on the forward strand.
GGACACTTGGATGTTGTACCTGCAGGTTCTGGTTGGGATTCTGATCCATTTGAACCTGAAATCCGTGATGGAAATCTTTATGCCCGTGGCGCTTCAGATGATAAAGGCCCTACAATGGCTTGCTATTATGGTTTGAAAATTTTGAAAGAGCTTGACGTTAAATTGAGCAAAAAAATTCGTTTCATCGTGGGAACTAACGAAGAAACGGGTTGGGCAGATATGGACTACTACTTCGAGCATTGTGAATTACCAAAACCAGATTTTGGTTTCTCACCTGATGCTGAATTCCCTATTATCAATGGTGAAAAAGGAAATATTACTGAATATCTCCATTTCGCAGGGAAAAATGCTGGTGAAGTAGTACTTCATTCATTCAAAGCTGGTCTTGCTGAAAATATGGTTCCAGAATCTGCTACTGCAGTGATTTCTGGTGCTAAAGATTTACAAGCTGCGTTGGAAAAATTCGTAGCAGAACATGCAGATAAAAATCTCCGTTTTGACCTCGAAGAAGCAGAAGGAAAAGCAACAATTACACTTTATGGTAAATCAGCACACGGTGCGATGCCAGAAAAAGGTGTAAATGGAGCAACTTACCTTACTTTATTCTTGAACCAATTTAATTTTGCTGATGGTGCTGCTGCTTTCATTAAAGTTGGAGCTGAAAAACTTCTTGAAGACCATGAAGGTGAAAAATTGGGAACAGCTTACGTTGATGAACTCATGGGTAATACCTCAATGAACGCGGGTGTTTGGTCATTTGATGAGAATTCTGAAGGTAAAATCGCGCTTAACTTCCGTTTCCCACAAGGAAATAGCCCTGAGCGTATGCAAGAAATCTTGGCTAAACTTGATGGTGTTGTTGAAGTTGCACTTTCAAAACATCTTCATGTTCCACATTATGTTCCAATGTCAGATCCCCTTGTGTCAACATTGATTGATGTTTATGAAAAACACACTGGTCTTAAAGGCTACGAAACAATCATCGGTGGCGGAACATTTGGTCGTCTTTTGGAACGTGGTGTGGCTTATGGCGCAATGTTTGAGGGCGAACCAGACTCAATGCACCAAGCTAACGAAATGAAACCTGTCGAAAATATCTTTAAGGCAGCCGTTATTTATGCTGAAGCAATTTACGAACTCACAAAATAAGCGATACAGATAGAAAAGTTTAGATAAAATTTTTAGTGACGGAATGACCTGATGGCTTAGCTATCAGGTTCTATTCCTTTGGGAGATAGGAGAGAAAAATGGTATTTGGTACGGGCGTGGACAACGTAGAACTTGCCAGAATTCAAAAGGCTTTAACACGTTCTGAACGCTTTGTTGAACAAGTCCTGACACCTGAGGAATTAGAAAAATTTAAAAGTTTTCATTCTAAGGCGCGCCAGACCGAATTCTTGGCAGGACGTTGGGCAGCAAAGGAAGCTTTTTCTAAGGCTTATGGTACAGGAATCAGTAAAGCCCTTGGGATGCACGATCTTGAAGTTAAAAATGATCATTTAGGAAAACCATATTTTTCAAAGCATCCCTTTGAAGGTGAAGTCCACCTCTCCATTTCACACAGTAACTTAGAAGCCGTTGCTTTTGTCGTTCTTGAAAAAAATTAAGAAAGTGGCGGTAACGTCACTTTCTCTGTCTATTTAGGCTAATAATTTAAAAAGTTACAATCAAGAAAAAGTGTGCTCTACTTTGAAATATATTTTATTTAACAATTGGTTCTATCATGGAAGGATTTAAAAAATGAAAGCTTCTCCGCATCGTCATACGACTGCTGAAGTTGATTTAGTAGCGATAAAAAATAATATTAAGAAATTTAAAAAATATCTTGGTCCCAAACCGCAGATTTGGGGTGTAGTCAAAGCGAATGCCTATGGACATGGAGCTGTTGCTGTCTCTCAAGCTATTGAAAAAGAGGTTGAGGGTTTCTGTGTTTCTAATCTTGATGAGGCGCTCGAACTTCGAGAAAATCTAGTGACCAAGCCTGTACTCATTCTTTCAGGGATTGTACCCGAAACAGTAAATTTAGCGCTCCAGCATGATATCACCCTGACCGTGCCAAGTCTTGCTTGGATTAAACTTGTCGTTGCACAAGATATAGACCTTACAAAATTAAAAGTGCATGTTGCGGTGGATTCTGGAATGGGTCGTATTGGCGTGCGTGAGGTTGAAGAAGCAAATGCCATTATCGATACTCTTGATCGGTTTGGCATCACTTTTGAGGGAATCTTTACCCACTTTGCAACAGCAGATGAAGCAGACGAAGAAAAATTTAAACTCCAGCAGGAACGTTTTAGCGCTTTTCTCAATTCGCTCAGGCGTAAACCCCGCTATGTACATTCGACCAATACTGCATCTGCCCTATGGCATACTCACCAAGTTCAGGATATTGAGCGACTTGGAATTTCGATGTACGGTCTTAATCCGAGTGGAAAAACACTTCCTTTACCCTTCGAACTTGAGCCCGCGCTCTCTTTAAAAACAGAGCTAACCCATGTTAAACAAGTCCAGTCAGGTGAGACACTGGGATATGGCGCAACCTATGAAACTTCCGAAAGCACTTGGATTGGGACTGTATCCCTTGGTTATGCAGACGGTTGGACAAGAGCAATGCAAGGTTTTCATGTCTTAGTTGACGGGAAGTATTGTGAAATAGTGGGGCGGGTTTCAATGGACCAGATGATGATTAAACTTGACCAAGCTTATCCACTTGGAACCGTTGTGACGCTTATTGGAAGAGACGGAGTGGCAGAAATTAGTGCCACAGACGTCGCAGATTGGCGGGGAACCATCAACTATGAGGTCCTCTGTCTTATTTCAGATCGTGTGGTGCGTATTTACAAGCAATAAACAACAAAATAATTTCATTTATATTAAAAATAAGTTAAATGCTCATTTTTATCTCATAAAACTATTTACAAATCTCATTTTTATGTTAGAATAAAGATAAGATATAAATGAGAAAGTACTAAGATAAAAATGAGGTGACCACATGATTAAGATATATACTGTAGCGTCTTGTAGTTCTTGCAAAAAAGCGATGGACTGGATGGACAAGCATGAACTGCCCTATCAAGAAATTAATCTAATCACAGATCCGATCACTAAAGAAGATCTCTTAGAAATATTGGCTTTGACTGAACACGGAACAGTCGACATTATCTCGCGGCGAAGTCAGGCTTATCAACGTCTCAATATTGATTTTGAGACAATAAAGCTAAATGAGCTCGTTCAAATCATTGAAGAAAATCGGACACTTTTGAGACGCCCCCTTGTTGTTGATGAGAAGAGGTGACAAGTCGGCTATAATGATGATGAAATTAGAAAGTTCTTACCACGCCCTCGTCGCAAAATTGAAATTGAAACAGCTAAAAAGCGTGTACTTGATCTGGAATGGCAAACTCCAAGTGACAACCATGAAATCAGTAGTTAAGGCTACTGATTTTTTGTTTGAAACTTATTAGTTTTAAAAATGGGTTAAAAACAGTAAAATAAGGTTAAATTGTAATAAGCAAAATTTTCTAAAACTTGTTCCCTAAAGAAAGAAGGTAGAAATGTTTGATCTATTGATTATTGGTGCAGGACCTGGTGGTATTGCATTGGCACATCATCTCAACCAAGCGGGTAAAAAGGTTGCGATTGTTGAAAATGATAAATGGGGTGGAACTTGTCCGAATTATGGCTGTGACCCTACAAAAATGATGATGGCAGTAGTGGAAGCTAAAAAACATGCTGAATGGTTACAAGGACAGGGAATTGTCGGAGAACCAAGTGTGAAGTGGGAAGAAATGCGGGCACGCAAGTTGAATTTAACAGATCCTTATGAGAAGGAGATGCTCAAGGGATTAGAAAAAGCAGGGGTTACCACAATTTATGGGACAGCTTCTTTTAATCGTAATGGAGATGTTGTCATCAACGAGAAAACGTATCAAGCCAAGCAATATGTTATTGCGACAGGGAGTCGTCCGAAAAATCTTGCAATCAAAGGCTCGGAATTTTTAAAAACGAGTAATGATTTCTTAGCACTTCCTCATCTTCCAAGTCACATGACCTTTTTAGGTATGGGTCCTGTCTCACTAGAACTTGCACAATTGGCGCATGCTGCAGGGACAGAGGTCACGATTATTTCACGGCATGAAGCGAAAATCGGTCACTTCGATCAAGAGATAGGAGATGTATTTATCGCCTCGCTGAAGTCAGAGGGGATCGAATTTATTGAAAATGTTTCAATAAATCAAGTGGTGCAAAAAGATGAAGGTTATCAAATCACGGATTCAAAAGGTTTTGAATTGGAGACAGGTCTGGTTGTTCTAGGGATTGGTCGTGGAGCTAACCTTAAAGACCTAGCCCTTGAAAACGTGGAGGTCGCTGTGAATGCGCATGGAATTGAAGTTGATGAATTTTTAAGAACGACTCATCCCAAAATCTACGCGTTAGGAGATGTTTTATCAAAAACAGAAGGACATTTGACACCAGTATCCAGCTTTGAGAGCGCTTATCTTGCTCGTTTACTTACGGGAAAAGAAGAGAAAGCCATCACCTATCCAGTAATCCCTTCTCTTATTTTTGGTCCAACCAAATTGGCACAAGTCGGGCGAGTTTCAGGTGAGGATATAAAGGTAAAAATGCTTGATTTAACTTCTTGGTATACTTACAAGCGCATTAATGCACCTTTTGCAAAAATTAAGATAGCAGTCAATGATCGGAATGAGTTGGTAGGAGCCTCAACGGTTAGTCCTCTGGCTGATGAGGTGATTAATCTACTGACCGTGATGATTCAACAAAAAATTTCGCAAGCTCAGGCGGAGAGAATGATTTTAGGATACCCAACAGTAGCAAGTGATTTAGAATATTATTATTAAAAATTTTCTGGGGCATACTGACGGCTTGGTCAGTTACTTCGAAAAATTAAGTCCTTAAAAAAACTATTCATAATTTTTTTTAGAGTGGCGTAAGCGATCTGACCATGTGGTCAGCCCCTAAACATGACTTAGAAATGAGGAATTCATGATTGAATTTCAAGACGTATCAAAGGCCTTTGCTCACAAAAAAATATTGGATCATGCCAATTTTGTGATTGAAGACGGTGAGTTTTTTGTACTTGTTGGACCAAGTGGGAGTGGCAAAACGACTACATTAAAGATGATCAATCAACTTGTTGCACATAGTGAGGGGAAAATTTTGATTAACCACCAAGATGTGACCCAGACGAATCTGAGAAAACTTAGACTTTCAATCGGCTATGTTCTTCAGCAAATTGCCCTTTTTCCCAATCTCACGGTGGCAGAAAATATTGCCTTGATTCCAGAGATGAAGGGGTGGTCTAAAGACCAAATCGAAAACCGCACTACAGAATTACTGGACTTGGTCGGACTCGCACCTACAGACTACGCCCACCGCTTACCCGCTGAACTTTCAGGAGGTGAGCAACAGCGCGTTGGAATTTTACGTGCAATTGCTTCTAATCCTGCCATTGTCTTAATGGATGAACCTTTTTCTGCGCTAGATCCTTTGTCTCGCAGACAACTGCAAATCTTTATTAAAGACTTGCAAAAGAAAATGCAACTGACCATTGTTTTTGTGACACATGATTTAGATGAAGCCCTTTATCTAGCAGATCGTGTGGCCGTGATGAATGAGGGACTTATTCAGCAAATTGCTGATCCGACCGCTATTTACTATCATCCCGCCAACGATTTTGTCAAAAATTTCTTTAAGGAGTCACAGCAAAATTTGTCAACTGTTCGTGTTGATAATCTTTTACTGACAACGCCGTCAGTAGATGATGAGGCCCATGAAGTTGAGGCGGACACGCCTCTTTCAGATGTTGTTACAACATTGGCAAAAGGGGAGCGTCTTAAGTACCAAGGAAAGCGCCTTGCTGCTGAGGATATTGTTACTTACATGGCAGGAGGTGGCTTATGAGTCAGCTTATTACCACTTTTCAGAACCAACAAGGACAATTTTGGCAGGCCCTTCTTGAACATATCCAAATTTCACTGATTTCAATTTTTATTGCATTACTTATAGGGATACCCTTAGCTTTGTTACTTAGACGTTATCCAAAGCTTGCAGAAGTGGTTTTACAAATTACTGGTATTTTGCAAACCATACCGAGTTTAGCCTTATTAGGCTTACTTATTCCCTTTATCGGGATTGGTAGTTTACCCGCAATTGTGGCCTTGGTAGTCTATGCTATTTTTCCTATCGTCCAAAATACCTATACAGGACTCTCTCAGATAGAGCCCTCTCTGATTGAAGCAGCTACCGCTTTTGGGATGAATCGGCGAGAGCGTTTAATGAAATTTGAACTAAGCCTAGCCATGCCTTTTATCATGGCGGGGATTCGGACGAGTACAGTCATGGTTATCGGGACCGCAACACTAGCAGCATTAATAGGAGCAGGTGGCCTTGGTAATTTTATTCTTCTTGGAATAAATATGAATGATGTTTCCCTAATTCTTATTGGGGCCATCTCATCTGCTTTATTAGCAATCCTCTTTAGCGCCCTGCTCAAATTGCTAGAAGGTGCGAAGATTAAAACTATTGTACTCAGTTTTTTTATCGGATTACTGATTTTGGGTGGTTCCTATTATCGCCCACACAGGGATACCCATCCGCAAATTACGATTGCAGGAAAGCTAGGAGCAGAACCTGATATTATTATTAACATGTACAAACTCTTGATTGAACAAGACAGTGATATCCGTGTTAATCTTAAAACCAATTTTGGAGATACTACCTTTTTATATAATGCTTTGAAAGCAAATAAAATTGATCTTTATCCGGAGTATACGGGAACGATCACAAGTACTTTCTTAAAAAGTCCTGTGCAGTCCACTGACCCGACAGTAGTTTGGCAAAAGGCTCAAGAGGGGATTAAGGCATTGAATCATTTTGCCTATCTCTCACCCATGCAATTTCAAAATACCTATGCGCTTGCTGTTAAGACCGACTTTGCCAAAGCACATCATCTTAAAACCATTTCTGATTTAAAAAACGTTCCAGATTTGACGGCCGGCTTTGATGTCGAGTTTGCCAATCGGACTGATGGAAACATCGGTCTAAAGAAGGTTTATGGTTTGAACCTTAATGTGAAAACCATGCAAAGTAGTTTGATCTATAAAGCGCTCAACACAGGTGCTGTTAATGTGGCAGAAGTTTACTCAACAGACAGTCAGATAAAACAATATGGTTTGACAGTACTTGAAGATGACCAGAATCTCTTTCCACCTTATCAAGCTGCACCGATGATGAACGAAAGTCTACTTAAAAAATATCCTGAACTCAAGCAGATTTTGAATCAACTTTCTGGTGAAATCACAGCTCAGCAAATGATTGAAATGAATTATGAAGTCAATGTGAATCAGGCTAGTCCTGAAAAAGTGGCGCGTGAATTTTTAAAGAAAAATGGATTGATATAAAAAAGAGGAGATGTACTCCTCTTTTTATTTTTTAGTAATGCTTGCTTGGTTGCAGTGCCTCATTCTTTGTCTGTAAGTCTCATTGCATTAATAGAGACAACGACCGTCGAAAGTGACATCAATACTGCAGCTAACAATGGATCAATATAAAGTCCTATAAATGGATAGAGAATCCCTGCGGCAACTGGAATAGCAATGATATTATAACCCGCACCAAACCAAAGATTTTGCTTCATTTTACGTAGCATTTTTTTCGAAAGTGAAATAAGATCAAGCACAGCTTTAGGATTAGAATTCACCAAGACAACGTCGGCGCTACTAATAGCCACCGATGTTCCTGAACCAATGGCGCAGCCAATTGTTGCTGTTGCGAGAGCAGGAGAATCGTTGACTCCATCTCCAATAAAGATGACCCCACCCTTTTCTTGGTATGTTTTAACCAAGCGTGCCTTGTCCTCTGGTTTTAATTCTGCTTGAAACTCAGGGATTCCTAAAGCGGCTGAGATTTTTTGAGCTGTTTGCTGATTATCACCCGTTAACATTACCGGTTGGATATCTTGGGCAATCAATCCTTCGACCAAAGCCTTAGCTTCAGGTTTTGGTGAATCTCCTAGAGCAATAAAACCAAGGATTTCTTGCTGATCATTAAGGAGGTAAGAAAGGGTTAATCCAAGGGATAAATATTCTTGGGTTTCATCGTCGGCGACTGTAAGTTGATGTTCATTCAAGTACCTCCCGTTGACAATCTGATAGGATTTACCCTCGATTTTTCCAGAAATACCAACCCCTGGAATATTTTTAATCTCACTTGCTAATGCTTGGGGCTCATCGGCGGCTGCTTGTACGATAGCTTGTGCCAAGGGATGAGTTGAACTCTTTTCTAGAGCTGCCATGAGTGACAAAATATTGTCTTTTTTATTTAGAGCTACCACTTTTCGTACTTTAAATTGTCCATCGGTTAAGGTTCCAGTCTTATCCATCAAAGCATATTTTATCTGGTTGATATTTTCTAGAGCGGTCCGATTTTGAATTAAAAGTCCTTTTTTAGCGGATAAACTCATTAAGCGTGAGACAACGAGCGGGACTGCAAGACCGAGTGCATGGGGACACGCAATAACAAAGACGGAGACGGCTAAAAGAAGGGCAAAACTGAAAGTAGCTGTAAGATTCCAAATGATAAAAGAGAGGATCCCTACAAACAAAGCGGCATAGAAGAGATAGCCTGCTACTTTATCGGCCATATTTTCCAGGGAGGATTTTTGGGCTTGAGCATTTTGTACAAGTGCAGTGACTTGACTAAGAAAACTTTCTTTTCCTAACGTTGTAACTTCCATTTCAAAGGGTTGGTTTTTATTTTGAGCCCCTCCATAAACTAAATCATTCGGCTTTTTAGTGACAGCTCGACTTTCCCCTGTAATCATAGACTCATCAATGAGTGCCTCGCTGAGGATTTTTCCATCAGCTGGTATTTTTTCATTTTCTTTAACGAGTAAGACATCACCAACTTGCAGTTCAGAAAGTTCAACGTCTTTTCCATTTTTCAGATGGGCTTTTTTAGGAACCAAACTTGCCAAGTCTTTTAAGGCATCTCCTGCACCCATAATTGCACGCATTTCGATAAGATGACCAATCAACATAATCACAATTAAGGTAGATAATTCAAACCAGAAATTCATTGCCATCTGACCTTGCAACGTGAGGACAGTGGCGTATACGGAATAAGCATAGGCGACAGAAATCCCCATTGTTATAAGCATCATCATAGCTGGTTTATGACTTTTAAGCTCTCCTTTTGCACCACTGAAAAAGGGGGTGCCTGCATAAAAGAAAAGAATGGAGCCTAAGAGCAATTGTACAAGCTCACTTCCAGGAAAATGAATGAGGGTAAAACCTGCAATGGGTGAAATCAGCAAAAGAGGTATCATCAAACCAATGGCTACTTTAAGCTTTTTTTTCATGTTGCCCATGTGCATCATGTGACCACCGTGGTTCATCATCGTGTGGTCCTCCATCATTTCCATAGAATGATCCCCCTTCATGTGATGATGGGGTGTAGCTTCGGACTCCGTATGGGGCATGTTTTTAATTTTGTTCGTCATCATTTCCTCCTCTTAATTTGTTTTAATGTGTTACCTCTTCTTTAAGGTTACACATGTAAACTTAAAAAGTCAAAGAAAGCGCTCATTTTTTAGAAAACAAATGGCGAACGTTTAAATTAATAATTAAAAATATGAGAAAAAGGAGAGCTGAGAACTAATTAGGCTTATGTTATAATAAGAGATATGAAATTAATAGATGGAAAAGCGCTCGCTGCAAAGATGCAAGACGAGTTAAAAAATAAAGTTGACGCATTGCAAGCAGCTGGACTTATTCCGGGTTTAGCTGTAATTTTAGTTGGGGAAGATCCTGCTAGCCAAATTTATGTACGGAATAAAGCACGTCAAGCTACAGCTATTGGACTTAATTCAAGTGTGGTTCGCTTGCCAGAGGATGTTTCTGAAGAAGAGCTTTTAGGTTTGATCGAACAGTATAATCAAGCGGAACAGTGGCATGGTATTTTGGTGCAATTGCCCCTCCCTGCACACATTTCTGAGGAGAAGGTGTTGTTGGCTATTGATCCTGAAAAAGATGTCGATGGTTTTCATCCGATGAATATGGGACGTCTGTGGTCAGGAAATCCACTGATGATTCCCTCTACGCCTGCGGGCATTATGGAGATGTTTCGAGCATATGATGTTGATTTGGCCGGGAAAAAAGCTGTGGTGGTTGGACGCTCTAACATTGTAGGTAAGCCGATGGCGCAGTTATTGATGATGGCTGATGCGACTGTAACGATTGCTCATTCACGTACCCAGAATCTTCAAGAGTTGACTAAACAAGCAGATATTTTGGTCGTGGCAATTGGAAAAGATCGATTTATCAAGGCAGCGGATGTAAAAGAAGGCGCCGTAGTTATTGATGTGGGAATGAATCGGGATGAAGAAGGAAAGTTGCATGGAGATGTCGACTTCGATGAGGTCAAGAACGTCGCAGGACTTATCACCCCTGTTCCGGGAGGTGTTGGACCGATGACCATTACCATGTTAATGGAGCAAACGGTTCGCGCTGCTGCAAGAAAATTAGACTAATTTTACTGACAGAGCTGTCAGTAAAAAATGATGCTTATAAATGGATTAGAGATTAGAATTTAAAAGAAATTTTTTAAAGTTTATAGGTAAAAAGATAAGAAGTTGATAAAAAATGACAGAATATTTATCCGTAAGCACCTTAACAAAATATTTAAAAGCGAAATTTGACCGTGATCCCTATCTGGAACGGGTTTATCTGACAGGAGAAATTTCAAATTTTCGTCAGCGACCAAATCATCAGTACTTTGCACTCAAAGATGAAAGTGCAGTGATTCAAGCTACGATGTGGGCCGGTCAGTTTAGAAAGTTAGATTTTCGTCTGGAAGAGGGAATGAAAGTATTAGCGGTGGGGCGTATCAGTATTTATCCCCCTTCTGGCTCTTACTCAATCAATATTGAGCGTTTAATTCCAGATGGTGTCGGTGCTCTGGCTGTTAAATTTGAACAATTAAAGAAAAAATTAACCGCTGAGGGTTTGTTTGAGGCAAAATGGAAGCAACCCTTACCAGCTTTCTCTCGAAAAATTGCTGTGGTAACAAGTCCCTCTGGCGCGGTAATTCGGGATATCATTACGACGGTACAACGCCGTTTTCCCATGAGTCAGCTGGTCGTTTATCCCACAAAAGTTCAAGGAAATGGAGCAGCTGAGGAAATTGCCACTAACATTCGTCGTGCGAATGCGCGAGGCGATTTTGATGTGATGATTATCGGTCGAGGCGGTGGCTCTATCGAAGACCTTTGGGGGTTTAATGAAGAAAGTGTGGTTCGGGCAATCTTTGAATCGCGGATTCCGATTATTTCCTCAGTGGGTCATGAAACTGATGTGACTCTAGCAGATTTTGTGGCAGATCATCGGGCTGCAACACCCACTGCTGCAGCTGAATTGGCGACTCCGACTACAAGATTAGATTTAATGAACTGGGCAAGTGAGCAAGAAAAACGCATGACAAACCAGCTCACTCATTTGATTAGCGTAAGGCGCGAGCGAGTAGAAAAACTGAGTGCATCCGTAGTTTTTCGCCAACCAGAGCGTCTTTATGATGGTCACGTTCAAAAACTTGACCGACTGACGGAACGTTTAAGTTCACTGACCACGACGAAAGTAACGCAAGTTCAGCATCGGTTTGAACTTGCAGCTGACAGGCTCGTGCCAGCTTATGCTAAAATTTTAGACCGACAAAAAAATAAAGTCGCACAACTTTATCAGTCCTTACTTTTATTAGATCTTTCTAAAATAAAAGCACGTGGCTTCTCTGTCGTCACGAATGATCACGGTAAAATTATTAAGTCTGTCAATGAGGTCGAAAAAGGGGAAACCCTCCATTTGGATTTTGTTGATGGTAAAGTAGAAGTTGAGGTAAAATAAAATGGCAACTAAGAATGAAGCAACCTTTGAAGAACATTTAGCAGAGCTCGAGAGCATTGTCCGCAAGTTAGAATCAGGAGATGTCCCTCTTGAGGATGCAATCGCCGAATTTCAAAAAGGAATGAAACTCTCTGAAGGTTTGAAGAAAACGTTAAATGAAGCAGAGCAGACCCTGGTCAAAATTGTGGGTAAAGATGAAGAGGAAAGTGATTTTGCACCTGAGCAAAAAGAGTACTAAGTGTACTGACCAGCTGGTCAGTAAATAAAGAAGGACTTACGGGTCCTTTTTTATATTATTTTGGTAAAATAAGAGTAAAGCAAAGGAGTCTCGGATGAAAATTGTTGTAGCTTTAGATTCTTTTAAAGGTTCAGCCTCGTCATATGCATTAAACGCTGCCGTCAAAAAGGGAATAAAATCTGTTCTGCCACAAACAGAGGTGTGTACTTTTGAAATTGCCGATGGTGGTGAAGGAACCCTTGCAGCTTTAGCCCAGAAACTTGGCGGTGAGCGGATTAAAGTAGACACAGTAGATCTAATGGGGCGCCAGATTACTGCTTCTTATCTGTTAGCGGGAGATGTAGCGGTCGTTGAAGCTGCACAAGTGATTGGACTTGATAAAATCACGCCAACAGCTGACACATTTACTCAGGCGAGTTCCCGGGGGCTTGCAGCTTTATTTATTGACGCTGAAAAAAGGGGAGTGCGCGAATTATTAGTCAGCTTGGGCGGTACAGGAACTTCTGATGGCGGTCTCGGTCTTTTGGAAGGTTTGGGCGGAAGTATCTTCGCTCTGCCACGCTTTGAGAATATGAAAGTGACGGCTTTGACAGATGTTACCAATGTTTATGCTGGCGAAAATGGTTATGCCAGAGTTTTTGGTCCTCAAAAAGGCGGAACACCTGATTTAATTGAGCAGCAAGAGGCCCAAGCACAAGAAAGAGCAAGACAAATACGAGAACGCTATGGTTTAGATGTGCAGAAAGTAGCAGGAACGGGAGCTGCTGGAGGGTTAGGAGCAGCTATTTTGCTTTTAGGAGGAGAGCTAAAATCAGGCTTTTTTAAGATCGCAGAATTATTAGAGCTTGAAGAGGAGCTAAAAGATGCGGACCTAGTAATTACAGGAGAAGGAAGTTTGGATTTTCAAACTGCTCATGGGAAAGTTCCTTACGGGATGGCTATATTGGCGAAAAAACACAAGGTACCCACGTTAGCTTTTGTGGGAACTTTAGGGGAAAATCTGGGAGAAATGGAGGAACTTTTACTGGCAAGTTTCTCGATTCAGCCTCGCCCGCTTTCTTTAGAACAAGCCTTAGAAGAAAAAGGAACACTTCATCATCTGGAAGAGCTTACAAAAAATGTAATCAAAGCAAGATTTTTATAAAAAAATTCAGTTTTTCACTTGCTATTCACTAACAACGAACACAACTTTTAGTTGTGTTTTTTGGTATAATGAAACTAATGGACACGAAGAGAAAAAAAATAGAAGATCTTATTAAAACGTTTTATGCTCGAGAGGACATTCCGGCGCAACTTGCTGCTTCTGCTCGCTATTCGTTATTAGCTGGTGGAAAGCGATTACGTCCCCTTGTGTTTTTAGAACTATTGGAAGGATTTGGCCTGAGTCTTAATCCGAGCCATTATCAAATTGCTCTAGCAGTAGAATTAATTCATACGGGTTCATTAATTCATGACGATTTACCCGCGATGGATAATGATGATTACCGTCGTGGTGTCTTGACCAATCATAAAAAATTTGATGAAGCGACTGCCATTTTAGCGGGAGATACTTTATTTTTTGACCCCTTTTTCCTTCTCGCAGAAAGTGACTTACCCTCCTCTGTTATTGTGGACCTCACGCGAGAATTAGCCTATGCTTCAGGTTCTTTTGGGATGGTGGCTGGTCAGGTTTTGGACATGGCTGGTGAAGGGAAAACCTTAAGTCTCCGTGAGATTGAGCAAATTCATCAGTTAAAAACGGGACGACTTTTAACATTTCCTTTTGTGGCTGCAGGGATTGTAGCTGGAAAGTCAAGGACAGAAATTGAAAGCCTCAGAAAGACTGGTCAGCAGTTTGGTTTAGCTTTTCAAATTCGGGATGATATCTTAGACATTACAGCAACTTTTGCAGAACTTGGCAAGACCCCTGGCAAAGATATTTTAGAAGAAAAATCGACATATGTTGCTTACTTAGGACTTGATGGTGCAAAAAAAGCTTTACATGTACAGCTGACCGCAGTCAAAGCACAACTGACAGAGCTGTCAGTGATGCCAAAAACGCCTCTTTTCGAATTGATTGAAAAACTGGACATGGAGCAGGAGTAATACGGCTTGCTCTAGAAGTGGCAGAGATAAAAAGCGGGATTATCCGATGAACTAAGCGAAGTAAGAAAGGATTTATTTTTTAATAAATGAAAGAAAGAATTGACGTTTTAGCTACTAACCAGGGTTTGTTTGAAACACGTGAGCAAGCAAAGCGTGGGGTGATGGCGGGACTTGTCGTTGATCAAAAGTCAGGAGAACGTTTTGATAAACCAGGTCAAAAAATAGAGGACAGTACGGAGCTTCGCCTCAAAGGCGAGAAGCTGAAATACGTCAGCCGAGGTGGTTTAAAATTAGAAAAAGCCATTGCCCAATTTGGTCTAGATGTGGCTCAAAAAATCTGTTTGGATATTGGAAGTTCAACAGGTGGCTTTACCGATGTGATGCTACAATCTGGGGCTAAACTGGTCTATGCACTCGATGTAGGAACTAATCAGTTAGCTTGGAAAATTCGTAATGATGCACGGGTCGTGGTCATGGAACAATTTAACTTCCGGCATGCCGTCCTCGATGATTTCAAAGAAGGACAGCCAGAATTTGCAACCATTGATGTGAGTTTCATTTCGTTGGACTTGATTTTGCCCCCGCTTTATGCTATTTTAGCTGAAAATGGTTCAGTAGCAGCTTTGATTAAACCCCAATTTGAGGCAGGTCGGGAACAAGTCGGCAAAAATGGGATCATTAAAGATCCTAAAATTCATAGAATGACCATTGAGAAAGTGCTCCGAAGTGCAACAGATATTGGCTTTTCTGTCAAAAATTTAACCTTTTCACCCATCAAAGGGGGAGCAGGAAATGTTGAATTTCTTGTCCACCTTGTTAAAGACGGTTTAGCGCAAAACGCTGATACCGCCATGATTGATTCAGTCTTAAAAGAAGAAAGTGAAAACTTATGAAAAGAGAAGAACGCTTAAACTTTATTGCCCAATTTATCAAAGAAAACGAAGTGAAGACACAAGAAGAGCTGGTTTCAAAACTTCAGCAACATGACGTCGATGTGACGCAAGCCACGGTGTCACGTGACATTAAATCTTTGGCCTTGATTAAAGTTCCAGCCGCTTCTGGAGGATATCGATACGATTTACCTAAAAATAATGAGGGACTTCAATCCAGTCTTCACAAAGCACTTGTCTTTGACGCGATTACTGGTACGAAAATTAAGGCGGATAAACTTTGGATTCAGGCAAACCCTGGGACAACAAGTTTGGTTAAAAATTATCTTCTTGAAGATTATGGAGATGAAATCTTTGCATTGATCATTGATGATGATAGTGCGCTGGTCATTTTTGAAACGGAAGCACAGGCAAAAAAACTATATCAAGTACTTACTGAGTTTTAGAACTTACTGACAGAACCATCAGTAAATTTAAAACCGATTAGCCTAAAAAAACATGCGGAGAAAACCTGTCAGTTTACTGACAGGTTTGTCAGTCATTTTTTGGAAAGGAATTCTGATGTTACAAGAGATTTCAATCAAAAATTTTGCAATTATTGAAGAAATTCATCTTTCATTTGAAAATGGAATGACGATTTTGACAGGTGAAACTGGTGCAGGGAAATCA
Organism: Lactococcus taiwanensis; assembly: GCF_017068355.1. Taxonomy (NCBI): domain Bacteria; kingdom Bacillati; phylum Bacillota; class Bacilli; order Lactobacillales; family Streptococcaceae; genus Lactococcus; species Lactococcus taiwanensis. Next base: position 931,786 of record NZ_CP070872.1, read on the forward strand.
ATTATTATTGATGCGATGAACCTTCTTTTAGGAGGACGAGCTTCAAGTGATTTTGTCCGACACGGCGCAACAAAAGCTGAAATTGAGGGTTTGTTTTATTTTGAAAAAACTCCAGAATTAAAAAATCTTTTACAAGAACTTGGCTTTGAAGAAGTTGAATCTGAGTTGATTCTACGGCGAGAAATTTTCGCAAACGGTCGTTCGGTTTGTCGCATCAATGGTCAGATGGTAAATCTGAGCACCTTACGTCAGATCGGTGAATTTTTGGTGGATATTCATGGTCAACACGACAACCAAGAGTTAATGAATGCAAAAAATCATCTTCATTTGTTGGATGAATTTGGTGATGAGCAATTCGAAGAAAAGAAACATCACTATAAAAGCAAGTTTGAACGATTTAAAACACTGCGCCAACAACTGACGCTTCGTCAAAAAAATGAGCAAGAATTTGCCCAACGTATCGAAATTCTTCAATTTCAAGCAGAGGAAATTGAAGCAGCTGCCATTAATTTGACAGAAGATGAACAGCTTTTGCATCGCAGGGAAAAACTTAATAACATTAAGAGTATTGCTGACGCACTTAGTGTGGCTTACTTGGCACTAGATGATGAGGATAGCGATTATTCTAGCCTCAACAACATTCGCACGACCATGTCAGAGCTTGATGCGATCAGCAGTTATGATCCAGAATACCAAGATTTAGCAGATAAAACAGCAGAGAGCTATTATGTTTTAGAAGATGTAGCGGCCCAGTTACAGCGGATTATGAGTGATTTAGAGTTTAATCCTAGTGAACTTCTCCAAATAGAAGATCGAATACTCAGTCTCAACACCTTGAAAAAAAAATATGGGCCAGAACTCACTGATGTTTTAAATTATCTTGAAAAAGTTCAGCTCGAGCTTTCTGAATTAACGGGTTCAGAAAATGATTCTGAACGTCTAGAAAAAGCGGTAAAAGTCGCTCAAAAAGAGCTAATTGAAGCCAGTAAAGTGCTCAATATTGCCCGACATGAAATAGCACAAGAATTAGAAAAAGATATTAAGCACGAGCTTGCTGATTTGTACATGGAAAAGGCGGATTTCAAAGTACAGTTTGAAGCAGGAAAATTCTCTTCCAATGGCAATGAGCATGTAGAGTTCTTCATCCAAACTAACCCAGGTGAAGGATTTAAACCTTTGGCAAAGACAGCTTCAGGCGGTGAGCTATCTCGTCTAATGTTAGCTATAAAATCAAGCTTTTCACGGCGTGAAAATAAAACAGCGATTGTCTTCGATGAGGTTGACACCGGTGTTTCAGGCCGCGTTGCCCAAGCTATTGCCAATAAAATTTATAAAATTGCGACTAACGGGCAGGTTCTTGCAATCTCGCATTTACCTCAAGTTGTGGCCATCGCAGATACACAATTTTATATTGAAAAAGCTTCTACGGATGAGATTACGACATCGACCGTGCGTAAGTTGAGTTTTGACGAACGCGTCAAAGAAGTAGCGAAGATGTTGGCTGGAGATGATCTTACAAAGGAAGCTTTAGCTCAGGCAAAACGTTTACTTTCTCACTGAAAAAGCTGATCAAGCGATCAGTAAAAATTAAGATTAGAGGTGAAAAATGATACAAGCATACAAAAAATATTGGAAAAAAGCGGGTGATTATAAAACATATGCGAGTCGCTCAGACTATTGGTGGGTCTTTTTAGTTAACGTCATTATTTTTGCCCTACTAAATATGATTCATTTCTTTATGATGATTCCACAGGCTGCTAAAATTCTTAATCAGGCTTCAACCTTGTCACAAGCAGAACTGCAAAAAAGCATACTTGATTTATCTTTTAATCCTACGGGAAGTACTCTGATTATTGTTATTCTCATTGCTCTAGTCGGTCTCATAATTCTTCTTCCCAATATAAGTTTGACAGCACGACGCCTGCTTGATGCTGGCCTTCCCAGATGGTTTGCCCTTTTGTTTGGTGTGAGTGCTTTATATGGAATAGTTGTGCGCTTTATTCAAATTGATTTTTTGAGTAATTTTGGTCTCCTGTTTAATCTTATTACATTAGTAGTTTATGTGCTCTGCCTCTTTCCATCGAAGTATGGTAAAGATGAGGCTGACGATTCAAGACTTTACGAGTGAGAAAGGATGAACATTCCATGATTCAAGCATATCAAAAATTTTGGATGGGCGCATTTAACTTTTGGGAGCGTACGGTTCGCAGTGACTTTTGGTCCGCAATGTTTGTTCATTTTATTGTACTTATCATTCCACTAAATGTGCATCACTACCTCACGACGCACTCTTATTTAGGTTACTCACTCGTTTGGGAGTCGCTAGCTTCTCTTACGTTACTTATATTTTGGGGTTACGCTCTAGCGGCTATATTACCCTATTTTGCCATGACGATTCGCCGTTTAAGAGATGCGGCGTTGCCTTGGGAACTTATTTTTTTAACCCTTGTTTTTGGTGTAGGGTCGGTAATTTTATTGATACTCAATGGTCTTCCTCAGGACGCGCGCGCGCGTCATCTGCCAATTTATCAGCCGCTTAATGTTTCATCTGATCAACTTGCTGAAGAGCCTCAAAATTTTTCCAAAGCATTTAACCTTTATTTTAAAAATTATTTTGATTTTTCAGGACGTCTTAATCGAAAGGCGTTCTGGTTGGTTCAGCTTGTATGGGTGCTGATTCTTACGTGCTTTATAGTTTTAGCAAAGCTTTTAGAACCACTGAATCAATTCGGTCTGGTAAATGTAGCCATGTTTTTACAGGGACTCTTCATTCTTTTCCTTGTCATAACGGCTATCCCTCAAATTGCAAGTTTTACACGCAGATTAAGAGACGTTGGACTTAGCAATTTAAATATTTTAATAGTACTAAGTACGACTGCGATAGGGACTGCTTACTATTGGATTTTAAATCACAAAATTTCGCTAAGCTACGCAACCAATCAAGATTTACTCCTCCAATATCTCTTGTTTTTAGTATTGATGTTAATTATTTTATGTTTAATTATCTTGCTAAGTTTACCAAAACAAGCAGTTAGGGAAAAATAAAATAGACTGACTTAGTTCAGTCTATTTTTAGTAGAAGTTGGTATAATTAAACTCGGCCCAATGTTGACACGATTTGTCAATCCATTTGACAGAAGAAAGCGGGCCGTTTATCTATCGCCTTTTATAATAAAGGGCTTACAGAAATGATGAGGTATAAAAAAATTTACATCATTATGTAAACTACTACAAAAAATATAAAAAAGTGGTATAATGAACTATAAGTATACAAGGAGGATGGCACAAATTGCCAAAAACTACAGCATTTAAGCATGATACAGTCTTACTACATGAAACCGTCGATTTGCTTGACGTCAAACCTGATGGAATTTATGTAGATGCAACCCTTGGGGGGGCTGGCCATAGTGAATATCTCCTTAGTAAACTTACCACAGGGCATTTATATGCGTTTGATCAGGATGAAACTGCGCATGAGAATGCAAAGATTCGTCTAAAGCAACAACTTGCAGCGCATAAAGTTACACTCATCAAGAGTAATTTTCGTTACCTCACTTCAGCACTCGCTGAGGAGGGGATTACGAAGATTGATGGGATTCTTTATGATTTAGGAGTCTCAAGTCCACAATTTGACGATAGTCAACGAGGCTTTTCCTATAAAAAGGATGCACGTTTGGATATGCGAATGGACCAAACGCAAACTTTGACAGCCTATGAAGTGGTTAATGATTACCCTTATGAAGCGTTAGTTCGAATTTTTTTCCGTTATGGAGAAGACAAATTTTCAAAACAAATCGCTCGTAAGATTGAACAAGCAAGAAAAATAAAACCAATTGAAACAACAATTGAACTAGCAGATTTAATAAAAGCTGCTCTGCCTCAAAAAGCTTTGAAGAAAAAAGGTCATCCGGCTAAGCGAATCTTTCAAGCCATCCGAATTGAGGTGAATGATGAACTGGGTGCAGCTGAAGAATCAATCGAACAAGCTATTGACTTGCTAAAAGAAGAAGGTCGAATTTCAGTAATCACGTTCCATTCTTTAGAAGATCGCTTGACGAAAAATATCTTTAAAGAGTACAGCACAGTCAATGTCCCTAAAGGGCTTCCTATGCTTCCAAAAGAAATGGAAGCAAAATTGAAACTTATTACACGCAAGCCTGTGCTTGCAAGTGAAGAAGAGCTCGCAGAGAATAACCGTGCCCATAGTGCGAAATTACGCGTGGCTCAAAAACAACATGATTAATAAATAATCTGATAACAAAGAAGTAAAAATAGCTTTAGAATATAAAGCAGTGGAGGAGACGATGGCAGCACAGCCGAAAGAATACTTTGACATAGAAACTGCGGCAAAAAAAGACTCGTATTTGATTGATACAGAGTCTCTCGCGCCAGAAGTTTTAGCAAGTAAGTTTAAAAAATTTAGCGGTGTCGAAAAAGTGTTCTACCTTGCAATGGTAGGGGCTGCTTTGGTATTGGCTGTCGGCTTGCTCTATGTTAAGACAAAAACTCTTGAAGTCCAAAGTAATACGATGGACTTAAAATCAAAAATCACACAACAAACGACCCAACAATCAGAATATGATCAACAAATTTTAGACTTAGCTTCACCCAATCGGGTTATCGATGCAGCAAATAAGGCTGATATGAAACAAACGCCGTCTAATATACTGAAAGCAACAAAATGATAAAATTCTTTAAAAAACTAATTTTCTTTCCATTTAGAAAAGTATCTCGAAATGCAAGAAAGACGAAGTTGAGTCCTGAAAGAAATCGTAAACATGTAGGTAAGAGCCTTTTTTTCCTAGCTATTGCTCTGTTTACGATTTTTATATTTCGCTTTGTCTGGTTAATTACAGTAAATCATGTAGGTGGAACTGATCTTAAAAAGATGGCCACAAACAATTATCAAAGTACAGTAACTGTTCAAGCCAAGCGTGGAACAATCTACGACCGGACAGGAGCTCCTATTGCGGTAGATTCAAGTACTTATACAATCTACGTGGTCTTGGATAAAACACAAGTGGATTCCAATGGTAATCGGATGTATGCTGATAAAAGTGAATACAGCAAGTTAGAAGATTTTCTTAACCGTGAATTAAATATCGACCGAAGCCTTATTGAGAAGCAACTAAATTCGAAATATAAACAAGTGCAGTTTGGGACAAAAGGCTCTAATATTTCTTTGCAGAAAATGCAGGAAATACAAAAAGCAGCTGAAGAACAAAAACTTGTGGGAATTGGCTTTTCTGCCGATCTTTCACGTTCCTATCCGTTCGGAAATTTTGCTTCACAGTTTATTGGGATTGCACGTCCAAAAGATGTCAATGGTGTACAGGTTTTGCAAGGAGACATGGGGTTGGAAAAATCTTTCAATCCAATCTTGAGCGGTAAAAATGGGGTGGAAACTTACCAAAAAGATATCTTAGGGCGTCCTATCCCTGGGACTACTAAGGTGATTGAGCCCGTTGAAAATGGTCAAGATGTTTATACGACGCTGGATGCGCAACTTCAAAAACTGTTGGAGACCTCAATGGACTCTGCAGCAAGCCAGACCGGAGCTCAAGAGATTTCAGGTACGCTGGTTGATGCGCATACAGGAGACATTTTAGCTACCAGCCAACGTCCGACTTATACTGCTGAAACAATCAACTCAGACATTACACAAAAGAATTTCACATGGAATAGCTTGCTTTATCAAACTGCTTTTGAACCGGGCTCAACCTTCAAAACCTTTTTGATGGCTTCAGCTTTAGATAGTGGTAAAGTAGATCTTAATGCAACTTATCAACGGAAGCTCCAAGTGTATGATGCGACCATTAATGACTGGGACGTTACCGAAAACAAGAGTTATACCCTTCCCGAAACAGTAACTTATGCGCAAGGATTTGCGATGTCATCCAATATTGGAATGAGCCGCATTGAAATGGATATGGGGAACGACCTTTGGGGCAGTTATTTAAATAAATTCAAATTTGGCTTAAAAACGCGAGTTGGGCTGGATGACGAAAATGCAGGTTCGCTTCCTTCGGCAAATGCTGTATCCCAAATCCAATCTTCGTTTGGTCAAGGGGTAGCTGTGACACCTATTCAGTTAATTCGAGGATGGACAGCCATTGCGGGCAATGGAACAATGCTTGAGCCTCATATTGTAAGTAAAGTGGTTAATCCTAATACGAAAACCAGTTTGACCTCTCAACCAGAAGTTATTGGACATCCCGTTTCAGAAAGTGCAGCGGATAAGGTTCGGGATTTGATGCTAACTGTTAATACGGATCCAGTTTATGGAACGTCTTATTCTACAACAGGCGATCCTGATGAAGGAATTGATCCTGGTCCATTATTTATGGTGAATGGGCAAGCCGCAGCAGTCAAAACTGGGACGGCACAGATTGCCTCTTCAACAGGAGGCTATATGACGGGCTCCCAAGATTATTTGTATTCTGCAGTTGTAATGTATCCTGCTAAAGACCCTGATTTTATCTTCTATATGAATGTCAAGATTCCTTCAGAGCCATGGACGCTGAAATACATTGCACGTGTAGCAAATCCGCTCTTAACGCGTGCTGAGAGCTTAAAGAGTGAACTGAACCAAACAAATTCTGATGATGAAAAAGCTGGTCAGGTTAAAATTTCTGACTATAAAGGAAAAGAAGCGGGGACGACAGCAGATAGCTTGCGTCAAACCGTTCTTAATCCTGTGATTATCGGTTCAGGAACAAAGGTCACTGCTCAATCAGTAAGTGCAGGCAAAAAAGTTAATGCGAATACACGTATCTTGCTTCTTACAGATGATAAGGATCAAGTAATGCCTGATATGTATGACTGGTCAAAAGAAGAAGTTAATCAGCTCGCCGATTGGTTCGGTCTAAAAGTTACTTTTGAAGGATCAGGTACGAAGGTAGCAAGTCAAAGTCTTGACGTGGGTACAAAAGCTAAAAAAGGGCAGACTTTAACTGTAACACTTGGCAGTTAAGTTTTGTCTTGAATGAAAACAGGAAAATCACTAAAAATAGACGGGTAATAAGAAGTCACGTCGGGTGATTAAAATAGGAGAAGAAAATGTTATTGAATGGGATAGTGGTAGCGGTCGTTGCGATGGTTTTAACAATCATTGGCATCCCTCGCTTCATTATGTTCTTCCATAAGAAAAAATTGGGTGGACAACCAACGCTTGAAGATGTCAAGCAACATGCGAGTAAGGCTGGAACGCCTACAATGGGTGGATTTGTCTTTGTCATCGTGGCATTGATTGTTTCGGTAGTAGCAGCACTTTTATTAGGGCAAGCGAGCGCTTCGTTCATCATTGCATGGTGGGTTCTTGCTATGTATGCCGTGATTGGTTTCTTTGATGACTTCTTGAAAATTTTTAAGAAGAAAAATGAGGGGTTGACAGCAATACAAAAACTTTTGGCGCAAATCGTGATTGGTTTAGTTTCTTATTTGATTTATACGAGTGCTCCTCATTTTAAAGCTGCACCACGCATGGGAAATTTCATTCCTGATCATATGATTCCTCCCGTATCTCCTGGGCTTCAAGTCAATCACCTGATTTTATTTGGTCGAAATTTTGACTTAGGAATTTTCTTCTTGATCTTTATCATCATTTGGTTAGTGGGATGGTCAAATGCAGTCAATCTTACCGATGGGATAGATGGGCTTGCTTCTATTACAGTTGCCATTTCCCTTAGTGCTTATGCGATTATTGCAGTAGTCCATCACCAGTATGATGTTTTGCTGATCATCTTGTCAGTCATTGGTGGCTTGCTAGGCTTCTTTGTTTTCAATCACAAACCTGCTAAGATATTTATGGGTGATGTCGGAAGCTTAGCCTTAGGTGGCTTTCTTGCTATCATTTCGATTTTATTACACGCCGAGTGGACGTTAATCCTTATTGGTGCAGTCTATGTGATTGAAACATTATCTGTGATGATCCAGGTCACTTACTTTAAGAAAACAGGGGGCAAACGAATTTTTCGAATGACTCCAATTCATCACCATTTTGAGTTGGGTGGTTTTTCTGGAAAAGCCGCTGGCTGGTCTGAATGGAAGATTGACATTGTTTTTTGGTTATTTACCGCAGTGATGTCGGTAGTGGCTTTGTGGCTCTACTTCATGTTCTAAGCCATTCAATCTCTTAAGATAAAAAATAAAAGCTACCTCGGGTAGCTTTTTTTATAATGTTAAATTCAGAGCTTACTGACAGCTCTGTCAGTAGCATGACGTGTCAGTCAGAAAGTTAAAAGTTTCTTTCAGAAAAAATTAAGGCTGGCTTGGGTTGTACTTAAGTTTTAACTTCTATAATCATCTTATCAAGTGAGAAAGGAAGAGGCGTTGACAAAAATTTTACATCTTTTTAAAGAAAAAACGGTGGTCTACATGTCACTTTTGACTTTAGTTTTAGGTGGTCTGGCAGGTTATTATCTTGGGCAACGACAAGCCAATGCGGACTCAGGGCAGAATTTACAACAAATGCAAAATCGTCCATCGGGAAACGGCAGTAATCAGACAGAAAATAACCAGGGTGCCCCAGATGTGAATTCAGGTGCATCCAATAACAGCGGTGGCACAACAGATCAAAATTCTGGCTCAGTCGATGATAATACTGAGGGTGGAACCACTGCCATCTAATGCAGCGAGAGTGATTTTTAAGGACGGCAAGCCAAGTTTAATCTGCTTAATCTTATGCTATTATTTTTAAATTAAAAGGTGGCTGACGTGCTTAAAAATGGACTGACCGGGCTGTAAGTTTTAAAGGTCTGTGGTACAGACTTAGAAAAGAGGAAAATATGGATTTTATAAGACGGGCATGGCTTTTTACGAAAGCCAAAATCGGACGTACAGTATTATTGATTGTCGCATTTTCAGCCATTTTGATATTTGTTTTATCTGGTTTGATTATCAATAGTGCAGCAAATGTTTCCATTGATAATGCTAAAAAGGCTGCGGGGGCAACAGTTTCCCTCTCAGTAGACATGCAAAATGTGATTAAAGAAGCGCAAAGCAGTGCTACTTCAAGCTCCAGCTCTAGTGAGAGCACATCAGATACTTCGGGCAAACGTTTCAATATTGATATGCCAACAATTTCTGAATCCACTGCAAAAAAAATTGCCGCTCTTGATGGTGTAAAATCTTATAGTTTTACTTATCAAGCATCAGCTTCAGCTGATTCAGGGATTGAAAAAGTTTCAACAAGCAGTGATACTTCAAGTTCCGATAGTGCTACTGGTGATCAAAATGGCCCTGGTGGCGATATGGGTGGTGGCCAAATGGGAGGCTCTCAAGATGATTTCACCATCTACGGAACAAATAATTTAGCGGCAAATACAAGCTTCTCAAGTTCTTACAAGATTAAATCTGGACGTGCTATCAAAGCTTCAGATGAAGGAACCAATAATGTAGTTATTGAATCAACCTTAGCCAGTCAAAATAATTTGAAAGTGGGTTCTACTTTCACCTTAACCGATTCAAATGACAAAACTTATAAGATGACAGTAGTCGGTATTTACACAACGACAAGCAGTAGTACAGAAAGTTCAATTCAATATATGAACACGATGTATACGCCCCTTTCTGTGGCTAATGCGATGAAGGCAACTACTGGTAAGATCTCGACAGCCACTTATAGTATGACAAATCCAGCCAATGCTGACAGCTTTGTCAAAAAAGCCAATAAGCTCATCAATAATGACAGCTTCCAAGTATCAAAAGACGATCAAGCTTATCAAAATGTTAAATCTTCACTGAACAATGTGGCAAGTTTTGCACGTAATATTGTCTTGATTGTTGCGATAGCTGGTGCGATTATTCTTGCACTTATCGTAATGCTTATGGTACGTGAACGCCGCTTTGAGATTGGGGTCTTGATGAGCCTTGGCGAATCTAAAATTAAAATTATCGGTCAATTCTTCTTTGAATTATTCATGGTGATGATCGTGTCAGTTGGGATCGCTTCCGCTGCCGGAAATGTTGTCGGAAACGTTGTTGGTCAACAAATTTTAAAACAAGAAACAACACAAACAACAGCAAGTTCTACAAATAACGGTGCTCCTGGTGCGCCCGGCCAAAATGGCAATACTACAAGTCAACGTCCATCTGGTAACGGAGGAGGATTTATGGGTAAAGCAGGTGGAGCCATGGGTATTGGTCAATCACAAGCTGAATCTAAAGCACTCGAAAAATTGAACGTTAAAACGTCTTATACAGAGATTCTCTTATTGGTAGCTATTGCGATTCTTATTACGTTGATTGCTGTAGGTTTAGCAAGTATTGGCATTCTTCGCCTAAATCCTAAGCAAGTTTTGACCAATTAAAACGACTGACTGACTAATCAGAGAACGCCAAAATAGTGTAACACCTTACCTCACTTTACTGACAGCTCTGTCAGTAAACTCAAACTAGAATAGGAGCGCTTATGACCTTAAAAGTAGAAAATTTAACCTATTATTATACCAATCCTGAGGATTACCTCTTCAAAGAGGTCACACAGACATTTGCCAAAGGAACCGTGTATGCAATTCTTGGGCAATCCGGTTCAGGAAAAACAACTTTTCTCTCCTTACTTGCCGGGCTAGATACACCGAAATCTGGGACAATGTCTTATGATGATCAAATCATCAAAGCAAGTAACTTAACCAACTATCGTAAAAAAACAGTGAGTACCGTCTTTCAAGCTTATAACTTATTGACTTACATGAGTGCTTACGACAATGTTAAAACAGCTGTAAAAATCTCCGCTGTAAAATTTGAAGACGAAAAGGCAGCGATTGAAGAAGCACTGGAAAAAGTTGGATTGACCAATGAAATGATTTACAAACCTGTCAGTAAATTATCCGGTGGTCAGCAGCAAAGGGTCGCTATTGCCCGTGCCTTAGTGCTTAATCACGACGTGATCATTGCTGATGAGCCCACAGGAAATCTGGACGAAGAAACAACGGCACAAATTGTTGAACTCTTTAAGAAAATTGCTCATGAAGATAAAAAAATCGTGATTATTGTTACGCACGAAACAGAGGTCGCTAATGCCTCTGACGTAGTGTATACCTTGAAACATCGAAAATTTGAGCGCACCGCATAAATTAGAACGTTTTCATTTCAAAGCAGAAAATTTTTACTATTTTTAATATAATAGAAGTATGGAAGAAAAAGATTACTTAAAAACGCGATTTGAACCTGAGGAATTTGAAAAACTCAAGCAAAAATTAGTGAATTACAGTTGCGCACTGGACGTTGTTCGGACGCAACTCTCAAATCTCAATACCTACTATAATAATTTTGAAACGGTTAATCCGATTGAACATATCAAGCACCGTCTCAAGTCACCGGAAAGTATAGCTGGTAAATTGAAGAAAAAAGGGCTCCCCATTACAGCGGAAGCCGCTCAAGAACATCTCTCAGATATCGCAGGGATTAGAATCATTTGTTCCTATGCTAAAAATATCTATGAAATAGTAGAAATCATTAAAAATCAAGAAGCTTTTACGGTAGTCAGTGAAAAAGATTATCTCCGCAATGTCAAACCTACGGGATACCGCAGCTACCATATGATCTTAGAAGTTAATCTAGGTCACCTCTTTAACGAAAAAGTTTGTCGCGTAGAGATTCAATTGCGAACCTCAGCTATGGACTTCTGGGCGACTTTGGAACATAAAGTTCGTTATAAATATGATGGTCAAATACCTGAGCAACTGAGCAAAGAACTCCAAAACTGCGCAGAACAAATCCATGCCTTAGATGAGCGCATGTACCTCATTCACAAAGTTTTAGACATGATTAACCAATCAGAAGTTGACATTGATCGGATTGGTTACTGACCACTCCGTCAGTAAAAAAATCAGCATAGTGGGCTTGTCAATGCTAAACAAATTTGTTATAATTTACTAGTATGTGTTTTACATACTAATAAAACTGTTCATCCGCTGGGTCAAAGTTACTTATTGATGGGCAAGAGGAGAAAAAAATGAACCTTATCGAATCTATCAACGCTGAACAACTTCGCACTGATATCCCTGACTTCCGTCCTGGTGACACTGTACGTGTACATGCTAAAGTTGTCGAAGGTACGCGCGAACGTATCCAGATCTTTGAAGGCGTTGTTATCGCTCGTAAAAACTCAGGAATCAACGAAACATACACTGTTCGTAAAATCTCTAACGGTGTTGGTGTAGAACGTATCTTCCCTGTTCACACACCACGTGTTGAAAAAATTGAAGTGATCCGTCACGGTAAAGTACGTCGTGCGAAACTTTATTACCTCCGTGCACTCACAGGTAAAAAAGCTCGTATCGCTGAACGTCGTCGTTAAGAGATACTTCTTAAACCGCTCTATTGAGCGGTTTTTTTGTTCTCTTCTTAAAGAAAGTATCTATCAGTACAATAAGCGATATTATATAGAGATAAATGATAAATAAGCTCAATAAATTCCATAAAAAAACGGGAAAAACGCTATATTATTACACAAATAACGCTAACGGTGTAAATAAAATCATTTTTTGCAATTTCTGTGTATTATTTTGACAAATGATTAAAGGAAGTAGTATTATAATTAAAGAAATTAAGAAAAGATTAGGAAAGTAATAATGAACAATATTCCATGTCCAGCAAAAAATCAAGATCCGTTAATCTACCAACGCTATAAACTTCCTAGCGGTCGCATTGTTATGATATCAAAGGAAATGATGATGCCGAGTAAGTTGAATAGTATGAAATTCGAGCAGATGATTTCTGTTACATCTTTTGAGACGGGATTACTTACATATTTTAATTTTGGACATCGGGGTAAGCTTGCATTTAGATTACCCATGAGTTTTTTTGCAAGTACATCTCCCGAAGCAAAACAGCAACTACTTAAGCAGTACATGATTGAGTTTCTAAATGAAACATCTCGCAAGAAAAGCCAGCTGAAAATTAATCTCGCCCAGAAATTGGTTCCGCTCTTTTTAGCTATCGAAGCTGCAGAACTTCTTCTTAAACTTGCCCTGTAGTTTGCCTTATTTTAAGTAAAAAAAAGAGACACGTTGTGTCTTTTTTTTAAGAACTGAAACACATTAAATCCTTACATTAAGCCTCTATTTGAATAATGTAGCGTGTATTAATCAAATGTTCAATATTGTCCTCGTCGATAACGAGACACATTCCGCTCATTGTTTTTTTGAGATGAACCACTGAAATAGTAGCTCCATCGATCATATATAACTTGACGCTTTCATTTTGTTTAAGCATTTTTTTTAAATAACTAATCATAATATTCCTTTCCTAAAGAAGTTCATCTTTAACCATTCTATGCTATAAACCATAAATAGAGCAAAAGCTTAGAAAAAACCAATTAGTTCGCTTTATAATCAGTTGTAATTCAAGTGAATTTAAAAAAGAGGAAGAAATAAAAGCTCGTCAGGAGAGGTTACACGCTTACGCGTATGAATATAAGGGCTGCGGTTCATTGGGTGGACGGACCCAACGGAAAGCTTTTGACCAGCTTTGTTGGTATAGGAATAGTGACATCCTATATCAATAAAGTAAGCCACTTCAGCTGTTGTTTCAATAGTTCCTCCTTCTAGTTTAACATGCGTGATTTTTGAGGGTGAAGAACTAAAATGATCAGAAAGTCGAATGTGAGTAATGTGATAATTCATGGAACCTCCTTTAAGTAAATTATAGCGCTTACTTCGTAATAAATAAAATAAGTAGTCCTTTATTTCAGATAAAATGATTTTGTATTTTAACGCTTTCATTATAAAATAGAAGTAACTAAAAAAGAGGAGGTTATAACCTATGAAAAAAGAATACAAAAATATTATGGTAGCAGTAGATGGATCGGAGCAATCATATAACGCAGTACAAGAAGCAGTAGAAGTGACAAAGCGCAATGGTGGTAAACTTCAAATCGTTACCGTTAAAGACAATAAACGGTATTATGGCATGGCTGGTGCTGGATTCGTTGAAACACCGGGTTTAGATCAAATGGCTCAAGAAATTTTGAATGAGGCAAGCCGACTGGTGGGTGATAAAGTAGAAGTTACCTTACAAGAACTTTCGGGGACTCCTAAATATAGGATTGTAAGCTTTGCCGAAGAACATAATATCGATCTTATCGTTATTGGCTCAACTGGAGCCGGGGTAATTGATAAACTCATGCTTGGTTCTACTACTCAATATGTTGTGAGTCACGCGCCATGTAACGTAATGGTAATTAAATGAAAAATTAAAGGCTCAGGTAGGAGCCTTTTTTGTATCCTATGGTTTTTTAGGGACGAACAGATATGTTGACAATGTAAACGCAAACAACTAAAATTAATGTTATAAATAGAATACAAGGAGACACCCATGGTAAATAGAATTTCATTAGAGGATGCTGCCCGAAAATTTAGCGATGATAATGCTCCACACCCACGTATTTATGAGCTAGAACCAAAAGAAGGAAGAAAACTACTTGAAAAAGTACAAGATGGTGAAGTGCATAAAGAAGAAGCAATCATTGAGGATCTACCAGTAGATACAGGGAAATGGGGCACAATAAACGTTCGCTTTATCAGCCCTAAGTCTCCTGCTGGAAACAATTCTAACCTCCCTGTGATACTTTACCTTCATGGAGCGGGTTGGGTATTTGGCAGTGCGCATACGCATGATAAACTAATTCGTGAACTTGCAGTAAAGACAAATTCTATCGTAGTATTCCCCGAGTACTCTTTAGCTCCAGAAGCCAAGTATCCCACAGCAATTGAACAAAATTATGCAATATTAGAACAACTAAAGAATTTCAGTAAAGAAAAACATTTTGATCTTAATCGTTTGACCGTTGCAGGAGATTCTGTAGGTGGAAATATGGCAACGGTAATGACCCTATTGAGTAAGCAACGCAATGGACAAAAAATTAACCAGCAAGTTCTATTTTATCCTGTTACTGATGCCAATTTTAATACACCTTCTTATCAAGAATTCGCTGAAGGTTATTTTTTGACAAAAGAAGGGATGCAATGGTTCTGGGATCAATATACAACAGATGAAAAAGAACGTGCTCAAATTACAGCATCCCCTTTGCGTGCGACTAAAGAGCAACTTGAAGGTCTTCCCCAAGCTCTAATTATTACGGGCGAAGCCGATGTTTTAAGAGATGAGGGAGAGGCTTATGCTCAGAATCTAAGAGAAGCTGGGGTTGAAGTGACCCAAGCGCGTTTCCAAGGAATAGTGCATGATTTTGTGATGGTAAATATGATGGATGAGACAAATGCCACACGTGGAGCGATGATGTTGACGACTCAATGGTTAAAAAATAAAAATGAATAACTTGAAGTAACAAAGAATTCATCACTCAAAATTGAAAGATACACTTGTCACACTCCGTAGCAACGAACTGAAGAGAACCAAGTGTATTTTTTATTAGCTTAAAGGAGGAATTAAATGATAATTGGATTAATAAAGGCAAATTTTCCAGGAGAAAGACGGGTCCCTCTCTTACCCGAAGATATTTCGGGATTTGAAAATGAGTTAATTGTTGAAAAGGGATTTGGTGAATATCTAGATATTACTGATGAAGAATATCGTGCAGCGGGTTGCCGAATTTTAGACCGTAAAGAAATATTTAAAGAAGCAGAAGCAATTTTTTCTTTAAAATTAATCCAGCCTAGTGATTATGCTGAACTGAGACCTGGGCAAATGATAATTGGTTGGACTCATCCTATGGGGTCGGGTAAGGAGTTTATGAAAGATCAGGTCTATCCAAAAAATCTAACCGTGGTAGATTTAGATAGCAATGCACCAAGTATTTATTATAAAAATACTAGTAAACCTGCTCCGCTACCAAAGGGATTGCTGTATAGAAATAGTTTTTATGCTGGATTTGCTGGAGTGCAAGATGCTTTGATTCGATATGGCTTGTATCCAGATGACTCTATTAAAATTGCGGTTTTAGGCTCAGGAAATGTGGCGCAAGGTGCTTTTAGCAGTCTTTCAAAATATTCTAGTAATATCCGGATGTTCTATCGGAAAACCATGCCTGTTTTTAAGGAAACTTATTCTACCTACGATATCATCGTGAACGGTATCGAAATAGGGAAAGATGATGCACCGATTCTAAGTCTAGAGGAACAAAAAAATTTAAAGAAAGGAACCTTTATTATCGATGTGGCAGCCGATGCAGGTAATGCTATTGAAGGAACACACTTTACAACACTCAGCCACCCTATTTATAAAGAAGAGGGAAAATACTATTATGTGGTACCTAACACGCCTTCTTTAGCTTACCGTAACGTCAGTAGGATTTTAAGTAAGATTCTAAGTGAACATATATTTAAGTCTGATACCTCTCGTTTTAAAGTAAGCGATGAACAATAAAAACTTCCGTCTATTCGGGAGCTTTTTCTTAGGTCTAATGGCATATTGTAGCTAGTCAAATTAATCACTAATACTTAAGTAATAGAGTTAGCTAGTTAAAAAGAACAAAGGGGACTTTCTCAGTACACAAAAAGAGCAATCGCTACCACTTGAGTGTAGAACCATAAAAGCTTTGTTGTCGTGCTTTCTTAAGTTAAGATTATAAAATGAGAGTTAATAGCTCGATTATTTTTTATGTTACAATTATAGTATAAAAAATGAAGGAACCCTCGCCGTGCACAAAGTTTTTAATAAGCTCTTTAATCGAATTTCAATCACTGTTTTTTTTATTCTAATTGAATTATTAGCGGTGGTAGGAATAGTTCGTAGTTTCGATCATTATGTACCAATTCTAGGACTTTTGAGTCTTACAGTTAGTGTCTTGGTTGTACTCTACTTGATTCGACGTGATCAAGCCTCCTCAATAAAAATTGTTTGGATAATAATCATTCTGCTTGTTCCAGGTTTTGGAGGTCTGCTATATCTTCTTGTTGGAACTCAAAACCCTGTAAGGAAAATGGAAGCTAAGATTGAGCGTGCGCATCAAGAAATCGTGCCCTATCTTAAACAGGATAGAATAGTGCTTGATCATCTCAAAGAAAAGGATAAACGTTTTTTAGGTACTGTAAAAAACCTCATCAATGGAAGTGGCTATCCACTCTATGAGGATACTCAAGTGGAATACTTCGAGTTCGGGGAG
Source organism: Lactococcus taiwanensis (assembly GCF_017068355.1). NCBI lineage: Bacteria > Bacillati > Bacillota > Bacilli > Lactobacillales > Streptococcaceae > Lactococcus > Lactococcus taiwanensis. Next base: position 948,851 of record NZ_CP070872.1, read on the forward strand.
ATAATGTATGCTGCGATGCTTGAAGAAGTTGCAAAAGCTGAACGTTATATCTTTTTAGAATATTTTATTATCAATGAAAAAAGTCGGATGTGGCAGGACCTGTTAAAATTGCTGATAGAAAAAGCAAAGGTAGGGGTAGATGTTCGCCTTATTTATGATGACTTTGGTTCATTGACAACTTTTCATTTGAAAAATATTGCTGAATTGAGGAAGTCAGGAATAAAGGTTGTTAATTTTAATCCTTTTATTCCCGCTTTAGCTGTTAAGATGAATAACCGCGACCATCGAAAAATATTAGTTGTTGATGACAAAGTGGCTTTCAATGGCGGAATCAATATTGCAGATGAGTACATAAATGAAGAGAATCGTTTTGGGATTTGGAAAGATACGGGATTGAGAATTAAAGGGCCTGCTATTGCTAGCTTTACAATGATGTTTCTTGAAACATGGAACGCTTTCTGCCAACCTCAAGAAGTATTGCTTGATTTTGCAGCCTACTCTTATAAGGGAGAGAGTTTCGAAAAACAAGGCTTTGTCCAACCTTTTGCCGAGAATCCACTTACGCATGATTTGCTCGCGGAAGATACCTATATAGACATTTTGAATCAGGCTACAGATTATGTTAGTATTTTCACTCCTTATCTTATTATCACTGATAAAATGATTCATGCCCTGCAACTAGCAAGTAAGCGCGGCGTTAAGGTGACCATCATTACTCCTGGAATCCCAGATAAGCCTCTCATTTATCGAGTAACGAGATCTTTCTATCGAGTATTAATGAAAGCAGGAGTTGAAATTTATGAATATTCACCTGGTTTTGTTCATGCAAAAAGTTTTGTTGCAGATGATAAAATTGCGGTGGTAGGTACGATAAATTTGGATTATCGGAGTTTATATTTGCATTTTGAATGTGCTACGCTTCTCTACAATGCACCAATGATAAAAGAGTTAAAAAGAGATATGGAGCAAACGCTACTTAGCTGTCGTAAGGTGGAGCGTGACGAAATAAAACGTCATTTTATTGGTAGTATCATTGATGATGTTTTGCAACTTTTTTCACCATTAATGTAAACAAACTTCTAACTTTTAACTTTAGATTTTGAACACTTAGGTGTAGAATAGAAGTAAAGCAAGAATACAAGGAGGTATTTCAGATGAGTAGAAAGTACGATAATATATTGGTTGCAGTGGACGGTTCAAAGCAGTCGTATGATGCTGTTCAGGAAGCTTTAGAGGTAGCAAGACGTAATCAAGCGCAGCTCAAATTGCTATATGTGTTGAATGATAAATTAGCAAATATTCCTGTGCATCTAGATACGATGACACTTTATAAAAGTGTACAAGAGCATTCAGACTTTGTTGTTGAAGAGCTTCATAAAAGATTTGAAGATCAAGCGAAAACTTTGGATATTGTTCGTTTGACAGGAACACCCAAGAGAGAAATTGTAAACTATGCTCAAGAGAATAATATTGATTTGATTATTATTGGTTCAACAGGGCTTGATGCAATTGACCGCCTTTTACTTGGCTCAACTACACAGTATGTAGTAAATCATGCCAAATGCAATGTCTTAGTAATAAAATAAGCATTAATAGGTCGCCTTAGGGCGGCTTTTCTAGTAGCGTTCGCTAAAGTAGATTTCCCCCTTGAAGAAAAGGGATACAAAATTGTATCAAGAATAATACGCCTAATCATGATATAATTTTTAAGTATTTCCATAAAGGAGGAGATCATGAAAAACTATATTATTTGGCTCAAAGATGAGCTTAAATCTATAAATACAGCGGGAAGTATTATGCTTTCTTTCATCATAGGAGTTCAGTTGGCTTTTTTTCTTACGGCTCCAATAACGTTATTATCAGTAATCACGCTTATTGCGACTTTGATTGGCTCAGCATGTACGGTCTACATGATGATTGGTAAACCAATTAATGGTTTGTTAGGTTTAATAAGTGCGATAGGCTTTATTTATATTAATTGGACAGCAGGGCACTATGCCTCAGTCTTAGACCAACTTGTGTTTGTTGCTCTTATTGATATCCCTCTTATTATTACTTGGAAAAATTGGGGACATCGTATTGAAAATGGTGTTAAGTTTATGAAAGGGCGTTCTTGGATTTTAACCATCTTGATAATGCTTGTCTTGTGGTGGCCGATGATGATGATTTATCAACATTTAGGAGATACTAATCCTGTCTGGGATGCAATCACCTTGATCATCGGTGCTACTGCCTCCCTTTTAGTATTTAAAGGTTATGGGGATAGTTATTCTTTATGGCTATTGTCTGATTTCGTTACCATCATTCTTTGGGCCACAGCACTTGCAAAGGGATATTCTGCAAGTTCATTGCCTATGCTTTTAACACTTACTTTTTATTTAGCGACTGCTTTATATGGGAAATTTTTCTCCATTTGGAAAAAGCAATAAGAAAAAGACGTACTTTAGGGTACGCTTTTTTCATAGCATTGAAACAAAAAATCCGCTGTTAGGATCAGCGGATCAGAAGAAATTCAGATATGTTGGTGACGAAAAAAATCGTGAGCCAAGCACCAACATACACTATTTATGATATCAAATCTTGAAAAGTGAATCAAAAAAGTAGTGGTGATTTTGGACTCAAAAAAAGAACTTATGAAGTACTGAAAATGAGTAATGTGAGTTATTCAAAGGCGTTGTGTCTACCCCAATAGAGCGCCATTAATAAAGTGACAATAGGCAAGGCGTATAGCCATATCAGTGAGAGAAGGGCGCCAGGGAGTAGAAAAATAAGAAAAATTTTAATTCGCTTTCGATTTCTCAAGCGTAGGATTTCACTCTTATTACATTGGCGATAAATTACCTCACTAAAACCAATCAAGCTTAGCCAGATAATCAAATAAATAGCAACATAAGCCAGACTATCAATAAGTGAGTGAGGATGTTCGGCATGGACTACTGTGGCAAAAGGGAAAAGGCAGATAACCAGCAAGAGTCCATGGTTAAGCCACAAAATCAGTTCATCCACTTGCTTGCTCTTTAAAAAGCTTAATACATGGTGGTGCGCATTCCAAATAGACGCAAGTGCAACGAAGGTCGTGACATAGATAAGTAACATCAACAGTAATTTAGGAGAGAAAAGGTTCCCGTTTTCTGGTACTTTAAACTCTAGTACGGTAAGGGTCATGACAACGGCAAATATTCCATCCGTTAAGGCTTCCATTCTACTTTTATTCATAAAATGATTATAGCAAATCTTTCTTATTTTTTTATCACTCAGCATTCTAAGCATTTTATTGGATTTTTTTAGAATTTTATCATAAAATAGTAGATAAGGAGGCGCTTACAATGAGAGATAAATATACTAAAATTTTGGTACCACTGGATGGTTCAGAACAATCAAAAGAAGCTTTAAAAGAAGCAGTAGCAGTTGCAAAACGTAACATGACATCTTTAGTTTTGCTCCATGTAAAAGATGAGGCGCGGATTAGTGGCACCCCTTACGCTTTAGCACTTAATCTTGAAGATTTAGAAAACGAAGCTAAAGAGATTGTTGCAGAGGCGCAGGAACTTGTTGGCGATGAAGTGGCGGTTGATATCCATCGGACAACAGGAAGTCCGAAGAAAGAAATTGTCAATCTGGCTAATGAGCTGGGAATTGAACTCATTGTAATGGGCTCAAGCGGGAAAGGTTTGCTGGACCGAATGTTAGTTGGTTCAACGACAACGTATGTCATTAGCCACGCACCTTGTAATGTGATGGTTGTGAGGTAACACTGTCAAAACCTTAGCGGGAGCTAAGGTTTTTTATATCGCTAAATTACAGCAAAAGATTCTTCGCAATAGCGCACGTGGGCCTGTACGCCTAATTTAAAAATAAATTGTGCTAGAATGAAAAGACAAGGCATAACAAAAGGAGGAGGATAAATGGCTGCTAAACAGGAATTAATTAACTATATTGCAGATCGTACAGAGCTTTCAAAGGTCACAACTGCCAAAGCGATTGATGCTTTTTTTGAGGCGATAACATACTATATTTCAGAAGGCACTCCTGTCCATCTATCTAATTTTGGAACTTTTTCGGTAAAGCGACGTGCTGCTCGGGTCAGCCATGATATCCATTCTCGAGAACGTGTCCTTCATGAAGAACAAAATGTTCCTGTCTTCAGGGCTGGAAAAGCACTAAAAATGGCAGCGAAAAAAGCTCAACAACATCACATCAAAGTCGAAGAACCCTTTTCTCAACAGTTAAATATTAATCATCAAGAACCTAAATAACAAAAAAGACTTCACAATGCGGAAGTCTTTTTTAATTAATAAGCTCTTGTAAGAGATCTGCGATTTGAGCAGGGGTTTCTTTTTGTTTACGGCGTATCCACGATTGAGTGGTTCCGAAAATTGCGTTGGCGTAGTAAGTGGCAGCATAAATTTCACCAAGCTTTCCAAAGCTAATCCTTTCTGATTTAGGGAAGATTGCATTTTGAAAGAGCTCTTTAAGTTTTTGCAACATAAATTGGTGTATTTCTTTGCTCCCATTTTCTGAGAGCAGCACAGCATAAATTTCATTGCGTTGGAGAAATTCAAAAGTCTCAAGCATTGTGGCATGCAAGTCTCCGTGATTTTTTTCAAAGACATATTGGATGGTTTCAAAGAGGCGACGTTGATAAGCTTCAATCATGTCGTATTTATCTTGGTAATGGGTATAGAAACTACTGCGACTAACTTTTGCTAATTTAACAAGTTCAGTGGTTGAAATTTGGTCAAAAGGTTTCTCACGCAATAGTTCAATCATGGCATCGCGAAGTTGAATTCTTGTCCGATCTTTTCTAGTATCAGTAGACATTGCAATGGAGCTCCTGTTTCTATAGAAATGTAAGTGCTTCAAATAGACAAAGTGAATTATAGTGTCTAAAATTTATGAGTATTAATTGTCTATTTCCTTAAAAGGTTTATAATTACATATTATAGCAATTTTTGGACTAAGTGTCCATAAAGGAAGGGAGAAATATGTTAAAAAGAGAATGGCAAGCCATTTTAAAACACAAATTTTTTATTATTGTTATTATTGCGTTGGCGCTTGTACCGGCAATTTATAACTATATTTTCTTAGGATCAATGTGGGATCCTTACGGGAACTTAGATGATTTACCGGTTGCGGTTGTAAATTTAGACAAGTCGTCTGAATTGGAAGGAAAAAAGCTTAAACTGGGGAACGAAGTGACAAAAGAGATGAAGAAATCAAAAGATCTGGATTATCATTTCGTTTCTGAAAAAAAAGCATCTGAAGGTTTAAAATCGGGTGATTATTATATGGTTATCACTTTCCCTGAAGATTTCTCGGAAAATGCTGCCAGTTTGATGAGTAAGAATCCTAAAACGGTTCAACTTGATTACCAAACTACACGTGGACACAATTACATTTCTTCAAAAATGAGTGAAAGCGCGATGAATGAACTCAAATCTGAAGTCTCTAAAAATGTTACGCAAGAGTATACACAGGCCATCTTTGATAAGCTGGGAGATATGAAATCCGGTATGAAGGATGCGTCAAAAGGTTCGACTAAACTTGCTGATGGGACTTCATCAGCACTGACAGGTTCGTCAGAACTCTCGAGCAATCTGAAAACACTTGCCTCATCAAGTTTAACTTTTACTGATGGAGCAGATAGTTTAAATGTTGGTTTAAAGCAATACACGGATGGTGTTGATCAAGCCGCAGATGGTGGCGAGCAATTATCAAGCGGGATAAATCAAGCGGCAGATGGTAGTCAACAACTGGCAACTGGAATTAATCAAGCCTCTTCAGGCGGTCAGCAGTTGAGTGATGGTACCAGTCAATTTTCATCTGGTACAGCGTCTTTGGCAGCTGGGACTCAACAACTTGTAGACAAATCCAAAGATTTATCTGCTGGTATTGCGCAAATTTCACAAAGTACCAGTTCGGTGGCTCAGCTCCAACAAGGGAGTCAGGAACTCACAAATGGCCTAAATGAACTAGTCCAAGGAACGACCTTATCAAGTGAAGAACAAGCTAATATTCAGAAGGTTCAAGAAGGTCTACAAGCTTTAAATACTCAACTTTCTCAAAATAATATTGACCCTAATTTAGCAGATAATTTGACGGCTGCATTAACTAATCTTAAAAATAGTTTACCAGGATTAATCCAAACAGTAGTGAGTGACCAAGTCAATGTAACGGGGGAATCCATTAAAGCTACGCAAGCTTACAAAAATTTATCTGAAGCTGATCAAAAAGAAATCTTGAATGCTGTGCAAGCTTCTGCTGGTAGTGGAAATGTACCTACTGATATTTCAAACATTACGAACAGTTTGACAAGCCTGGGCGATCAATTAAACACACAACTCAATACTTTGTTGCCTATGATCAATAATCTGGCTCAACTTCCAACCTTAGTTACAGGTGCAAGTACAGCAATTACTAATCTTTCAAATGGATTAGCGAGTGTCAATACAAATGTCGCTCAAAAGATACTCCCTGGAGCAACAACATTAACCGCTGGCCTAACTGAATTTAACACGAAACTTTCCGCAGGTGGAGCACAACTTGAGAGTGGTTTCAATCAATATGTTAATGGGGTAAGTCAGGCTAATGATGGTGCTCAAGAACTCGCGACTAAGTCTAAGGAATTACAAAGTGGGGTACAAAGTTTAAATACCGGACTTACGCAATTACAAACGGGTAGCTCTAGTTTGACCTCAGGCTTGACACAATTGCAGACTGGAGGACTTCAATTAGTTTCTGGTTTAGCCCAACTGCAGGATAATAGCTCAACTTTGACCTCAGGCTCAGGTCAGCTTGCTGATGGCGCTCAACAGTTAGCCTCAGGTTCAGGTCAATTGTCTGATGGTAGCAACACATTGACAAAAGGTTTAGGCACGCTTAATACAGGTGCTAAGAGCCTTTCGTCAGCTCTGACGGATGCTGATAAAACCCTGTCAGCAACTAATAGTACGGATGAAAATGCTAAAAAAGTTGCTGCACCTCTCAAAACAAAACATACGGACCACGATAATGTTCCAGTCAATGGAGCAGGGATGACGCCTTACATGATTAATGTGGCTTTGTTCATCGGTGCGCTTGCAACGAATGTCGTGATTGGGGTTGGTTTCTCTGGTGACAAATGGAAAAATGGCCGTGAGTTTATGTTGGCCAAAATCGGAACAAACGGTGTGGTAGCTGTCTTACAAGCGATTATCGTTTGTGGCGCTGTGGCTCTTTTGGGCTTGAATCCCAATTATTGGGGTGAAACTTTCCTTGTTGTACTGCTAATCAGCTTGGCTTATATGGCCATCAACACCTTCTTCTTAACGGCATTAGGTAAGGTGGGTGAGTTCTTGATGATCATCGTTTTGGTCTTACAACTTGCAACAAGTGCAGGGACTTATCCATTACAACTTGCACCAAAGATTTTCCAAGTCATCAGCCCATGGTTACCGATGACTTATGGATTGAAGATGTTACGGGAAACGATTGGTTTAAATGGCGCAATTCTTCCTTACGCGCTCCTATTTGCCGTCTTAATCCTCGTCTTTACATTTATGTTGAGTTTCTTCAAAAAATTCTCACGTTTTGCCTAAAAGAAATCACTGACAGCTCTGTCAGTGATTTTTAGGTAGAAATTTCAGTTTAATTTTGATAAAATAAACCTTGTAAAAAGAATTTGACAATTTGGAATTACCTCAAAAGCATGTAATTGATGCATATGAGGTAAAGGAGATAAACATGGCGGATAAATACACAGACGAGCAAGTAGAAACAATAAAAAATAAAATTTTGGCTGCTCTTGAAAATGTCATTGACCCTGAATTGGGAATTGATATTATTAATCTTGGTTTGGTATATGAAATCAGTTTTGAAGATAATGGTTTTACAGAAATCAAAATGACTCTTACAACTATGGGATGCCCTTTGGCCGATCTTTTGACTGACCAAATCCACGATGCGCTCAAAGAAGTCGAGGAAGTTAGTGAAATTAAAGTAAACTTAGTTTGGTATCCAGCGTGGACGGTCGATAAAATGAGCCGTTATGCGCGTATCGCTTTAGGGATTCGCTAGTTGCCATAAAGAGTTATGGTTAAAATTTAAAAAACATTGTCCTAAAAAGACAATGTTTTTTTTTAGCCAATTCCAATGACAAAGAAAAGCAGTTGGTCAGAGTAATGAAGTGGGGTCGTTTCCTTGAGCGTCTGATTAAGTAAGGTCATCTGATCGGTGATAATACCATCAGCACCGTAAAATTTCATCCGTGACATGGTATCTGCGTCGTTTGGCGTCCAGGTAAAAACTTTTTTTCCTTGAGCATGGGCTTCATTGATAAATTTAGAGTTAAGGGTTGTGTACTCAATCGTAAAAAAGTCCATCTTTCCTTGAGGGGGTCCTACTACGCTAAAAGGCATGATATAGCCTGCTGTTACTGAGGGAGCAAGCTCTTTAAGCTCAGCAATGATATCGTAAGAAAGAGACTGAATAATATGTCCTTCTTGAAGAATTTCTGTTTGGTACTTTTGGAGAAATGTTTTGAGCATTTCAGGGCTGTCTTCTTTGGTGGGTTTGATTTCAATTAAGAGTTTTTGATGTAAGTTTTGAGCTTCTTTTAGATAATCATCAAAAGAGACGAGGTGAGCAGTTTGCCCGTTCTCATGCGCTTGCAGCTTTGTAAGCTGTGCTAGTGTCAGTTCATTGGGCTTTTTATTCACACCGGTCAATGCTTTAAGGTTGTAGTCGTGATAAACGATAAATTGGTGATCCTTAGTTTCTTGGATATCCATTTCAATGTATTCTGGATGTGTGCTTTGACTCGTTTTTTTGAGGGCCTCAAGGGAGTTTTGAACGCCATTTTTGTCGTCTACACCTCGATGTGAAGCGGCCATTGGTGTACTAGTAGAAGGATGTGCTAGAAAATCAGCATTGGATTGACCGACGAATAATATAACACCCAAGATAAGAAGAACTGTCACAGCTTCCTTAAGACGCCGTGCTTTTAACGAGGTTTTTAAAGAAGAGTTAGGACTGAACCAGCTGAGTTTTTCGGGTAAAAAGTTTTGAAGCTTCATATAATCAACAGTGATAAAGAAGATGCTTACAGTTGAGAGAACGATATTAATTACCCAAAGTACTTGAAGAAGGGTCATGATAATGATAGCTGAGACAAAGCTTGCTTGTGGAGAGTAAAGCTCGATAGCATGCTGAATAAGTAATAGAAGGCTCTGTGAAAGTCCCATGACTAAGGTCAAACTACCTAGGACAATTAAAAATTGGAAGATAATCGAAAAAAGTTTTCGTTGTGTTTTTTTCCAACTGTGCTTTAGTGCTTTTTTAAAAGGCTGATCATGTAGAATCATCTCTGGAAGAGTGAAGATAAACCTAACAGCTAAATAAATCAATAGAAGATAAAAAAGAATGAAAAGTCCTAAATATAAAAATTTATGTTCAAAGATGACATCCAAAATAAAGACAGGAATACGGACTTTGGCTAAAAGGGCAGAGTTAAAGCTCATACCAATAAGTGGTAAAATAAGGAAAAAATAAAACAGAAAGAAAAAAAGTGTGCCAATCCTAATTTTTCGCAATTGTAAAAGCGTTCCTTTAAGGAGTTCACGTAACGTGATTTCTTGCCTTTGCTCAATAAAAAAAACCGTGAGGAGCAAAAAAGTGAACTCGAAGTAGACAGCAAGTAAAAGTAACAAAAGAATAAGCAGGAGGCTGAGAAAAACAAAAGGGTGTTCTTGCAGAATTACCCCGAGGTTATCATAGGAGAGGTAACTAATCTCACCCTGGTTAAGAATGAGACGCGTGAGGTGGGAGAGAAGAGGAGTTAAAATAAACAGCAAAAAGCCATGCATGAGTAGGACGTCTCGATAATAGAGGCGAGCGTCACTGATGAATCTGAAAGTTTTTTTGAGGTTGGTTTTTAAGACGTGCATAATTGTCCCTTACTAAATAAAAATAAAAAATAATAGAAAGCCAGTTGTTTCAACTTGTAAATCAAGAAAGTAATTTTTAGAAGTCGAGGAACTGCACCATTATTATAGCATTTTTGTTTTCATTCATCTGGCATGGATTGAAAAACTGGAAGCTGCTTATGAGAAGCAAGGCCGGGTGGTGCCATCTACTGACCAACCTGTCAGTAAAAAAGCAGAGAAAATACACCTTTAGACTGAGTCGCTTAACCGCTTTTTTTGATACAATAGGATTATGAATAAAAAACTGAAAGCAATCATCATTATCGAATTTTTTATCGTGTTAGGATTGATTTTTCATGTTGTACGTACGCCGCATTTATGGGTGGTCTTGGGTCTAGCCATCTTATTTACTGTACTCGCTACACGCTCACGTGCGCGTGTACTACGAGTGCTGAGCTTAATTTTCTGGGCGATTACAACGATGATTCTTTTCACGGTGGGCTGGTTTTGGTTAGCCATTGTTTTTCCAGCCATCATGTGTATTATTTTTTGGAAAAATAATCCAAGAGAAGGACAAACCATCTTTGGCTATGATATTTTTAATGGAGCATCTGCGGCAGAAAATGATTCACTGGAAGCGCAAGGTCGTGCGAACGGAAATGATGTCATTGATCTAGAAGATTATAATTTTAAGGCTTCAGGAAACCGCTTGTCCATCAAAAAAAATGCAGGGAACACTAAAATTATTGTTCCACATGATGTCGCAATCAAATTGGATGCGACTACCCAAACTGGTTTAATCAAAATTTTTGACGAAACACCACAGATTAATGCGGGTAATCTCCATTATTTCTCAGAAGGATTTGACCATACAAGTAAAAGAATAACACTCTTTATTCGAGTAGAGACAGGAAATATTGAGGTAGTGCGCGGATGAAAAAATCAATATTTACGACCTTTCTGGCAGTTTTTAGCATTATCGTAGTGATGTATCTTTTACTTTTTACTCTCATGAACAGTGGACAGTCCTTGGGAGGCATGACTAGGATCATTGGTGAGTTTCGTGAAAATCTTTATGGCCTATGGATTTTTATTTCAGTAGCAGGGCTTCTTGCACTCATCTTTACTTTATTCAATCATATTGAGAATATGAGTATTGAGCAGCGGTTTCGTAACGATATCACACGGGTCGAGCAGAATGAAGCACCAGAACTTCCAGAACTCCAAGAAGTGCATCACAAAATCATGACCATGTCTGCTGAGTTGCAAGAATTATCTAAGCAAAAATCCGCAGATAAAGCAGAAATTATTGAACTTGAACGTAAACGTATCTCCCGTGAACTCCATGACTCAGTGAGTCAGGAACTTTTTGCTGCCACGATGATTTTATCCTCAGTAGCAGGTTCTACCCAAAATCTCACTAAAGAGCAAATTGAAACTCAAACCCAACTTGTTTTAAAGGTGTTGCATTCTGCCCAAAATGAGATGCGGGCACTTTTGCTTCATCTGCGTCCTGTTGAATTGGATGGTAAGAGTTTGGCAGAAGGACTGTCGGCTCTGACAGATGAACTGCAAGCCAAGATTTCGGCAAATATTACTGTGAAACTTGCAGATATTGAAGCTTCAAGCAATATTGAAGATAATCTTTTTCGGATGGCGCAAGAAATTTTATCTAATACCTTGCGGCATTCACAAGCAGATCACATTGAAGTAGCTCTGCGAGAAACGCGAGGTAATATTATCTTAAAAATTGCAGATGATGGGGTGGGCTTTGACACTTCAGAGCGAGACAAGACAGCGAGCTATGGATTAGCAAACATTAAAGAGCGTGCCTTGTTGCTAGGAGGCGATGCTAAGGTTGTCTCAGCTCCTAATGCGGGGACAATGGTGGAGATTATTATTCCTCAGCCCAAAATAGAAGATAAAGAGAATTAGAAAGTAAAATATGGAAAAAATAAAACTCTTGATTGTAGATGATCATCAGATGGTTCGTTTAGGACTTTCAAGTTTCATGAATATCCAACCTGATATAGAAGTTGTCGGAGAAGCATCAGATGGTGAGTCTGGCTTTTTGAAGACAGAAAGTCTCAACCCTGATGTTATTTTGATGGATTTAGTAATGGATCGTCTCGACGGGATTGGTGCAACACAAAAAATTTTAGCAAAAAATCCGGAGCGTAAAATCTTGATTTTGACGAGCTTTATTGATGATGAAAAGGTTTTTCCAGCTCTGGCAGCTGGCGCTAAGGGTTACATTCTGAAAACTTCCCAAGCCGCCGAGATAGCCAACGCAATCCGTAAGGTTGCTAAAGGCGAAGATGTACTTTCGGACGCTGTTAAAGAAAAAATAGCTCAGCAAAAACACCGAAAACACGAGCTTCATGATGATTTATCAAAGCGGGAGATGGAAGTTTTGAAAGTGCTTGCTACTGGGCTTTCCAATCAAGAAATCGCTGATGAACTTTTTATAAGTTTAAAAACAGTAAAAACCCATGTTTCTAATATTTTTAACAAACTAGAAGTCTCTGATCGCACGCAGGCAACGATTTATGCCATTCAACATCATTTGGTTTAGATGAGAAAAACTCAGACTAAGGCGCGGACTTTCCCCGAAAAGTCATAGGATTTGTGATATAATTTATAAAGAACTAAAATATAATTAGATTGAAAAAAGATGGATAAAATATTAGAAAAAGCAAAAGCGATCAAAATTATTTTCTTTGATATTGATGACACTTTACGTGTTAAGACCAGCGGATTTATGCCCGAATCAATCACACAAGTTTTCGAAAAATTGCGTGAAAAAGGGATTATGACAGGGATTGCTACTGGGCGGAATCTCTATGGGGTTGTTCCTGAAGTTCGTGATTTACATCCCGATTTTTATGTGGCAATCAATGGGGCTTATGTAGAAGAGGTAAAAAGTCACAATATCCTCTACAAAAATACCTTTTCCACACCACTGGTAGAGGAAATTATCACATGGTTAGAGCAGGAAAAAAGTGAATATGCCTTTGTGGCAAGCGACAGTCTGAAAGTTTCAAAATGGGATAAGATTGCTAAAGAAGCAATCAGCCCCGTTTATGCTGAGCTTGAAGAAGATCCAGCTTACTACCAAAAACAGGATATTTATCAAATGCTGACCATTTCCGATCATGACGACCAACTTGTCTTGCCTGAGCATTTGGCTCAGCAAATTCGACTGGTTCGTTGGCATCCGAACAGTTCGGATGTAGTGCCTATGGCTGGCTCCAAAGCGATTGGTTGTCAGAAAGTACTAGAAGCCTTAGATTTAAAACCAGAAAATATGCTGAATTTTGGCGATGGCCTAAATGATCGTGAACTTTTTGATTTTGCTGGTTTATCTGTAGCCATGAAAATTTCACATCCAGAAATTTTGGAAAAGGCTGATTATGTGACAGATACAGTGGAAAATGATGGGATTTTAAAAGCCCTACAAGCACTTAAAATTATTGACTAGTTAATCAGCGACTTACAGAATTGTAAGTAACGGTTGGCGAATTTATTGATAGAATAATAAAGAAAGGATGACAGATGCATAAGGAATAGCCTTTTGTATTTGTCAAACGACTAAAATGACTTACCCACAACTTGATCTTAAAAACTATAACGGAACAACTGCTATTATTAAAACTAATCATGGAAAAATGACAGTAAAACTCTTTGATGACGTTGCTCCAAAAACAGTAAAAAACTTTATCGAACTTAGCAAACAAGGCTATTATGACGGCGTGATTTTTCATCGCATCATCAAAGATTTCATGATTCAAGGGGGAGATCCAACAGGTACAGGGATGGGCGGCAGCTCCATTTACGGAGAAAAGTTTGAAGATGAGTTTTCAATGGACGTCTTCAACCTTCGTGGTGCTCTCTCTATGGCAAATGCTGGTCCAAATACAAATGGTAGCCAATTTTTCATTGTACAAAATAAAAATCTCCCTTATCCTAAAGATGCTTTAGTGCAAGGAGGTTGGCCTGAAGAAGTCGCTGAAGTTTATACAGAGGGTGGTACGCCGCATCTTGATGGGCGCCACACCGTTTTTGGTCAGTTAGTTGATGCAGAGAGCTACGAAGTTCTTGATGCTATTGCAGCTGTACGTACAGGTGCGCAAGATAAACCTGTAGACGATGTAGTGATTGAATCTGTGGAAATTATCGAGAAATAAGATGGTAGCAAAACGTCCAAAAATCGGAGATATTGTTGAAGTAGAAGTCATCGGAATGCAAGACTACGGGGCTTTTGTTAAATTTTTCCTCCCGGAAGTTGCTGATGAGATGGTCAGTAAGACCCCAAAGCAATCTGTTGGGAACATAGAGCAAAAAGGTTTAATCCATATCTCAGAAATCCAATCTGGCTATGTCAAAAGCATTCATGACGTAGTTAAGATTGGTCAAAAAATAAACGCACAAATCATTGATATTGATGAATACAATGGCAAAATCAGCCTATCAATACGGAGTTTAGAAACAACACCACAAGTTCATCATATCTACCGAAAAAAACATTTTACCGATTCGAGAGATAAAATTGGCTTCAAAACTTTGGAACAATCCCTCTCTCACTGGGTGGAAGAAAACGAGGCTTACCTAAAAGCGCAGAAAAAATAGCCAAAAGTGAGGATTTTCTTTGACTGAGAATGTATTAAGATACACCAAAAGAGTTTTTAATATTATTACCATCCTTGGTTTTATTGCAACAATTGTTGGTGGTGTCTATCTCTGGCGTTTAGGGGCTTTTCAAGACCAGGCCATTTTGCAACAACTCATTGTGGCGCATCGGTTTTTAGGCCCTCTCATTTTTTTGTGTATGCAAGTCCTTCAAGTCATTGTACCAATTATTCCTGGTGGCATTACCATGGCTGCAGGTGTCATGATTTTCGGACCAGTATGGGGCTTTGTCTACAACTACGTCGGAATTATGGTAGGCTCCTTTTTATTATTTCACTTTGGAAAAAAATATGGTGCCTCCCTTGCAAAAACCTTTGTCAAAGAAAAGACCTATACAAAGTATATGGGGTGGCTGGATAAGGGACAAAAGCGTTTTAATATTATTTTCGCTTTATTAATCCTTTCGCCAATTGCTCCTGATGATGCGCTTGTCCTCATTGCAAGTCAGACGAAGATGACCTGGAGATTTTTTACGTGGACGATGATTCTCTGTAAGCCACTCCCTATTCTTTTGTATTCTTATTTGCTTATTTTTGGAGGTGGCTTTCTCAGACACTTTCTATAAAATACTGAAAGTATTTTCAGTATTTTTTTCTGAAATTTTTTGTAAAGATTACCCAAATCTTCTAAAAAAATGTATAATAGAATGGATTTATCACTTGAAAAAAGTGAACTCGCTCGTGTTCCGTGTCACTCATGATATTTAAGTTTGCTGATAACAAGAGCGACAAGACACGTATATTCCAACCTCTCGGAATTAAAAACAATCCACAAACATCTTGAACACAGGTGCATGAGCCGCCTATTTAAAATGTTTCGGAGGATAGACTGACTGGAGCTAGTTTTGAATAAAAAGAAACAAACGAAATTTTCATTTGATGCAAGAATTGACTATGGTTTAATCTTACCGGCTTTCATGCTGATTCTTATCGGGCTTTATGCCTTGTACGTGGCCCTTTCTCATGATCACCCGACACAAGCAACGCAAATGCTTGTTCAACAGGGCACATGGATTGTTGTGGGGCTCTTTATTGCACTTATTGTGATGCATATGGATTCGCGCTTTTTATGGAATCTTACACCCTTTTTTTACCTCTTAGGTTTAGTTTTGATGGTCTTGCCCATTTTCTTCTATAATGATGCAACCTACGCCTCTACCGGAGCAAAAAACTGGGTGGCTTTTGGAGGGCGCAATCTCTTTCAACCCTCCGAATTTATGAAAATCTCCTATATTCTCTTTTCGGCACGGCTAGTGGTCACTTTTCAAAATAAACTAAGAAATCGAATTTTAAAGGATGATTTCCGACTCATTGGCCGTCTTTTATTAGCGCTGCTCCCCGTTGCAGTACTTACAGCCTTGCAACATGACTTTGGGACTTTTATGGTTTTTGGTGCTATATTTGCTGGGATTATCCTCGTTGCAGGGATTTCTTGGAAAATCTTAGCCCCCGCCTTTCTCGCCGTTTTTGCTGCAGCAGGAGGTATTGTCGCCTTAGTGGCCTCACCTGGAGGGCAAAAGTTTCTTGAGAGCACCCATTTTGCTCAATATCAGGTCAATCGTTTTATAGCTTGGCTCCATCCTTTTGAATACTCGCAGACTTTTAGTTTACAACAAGCCCGCTCATTAATTTCTATTGGTATTGGTGGAGTTTGGGGTAAAGGGGTTGGTTCAGCAAGTGTGAATGTTCCGGTTCGTGAATCAGACATGATCTTCACCGTTATAGCGGAAGACTTTGGCTTTGTTGGTTCTGCCTTTTTGATTTTCTTATATTTTATGCTTATTTATCGGATGATTCGGGTAACCTTCAACTCAAATAATCAATTTTATACCTACATTTCAACGGGGATTATCATGATGATTCTTTTCCATGTCTTTGAAAATATAGGAGCTGCTATTGGTGTAGTACCACTGACTGGGATTCCGTTGCCCTTTATTTCACAAGGGGGCTCCGCTTTGATGTCCAATATTATAGGATTAGGGCTTGTTTTATCTATGAAATACAATCAATTGCCAACTTGGGCTGAAAAACATGGACAGATTCCAGAACCTAAAGCCGGTGGACGTGTAGCACGGCGGAAAAATAAGCGTTAAATTATTCTCTTATTCTTGAAGAATATGCTAAAATGTAAGGGTAGTATTATTCGGATAGGAGTGGATGAATTATGAAATATGCAGTGCGGTACACATCGCGTGGTGGGAATACAAAAGCTGTTGCTGAGCTGATTGCTCAAGAAGCAGGCGTGGAAGCGCTCCGTGTTTTTGAACCTCTCACAGAAGAAGTAGATGTTCTCTTTTTAGGTGCAGGCGTATGGTTTATGAATGTGACGAAAGAAATGAAAGAATTTCTAGCTCACTTGGATAAAAATCGAATCAAAAAAATTGTGGTATTTTCAACCTCAGCTGATTTGGATTCTGCGACAAAAGTCATTAAAGGAGCGGCCAATAAAGCGGGTATCCCGGTTGATGACCGTAGTTTAACTTTGAAACTTGGTTTTCAAGGGTTTAGTTTAATGGCTCCAGCTGGTGGCGATCTTAAACCTGCACAAGTACAAAAAGTGAAAGAATTTGCGGATCAAGTCCTTACAAATTGATAAAATAACGCCTAAAAGTTACTGACAGACTGGTCAGTAACTTTTTTTATATTATATGTAAGAGGATACAGAAAACGCTTTAAATTTTTGTATTTTCAAGAGAGAAGTGCTAAAATAATTTTTGTGAGAGAAATCTCAATAAATTAAAGAGTGATTGCCTGAAACGACAACCATTGATTGATAAAGGAGACTATTATGTCTAAAGTTGCTGTAGTGACTGGTGCTGGTCAAGGGATTGGATTTGCAATTGCAAAACGATTGGTTAATGATGGCTTTAAAGTAGCCCTTGTAGATTACAATGAGGAAACTGCCAAGGAAGCTGCAAAAAGTCTAGGTGAAAGTGCTTTTGCTGTTAAGGCGGATGTATCAAAACGTGATGATGTTTTCGCTGCGGTTGATCAAGCGGTTGAAAAATTTGGCGATCTTAACGTCATCGTCAACAATGCAGGACTTGGCCCAACAACTCCAATTGATACCATTACGGAAGAACAATTTACTCGTGTCTATGGTGTAAATGTCGGTGGCGTACTTTGGGGAACCCAAGCGGCGCATGCAGCCTTTAAGAAATTAGGACATGGCGGGAAAATCATAAATGCTACTTCACAGGCAGGTGTGGTAGGAAATCCAGAATTGGCGCTCTATAGCGGCACTAAATTTGCTGTGCGAGGGATTACTCAAGTTACTGCCCGTGACTTAGCAGAAGAAGGGATTACCGTCAATGCTTATGCGCCTGGTATTGTTAAAACACCAATGATGTTTGATATTGCTCATGAAGTTGGTAAAAATGCAGGTAAAGATGATGAATGGGGAATGCAACAATTTGCAAAAGATATCGCTTTGAAACGTTTATCAGAACCAGAAGATGTCGCAGCTGCAGTATCCTTCTTAGCAGGTGAAGATTCAAATTATATTACAGGTCAAACGATTATCGTTGATGGCGGGATGCAATTCCATTAATAAACCTAAAAATGCGTTGTCAAGTTTTTTTCTTGACAGGGCTTTTTTAGTTGTGCTATACTATTAATATCAAATATCGGAGGAATGGTCTATTGAAATTTTAAATCATGAAAAGTAAAAAAACGCACTGATGAAGCGGTCAGCACGATTTCTTTGTTAAAAAGGAAAAGGCAAGACACGTCTCCGTCTCTAGGAAGCCTCTTTTTATCCTAGGACAATCAGTATTTTTTGCATTCATGATTTGAAAAATGACCGTTCAATAAGCGCATTGTCGTATTTTTTGAGCTCTTTTTCTTATTGTGAATGTTTCGCAAAAAGAAGAGGAGCTTTTTATTTTACTAAAAGCTCAAGAAGGAGCAGATAATGTCAAACATTGAATTTAAAGACCTCATATTTGGATATGGCGCAACACTTATTTTTGATCACGCACAGATTAATATTGATGACAGCTGGAAATTGGGACTGGTCGGTCGTAATGGACGTGGGAAATCAACACTTTTGAAACTTTTACAAGGAAAAATCACTACTGACAGCCCCATCAGTACAAATAAAAACTTTGTCTACTTCCCACAATTATCATCTTCTGATCATCAGATGAACGAGGAAGTGAACCTCGTCACAGCATCCTCTCAACGCTCGCTGACCGACGCATCAGCACTGACCTTTTACTTACTTAGTGAGTTGGCTGATTTTGAACAGTGGGAGTTGGAACGCGAGTTGACTTTGTTAAAAGTAGACTTAGAAGTTCTGTGGCGCCCTTACGAAACCTTATCTGGAGGAGAACAGACAAAATGCCTATTGGCTTTACTTTTTTTAGATGAATCTAATTTTCCACTAATTGATGAACCAACCAATCATCTGGATATGGCAAGTCGTGAGACTGTCGCTCACTATCTTAAGAAAAAATCTGGCTTCATCGTAGTTTCACATGACCGACATTTTTTGGACGAGGTCTGTGATCATACGCTTGCGATTGAACGTCGACAAATTAAGCTTTACCAAGGCAATTTTAGTACTTATGAACATGAAAAAAAATTACGTGATGATCAGGAGTTAAGTCAAGATGGTAAATTGAAAAAAGAAATTACACGCTTAAAACAAACGGCTCGTGAAAAGGAAGAATGGTCAAAAACAAGAGAGAAGACCAAGGACCAAGCCGCTGACAGCGGTTTTGTCTCAGCACGTGCAGCGCGAATGATGAAAAAGTCTAAACACTTAGAGAAGCGAATGTCTCAAGACCTTACCGAAAAAGAGGCCTTACTTCAAAATATTGAAAAAGTAGAGCCTTTGGTAATGAACAATCAGGGGACACATCATAAAAGACTTTTACATTTTGAGCATTTTCAATTAGCTTATGAAGGTCAATCTTTGTTTGAACCCGTCACATTCTCACTCATGGCAGGACAAATTACAGCCCTTCTAGGGGCAAATGGTTCTGGGAAGTCTACTCTTTTGAAATTCATTGAAAATGATTTTACAGGGGAACAGAAGGGCTATTTCGAAAGTCCTCAAGGACTCAAGATTTCTTATGTCCGTCAAATCTATGAAAATAAAGGAGATTTGAAATCCTTTGCCCTTATGAACCAGCTAGATATGGAAAGCTTTCTTGCCAACTTAAGAAAGTTAGGGATGGAACGCAGTGTTTTTGAACTCAATATTGAGCAGATGAGTCAGGGACAACAAAAGAAAGTCGAATTAGCGCGCAGCCTTTCACAAGAAGCTCACTTGTACATTTGGGATGAGCCGCTCAATTATCTTGATGTATTCAATCAAGGACAAATTATTCAGTTGCTTAAATTTGCTCAGCCAACTTTGTTACTGGTAGAACATGATCAAAGCTTTATTGAAGCTGTCGCTAATCAGACCGTTGAGCTAACGAGAGTGAAATGAAGAGGAAAAAAGAGCTGCGTGTTTTCACGGAGCTTTTTTAGAAAAGTATTTGATATAATAGACGGATGAATGTTAAAAAACAAATTTTTAAAGGAACACTCTATGCAGTTGTTGCGGGCTGCATGTGGGGGATATCAGGTATTTTTGGGCAACTTTTCTTTCGAGATTATCAAGGTAGCCCTTTATGGATTACTTCCACACGTTTAACAGTGGCAGGTATCATTCTGCTTACCCTCTCTTTTATCCGTGACCGAGAACATTTTTTCGGTGTTTGGACTTCTAAGAAAAATATGCCTACCCTCTTTTTATATGTCTTTGGAGGTGTTTTTTCTGTGCAGTATTTTTATTATTTAGCCATTCAACTATCAAATAGCGCCACAGCTACGATTTTACAATATACAGCCCCAGTCTTTATTATGCTTTATTTATTGATTTTTCGACGCCAAGCTCCTAAGCCTAAGTCCGTAGTATTTGTCTTTTTAGCAATGCTAGGTGTTTTTTTGTTGATTACAAATGGTGATTTGAGCCATCTCTCTATTAGTCCACTCGCTCTGATATCCGGCTTACTTGCAGGAGTAGCAGTGGTGATTTACTCCATCGTTCCTAAACCACTTCTTGATAAATATGGCGCTTTGAACATGACAGGCTGGGGAATGATGCTCGCGGGTATCGGCTGCAATATTTTCTATCCTATTTGGCGGGTTGACTTTAAAATAGAGCCTTTATCTATTTTTTATGTCTTAACGATTGCCATTGTAGGAACAGCTTTAGCTTTCTTGCTTCTTTTGAGAGCTTTCCAACTCATTTCACCGCTAGTAGTCTCTGTAGCAACGGCGACAGAACCCTTAACTTCAGTATTTTTGAGTATTCCTCTTTTTGGCTTAAAATTAACACCTGTTGAACTACTTGCTATCATAATGGTCATCGTCTCTGTCATTTTACTTTCAAAATCAGAACAACAAGTCTAAGAAACCGGATGGTTTCTTTTTATAATGTGAAATAGCGCACTTTTTTGTTATAATAAGCTCAAGAAAGTAGAGCAAAGGCTGATATGGAAGAAATTTATTTACCGTTAAAATTAAAAACGAATGTTTGGACGATTTTATGGATCAGTGTTTTGTTTGAGCTTTGTTGCGGTTACTTATTTTACAGGTTTTGGTTATCAATTCCATATAGTCAGCCGTTTTTTTTTGATGTTTCTCCTGGTACTCCTTTTTTTGTATCTGCTTACGTTTTCAGTACGACATCTTCGCAAAACACTGTTAGTGATTGATGAAAGAGGTATCACTTTTCGACTCCTACCTCATGAAAAAAGTGTTGAATGGCGGGAGATTCGTGGAATTTATCTTCGAAATCAGCAACTTTACATTTGCAAGGGCCAGCCGAGTGGACCGTTTCAAATGGAAAAAAACAGGGGGAAAATGTTCGACTTCTATCATCCGGGTCATGATTTAGAGGTCGCCTTTTCCATCAGTGCTTCAGCAGTAAAAATTTCTTTAGCAGAATTGTCAATGATTTGTGAAGAGGTTTGGGAAGAAAAAAGCGGACAACCCAAGGAGTCGTTGTGGCGAAATGATCCCTCTCCCAAACAACCAAATTTAAAAAGGAGATTAGCCACATGGCAAATTGCTCTTCTTTGGTTTTTGACTTTCGTTGGTGCACTAACCTTTACTTTTGGTAAAGATATTCTGAAGAGTCACTTTAGTATCGCTTCGGATAAGATTTATTATGTCGTTAACGAAACGACCCATAATATTGAATTCGGATTTGAAACACAAGAATTTAGGAGTGAGGAGGACCGTGCTTACCTTGTTCAAGATGCTTCTTTCAACCAACAGGTAAACCCATCGATGAGCAAGTACCAATTTGACGAAATAGAGCGCTTTTCTTACGAGCATCTTCTTACAAAAGAACAAAATTATGTGATTTCCAAATTAGAACGTCCAACTTGGTGGAAAATCACTTTTGATTTTAAAGACTTTGCTAACAAGAAAAAAGATCTTCAAGCCATTACCTTATATAAGATTCGCAAGCCCTTATTCAAAGATTACTTTGAAGCACAAATGCTTCTAAGACAACCAAAAGGAAACAGCGCTGCAATTCCAGTAAAAATCTATCTGGCCCACTAAATTTAAATGGTTTTAAAATAAAGCTTACAAGGTGAGTATGTTATAATATGAACATGGACTACGAAAACTATATCTGGGATTTAGGCGGTACTTTATTAGACAATTACGAAAGTTCTAGTCATGCTTTTGCAGCAACATTATGGGCAATGGCAGAACGAGTGGTCTTACATTCAGAAGCTTATGACGCTTTGAAAATTTCTACTGCCTATGCCGTGGAAAAATTTGCAAAAGATCTCCCAGGTTTTTTAGAGGAATACAAGAAACTTGAAGCAGAAGTTTTAGAAAAACCAATTCTTTTTGATGGAGCAAAAGAAGTACTGACAGAGCTGTCAGCAAGGCACGCTCATAATTTTATGATTTCACATCGTAATAATCAAGTTCTTACAATTTTAAACTCAGCACAGATTGATTCTTACTTTACAGAAGTTGTGACATCAGATAATGGTTTTAAAAGGAAGCCTGCTCCTGATTCAATTAACTATTTATTAGACAAATATCATCTTGATCCAGCTAAAACAGTGATGATTGGAGATCGTCCCTTAGACATTGAAGCCGGAAAAGCAGCAGGTATAGCCACCATATATTTTGATAGTGCAGTCTCTACGACAGAAGCACCTACTGCCGACCATCTTATCCATCATTTAACAGAAATTTTAGAATAAAGAAGTTGAAAAGTAAATTTTAAAAATTTGCTTTTTTATTTAACAATATTCTCTCCAAAAAGGTGATTATTTAATAAAAGTTTACCTCACGAAGTCGCTAAAATCGGCTATTTATGGTATAATAGGAGTAAGTTTTCATAGAAATGAGATTTGATTTTGAACGAAGAAAATAAAGATTTAGAAATGCTTGCTGATGAGTATGATGCCAGTCAGATTCAAGTACTTGAAGGGCTTGAGGCAGTTCGGATGCGTCCAGGGATGTATATCGGGTCCACTTCAAAAGAAGGGCTCCATCACTTGGTATGGGAAATTGTAGATAATTCAATTGATGAAGCTTTGGCAGGATTTGCCAGTCATATTGAGGTATTCATAGAAGCCGATAATTCTATTACTGTTGTCGATGATGGCCGGGGAATTCCTGTTGATATTCAAGAAAAAACGGGGCGCCCAGCTGTTGAAACAGTTTTTACGGTGCTCCATGCGGGTGGTAAATTTGGCGGTGGCGGCTACAAGGTATCTGGCGGTTTGCACGGTGTGGGTTCTTCCGTAGTTAATGCACTCTCCACAACCTTAGACGTCACGGTACATAAGGACGGTGAAAAGTATTACCAAGAATATCATCGGGGGCTTGTTGTTGACGATCTGAAAGTTATTGGAGAAACCGACCGGCGTGGAACTACAGTTCACTTTGTACCAGATCCCGAGATTTTCACTGAAACAGTGGAGTTTGACTTTGATAAATTGGCAACACGTGTCAGAGAATTAGCTTTCTTGAATCGTGGTCTGCGTATCTCACTGACTGACAAGCGTGCAGGAAATGAGAAAAATGAAGTTCATTTCCATTACGAAGGTGGAATTCAGTCTTATGTTGAATATTTAAATGAAAATAAGACAGTCATTTTTGAACCAGCAATTTTTACTGAAGGGGAAATGGATGGCATTGCAGTTGAAGTGGCAATGCAATATACTGACACCTACCATTCAGTTGTGATGTCCTTTGCTAATAACATTAATACGCATGAAGGTGGGACTCATGAACAAGGCTTTAGAACAGCTCTAACGCGTGTCATTAATAATTACGCAAAACAAAATAAAATTCTTAAAGAAAACGAAGATAATTTAACTGGAGATGATGTTCGAGAAGGGTTGACTGCTGTTATTTCGGTTAAACATCCTAACCCTCAATTTGAAGGACAAACCAAAACGAAGCTAGGTAATTCTGAAGTAACAGGGATTGTGAATAAACTTTTTGCTGAAGCTTTGAGTACCTTTATGCTCGAAAATCCAAACGTTGCTCGTAAGATCGTCGAAAAAGGGATTTTGGCAAGCAAGGCTCGTATCGCAGCAAAACGTGCGCGTGAAGTGACACGTAAAAAATCAGGGCTTGAAATTTCCAACCTTCCCGGTAAATTAGCTGACTGTTCATCCAATAATCCAGAACAAACTGAATTATTCATCGTCGAAGGTGATTCGGCTGGTGGATCAGCTAAATCAGGACGTAATCGTGAGTTCCAAGCAATTTTACCTATTCGGGGTAAGATTTTGAATGTGGAAAAAGCCACGATGGATAAAATTTTAGCCAATGAAGAAATTCGTTCGCTATTCACTGCAATGGGAACAGGTTTTGGAGCGGATTACGATTTGTCCAAGGCACGTTATCACAAACTTGTTATCATGACCGATGCCGATGTCGACGGCGCACACATCCGGACACTTTTATTAACACTTTTCTACCGTTACATGCGCCCAGTTGTTGAAGCAGGATATGTTTACATTGCTCAACCTCCAATTTACGGTATCAAAGTTGGTTCAGAAACAAAAGAATACATCCAACCAGGTGAAAATCAAGAAAAAGATTTACAAGAAGCTTTAGCACGTTGGGCACAAGGAAGAACAAAACCCACAGTTCAGCGCTACAAAGGTCTTGGGGAAATGGATGACCATCAACTTTGGGATACAACCATGGATCCTGAACACCGTTTAATGGCACGCGTTTCTGTTGAAGATGCAGCAGAAGCTGACAAAATCTTTGATATGCTCATGGGTGACCGTGTTGAACCCCGTCGTGAATTTATCGAAACCAATGCCCAATATTCAACAATTGATGCTTAAAGATTTAAAAACCCGTGTATATCAAGGGTTTTTCTTTGGTTTCTTTTTTAAATTTTATTAAAGGGGATGAAAAAAGAAAATTTTACAATAAAAGCTTTAGGCTTTTTAAAAATTTATGCTCTACATAAATATGTTATAATTAAAAGATATGAAACTAATAAAAACATTTCTGACCCTCTTTCTGATTGCACTTCTTGCTTCAGTAGGGTGTTTGTATTATGCTTTTAAAGTTGAGCCTTATCGTCTCACTTTAAATGAACATCAGGTACAGAGTGTGGCCTCAGAAGAAAAACTAAAATTAGTTCAAATCTCTGACTTGCATATAAAAAAAGATTACACTGCAAAACACTTAGAAAAAGTCGTTCAAAAAGTAAATGAGCAATCTCCAGACTTCATCGTTTTTACTGGTGATCTTTACGATAATTATTCAAACTATCAAGATAATGAACAAGTGGCCTCAAAACTTGCTCATCTAAGAGCAAGATACGGAAAAATAGCTATCTGGGGGAACCGTGATTACGGAGGAGGAGCCTCTCGCATCTATGAAAATATGATGCAACAAGCTGGGTTCTCGCTTTTAAGAAATGAAAATTTAGTAGTAGGAACCTCTCAAGGAAGATCCATTTTATTTACCGGCCTCGATGATGCTTTATTAGGAAACCCTGTATTACCTCCGACAGTTGAGGAAATGAATGGTACAGCCTACGATATTTTATTGACACATGAACCAGATGAGGTGATCCAATATCAAGGAAAAGGGTATGAACTTATTCTCTCGGGACATAGTCATGGCGGACAAGTAAATATACCATTTTTCCCACAAGTCCAAAAAAAAGCAGCAGCCGTGATGGGTCATGCTAATCGTTATACTGGAGGGCTATACACCTTAGATACAGGGGAAAAATTATATGTAAATACGGGTATAGGAACAACTCATCTCTCAGCGCGTTTTGGGGTTTTACCAGAAATTGCGGTATTTTATATTTAAACTCGCCTCCGTTTAGGAGGCCTTTTTTATTAATCTAGAAAAAAACTCATTAAGTTACAAGTGGAGTCTCAAAATAGATATTTCTCAATAATAGCAAGGAGTAGATGACAAAAATAGTCCATATTTTATATTGGAGAGTGTCAAAGAAAGGTATTTTGAACGTTCATTTTTCTAAAATGTGCTAGACTATTTAATATTAGGATATGATAAATGAAAATATATAAAATATGGCTAACAGTCATTTTAGTAGGTACAATTATTTTTTGGATCGGGGTTATTAAACCTAGCCACTACCATTGTCTTCTTTTTTTAGGAAGTGTAGGAATTGCTGGCGGACTGGTCTGTCTGCTTACGGACTTGATCACAGGACATGTCGTTAGAAAAAAACATCAGTTGAATAAATAATTCCCGTGGAAAATGGGTTTTTCTTTTTTAAAAGTAATAGAATGAAAAAATTGGAGGAAACAGACAGTTGAGAGAAATTATCATTGTGTTTTTAGGAGCATTTTTAGGAACTTTGTTAGCAGGAGTGTTACTCCAAAAAAAAGGACAAGATGTAACAGTTACTCAAGCAAAATTTCAAAGGCTACAAAAGGTAAGAGAGCAGCTTATTGAAGTGATAATGGCCTATCGAGTAGTAAAGGATACAGCAGACTCTAAAATGAAGCAAGAGAAAGAACTTTTACAGCAACTCGAGTTACTTTCTGTTTACTTTCCGCAGGTAGAGGAACAAGCTGACCAACTAGATAAGTCGATGTTGGAACGCGTTTATAAACTTTCTAATCGTTTTTTCAGTAATCATTATGAAATCCAGATAAAAAGAAAACCAAACTTATCTCAGAAAGAGGGGCTGTCAAAGGAAATTAGTGAAATGCTTACTAAGTTTTTAGAAGACCCAAAAGACTGGGATATGCTTCCTATTTTGAAAGAAAAAGTAAATGCTTATTTAGAAGAAGAATGGATTCTAATTACAAAGGGTAAAAAAGTTCATAAAGATTTATGATCTTTTTTTGTGCTCTGAGAGTACTTAAATTAAGTAATATGAGTAGGGGTAAGCTTTCATTTCTAGGCGTCTAAAGAAATAAAAATTTTATTGAAAAAGATGCTTGTATTTTAAAAAGAAGCATTATATAATTAATAACCATATGAAAGTAAAGGCTTACTATGCTTCACCTGAGAAGTGCTCTTCCGTAAAAAAAGCACAGGAATGGTTAGAAGATCATAAAATCGAATATGAACTGATTCCTTATGGTAAATTGTCTCGTCAGCAGTTGTTAGAAATTTTAAGTTTTACTGAAGGAGGCTTTGCTGATGTGCTCCGCCGAGGGATGAACTATCAAAAGTTGAGTCGTTTAGCGGGAAAGAAAGTTGAAGAAATGGGAACTTTAGAGCTTGCTGATTTTTTGCTTTCCAATTCTCGGTACCTTAATCAACTGCTTCTTGTTGGTAATAATAGAATTCAAGTTGGTTACAATGAAGAAGAAATGAGAAAATTTATCCCTAAAAACAAACGAGTGATTGCAAAAAAATTTTTAAAAAAATCTAAACTAAATTAAAGTAAAGCTTGCCTCTCTTTTTGTCATCGTTTCACCTATGCCTTTTTGAGCATTAATTTCCTTTCTGGTGAAGCTTTTATGATATGATAGAGCTAGATGCCCATTTTCTTCTTGTTTAGAAAAGGGTAAAGAAGCGAGGTAGAATCATTGGCTAAGGCAATGTTGGATTGGGTAGCAAGTTTACCATTATGGCAAGCTACCATATTTTTATTTGTAGTAGTATTTTTCAGAGCTCAACTTACTTTTTGGTTGGGAAAATTCATGCGAAAAGGGCTTATTAAAAGTAAGTTTGGAAAAAGCGGCCAAAATGCTGAGGAAAAAAGAGCTGGTATAGCTGCACTTGAAAAATATGGTTGGCCCGTTATTCCCCTGAGTTTTTTAACAGTAGGATTTCAGTCGGTCGTTCAACTTGGCGCAGGATTTTTGGATTGGAATTGGTTAAAATACACGCTAGCTGCCTTGCCGGGCTATCTAGCTTGGGGATTTATTTATGCTTTTGGCGGATTAGCGCTATTTCGGTCCATTACGAATGGATCAATTGGTCTTTTAATCATCGCACTTATTGTTGCTTTCCTCGTATGGGCTGTAGGCGCGGTAATTGTTAAAAAGTTAAGAACGAATGGATAGTATTCGGATTTTTATAAGAAGCGGTGAGTTACAAAAACTTATAGCTTTTTTTTTTTTGCAAATTTTTTGGAAAGACGAATTTTTCTTCTTGACAAAATAAAATGAACGGACTATAATAGTTAACGTCGTTAATAAATATTGCCGTTAGAGAGAGGGAAAAGATGGATTACAACCAAGCCGCAGAGGTTTTTCTTTCTGCCGTGAAGAAAAAAGGAAAAGCTGAAATCATAAACCGCTTCAACAATTACTCCCATGGGGAGCAATTGGTGTTGGGGTATCTTTATAAAGAAGCTGGTAAAGAAGTTGTACCTAGTGCGATTGCAAAATACACCCACACGAGTACAGCTCGAATTGCGACCATCTTGAACAATCTCGAAGACAAACATATGATTACCCGTGAGATTTCAAGAACTGACCGTCGTAAAATATTGGTTGCTATAACTGATAAAGGGCGCCGAACTGCAGAAGAAGCAAAAATGGCCGCCTGCACCAATTTGGCGCGTGTTTTTGAGGAAATGGGTGAAGAACGAACGCAAAGTTTCATCGAAAATTTCAAATTATTTTTAGAAATTGGGATGAAAAATGCGCAAGAACAAAAAGAAAAAGAGGAGGAAAAAAATGCCTAATACAATTGAAAAAGATTATCATTTAGACATTCATGGTAAGCATTATAGCCGTATCGGTATGCTTATTTTAATCTTAGTTGGGACATTCGGGGCCATGTTGATGCAAACATCACTTGGAACGGCCATTCCTACTTTGATGAACGACTTTAACATTACAATGTCAACTGCTCAACAAGCCACCACATGGTTCTTGTTAGCAAATGGGATTATGGTCCCAATTTCTGCCTACTTGGCAACAAAATTCCCAACACGCTGGCTTTATATGAGCGCTTATGCCATTTTATTTATTGGGATGTTCGTAGCTTACTCAGCTCCAACTTCAAGCTGGTGGGTCTTTCTTGCTGGTCGTATCTTACAAGCTATAGCTGTAGGGATCACGATGCCCTTGATGCAAGTGGCTTTAGTCAATATGTTTCCTGCTAAACAAATGGGAGCAATCATGGGGATTGCAGGGGTAGTTCTCGTCCTTGCACCTGCAATTGGACCTACCTTTGCTGGTTGGCTCATCACACATAAATTTCATTTTATTTTCTGGACTTTTGCCGCGAGCTGGCGTACAGTTTTCTTGATTCCTATGATTGTGGTTGGTATCGTCTTTCTCGTTTCAATTTTTGCGATGCGAGATGTTATCCCAAACCGTCCAATGAAGTTAGATTTCCTCTCAGTTGTTCTTTCTGTCCTTGGCTTTGGTATCTTCCTTTGGGGCTTTACAAATGTCGCAACAGATGGCTGGGGACAATTTGACACGGTTATTGCTCCAATCGTGGGTGGGTTAATTATAATAGCACTCTTTGGTTGGCGCCAACTTAAAATGGATGATCCTTTCCTTGACATTCGTGTCTTTAAGATTAAACAATTTACATTGGTGACTTTAGCACTTGCATTAAGTACCATGGCCATGATGGGTGTTGAAATGATGCTGCCGCTCTATCTTCAAGATGTGCATGGTCTTTCAGCCTTTAATTCAGGTTTGGTATTACTTCCTGGTTCCTTGGTAATGGTAGTTGTCGCACCACTCGCAGGGAATGTTTATGACCGAATTGGTGCTAAACGTCTTGCCCTTGTCGGTTTCTGTGTATTGGCAATCGGTACAGTGCCGTTTATGTTCTTTACATCAACTACTCCAGACCACTTCGTCACTTTACTTTACGGTTTACGTATGGTCGGGGTTGGTATGGTTATGATGCCTTTGACTACGAGCGCCATGAACTCAGTGCCTGTTAATGAAGTGGCTCAAGCTACCGCCTCTAATACCACTGCACGTCAAGTTGCTTCGTCAGTCGTTGTTGCTTTACTTTCATCAGTAGCGCAAAATGTAATTACCAACAACATGCCTGCTACATCCTTGAAAACTTCTGATCCATTACAATACGCTAATAAAGCTATCGGAGCAATGCTTCAAGGTTACCACGCTTCGTTTGCGATTGGTTTTGCCTTTGCGGTAGTAGGTATTGTTGTCGCACTCTTTTTGAGAAATGGAAAAATGTTGGCTGGTGTTCCTGTTGAAGAACATGAAGTAGAAGGAGGAACTAAATAATGTTAATTTTAGTATTAATTGTGATCTTTATGATCGGTACTTTCTTTGGATTTATGTTCATTAAAAATACTTTCGCTCATTGGTTAGTGGGAGGTCTCTCATTTTTACTTTTGGCGACTTCTGTTGGGATGCTCACCTTCCATATTAAAGATCACTGGGGAATGAAAGAAGTTTCAACTTCACGTACCCATGAGATTTATACAGCTGGAGATTCATCAGCAGCCTATAACTTGATGATCAAAGCTGAGATTGGTAAAAATACCAATAACTATGTGTTCGTTTATCGTAATGAAGAAGATGCGAAGAAGCCGGATACAAACTTTACACCAGATGAAAAGCATATTTCAGAAGCAGTCAAGAAATCTGCTACTTATAAAATGACAGATGCGTCGAAAGCTACAGTAACCACCACCACAACACGTCGTGTTTGGGCTTCTGATTTATATAAAGCACTTTTTAGCATGGGTGACGAAGAAGGTGATTTGGTAAAACAACGCTCAGTGGTTAGTGTTCCAAAAGATACTTGGCTCGTTTTGACACAAGATCAAGTCGAAAAATTGACTAAAGAAGCACCAGCGATGCAAGCTCAAATGGCAGCTCAACTGAAAGCTGATCCTGCAAAAGCTGCAGAGTTGGCACAGCTGCAAAAAACGAATCCTGAAGCTTATGCTAAGATGCAAGTAGAGCAAATCAAAACCCTTTTGGGAATCAAAGATTAATTTAAAAAGGCCCCCTTATTAGGGGCTTTTTTTTGTGCGATACTCAATAACAGGAGGGGGTCTTTAAGGAGATATGATATAATAAGAAGAGCATAAAACGAACAAGAAATGAGAAATAATGGAAAAGTTATCGGATGCAGAAATGTATACTTGGGATTTTTTGGAAGAAAATAGATCAAAGGTGCAGCGCTCATCGATCACTCAAATTGCTGAGTTAGGCCACGTGAGTACAGCAACGATTGTCAGAACGTTAAAAAAAAGAGGTTTTGAAGGCTTCTCTGATTATAAAAATCTTTTGAAACGTCATCACCAAACAGATCAGCAAGAAATCAAAGGTCTGTCAAAGGAAGCCAATGCTTTTATTTATAAAAATTTAGATGAAGTGGTGCGTACAATCAACTTATTGGATGGTCAGGAACTTTCCCACATTTTAGAAGCGCTGACAACTTCTCAGACAATAATGATTATCGCGCGTGGGCCAAGTACGGGTGTGGCTGATGATCTGACACATCGGCTACAATCCTTAGGGAAAAATGCTGTCAGCCGCTATTTTGATAGTATGATGGACTATGCGGATAAGTTGACGGCTGACGATATGGTCATTGCCTTGAGTTCGTCAGGAACAACACCTAGAATTCTTGCTGCGGTCAAGAAGTCAAAAAGGCAAGGAGCTAAAGTTTTAGCGATTACTTGCAACTATCAAAGTGAGCTTGCTCAGTTGAGTGACTTTGTACTTTTGGCTTATAAATCTAAATTAGAAAAATCAGCTTTACTAGGAGATGCTGCAAGTCGCATGACTTTAGAATTAATTTGCCGTATTTTGCTGGATTTGTATGCCATCTACCAAGAAAAGGGCTCAATCATGAACTGACAGAACTGTCAGGCGCTTTTGAAGTGACGGAAGGCAATTTCCGCCTATTTTTTATTAAAAGCTTTTGTAAAAGTTTTCAGATGAAGACGCAGCGATGTGAAAACCTTTTTATGAGGAATTTTTATATAATAGAGATAGAAAAGTTTGATATAATAAGTGTAATATTAGAAAATGGAGTATGAGATGGCAAAAAAATTTGGTCGTGTACATTTAATCGTAATGGATTCAGCAGGAATCGGTGAAGCACCTGATGCGAATCGCTTTTTCAATCATGAAACACCAGATACTGGTTCAAATACTATTGGCCATATTTCAGAAAAAGTGGGCTTAGACGTACCCAATTTTCAAAAATTAGGCTTGGGTAATATTGCACCATTAAAAACAGTGGCCCCAACTGACAAACCGCTCGGTTACAGTACAAAATTGCAAGAAGTATCTGAAGGAAAAGATACGATGACTGGACACTGGGAAATTATGGGGCTGGATATTAAAACGCCTTTTCCTGTCTATCCGGACGGCTTTCCTGAAGAACTTTTGACTAAAATCGAAGAATTTTCAGGCCGTAAAATCATTCGTGAAGCGAATAAGCCCTACTCAGGTACGGCGGTTATTGATGATTTTGGTCCTCGCCAAATGGAAACAGGCGAGCTGATTATCTATACATCAGCTGACCCTGTCTTGCAAATTGCGGCACATGAAGAGATTATCCCTGTTGATGAACTTATGAAGATTTGTGAATATGTACGCTCAATTACGTTAGTCGGCTCTGAATGGATGTTGGGCCGGATTATTGCTCGGCCTTATGTGGGTACGCCAGGTCATTTTGAGCGGACAGCACATCGTCGTGACTTTGCACTTGCACCATTTGGTCGTACCGTCATGAATAATCTGGACGATGCGGGTTTCAAGGTGATTTCGGTCGGTAAAATCCATGACATTTATGATGGTCAAGGTATTAATAAAGACATGGGTCACAATGAAAACGACATGGACGGTGTGGATCGCATGTTGAAAGCCATGGCCCTGCCCGAGTTCGATGAAGGCTTACTCTTTGTTAACCTCGTGGATATGGATGCCAAATACGGTCACCGTCGCAATCCAGAAGGTTATCGTGATGCCATTCAAGACTTAGATGGTCGTTTGCCAGAAATTATGGATGCGATGCGAGAGGATGACATTCTTATGATCACTGCAGACCACGGGAATGATCCAACATTCGTGGGAACAGATCACACGCGTGAATACATTCCATTGGTCACTTTCTCTAAAGCTTTCAAGGAACCAAAACCTTTGCCAATCGGACACTTTGCCGATATCTCTGCGACTATCGCAGAAAATTTTGGCGTAGCAAAAGGCGATATTGGAGAATCAATCTTGGATGAATTAGTTTAAGCTGAAAAATTTTACTGACGAAGTGGTCAGTAAAGGTTAAATGAGAAAAGGTGAGCTTATGGACAAAAATGATGTCAAAAATCGCTTTGAAAAAATTTCGGGTGGGATGTCAGGCAACGCAGTCATTATTGATAAAGAAACAGGAATTGAATACCTCTTTATCGCCGGTAGTGGCGGTGGAGGGGGACTTACGGTGCTTTTGGACCGATCAGGCAAACCAAAAATTAATCAAGATTACCACTAAACCCAATTTATAAAAAGCAGTGTACGCTTACTGACCACTCTGTCAGTAATTTTAAAACTGATGGAGCCATCAGTGAACTCAAAATAATAAAAAGGAAAAAAATTATGCCAACACCACATATTGAAGCTCAAAAAGGCGAAATCGCAGATAAAATCCTCTTACCAGGTGATCCCTTACGTGCCAAATTTATTGCGGAAAATTTCCTAGAAAATCCAGTCCAATTTAACCAAGTGCGTGGAATGCTTGGATTTACAGGGACTTATAAAGGGCATCGCGTTTCAGTCATGGGGACAGGGATGGGGATTCCTTCCATTTCAATCTATGCCAATGAATTAATCACAGAATACGGTGTGAAACGCTTGATTCGCGTGGGGACAGCGGGTTCCATTAATGAAGAAGTTCATATTCGTGATTTGGTGATTGGGCAAGCTGCAGCAACAACCTCAGCGATTGTTCGTCACGATTTCCCTGATTTTGATTTTCCACAAATTGCGGACTTTGACTTGCTAGATAAGGCTTACCATATCGCAAAAGACTTAGGGATCACCACCCATGTGGGAAACATTTTAAGCTCTGATTTATTCTATGGCGGGCCTGATGCGTTGAAAATCGGTCAACTTGGCGTCAAAGCTGTTGAGATGGAAGCAGCAGGTCTTTATTACCTTGGCGCTAAACATCACGTTCAAACCCTCGGTATTATGACAATATCTGATCATCTGCTGACAGGAGAAGCAACGACATCAGAAGAACGCCAACTCACGTTCACTGATATGATGAAAGTTGGACTTGAAACACTTATTGCTGAATAATTATTTATAATGAACTTACAGCCCTGTCAGTGAATGACAGGAGTTTTTAAAAGAGAAGCAGGAGGTGAGTGATGAAGTATGAAGCTTTTATCACAAGAACTGGACTTGAACCCGAAAATTTCCGTTGGGCTTGGGCTTTTTGTAATGAAGTCGAGGGGCCTATTACAGAACCTGAACTTGCCGATGAGTTACTCGACCTCGTTTTAACTGGAAAAAAAACAGCCACAGCCAGTGCTTTAGCCGAATACGCACCAGATGAAGCTCAACCTGTAGTGGACGGTAAGTTTGATGTGTTGTTAGATGGTAAAGGTGTACCGCGTGCTGCTATCCGGACAACCCGTGTCACCATTAGAAAATTTAAGGAAGTTTCTGCAGCGCACGCTTTCAAAGAAGGTGAAGGTGATCGCTCTCTTTCCTATTGGCGGCAAGCTCATCAAGAATTTTGGGAAAATCTAGGCCTATTTCAAGAAGAAATGGACGTGATTTGTGAGGAATTTGAAGTTTTGTACCAAGAGTAATAAAAAGCACTCGAATTCGAGTGCTTTCTTTTATTCGATTTTATCATAAGCTCCTGTTGTAGGATTGTTTTTCACTAGAAAGTTAGTGCCATCTGAAAACACTTGGTATAAGCCTACCGTGCCACTTCCTCCTTGGGCACGGATTGCTTTGGAGACAACTTGAATAATGTAGCTATTTTCATATTTGGTAGCTAAGAAATAGGAATCGTCATCACTAAAGCCTTTAGAAGATTGAAGGATTTTGAGTGCTTCTTGCTCTGTAAAAGGAAGGCTTGTTTCTGCGGTACTGTATTTAAAAATAGTGGCTTGATTATTATTATAAATGTCTTTGGAGAGGCTAATACTCGTGATTTTATCACCAGTATCATTAAAAGTTACAGTTATCGTCTCCGTATTAAAAGCGTAGGTACGGCTAAAGCTAGGGGAAGTAGTTTGCTTAGAGAAAGTTTTTTGATTGAGCACAACACTCCCCACTAAAGTTTGATCTGGCGCATAATAGTGGATCTTGTCGGCGCTAATGATTAAACTGGAATCCAGTTCGCTTTTATAAGTACCCGTGTAAGCACTATAGTCGCCACTGGCAAATTTTTTAATAGTTTGTGGCATGGCGGTGCTGCTTGAGGTACTGGAGTGAAGTTTTTGACTTGAAGAAGAGGAAAGGGGAGTTTTATTGCTCGAAGCTTGTGTAGATTCTGTAGACTTGGCACTACAGCCAGTTAATAGAAACAATGCCGTACAAGCCAATAAGTATTTTTTCATAATGTTATCTCCTTATCATCATTTTATCATAAGTTCGCTTACAAAACGTATTATAAAAACGACTATCTGCGATTGATTCAAGGAAATAAGGGTATGAGAAGTAATCTAAAAATAAGCCCATTGTTTGAAAAAATGAGAATAACTTGTTATACTTTGGGTATAAAAGGAGGTAGGAGTATGCGTGGAGACTTTGAAAGATTACGTCGTGGTCTAGGGTTTAACGGAATTGTTTCAGTTATTATTGGTTTATTAATTCTATTTTGGCCCTCTCGCACGGCAGCCATTGTTGCTTCGATTGTTGGTGTTGCCCTGATTATCATGGGGGTTGTTTACATTGGGTCGAATTTTATTAGAAAACGAGAAGACCGTAGTAAAATTTGGCGTGTGGGTCATTTTATACTTGGGTTTATGTATTTGTTCGCAGGTATTTTCGTTTTTGCTGACTTAAACGCAGCAGCAGAGTCGTTATTTATTCTTGTCGGTATTTTTGTAGGGGTACTGTGGATTATTGATGGTATCGTAAATTTGACTGCTTTAAGCCAGTTTTATAATAAAATCTGGGCAATGATTTTAAGTCTAATTAGTGTTATTGCTGGTGCAACATTGCTCTTCTCACCTTTATGGGGAGCGGTTACCCTTTGGATGATTTTGGGGATTGAATTTTTGGTTGTCGGTATCATCAAAATTATCCATTATTATAATTGGAATAAATAGAGGGAATAAAGACGAGTTTCGACTGGTCTTTTTTTTTATTATATTTTATAAAACCGAACATTTTAGATGGGAAGATGAATCAATAAATAGCTTAAACAGTAAATCCTTTTAATTTCTGATAAAATATTAATAAAAGAACTTCAAATTACCTATATTAGTTGTTAGATTTTAAGGAGTATGATGAAATCAGATATCGAAATTGCACAAGCTGCTACAATGACCCCCATCACTGAAATTGCTGAAAAAGTTGGTTTATCTTTTGCTGATATTGAACTTTATGGAAAATATAAAGCGAAACTGCCTTTAGATGTTTTAAAAAAATTTGAAACAAATAAAGAAGGAAAACTCATCTTAGTGACCTCTATCAATCCTACACCTGCAGGGGAAGGGAAATCTACGGTAACAGTAGGTTTGGCAGATGCTTTTGCTCAAAAAGGAACACGTGTTATGGTTGCCCTACGTGAGCCGTCACTTGGACCAGTGATGGGTGTAAAAGGCGGGGCAGCAGGTGGAGGGTACGCTCAAGTTTTGCCAATGGAAGACATTAACCTTCATTTTACAGGCGATATTCACGCCATCACAACAGCTAATAATGCGATTGCAGCTTTTTTAGATAATAGTTTACACCAAGGGAATCCTTTGCAGATTGATCCACGGCGCATCATTTGGAAAAGAGTACTTGATTTAAATGATCGAGCACTGCGCCATGTGACCATTGGTCTAGGAGGTCCTTTAAATGGGGTTCCTCGAGAAGATGGCTTTGATATTACTGTAGCCAGTGAGATTATGGCTGTGTTATGTTTGGCGACTTCGTTGGAGGATTTAAAAGAACGCTTAGCTAAAATTGTCATTGCACAACGCTATGATCGAAAACCAGTCACAGTAGGTGATATTGGCGTTGCCGGCGCCATCACGATGCTCTTGAAAGATGCGATAAAACCCAACTTGGTGCAAACCATTGAAGGTACACCTGCACTGATTCATGGTGGGCCTTTTGCAAATATTGCACATGGCTGTAACTCCGTTTTAGCGACTAAAACAGCATTGCGTTTAGCAGATGTAGTGATTACAGAAGCAGGTTTTGGCGCAGATCTTGGGGGCGAAAAATTCCTTGATATTAAAACACGTCAACTGGAAAAAACTCCAGATGCTGTTGTTATTGTAGCAACGTTACGGGCCCTTAAAATGCATGGTGGAGTGGATAAAACCGATTTAACACTCGAAAATAAAGAGGCTGTAGCACGCGGCTTTGCCAATCTGAAACGGCATATCCAAAATATGCAAGCATATGGTATTCCAGTAGTAGTCGCCTTAAATCAATTCGAATCTGACACAGAAGCTGAGATTGAAGTTTTAACCCAGCTGACTCAGGACTTAGGCGTAGAAATTTCTTTGACGCAAGTCTTTGCTAAAGGCGGAAAAGGAGGCTTAGACTTAGCAGAAAAACTTTCACCAATGTTACAAGAAAAAGCTGATTTTCACTATCTTTATGAGCTTGAGACGTCTATTTCAGACAAAATTAACAAAATTGTGACAGAAATTTATGGCGGTTACAAGGTTAATTTTTCGGATAAAGCTAAGAGGCAGATGAGAGAAATCGAAGAGAATGGGTGGGCTCAACTCCCGATTTGCATGGCAAAGACCCAATATTCCTTTTCAGATCAGCCGCAACTTTTGGCTGCACCCGAGGGCTTTGAAATCACAGTAAGAGAGCTTATTCCTAAAATTGGTGCTGGGTTTATTGTCGCTCTTCTGGGCAACATCATGACGATGCCTGGGCTTCCTAAAGCCCCAGCTGCATTAAAAATGGATGTGACAAATGAAGGTAAGATCTCTGGTTTGTTCTAATTTATAGAGGACTTGCAATAAGTTACACCGAGATAATGCGTATTATTTTTGGAAGACTAAATTTTCAAAGATTAAAATATGGTAAAACCGCTTGTAGAGCGGTTTTTTTATGCTATACTAACTAGCGATGTTAAAGAAACTTATTTTTTCAGCAGCAGTCTTCACAGGTCTTGCTGCTGCTATTGCAACACCAGTAAAAGCTGACGAATTTCTAGTCAGCAATGATGAAAATGATTTGAGTACACTGACCACGTTATCAGCAGCTAGTGAGTCACTCGAGGCATTGACTCAAACGATGGACCAAACAGTAACGAAGGTCTCCAAAGCGCATACGGCAAAAACAGCTAAGAAAGCTCCTGCGAAAGCTGCAACTAAGGCACCCAATAAAGCTGACCAACTCATCAGTACTGCTAAAAAATATTTAGGTGTCCCTTATGTATGGGGAGGAACAACACCTGCAGGCTTTGATTGCTCTGGATTTACAAGCTACGTCTACCGAGAAGCCCTTGGTATAGAAATTGGTCGCACGACTTGGAATCAGATAGCTTCTGGGCAGCACCGCTCACTAGATCAAGCACAAGTGGGCGACCTCATTATTTGTTACGGTGGGGACCATGTGGGGATATATCTTGGAAATGGTCAAGTGCTACACGCTCCACAACCTGGGGAATCTGTTAAAGTCAGTGCGCTGACCGACTTGTCAGCAAATTATGCGCTTAATTACATATAAGATTATAGAAAGAAGTAGCAAATTATGCTACTTTTTGTCTTTTATTAATATCATAGAAGGAACGAAAGTTCGTGATAAGTTTTTTTAATAGCAAATGATTTAAGTTCATGTTAAGATAGTTTTATCAAAAATTTAAAAAGGGGAACTTTATGAGAACATCACTAAAGGTCACACTTGCCGCTCTAACATTTATCGCTGCTGGAACTTTGGCTGCATGCTCCAATTCAGGTTCAAAAGATACTTCATCAAGTAAAACGACTTCCGTTGTCATCGCTACAGATGGTGCAACTAAACCATTTAATTACTCAGATGCAGAGGGAAATTTGACAGGTTATGATATTGAAGTTGCGCGCGCAGTTTTTAAAGAATTACCACAATATAAGGTGAAATTTCAAGTGACAGATTTCTCTGGGATTGTACCTGGCCTTGATTCTGGTCGCTATCAAATGGGGGCTAACGATTTTGGTTGGACAAAGGAACGTGCGCAAAAGTACTATTTTTCATCACCACTTTCCAAATCAAATAATGCAGTTCTTGTAAAATCTGGCACCTACAAAACTTTAGGTGATTTAGCAGGAAAATCAACGATTGGAAATCCTGCATCAAATTATACAAAGTCTATTCAAGATTGGAATAAAGCAAATCCGGATAAAAAGATCAATTTGGGTTATTCTGCAGACAGTACCTCTATCAATACGCGTTTCACTCAAGTCGAGTCTGGTAAAATTGATTTCATGCTCTATGATAAAATTTCCTTGACCTCAGCGATTAAAGAGCAAGGTTTTGACGACTTAAAAGTTGAAGATATTAATATGGATACTGGCGACCCTGAACATGATGGTTATGAATATTTCTTGTTTAGTAAAGATGAACAGGGAAAGAAGATGCAAGCCGATGTCAACAAGGTTTTGGCGGAATTCCAGAAAGATGGAACGTTATCTAAGCTTTCCAAAAAATACCTTGGAGGCGATTTTGTCCCTGACGCTTCGCTCTTTAAGTAATAGTCCCAATAGTTACTGACCACTCCGTCAGTAAGATGTAAAAAAGCAGAAAAATTTTCAAAAATCTTGTATAATAGTACAAGATAAGATCAAAAAAGAGCTCTGTCACTTCATTGATGACGGAGTTTTCAGCATTAGAAATAGAGAACGATGAATAAAAACAAAAAAATCATACTGGGGGTGGGATTGTTATTGGTCCTGATTCTGTTGCCAGCCTTACCCTTTTTGCTGATTAAAGGACAGTATAATTTCCATGATTTTTGGGCGATGTTTTTCACCAAAATATTCAGTTGGGAAGCTTTTGTAAGTGCCTTTGTCCCTATTATTAAGATGATTCCATCATCCCTTGAAATGACAATCATTGCCATGTTTTTTGGCCTTCTTTTAGGTCTCTTACTCGCTTTAGTACGGATTAACAAGATTCCGATTTTAAATCAATTGCGTGCTTTATTTGTAAGTTTTGTACGTGGTACGCCAATCCTTGTCCAATTGTACCTCTCATATACTGGGATTCCTTTAATCTTGAAAGCCATCAATATGAACTACGGGACATCATATAATGTCAATACGATTCCCGCAATGCTTTTTGTTATTGTGGCCTTTGCGCTTAACGAGGCTGCTTACAATTCTGAAACAATCCGTGCAGCGATACAAGCTGTGGACAGAGGACAAACCGAAGCGGCTAAAGCCTTAGGTATGACCAACTTTCAAGTCTTCATGCGCGTCACTTTGCCTGAGGCAGCGACGGTAGCGACTGCACCGCTTGGGAATGCTTTGATTGGACTGCTAAAATCAACTTCGTTGGCCTTTGTGGCTGGGGTGGTTGAAATGACTGCCCGTGCTCAAATTATTGGGGGATCCACCTTCCGACTTTTTGAAACCTATCTTGCGCTCGCCCTTGTTTATTGGCCAATTTGTATCATTTTCGAGCTTCTTATCCGTTTGTTGGAGCGTAAACTCGAAGTGAAAATGCCAAAAGATAAACGGAAAAATCGGGCACAAATTTCGCTTTCACAAAATCCATTTAATCGCTAAAAGAAAGGACGACTATGATTAAAATTACAAATTTAAGTAAGGCTTTTTCAGGCAATCAGGTCCTTGATCATCTGGATTTAGAGATTAACGAAGGGGATGTTGTGGCGTTGATTGGCGCTTCTGGTGCAGGAAAGTCTACCTTTTTGCGCTCCTTAAATAATCTGGAAAATCCGGATAGTGGGCAAATTGAAATTGATGACTTAAAAATTGATTTTGCACATTTAACAAAAAAGGAAGTTCTTGCTTTAAGGCGAAAGACGGGGATGGTTTTTCAACAGTTCAACCTTTTTGAGCGAAGAACTGCTTTAGAAAACGTGATGGAGGGCCTGATTCAAGTTAAAAAACTTCCTAAAGAGAAAGCGCGTTTGATTGCTGAACAAGAACTAGAAAAAGTAGGTTTGACCGATCGTAAAGACTATTATCCGAAGTTTCTTTCGGGTGGTCAAAAACAACGGGTAGGTATCGCTCGGGCCCTCGCTATGGAACCTAAACTTTTACTTTTAGATGAGCCGACATCGGCACTTGACCCTGAATTAGTAGGTGAAGTTCAAGAAGTGATCTTGCAGGCTGCTAAAAATCAACAAACCATGGTTTTAGTCAGTCATGAAATGGATTTTGTTTATAATGTAGCTACAAAAGTGCTCTTTTTGGAAAAGGGTAAAATTATTGAAGCAGGTACGCCACAAGAAGTATTCTATGCCCCCCAAAACCCACGTACACGTGCCTTTTTGGCTCGCCATATAAAAAATCTAGAGGTGGACAACTAAGATGATGATTCTAGAATTTTATCTCAAAGGACTCTTAATTTCTGCAATATTTGTTTTGTTAGTTGGTGGCTTTTACGCTTTCACCTATCTGGTAAGAAATACGAAGAAACCATTTGCAGAACGTCGTAATCGCATTTTTGACTTAATCCTAGTCGGTATTTTAACGACGCCCATTTTAAGTTTTGCTGTGCTTGGTGTGCTTGTCATTCTCCAAATCCGTGGGTTGTAAATTACAAATGCAATTCAAATAATGGAAAAATAGAGCGCGACAATGTAAAATAGGGCTATAAGATTTTAGCATGAAAAATAAAGGAAGTCACAGCTAAGTCGCTAATGCTTTAAGACTTAGGGATGACTGTGATTTGCTTTTAGAAAAAGGAAATAAAATGACAGAAAAGTTATATGACGTCGTAATTATAGGATCAGGGCCTGCCGGAATGACAGCTGCAATGTACACTGCCCGCTCTGAAATGAAAACATTATTATTGGAACGAGGCGTTCCTGGTGGGCAAATGAATAATACGGCAGAAATTGAAAACTATCCTGGCTATGGAACAATTATGGGGCCGGAGCTTTCCATGAAAATGGCTGAGCCCTTGGAAGGACTCGGTGTAGAGAACGCTTATGGTTTTGTCACTGCTATCGAAGATCATGGGAGTCATAAAAAAATTATCACGGAGGACGATGAGTTTTTGACGAAATCCTTGATTATTGCTACGGGCGCAAACCACCGCAAATTGGGAATTCCAGGGGAAGAAGAATATGGGGCTCGAGGCGTTTCATATTGTGCAGTCTGTGACGGTGCTTTCTTTAGAAATCAAGAAATTTTGGTCGTTGGCGGTGGAGATTCTGCTGTTGAAGAAGCGGACTACTTGACACGTTTTGGTAAAACAGTTACGATTATGCATCGACGTGACCAACTACGGGCCCAAGAAATCATCCAACAACGCGCTTTTAAAAATGAAAAAATTAATTTTATCTGGGATTCTGTCCCACTTGAGATTAAAGGGGATGATAAAAAAGTACAATCTGTTCTTTTTAAAAATACAAAAACAGGGGAAGTAACAGAAAAAGAATTTGGGGGCGTCTTTATCTATGTGGGACTCGATCCTGTCGCTGAATTTGCGGGTAATCTTGGAATTACTGATGAAGCAGGCTGGATTATTACAGATGACCATATGAAAACAGCGATTCCAGGAATCTTTGCTGTGGGAGACGTTCGTCAAAAAGACTTCCGCCAAATTACAACAGCTGTAGGCGATGGAGCACAAGCTGCGCAAGAAGCTTACAAGTTTGTCAGTGAATTAGGCGAATAACCTTCTTGTACAAGTTATCTAGAACTACAGCGTGGTTCATGATTAACACAAGGGCTAGACTCAAGTTTCCGTAAAGTTCGAAACTTGAGTTTTTTTATTGAATCTGATGTTCTAAAATAATTTGTGAAGATAAAAAAACAAAAATGTGTTATAATGTTAATAACGCAATTTTGAAAAAGGAGATTAGGCAATTGCCTAAAGGATTAATAAGACTATGGAAAAAGTAATTTATGACATTTTGATTGTCGTGATGCTGATTGTGTCATTGTTTATTATTGTGGCGATTTTCATGCAACCTTCAAAACAAGACGGAGCGGCTGATGCTTTTTCAGGAGGAACGGGCGAGCTCTTCGAACGGCGCAAGGCGCGTGGCTTTGAAGCGGTTATGCAGCGTTTTACCGCAATTATGATTGGCTTATGGCTTGTCATTGGATTTGCACTTGTCGTCTTGTCAACACGATAAAATTGCGGGCTGAAATAGCCCGTATTTTATTTTTTCAAATTTGTGGAAGTACTGACACGATGGTCAGTAAACTTTAGCTCGACAAAAGGAGCTAGTGGCGAGCGTTATTCCTGTCAGGGGTAGAATTGATTCTATCAGTGGCCTCGGCTGATAAAATGATTAATACCACTGACAGAGATTTAAATGAAAGAGGCTCAACATGAAGTGATCAAAAGAATGAGCCCAGAAGAGAAAGAGAATGAGTATTAGAAAAATAATCATGGACTACCTTGAGAATAGTCCAAAAACCGCCTTGTCAGTGGAAGAATTGTCCGCTGCTTTGCATATGAACAAATCAAAAGACTACAAAGTTTTTGTCAAGACTTTGGCTTCTCTAGAAGCTGAGCACTTGATTCAATTTACCAATAAAGGAAAAGTCGCACTCAAACCCAAAGAAGAAGCTAAAATAGTAGTTGCCGGAACTTTTCGTGCAAATGCTGCTGGCTTTGGCTTTGTTAATATTGATGCAGAAGAACCAGACGTTTTTATCCGACGGGGGCAAACTGGCTTTGCACTTGAAGGTGATGAAGTTTTCATTGAATTGGATAAAACCGCCAATGCTTTGAAAGGAACATCAGCTGAAGGTCATGTTGTCGAAATCACGAAACATGAACTGCATCAAGTCGTTGGAACTTTTGTAGCGCTCGATAAAGAGGAACGCGCAGAGACGGGGCTTATCGGTTTTGTGAAATCCCGTAATAAAAAAGTGCCTTATCGTGTGTATCTAAGTGAGGAAGGCTTAATTCCTGAAGATCGAGCAATTATAAGAGCCGAAATTACCCATTATCCGGATTCCGAATTCCCAGAAACCATGCAGGGCGTGGTTACAGAGATTGTAGGACAATCAGGTGAGCAAGGAATCGACGTTCTTGAGGTATTGGCTTCGATGGATATTGTTTCCGAATTTCCACAGGAAGTACTCGCACAAGCTGAGGTTGTTCCTGAAGAAGTGCCAGAAAGTGAAATCGCAGGCCGTGTAGATTATCGTGGCGAAATCACTTTCACGATTGACGGAGCAGATGCAAAGGATCTTGATGATGCCGTACATGCTAAACGTTTAGGAAATGGTAATTTTGAACTTGGCGTGCATATCGCTGATGTCTCACATTACGTCACGGAAAATTCTCCACTTGACCAAGAAGCTTACGAGCGCGGGACTTCTGTCTATGTGACAGATCGCGTCGTCCCTATGTTACCCGAGCGCCTGTCAAATGGGATATGTTCTTTGAATCCACGTCTTAATCGATTAACTCAATCTTGTGTAATGGAAATTACTCCTGAAGGGCGAGTGGTAAATTATCAGCTCTCACAATCTGTGATTAAAACAACCGAACGCATGACCTATGATGAGGTCAATCAGATGATCGCCAAAGACCCAGAAGC
Organism: Lactococcus taiwanensis; assembly: GCF_017068355.1. NCBI lineage: Bacteria > Bacillati > Bacillota > Bacilli > Lactobacillales > Streptococcaceae > Lactococcus > Lactococcus taiwanensis. The sequence continues at coordinate 993,726 of NZ_CP070872.1, forward strand.
TCTGGAGAAGTATGCTAAGATTGCTGATTCTGTTGAAATTATGGTAGAGCTTCATCATATTTTGGAAGCGATGCGTAAACGTCGTGGGGCCATTGATTTTGAAACCGTTGAGGCTAAAATCATTGTTGACGATAAAGGGCTACCTGTTGAAATTAGAAAAAGAAGCCGGGGCATTGCAGAGCGAATGATTGAGTCGTTTATGCTAGAAGCCAATGAAACTGTAGCAACACATTTCGAAAGCCATAATTTGCCTTTCATCTATCGGATCCATGAGCAGCCTAAAGCTGATCGCTTACAACGCTTCATTGATTTTGCTGGAACTTTTGGTATGCAAATTGAAGCTACAGCAAATTCGATTGATCAAAAAGCACTCCAAGCCTTTATGAAAAAGATTAAAGGTCAACCGGGTGAAATGGTGCTGTCGACCATGCTTTTACGGAGTATGCAACAAGCACGATACTCAGAAAACAATGAAGGACACTTTGGACTGGCTGCTGAAAATTATACCCATTTTACTTCGCCAATTCGCCGTTATCCCGATTTGTTAGTGCATCGCTTAATTCGTGAAATCGGCGAGGGTAAAAAATCCGCTAAAGTTTTACAAAAATGGGAAGAAAAAATTCCTGAAATTGCTGAACATTCTAGTCATCGTGAGCGTCGTGCTGTGGATGCTGAGCGCGAAGTTGAAAAAATGAAAAAAGCCGAGTTCATGGTCGACCATGTTGGCGAAGAATATACCGGTGTAGTTGCTTCAGTGACACGTTTTGGTATGTTTATCGAACTTGAAAATACAATTGAAGGGCTTGTTCATATTTCAACCCTAAAAGGAGACTACTTCGCCTTTCATGAACGGATGTTAGCCCTAGTGGGAGAACGTACAGGTTTAGTCTTTAAGATTGGACAACCCATCAAAATTAAAGTCGTTAAAGCTGATAAAATAACCGGTGACATTGATTTTGCTTACCTTCCTTCTGAGCTTGACGTCATTGATAAGAATGCTAAAGTCAAGAAAAAATCAGATAATAAACGCCGTCAGAAGTCATCACAAGACATAAAAGTAAAATCAGTTCATAAAAAGAAGACTGACAGAGCGGTCAGCTCAGATAAAAAAGGCTCAAAGTCCGATCAGGATGCTGAATATGTGGCTCGTAAAAAGAAAAAAGGGAAGAAACCCTTTTATAGCAAAGCGGCAAAAGGAAAATTTACTGACAAGTCTGTCAGTAAGAAAGCGACTGCTGGGCACAAAAAAACACATAAAAAGTAATGTGAATGATTAAACAGAAGAAAAATAGAGTTGATGAAAGTTGGAAAAAAGAGATGTCTAATCTAGAGTTAAAGAAAACAGCCTTGGTCCTTATTGATTTGCAAAAAGGAATCGCTGGACGTACAGGTTTTACTCCATATTCTGCTCAAGCTGTAATTGAAAAAAACAAAAAATTGGTCGAAGCTTTTAAGAATACCGAAGCTCTTATCGTTTTTGTTCATGTCAAAAACTATGGGCCTGAAACGCTTCACCCCCATACGGATACACTGAATACTACGCCACAAGTTTTGCCAACAGATTATGCCGAATTTGTCATGGAAGAAGCTTATGATCAAGAAATTCACAACGTTATCCATGTCGCAAAACATAACTGGGGAGCTTTTTATGGAACAGATTTAGATGTGCAATTACGTAGAAGAGGGATTGATCAAATCATCCTCACTGGAATTGCAACGACTATTGGCTGTGACACCACAGCGCGTGAAGCTTTTCAGCATGGTTATCAGGTCATTGCTGTAGAAGATGCGATGACAGACTTCAATGGGGAGCTCCATACTGCGATCATGGAAAATATTTTTCCAAGACTCGGCCGCGTGCGGACCACACAGCAAATTTTGGACATGTGTCCAGTTAAGTGAGTCGCTCATAGGCACCACATTAAAAATCGAGTTTTCAAGCTTCGATGAGCGGGAATAACTCTTCATAGTTAGACATAATAAAAATGAAAAAGATCATATTCAAAATTGGAAAAATTGTAGGCCTTTTACTCGCGCTACTTCTTGTGGGCGCTATTGGCTATTTGATTTATGTTTTTGGGCAATACCATCGTTTGCCCGACCAGAGCCAGGAGAGGATTAAAAATCCTCAAACTCAGGTTGTAGAACAGGGTAAAACCTACAAAATGATGACTTTTAATATCGGTTACGGTTCCTATCCGCCCTCTTTTAGCTTTTTTATGGATGGAGGTCCAGATGTTCGCGCTTATAGCCGAGCTGCCGTGGTGAACGCCATTGAAGAGGATATTCGCTTAATCAAAAAAGCAAATCCTGATTTTGGTAACATTCAAGAGATTGATTGGCAAGGAGATCGCAGCCGTAAAGTCAACGAACCTCAAATGGTTCGTAAAGCTCTGGAAGATTACACAACGGTATTGACACAAAACTATGATTCAGCCTACCTTTTTTATCCTGTGACTAAGCCGATTGGTAAAGCAAAATCTGGGATTATGACCTATTCAAAATATAAAATTGAGCAGGCAGAGCGTTATCGTCTCCCTATTGAGACAAACTTCAATAAGTTTTTTGACCTGGATAAGAGCTTTCAACGTCAATATTTTACCTATCAAAAATTCGAATAAAAAGTTTGTTATATTCAATACGCACATGTCAGCTTTCATTAAGGATCAAAAGATTCAAAAAGAACAACTGCAAACCCTATTTGATAAGATGCAAGAATATGTGGATGCGGGAGATTATGTAATTTGTGGAGCAGATTATAACCATGCATTGGCTGGAAAGGCTCATCCAGAACTGACGTGGATGAAAGCTTTTCCTACCGATCATCTAACTAAAGGGATGCGAGTCGTAGCTCCAACAAATGCTTCGACAGTAAGGTCATTGGATGTCCCTTATGATCAAAAAAATCCTAAAAATACCTTTGGGATAATTGATGGATTCCTCGTTTCCGATAATATTAAAGCATTGAAAGTTCAAACCGTTGATAACCAATTTAAATCTTCGGATCATCAACCCGTTACCATCGACTTTCAACTCAACCCGTAACGCTAAAAGATAGCTATGCTATCTTTTTTTTATTAGTATAAAATGAGAATACCTCCCCTTATAATATTAAATGATAAGGGGATTTATTTTTTCGAAAGCATTGATGAGGGGATGAGGAGGAAAAGAGGGAGATTAACCACGTTTTGAACAAAATAGCAGCTGCGAAAACTTCAAGAAACTTCAATGTATTTTAAAATAAACAAAAGTAATTTAAAAGGTTTTTAGTTACAAAAACGTAAGAAATAAGTTATAATGATTACAAGAATTAAAAGAGAAAAGGCAAGGTAAGATAGAAACAAGACACCTGCTCAGGAGAAAGGATGAAAGTTGTAATAGTAGGCGGCGCCCATGCAGCAGTAGCATGTGCGATAAAAACCCGTACAGAGTATCCAGACAGCGAAATTGTCCTTTATGAGCGACAAAAGAGCATTGGCTTTGCTGCACAAAATATACCTCGCTATCTTTTAGGACATCAGGATTTCAGTTATTTATTTAATGAACAGACAAAAGCTCAACTTGAAAATTTAAAGATTCAGGTTTATACTCAAACGGTTGTTGTTGAGTTAAATCTTGGAGTGAAAAAAATAAAAGTATTTGATTTATCCCAAGAACTTGAAGAAGAAGTGACCTATGACAAGCTTGTATTAGCGATGGGTTCCTCTCCAAGTTTGCCCTTGGCTCAAGGTTATGTAGGAAAAAACTTTTTTATTATCAAGCGAGCTGATGAGGCTGAAAAATTAAAAAAATTTATGCAAGAAGCTCATAGTGTCTTAATTGTAGGTGGTGGGGCGATTGGTACAGAACTTGCTCAGGTCATGAGTGCTCGAGGCATTGAAACGACCTTGCTTCATTCTTCTTCCCATCTGCTTCATAATTATCTTGATGAAGCAGTCTCAGATAGAGTTCGTAAAAGTTTAGAAGAAAGTGGTGTTACTGTCTTTACAGACGAAATCGTCCACTCTATAACGGAAGAAGCTGATGAACAAAGCGTTCGTAAAAGTAGTCACATCCAGACGCAAAAAGGAAAGCAGTTTGTAGCTGATGGGGTAATCTATGCCACTGGCTTTCTTCCCAATAGTTTTCTGGTGGCAGAACAACTTGACTTAGGGGACAAAGGGGCAATTGTAGTCAATGATTATTTGCAGACCAGTCAAGAGGACGTCTTTGCCGTTGGAGATTGTGCGACAACTCAAGTAAAAAACATGAAAACTGCACATTATCTTTCGCACGCTAGTGACGCCCTTAGACAAGGAGAAATTGCGGCATTCAACTTACGAAAACCTCAAAGAAAAATTCCTGCCACACAAAGTACTTATAAATTTATCCTTGGTAGTAGACACATACTTGCCGTGACTGGATTAAATCTTGCAAAGGCCCAAAGTGAAGGTTTTGCTGCTGCGATTGTGAGTATCCGAGATGTAGTCGTTGATACTCACGACTATGTATATTCGTGGTTAGTTTATGAAAAAAAGACACATAAGATCCTAGGCTATCAATGTTTTGGAAATGTCGAAGGAATTGCGGAACAGGCGGATCTTATCTCACTAGCGATTCAAAATGACATGACAATTGAAAGTCTCGAATACAGTGATTTTCATTTTAGAACGACTTATAACAACCCTCAGAGTTTTGTAAAACGTTTAGCGGATGAAGTCCGTATAAAGGAAAGGTGAAAAGTGATCCAAAAGGGGGTTAGAGAAAGTGAGGAACAAGCGTGGTAGAAACACGGTTAAGCGACTTAGATTATTGTTATGCTTCTGTAGAGCTATTGAAGGTGCTAGAAAACAATGCTTATTTGCGTAATGAACGCATCCGTACATTTTTAGAACAACGAGCAAGTCGTGAAACACGTATCGTTTCTCTAGTCGCCCTCCTTTTTCCTGCGGTACTCCTGATCTTATTATTTGGTTTCCCAGGTAATTTTGCTCGGGAACTTATATCAATAGAAAATTTTCTTTTTCGTATGTTTAGTCTTTTAATGTTAGGATTATTCATCTTTATCTTTTGCTTTTTGTTGGTGTATCATTTGTGGCATTTACGCCTTGTAGAACCTCTGAGAAAAAAGCTAACACATGATTTAAAAAAAGAACTTTTAGACGATATCAAAAAGATTGATGAGCACACCGAATCGATTGTTCAAAAAAGTCTTTTCACTCATCCGCGCGTGCCAGAGCTTTACCTGTGTACTGAAATCCTGCCTTTACTTATTCGTTATTTTGAGAAAGGATTAGCTGATTTTATGAAAGAAGCGGTCTATGCACTCGAGTTGGAACTTAAACATACGGGGCATTATCATCATCTTGTCCCTCGTGTTACCTTCCTGCAGCGCGAAAGAGATTATCTACAAAACCGCATGGCCTACCTTAACAAGCTTTTAAAATGAGGTGAATCAATATGAAGATGAAGAAAGAGTTAAACAAAAAAGTCGCTCTAAAGCAGCAAAGTGAACAGCAAGTCAAAAATTTCGTGCAAGATCAATTTTTTGAGACTGGGCATTGGTGGTTAAAGACGCGACAAATAATCGTGAATGTCTGTTTTTTAGTATTTTTGATTTTTCCTATTGGTATCTTTATCACTTTTTTGACGAATCATCACGTTTGGCATTATTTGCACTGGAATTATGAGGCTAGTTTTTTATTAACGCGGCACTTGAATGAAATTATTTTGTATCTCTTTGTTATTGTTTTAGTAGCAAGCTTGGCCTTGGTATGGCGTAATAACATTTTAGAACAAAAAGTCTACCCTCAAAAAGTTACTTATAATGTTCAAAAGTTAAACCAGCGAAAAGAGATTATGGAAAGGATGTATGAGACACGTTTTGGTGCCAAATCCTTTAGAGAAGCAACACGTTATTATGTGGTTGAGCGCGAACAAAATCTCCCCAATCAACTTGTTCCAGACTTATTTAAAGCAGGAAAGGTTGAAATAAAATGACTGTTTTGTTGCATTTCACACAACTTTTAATGTTTTACCCCATCGTAGGCACAATTGCATGGACAGTCGGCGGTTTATTTTATCGGACGCTTTATGTTGGCAAATACCTAGAGCGAGATTTTCGGCCCTTAGTTGAAGCTGAAGAACCGTTTATTACGATAATGATTCCTTGTCATAACGAAGAAGTGATGATTGAGGAGACGATTGATTATTTAATGAATGAAATTGAATACCACCACTATGAAGTGTTAGTTTGTGATGATGGTTCTTACGATACAAGTCCCGAGATATTAGCGCGTTTAAGTATAAAGTACGAAAAACTACGGGTATTAAGAATTAATGAGAATAAGGGGAAGGCGCATGCTTTTAACATTGGCCTCTCTTTTTGCAAAGGGGATTATATTTTAAGTAATGATGCTGATATCGTTCCCTCTCCGGATGCTCTGTGGAAATATATGAACTATTTTCTAGGTCCAGGCGGTCAGAATGTTGCTGCTGTTACAGCTAATGCGGATGTCCAGAACCGCTCTTTATTGGTCGAAAAATCACAAACCGTTGAATTTTCTAGCATCGTAGGCATGATTAAACGCTCCCAGATGGGGGTTTTAGGGACAATGTATGCTTATTCTGGAGCGAATACAATGTATCGTAAAGATGCAATCATGGATTGTGGTGGTTTTAGACAAGACCGAGCGACAGAGGATATCTCAATCGCCTGGGATCAACAGTTTAATGGTTGGCGCGCTATCTTTGCACCAGCAATCATGTTTTATATGAACGTTCCTAACACTTATAACATGCTTTACCAGCAACGTAAACGTTGGGCAAAAGGGGGCACAGAGGCTTGGTTGACGAATTTTTGGCGCATTATGAAACATCCTATCAAAAATTTTCCAAAATTAATCCTGCTTTTAGATCAAACTGGCAGTATCCTTTGGAGTTTTTGTTACCTTTTTTTCTCGCTTTGGCTTATTTTTCTCGTTTTTGTCTTGGTGTTGACTAATAATTTTGACCAGTTGCTCTATGTTTTAGATATGGCCTTTGTTTTTTCGGCCTTTATGACTTTAGTGGGAGTGTGGCAGCTTATTGCATCAAGTGCATTGGATAATCATGGGTCGAAAATGAAGTATCTATTTTTTGCCCCCGCTTATATGATTTGGTATTGGCAGATGAACACGATAACCATTGCGACAACTTTTATCCCTGCAATCAAAGGGGTACTTGGATTTTCTGGCGAAGGAACATGGGTCAGTCCAACCCGCACAAAAATGAAGAAATAAAAAAAGGGGGACGCGATGAAAAATTTCAGAGATACAGCAATTTGGCTGCAGAGTGATTTTTTTACGACACCGCTCGCTCGGACGCTCCTTTTGGGTTTATGTGCTGTGGGAATCTGTTTAACCTTTTTAGTATTTGGGCAAAATAAAAAGGCTTCCGCCAAAAAGGAACATCAACACAGAAAAAAAGACCTTCTTGGAAGCTTATTAATGAGTGTTTTGATTGGTTTAATTTTACTTTTTCTCGGTTTTGAAACTTTCTTTCAATTATTCAAGCATTAAAAAAACTTTGCTCAAAACGGAGTAAAGTTTTTTAAAAAGTTTTGTGCTTTTAATCAAAAAGTAGGGCGAGAAAAAGCGAGAGCGCTAGTGCACCATTGAAAAGCATGAGGTTATCAATTTGAAGATGAAAAGTTTCAGATTTGATTTGGCGTGCTCGAAAAGTTTTGATGTTAGGAATTAGCTTAAAGAGGATAAGCAGCATAAGTAAAGTCCATAAAGGTAAAATGCCCAGCAGAATACTAACCAGAATACACAGCCCCGCAAGTACATACATCCCGGTAAACAAGGTCAAACTAGCAGGAGTTTTTAAGTAATAAGGCAAGGTATAACGCTGATTCCGAATATCTTGTTCTAAATCACAAAGGTTGTCACTAAGCATAATATTAAAGTTTTGAGCAAAGCACATAAGACCAATTAAGACCAGCGGAAAAAGGAGCTTAAAATCCCAAATCCAGGTCATTTTCCATCCTTCGAAACGGATAAAAAAGTAGCCTTTATCGTAAGAGTTGATATAGACTGCTAAGAAAAAACCAAAAAATCCTTCACACAGTCCAGCTAAAATTTCACCGAGAGGAAAACGAGAAAATGCAAAAGGGCCATAAGTATAAAAGATGGCAATAAGGAAACAAAGCCCACCCAATGGCAAGATAGCCCAATTAGTCAAATAGAGGACAATGAGTCCAATCAAAACGTCAAAAACCAAAAAAGAAATACAAAGCTTGAAAGCTAGTCGAGGGTTAATGTTTTTAGCCACGATAATATTCCATTTTTTATACTCCGGATCTAAGGCTTTACGGTAGTCCATTAGATTGTTCCACGCACTGACAAAAAGATTAATACTGGCAAGTCCGAGAAAGAAAAATAGTGTCGGGAGCCAATGAAAACTTTTAAAATACCACAAAGCGTATAAAACACCTGCGAGAGGTGATAATACGGCAGCAGGAAGTGTTTGAATCCGTGTGAAATTAAGGAAAGTTTTTAAATTCATAATAAGCTGATTATAGCAAAATATCACTGATAATTCATACTTCGTCAGCACTGACCAGATGGTCAGTGCAAAAATGCACTGATTTTCCGAATGAATAAAAAATAAAAAAATCCTCTTTGGGTGAGGTCAGCAAAACAGAGAAACAAAATGATATAATATAAATAAAAATTTTGAATGGAGAACAAAGATGCGCGCAGTAGTAACAGTGGTAGGAACGGATAAAATTGGGATTGTGGCAGGCGTAACTGCAACCTTAGCAGAACTTAATGCCAACATCATCGAAATTTCTCAAACTTTAATGAGTGGTGCTTTTACGATGATGATGGTTGTTGAGACTGAAAATAGTGATTTCACAGCTTTACAAGCAGAACTTTCCCGTCAAGGAGAAGCTCTTGGCGTCACGGTTCATGTGCAAAACGAAGCTATTTTTAATGCCATGCATAAGTTATAAGGATTGACGAAGCCGTCAGTAAATGAGACGGAAAAAAAGATGTACAGAGCAGAAAAAAAGAGAAAAAGCTACTGATGGAGCTATCAGTAACTTACATAGGAAAAATTTAATACTAATGGATATTCAAAATATTAAAGAAACAATTGCGATGATCGAAGAACAAAATTTCGACATTCGCACAATAACAATGGGAATCAGTCTTCTTGATTGTATCGATGCTGATATTGATAAAGCAGCTGAAAAAATCTATCAAAAAATTGTCAAAAAAGCAGGAAAACTTGTTGAAGTAGGTAACGAGATTGGACATGAACTCGGTATTAAAATTGTTAATAAACGTGTTTCTGTAACACCTATTGCAATTATCGGGGCAGCAACAGCTGCTGATGATTACACACCACTTGCTCTTGCAATGGACCGTGCAGCAAAAGAGATTGGCATTGACTTTATTGGTGGCTATTCTGCTCTTGTGCAAAAAGGCTATCAAAAAGGTGATGAAATTTTGATTAAATCAATGCCTAAAGCTCTAGCAGCAACTGAGCGCGTCTGTGCTTCGGTAAATGTTGGTTCAACTAAAACAGGAATTAACATGACAGCAGTTCGAGATATGGGTGAAACCATCAAAATCATGTCTAAAGGTGATAAATGGCTCAATGCCAAACTTGTTGTCTTTGCTAATGCCGTCGAAGACAATCCATTTATGGCAGGAGCTTTTCATGGAGTTGGGGAAGCAGATACGATTATCAATGTTGGAGTTTCAGGACCTGGTGTAGTTAAACGTGCTCTTGAAAAAGTCCGTGGAGCATCTTTTGATGTTTTAGCCGAAACCATTAAAAAGACAGCTTTTAAAATTACCAGAATTGGTCAACTTGTTGGTCAAATGGCTTCAGAAAGACTTAATGTTGAATTTGGAATCGTTGATTTATCACTTGCACCTACACCAGCAATCGGCGATTCGGTTGCACGCGTTTTGGAAGAAATGGGACTTGAAACTGTTGGGACTCATGGAACAACAGCCGCTCTTGCAATGCTTAACGACGCCGTGAAAAAAGGCGGAGTTATGGCAGCTGAACGTGTTGGTGGACTTTCAGGCGCCTTTATCCCAGTTTCAGAAGACGAAGGGATGATTGCCGCGGTCAATTCTGGGGCATTGAATATTGAAAAGTTAGAAGCCATGACTTGTGTTTGTTCAGTTGGCTTGGATATGATTGCAATTCCTGAAGAAACACCGGCATCTACCATTGCGGCAATGATTGCTGACGAAGCCGCTATCGGGGTCATTAATCAAAAAACGACAGCAGTACGGATTATTCCTATGGGCAAAGAAGGCGAACAAATTGAATTTGGTGGACTTTTCGGTGTTGCTCCAGTTATGAGAGTAAACAAGGCATCGTCAGCAGATTTTATTGCTCGTGGCGGTCAAATTCCAGCGCCTATCCACTCTTTTAAAAATTAATACATTTCAAAATGAAGAGGTAAAAATGCAAGTAAAAATGGGCGAACGGATTGTCAAAGCTTGGCAAGTAAAACATGATGAAGCACCTCTAGAGGAGTGGGTTCAACATTTATTCGATCAACAAATTTGTTTTTGGAACCCTAGGGATAATGAGCAACTGCGTTTTAGCCTGATGTTTGGTGGTGCTGCACGCGTGGGCGATTACCTCATTTACTTAGGTAAAAGTGATATTAAAGTTATCTCAGAAAAACGATTCAACAGAGAGTTTACCATCTTATAACTAAAAAAAAGATGAAAACGCTCTAATCTTTTGTTATAATAAAGAGAGTTGGTTACTCATTCATAAGAGTTTTTTAATGAGTGATAACGTGAAAAAGCAAAGGGGAAGACTTATGGTTAATATTTACTTAGTAAGACACGGAAAAACAATGTTTAATACAATTGGCCGTGCGCAGGGGTGGTCAGATACGCCACTGACAGCAGCTGGGGAAATGGGTGTCACCGAATTGGGTCTGGGATTTAAGGCGAAGGGAATCAAATTCGACAGGGCATATTCTTCTGATTCGGGTCGGACCATCCAAACCATGGGTTTTATCTTAGCCAATTCTGAGAATGAAGGCATCCCCTATCGCTTTGATAAACGGATACGGGAGTGGTGCTTTGGATCATTTGATGGCGGCTATGATGGAGAACTTTTTGACGGTGTATTACCGCGTATCTTTGCTGAAAATGGTAGTTTAGAAGAAGGTTTCCCAGATGATGAGAAAGTAGCTAATGCCATCTATGCTGTGGATACAGCAGGTTGGGCTGAAACGTGGGAACAATTATCTGGTCGGATTTTAGAAGGTTTTACAGACATTGCTAAAGAGTCAGAAGCAGCAGACGCCAACAATATCGTTATTGTCAGCCATGGCATGACGATTGGTTCTTTTGTAAAATTGATTCGCCCTGAGCTCCCAAGGCCTCACGGCTTAGATAATGGATCGGTCACTCATCTCACCTATGAAAATGGAAAATTTTCTGTTGGAAAAGTCGGAGATATGAGTTACCGTGAGTTAGGAAATAAAATATTAACAAAATAATGAAAAAACGGATTCTCCTGAGTTTGTCTTTACTTGTTCTTTTGATTGCCGCAGTGATTGCCGCCATCTTGTTTTCGAGTAGCAGCTCAACCAAAAAAGAAACAGCACAAAGTGCACACGAGAGAACAGCACAAACTAATAAAAATGCTGCTCTCTTAAAAGACTTACCCGATGCGAAACGTTCAGATTGGGAACTTGTGCTCGTCAGTAGGGATTCTCCTCAGCCTGAAATGAATCCTGATTTAGCGACGGTTGGTAATATTCAAGTAGACCAGCGAATTGTCCAGTCAACTGAACAGTTCCTTGCTGCTGCACAGAAAATTTCACCTGCAGAACATCTCATCTCTGGCTATCGTTCAGTAGCTTATCAGAATACTCTTTACGAAGGTTACATTAAAGATGAGATGGAAGGGCATGGCACCGTAAATACGGATGGATCGACGATCTCGCGAGAGCAAGCGATAAAAAATGTTCAGACTTACTCCCAACCTCCTGAAAGCTCTGAGCATAATACAGGTCTTGCTATTGATATGAGTGATATTGATAGTTTAAATGAGAGTACTGTAGCTCAGCAAGTAGCAGAACTAGCGCCTGATTATGGTTTTGTCTTGCGTTTTCCCAAAGATAAAAAATCTACTACAGGAGTAGACTATGAAGATTGGCATTTTCGTTATGTGGGAGTCGAAAACGCTAAATACATGACGACACATCATTTGACGCTTGAAGAATATCGAAGCTTGCTCCCTGATTAAAGATGGGTTATGCAGGTAAGAATTTAGAGGAAAGAATGCTACTTAAGATACGCTTATTACTTACTATTAATGTGGGTTTGTTTCTTTATACGGTCATGCTTTGTGTCCAAAAGTTGAAAACTTACCCTAATTTTTTTACAGATTTCTTTAATAATTTTGCTAGTAATACAACAAACCTTACCGCTCGCTGGCACTTTTCGTTCTTGAGTTGGCGCAGCTTGGTGTTCTTAGTCATTCTTGTAGCCCTTCTCTTTTTACTCTTAAAGTTTTGGCGGGTAACTTTTGTCCTTCTCGAAGTGATAGCAGGATTTCTTTTGTTAGATTATTTCCTGCTCCTTTTTCAAAAGCAAATCGACATGTCAGCGTTTTATCCCTTTATTGTTCTAATTATCGCTTTGATGAATATTTGGCATAACTCCAAGGTTTTGAAGCTCTTATAAAAGATAAATTAGCACTCTTGTCAAAAGAGTGCTAATTTTTATGACTTTTTCCTTGACAAGGACTTCCCAAAGGGTTATAATAAATTTGTTAGCACTTAGAGCTTTAGAGTGCTAAGTGATAAAAGAGGCTACAACGAAATGCTTTATCCTTTTGTTGTCCAGATGTTAATGTTCCTTATGTTAGGAGCGAAAGGAGTCGTCAATGATTACAGAACGTCAAAGACAAATCTTAAATCTGATCGTTTCTCTTTATGCAAAAGATCATACTCCTATTGGTTCAAAATCATTGCTTGACAGTATTCAAGCATCTAGTGCAACCATCAGAAATGATATGAAGGCATTGGAAAATTTAGGACTGATTCAAAAAGAACATTCCTCCAGTGGACGTGTTCCGAGTGTGTCAGGTTATAAGTACTTTGTAGAAAACGTCATTAAGCTAGACCAGTTTAGTCAAAATGATCTTTTCAAAGTAATGAAAGCCTTTGATGGGGAGTTATATCGATTAACTGATCTATTTGAAACAGGTGCAAAAATTTTATCCGAACTTACGGGTTTAACAAGTTTTGTACTCAACGTTCCGCAAAAAGATCAAGAGTTAGTATCCTTTGAAATGGTCATGTTGGACAGTCATTCTGTCCTTGCCGTCATTACTTTGGGCACAGGTGAAGTGAGAACGAATCAGTTTATACTTCCAAAATCGATGACCGAAGCTGACATTGGCGTGTTTACCAATCTCGTCAAAGAGCGGATGGTGGGTAAAAAAGTAATTGATATCCATTATATCTTACGAACAGAGATACCTCAGATTGTGCAACGCTATTTTAAAGTTACCAGCGAAGTTCTTGGATTATTTGAATCAATCTTTTCTGACCTGTTCGTTGAGCATTTAACGGTTGCAGGTCGGAAAAACATTTTTGATTATGCGACAGATAATTTAGGTGAGCTTTATAAATTATTTAGCGATGATCAAAGAATGTTGCAAGAGATTAGAGAGCTTACTAACAACGACGAAATGCGTGCCGTTAAGTTCGAAAATGATGAAAAGTATATGAAAAATCTAACGATTATATCGCAAAAATTTGTCATACCTTACCGTGGTTTGGGAACATTAACAGTAGTTGGACCAGTTGAGATGGATTATCAACGAACGCTTTCAACACTTGATTTGGTCGCGAAAGTAATCACGATGAAATTAAGCGACTATTATCGTTACCTTGATGGTAACCATTATGAAATTAGTAAATGATAAAAAAGTTATTTAAAAAAGGAGGGCGTATGTCCGAAGAAGCAAAAGAAGAGATTAAAAATGAACAAGCGGAGGAACAAGTCACAGAAGAATTGACTGAAGAAGCGCTTGAAGATATTGTTGAGGATGAAATTTCTGAAGTTGAAGCAGCACAAAAGCTTGCGGATGAGTGGGAAAATAAATTCCTCCGGGTTTCTGCGGAAATGCAAAATGTACAACGTCGTGCAAATGAAGAACGTCTCCAACTTATCAAGTACCGTTCTCAAGATTTAGCTAAAAAAATATTGGCTTCCCTTGATAACCTTGAACGTGCACTCGCTGTTGAAGGTTTGACAGAGGATGTCAAAAAAGGCCTTGAAATGGTCCAAGAAAGTTTAATTTCAGCCCTTAAAGAAGAAGGTGTTGAAGAAGTTTCTTATGAAAGTTTCGACCATAATCTTCACATGGCTGTTCAAACTGTCCCAGCGGATGATGAACATCCGGCTGATACAATCGTGCAAGTTTTCCAAAAAGGTTATCAACTTCACGAACGTTTACTTCGTCCAGCAATGGTTGTCGTTGCACAATAAAATAAAAAATAAAATGACCGCAAAGTCGTTAAACTATCCATAAGTAATAAGAAAAGGAGATATAAATATGTCTAAAATTATCGGTATTGACCTTGGTACAACAAACTCAGCAGTAGCAGTTCTTGAAGGAACTGAATCAAAAATTATTCCAAATCCAGAAGGAAATCGTACAACACCTTCAGTTGTAGCCTTCAAAAATGGTGAAATCATTGTCGGTGACGCTGCAAAACGTCAAGCAGTAACTAACCCAGAAACAATCATTTCTATTAAATCAAAAATGGGAACATCTGAAAAAGTTTCTGCAAATGGTAAAGAGTACACACCACAAGAAATTTCAGCAATGATTCTTCAAAACTTGAAAGCTACAGCAGAAAGCTATCTTGGAGAAAAAGTAGAAAAAGCGGTTATTACTGTACCTGCATACTTCAATGATGCGCAACGTCAAGCCACTAAAGATGCTGGTAAAATTGCTGGTCTGGAAGTAGAACGTATCGTTAATGAACCAACAGCAGCAGCTCTTGCTTACGGTCTTGATAAAACAGATAAAGACGAAAAGATTCTTGTATTTGACCTTGGTGGTGGTACATTCGACGTTTCAATTCTTGAACTTGGTGATGGAGTATTTGATGTTCTTGCAACTGCTGGTAACAACAAACTCGGTGGTGATGATTTTGACCAAAAAATCATCGACTGGATGGTTGCCGAATTCAAGAAAGAAAACGGAATTGACCTTGCCCAAGATAAAATGGCTTTGCAACGCTTGAAAGATGCCGCTGAAAAAGCGAAAAAAGACCTTTCAGGTGTAACAACAACTCAAATCAGCTTGCCATTCATCACAGCTGGTGCTAGTGGACCGCTTCACTTGGAAATGGCTTTGACCCGTGCTAAATTTGATGAATTGACACATGATCTTGTTGAAGCTACACGTCAACCCGTTCGCCAAGCTTTGTCTGACGCAGGTTTGTCAACTTCTGATATTGACGAAGTGCTCTTGGTTGGTGGTTCAACTCGTATCCCTGCTGTTGTTGAACTTGTCCGTAAAGAAACTGGAAAAGAACCAAACAAATCTGTTAACCCAGATGAAGTTGTTGCTATGGGTGCAGCAATTCAAGGTGGTGTGATTACTGGTGACGTTAAAGATGTTGTTCTTCTTGACGTTACACCACTTTCACTTGGTATTGAAACAATGGGTGGGGTCTTCACTAAATTGATTGACCGTAACACAACTATCCCAACTTCTAAATCACAAGTCTTCTCAACTGCTGCTGACAATCAACCTGCTGTAGATATTCATGTGCTTCAAGGGGAACGTCCAATGGCAGCTGACAACAAAACTTTGGGTCGCTTCCAATTGACAGACATTCCTGCAGCACCACGTGGTGTTCCACAAATTGAAGTAACATTTGATATTGATAAAAATGGTATTGTTTCTGTTAAAGCTAAAGACCTTGGTACACAAAAAGAACAAACAATTGTTATCAAATCAAACTCAGGTCTTTCTGATGAAGAAATTGATAAAATGATGAAAGACGCTGAAGCAAATGCTGACGCTGATGCAAAACGTAAAGAAGAAGTTGATACACGTAACGAAGCTGATGCTTTGGTCTTCCAAACTGAAAAAACTTTGAAAGAACTTGAAGGAAAAGTTGACGAAGCTGAAGTTAAAAAAGCTGAAGACGCTAAAGAAGAACTCAAAAAAGCACTTGAAGGTGAAGATATTGCTGATATCAAAGCTAAATCAGAAGCCCTTTCTGAAATTGCTCAAAACCTTGCTGTGAAACTTTATGAACAAGCCAATGCCGCTCAAGGTGAAGCTGGACAAGCAACTGATGCGCAAGAAGGACCAAAAGATGATAATACATTTGATGGTGACTTCACTGAAGAAAGCAAATAATATTTTTAAAAGCACTGACGATTTTGTCAGTGCTTTTTTTGTGATAAACTTCTTAAGTTTTACTGACAGCTCTGTCAGTGAAGTTAGACACAAATAGACAGAGTGTACAAAAAACGATTGCTAAATTTGCAATCGTTTTCTTCTTGTATTATCATGAAATTAATTAAGAAAAGGAGGAGAGAATAATGCGTTACACGAATGGAAATTATGAGGCGTTCGTACGTCCAAGAAAACCAGAACATGTCGATAAAAAATCAGCTTATATTGTGGGTGCAGGTTTAGCAGGACTTGCGGCAGCAACTTTCTTACTACGTGATGGGCAAATGAAAGGGGAAAACATTCATATTTTGGAGGAACTTCCTTTATCGGGTGGGTCTTTAGATGGCTCATTTATCCCCCATGATGGCTTTGTAGTGCGTGGTGGAAGAGAAATGGAAAATCACTTTGAATGCCTTTGGGATTTATTTCGATCGATTCCTTCATTAGAGGTGGACAATGCGTCCGTTTTGGATGAATTTTACCGTTTAGACCTTGATGACCCTAATTCTTCCAACTGTCGGATTATCCATCAACGCGGTGAGCGAGTGGAAGATGATGGTAAGTTTACTCTAAGTCCAAAAGCTCAAGAAGAAATTGTTCATTTATTCATGACCAAAGAAGAGTTGCTCGTCGGGCAAACTATTGAAGATTGTTTTACAGAAGAATTTTTTGAATCTAATTTTTGGCTCTATTGGTGCTCGATGTTTGCTTTTGAAAAATGGCACTCAGCTATCGAGATGCGTCGCTATATTATGCGCTTTATCCATCATATTAAAGGACTTCCTGATTTCAGCGCGCTCAAATTCACCAAGTATAACCAGTATGAATCTCTGGTTAAACCCTTGGTTGCTTACTTGAAAGCACATCATGTTGATTTTAAGTATGGGGCCCAAGTGGAAAATGTGGAAGTTGATATCAGAGCAGGAAAAAAGGTTGCAAGGGCTTTGTTATTTACTGACAGCTCTGTCATTAAACTGACAGAAGACGATTTCGTTTTTGTGACAAACGGTTCTATTACCGAAAGTTCAACCCAAGGTACAGCTACAATGCCTGCTCCTAAAACTACGGAATTAGGAGGTTCTTGGAAACTTTGGCGAAATCTAGCTAAGCAATCTGAAGACTTTGGTCATCCGGATGTTTTTTGTCAGAACTTACCAAAAGCGTCCTGGGTAGTATCAGCAACGGTAACTTGGAAGAACTTAAAAATACAACCTTACTTTGAAAAACTGACGCATCGTCAGTTGCGCTCAGGTAAGGTGGTCACTGGGGGGATTATTACTGTAAAAGATTCTAATTGGTTGCTCTCTTTTACCACTCACCGCCAACCTCATTTTAAAGAACAAAAGGACCAAGAAACTGTAACTTGGGTCTATGGCCTTCTTTCAAATACACCTGGAAACTATATCAAAAAACCAATTGAGGATTGTACAGGTGAGGAAATCACACAAGAATTACTTTATCACTTAGGAATGCCCGAAGAAGAAATTGATGATTTCGTCAAAAATAACACAAATACTATCCCTGTTTATATGCCCTTTATCACTTCCTATTTCATGCTCCGTGAACCTGGTGATCGCCCACTGGTCATCCCTAACGGCTCCGTGAACTTAGCTTTTATTGGGAATTTTGCAGAAACGCAACGTGATACAGTTTTTACTACTGAATATTCCGTTCGTACAGCGATGGAAGCAGTATATCAACTACTAAATGTAGAACGTGGTGTTCCTGAAGTCTATGCTTCAGCTTATGACTTACGTGCCTTGGCAAATTCCGTCTACTACCTTTCAGATCGTCAAAAGTTGTCAGATATGGAGCTACCATTTGTGAAAAAACAAGCACTTCATTATGGTTTGAAAAAAATCAAGGGCACTTATCTTGAAGAAATACTAGAAGATGCAGGCTTGATTTAAAAACTAAATGACCTCAATGCAAATAACGAAGGCGAGTCTTTCGTTATTTTTGATAGAATAGCACTATGATAATTGATAAAAAATTTGAACAAGAACTCATAGAAACGCGTCGATATCTTCATGCACATCCTGAGATTTCAGAAAAAGAGTTTCAAACGACACATTTTATCCGAGAAAAACTTAAGCAATGGGATATTGAAATACTAGAAGGAGATCTGAAAACGGGGGTAGTCGCGCAGATTGGTTCAGGCCGGCCTGTCATTGCTTTACGTGCGGATATAGATGCCTTGCCCATTCTCGAAAAAACTGAACTGCCTTATGCTTCTAAATACAAAGGGAGAATGCACGCTTGTGGACATGATTTGCATATGACGAGTCTTCTAGGAGCCGCAAAACTTCTTAAAAAAGAAAGATTTAAGGGGACGATTAAGCTCATCTTTCAACCTGCAGAAGAAATTGGGCAAGGAGCTTTACAAGTTCTAAAAAGTGGTTTAGTTAATGATGTACAAGCTTTTGTCGGCTATCACAATATGCCTACTCTACAAGCGGGAGAGATCCGACTAAAAGAAGGAGCAATGATGGCGGCAGTCGATCGGTTTCGGGTGGTGGTGCGTGGAAGTGGGAGTCACGCCGCCTATCCTCAAGAGGGGACTGATGTTGTTCTTGGCATAAGTACAATCGTTCAAAATCTTCAACAAATTGTCGCACGTAACCTCTCGCCTTTACACGCTGCGGTGGTATCAGTTACGCATATTGATGTTGGTAATACTTGGAATGTTTTGCCTGATGAGGGCTATTTTGAAGGAACGATACGTAGTTTTGACAGTGAGAGTCGACAACTGATCAAGAAACGTTTTGTTGAAATAGCCGAGCTCACAGCGAAAACAGTGGGACTTAGTGCAGAAGTTGCTTGGCTTATGGATGCTGAACTTACTTTCAATGATCCCAATTTAACTGCCATTGTTCGAGAAAGTTTGGCAGGTTGGTATGGCCCTATTGCATCAACTGAACCGTCCAGTGCAGGTGAAGATTTTGCGCATTACCGAACACAAGCCCCTTCCGTTTTTGCTTTTATTGGCTCGAATGCTCCAGAAGCGCCCGGTCTTCATTTTCCAGAGATGACAATAAAAGATGAAACTTTAGCTACAGCGGTAAAATATTATGTTCATTCTGCGTTGTCTCTATTGCGAACACTTGAAAAACCATCAGAGGGATAAAGCTATTTATGTTAGCTTTATTTTTTGGTGTTTTTTGAAAGAAAATGATAGTTTGTGATTGATTTTGAAAGAAAAAGGTGCTATAATATTTTTTGTAAACGAATTCAGGAGATGGAAATGTTAGCGAGTGAACGCAAAAGAAAAATTATTGATTATCTCAAAATCAAAAAGCGCGCAACAATTGAAGAATTATTGCCCGTGATCGAAGGCTCTATCTCAACGCTTCGAAGGGACTTAAATGAATTAGAAAAAGAGAAGCGTCTCCGAAGGGTGCATGGAGGAGCTGAACTTACCCAAAACCTTTCTGGGGAATTGAGTATATCTGAAAAAACTTCCAAAAACATTCAAGAAAAAACAAAAATTGCACAACAAGCCTTATCCAAAATCAAGGATGGGGATATTATTTTTCTGGATGCGGGAACGACGACAGGCCTTCTTGCAGAATTAATCAGTCAGTCACATCTATATCTGACTGTCGTCACGAATTCAGTAACCCATCTTACAAAATTAACTGATGAGCGCCTCATTGTTTATCTTTTAGGAGGACGTGTCAAAAAAGTTACGGATGCAATTATTGGAAGTCAGGCATTAGAGCAGCTTTCACATTATCAATTCAATGCAGCATTTCTTGGAGCTAATGCTTTCGATGAAAATCATGGAGCAATGACTCCCGACCATGAAGAAGCAGCGATTAAAGCTTTGGCTGTAAAACAGAGTCAAAGTGCCTATGTTTTAGCAGATGCTTCCAAAATCGGTCAGATGAGTTTTGTTAAATTTGCCGAAACTGATGAGGTCCATCTGATTAGTGAAAAATAGATAGAATTACTGATGAGTTCATAACTTATCAAATAAAAGGAGAAATATGATTTACACAGTAACCCTTAACCCTGCACTCGATTACTTCATGACTTATGAAGAAATTGAAAGTGGCGCAGTCAATCGAACAAGCCAAACACAGGTTTCTGCCGGAGGCAAAGGAATAATGGAAAGTCGCATGATGAGTCTTTTAAAAGCTGATAACACAGCTTGGGGCTTTCTCGGAGGTTTTTCTGGACAATACATAAAAGATTTTCTTACAGAAAATAAGGTTCATTCTGATTTTACAGCTATTCAAGACTTAACTAGAATTAATGTAAAGCTCCAGACGCTCAAAGATGAAACAAGCTTGGATGCTGCGGGACCTCAACTCCAAGAAAAGGAGATACAGGCCTTTATTGACAAATTCGAGGTTTTGAAAGCCGATGATATCGTGGTGTTTGCTGGAACAATTCCTAAAACATTGGGTGAAGATTTTTATCAAAGACTCATTCAAAAAGTCAAAGAACATCAAGCGACCTTCGTCATGGACGTGGATGGCCATAAATTATTAGAGACCTTATCAGATCATCCGCTCCTTATCAAACCAAATCGTGAAGAATTAGAAGGCATCTTCAATGTCAAATTTGAACGAAATGATCAGATTATCCCATATGGTAAAAAGTTACTTGAGATGGGAGCACAGCAAGTCATTGTTTCTATGGCAGGAGATGGTGCATATCTTTTTACTCCAGAAAAAACTTATTTCGCAGCAGGAATTAAAGGCGAGTTAAAAAATTCAATCGGGGCTGGCGATTCTACTGTTGCTGGATTCTTGGCTGAATATAGCAAGACTAAAGACGCGTTTCAAGCATTTAAGCAGGCAATTGCGTGTGGTACAGCAAAGGCATTTTCAGAGAATATGCCTACCCAATCATTCTTGGATGAAATCTATCAAAAAGTAAATATTTCAGAGGTGGACTAATGGAAATTAAAGATCTATTAAAAACAGAGGTTATGATTCTTGACCTGAAAGCTAACAGCAAAGAAGCTGCTATTGATGAAATGGTCAACAAATTAGTATCAGAAGGTTATGTCAGTGATTTTGATACATTCAAAGCAGGAATCATGAAGCGTGAGGCCCAAACATCAACGGGACTTGGTGATGGGATTGCAATGCCGCATAGTAAAAATATCGCAGTTAATGAACCTGTTGTGTTATTTGCAAAATCAAAAACAGGAGTTGATTATGCAGCGTTAGATGGACAACCAGTCAATCTTTTCTTTATGATTGCAGCACCTGATGGAGCAAACGACACTCACTTGGAAGCCTTGGCGCAACTGTCTACTTATCTCTTGAAAGATGGTTTCCAAGACCGTCTTCGTAAAGTAGAGTACCCACGGCAAGTCATTGAACTTTTTTCTGAAAAACAAGAAGAAGTTCAAACCGTTGAAAATGCTGAACATTATATTGTCGCAGTAACAGCTTGTACAACAGGGATTGCCCATACTTATATGGCTGAAGAAGCACTCAAGAAACAAGCGCTGGAAATGGGCGTTGGTATTAAAGTCGAAACCAATGGTGCCCGTGGTATTGATAATAAATTAACTGATGAAGATATTAAAAAAGCTGATGCAGTAATTGTCGCAGCTGATAAAAAAGTTGAAATGAATCGCTTTGCTGGTAAACAGATGGTACAAGTGCCCGTCGCTCATGCCATTCGTGAGACGGAACACCTGATTGATGAAGCTTTATCGGGTAAAGCACCGATTTATCAAGGGGACGGTTCAGAAGATACTTCTGCTCAAAGCTCCTCTTCTCAACAAACGATGGGACAAAAATTCTATAAACACTTGATGGGTGGGGTTTCTGCAATGTTACCATTCGTCGTTGGTGGTGGGATTATGATAGCCTTGGCTTTCCTCATTGACCAACTGATGGGTGTCCCTCAAAGTCAACTTTCCCAACTAGGGGTCTATCATCCAATTGCTTATTACTTTAAGACAATCGGTGGTGCAGCCTTTAACTTCATGCTTCCTGTCCTTGCTGGATTTATCGCCCAATCTATTGCTGATAAACCAGGGCTGGTCGCAGGTTTTGTAGCGGGTTACATGGCACAAATTGGGATTTCTTTCCAAGGTTTTGCGCACACCAATGCTGATAAATACATTCCATCAGGTTTCCTTGGTGCCTTGGTTGGTGGTTTCTTAGCCGGAGGAGTAATCCTTTTATTACGTAAATGGTTTAAGAAAATGCCGGCTTCACTCGAAGGAATTAAAGCTATCTTACTTTTCCCATTGCTTGGAGTCTTTATTACTGGTTTCTTGATGCTTTTTGTCAACATTCCAATGGCTTGGATTAATACAGGTTTATCTAATTTCTTGACAAGTTTATCCGGCGCATCGGCCTTGATTCTTGGTATCGTTGTTGGTGGTATGATGGCTATTGACCTTGGTGGACCTATCAATAAAGCGGCTTACATCTTTGGTACAGGGACGTTGACCTCAGCTGCATTATCAACGGGTGGTTCAATCGTTATGGCCTGTGTAATGGCTGGTGGGATGGTTCCTCCACTTGCGACAACCGTAGCAGTTTTATTATTCAAAAATAAATTTACAAAAGAAGAACGTAATGCTGGTTTGACAAATATTGTAATGGGACTTTCTTTCATTACAGAAGGTTCAATTCCTTTTGGTGCTGGTGACCCAGGACGTGCAATTCCTTCCTTCTTCGTTGGAGCAGCAGTGGCTGGAGGTTTAGTTGGAGCAGCAGGTATTAAGTTGATGGCACCACATGGTGGAATCTTCACAATCGCACTCTCTACTAATCCTCTACTTTATCTTCTCTTTATCTTAGTTGGGGCTGTTATCTCTGGAGTTCTCTTTGGAGCATTGAAAAAAGCAAAATAAGCAAGATGTATTGCTACAAAAAAAGGAGCGGTTAAATCCGCTTTTTTTTGTAGGAAGTTTAAGAGAAAAAGGTGCTGAGGAGTGGTCTTTAAGCAAAAGTGAAGAGGAATGACAGAAAAGGTCAACTTTTTGTTATAATAATAGAGGTAAACTGGGGGTAGGAGTAGATTATATGAATTTTATTGCAATATTTGAGTTGATGATTTTTCTTCTCAATATTATGTTATCGTTTGTGATTATTTTTAGGGAAAGAAAGTCCACATCATCAACTTGGTCATGGTTATTTGTCGTTAATGTACTGCCCATTTTAGGATTTATATTATATTTATTGATCGGACGTGGAATTTCGCATTACCGAATTTTTAAAGACCGCAAAAGATTTCAAATTGGTTTTGAAAAACAACATAGTCATGCGAGGAAGGCCTATTCAGATCGTGCTTTTCTTGATATGATGCGTAAGAATCCTGTCATTGGTCAATTGATTAATATGTTATATGTGGAAGAAAAGTCCATTATTTCTACTAATACTGATGTTAAAATTTTTAATGATGGGCGTGAAAAGTTTGATGCACTGATTGAAGACATCAATCGTGCTAAATATCACATCCACATGGAATATTATATTTTTCGGATGGATGACGTTGGACAAGAAATCTATGAGGCCCTAATTGAAGCACGCAAACGCGGGGTGGAGGTCAAACTTTTGATTGATGCTTGGGGTTCTAATAAAACTAAAATGTCCAAATTTAAAGAATTAGAAGAATTGGGAGGGCGCGTGGCTCAATTCTTTCCTTTAATTTTACCTTTAATTAATCCACGAACTAATTATCGCTTACACCGAAAAATTGTCGTGATTGATGGTGTGATTGGATACACGGGTGGATTTAATGTGGGAAACGAATACGCTTCGGTTACAAAAAAATTCGGTTACTGGAGAGACAACCATTTACGCTTGACAGGAGATATTGTTTATAGCTTGCAGCATCGCTTTATTTTGGATTGGAACTCGCAACATCATTTTGAAATTACGCAGGGAGAGCCTTATTTCCCAGATGCGATTTCTCAAGGCCATGTGGCCACTCAGTTGGTAACTTCTGGACCCGATGAAGATAAAGAGCAGATCAAACTGACTTACATGAAAATGATTTCAGGAGCGGAGCGTGAAATTGTCATCCAAACACCTTACTATATTCCATCGGATGCATTGCATGAGTCTTTGAAACTTGCGCTTTTGTCGGGCGTTCAGGTAAAAATGATGATTCCTAATAAACCAGACCATCCGCTTGTCTATTGGGCGACTTATTTTCATGCAGCGGATTTGGTAAAGTATGGTGCAAAAGTTTATACGTATGAGAATGGATTTGTTCATTCTAAAACGTTGATTATTGATGGAGAATACGCCTCTGTTGGGTCGGCAAATCTAGACTATCGGAGTCTCCAACTGTGCTTTGAAGCAAATGTTGTTATCTATAATTATGACATTGCTCAAAAACTGCGTAACGATTTTATTAAAGATTTGAAGTTGAGTCGTGCGCTTACGCTTGAGCGGTACGAGCAGCGTTCAAAAATAGTCCGTTTCAAAGAAGGATTGGCACGACTCATCGCGCCAATGCTTTAACAAAAAAAGATTGCTGAGGACAATCTAAAGATATAAAACTAAAATGAGGATTGTATGGATTTACCAGTAGAATTTTTAGAAAAATATAAAAAGATTTTAGGGGAAGAATTTGCAGCTTTTCACGCAAGTTTTGACCAACCTGTTCAAACTGCTTTTCGCGTCAACCCTTTAAAAGAGCTTGACGAACGTTTTAGAGTGGCGAAAGATTTATTGATCAGCCCTCCAAAATCTACTGACGGCTCTGTCAGTAAGTTTGAAAAAATTCCAAAGCAGCACTTTGGTTATTATGGTAAAATCTCTGGGAAATCCATTGAGCATGTGACAGGTCTAATCTATTCTCAAGAACCTGCTGCCCAAGTTGTGGGCGAAGTGGCAGCACCCAAAAAGGGCATGCGGGTGCTCGATTTATGTGCAGCCCCAGGTGGTAAGTCTACGCATCTCGCCAGTTTTTTAGAAAATACAGGAATCTTAGTATCGAATGAGATTTCTAATAAACGTAGCAAAATACTTGTTGAAAACAGTGAACGTTTTGGATCGCGCAATACGATTGTGTTAAACGAACAGCCAGAGCGTTTGGCGCGTGTTTTCCCTGCCTACTTTGATTTAATTGTTCTTGATGCACCTTGTTCTGGCGAAGGCATGTTTCGAAAGAACCCTTCGGCCATACAATATTGGACTGAAAATTATCCTGCTGAATGTGCTGAATTACAACGGGAAATTATCACAGAAGCCCTCAAAATGTTGGCGCCAGGTGGTCATTTGATCTATTCGACCTGCACATGGGCACCAGAGGAAAATGAAGCAAACATAAGATGGATCTTAGAAAATTATCCTGAGCTAGCTTTGCAGGACATCCCTAAAACAAATGGTTTACAAGCAGGACTTAATATGCCGGAGGTTGTCCGATGTTGGCCACATCGTTTTCGTGGGGAAGGCCAATTTGTTGCTCATCTTGTGGACACAGGTAAAAAGTTAGAAACTCTGAAAGTAAAATCAGGAAAATCTAATTTGACGAGAGAACAAGTTCAACTTTGGGAAGATTTTTCTCATCGTTATCTACTGACAGAGCTGTCAGCTGGTATTTTGCAAGTCTTCGGTGATCAGTTGTATCTTTTACCTGATGGCCTGCCAGACTTATCTTCATTAAAAATAGCGCGTAATGGTTTACACCTAGGGGTCTTCAAGAAAAAAAGATTTGAGCCCTCCTTGGCTTTGGGTATGGCCTTAAAACCAGCAGAAGTCACGACAAGCTTAGAAATTTCTGAGGAACAGTTTCAAAACTATGTTTCTGGCGCAACTTTTGCTACTGACAAGGCGGTCAGTAAAGGTTGGGTGCAATTAACGGTGGGAGGTAATGGACTTGGTTTTGCTAAAAATGTAAATGGAATCATCAAAAATTACTTTCCTAAAGGCTTGAGGTTTATTTCCTAAAACTTCTGGAAATTTACTTTCAAACTGGTCAGAAAAAAATGAATGTGTTAGTTCAAACAAATGGATATTTGAGAGGAGCTCAAAATGGAGAACACTAAATTAAACATTGTCATCATTACAGGGATGTCTGGAGCTGGAAAAACTGTAGCCATTCAGTCTTTTGAAGACATGGGCTATTTTACAGTTGATAATATGCCCCCAACATTAATTGAAAAGTTTGTCGAATTACTCAAAACACCAGACAGTAAAATTGACAAAGTGGCGATGGTCGTGGATATGCGGTCACGCGCTTTCTTTGATCACATTCAAAGTATTGTTACCGAACTGACAGATAATGTAAGTGTTAATTTTAAATTACTCTTTTTAGATGCCAACGATAGCGAATTAGTGTCTCGTTATAAAGAAACACGTCGTAGTCATCCCTTAGCGATTGATGGCCGCACGCTTGATGGTATTACTAAAGAGCGGGAAATTTTAGCAGATTTGAAAAATTTAGCAGAAGTGGTCATTGATACTAGTGAGTTGACACCGCGTAATCTGCGCGCTCAGATTTTACAAAATTTCTCTGGGAATACTGAATCCAATTTTAGAATTGAAATCATGTCTTTTGGTTTTAAATATGGATTGCCTTTGGATGCAGATTTAGTCTTTGATGTACGATTTTTACCAAATCCTCATTATATTTCAGAACTACGCGATAAAAATGGAACCGATCAAGAAGTTTATGATTATGTAATGGAGCACCCTCAATCAGAAGCTTTTTATCAAAATCTGATGAAAATGCTTGTTCCAATTTTGCCTGCTTACAAAAAAGAAGGAAAGTCAGTATTGACAATCGCCTTTGGTTGTACCGGTGGCCAACACCGCTCTGTAGCTTTTGCTGAACGTGTTTCTAAAATGCTCCAAAAAGATTGGCATGTTAATATAAGTCATCGAGATAAAGATCGGAGAAAGGAAACGGTAAATCGTTCATGAGTAATCCAAAAGTTGTTGTTATTGGCGGAGGAACAGGTATACCTGTTGTTTTAAGAGCGCTCCGAAAAGAAAAAGTTGATTTGACTGCAATTGTTACAGTAGCTGATGATGGGGGTTCCTCAGGGCGGATACGTTCTGCAGTGAGTATTGCACCCCCAGGAGACTTACGTAATGTCCTGATTGCCATGTCAGATATGCCTAAGTTTTATGCTGATATCTTACAATATCGTTTTGATCAGTCCGATGGTGAACTTGCAGGACATCCTCTGGGTAATCTCATCATTGCTGCAGTATCTGAAATGCAAGGCTCCACCTATCGTGCGATCCAAACACTCGCCCAATTTTTCCATGTGGATGGGAAAATTTATCCGTCCTCTGATGCAGCGTTAACCCTGCATGCCGTCTTCAAAGACGGACATGAAGTAGCAGGGGAAAGTCATATTGCGGGTTATAAGAGCTTGATTGATCATGTTTACCTAACCCAGACAAGTTCTGGTGCGTCTCCGATTGCTTCAAGAAATGTTGTGAAATCAATTATGGAGGCTGACACTATTGTTTTAGGGCCAGGTTCACTTTTTACCTCTATCTTACCCAATATTGTCATCCCTGAAATTTGTGAGGCCCTTTGGAAAACATCCGCAAAGATTGTCTATGTCTGCAATATCATGACTCAACGTGGAGAAACGGAACACTTTAGTGATGCTGATCATGTACGGGTTCTTCATGAACATATTGGAACAAAAGTCATTGATACCGTCCTAGTTAATATTGAAGAAGTACCAGAAGCTTATATGAATACGAATAAATTTGATGAGTATTTGGTTCAGGTTGACCATGATTTTAAGGCTTTACAGGAAGAAGGAGTCAATATTATCTCCAATAATTTTTTGGAGTTAAGAGATGGGGGAGCCTTTCATGATGGTGCAGCTGTAGCCCGTGAAATTGTAGCCTTATCTCAAAGTAAAGAGGTTAAGCTGTGAAGCGGGTCCTAAAACTTCTTCACTTTTCTTGAAAAAGGCTTGCAGTGAAAAATTGATAAAAGTGTAGGAGAAGGAAAAAAGACCAACAGGGCGTGGATCTTAGGTAGATATATGAGTTTTACAAGTGATGTTAAAAATGAACTAACCCGGAATTTAGCAACAACGGGAACTTTGCTGGCTCTGGTGAGGATGAATGGCTCAGTGGGGATTTTCGGAGGATTAACACTCTCAATAACGACTGAAAATGCGGGGACTGCGAAGTATATCTATCAAATGCTTTTAGAACTTTATGAGATTCGGGCAGAGATTCGCGTTCACCAGAAAACCACCTTATCTAAAAATCGGGTTTATACTGTTTATGTAGAAGAGGGTGCCGCTGAATTGCTTGATGAGTTGAGTCTTGCAGATTCACTCATGCTCGATAACGGGGTCCCTGAATTCGTCAAAAATGATGAATTTATCAAAAAAGACTATCTGCGAGGTGCTTTTTTGTCAGCAGGCTCTGTCCATAATCCTGAAAAAGGAGATTATCAACTTTCAATCGCCAATGTCTATCAAGAACATGCGGAGGACTTACAGACCATGTTCCAAGACTTTGGCTTGAATGCGCGGGTGATTGAACGCAAAAATCGTTGGATTCTCTACCTTTCTCGGGCAGAAGAAATTATGGATTTTCTTACGCTTATTGGTGCCATGAAAGCCCGACTAAAGTTTGAGGAAGCCAAAATTGTACGAGAGATGCGAGGACTCGCTAATCGGCAGTCAAATTTTGAAAATGCTAACATTACCAAGTCGGTGACTGCTGCACAAGAGGCCATTGAAGCTATTCATTTTTTAAATGAAAAAAAAGAACTAGAACAATTACCCGAGCAATTAACGGAAATTGCTCGACTTCGATTGGAAAATCCAGAAGCGACCATCAAAGAACTGGGAGAAATGTTAGACCCACCTTTAGGAAAATCAGGGGTTAATCATCGAATTAGAAAGCTTGTTGAACAAGCAAATAATCTAAAAAATACGGAAATTTAAGAAAGAAGGGCAGCCTTCTTTTTTTATTGTCAAAATCACCGAACAGTCTTACTTTTTAATTGTACTCTAAGCAATAAAAGCGTACAATATTTACTGTGAAAGCGTTATCTAAAATTTTATAAATCCTCTACAAAGAAGGAGATGGCCAATGGAAAAAATTGTCGAAGTAAAAAAACTTCAAAAAAATTTTGGAGCGTTCCAAGCTCTTAAACAGATAAGTTTAGAGGTTAATAGAGGTGAGGTATTAGGCTATATTGGTCCTAATGGTTCAGGGAAATCGACTACTTTACGGATCCTTCTTGGTATCATCAAAGCAACAAGCGGTCAGGCGACTATCTTTGGTCAAGATGTTTGGCGTGACGCGATTGATATTCATAAAAAGATTGCTTACGTTCCTGGTGAGTTGTCCTTATGGCCCAATTTGACGGGTGGGGAAACCCTTGAGCTTTTGTTGAACATGCATGGTAAAGGATTGCGTGCTAAAAAAGAAGCCCTTATTCAGAAATTTGATTTAGATCCACGCAAAAGAATCCGTTCCTATTCGAAAGGAAATCGACAAAAAATTTCATTAATCGCTGCCTTAGCAAGTGAAGCTGAGCTTTATATTTTTGACGAGCCAACAAGTGGACTTGACCCTCTTATGGAAGCTGTCTTTCAAGAAGAAGTGGCACGTCTAAAAGCAGACGGGAAAGCCATTATCCTCTCGAGTCATATTTTGTCGGAAGTTGAAAAATTAGCGGATCGTGTAGCAGTAATTCGGCAGGGTGAAATCGTGGAGACCGGTACCCTTACACAGTTACGTCACCTTACGCGTTACCAGTATCGTGTCGAAACAAAAACAGAACCTATAAAATTAAAAACTTTAGCAGGGGTTTATGATTTGAAGATAGAGGGCAAAAAAGCTTCCTTTCAGGTGGAGGCTAACCAACTGGAAAAGATCTTGAAAGTTTTACTGGACTATCAGCTCCTTCAATTGGAAGCCACTCCACCTACCCTTGAAGCACTCTTTATGCGACATTATGAAGGAGGGAATGAGGATGAGAAGGATATTTTATAGGACGGGATTTCTCTTCCAAAAGCTTGTAAAACGAGATCGATTCACGCTCTTATTATGGCTAGTAGGGATGGTTGCTTTTACAGCCTCAGGTGTTGGGAAACTTGAAGTTGCGGCACAGCCTACAACTGCAGTAGTTTTATATGCGATGTTTGTCAAAAACCCAGCAATGGTAGCTTTGTTTGGACCGACGCCGATTAAAAATCCAAGTGCTTATACGTTAGGTCCGATTTTTGGACAAACAATGTCTTTGATTACAGGGCTAGTATTTGCCAGCCTCGCCATCCTCTATGTGCTTAACCGTACAAGAAGAGATGAAGAGGAAGGGAGGATTGAATTGTTCCGCTCTTATCCGATTGGGAGATTGGCAAACACGAGTGCGGTGGTTGTTGTAGTGTGGATCTTACATGTTCTCATAGCCTTTTTAATCACTGTGAGTCTCCAAGGACAGGGAGTGGCTGGGCTTGACCAGTGGAGTAGCAACAGTTTGTTTGCCCTCTCTACATCAACACAAGGGGTGCTGTGGGGAATGGTTGCTTTGCTGATAGGACAACTTTTCCAAGAAAGTCGTTCTGCGAAAAATCTAAGTTTTACGTTGTTGGGTATTTTTTATCTCCTGCGTCTTTTTACAGATGGACATCAGCAGGAGTTAGGATGGTTTAACCCTCTCTCATGGTCTTATTTGGGTTTTCCTTATGTCAGTAATAAGGAGAGCGGTCTAGGTGTGGCTTTGTCCCTTTTCTTTGCCTTACTGCTCTTGGGAGCGGCACTCTTTCTTGAAGGACGACGTGACAATGGAGCAGGCTATTTTAAAGGAAAAAGTGTGACCTTTTTTAAGGGGCCTCGTCGTCTGTTTACTCTCCTATTGTACTTAGAAGGAAAGGTGATTATGGGGTGGTGGTTGGGCCTGTTCATTCTGGGGCTTATCTATGGTTCCATGTTTGAGCAAATGGGCGCTTTCATCGCACATAATAAACTGGTAAAGCAACTTTTTGTGGGGAATGCGCAAACAGCAGTGGTGGGAAATTTTATGGTTACTTTATTTTCGATCTTGTCAGTACTGATTACGATGTTAGCTGTCTCACTTTTACTGCGTCTATTGTCAGAGGAGCGTAAGGGGCATTTGGATTTGATTTATGCCTTTCCTTATTCTAAGGTGAAGGTGTATGGCAGCTATGTTTGCTTGGCAATAATAGCAGGAGTTATCGTGCAAGGAATTACGCTTGTTGGTGTATATTTTGCACAGGTTGGAATGGAAAATGCGCTGAGGTTTGGAGAAATCATGCAGGCGGGAATGATTTGGAGCGTGGGTTCAGTTTTTGTTCTTGCTTTACTCGCCCTCTTGATTGCTTTTATGCCACGATGGGCAAATTTAATCTGGGTCTATGTTGGTTTTATTCTGTTGATGACTTATTTAGGGCGTCTCGTAGCTTTTCCAAGACTCCTCACTCAATTAAGCATTTATAGCTACATTCCAAAACTTCCAGTTGAGCAGATGAATTGGAGAGTGGTAGTGCTTATAGTGGTCCTCACTGTGTGTTTATTGGTTCTTGGAGCGATCGGGTATCGTCACCGGGACCTGTTGAAGGAGTGAAGTAAAAAAGGAGAATTTGACGACAGCGCTTCCATGCTTTTTGAATATTATTGTGATAAAATAAACAAGGTAATTTATAAAAATTTTAGGAGAAATTTTATCATGATGAGTCCGGCAGAAATATTGTCAGTCACTATTCACCACGGTCAGGAAAAAATTAAGCGCCCTTTTTTGGAAAAAGCAGTTCTCGGTTTTATTGGGGGAGCCATGATTTCGTTTGGTTACTTGCTTTACATTCGTTCAGTCGCAAGTGTCGTTGATCAGTTGGGCACCTTGGCAAGTCTGATTGGAGCGAGTGTATTTCCCATTGGACTCATAGTTATATTGCTTGGAGGGGGCGAGCTCATCACTTCAAATATGACAGCTGTAGCCACTTCATTTTTTGCCAAGCGGGTAAGTCTTGCTGATTTGCTAAAAAATTGGTTGGTGATTACCTTGTTTAATGTAGTGGGAGCGATTTTTGTTGCTTATGTTTTCGGCCATTTGCTGGGATTGACTAGTACAGGCGCATTTAAAGAAGAACTCTTACGCTTGGCTCAAGGGAAAGTTGCAGCGAGCTGGTCACAAGAACTCTTATCGGGGATGGGATGTAATTGGTTTGTTGGAATTGCCATGTGGATGTGTTATGGTGCTCGCGATGCAGCGGGAAAAATTCTTGCCATTTGGTTCCCTATTATGGCTTTTGTCGCTATCGGTTTTCAGCATAGCGTAGCAAATGCTTTCGTCATTCCTGCGGCCATATTTGAAAATGGTTCCACGTGGCTTGATTTTGGCCATAACTTTCTCTTTGTCTACTTAGGAAATGTTCTTGGTGGCACAGTATTTGTTGCTGGCTTCTATACCTTAGGTTACCGACGTCAGATGAAGGAGCTAAAAAATAAATGACGACAGAAAAACTTTACTGACCAAGCTGTCAGTGACGTTTTTAAATAAACAGCTTAAAATAAGAAAAAATACTGATGAGGCCATCAGTATTTTTGGTGTCTAGAAATGGTCCGCTTAATTCTTTTAACAAAAAAGTTACTGACAGCGTGGTCAGTAACTATTTTTTTAGTTGGTGATAACGATCGTACCAGATTTTAACGTATTCTTGTGAAAAAGGACCTTTTCCGTTATTTATCCAATCAACAAGAATTTTGACGTTCTCTTTTAAAATATGATCAATCTCCTTTGGATAGTGCATCTGGCGACGATGGCGCTCATATTCTTCAACATCTAGCAATTTTTTTTCGCCATCTTTGAAGACTTTTACGTCAAGGTCGTAATCAATGTACTTAAGTGCTTCGTTATCTAAGACGAAGGGACTAGCTAGATTGCAGTAATAGCTGACGCCTTCCTCACGAATCATAGCAATGATGTTAAACCAAAACTTTTTGTGGAAGTAAACAATGGCTGGTTCGCGTGTGACCCAACGCCGGTCGTCGGATTCTGTCACTAGCGTGTGATCGTTCACTCCAATAATCGAATTTTCATTTGTTTTCAGAACCATCGTATCGCGCCAAGTGCGATGGAGGCTCCCATCATGTTTATAGCTTTGAATCGTGATAAAGTCGCCTTCTTTGGGAATTTTCAAGGCTTTTCTCACTTTCTCAATTCAAAGTTCTCGCTTACTACTATACCACTTTTTTACCAAAATTTACAGTATTAATGTTCTATTTGTGAATTAAATCATTTGATAATGTTCGGAGTTTAATCACCTTTTTGAGAAAAAAGAGCCGTCAATTAAGCTCAAAAATTGTCATTGCTGCCTGAAATTCCTCAGCAAGATGCGCTTTGCGAAAGGCTTGCCACTCTGGAAGATGGCGGATAGCATTGTAACGCTTGCGCCAATGCCAATATTCGGAAATCTGATGCTGCGGATAAGTTGCCAAAAATTGTGCTACCATTTGCCATTCATAGGGATAGCCTAGAGGTTTAGCATGATAGCGAATCCCATCAAGAACAAGGGGCGCACGGCGTTCGTGCAAATGCCCAAACACCACTTCCTTCACCTTTGGAAAAGTTTTAAAGAGTTCATGAAAATGCTGGGAACCCAAATAAGCATTAAAACGTGCAAATTTTTCATAGCGGGTATCGATGATGAAGGCCTGGTGCGGAACAAAATGGGTACCGACAATGATTTTCTCGATTGTTTCATTTACTGACAGCTCGGTCAGTAGTTTTTTTAGTTGCTGGAGCTCATTTTGGGTCGTCTGGATATCATCGAAAGCACGATGAATTTTCCGGTCAAAATAAAAAGCATTTTTAAAGGCAATAATTTTTTGAAAATCCGCTTCTTTAGTCATGAAAGAATAGTCATACCAACCATGAAAACTAAGAAAAGCGGTTGTTCCAAAAGTCCTAACTTTAAAATTTGAAGCAGCGATTTCTGACTCTTTTAAGCCGACCATATCATGATTTCCAAGATTATAGGTTACTGACAAACCTGTCAGTAGTTGGAGTTGTTCAAAAAAAGGCAAGGTTATGCCATGAAAGTCGTTGGAAATATCGCCAGCAAAATGAAGATCAGTGATTTTCAGCTGCAATAAAAGTTGAGTAAAAATCTGAAGTTCTTCCTTAGAAAAATCATTGACGTCTAAATGAAAATCTGAGATTACAGCGAGTTTCCTTTGTGGTTTATACATGCTAAAATTATATAACAATTAACAGATTTAAACAATGAATCTTGGACTTGTGGAGAATATTATCTGGTGTGTAGGATAGGTTTGGGATGATTTCAGCCCACGGATTTCCCCAAATGGCTGCTAGGCTGCCAGAAAAGTGACGGCTAGTCTTTCTCATGCGCCTATTAAATAATTTCAATAGCTGTACTTCTTTAAATTTACCTTTGACATGTGTAGTTTGAAGTGTTATGCTATTTATGGCCAACAGGAGAAGAATAAAGCGTTAGAATAATAGAGTAAATAACTCAATCATTACCACTTATTATTACTAATCATTCTCGTTTTACCTAAGGATATACTGATAGTTGGCTGAATTTGTGAGTTAAATTTATCGAGGAAAAAATGAAAGAAGAATATCTTAATAAAAAAGTCATTATCCCTGCCTATTTTGTCGGGGTTTTATATATTGTAAGCTCAATCATTCTATTGGCTGTTTCGGAGAATACAGGAGCTAAAGAACCAGACTATAAAGGTCTGAGTATCTTATTAGCTTTGTTTGGCTGGCTAGAATTGGTTGGAATTACGATTTTTACGGTGGTCATGGCAAGAAAAGTGAAAAAGTTGCGTTTGAGTCATTCCGTTAAGTGAAAATTTCCTCAGTAGGATTAAAAATAGTTGCCTATTACTTATAGGCAGCTATTTGCTAGCCTTTTTATCATTCTTTCGTTAAAATAGAATAAACCAGCAAATCAAAATTTGTATAGTTTAAGAAAAAGACTTCTCCTAAGCAGGATTTCTTGCAAATATCCCACCAATGAAAGGAAAACCATAAATCATGACCTCACTCAAACAGGCCATTCAAACGTTGGCCCAGGAGCTTAATATCCAAAAAATTGGTTTTACCACTGCGGATGATTTTGAATACCTTAGAAAATCTCTTGTGGAGCAGAAAGCTGCTGGGCATACGAGTGGTTTTGAGCACCAAAATCTAGAGGAACGTTTACACCCACGGCTTGCTGTAGCGTCAGCAAAAACAATTATCTCTATTGGTATTGCTTATCCAAATAAGGCGGATGAACGTCCTGAAAAAACGTCCTATCGAAGAGGACAATTTTCACGTGGTTCATGGGGAGAAGATTATCACTTTGTGCTTCAACGCAAACTCAAGGCCCTTGCTGAGGGAATTGAAAGATTGGCAGGGGAGTTTGAGTATAAAGCAATGGTGGATACGGGAGCACTTGTTGATGTTGCTGTGGCTGCTCGAGCTGGTCTGGGTTTTATTGGAAAAAACGGGTTACTCATTTCTAAAGAGTTTGGTTCTTGGATGTTTCTTGGTGAGTTAGTAACGGATTTAGAGATAGAACCGGATGAACCGGTCGATTACGGCTGTGGAGAATGTAGCCGTTGTGTTGACTTTTGCCCAACCTCAGCCCTTTTAGGCGATGGGCGACTGAATGCCCAACGCTGCCTTTCTTTTCAAACTCAGGCGAAAGGGAAAATGCCAGAAGAATATCGAGAAAAGATTAAAACCGTGATTTACGGTTGTGACATTTGTCAAACTGTTTGTCCCTATAATAAAGGGATTAATAGCCATTTTCATCCTGAGATGGAACCAGATCCTGAACTGACGAATCCTGAGCTTTTACCGCTTTTAGAGCTGTCTAATAAACAATTTGTAAACAAATTCGGTCAGATGGCTGGAAGTTGGCGAGGAAAAAATCCACTTCAGCGCAATGCGGTTTATGCGTTGGCTAATGCAAATGACCGCAGTGCATTACCCAAATTGCGTGAAATGGCAGAAAATGATAAGCGGGACTACATGGTCGATGCAGCTCAATGGGCCATTGAGCGCTTAGAAAATGGAAAAACAAGGATACGTCCGAAGAGACGTTAACCAAAAACGTCAGGTTTTACTTTGTTACCGAAAAGTACTTGAGCTTTTTTCAAGTACTTTTTTGCTACGCGTTAAGCCAGTAGAATAAGCTTGCTCTGTCCTTAGAGGGGGGACTGTGGTATAATAACAGTTATGGAACTATCAGAAATTAGAAATTTACTTGAGGGATACAGTGAGAAAATCAATGGTTTTCACGACTCACTAGACTTAGATCGTTTAGAAGAAGAGATCGCTTTGTTAGATAATGACATGGCACAGCCCGATTTCTGGAATGATCAGGCTGCTGCACAAAAGGTTATTGATCAATCAAACGCTCTAAAAGCCAAATACGATAACTACCAAGCCATGAATAATATGCTTGAAGAAGCACAGATGATGCTGGAAATGCTTCATGAAGAAGCAGATGCAGAAATGCAAGCCGAGTTAGAGGAGCTGACGACTGCACTCGGTCAAAAAATCGAAGCCTACGAGTTGGAAATCATGCTCAATCAACCTTATGATCATATGAATGCAGTGTTAGAAATTCATCCAGGATCAGGTGGGACCGAGTCTCAAGACTGGGGTTCAATGCTCATGCGGATGTACACCCGCTGGGGCGAAGCACATGGGTTCAAGGTTGAAATTCTCGACTATCAAGATGGCGATGTGGCCGGGCTTAAATCGGTGACCATCCGTTTTGTTGGACGAAATGCTTATGGTTTCTTGCGTGGTGAAAAAGGGGTGCATCGTCTGGTGCGCATCTCACCTTTTGATTCGGCCAACCGTCGTCACACTTCGTTTACTTCTGTTGATGTTATGCCTGAGTTGGATGATTCGATTGAAGTGGAAGTACGCGATGCTGATGTGAAAATGGACACTTTCCGCTCTGGCGGTGCTGGTGGGCAAAATGTCAACAAGGTCTCAACAGGGGTGCGTTTGACTCACATTCCAACGGGGATTGTTGTGCAATCAACAATGGATAGAACGCAGTACGGAAACCGTGACAAAGCGATGGCCATGCTGAAATCTAAACTTTACCAAATGGAAATGGACAAAAAACAAGCAGAAGTTGATGAACTTCGGGGGGACCAGTCTGATATTTCATGGGGTTCACAAATTCGTTCTTACGTTTTCATGCCTTATCAGTTGGTTAAAGACACACGAACAGGTTACGAAACAGGACAAATTTCAAATGTCATGGACGGAGATTTAGACGGCTTTATCAACGCTTATTTACGTTGGAATCTGTGATCCATTGAGGTTGGCAATTGGCCTTGTTGCAATCTATTTGTGATTTTTTTGTTACTCGAGTAAAATTCAGTTATAAAAAAAACTACACAAAGGCGTGTTAATTTGGTATAATTAGACTGGTTTTACTTTGGACTCTTTTGAAAAAGTAAAACTGGTTCGCTTTTTGTCTTTCAAAAAGTTAGCCAAAACATCCATAGTGATTAAAATATATTTTTATTTGTATGTGTGATAAAAACCGGTTCTGGCTCGTCAAAAGTTGCGGACTGGATGGTCATTCCAACAAATAAATCTTATACAGGAAAGGTACTATGAGTATTATTAAACTAAGCAACGTTTCCAAGAAATATTCTAATGGGACAACAGCTTTACGTAATATTTCGCTTGAGATTGAAGCAGGCGAATTTACCTATATCGTTGGTCCATCAGGAGCTGGGAAATCGACCTTTATCAAACTCCTTTATCGTGAATTAAAGATTGACCGAGGCTCTGGACAAGTTGCAGAATATGATTTATCTAAATTGAAGCGCCGTGATGTGCCAATGTTACGTCGTTCTGTAGGGGTGGTTTTCCAAGACTATAAACTCTTACCAAAGAAAACAGTATATGAAAACATTGCCTATGCCATGGAAGTTATCGGTAAACGTCCACGTGAAATTAAAAAGCGCGTTAACGAGGTCCTTGATCTTGTCGGTTTAAAACATAAGATACGGTCATTTCCAAATGAACTTTCAGGTGGAGAACAACAGCGTGTAGCGATTGCCAGATCTATTGCTAATGCACCAAAAGTATTGATTGCCGATGAGCCAACGGGGAACCTAGACCCTGAAAATTCATGGGAAATCATGAACTTGCTTGAAAAAATCAATCTTCAAGGGACGACCATTTTGATGGCGACCCACAACAGCCAAATTGTTAACACATTGAAACACCGTGTTATCGCTATTGAAAACGGACGAATTGTCCGCGACCAAGAGGAAGGAGTTTACGGCTACGATGATTAGAAATTTCTTCAAGCATCTTTTGGAATCGCTCAAAAACTTAAAACGTAATGGTTGGATGACAGTTGCCGCTGTCTCATCAGTAACAATTACTTTAGTTTTGGTTGGTCTTTTCCTTTCAATTATCTTGAACACGCAAAGATTAGCAGATGGTATTCAAAACAATGTTCGGATTGTTGCCTATATGAAGTTAGACGTGCATGATCAAGAAGCAAAAATTCAAGATCCAAAAAATAGTAAAAAAATGATTGATAATTCAAATCATCTAAAGATTTATAATTCAATCAAAAAAATTCCTAATGTAGAAAAAGCTACTTTTTCAAGCAAAGAGCAACAATTGAAAGAATTGACAAAAACATTAGGAAGCACCTGGAACCTTTTCAAGGGTGATGCTAATCCACTTTACGATGCTTATATTGTTGAAGCAGACTCACCCGATCATGTGAAGAGCGTTACCGCTCAGATCAGAAAAATTTCTGGTATTGAAAGTGCAACTTATGGCGGAGCTAATACGCAAAAGATTTTCCAAATCGCCAAAGGAGTTCAGACTTGGGGAACCATTATAGCTGTTCTGTTGATTTTTGTCGCCGTCTTCTTAATCTCTAATACGATTCGAATTACGATTCTTTCACGGCAGCGTGAAATTCAAATCATGCGTTTGGTAGGAGCCAAAAATGGTTATATTCGTTGGCCATTCTTCCTAGAAGGTGCATGGGTTGGTCTGATTGGAGCGATTATTCCGAGTCTTGTAGTTGTGTGGGCTTATCGTTTAGCTTTTGTAAGCCTAACACCGAGTCTTCAGTCGCAAAAGCTTTCTATGTATGCACCTGATCAATTCATCCCTGGGATTATCGCATTGATGGCGGTGATTGGGGTCTTGATTGGTTCGTTTGGGGCCTTGCTCTCAATGCGTCGTTTCCTTAAAATCTAAAATAAAAAATACTATCTCTGATGATAGTATTTTTTATTTGTGACATTCTAAATAATTTACAACATCTTTTCCTCTTCCAGTTCAATTTCTTCTAGAAAGAAGCCTGTTGCTAAGGAGTTGCAAGTAAAAAACTACTGACCGGCCGGTCAGTAGTTATAATTTTTAAAAAGTCAAGCTTAAATCTCATAATCATCGTCAGACATGGCTTCAACTTCTCCTAATAAGTAAGAATTTCCGACTTGTGAGAAGAAGTCATGGTTAGAAGACGACGTAGAAATCCCATTCATCACTACAGGATTAACATCAGCAGCAGTGTCAGGGAAAAGTGGATCTTGTCCAAGATTCATCAAAGCTTTATTGGCATTATAGCGCAAGAAAGTTAAAACTTCCTCTGTCCAACCCACTTGGTCATAAAGTAAATGCGAATATTTTTCTTCATTTTCATAAAGTTGGTAAAGTAATTCATACATCCAGTCACGTAATTCACTTTGCTCATCTTCTGATAACTCATTAAAGCCAAGTTGGAATTTGTAGCCAATATAAGTGCCATGGACAGACTCGTCACGAATGATTAATTTAATGATTTCAGCTGAATTAATCATTTTATTATTTCCTAAATAAAGTAAAGGAGTGTAAAAACCGGAGTAGAAGAGGCATGTTTCAAGGAAAACAGAGGCCACCTTTTTTTGCAAAGCTGTACCAGATTCATAAATTTTATTAATAATTTCGGCCTTGGTTTGCATATAAACGTTGGTATCGACCCAGTCAAAAAGTTCTTCGATTTCTTTTTTGGTATTCAAAGTAGAGAAAATCGTAGAGTAAGATTTGGCGTGAACCGATTCCATAAATTGGATGTTATTGAAACAGGCAATTTCTTGAGGTGTTCTGGCATCGTGTTTAAGTACTTCCGCACCATCTACGGATTGCAGGGTATCAAGCAAGGTCAAGCCGGCAAAGGCCTTAGCAAAAGTATCTCGTTCGATTTGAGGTAATTTACGCCAGTCATCTAAGTCGTTAGAAACAGGTACGCGAGTGTCTAACCAAAATTGGCTCGTCAATTTCTCCCAAGTGTATTTGTCAATCGAATCTTCAATAGAGTTCCAGTCAATGGCGCTGTAGTAGGTCGGCACCGTCAAATTTTCAGTTTCAGACATAGTATTAAGATGTGAGCCCTGCGGTAAACAAGATGGGCTCAATTCCTTTCTCTTTTTCTTCGTATAAAATGCCAAGAAAATTTACTGACCGCTTCGTCAGTAAATTTTGTAGCAGTGGTCAGTAAATTTTCCTTAGATAACGCAACTTTCACATTGATTAGCGCCAACTTCTTCTTGATCATCAGTAAAAGTCCGTACGTAATAAATGGTTTTGATCCCTTTTTTATAGGCATAATTACGTAAGATAGACAAATCACGAGTGGTCATTTTGTTGGTAGCTGATTTCCATTCATAAAGGCCTTCAGGCAAAGTAGAGCGCATAAATAGGGTAAGGGATAAGCCTTGGTCAACATGCTCTGTGGCAGCAGCGTAGACGTCAATCACGGCGCGCATGTCTGTGTCATATGCTGATTTGTAATAAGGAATAGTTTCCGTTGAAAGACCAGCCGCTGGGTAGTAAATTTTACCGACTTTCTTTTCTTGACGTTCTTCAATTCGGTTAACAATTGGGTGAATAGAAGAAGAACAGTCATTAATATAAGAAATTGACCCATTTGGCGCAACGGCCATACGATATGAATTGTAGAGTCCAGAAGTTTTTACAGTTTCACGCAGAGCTGCCCAGTCAGCAAGACTTGGAACTTCAATCCCGTCAAACAAAGCTTGTACTTTTGGAGAGACAGCAGCAAAATAATCATGGCTGACGTATTTGTCAAAATAGCTGCCGTCAGCGTAAGCTGATTTTTCAAATGTCTTGAAAGAAGCCCCTTTTTCTTGTGCTAATTTATTGGAGGCTTTCAACGTATAGTAATTCAATAGCATGAAGTAAACGCTAGTAAATTCAACGGCTTCTTTACTATCATAATGGATTTGGTTTTGAGCTAAGAAAGAATGTAAGCCCATGGCTCCAAGTCCGATGGCATGCATTTCATCATTTCCTTTACGTACAGTAGGCACAGTGTCCAGGTTAGATGTTTCAGAAATGAAAGTTAATGCCCGAACCATTGATTCAATAGAAGGGCCAAATTCTGAACCAGAGGTCATCATGTTTAAAACGTTTGTTGAACCCAAGTTACAGGCCACATCTGTCCCCGTCACTTTGTAGGTTTGATCATCATTCAAAACAGAAGGTGTTTGAACCTGCAAAATTTCAGAACAAAGATTAGACATCGAAATCACACCATCAACCGGATTAGCTTTGTTAACGGTGTCTACATTGACGATATAAGGGTAACCAGACTCTTGTTGAAGTTTTGAGAGTTCTTGTTCAAGTTCACGAGCAGAAATTGGTGTTTTACGAATTTCTGGATTAGCTACCATGTTGTCATATTCGGCTGTAATATCCACTTCTGTAAAAGGTTTACCATAGTGTTTTTCGACGAAATAAGGTTCAAACAAGTACATTGTTTCCCCTTTTTTGACCAATTCATAAAACTTATCAGGAACGGTTACACCTAAAGACAACGTTTTGACACGTATTTTTTCATCTGCATTTTCTTTTTTAGTAGATAAAAATTCCATAATGTCCGGATGGAAGATGGACAAATAAACTACACCAGCGCCTTGACGTTGCCCTAATTGGTTAGCATAAGAAAAGCTATCTTCAAACAATTTCATGACAGGTACTACACCAGCTGCGACCCCATCATAACCTTTGATTGGTGCACCAGCCCCGCGCAAGTTTGTCAAATTGAGGCCAACTCCACCACCATTTTTGGAGAGTTGTAACGCTGAGTTGATTGTCCGACCAATGGAGTTCATATCGTCGGTCAATTGCAAAAGGAAACAAGAGACGAATTCACCCCGGCGTTTTCGACCAGCATTTAAGAAAGTTGGCGTGGCAGGCTGATAGCGACGATTGACCATTGCAAAGGCCAAGTCATGCGCTAATTTCTCATTGCCATCCGCCATATACAAAGCATTCATGAGTACACGATCTTCAAAATCTTCCAAATAAAGTGACCCATCATTATTTTTCATGGCGTACTGATTGTAAAATTTATAAGCGGCCATGAATGAATCGAAATGAAACTCAAACTGACTCAATTCTTTTCTCAGTGAGGTGATGAAGTCAAATGAATATTGCGCTAAAAAATCTGCCTCCAGATATTCTTCTTGTACAAGCCACTTGAGTTTTTCTTCATACGTCTCAGCAGTGAAACGATTTGGTGCAACGTTTTCTTTAAAAAAAGCAGTGATTGCTTCTTTATCTTTAGCCAATGGAATGGCACCATTGACGGGAATGTTAATTTCATTATTAAGCTTAAAATAGGTGACATCTTTAAGTTGTTTAAGAGACATATTACTCCTTTATTTATCAATGCGTTTCAGTTGCTACATTTTTACTGAAACTAAAATAATTAATCAATGTAAAGCTAGCTGTTAGAAAAGCAATAGCATTAAAAATGAAAGATGCTTCACGTCAAATCTGTGAAGCATAAGATCATAGTGGATTTTTAAAAGTTACTTTGGCCCCTTGATCAAGCTGTATGGCGAGTTTTTCGACCGCCTCTACATCAGCTGGCGTACCGTTAAACTCAAAGTCATATAAGAGTGGAATTTGATATTTGGCAGAAAGTTCCTTAGCTGTAAAAATATAAATTCCTGCAAAATTGCGGTTTCCTGTTCCAATGATACCACGACAAAGCTTATAGTTTTCATTATAAGCCATGAAATCAAACACAGGATCCATCACGTCAATAGACTTAGAGACGGTAGGGGATTCCTCGGCATAACTTGGTGTGATGAGAAGAAAAGGCTCAGACATCTCTAAATCATCGTCGGGTAGAATTTCAACATGAGGTAAACTGGTTTTACCTACAAAACGTCGAGTTTGCCCGGTTACACTAAAATAAACAAGTTTCATCTTAAGCCAACTTTGCTAATTCGGCAGGACGAAAACCAGAGAAAGCTACTTCTCCCTTAGTAACGACAGGAGCAGCTCTAAAGCCCATTTCGATGACTTTTTCTACAAACTCAGGTTGCTCATCAATGTTGATTTCAGTGAAGGCGACGTGATGTTCTCCGAGCCATTTTTTGACCATTTTACATTGCATGCAGTTATTTTTCGAATATACTGTAACCATTTTAGTCTCCTCAGTGGTGAGTCAAAGTTCTTTTACTTTTTCTCGAATTTTATATTCTTATTTTAGCGTAAAAAAAATACCTAGTCAAATTATATTTACTAGATATTGTGTTGAATTATGTAAAATGTGACAAGATGACACAAGATATTGTGCTATTTTTTTTGCTGGTGGGACAGGTTTAAACCAAAGGGGACAAGGGATTCAGTGTGATTTTTAATCCGGATGAGGTTACTTTTGTGTCTATAAATGATAATAATTGCTAAAACAATAACAATTAAAGAGAATAAAAGGTCATAAGAAGGTAAAATAAAACCAAAGCTTGGAAAAATCAAAATCCCCACTAATGCAGCAAGAGCTGCAACAACGCTTGAAAGGCTAATCATACTAAATAACCATAAGACAACGAAGAAGATCAGTAACAGATAAACCAGAAAAAGAGGGGTGAAACCA
This sequence comes from Lactococcus taiwanensis, assembly GCF_017068355.1. NCBI lineage: Bacteria > Bacillati > Bacillota > Bacilli > Lactobacillales > Streptococcaceae > Lactococcus > Lactococcus taiwanensis. The sequence goes on from NZ_CP070872.1 coordinate 1,038,037, forward strand.
AGAATGACACCACCAGAGGTAGCAACAGCCTTTCCTCCTTTGAAGTGATCAAATATGGAAAAGGTATGCCCAATAACCGCCATCAACCCAAAAATAAGAGGAGAGAGCCCGTGCACATGAAAGAGGACAGGTAAAAGGGTTGCAAGTGTTCCTTTAAGAAGATCAAAAGTAAAGACGGCGATGCCCGCTTTTACCCCAAGAATCCTAAAAGTATTGGTAGTGCCAGTATTTCCTGAGCCATAATCGTGTAGGTTTTTTTTGAAAAAAAGTTGCCCTACCCACAGCCCAGCTGGTATTGCTCCTAACAGATAGCTCACAACAAGAAGTATAAAAATAATCATAAGTGCTCCAGGTCTATTTCTTTTAAAATAACATATGCTTTTAACTGTACAATTATATCATATTTTACTAAAGAAATAAGTAAATTTTTCAAAAAATGCTTACAGCAGGCTTTTGACAAAGCTTTCTGAACAAGGTACAATAAGCTAGATGAATATTTTTTGTAGCTTAACAAAGAATATGAGCTTTCAATGAGGGGAATGACAGTAATGGTAATAGATATTAATAATTATGATGATAGTGCGATTCAAGTCCTAGAGGGCTTGGATGCTGTCAGAAAACGGCCTGGTATGTACATTGGCTCAACCGATAGTACAGGCTTGCACCACATGGTTTGGGAAATTGTAGATAATGCAGTCGATGAGGCCCTTTCCGGTTTTGGAAATAAAATCCTAGTGACGATTAACAAGGATGGCAGCTTAACCGTTGAAGATGAAGGACGGGGTATGCCTGTTGGAATACACGCCAGTGGAAAACCTACCATTGAAGTTATTTTCACGATTTTGCATGCTGGTGGTAAATTTGGTCAAGGGGGTTATAAAACTTCAGGTGGACTGCATGGCGTTGGCTCGTCAGTTGTTAATGCCCTTTCTACTTGGCTAGAAGTCGAAGTCACGCGTGATGGAACGGTCTATCGGCAACGTTTCGAAAATGGCGGACACCCTGCTACTACGCTGGAAAAAATTGGCAAAGCACCCAAGTCAAAAACAGGGACAAAGGTCACCTTTATGCCCGACCCAAGTATTTTCTCGACAACAGAGTTCAAATATAATATCATCTCAGAACGCCTGAACGAATCAGCTTTCTTGCTCAAAGAAGTGACTATCGTTCTTGAAGACAAAAGAACAGATCAAAAAGAAGAATTTCATTATGAAAATGGGGTTCAGGATTTTGTCACATATCTGAATGAAGACAAAGACAGCTTGACGCCAGTGCTTTATTTCGAAGGCAAGCAAGACGGGTTTGAAGTAGAAGTGGCCATGCAATACAATGATGGTTACTCGGAAAATATCCTCTCTTTTGTTAATAATGTCCGTACCAAAGACGGTGGAACGCATGAAGCGGGCCTGAAAACTGCCATTACTAAAGCGATGAACGAATACGCCCGCAAGGTAGGCTTACTCAAGGATAAAGACAAAAATCTGGAAGGTTCAGACTATCGTGAAGGTTTGACGGCGGTGCTGTCGGTTTTGATTCCTGAAGAACACTTGCAATTTGAAGGGCAGACTAAGGACAAATTAGGCTCCCCTTTGGCTCGCCCGATTGTGGACGGTTTGGTGGCTGAAAAGCTCAGTTTCTACTTGATGGAAAATGGCGAATTGGCTCAGAATTTGATACGTAAGGCCATCAAAGCGCGTGAAGCCCGTGAAGCGGCTAGAAAAGCGCGCGAAGATTCCCGAAATGGCAAAAAGAACAAGAAAGACAAAGGGCTTTTGTCTGGTAAATTGACCCCAGCTCAAACCAAAAACCCTAACAAAAACGAACTTTATCTGGTCGAAGGAGATTCGGCTGGTGGCTCCGCTAAACAAGGGCGTGACCGCAAGTTCCAAGCGATATTGCCTTTGCGTGGTAAGGTTATCAACACGGAAAAGGCCAAAATGCAGGATATTCTCAAAAATGAGGAAATCAACACCATGATTTACACCATTGGTGCAGGTGTTGGTGCTGATTTTACCTTGGCTGACCGCAACTATGACAAAATTATCATCATGACCGATGCCGACACGGACGGCGCTCACATTCAAACGCTCTTGCTGACTTTCTTTTACCGCTACATGAAACCGCTGGTGGAAGCGGGTCACATCTACATCGCCCTGCCGCCCCTTTACAAAATGAGCGAAGGCAAAGGGAAAAAGGAAAAAATTGAATACGCTTGGACTGATGCCGAGCTGGCTGAGTTGCGCAAGAAGTTTGGTAAAAATGCTAACCTGCAACGTTACAAAGGGCTTGGTGAAATGAACGCGGATCAGCTTTGGGAAACGACCATGAATCCTGAAAGCCGTACTTTGATTCAAGTGACCATTGACGATGCCGCACAAGCTGAGAAGCGTGTATCTGTCCTTATGGGTGACAAGGTCGAACCTCGCCGGAAATGGATTGAAAACAACGTGAAATTTACGATGGAAGAAGAAACGGTCTTTTAAAGTTTGCTGACAGATTCGTCAGTAATTTTTCGAACATGAAAAGAGAAAAAATGCGTTTGATTTTAGCATCTCGCCCAGAAGGCAAGGAAAAATTCATTCGACAAATTGAAAAATGGCTGGGCAAATCTCGCGCCGACATCTCGGTCTGTCTGATTAACGAAGCGCTCGCCCAGTCAGATGATGATTGTCGCTGGCTTTTATCGGCATTTTCAAGTTTGGCCACAACTTTTGGTGGCAAACTAACTTTTGCCAATCTGCGCGCTGTGGCGCCAGAACAGCTCAAGACCAAGATGTTGGGCTACGATTTGATTTGGTGTTTTGGTGGCTACACTAATGAATTGCTAGAAACCTTTGAGAAAACTGGTTTTTCTGAACTTTTGCCAAAACTTTTGGCAGGAAAAATCTGGGTGGGTTCATCAGCAGGCGCTTGCGTTTTGGCGAAAAATTATCTGGGGCTGCTGGATTTCTCAATTTCTCCTCATGAAAAACTTACGATTTTCAAAGAAAATACTTATTTTCTGACTGACTCAGCAGGGCTGATTGTTGATAATCATGAGATTTTGCTGATAGAGAATGCTGTATAATTTGCTGACGAACCTGTCAGCTGGAGTAACTAAAATATGAAAGAAAAATACGTCGTTTTTGACTTTGAAACCACTGGCTTCTCTGCTCAAAAAAATGAAATTATCCAAATTGGTGCGGTAAAATACGACGAAAATGATGTTGAGATCGCGCGGTTTAACCAATTGGTTAAAAATCAGCGGTCCTATGTCTCCTCAGAAATTACAAAATTAACTGGGATTAGACCAGCTGATTTGCTCAATCAGCCGACGATTGAAGAAATCCTACCGAAGTTTTTGGCCTTCATCAAAGATCATCTTTTAGTTGCGCATAATGCCCCCTTTGATGTCAGTTTCTTATACCAAGCAATTATTGATTGCGCCCTAAGTGGCGTCGAGGCTTTTCGCGTCTATGACACGCTGACAGAAAGTAAACGCTTATTGACGATGTCATCCTATGCCTTAGAAAATTTTAAATCGGTGCTTGGAATGGAGGAACTGCGCTCACACGATGCACTTAATGATTGTTTAATTACAGCAAAACTTTACCAATATTTACAAAAAATCGAGTATTCAGAAGAATTAGCATTTGCCAAAGAAGCTGATCAGTTGGATTTGTTTGGAGAAATGACCGATGAGATTACCGTTGAGTTACGTCGTGAATTGCACCTTCCAATCACGAAAGCTTTGGTCTACTACCATCAAGATGAGCAGCGACGCTGGCATCGCTTAGAAGTGGTTGGCATTCACATTGAGCGCACTTACAGTACGGGAGCAAGTCTGACTATCCGTTTGTACGATGGTGAAAAAGTAGCGATTCATTCGGATTTTTTGAAGGAAATGCAGAAGGCTAACTTTGTGAATCAGATGGAAGAAGACTAGTTAAAAATTAGTGATGCACCCGCCCTAAGGAGGAAAAGATGGAAAATTGGAAACTTAAAACGTTTGATCAATTAACAACTACAGAAATGTATAACTTACTGAGTTTGCGAACAGCTGTATTTGTAGTGGAACAAAACTGTCCTTATCAAGAACTAGATGGCAAAGATCAAGTTGCGCAGCACCTCTGGCTTGAAAATGAAGCAGGAGAGGTAGTAGCGCTTTGTCGGCTATTACCTCAAGGGTTCTCCTTTGCTGAAGCTTCAATCGGAAGGGTGCTTGTTAACCCTGCCTATCGGGGCGAAAATTGGGGTCGTGCGCTTGTTAAAGCGGCTTTAGAAGTCTTACAACAAGCTGGGGAGGACGCAGTTACGATTGAAGCTCAATATTATTTACGTGATTTTTATCGAGGATTTGGGTTTGTCGAAAATTCAGAACCTTTCGATGAGGATGGCATTAAGCACGTTAATATGAAACTTATTTTTTGATTCTTTGACTTACTGACAGCTCTGTCAGTAAGTTTTTTACTGAAAAGGTTATCAAAAACGACCTCTTGAGGAAGAAAACAGACCTTTAGATTTTGTCCACTCCGCCTTTTGGCAGTTTTTTTCACTCTGTTTTTGTGGTAGAATAGAAGAAGTGATTGCTGAAAAAAACGGCTCACTGGCTTTTAGCTGATGAGCGGATTAAAAACTACAAGGCCCACCATAATGGGGGTGCACGACAGTTCTCAGCTCACAGCTTTACTGACGAGTGGGTCAGTGAGTGTAAAAAAAAGTCAACTTAAAATTAAAAAGCCATTATTAAATGAACTAAAAATTTTCTCAAAAGAAAGTTAAAAAATGTCTAATATTCAAAAATTACCCCTTGAGGATATCATGGGTGAGCGCTTTGGGCGCTATTCAAAATACATTATTCAAGAGCGGGCTTTACCTGATATTCGAGATGGATTAAAGCCCGTTCAACGCCGCATTCTTTATTCCATGAATAAAGACGGCAATACGTTTGATAAGTCTTACCGTAAATCAGCGAAATCTGTCGGAAATGTCATGGGTAATTTTCACCCACACGGCGATAGTTCCATTTATGAAGCAATGATTCGGATGAGTCAAGATTGGAAAATGGGCGAACCTTTAATCGAAATGCATGGTAATAATGGTTCGATGGATGGTGACCCACCCGCTGCGATGCGTTATACCGAAGCGCGCCTTTCAGAAATTTCAGGCTATCTTTTAGCAGATATTGAGAAAGAAACAGTCAGCCACGCGTGGAACTTTGATGATACTGAAAAAGAACCGACCGTCTTGCCGGCAGCTTTTCCTAACCTTTTGGTCAATGGCTCAACAGGTATTTCAGCAGGTTATGCGACAGATATTCCGCCTCATAACTTGGGTGAAGTCATTGATGCGACCATCCACATGATTGATCACCCTAAAGCAGACGTCGAAAAGATCATGGAATTCTTGCCTGGTCCTGATTTTCCAACGGGAGGAATCATTCAAGGAAAAGGCGAAATCAGAAAAGCTTATCATACAGGTAAAGGCCGTGTCGTTGTTCGTTCCAAAGTTGAAGTGGAAGCAATGAAAGGCGGCCGTGAACAGCTCATTGTTACGGAAATTCCTTATGAAATTAATAAGGCTAATCTGGTCAAGAAAATTGATGATGTTCGGATAAATGCTAAAGTACCTGGTATTTCAGAGGTTCGAGATGAGTCTGACCGTGAAGGATTACGCATTGCCATTGAACTAAAAAAAGAAGCAGATAGCCAATTGGTCCTGAATTATTTGCTTAAAAATACAGATTTGCAAGTTAATTATAACTTCAACATGGTAGCCATTGATAGTATGACACCTGTCCAAACAGGAATCCTACAAATCCTACGCGCCTATATTAAGCATCGTGAAGAAGTGATTGTCAAACGTTCTCAATTTGATTTGACAAAGGCTGAAAAACGACTGCACTTGGTGGAAGGATTGATTCGCATGGTTTCAATCTTGGATGAAGTCGTGGCAACGATTCGGGCTTCGGAAAATAAAGCTGATGCGAAGGAAAACATCAAGGTTTCTTTTGATTTTACAGAAGAACAAGCTGAGGCTATTGTGACCTTGCAGCTTTACCGTTTGACCAATACCGATATTGTAACTTTGCAAAATGAGCAAGCGGAGCTTGAACAACGTATTTTGGAATTAAAAGCAATCATTAATGATGAACGGACGCTTTTTAACTTAATGAAACGTGAATTGCGTGAGGTCAAGAAAAAATTTGCGAAAGCCCGTCGAAGTGAGTTGCAAGATGAAGTTCAAACCATAGAGATTGAGGCCAGTGAGTTGATTGTTGCTGAAGATACGGTGGTTTCCGTTACTCGTTCAGGCTATGTCAAACGTACCTCTCCACGTTCATTTGCTTCCTCAGCACTTGAAGAAATCGGTAAACGTGATGATGACGAGCTGCTCTTTTATGCCAATGCGAAAACGACGCAAGGTTTGTTGATTTTTACAACCCTTGGAAATGTTATTTATCGACCTATTCATGAACTTGCTGATGTACGTTGGAAGGATATTGGTGAGCATTTATCACAAAGTTTGTCAAACTTTGCTTCTAACGAAAAAATCCTCTATGTGCGCTTAGTCGACCAGTTTGAAGGAGAAACCTTTGTTGTTGTGACCAAAAATGGCCAAGTGAAACAAGTGGATCTAGCGAGCTTCACGCCCTGGCGGACCTATCGTTCTAAATCTGCTGTTTATGCGAAGATGAAGGGCGAGGATGACGAAGTCGTTTTGATTTGCCCTGTTGAATTTGCTGATCTGATGGTGATTTCAGAGCAAGGGTATGCATTACGCTTTAATTTGGATGATGTGCCAATTCTTGGGAATAAGGCAGCAGGGGTTAAAGCGATGAACCTGAAAAAAGGAGATGTGATCAAAGCAGCTTTCTTTGTAACAAGCAACAGTTGGTATTTATTGACACAACGCGGCTTTATCAAACGGATGAAAACTGAGGATATCCCAGTCACTTCAAGAGCAAACCGAGGACTTCAAGTGCTCCGCACTCTGAAAACGAATAACCATACCGTATTTGCGGCGGGTTTGGTCAATGCGACCGCTGATTTAAGTGCTGTTAGCAAAGAAGTTGATCTGTTCACCTCGGCAAACCCTACAAAAGAAACAACGCCACAACCACAGATCCTGGAGGTAGCTTCGGTTGATGGAGAGCTTCACGATGTAGTGTTGACTGATTTGACACTCTCTGAGCGCACAAGTAATGGTCATCCTCTGTCTGAAAAAATGAGTCAAGTAGGAACTGCTCACTTGAAATAACTTTAAAAAATGGCTTTGTCTTTAAGATGAGGCTATTTTTTATGGTCTTATTCTCGCTATCCTGTTATAATTAAGAACAGAAGACACATCTCTCAAAAAGGAGCGACATGCAAACAGCATTTAAGTTATCTGTTGAGCGTGCAGCCAATGGAAAAATTGTCCACGTCTATTTTGATGAAACACATGAACCCATGGCCTATGAGGTGCTGATAGGCTTATCAGAGCAAGATTACGAGCTGATTAGTGGGACGCCCTTTCAACAAAAAGTTTGGTTAGAGCTGCGCCGTATTCCATCAGGACAAACAATCACTTATCAAGAAATGGCACAACGAGTAGGTGCCCCAGGCGCACAACAAGCTGTGGGGCAAGCCTTAGCCCGTAACCCTCTACCTGTTATTTTACCTTGTCATCGGGTCACAAAAAAAGATGGTACGTTGGGAGGATTTATGGGAAAAGCCAATCGACAAGATATCAAAACAGCCATATTGGCTTACGAAAAAAGCACTGCTGGTCAGGCAGATTTGACGTGAGTTCCTATCATTAAAGTTTCGCGTCCACTGTTAAAGTGCGCTACTGACAGATTGGTCAGTAAATGCTATAATTAAACTTATGAAAAAAATACTGTCACTCCTGATCATTGCCGCTGGGATTGCTTTTGACCAGCTTTTTAAAAATTGGATTGTTACTCACCTTGCGCTAGGAGAGGTGAAAGATTTTTTACCTGGTTTTATGAGTCTGACTTATTTGCGAAACGATGGGGCTGCTTGGTCATCATTTGCGGGTCAACAATGGTTTTTTCTCGTGCTTACTCCGGTCGTTTTAGTCATTGCGGCTTGGTTTTTATGGCGTAAAATTCAACAGAATTGGTATTTTATTGGGCTGACATTGATTATTTCAGGAGCTTTAGGAAATTTCATTGATCGAGTCCGACAAGGCTTTGTGGTTGATATGTTTCAGACCGACTTTATGAATTTTCCAATTTTTAATATTGCGGATACGCTCTTGTCGATAGGATTTATATTACTTTTTATTGCCATTTTAACGGATAAAAGCGACCGCCTCTAGTAGACAAGATAAAAAAGCTTGCTGACCAGCTGGTCAGTAAAAAATGAGTGACTTAACAACAAGGAAAGAAAAATTTGAATAAATTTATTATTAAAGAAGAAAATAATCAGCTTCGCTTGGACAAAGCTCTAGCCAATCAAACAGAGCTTTCTCGGAGTTTATTGACTGAGCTCATTCGTGATGGCAAAGTGCTGGTCAACGGCGAAGTTAAAAAAGCCAAGTATAAAGTAAAAACGGGCGATCGCATCGATGTGGAAATTCCTAAAGATGAAGTGCTTGATATTGTTGCTGAAGACTTGCCCTTAGAGATTGTTTATGAGGATCTTCAAGTTGCGGTGGTAAACAAACCTCAAGGAATGGTGGTTCATCCAGCAGCAGGACATGCTTCAGGGACTTTGGTCAATGCGCTCATGTACCATATTAAAGATTTATCAAGCATCAATGGCGTTATTCGCCCTGGCATTGTGCACCGAATCGATAAAGATACAAGCGGTTTGTTAATGGTAGCTAAAAATGATAAAGCTCATGAAAGTTTGGCAGCTCAGCTTAAAGATAAATCCAGTAAACGGCGTTATTTAGCCATTGTTCATGGCGAAATTCCGAATGATAAGGGCACAATTGAAGCACCTATTGGACGAAATCCTAAAGAGCGTAAAAAACAAGCGGTTGTATCTGGTGGGAAACCCGCGATTACCCATTTTGAAGTTTTGGAGCGTTTCTTAGGTTATACTCTGGTGGCGTTACGGCTTGAAACAGGGAGAACGCATCAAATTCGGGTGCATATGAATTATATTGGTCATCCTGTTGCGGGCGATCCTTTATATGGACCGAATAAGACCCTTACACCCAACCATGGCCAGTTTTTACACGCTGAGACTTTAGGATTTGAACATCCAACGACAGGAGAATTTATGGAATTTCAAGCAGAAGTACCAGAAATTTTTGCTGAGCAGCTCAAAAAACTCCGTGGACAAGTAGAATAAGGAAACTTATTCTTTTTTTATTAAAATAATGCGCATCCTTTTTGAAATCTGCTATAATAAAAGAAAGACTTCCAGTAACTTTTTGTAATCTTTCAGGAAGTCGCTATATGAATGCACACAGGTGTTTTTATACCTCTTTTATGAGGAAAGGAGGTCAAATATGTCCTTTTTTGAACAAGTGATGCAAAATCGCATCTTACTGACGGCTTTGGTCAGCTGGGCACTAGCCCAACTGATTAAAATTTTGATTGAGTTAATTCGTACTCACCAGCTCAACTGGCGCCTTGTTTTTGCGACAGGAGGCATGCCAAGTTCGCATAGCTCACTTGTCGTGGCCTTAGCTACTGCTGTAGGTTTGACGCAAGGCTTTGGCTCTCCGCTATTTGCTGTGGCGGTGGTCCTTGCTTTTGTCGTCATGTATGATGCTCAAGGGATACGCCGGCAGGCAGGTAATCAAGCTCGGATCATCAATAAAATGCTTCAGAATGTTGAAAATGCCGGGATCAAAGTTGACAAAAATCTTAAAGAGCTCCTCGGTCATACGCCGATTCAAGTATTAGGGGGAACGCTGCTAGGGATTATTGTCGCGCTCCTTATGAACTAAACACACGCTTTCACTGACCGGCTGGTCAGTGATTTTTTGTGCTCATAAATCCCCAAAAGCGTGCTTAGCCTTTTTTAGACACTCTGAATATTTTGTGTTTTTATGATAAAATCTCAGCGATTTAGCAAGGCTATCACGAGAAGTTCGTAAGAAGCTGTGGTAAAATAGTACTATGGAATTTATGAAATTTAAAGGCTACAAACGCACTGTTTTTTATGCGCTTGTAGCGGGGATTTTTATCCTTATTAATGGAATTGCACTGGTTATTACACCAAAGTGGCATCCAGATCATGTCGTTGCTCTCCTGCTTGGAAATCTACTTCTGATTGGTGCCCTTTTTTATTTTGTTTACGTTTACAGGCTAGCATGCAGACTAAAACAACCGATCCCTGCCCTAGAAAATGCAGCGAAATCTGACCTTGCGGTCAATCAGCCTTTTGGTCTGACGGAGATGCAAGTTCAGGTAGGTTACCGCAAAACCTTTGTTTTACTGCTGGTTTTGTCCTTCGTCTTGCCTTTTTTCTTTATGATTCACGTGCCGGATAGTCCGCATGCGTGGGATTATTTTGTCATATTTAACTCGACGACGGCTTTACAGGGACATTCGTTTGAAAATCTACCCATGACTCCTGATCGTTTGGGCTACTTTTTACGCTATCCGAATAATCAATTTTTGGGAATTCTTTTTAACAAGTTATTTGCTTCCTTTGCAGGAAATATTCAACTCAAAATGTGGATCGTGACTGCCGTATCTGCATTGCTTACTACAGTTGGTACCCTCGCAGGAAGTCTAGTCGTGAAGAGTTTGAGTGGTAAAAGACCAGCGATGCTCTATAACGTCATGGCCATGGGCTTTATTCCCTTTTATCTTTACGGGGCACAACTTTACAGTGATACAGTAACTTTACCTTTTGTGAGCTTAAGTCTTCTTTTCTTTTGTTACGCCCTAAAAGCAGTGTCCCAAACACAACGGTATCTTTGGTTAGCAGTAGGAACTTTATTTGCAGTAGTTGGTTTCCAATTTAAGCCAACGGTTTTAATTGTCTTACTTGCTGTATTAGGCTATCTTTTGTTGAATAAAAAATGGTCTTCCTTACTTGTATTGTTCTGCTTTTTAGTGGTTGGTTTTGTAGGAACCCACCAACTTGTGAAAACGACTGTGGCAAATGAACCCGCTTTTTCAAAGGCAGCAAATGATCGCTATAATCTTCCGATGTCGCACTGGCTTGCGATGTCTTGGTCGCCTGAAAACAAAACGGGTGGATTCAACAAAAAAATACGTCTGTATTCAGAATCTTTCCCTAACTATGCGGCAAAGGATAAAGCGGATAAGGCTTTACTACGCGATAATTTTAAAACCATGGGCTTTGGAGGTGTCGTTCGCCAAATCGGAAGAAAACTGAGTTATACGTGGCCTTTTGGGGACCTCAATGCCGCTTTCTATACTTATCGGCATGAAAATCCTTTGGTTAAGCGTTACTTTGACTATATTGATCGTGGGACCAAACCACAAGGTAATATCACGGGGTGGTTCATGCTCAAAGCGGTTCAGACCATTTACTGGGTTTTCTTAGTGATTTTATTGTGGCGCGAAATTTGGTGGCTACTGAGTAAGAAAAAGAATTGGGCAAACTTATGGTTTATCCCTGCGCTTGCTTTCTTTGGTCTGAGTGTATTCCTTATTTTATGGGAAACCAATTCACGTTATCTTTATCATTTTGCCCCATTAATGATTGCCCTCGCCGCTCAAAATTTAACTCGTTTATTAGATAACAAACTATTGAAAACTAAAGGAGAAGAAGGAAGATGACTACAATCCTCTATATGGTTGTACCTTGTTACAATGAAGAACAAGTGCTTGATGAAACTTCGCATCGCCTCAAAAGCAAATATGAAGCTTTGATTGCAGAGCAAAAAATCAGCACAAAGAGTCGGATTGTGTATGTAAATGACGGTTCGAAAGATAAAACATGGGAGAAAATCCAAGAAAAACATCAGGAAAATCAAATGTTTAGTGGAATAAATCTCTCACGTAATCGCGGACATCAAAATGCGCTTTTAGCCGGTTTAATGACTGTTCGTGCTCTAGCGGATTGTGTGATTTCTATGGATGCAGATTTACAGGATGATATTGACGCAATTGATAAGATGCTTGAGGCTTTCGAAACAGGGTCTGATGTCGTCTATGGGGTGCGAGATAATCGAGAAACCGATACTGTATTCAAGCGGCGTACCGCAGGAGCCTTTTATAAATTAATGGAAGGGCTCGGAAGTCAGAGCATCCCCAATCATGCAGATTTTCGGTTAATGAGCCAACGGGCGCTTGATGGCCTTGCCCAATTTCCTGAGCAAAACCTCTTTTTACGCGGTATGGTGCCTTTGATTGGTTATCCTTCATCGATTGTCTATTACAAGCGAGGAGAACGTTTTGCTGGGGAGAGTAAGTATCCTCTTAAAAAAATGGTGAGCTTTGCAGTAGATGGGATTACCTCTACCTCCGCCGCGCCGATGCGCTTGATTTTTTGGACAGGCTTGGTTTGCTTTTTAGGGGCATTGATCTGGGCAATCTATATCATTATTAACCACTTTATGTATGGTCCTGATGTTGCAGGGTGGGCTTCTTTGATGGTCGTTATCATTGGTTTTGGCGGTGCGATTTTGCTTGCTCTTGGTGTGATCGGGGAGTATATTGGGAAAATCTTTTTGGAAGTCAAACAACGACCTCGTTATCTGGTGGAAGAGTTTCTCAATGACGAAGTATGATAAAAGAATTACTTATGGCGCTGTCAGCTACTGACGGTGCTTTTTTAAAGTGAAATTCTGCAGCTTTTTTTAATTTCTGATAAAATATCAGTATTCCTTCATCAGAAAAGAATGGTTTTGTGGTTAGAAAAAGGCTAGAATTGAGAGAGACATCAGTTAGAGCACAGAATTTAGAAAGAGTAGGACATAAAATGAAGCGGCACGTTTTGGTGGTAGAAGATGAGCAAAGCATCTCAGACTATGTCAAAAAAGAGTTGATGTTTGAAGATTATGAGGTAACCACAGCTGCTGACGGTCAAAGCGCTCTAGACATCTTTGAAACTGCAAAACCTGCTGTCGATGTTGTTTTATTGGACTGGATGATCCCCAAACTAGATGGGCTGACCGTGCTTCGAAGGATGAAAAAACAGCAAGCTCAAATTCCCATTATTTTCCTTACTGCCCGAGATTACGTAGGAGATAAAGTAGCAGGTTTGGATGCGGGAGCTGATGATTATATGACAAAACCTTTTGAAATTGAAGAACTTTTGGCACGCTTACGCTTGATTTTTAGAAAGCAGCAACTTAGCCAGCCTAGGTATTGCAGCGGTGATTTAGTAGTGGATGTGAGCGCGCATACGACAGAACTGGCTGGTAAAAGTATTAATTTGACACAACGCGAATTTGCTTTGTTAAGTTATTTTTTAGAACATCGTGGTAAAGTGGTAAAGCGAGCAGACATCTTAGATGATGTCTGGGGAATGGACTTTGATGGTCAAGAAAATACGGTAGATGCGTATGTTCGGTATTTACGGACGAAAATTGATTGGCCTGGGCAGCCTTCAAGGATTGAAACCATCCGTGGCGTTGGCTATCGTTTTAATGATCACTGATGAACATTAAAACACATTAGGAAAAGAGGTAAAGCCATGAAAAATGTAAAAACAAAAGACGAATTGCTGGATGTCAGTTTTAACACCATGCTTATTTTTAAAAGCCTTTTTGCCTTAGGCGAAACTCTGGCGGGCTTAGTCTTGATCTTTATTCCGTTAGACCTGATAAAAGCTGCTATTCACCATGTAGCAGCCGTACTTCCTCTGACGAGCCTGTCAGTACTTGTGACTGAGGCAGGCCAACGCTTAACAAGTGATGCAACGCTATTTGCAATCGTCTATCTTTTATTACATGGTGTTCTAAAGTTGGGTACCCTTGCCCTCTTATGGAAAAAAATCCTATGGTCCTATCCTTTATCGGTCGCTTTACTGGTCGGTTTCATTATTTATCAACTCTTTGAATTTTCACAAAGAGGCGCGTTGTCAATGTTGGTGTTGTGTGGGGTCGATGTGCTTATGATTGCTTTAACCCTGCTGGAATATCGCAAACTGAAAAAGCGCTTGGCAAAGCCAAAGCACACTCTTCTTGCATCTATTGACAGAAAAAAAATCTTAAGTGAACTCCATAGTCAAACACGCCCAGCGGGCATGCTAGTGCTCAATTTTGCCCTTTTGCTCAGTATTTTTTTTAGCCTACAATATTTTCTTTAATCAATGAAAAAAAGTTTAAAAAGTACGTCGCAAACGAGTGCCCAAATTATTACCAAGACTTTCGTTCGTCTGTTTTTCATGTTTGTGTTACTCATGGGGATTATCGTATCCGGCGTGGTTGCGCTCACCAGTTTACAGATTCGAGAATCTGAGGGCGCATCACTTCTTGCTTCTGTACAGGAAGCAGCGGAGAATGGCAATATCAATTGGAAAGAGTTTCGGTTAGAAAACCATGACGAAAAAGGACATGCAGAGACTTTTTACCGCGTGACACGTCCCTCAGGTGTGCAGGACAAAAGTCATGGAACAGCTGCCTTTTTAAAGGAGCGCCGACAATGGGGGAATTTCAGCTTTTCCGGGGATGATATTTTTTGGTATACCTCTTCAGTCGCTTCTAAGTCAGGAATTAAAGTTGAACTCTGGTTAAACATTAACCTTGTTATTAAGGCGATGATGCGAGCCGTTTTATTGATTGGTTTGGTCGTCATTCTTTTATTTTTTATTGCGCGTTTAATGATACGTAAAGCTTCTGATGCAATTAGTAAACCGTTAGTTGATTTGACCCAAGTAGCTAATCAGGCTGAAATTAAAGAGTTTCCAGTCGTTGAAACCCCTAAGGAAGTAGCACAGTTAAGTCAAAGCTTCAATCATCTTTTGCAACGTCTCAATCGGAAAATAAAAAAAGAACAACAGTTTGTTTCTGATGCCTCGCATGAATTGCGCACACCAGTGGCAGCTATTCGCGGTCATGTGACACTACTCAAGCGCAGATGGCATGATCATCCTGAAATCGTTGATGATTCACTCGCTTATATCGATGAAGAGTCTATGCGAATGAAGCACCTCATAGAAGAATTATTGGACCTCTCTCGTGAAAGCCAACTTCCTTCTCAAAAAACGTCCTTTAAGCTCACCGAATTTACTGACAGACTGGTCAGTGAAATCCAACCTGCTTTTGCTCAAAAAATAACTGTCGAAGCGTCATCAGAAGTCATGGTCAATACAGATCAGACGGCGCTTCATCATATTTTACTTAGTCTTTTGGAAAATGCTGGAAAGTATTCGCCAAAAGAAAGTGCCATAAAGGTGTTGATCACCACGCATCAGCAAGAAATCGACCTGTCAGTAGCTGACGAAGGCAGTGGCATTGCTGACAGTGAAAAAGAAAACATTTTTGAGCGTTTTTATCGGATTGACAAATCACGCTCAAGTCGTATTCCAGGGACAGGACTTGGCCTAGCGATTGCCAGGCAGTATGCTACAAGAATTTCTGCTGAACTTTTTGTTTCAGATAACTTACCGAAAGGATCTATTTTTCATCTCGTCTTCAAACGAGATTAACGATTATGAATAAGAAACGATATTATTTTTTAGGTACAATGAGTACCGTGCTCTTTATTGTACTAGCTCTACTTATCCAAAGCCAAGGGTTGAAAGGTCCAGTGCTCTTCGATCATCCGCTCCAAGAGTGGGCCTATTCTGTTCAACAACATCAAGGACTGACTACCTTTTTCTCACATCTTACCAATATGTTTGGTGACACAGGTGGGCTGATTACCGCTGGTCTTGTTGCACTCCTACTCTATTTTGTGGTGAAAGAAAGAGTCGGGGCAATTTGGTTTTCAGGTTTAATTGTCTTTAGCTTTGTCTTGAATAGTTTAGTCAAACATCTCATTGGACGCGCTCGGCCATCCATCCATCGTTTAGCTGCCTTTGCCAATGAACCAGGGCAGAGTTTTCCAAGTGGTCATTCTATTTTTGCAACGGTATTTTTTGGAAGTTTGTTCTTTATTTTTCTTTATCGAATGAAAAAGAAATCAACAAAAATAACCTGCGGCTTGCTCTGTCTGGTGATGATTGGCCTCATCATGTTTTCACGTATTCTTGCAGGAGTACACTATCCGACAGATACCTTGGCAGGCTTTTTAGAGGGGCTTATGCTTTTAATGTTTACTTACCCTTATTTCCAAAGCCGTTTTCGCTGAAATATTACTACTCTGTGAAGGAGTAGTATTTTTTTACTCGAAAAATAAATTATACCAATAGATAATAAAATACTAAAAAGTTTATAATACAAATCCTTGACAAAGCTTAATAACTGTATTATAATGCTCTTTGTAAATAAAAAACAGAAACAGAATTAACTATACCAATTTTTGGTGAGGTTAAAAGGAGTTAAATTATGTGTGGTATTGTCGGTGTTGTAGGTAATAAAAATGCAACAGATATCCTGATGCAAGGTCTTGAAAAATTAGAATATCGTGGTTATGATTCAGCAGGGATATTTGTAAATGGCGCTCATAGTGAACCTAGTCTTATCAAAGCTGTTGGACGTATCGCTGATCTCCGTGCAAAAATCGGGATTGATGTGGCAGGGACGATGGGAATCGGGCACACACGCTGGGCGACCCACGGTAAACCTACCGTTGATAATGCACATCCCCATACCTCAGCTTCAGGCCGGTTTGTTCTTGTGCACAATGGCGTGATTGAAAACTTCGTTGAACTTAAAGCTCAATATTTAGCTGACGATACTTTCAAAGGACAAACAGATACTGAGATTGCTGTTCACCTCATTGCGAAATTCGCTGAAGAAGAAGGGTTAGATACCCTTAAAGCATTTCAAAAAGCCTTGAATTTGATTAAAGGGTCTTATGCCTTTGCACTCGTAGATGCCTATGACCCAGAAGTCATTTATGTAGCTAAAAATAAATCTCCTTTGTTGATCGGCCTTGGGGAAAACTATAATATGGTATGTTCTGATGCAATGGCAATGATCCGTGAAACTTCAGAATTTATGGAAATTCATGACCAAGAACTGGTTATATTAACTAAAGAAAACGTGCAAGTTTTAGATTATCAAGGAAATGAAGTAGCGCGTGATTCTTACACTGCTGAACTTGACTTATCAGATATTGGCAAAGGGACTTATCCATTTTACATGCTTAAAGAAATTGATGAACAGCCTGCTGTCATGCGTAAGCTTATTGCAACTTACACTAATGAAGATGGTTCAATGAAAGTAGATGACAAGATTGTCAAAGAAATTCAAGCCGCAGACCGTATTTACATTATTGCTGCCGGAACTTCATACAATGCTGGTTTTGGGGCAAAAATGATGCTTGAAGCACTGACTAACACTCCAGTCGAGCTTGGCGTAGCTTCAGAATGGGGCTATGATATGCCACTTTTGAGCAAACGTCCGTTCTTTATTTTTCTCTCTCAATCAGGTGAAACAGCGGATAGCCGGCAAGTCTTAGTTAAAGCTAATGAGCTTGGTCTTCCAAGCCTTACAATCACGAACGTCCCTGGATCTACCTTATCTCGTGAAGCAAGCTATACTATGCTCATCGGAGCAGGTCCAGAAATCGCCGTTGCATCAACAAAAGCTTATACCGGCCAAATTGCAACTTTAGCTTTCTTAGCTAAAGCAGTGGGTGAAGCAGATGGAGAGCCAAAAGCCGCAGCATTTGATTTGGTTAAAGAATTATCATTAGTTGCTCAGTCAATCGAATCGACCTTATCAGAAAAAGATGAAATTTCAGACGTCGTTGCAAAACTTTTGCCAAATACCCGCAATGCCTTCTACATTGGTCGTAAGCAAGATTATTTTGTAGCTATGGAAGCCTCCTTAAAACTTAAAGAAATTTCATATATTCAATGTGAAGGTTTTGCCGCGGGTGAGTTGAAACATGGAACGATTTCTTTGATTGAAAAAGGAACCCCTGTGATTGCCTTGATTTCTAACAACAAAGAAGTCGCATCTCACACAAGAGGAAACGTCATGGAGACTGTCGCACGTGGAGCCTCAGCCATCACTATTGTTGAAGAAGGAGTCGCTCGTGCGGATGATACAATCGTTGTTAACCAAGTACATCCTTACTTATCAGCGATTTCAATGGTTATTCCTACCCAATTAATTGCTTACTTTGCATCTATGCAACGTGGGCTCGATGTAGATAAACCGCGTAACTTAGCCAAAGCAGTAACAGTTGAATAGTAAACCTCCCCTTCATTTATAGTGAAGGGTTTTTTTATTGACGAAGCGGTCAGTGACAAACTTATAATCTTTTCGTATAGAAAGATATGTACGAAGTTAAAGAAAATCCATATCCTATGCGCCCACGCGAGCGACTCATCTTACTTGGTGAACAACAGCTTTCAGACATCGAACTTCTTGCTATTCTTTTGAGAACAGGCACAAAAAAAGAATCCGCCTTGGAGCTTTCAGCGCACCTTCTTAGACATTTTGAAACGTTAAGTAATCTTAGGAGAGCTTCGCTATCTGAACTTTGCGAACTCTCTGGTATTGGACAAGTGAAAGCCACTGAGATGCGTGCGATGATTGAGCTTGGCAAACGAATTCAACTTGCTAAAAATCAAAGAGAGGGACAAGTTTTAGGTTCTCAAGAATTTGGACAAAGAATAGCACAAGAGATGCTAAACTTAGAACAAGAGCATCTGATAGCAACTTATCTTGATGGACAAAATCAAATTATTGAAAAGCGAACAATTTTTATTGGCGCAGTTAATCATGCTCCAGCCAATCCAAGAGAAATTCTGTATCATGCCATTAAAAATTTGGCTGTAGGTTTACTTGTGATTCATAACCATCCCTCAGGAAAAGTAAAACCTAGTCAAGCGGATAAGTTATTTACCGATAAGATAATGTCTTCCTGTGAAAACTTAGGGATAAACTTTGTTGATCATATTATTGTGGGAGCTGGCCAATATTATAGTTTTCGTGAACATTGCTGAAATTCTCTCCTAGTAGCACAAGTTGTGTCTATAACAGCTTGAGTCATTTATTTTTTAAAGAATGCCATTTTTGATACAATAGTTAAAGAAAAAGACTTTAAAAATAAATCAGATAGAACCTAAAAAGGAAAATAATGAGACTTTGGCATGAAAATTTGATTAAAAAACTACCAAGACAACAACTTCTAGGGCAACATCGCGAGTGCTGTGCATTAAGAGGTAAAGGCTGGGGCAAACCTCACGCAACGGTAAATTATGTTTTTCAATATTCCCCTTATAAGCTTTATCAGTATCATCAACACGTTATAGAAGAGATGTTGAACAGAGGCTATCAGCCTGATTTGATTTGGACTAATCCTTGTTATCGCGGGCAATCGCTCCCCCCTTGCGTAAACTTAGAGGTTGTGCCACTTTCTTCACCAATTTACCCAGAACATGATCAACGATATCTTAACGAGTGTCTAGCTAATCTCAAAGCTAAGGGAATTTACTTATAAATTTTTCGTTTGCATAGTCGGGCACATTGGTTTGAAATTGTTAATGCTTATGCTACAATAAAAGTATCTATACCAATCCTTTACAATCCTTTACGTATAGACACGCCCTTTAGGGCGTATTTTTGTTTCATTGCGCGTAAAGCGATACGGATAATTTTGCTAAGTAGCTGTGTTACAATGAAAGTAGTACAATTTCTTAATAATTAATATGAAAAATGGAGGATAAAATGAAAAAGAAGTCTCGGTTGAAACGATGGCTAATTGCCTTTGGGGTTATTTTGCTCGCCTTAATTTTGGGGCTCTTTGTTTACGTCCAATTCAATACCTATTACCCTTCACAGCAAGCTGTATCAAAAAGTAAAAAAGCCGAAGAACGTGGTGATACTCTTATTTTTAAAGGTCAACCTGAAAATCCAAGTATGATTTTTTACCAAGGTGCTTTTGTAGATAATAGAAGTTATAGTGTTTGGGCGAGTGAGGTGGCGAAAGCAGGTTATACTGTTTATCTTTTGAAAACGCCACTTAATCTGGCAATAGTTAATCCAAACAAGGCTTCATCTGTTATTGATCGTGAACATTTAAAAAGTTATGTAGTGGGTGGACATTCGTTAGGTGGAGTCATGGCAAGTCGTTTTGCTGAAAAAAATAAACAACAAACTGCTTTAGAAGGGGTATTCTTTCTTGCGAGTTATCCAGATAAAAAAGGGAGTTTAAAAGGTTATCAAGGAGCTGTTCTATCATTAGTCGGCACACAAGATGGTGTCTTGAATTGGTCAACTTATAATAGATCAAAAGCTTATTTACCGAAACAAACAAGTTATCAAACCATCCACGGAGGAAATCATGCAGGGTTTGGAAGCTATGGAAAACAAAAAGGGGATAATAAGGCAAATATTAGCAATTACCAACAACAAAAGGAAGTAGCTACCCTACTTGTACAATGGTTGGAGGATATAGATTAAACACCCAAAGGACCTTTATGAGGTCTTTTTTTATAAAAAAACCACTAGTTATAAAACTAGCGGAATGTATAGAATAGAATATGTTGGCGAGTATTTGCGTATAAAGACCAACATATATGTTAATCATATCACATACTTTAATGCTAAGCAAATAAAAAATGCAATCTTTAAATAACACAAATTATATTCCTTGTGCAATCATTGCTTCGATGACTTTTTCAAAGGCAGCAACATTTGCTCCGAATACATAGTTATCATATTGTTTAAAGCGAGCTGCTGATTCAGAAATTTTTGAGAAAATATCTTCCATGATTTCTTGTAATGCTTTGTCTACCTTTTCAAAAGACCAACTCATACGCTCAGCATTTTGAGACATTTCCAATGCAGAAACAGCTACTCCACCAGCATTTGCAGCTTTGCCTGGAGCAAAAAGAACCTCATTTTTTTGAAGATAGTGTGTGGCCTCTAATGTCGTTGGCATGTTTGCACCTTCGGCAACTGCCTTGACTCCATTTGAGACGAGCTGTTTCGCATCGACTAAAGTAAGTTCATTTTGTGTAGCACAAGGTAAAGCAACCTCACAAGGAATACTCCATATATCCTTACCCTCTTTATAAAGGGCTTCAGGGTGGGTTATTACATATTCAGCAATTCGACCACGTTCAATCTCTTTTATATTTTTAACAGTTTGTAGGTCAAGACCATTATCATCACGGATATAACCTGTCGAATCAGACATTGCTATTACTTTGGCTCCTAGTTGTTGTGCCTTCTCTGCTGCATAGATTGCGACATTTCCTGAGCCAGAAATCACGATTCTCTGATTTTCAAGCGATAAACCATGGGTTTTCAACATCGCATTTGTTAGATAAAGGAGGCCATACCCAGTAGCTTCAGTTCGTGCTAATGAGCCGCCAAACGTCAGCCCTTTTCCAGTTAAGATACTTTGATGACTACTGGTGAGACGTTTATATTGTCCAAAAAGATAGCCGATTTCGCGGGCACCCACACCAATGTCACCAGCAGGGACGTCAATATCAGGACCAATATATTTGTAGAGTTCACTCATAAAGGCTTTGCAAAAACTGAGAATTTCTCGATCTGATTTACCTTTTGGATCGAAATCAGACCCTCCTTTGGCTCCCCCAATAGGAAGTCCGGTGAGTGCATTTTTAAAAATTTGTTCAAATCCTAAAAATTTAATGATACCAATATTAACATTATCTCGTAATCGTAATCCCCCTTTGTAAGGACCAAGTACATTATTAAATTGGACTCTATATCCTGTGTTTACCTGCACTTGCCCATCATCATCAAGCCACTGAACTCGAAATTTTATTTGTCGATCTGGCTCGGTAAGGCGTTCAAGTATAGCCTCCCTTTTATAATAATTCTCATTTTTTTCAATAAGAGGATGCAGTGAATCGAGAACCTCGTCTACAGCCTGTAGAAATTCAGTTTCATTCTTATTGTTATTTTTAATTTTTTTCTTAACTTCAGTGACATAGGACATAGCTAATCCCCTTTCTTTATGAAAAACTTATTATATTATAACATTTTTTAGTAAAATAAAGAACATTACAAATTGTCTGTAAAATAGTTTGAGAGCACTTCAAAATAAGTCATATCTTCTAACCCTTTCACAGAAACTTTGGAATATGTTATACTAAAGTGATTCGTATAAGGAAGGTGGCCGAGGATGTCAGCAACACATTTTATGGCGGTGATGCTTATTGGAGTGATCGTCGCTAATATACTAAAAGAGTATTTTTCAAAAATTTCTGAGACTTTTATTCTTATCGGGGTAGGTCTCCTAATCAGTTTTCTGCCTGGCTTCAGACATTTTGAATTAGAGCCAGATTTTTTTATGATGATGATCATAGCTCCTTTAATGTTTTTTGAGGGCAGTAAGATTTCACTTAAGTCGGTGCGTAAAAATATAAAAGGGATATTTTTTCTATCCATTACTTTAGCAATCATCACTGTTTTACTGGTAGCCTTTCTGACAAGTCATATAATGAACAGTTGGATTTTTGCACTAGCTATTTGTTTTGCGGCCATTGTCACGCCAACGGATTCTGCTGCTGTAAAATCAATTATTGCGGGTAAACAAATGCCTGTTGGGGTTAATGAGGCAGTTGAATTTGAGTCTCTTTTTAATGATGCAACAGGTCTTGTTTTACTGAGTCTAGGTCTATCTGTGTTAGAAAGTGGTCATTTCAATCTTTGGCAAGGGATTGGGCAATTTGCCTTTGTTGCAATTGGTGGGATTGTTATTGGTTTGATTGCGGGTAGTATTCTTATACGAATAAGAATGGGGATAAATTTACGTGCAACACGTCCAGAAGCTACTATCATTCCTATTTCGCTACTTACCCCCTTTTTTATTTATCTCTTAGCCGAACATCTTGGAACTTCTGGTATTTTAGCTGTTGTAGCTGCTGGGCTGGTTCATAATTTTGAAGCAGATGTACTAAAACTAACTTCCACGAATGTACAGTTGACCAATCAAACCATCTGGGAAATAATCAGTGACATGTTAAATAACTTCGTATTTATTTTGTTAGGTGTTAGCCTAGTGGGAATAGCGGAGATTCTGTGGAACCTAGGGCTTATGCGGGCTTTGACTTTATTCTTGGTTAGTGTTCTTGTTTACCTTTTGATGCTCTTTATTCGGAAATTTTGGACATATAAAAGAGGAGTGCAAGCTTTAGATCATTTCTTTAGTGATGATCGCGATGTACGAAGTAAAGAAACGACAGTCTTTGCTTTATCGGGAGCTCATGGTACAGTAACCCTTGCGATGGCCTTCTCTTTGCCAATAAATTCCGCCATTATAAGTACTCAGAATCGTGAATTGATGATTACGATGGCAGCTATAGTTATTGTGTTAAGCCTTGTTGTTCCAACCCTCATATTACCTCGTCTGTTGCCGGCTGCTCGTTCACAAAACCATTCCAATATTAATGATATGCGAGAAGCAATGGTTGACTTTGCGATTATTAATATGTCTCAAAAGGATATGACGCCTCAAATACGTAATAGTTTAATCAAACAGTTGCAATCTCAAAAAGGACTACAAATTCCTGATCATAAAAAAAGTCAAGTATTGATGGACCAAATTATTCAGGAACAAACAGACTTCTTAAAAAGTGATGAGGTTACAGCACATTTTTCTGCTCGTGCCATAGAGTATTTTAGTGAATACTTTATTGGCAGAAAGCGAAGTCCACTCTTTCGCTTTAAAAAAAGGAAAAAAAGAACTTATGAAACTGAAAATGTAGACTACAACGAATTAGTACTATTAAGAGATGACTTAATGGGCCTAGAAAAAAATCTCTATGAACACAGTATGCAAACGCTAGAAGAACTTGAAAAAACAAGATTGGCGCAAAAGGAAATGGAATTTAGTGACATAGAAGAAGTAAAGCGGATTTTGGAGAGTCGGCATCATCGGACACGAAATGAAATTCAAGAAGATGCTCAAATACCAGAAGAGTTCCTTATTGAAGCTTTTCAATTGGAATATCAATTTATTATTGAGAAAGTAAACGACGGCTCTATCTCAAAAGAGCTAAGTAATAAATTATTCAAAGAAATAAATAATGCTCAAGTATTACAGTTACAAAGAGAAAACTAAATATTAAAAACCAGTTCATAGAAAGCTGGTTTTTTTCTTTAATGGGAAATGAATTGCATGCTACAAAGGACACTTCTTAATACCATCGCACAACTTTTTATTAATGATGGATGAAAATCTATTTTTAACATTAATATGAAATCATTTGAAAAAATATTTTAAATATAGAGGATGATTTATATGGTAAAATAAATTTCTAAACTATTTTGAGGGTTAAAGTAACCTAATATTGATGTTGAAGTACTTTAACCTTATGCTATTGTTGGTTGAAAATTTTAAGAAGGAGAGCGTGTTAGATGCAAAAAAAAAGACTGTGGGGGAGTGCTTTATTACTCATAGCATTCGTTTTAACAAGTAAACATGTCTCAGCAAGTGAGAAAGAAGTAGTCTATCGTTTGTACAATCCTAATAGTGGGGAGCATTTTTATACAACTAGTTTTTATGAACAAAACACTCTGAAAAATGTAGGTTGGCGCGACGAAGGAGTTGGTTGGCAAGCTGCAACAAAGGGAACACCTGTCTACCGAGTATATAATCCCAATGTTAAGGGAGGGAATCATTACTATACTATGAGTAATTATGAGGCTAAGAGTTTAATCAAAGCTGGTTGGCGATGGGATAACAATGCCAAACCTGTTTTCTATTCGGGGGGGAGCGTCAACTTATATGTTGCTTATAATCCGAATGCACAGTCAGGTAGTCACAACTATACCACAAATGTTTATGAACAAAATAACCTCCTTAAAAATGGTTGGAAATATGGTGCAATTGCTTGGAAAACGATGCCTTCTGATCCGCTTCCTACACTACCGCAAGGCTGGTCTATTGATCGCGCAATAAATACCAATAATTACTCCACACAAAGTTATGCATATAAACAATGCACATGGTGGGTCTATAATCGTGCCAAGGAATTTGGTATTAACTATGGATTATATATGGGCAATGGAAAAGACTGGCAGAACCAACCGGGTTACACGGTAACTAGCACACCACAACTTCATAGTGCAGTAAGTTTTAAAGCGGGGCAGCTGGGGGCAGATGCTAGTTATGGACATGTAGCTTTTGTGGAACAGATACATTCTGATGGGTCTATCCTCATCTCTCAGTCTGGAACAGGTTATAAAACATTATATGACTACCAAGTCCTAAGTAAAAAAGAAGCTGGACAATTAAAATATATTATTGGAAAATGATTTGTTCAGATTTTGACAAATAAGGTATTCTTTTTCTTTCTAATGTAAAAAATTGATAGTGAACAATTAAAATAAATTTGACTTTATCAATTTTTAATGTTAACTTCAAAGGGTATTATTAGGAGAATTATATTATGAAAAAAAAGATACTTTTGTCGGTAACATTTCTGGGTATAATTACACTTAGTGCTTGCTCAAGTACAAAAAATAGTGATGAAAAAACTCAAAAACATTCTGTAACCAGTTCATCAACTCAAAAATCTCTTTCTCGTTCAAAAAGCACATCAAGTTCTAGAAATAATGCTACGGCAGGTAGTCAAACTGAGAAGAGCAGTACAGGAAATATCTCCAAAAGTAGTACTTTTCCTTTATCAGGATATAGCTCTGAACAAATTGAATACGCACGAGTGACGGAAACATTGCTAAATTATTATAAGATCCAGCATCGACCAGTTTCTATTGAAGTCACTAAAAACGGCACCAACCACCCCGTTTTTCCTTTTTCAGGTTCTGTAGTTGTACCTCGTGATACGGTAACATTATCCTTTAGTTATGATCATACGATGGCTGGAACTAGTACTGTAACCTATAGTTCAAATCATAATGGTACGATTAATTTTTATAAAGATCCCAATCATTACCAGGACGTGAGGTACCTTCAAGATCCGGTTTGGGTTAAACAAGAGTCACAAAAATTATTGGATAGTACGCAATTGATTGAAATTCCTACCTCATTTGATAAGCAAGCTTCCCAAATTATATCTGAGATAGTGATTAAATAATAAGGTAAGCTATAAAATAGCATCAAAAAAAAACAGCTAGATTTAGCTGTTTTCTTATTCATTTTTTTCATTATTTCCCATAAAGAAAAGGAGGGTTTGGAGCTCTTTAGTTAAATCGATAGATTGAACAACAACGTCTGATGGAACGTGAAGACGAATTGGTGCAAAGTTTAAGATTCCTTTGATTCCTGCTTTGATTAAGTCATCGACAACTTCTTGAGCATTTTCTTTTCGAACGGAGAGAATGGCAGTTTTTATTTCAGATTTTTTGACATTTTTTTCTAGATCAGAAATATTATAAATGGGAATTCCATCGTCGGTTTGTGTTCCGACTAAAGGATTCCCAGCAATATCGTAAGCTTGAGTGATTCTCATTTTATTCCGTTCTTGGAAGTGGTAGTGGAGAAGGGCTCGACCAAGGTTACCGACACCAATTAAAGCAATGGGCGTTTCCTGATCTTGTCCGAGTAGTTCGCCGAAAAAATCGCGTAGAGTTTGAGTTTCATAGCCGTAACCCCGACGGCCCAGTTCCCCAAAAAGAGAAAAATCACGTCGAATTGTTGCAGCATCGACGCCGATTTTTTCGGAAATCAGTTGTGAATTAGTACGAGAAATATTTTCGTCAACTAAGCTTTTGAAGAGACGGTAGTATTGGGGCAAACGCTTTGCAGTTGCTTTGGGTAAGTTCTTACTTACTTTATTTTCGTTCATGTTGATACCTCGAATTTATAATTACTTTATTTATTTTATAATATGTTTTGTGATTATTTTACCAAAAGTTTGTGAAAAACTCAACTAAATTGTTTTTTTCAATTTTTTTCAGAAGTTTAGATGTAAAACTAAATATAATTTTAAAGAAATCTCATAAAACGCTTTCTTTAATTTGTCTTTCATGTTAGAATAGAAATATGAAAAAAAGATGAGGAGAAAATTATGATTAAAGTTTATCTCAGTGGTTCCTGTTCGTCCTGCAGAAAAGCTAGAAAATGGCTTCGAAAACGTCAACTAGAATTTATGGAAATAAATTTGTCTTCTACAGTTATGAGTAAAGAAGACTTGATCAAAATCTTATCTTTAACAGAGAATGGCTTGGAAGATATTATTGCTGTACGCGGAAAAACCTATCTAAATTTGGAACAAGAGTTTGAAAGTTTGAGCTTAGAAGAAGCTATCCGATTAATACAGAAAAATCCTCGCCTTTTGAAACGTCCACTTATCTTTGATGATAATCGTTTGTTAGTGGGTTTCAATGAGGAAGGGATTCGTGCCTTTGTACCAACGGAAGTTCGTAAGGTGGAGTTGAAACAACGTTTAATTTTAGCATAATTTTTAAAGAAAAGTGTTCAACTCGCTCAGTGAACACTTTTCTCTTTTCTTAAAAACTACAAAAAGACTTTGTTAAATGTTATAATCAGTTCATATGCTTTCTTTGGAGCAGTTATAATATACCTGCTTTGAAGAAACTTCGATCAGTTATAAAAAGGAAGATACAAACAATGATACTATTGCAAGGAAATGGAATTGCACGGACTTTCGGCGGTGACACCTTATTTGAAAATATCAATTTTAGCCTCCAGGATCACTCCAGAATTGCTTTAGTTGGGCGAAATGGAGCTGGTAAGTCAACTTTACTTAAAATCATCGCTGGAGTTGAAGAGGCCAGTCGTGGAACGATTTCCAAAACAAAAGATTTAAGTATGAATTACTTAGCTCAAGATACCGGGTTGAATTCCTCACGGACAATATTTGCCGAAATGCTTTCTGTTTTTGATTTGCTTCGCCAGATGGAGAAGCAATTGCGTCAGATGGAATTGCAAATGGGAGAACTTGCTGGGGAGGAATTGACAGCTTTGATGAAACGTTACGATGCTTTATCAGAAGAATTTCGGATGAAAAATGGATTTACTTATGAATCTGAAATTAAGTCTGTCTTAAATGGGTTTCGTTTTGATGAAGCAATGTGGGAAAGAGAAATTTCAAGTTTATCAGGGGGGCAAAAAACACGTTTGGCTCTTGCTAAGATGTTGCTTGAAAGACCACAACTTTTGATTTTGGATGAACCAACTAACCACTTGGACATTGAAACTTTAGCTTGGCTTGAAAATTACCTTAAAAATTATGAAGGAAGTTTATTGATTGTCAGTCATGACCGCTACTTTTTGGATAAAGTAGTTAATGAGGTCTTGGAGTTGTCGCGAGGAGAATTGACTCGTTTTTCTGGAAACTACTCGCGCTATGTTGAACAAAGAGAGCAAAAATTACTCACTGAGCTCAAAAATTTTGAAAAACAACAAAAAGAAATTGCTAAATTAGAGGATTATGTTGCCAAAAATTTAGTTCGTGCTTCGACGACTAAAATGGCACAATCACGTCGTAAAAAGTTGGAGAAAATGGAGCGTTTAGACGCACCGACAAGTGATGATAAATCGGCTAATGTCACTTTTACTCCTGAAAAAACGTCTGGAAATGTTGTTTTGACCGTTTCAGAAGCAACGGTGGGTTATGAAGATAATCGTCTCTCTGGACCGATTAACATTGACGAGCGTAAAGGTGAGTCCCTTGCCATTGTTGGGCCAAATGGAGTAGGTAAAACAACATTGATTAAGTCAATTGTGGGACAAATTCCATTTTTAGCAGGTCAAGCAAAATTGGGTGCCAATGTTACTTTGGGCTATTATGACCAAGAACAAGGGAGATTAACTGCTTCAAATACTGTTTTAGACGAATTATGGAATGAGCATCGCTTACTTAATGAAGTTGAAATTCGCAATTTGCTTGGAGCCTTTCTTTTTAGTGGAGATGATGTAAAGAAAACGGTTGGGATGCTTTCGGGTGGTGAAAAAGCCCGTCTTTTACTTGCTAAATTAGCAATGGATCACGATAACTTTTTAGTTTTAGATGAACCAACCAATCACTTGGATATTGATTCACGTGAGGTCTTGGAGAATGCTTTGATTGATTTTCCAGGAACAATCTTGTTTGTTTCTCATGACCGCTATTTCATCAATAGAGTAGCTACCAAAGTTTTAGAAATTGCTCCCGAAGGAAGTACAGAATTTTTGGGAGATTATGATTATTATGTCGAGAAAAAAGAAGAAGTACAAGCTGAGAGTAATTCTTCAGAAAATGGGGAGCCGATAGAAAGTTTAGCTCAACAAGATTTTACAGCTCAGAAAGAAGCTCAAAAGAATCGACGTAAAGTAGAGCGCGAAATCAAGGCTTGTGAAGAGAAACTAGCCGATTTGGAAGCAAAAATTGCAGCTCTATTATTGGAAATGCAAGAAAATACCGCTGATTTTGTTAAATTAGGAGAATTACAAGCTGAAATTGACCGCTTTAATGATGAAAAAGATGAGATAGAAATGACTCTTTTGGAAGCGATGGAAGAATTGGAAAATTTGTAAGTGTTGTGAAGAGAATTTAGTGGAAATAATATAAAAAGACTTGCAAATCTGGCTCAAGTTTGTTAAACTAATAAACAATATAACTTTTAAACTAGTCCAGAGAGGCTAGCAAGGTTGAAATCAGGAAAAATTAATTCTCATTATTACTGACAGGATTTTCTGTCAGTAAAAGTGAATTTCTTTTGATACTTTTTACACTTGCTAGGATTCTTGGCAAGTGTTTTTTATTGCTGACCATTCTGTCAGTAAATTGAGAAGGAGAAATCATGTCAATATCAAAAGCCATTGCTGCAGATTTATTGGAAATTAAAGCGGTCAGTCTCTCACCAAGTCAACCTTTTACTTGGGCTTCAGGAATTAAGTCGCCAATATATACTGATAATCGGGTGACCTTAGCTTATCCGGAAGTAAGAAACCAAATCGAAGGGGCTTTTGCTGAATTGATTAAAGCGGAATTTCCAGAAGTTGAAGTCATTGCAGGAACTGCTACAGCAGGAATTCCTCATGGTGCAATTATTTCTGACTATCTTAAATTACCATTTGCTTATATTCGTAGTAAACCAAAAGACCATGGAGCAGGTAATCAAGTTGAGGGACGTGTGGCCAAAGGCCAAAAAATGGTTGTGGTTGAAGATTTGATTTCTACTGGTGGTTCTGTTTTAGAAGCTGTTGCAGCCGCTGAACGTGAAGGTGCTGATGTTCTTGGTGTGGTTGCAATTTTCACTTATGAATTAGAAAAAGCGAACAGAAAATTTGCTGATGCTGGTGTTAAATTAGCCACTTTGACAACTTATTCTGAATTGATTGAAATTGCTAAAGAAACGGGTTATGTGACAAAAGAAGAATTAGAATTACTTAAAAAGTTCAAAGAAAATCAAGAAACTTGGCAAGATTAATTTACTGACAGCTCTGTCAGTAGATCAACAGCTACTGATGAAAAGAAATTTTCAAAACGGAAGGTGAATAATGGCATTATTAATCAAAAACGGACGTCTCATTGATCCTAAGTCAAAACGCGATGAAGTAGTCGATGTTTTAATTGAATCAAATAAAATATCAAAAATTGCTTCAAACTTAACCGTAGAAAATGCAGAAATCATAGATGCGACAGGGTTGGTCGTAGCGCCCGGTTTAATTGATGTTCATGTTCATTTTCGTGAGCCAGGACAAACGCATAAAGAAACGATTCATAGTGGTGCTAAGGCAGCGGCTGCAGGTGGTTTTACAACTGTGGTCATGATGGCGAATACAAAACCGATTTTATCTACGCCAAAAGTGCTGACAGAAACTCTAGAAATTGCTGACCAAGAAGACATTAAGATTGAAGCGGTGGGTTCAATTACGCAAGATTTTGATGGAGAAAATTTAACAGATTTTGATGCACTCAGGGAAGCAGGAGCAATCGGCTTTTCTGATGATGGGATTCCACTGACAGATGCTGGAGTTTTACGTAAAGCGTTACAAAAAGCGAAATTAACTGACAGCCTGCTTTCAATTCATGAAGAAGATCCAAATTTGATTGGAACTTTAGGAGTGAATGATGGGGAAGTGGCACATCAATGTGGTTTCACAGGGGCACCGACTGTTTCAGAATACAGTATGATGGCGCGTGATGCCATGATTGCTTACGAAACAGGTGCTCGCTTGCACATTCAACATTTATCAGCTGGAGAATCTGTTGAAGTGGTGCGATTTGCCAAAAATTTAGGAGCAAAAATCACAGCAGAAGTGACTCCACAACATTTTTCGATTACAGAACAAATGATTTTTGAGCAAGGGACAAATGCTAAACTCAATCCACCACTGCGTAGAACGGCTGATATCGATAAAATAATTGAGGGATTAAAAGATGGAACGATTGATGTCATCGCCACAGACCATGCCCCTCATACTCATGAAGAGAAAAATGTCAGCATTGATAAGGCACCATCAGGAATGATTGGATTAGAAACTTCCTTGCAACTTGGATTGACAAACTTAGTCGCAAAAGGCCATTTGACACTCAGTGAATTACTGACAAAAATGACCGTTAATCCAGCTAAACTTTATAATTTTGATGCAGGCTATCTCGCAGAAAATGGACCGGCTGACCTCGTCATTTTTGACGCAACAACTGACATCACAGTAAGTGAAACATTCATCTCAAAAGCTTGTAATTCGCCATTTATCAATAAACAGTTGAAAGGTAAAGTCGCTTATACAATATGTGAGGGCAAAATCATTTATCAAGGAGAATAAGAAGCACTAGGTGCTTTTTTATTTTTAAGAGATCTTATCAAAGTTAAATAAGTGTAGGGCTTAAGATATGTTATAATAAGCATATGAATTATTACGATGAATACAGTGTCGGGCATCTGGTGTTACCAAGTGCACTGCTCGCTCACTTTGATAAACTTTTCCCCTCAGCTTTCGACTTTCTAGTCTGGCTTTATTTCTATGAAAATCGGGAAATTGCGCCAAGTGATATTGCCACTCAGACAGGTAAAAGTTTAAATGATGTCAACCAAGCGATTGATCGGCTCGCAAAATTTGGCACAATGAAAGTAGCTTTGTTAGAACGAGATGGGGAGATGGAAACCTTTTTTGACACACGGCCTGCTTTTCAAAAACTTGACCAACTTGTTACGACAGGAAGCTCTGAGCTTACACAACCTCAGCAAGAAGAGGGTCAGCTTAAGACTTTGGTCAGTATGTTTGAAGCTGAAATGGGCATGATTTCGCCTGTGCAAATGGAAGAGTTAAGAGCTTGGCTGTTTGAAGAACATTATGATTTTCAGCTGATTCAACAAGCACTGCGCGAAGCAGTCCTAAACCGCAAAGTTTCTCTTAACTACATTAAGGCAATCTTACGAAATTGGAAAAATGATGGAGTGACCTCTCTTCATGATGTTGAAGAAAAGCAAAGCGAACGTTACCAAAATAAAAGTAATATGACGAATGAATCTTTCTATATCCCTTTAGAAGGTCCTTGGGATAACTAAATTACGGAATTAAAATTATGTTAAGCAAGAAAAAATATTTAGAAGCACTAGAAATTATCGAAGAGATGTTTCCTCAGGCCCATGGAGAATTGAATTGGGAAACACCCTTTCAGCTTTTGATCGCTACTATACTTTCTGCACAAGCAACAGATAAAGGAGTCAATAAAGCAACTCCAGCCCTTTTTGCTGCTTACCCCGATGCTGAAACGATGGCAGAGGCATCTGTTGAAGATATTGAACAAAAAATCAGAACAATTGGTCTTTATAAAACAAAGGCTAAAAATATCCTCAAAACGGCACAAATGCTTACTACTCAGTTTAAAGATGAGCTTCCTGATTTACCAAAGGACAAAAAAGTACTCCAAACTTTGCCAGGGGTTGGACGTAAAACGGCCAATGTTGTGTTGGCAGAAGCCTATGGAATACCAGGGTTAGCAGTTGACACCCATGTTGAACGCGTCTCGAAACGATTAGATGTTGTTCCTCAGAAAGCCTCTGTTCTTGAAGTAGAAGAGAAGCTGATGAAGCTAATTCCGAAAGAAAAATGGATTCAAGCGCACCACCACCTCATTTTTTTTGGACGCTACCACTGTACAGCAAAAAAGCCTAACTGTGAAACATGTCCAGTTTTAGAATATTGTAAATTTGGAAAGAATTATTTAAAAAATGACTGAAATTAAATTATCGCAACGCTTACAAGCCATTGCAAATTTTGTCCCGCAAAATGCTCGACTTGCCGATATTGGCTCTGACCACGCTTTTTTGCCAACTTACCTCGTACAGCAAAAAAAGATTAATTATGCTGTTGCGGGAGAAGTCGTACAAGGTCCATTTGAAATCGCAAAACGTCATGTAGAAGAAGCGGATTTACATAATGAAATTTATGTAAGAAAAGCAAACGGTCTAGCTGCTATCAATGAGCAGGATGGTATTGATACTATTGTGATTGCGGGTATGGGTGGAATTCTCATCACCGAGATATTAAGTAAAGATAAGCCTTTGTTAAACGGTGTATCACGTCTGATTTTACAACCTAATAATCATGAAGATACCTTAAGAAGGTGGCTCCTCGCCCATGACTTTGTGATTTCCCATGAAAGTATTTTGCTGGAAGCTGGAAAATTCTACGAAATCATTGTTGCTGTGCCTAAAAAACAACATCCCGAATTACTGACAGAGCTGTCAGTAACTGAATATTTATTTGGACCGATCCTTCTTACTAAGAAAACAGCGATTTTTAGGCAAAAATGGGAAAAAGAGTTAAGGACCTTAAACAAAATACTCGCTAAACTTCCTCAAAATCAGCATCAGAAACGGGAAGATTTAGAAGAAAAAAAACAGAGAATAGAGGAGGTACTCAGTGAAAATTAAAACACTTATGGCGCAATACGAAACATTTTGCCCACAAGAATTAGCTATGGAAGGTGATCCTGTGGGTTTACAACTTGGTGATCCAGAAAGTGAAGTCAGAAGAGTTTTGGTGACGCTTGATGTTCGAGAACAAACGGTCAAAGAAGCCATTGCTCAAAACGTCGATCTGATTATTGCAAAACACCCGCTTATTTTTCGCCCCTTGGACGCTCTAACAACTCTAGATACTCAGCAAAAATTAATCTGGGATTTAGCTCAAAAAGGTATTGGAGTCTACACGAGCCATACCAACATCGATATTGTTTCTGGGGGATTAAATGATTACTTTTGCCAGCTTTTAGGGCTAACAGATGTTGAAACTTTCAATGATGAAGGTTTGGGTCGTGTGGGTAATCTTCCAATGACAGAACTGTCAGTACTGACTGAACGTGTAAAAAAGACATTTAATCTTGATCATTTACGACTGGTGACCTACGATCGTCAATTAAAAGAAAAAATTCAACGCATAGCCATCTGTGGTGGTTCAGGCGGTAAATTTTGGCCGCAAGCCAAAGAACACGGCGCTGATCTCTATATCACTGGAGATATCTACTACCATACAGGACACGATATGCTCTCTGCTGGTCTCCTTGGAATCGACCCAGGGCATTATATCGAACAAGCATTTATCCCACTTGTAGCTGAAAAAATTCGTGCGTTTGCAACAGATGTGACGGTCATTGAGAGTGCAAGCTCGACCAACCCGTTTTATGATATTTAAAAAAGCCCTTATTAAGTTAAGGGCTTTTTATTTAGAAGCTAGCACTTGTTTTTCCACGAAAATCTACAATCAAAAGGTTAGGACTTAGAAGCTCGGCAGTGCTCCGAAGCTCAATGAGATTGTAAGAGGTATTAAGCACTGTGTACATCTCATCTTGGAAGAAGTAGGCGCCATATCCTTTATAATAAATTGGTCCAAATTCAGAGTCGATTGTCGCATCAAATTCTTTTGGGACTTTTCCTTTATCGACAGCCACAATACGGTAGCGAGAAATCCCGCCAGCACATGCATCAACTGCTGTATTTTCTTCACTCAACGTATGATCGAAATCAAAGACTAAGTCAGCTTCGCCTAAATCTTTAATCTTAGTAGCAGTCTTTTCATCAAATTTAATCTTCATATCTACCTCCACTTCAAAATCAAACTCAAGAATACAAGGATTCTTGCATCTTTAAGTTCATTTTTTTATCATCTGTTTATAATGTTATTATAACATGCAGAAGGGGGAAGTACAGGAAATCTGCTTATAAATTGTAACTAGGCTTCGTAATCTTTCAAAACCCATTCATTGATAGCATAGGCAACACCAGATTCTGCGTTGGATTTCGTCACGTATTTTGCGATTTTTTTCAATTCAGCTTTACCATTTTCCATCACAACAGGGTTCCCAGCAACTTCAAGCATAGACCGATCATTTTCCTCGTCTCCGATAGCCATAACTTCATCTAGATCCAAGAAAAGTTTTTCTGCTAAGTGTTTAACGGCTGAACCTTTACTTGCTTTTTTATTCATAAACTCGAGATAATATGGAGTCGATTTTACCATGTTGTAGCGCTCGAAAAATTCGAAAGGAAGATAGGCAATTCCATCATTTAAAGCTTGAGGTTCATCAACCATCATCACTTTGGCAATTTCAAGCGCAGCTATTTCCTCAGGTTGTCTGAAGTAGAGCGGCATTTGTACCATCTGTGCCTCTTGAACAGTGTATTTACCAAGATCACGGTTTGGAGTATAAATCCCTTCACGAGTAATCGCATGAATTGGCAACCCTATTTTGCGAGCTGCTGCATCTAAATCTAACCAATCTTCTGAAGTGAGCGTCTCTTTGATAAACTCTTCCCCCGTAGCTCTTTGAACTAAGGCACCGTTGTAAGTAATGACATAGTCACCCTGTTCGGTAAGACCTAAAGTTTTCAGTATTTCCACTACACCAGGGAGTGGGCGCCCAGTGGTGATTACTATCTTAACACCAGCGGCTTTTGCTTTAGCGATTGTTTTTCTTACTTCTTCGGTAATTTGGCGGTTAGGGTCAAGTAGTGTACCGTCAAGGTCAATTGCAACAAGTTTAATCATCGTATTATCTTTCTATATTGGATATTTTATAATTTAGAACTTTCGTCACGTTCCTCTTTATCAAAAAAGGTGTCATTCTGAATATGTTTTGTAAATTCCGGATTTTCCATCATTTCTTTTGGAAAATAAAAGCGGCTGTTTCCATGAATAGTACCTGTAAGACTTTTTATTAAGGGAGATAAAACGGACAGCTCAGTTAAAGCTCCATCTTTTTGCAAAATTTTAATTTCTGTCCGTGGCTTTTGAGAACTTGGTCGATAAAAGTCATAGGGAAGGTCATAATTACTGTGAACGCCTGTGTAGTAGTCAGGATCATAGCCCGCTTCCTCAACCAACTGCGTCAAAATTGATAGATCGTCTAGTGAGACAGTATCACGATTAAATTTAATTGATTTTAGTAAATGACGATTAACATAAGCCCTCGCCAAATCTGCCAAGATAGGATCCTCGTGCGTCATCCAAATTTGAAAATAAGTATTCATTACGCCATCATCTAAACGTAGATAATCTTCAAGGCGGTGTTCTTCCCTGAAAAAAGGAACTAAACATGGGCTACTCATGGCAAAATATTCGGGGTATTTTTTATAAAGTGCTTTGGCCCGTGCTAAAAGTTTTTGAAGCAAGACTTCCATCGAACGAGAAGAAGCATGAAAATAAACTTGCATATACATTTGGTAACGACTAACGATATAATCTTCAACCGCATGCATCCCAGAATATTTAAACGCAATGCCATTTTCTGTAGGGACAATAACACGTAAAATCCAAGTTAAATCAAACTTTCCATATACAGCTCCGGTAAAATATGCATCTCGTAATAAATAGTCCATCCGATCCGCATCTATTTGGCTAGAGATAAGTTGAACCACCTGAGGATTTGGATATTCATGTGAGATAACAGAAGCGACTTTTTCTGGGAAATCAGCCGAGACTTGTCGTAAAATGGCATTGACTTCTGTTTGAGGGGAAGTAATAATTTCTCGGGTGACTGCTTCGTGGTCGGTACCAAATAACCCTTCAAACGTATGAGAATATGCACCATGTCCAACATCGTGAAGTAAGGCGGCACATTGTGTAAGCAAATTTTCATCCGGATTCCATTCTAATGGAAAGTTGAGACTAAAGTAATCTGTTATCCTTTTAGCAATATGATACACACCTAAACAGTGTGAAAAGCGCGTGTGTTCTGCCCCGTGAAAAGTAAAACTAGATGTCCCTAGTTGCTTAATTCGTCGTAACCGTTGGAATTCAGCAGTATCAATTAGAGCAGCAATTACGGGATGCGTCACAGTGATGTAATCATGGACAGGGTCGCGGAAAACTTTTTCCAAGTGAGACCTCCTCTTAAGACTCTAAATATGACTTTAGAATGTTGTTTTTAAGTTAAGAGTCTTTTCTTTATTATACCGTATTTTTGAGCAAAATGCTGAACGATTAGTATGGACAACTCCCTTATCTAGGATTTCTATTCTCATGAATATTATAGTAAAATAAACATATGAAAATTACGATTCGCAATAGAGTAAAGATTGATCAACAAGAAGAATTGATTAAAGAAACCTATAACGCACAAATAAAACAAAGTGCTCAGCATACTCTTATAATGTATAAAAATGGAGAAAATGAAAAGGTATTATTAAAGATCAATGATGCAGAGGTAACGATGACACGTTATTCAAGGCAGGCAGTTAAGATGCGTTTTAATCCTGAAATTCCGAGTCATACTACTTACGAAGGCGTTGGGAAACTCTCTATTTTCACGCATCAATTAGATCTTAATCCTTCAAAAGGTCAACTTAAAATAAAATATCAATTGTCGCAAGGTGAGATGAGTATTGGGGAATATCATTTAAGGATTGATTGGAGTGAAGTGCCCGATGTGAAAGAAGAGGAAAGTTAACAATGGAAAAAATACATCTCCCCAAGGAATTATATGACAGGCTTAACTTGAGCGAGGATGAAGAAATAGAAGTAGTCGCCTTGGAAGCAGATAGTTTTACAATTCGTAAAGTTAACGTCACCAAAACGGACCGAGCGGCAACGTGGTTTATTCTACCAACGATTATCGCTTCCTTGATCTTTATTGCTTTTGCCTTTTTCTTGGAACACCCTCATGTCATACCGCTATCCGGTAATGAATCCATTGCGACAGCGGTTATTATTATTGCTAATGCAATTGGAATGTTCACTTTTATTGGTGCTTATTATAAGCGTCGGCAAGATTTCTACCGACAAATGGGAAAACGAATATTTTGGCGGACTTTTGCAACAGTTGTGTTTTCAGTTTTGCTTATCCTTGTCTTATCGACTATCGCGTTCTTCTGGTTTTTAGGACAAATATTTTACGGCGTCAATTTTGGTTTATTTACCTCAACCTTAATTTTTGGAATTTTTTCTGGGATTATTAACTATCTGATGATTTTTGTTGTAGATACATTCTCCATTAATGTGATGGTTAATATGCTCTTGATGGTTTCAATTGGTGGACTGGTTTCCAGTATGGCCACAAATGGTGATCAATATTGGTGGCAGCGGAATTTTAGTTTATTAGGAACACAAGCTTCGCACTCCAGCTGGCAGTTTAATCTGACCCTCATAGTCTCCGCTGCTCTATTTGCAGCTTTAGTAGATTATATCTTTGTCTCTTTAAGACAAAAGATTGGTACTCACCTTCGACAATCTATCCTGCAGGTTCTATTAACCTTGTGCGCTATTTCAATTGGATTGGTTGGACTAATTCCCAATAATGGAGGATGGATGCATGTTGCTCATGACGTAGTAGCCCAATTGATAGTATTCTTTATGGGACTTTCTATCTTAGGAATTCGTTGGTTTTTACCTCAGGCAACACGGAACCTCTATCGCATGTCGTATTTAATTGTCGGCTTAATCTTTTTATCTTATCTGTTATGGCATCCGATTCATTACCTCACCCTTACTGCTTTTGAAATCTTGTCCTTCTCTCTTAGTTTTGCCTGGCTCCTTCTTTTGGTCAACTCCTTAATCAACATGCTTTGGAATGACCAAAAGCTTTACCGAGTAGGACTTAATCCACAAACCAAAGTCACGAAAAAAAAGGAAAAAGAAAATAATAAGGGTTGAAATCCTCTTGAAGAAGTAGTATAATAATGTAGTTGTCTTTGTGAAGTCTCATAAAGTGCAACCGCACGAAGTTTCGTATGAAGTGGCATAAGCCCACGAACTAAGGCGAGTCTAACAGTCGCTTGACTCAAAAAGCGATGAAATCTAACAAGGAGGAATCACAATGTCAAACTATGCAATCATCAAAACTGGTGGTAAACAAGTTAAAGTTGAAGAAGGTTCAGTAATCTACGTTGAAAAACTCAATGTTGAAGCTGGTCAAACCGTT
Source organism: Lactococcus taiwanensis (assembly GCF_017068355.1). Taxonomy (NCBI): domain Bacteria; kingdom Bacillati; phylum Bacillota; class Bacilli; order Lactobacillales; family Streptococcaceae; genus Lactococcus; species Lactococcus taiwanensis. The sequence goes on from NZ_CP070872.1 coordinate 1,077,288, forward strand.
ACTTTCGACGAAGTTATCTTTGTCGGAGGCGAAACAACTAAAGTTGGTGCACCACTCGTTGAAGGCGCAACTGTTGTCGGTGAAGTCGAAAAACATGGTAAGCAAAAGAAAGTTGTTACTTTCCAATACAAACCTAAAAAACACTCACACCGTAAACAAGGTCACCGTCAACCATACACTAAAGTTGTTATCAAATCAGTTAACGCTTAATTATGATTGAAGCTTGTATCAGGACAAAAAGAGACAAGATTGTTTCTTATGAAATCTCAGGACATGCTGAATCTGGCGAGTACGGACACGATGTGGTTTGTGCGGCAGTCAGCGTTCTATCGATTACAACGGCGAATAATATCTATGATATGGCTCACATTAAACCTGTGACGCATATGGAAGAAGGTTATCTCTATGTTGAAATCCCTTTGAGCACACCTGAAAAACAAGGCGTATTGGCACAAACTTTGCTCGAAGCCTTTGCAAATGCAATGAAAGCAGTTGAGAAAAATTATGGCCAGTACATTACACTTAAATTTGAAAATGGAGGGCAATAACATGCTTGAACTTAATCTGCAACTCTTCGCCCACAAAAAAGGTGGGGGTTCTACTTCCAATGGACGTGACTCACAAGCTAAACGTCTCGGTGCTAAAGCATCTGACGGTGAACTTGTAAGCGGCGGTTCAATCCTTTTCCGTCAACGTGGTACACATATCCATCCAGGTACTAACGTTGGCCGTGGTGGCGACGATACTCTCTTCGCTAAAATCGAAGGAACTGTTAAATTCGAAATGAAACGTGGTAAAAAACACGTATCAGTTTATCCAGTAGTGGCTAAATAAGAATTATAAAATCTATCTTGTGAAGATAGATTTTTTTATTGCTTAATTAGGAGTAGAAGAAATTACTAATGTAATGCTTGTTGAAGTTGTCATGCACTATGACTTTTTGAACGTTTGTACTTTCAAAGTCAATTAGTACTAGGTTTGTTAAATGACACGACCAATGGCATCGTTCATCGACTTGTGCTATAATGTAAGAAAATGCTTAATTGGAGATTGCTTATTTGACTAAAAGTTCGATTGAATTTAAAATAGAAAATCCAGAGGATACTAGCCTTCTTTTTGGAGTACAAGACAAGTTTCTAAAATTGGTTGAGGCGCAAATGGGCGTGGAGATTAATTATCGGGGTGAAATGGTTCAAATTTTCTCGACAGATGAACAACAAGGCGAAAACGCTCGAAAGGTGTTGCAGGCTTTACAAGTTCTTGTAAGAAGAGGCGTTCCTGTTCAAACATCAGATGTCATAATTGCTATCAAAATGGTTTTGAATGATGACATTGAAAATTTTACCAGCCTTTATGAAATTGAATTGACAAAAGATGCTTATGGCAAACCGATTCGTCTGAAAAATTTAGTACAAAAAACATATGTCGATGCAGTCAAATACCATGATATCGTCTTTGGTATTGGTCCTGCGGGGACAGGTAAAACTTTTCTTGCGGTCGTTATGGCTGTCCAAGCTTTACGTAACGGTGTTGTCAAACGGATTATTCTTACACGTCCAGCAGTAGAAGCTGGGGAAAGTTTAGGATTTTTACCTGGGGACTTACAAGAAAAAGTCGATCCATATTTACGTCCAGTTTATGATGCTCTTTTTCAAATACTGGGAAAATCAGCAACAGAGCGGATGATGGAGCGTGGAATTATTGAAATAGCACCCTTAGCTTATATGCGTGGTCGAACACTTGATGATGCTTTCGTCATTTTAGACGAAGCTCAGAATACCACAACCATGCAAATGAAAATGTTCTTAACAAGACTTGGTTTCAATTCCAAAATGATTGTGAATGGAGACAGTTCACAAATTGACTTGCCGGGTAAAGTGAAATCTGGACTTATTGATGCTAAAGAAAAATTAAGTGCTGTTAAAGCTATCGACTTTGTCTATTTTACAGCGAAAGATGTGGTACGTCATCCGGTTGTTGCTGAAATTATTAAAGCTTATGGTGATGATTAAAAGTGCTTTTATACAAACTTGCTGACAAGGCTGTCAGTATTTGACTTAAGAGAAATAACAACTGATGAAGACTCAGTTTTTAATAGGAATAAACATGTATATCGAATTAGTAGATGAAACAAATAAAGTGCCAAAAGAAATTATTGAACAAACAAAGCACATTCTCAATTTTGCTGCTGAAAAATTAGGGTTGAGGCCTTCAACGGAAATGGCCGTGACTTTTGTAGATAATGCACGTTCACACGAGCTTAACTTGCAATACCGAGATACGGACCGTCCGACTGATGTTATTTCACTTGAATACAAGCCAGATGAAGAGGAATTCTTCTTTGATGAAGAAATGGACATTCCAGAAGAACTGTTGGAAGAAATGGATCCCTTTATTGGAGAGCTCTATATTTCGATTGATAAAGCACAAGAACAGGCGCAGGATTTCGGACACTCACTGGAGCGTGAATATGCGTGGCTTGCCGTCCACGGCTTTTTGCACATTAATGGTTACGATCACTATCCTATGGGCGGACCTGAAGAAGCGGAAATGTTTGGACTGCAAGAGGAGATTTTGACTGCTTATGGACTCACACGATAAGGATGTAAAGCTTTTCAAGAAAAAAGATTTTAATAATGGAAATATCCCTGAAAAAAAAGAGCGTTCCCGTTGGAAAAATCCCAATTTACTTTCCAGTTTAGATTTTGCCCTTTCAGGAATTTGGACAGCTTTTAAAGAAGAAAGAAATATGCGTAAGCACGCTTTTTCAGCAATTGCGGCTATTATTTTTGGACTTATTTTTCAAATTTCTGAATTTGAGTGGCTCTTTTTACTTCTGGCTATCTTTTTAGTATTCATGGCTGAACTATTTAACTCGGCAATAGAGAATGTGGTGGATTTAGCTTCTGACTATCAATTTTATATGCGTGCAAAGCGTGCTAAAGATATGGCGGCAGGTGCAGTACTTGTGATTTCAGGTTTTGCTCTTATTGTTGGTTTAGTTATATTTTTACCTAAAATTTGGCAATTCTTTTTTTAGAAAAGTGTACAAAGATGGGAAGAGAAAAGGAATTTATTACCCTGCTACGAGCTAATAATGAGCTCATGGTTATTTTAGACGAAGTCGCTACTTTAAATTTGCCGAATTACTATATTGCTGCTGGGAGTATCTTTCAGACGGTTTGGAATCAGGTTGATTCGAAATTACCGATGCATGGTGTAGAGGATATTGATGTGGTATATTTTGACGACCATGTTACAGCTGACCAAGCTGTCAGTAAAGATCATGCACTCGAAAAGGAATTATCTCAAAAATTTCCTTTCACTTTTGATGTCCACAATGAGGCATATATGCATTTATGGCGAGGCGGTAATAAAAAGCCTTATCAATCGACGGAAGATGCGATAGGCCGTTGGATTGCGACTGTGCATGCTATAGGGATTACGGGAACATCAAAACACCTTGAGTTTTATGCCCCTTATGGTCTCAATGATATATTTACGAAAACCCTTCGCCCTATTATTCATAAGGATAACAACAAGGAACTTTACGAGAAAAAAATAAAAAGTTGGCAAACACGGTTTTCAAACTTGAGGATTATCGCATGGCCAGAGAAGTGAAGAACAAATGACATGCTACTCTATTGGCATGTTTTTTTAGGATGTTTTAAGTTTAGTTTAACGACAGAGTGAGAAGGTCTTGACAGTGTTGCATCCAGCTTCTTTTAATGTCTTACAGGCATGAACCAGAGTAGCTCCAGTGGTATAAATATCGTCCACTACTATTATTTTTTCTGGAATACTGCTGTTTTCCTTTATTTGGAAAGGGTTGGTGTGGGTCAATCGTTCTTCGCGTGTAAGTGAGCTTTGTGGCTGGCTTTCTTTTTTTGTAAGAAGATGTTGGAGAGGGAGTTTTTCCATAAAAGCTGCAACCTGGTTAAAGCCTCGCACTTGATAACGCTCTGGACTTAAAGGAATAGGAACAATTGTAAACTCCTTTTTGAATTTAAAGTAACTTTTAAACACTTGATGCAACTGATAATCACCCATGAATTTGTAGCGACTAAAAAACTGTTGCATTGAGCCATTATATTTAAAAATTGCCTGATGATTGATTATAATTCCTTTTCGTTCCCATTCTTGACAGTCTTGGCAGATTTCTTTCTCTCCAGATTTATAGCAGCGTGGGCAATGGTCCGCCCCAATTTTTATAAATGTATTTTTACAAGTCAAACAGAGATAAGAAGGATTGCTCTTCAGAGTGATAAGTGCTTGAAAATCAATTGAGGGTGTAAGCGCTTTGGCTTGGCAGATTAAACAATTCATGAGAGGCCCCCTTTAAGATTACTTCTTTTAATTTCTTGTCTTGCTTTCGTCATTGCTCTAGTGCGTCCTTCGTGGAAAAAATAAACGAGACCATTAGGGCGTTCAGACGAGCGTCCGACACGTCCAGCCATTTGTATTAAAGATGATTTTGTAAAATTTGAATGCTCGGCATGGTTAACAAAAACATCAACTTTAGGGAAAGTAACTCCTCGCTCAAGAATGGTTGTAGAGACGAGAATATCTAATTCTCCTTGGCGAAATTGTTGGATATACTCCTGTCGTAAAGAACTTTTAGAAGAGACACACGCTATTTTCTCATGAGGGAAATTTTTTTGTAATTTTTGAGTTAAAAGTTGCCCTGCCTGAATTTCCGCTGCAAAAATGAGTAATGGGAAACCTGTTTTGCGCTGTTTTTTTATCTTCTTGATAAGTTGTGTGTGCCAAAAAAAGCGTGGTAAAATGAGGGGCGACTGATGGAAACGCTGATTAAGCTCCAGTTGTTTTAACGTCCCATTTTTTATCTGCTGCTCTAAATAATTCGTTGAAGTAGCTGTGAGATAAAGAAGTTGTGGCTCTTTTTTCAGCGCCTTTTTCAGTGCAAAATAGAGATAAGGACTTTCAGAGAATGGAAAGGCATCCACTTCATCCACAATAATTAAGTCAAAGGCTGCTTGGAAGCGGAGGAGTTGATGAGTTGTTGCGACAACAAGAGGGGAACGAAAATAAGACTTTCCATGCCCATAAAGGAGAGGAATAGCGCAGGAAAAGTCGTGACTTAATCTGTTATGTATTTCTATGCAAACATCTATTCTAGGACTCACAAAAGCCACGCCTTTTCCACTTTTAAGAAATTGATCAATGAGAGGATAAGTCATCTCTGTTTTACCAGCGCCAGTCACAGCGCGTACTAATGTATGAAAGTGTTTTTTGCTATTACTGACCAGTTGGTCAGCAATATTTTGTTGAGCGGGTGTCAATTTTCCTCTCCATCTCAAATAATGGCCAGCTTGAAACTCTTCTTGAGCAAAAGCATAAAGCCATTCATCAGAGCGCACTCTCCCTAAATTGATACAAGTAGGGCAATAAAAACACCCCAAAGGGAGTTGGACCTCATGTTTGAAATGAAGGCTGCCACAGCGGTTGCATTGTATCTGTCGTTTGTTAACTGAAAACATTCCTTGGATTTTTGTTACTTTAGCGTGTTTCAAAACCTTTTGGGGAGTTATAAGAAATTTATCTTTATTATCACTGACAGGTTGGTCAGTAGCTTTTAGATCGTTTTCTAAGAGGAGTCGTCCATAAAATTGTTCCATATCTTACTATACGGAAATGCTGTTAAATCATCACCAAATTTGTTAAAATCATAAGCATGACCATAACGATAAAAAATGATTTCACCCATGAAGAAGAAATAAAAAAGTCACGTTTTATTTGCCACCTCAAGCGGATAGAAAATGAACAAGAAGCACGAGCGTTTATTAATCAAATTAAAAAGGAACATTGGAAAGCCAATCACAATTGTTCAGCATATACTTTAGGTGATCGCCAGGAAATACAGCGAAGTAGTGATGACGGTGAACCTTCAGGCACAGCAGGTGTACCCATGCTTGAAATCTTAAAAAAGAAAGAACTGATCAATGTTTGTGCTGTCGTCACTCGTTACTTTGGAGGGATAAAATTAGGAGCCGGGGGTCTGATTAGGGCTTATGCGGGCGCAGTAAATCATGCGATTGAAGCAGTAGGTTGTGTGGAGTTTGTTGTACAAAAAGAGTTAGTTCTAACATTAGATTATGCCCTCTATGATAAGTTACAACGTTACCTTGCTAGTCGAAATATTGAAATTATTGAGCCCGTATTTTTGTCTGACATTACTGTCAAATGTTTTATTGAAGAGGATCAGGTCAAATCATTCTTGTCAGAGCTGACGGAGGATTTTAATGGAAAAATTAGCATTCTTAAAGGCAAAACACAGCTTATTGAAAGAGAAATAAAGGATTGATTTATTGGTGAGTTTAAAGCTTTAACAAGATTAAAATATGGTAAAATAGGTTCAATAACTAATTAGAAGAGGAACCCCATGAAACTATTCAGAGGCTCATTTATTGTCACGCTTTTTGCCCTTATTATCGCGTTTATCTATGGCGGATGGAATGGACTTTTTGTCACATTTATTTTAGCTGTTTTAGAAATTTCCTTATCAATTGATAATGCTATCGTAAATGCGCGAATCCTAGAGAGGATGAGTCCAGCCTGGCAAAAGATGTTTTTGACCGTCGGGATTCTTATAGCAGTAGTAGGGATGCGCCTCATTTTTCCCTTGCTAATAGTAGGTGTTTCGGCTCATATAGATCCTATTAGCGCGCTACGCTTAGCCTTAGCAAAAGGTGATCCTCAAGTAATGGGTACGTATGGCTATATTTTGCACCATGCACATCCTCAAATTGCAGCTTTTGGTGGCATGTTTTTACTGATGTTGGCTTTAGGCTTTTTCTTTAATCAGCGTGCTTATACCTGGTTAAAATTACCAGAAAAACTTTTGCAGCGTATCGGTCATTTCCCTGCTGCGAATGCAATTATTTCACTAGGCTTGCTATTACTTGTTTCTGAAACATTGGCTGTAGAGTCACATACGATTTTATTTGCTGGCTGTTTAGGAATTTTGACTTTCTTATTAGTTGATGGCTTTGGTGACATGATGAGCCATTCAAAGGCAGCTTCAACGACTAATTTTATTATCGCTACAGGAAAAGCTGGTTTTGCTCTCTTTCTCTACCTCGAAGTCATTGATGCTTCATTTAGTTTTGACGGGGTCATTGGTGCTTTTGCAATTACCTCAGATCCTATTATCATTTTGTTAGGTTTAGGTGTTATTGGAGCGATGTTTGTTCGGAGCTTAACTCTGTACCTTGTCAAAAAGGGAACACTTAACGAGTTAGTTTATTTAGAGCATGGGGCTCATTGGGCGATTTTGACCTTAGCAATTTTAATTTTAGCAAGCATCAAGTGGGAAATTGGTGATGTTATCACTGGACTCATAGGAGCAGTGATTATTGGTCTGTCTTTTACTTCTAGCATTGTTTATAATCGCAGACATTAATCTATTGCTTTGCTCAAGCACAATAAAGCAAAATAAAAAGGTTTAATTTAAAAACTGATCAAAGGAGATGCAAGGAGATGCATCAATGAAAGCTTTATATTTTGACAAATTTGGCGATTCGGAAGTTCTGAAATATGGAGAGCAGCCAGAACCAGTTCTTACGGCTGACGAAGTATTAGTAAAGACTTCTTTTATCGGTTTAAATTTTGCTGATATATATCGGCGCAGAGGTGAGTATACAATTGCCCAAAGAGCGCCTTATATTAATGGCTATGAAGGTGCTGGTTTTATCGTAGAATCAAAAGATAAGTGGCTTATTGGTAAACGAGTACTATTTGTCGATGTTCCTTTTGCAAATGCTTCTTTTGTAGCGGTACCTAAAGCGCATCTCATTATTTTACCAGATGATATTTCTCTAGAACTGGCGGCTAGTATTGGGTTACAAGGTCTGACTGCTGATTTTTTAGCGCATGATTTAGCTAAAGATCAACAAGGAGCTAAAGTCTTTATTTCTGGCGTGACAGGAGGAGTTGGACAGATCCTTAGTCAAATGCTTCGCGCTGATGGGATGAGCGTGTATGGCTCTGCTTCAAAAGAAAAAGTGGCTACTGCCATAAAACTTGGAGTAAAAGAAGTTTTTCCAAGTCGAGAATTTTCTTGGGTTGAGCAACAGAGTCAGCAATTTGATACCGTTTATGATGGGATTGGCTCAACCTTAAATCAATCTATTAAACTACTTAAAAATCGAGGGAAAGTTGTTCTTTTTGGTATGGCTGGAGGCCAGCCACCACAAATAGATTTTGTAAATCTTTTTTCTCAATCAAAGAATATCCTCACCGGTGATTTATGGCATTTTCTAACGTCTTATGAAGAAAGAAATAGCCGTGCTCAACGCCTGTTTAACTATTTTTTAGAAGAAAAAATTACGATTACCCCACCTACCATTTTTCACCTTTCTGATGGAAAGGCAGCCCATGACTATTTAGAAAAGGGGAAGAACGTAGGAAAAATCCTCTTGGTTCCGTAGCGTTGAGGTTTCTCTTGACAAAATGGGAAAATAGAGCTAGAATTTATAGGTAGCGACTCGAAGATAGTGAAAGTTCGGGAAAAATAATGGCTTAACTTAAAACTGTAATGAACACAAATAAAGTAAAAAATAAAGGTGGAACCGTGCATTTGCACCCTTTATCATGATTTTTGATAATTATGATGAGTGTGCGAGTGACGGTTTTTTTGAATTTTGGAGGAAAATAATGACAAATAAAAAACTAGCATTTCAAGATATTATCTTGACCCTACAAGGCTTTTGGTCTAAACAAGGGGCAAACTTGATGCAAGCTTATGATAATGAAGTAGGAGCAGGAACAATGAGCCCTTACACTTTCTTGCGTTCAAACGGACCTGAACCTTGGGGAGCCGCCTATGTGCAACCTTCACGTCGTCCTGCTGACGGTCGTTATGGTGAAAACCCAAATCGGTTGTTCCAACACCACCAATTCCAAGTTGTATTAAAACCCTCTCCAAAAAATATCCAAGAACTTTATCTTCAAAGTTTAGCTGAACTTGGAATTGATGCTTTAGAGCATGATATCCGCTTTGTTGAAGATAACTGGGAAAATCCTTCAATGGGATGTGCCGGTATTGGATGGGAAGTTTGGATTGATGGGCAAGAATGTACTCAATTTACTTATTTCCAACAAGTTGGAGGAATTGAAGTTGATTCCGTAACTTCAGAAATCACTTATGGTTTGGAACGTATTGCGACAGTTATTCAAGAGGTTGATTCTGTTTATGACCTTGAATGGGGGAATGGCGTAGCTTACGGTGATATTTTCAAAGAACCTGAATACGAACATTCTAAATTTGCCTTTGAAGAATCAAACCAAGAGCTTTTACTTAAACTTTTTGGAGAATATGAACAAGAAGCGCTTGATTTATTAGATAAAGGTTTAGTTCACCCAGCTTATGATTATATTTTGAAATCTTCACATACCTTCAATTTACTTGATGCACGTGGAGCAGTTTCTGTAACTGAGCGCGCAGGTTATATGCATCGCGTTCGTACAATGGCACGTAAGGTAGCAAAAACTTTTATTGAAGAACGTGCAAAACTTGGTTTCCCGCTCTTAAAAGATGAAGCGTTGCGTGAAAAATACCTGGGTAAAAAGGGAAAATATACAAAGATTGTTGAAGGAGAAGAAAAATAATGACAAATTACTTACTTGAAATTGGTTTGGAAGAAATTCCAGCACATTTGGTGACTCCTTCAATCAATCAATTAGCCGAAAGAATGGAAACTTTTCTTAAAGAAAATCGTTTAGAATTTGATAAAATTATTAAATTCTCAACTCCACGTCGTTTAGCAATACTTGTTGAAGGTTTGGCAGAAGCGTCAGAAGCGATTGATGAAGAAGTTAAAGGTCCATCTGCTAAAATTGCTAAAGATGCGCAAGGAAATTGGTCAAAAGCGATTCAAGGTTTCTCAAGAGGGCAAGGAGCTACTCCAGATGATTTAATCCTTAAGGGTGATTATTATTATGCTAAAAAACATATTGACGGAGTAAAAGCAGAAGAAATTCTGTCTAAAGTTGGCGATGAAGTCATCGCAAAAATGACATTCTCAACTTATATGAAATGGGGGAATAATGATTTTCTTTTTGTTCGTCCGATTCAATGGATTGTTTCACTTCTAGAAGATAAAGTTGTTGCTTTTGATTTATTGGACGTAACAGCAAATCGTTTTTCACGGGGCCATCGTTTCTTGGCAAATGTTGAGGTTGAACTCAAAAATGCAAATGATTATGCTAGCAAAATGCCAGAAAACTTTGTTTTAGTTGATGCTGAACATCGTAAAGCAGAAATTTCAGCTCAAATTTTGGCGCTTGCGTCTGAAAATAAATGGCAAGTTACTTTGCATAAAGATTTATTAGAAGAAGTAAATAATATTGTTGAATATCCAACTGCCTTTGTTGGTTCATTTGATCCTAAATATCTTTCTGTTCCAGCAGAAGTTTTAGTGACATCAATGCGTGATAATCAACGTTATTTTGAAGTTTATAACCAAGAAGGTCAACTCGCACCAAACTTTATCTCTGTCCGTAATGGGAACGCTGAAAATATTGAAAATGTCGTGCTCGGAAATGAAAAAGTTTTGGTTGCTCGTCTTGAAGATGCAGAGTTTTTCTGGAAAGAAGACCAAAAACTTAAAATTGAAGATTTGGTCGCTAAACTTGCTAAAGTAACTTTCCATGCAAAAATTGGTTCAATTACTGAACACATGGCGCGAACAAAAGAAATAGCCGCTAAGTTAGCTGATATTGCTGGTTTGACAGATGAAGAAAAAAGAGACGTTGCCCGTAGTGCTGAAATTTATAAATTTGACCTTTTGACAGGAATGGTTGGAGAATTTGATGAATTACAAGGGGTAATGGGTGAAAAATATGCGCTTTTAGCTGGTGAAAATGCAAATGTTTCTGCAGCAATTCGTGAACATTATATGCCAACTTCAGCCGAGGGAGAATTGCCTGAAACAAAAGTCGGTTCTGTGCTTGCAGCAGCTGATAAAATTGATTCAGTCCTCTCTTTCTTTAATGTTGGTTTAATTCCTTCTGGTTCAAATGACCCTTATGCCCTACGTCGAGCAGTACAAGGCTTGATTCGTATTATTGAAAAAATGAATTGGCATTTCGATCTATCTTTATTTATTGACCAATTTGAAGGTGAAAATCATCTTGAAATTTTGGATTTTGTCAAAGCACGTATTCAAAAACTCTTGCTTGAAAAACTTGATCGTCATGATATTGTTGAAGCGGCAATTAATAGTTCAAGCTTTGATATTGCTAACATAATGGAAGTAGCTTTTGTCATTGATGCGCACAAGGACCATCGACCATTTAAACCATCTATGGAAAACATTACGCGTTCAATTAATATTGTGAAAAAAAATAAAAGCACTTCGTCAGTAAGCGCAGCCTCTTTTGAATCACAAGCGGAACAAAACTTATATGATGTGGTGGTTTCATTACAGGATGAGTGGATGCAACTGTCAGCTGAAAATAAATTTAGAACACTTGTTCATGATTTATGTCCCGCTATCGAAAACTTCTTTGAAAATGTTATGGTAATGGCAGAAGATGAAGCTGTTCGTGAGAATCGTCTGGCGTTGCTTTCGGAAGTTGTTACCTTAACAAGTTCTATGGCTGACTTTAGTTTGATTAATACAAAATAATTGTGGTAAGTAATAAAATCTTTTAAAAAAACTACTGACAGACTGGTCAGTGAAAGAAAGGAACTTTAATTATGGCAATGACTAATGAACAAATAGCGCGCATTAATGAACTAGCTCGTAAGAAAAAAACAGAGGGTTTGTCAGAAGCAGAGCTTGAAGAACAAACTGTTTTACGACGTGCTTATATTGAGAGTGTTAAAGCTAATTTCCGTTCACAAGTTGAAACCATCAAAGTAATTGATGAAAAAACTGGGGAAGATGTTACTCCTGAGAAGATAAAAGAAGCTCAAAGAAAAAATGGAATGCGTGACTAGGCTCATCCTTGCAAATTATTTTAAAAATGAGTACAATAAGATAATAAATGGGAATGGTGCACTCCCAAAACCGCTGATTTAAAAATCAACTGATGGCGCCTACAAACAAAAGGCTGTTACTGACAGTCTTGTTTGTAGCGCCTTTTGTTTTGAAAAATTATAAGGTGAGGTTTTTTAGAGAAGCTCCTCACTCAGAATATAAGGAGTAGTAATTCATGAATTTTTTTAAACTGGGTATTTCTCGTGTACAAATTCTCTATGTATTTTTGGCGATTGTAATGGGACTTATAATTGGTGGAGTAGACGCACTTTTTGGTCGTGGTCTCATTTATATTACAAGCTTTAGAGACGCTCATGCTCTATATCTCATTCCCTTTTTAGGACTGTCAGGACTTTTGATTGTGTTTATCTACAGAAAGTATGGTAAAGAGAGTCAAAAAGGAATGGGCCTAATCTTTGAAGCGGGAAACCATGGAAGAAAAGAAATTCCAAAGCGCTTGATTCCATTGATTGTATTCTCAACGTGGCTTTCACATTTATTTGGAGCGAGTGTGGGGCGTGAAGGAGTCGCTGTTCAAATAGGGGGTGTGATTGGTCATACCATTGGTAAGAAATTATCAACGGAGGAGGCAGCAAAAATCTTACTTATCACAGGGATGGCAGCGGGTTTCGCAGGTCTTTTTCAGACCCCTATTGCCGCAAGTTTTTTTGCTATCGAAATTCTAATGTTAGGTAAGATAGAGTATCGGGCCTTAATTCCTGCATTGGTTGCTTCATATGTTGCGAGCGAAACTTCACATTACTTAGGACTTGAAAAGTTTTCATTTCATATTTCTAGCTCAATCCAAATAGAGCCTGTGACACTTCTCAAACTTTTGTTTGTTGCAATTTGTTTTGGCTTAGTTGGTCGCTTATTTGCTGTTTCATTGGCTTTTATGAAAGCTAAAGTCGCTAAAAAGATTGAAAATCCTTATCAAAGAATCCTCTTACTCGGTATTGTTCTCAGTATCGGACTTTTGTTGATACATTTGGATCGATACGCGGGACTAGGGACCAATTTGATTGCTCAAAGCTTTCACGGAGGTTCTATCAATGGATATGATTGGCTCTTAAAACTTATCTTTACTGTTTTAAGCATCTCCGCTGGATTCCAAGGTGGGGAAGTCACACCGCTTTTTGCTATAGGATCGTCATTAGGTGTTACTTTAGCACTTTGGTTGGGCTTACCAGTAGAACTGATAGCTGCTGCAGGTTACGTCTCTATCTTTTCAGCTGCAACGAACAGTTATTTTGGACCAATTTTTATTGCAGCAGAAGTGTTTGGCTTTGATTCAGTTCAGTATATTCTTCCCATTATGACCATTGCCTATGTGATTAATGGTAATGCATCCATTTATGCGCAAGAAGTCTTAAATCTTGAAATGTAAAAAAAAGCATGTTTATTCATGCTTTTTTTTATAGAGGTTGTTTTTTTGAATATACTGAAGCACACTTTGAGGCAATAGATAGGTAGGTTCGAGTTGTCTTGCAAAAGTTTCCCGAATCATGGTGCTTGAGATAGGTAAAAGTGGCGTTTCTAGCCAGGTGACAGGATAAGGGGACTCTGGTAAAAGTGGAGTGCGCCGGATGGCAATAAAGTTTACCAGCTTTATAAGTTCATCAATTTTATACCATTTGGGTAAATATTCAACCATATCACTGCCGATAATAAAATAAAAGTCAGTATCAGGGTGCAGTTGTGTGAGGAGCTTTAAGGTATCATAACTGTAAGATTTCCCCCCCCGTTCAATTTCGATAAGCTCCAAACCGAGTCTTGGATTATCTTTGATAGCAAGCTTTAGCATATTGACACGATGCTCGGCCGCAATTGTGTTCTTTGTGTCTACGTGCGGAGGGATGTTTTCAGGCATAAGGAGGACTTGGTCAAGGCTCATTTGTTGAGCTACTTGGTCAGCCATCATGAGATGGGCATGATGGATAGGATTGAAGTTTCCTCCAAGTAGCCCAATTTTTTTTCGTTTTTTCATGTTTTGATTATATCAAAAATGTCTCTTTTGTAAAAGAAAGAGGAAAATAAGAAACAGTCAATGTAAAGGCAAAGCGCTTATTTTTTTATCTGGTCCTTTAAGACGTTTGTAGTACAAATTTATGCAAAAATTTGATAAAATAAAGATTAGAAACGTCTTAAAATCAGTGAACTTCACAAATGTGAATGACGGAGGAATTATGCCACATCTTTATCCAGACGATAGTCTTACATTACATACCGATTTATATCAAATCAATATGATGCAAACTTATTTTAAACTTGGGCGACACAATCGCCATGCGGTTTTTGAGGTTTTTTTTCGAGAGATGCCCTTTAAAAATGGGTATGCTATTTTTGCTGGACTTGAGCGGATGGTGGAGTATTTAAAAACTCTCTCTTTTTCAGAGACAGATATTGAATACCTGCGGGAATTAGACTATCCTGAAGATTTCCTTAGTTATTTAAAATCATTAAGGTTTACAGGGACAGTAAGGGCGATGCGCGAAGGGCAGTTGGCCTTTGCAAATGAACCGTTAGTTCAAGTAGAGGGCTCACTTGCGGAATGCCAGCTGATTGAAACAGCCCTTTTAAACATCATTAATTTTCAAACATTGATTGCCACGAAAGCAGCTCGGATTAAATCGGTGATTGGTGAAGACCCTCTCTTAGAATTCGGGACACGCCGTGCCCAAGAAATGGATGCAGCCATATGGGGGACACGTGCGGCGGTCATTGGGGGAGCGGATGCGACCTCTAATGTGAGAGCGGCGAAGATTTTTGGTATTCCAGCGAGTGGGACGCATGCTCACGCCTTAGTACAAAGCTATGGAAATGACTATGAGGCTTTCAAAGCTTATGCATCCACCCATAAAGATTGTGTTTTTCTTGTTGATACCTACGATACTTTGCGAGTAGGTGTGCCTGCTGCGATAAAAGTGGCACGAGAATTTGGTAATAAAATTAATTTTCAAGGTGTGCGCATTGATTCGGGAGATATGGCTTATATTTCTAAAAAAGTTCGTCAGCAGCTGGACGAGGCCGGTTTTCCTGCTGCCAAAATTTATGCTTCTAATGACTTAGACGAAAACACTATTTTGAGCTTGAAGATGCAAAAGGCGAAGATTGATGTGTGGGGGGTGGGTACAAAACTTATCACCGCTTATGATCAACCAGCACTTGGGGCAGTTTACAAGTTAGTATCTATTGCAGATGAGAAAGGTCAAATGCAAGACACGATCAAATTATCAAGTAATGCTGAAAAAGTCTCTACACCTGGTAAGAAACAAGTTTGGCGCATCACGAAAAAAGGAGATGGTAAATCAGAGGGAGATTACATTACTTTTAACGAAGAGCGCCCTGATCAAGCAGATGAAATTTATATGTTCCATCCGCTCTATACTTATATCAATAAAAATGTGCGTGATTTTAATGCAAAACCGTTGCTAGAGAATATCTTTGTTAAGGGTGAATTGGTTTATGAGCTTCCCGCCCTTCAAGAAATAAAAGCTTTTGCTCGTGAAAATTTAGATGAATTATGGGACGAATATAAGCGTGATTTAAACCCACAGCCGTATCCCGTTGACTTATCGCAAGAGCTCTGGAACCACAAGATGCGCTTGATTTCGCAAGTGCGTACAACTGTTTCAATGACGAGATTGGATGATGTATAATGAGAATAAGAAGGATTGATATATGTGATGCCCGACTGTTTTGGGATGTCCAAAAACAGTTGGACACGGAAACAAAATTTATGATGTTAGAGCCGGATGAGCGGCGGTTTGATTTTAGTCGTACGATTGGGCAAATTTCACGTTTTGATTTCCTAATTGGTGCAGAAGATGCTGGAAAACTCGTTGGTTATTTATCGGCGAAACGTGGAAAAGCTCGACGAATCAGAAACACGGCTTACCTTGTGGTTGGGATTTTAGAAGCATACCAACACCAAGGAATTGGGACTCAGCTCTTTGAGTGGTTAGATGACTGGGCCAAAGATAAAGGCATCAAGCGACTTGAGCTCACGGTAATGGTTAATAATTATGCAGCTATTGCCCTTTATCACAAACAAGGATTTGTAATTGAAGGGGTACGCCAAGAAGCCATGTACGTAGATGGAAAATACATTGACGAATTTTATATGAGTAAAATTTATCCGTCAGTAAGTCCTGATGAAACGGTCAGTAACTGACCAAACCATCAGTTGTTGAAAGGAAATAAAATGACATTGCAAGACCAAATTATTCAAGAATTAGGCGTTAAACCGGAAATTGATCCGAAAGCAGAAATTCGCGTATCAGTGGAATTTTTGAAAGCTTATCTCAAAAAATATCCTTTTATAAAAGCATTTGTATTAGGGATTTCTGGCGGGCAAGATTCCAGTTTAGCAGGACGTTTGGCTCAAATGGCAATTGAGGAGATGCGAGCTGAAACAAAAGATGATACTTATCAGTTCATTGCAATCCGACTGCCTCACGGTGTACAAGCTGATGAAGCAGACGCCCAACGGGCTCTTAAATTTATTCAACCCGATGTGAGTTTAACGATTAACATTAAACCTGCAGTAGATGGGCAGGTTGCCGCTCTTAAGGAAGCCGGGATTGAAGTTTCTGACTTTAATAAAGGAAATATCAAAGCCCGTCAACGGATGATTACGCAATACGCCGTTGCAGGGGAGTACCACGGAGCTGTCCTTGGAACGGATCATGCGGCAGAAAACATTACAGGCTTCTTCACTAAATTTGGGGATGGGGGAGCAGATTTATTACCACTCTTTCGTTTGAACAAGCGCCAAGGTAAAGCGTTGCTTGCCGAGCTTGGCGCCGATCCTGCGCTTTATGAAAAAGTACCGACTGCCGATTTGGAAGAAGGCAAGCCAGGGCTAGCAGATGAAGTGGCTTTAGGCGTTACTTACCGTGATATTGATGACTATACAGAAGGGAAACAAATCTCTGCTGAAGCGCAAGAAAAAATTGAAGCTTGGTGGAATAAAACACAACATAAACGTCATTTACCAATTACAGTATTTGACGATTTCTGGAAATAAAAGACAAAAAGTTACTGACCAGCTGGTCAGTAACTTTTTCTTATCCTTTACAAAGGAAATCTAAGAAAAGGAAATCTAAGAAAATGAAAAGAATTATGTTATAATTATCATAATAGCGTTTTCATAATAGGAGGACTTTATGACTTTTATTCAACTTAAAGCCGAATCAAAAATTTATCAATCGGGACAAGAAAAAATCTATGCGAATGACCAAGTGACTTTTGATATTGAAGAAGGAGAACTAGCAGTTATATTAGGTTCTTCTGGTGCAGGAAAATCTACGGTGCTTAATATCTTAGGGGGGATGGATACGAGTGATGCTGGTGAAGTGTGGATTGATGGGCAAAACATCGCCAGCTTCTCTGCGAAAGAATTAATAACTTATCGGCGATACCAGGTAGGTTTTGTTTTCCAATTTTATAATTTAATCAATAATTTAACAGCAAAAGAGAATGTTGAACTGGCTTCAGAGATCGTTGAAGATGCGTTAGATGCTGAGAACGTATTAAAAGAGGTCGGCTTAGAGCACAGAATCCATAATTTTCCCTCTCAACTTTCGGGAGGTGAGCAGCAGCGTGTAGCAATTGCGAGAGCATTAGCTAAAAATCCCAAACTGTTGCTTTGTGATGAACCAACAGGCGCGCTTGATTATCATACGGGTAAGCAAATCTTAAAACTTTTACAAGAAATGGCACGTGAACAAGGGACAACAGTGATTATTGTGACGCATAATGCAGCCATTGCTCCAATTGCTGATCGAATCATCCAAATGCATGATGGTAAGGTGAAGGCGGTAAAAGAAAATGACCAGCCTGAGAGTATTGAACAGATCGAGTGGTGAGACATGCGTAAAAAGACACTAAATAAAGAAATACGTCGCTCTATTACTGGTTCGCTGGGCCGCTTTTTATCGATTTTTTCATTGATGGTTTTAGGCGTTTTTGCTTTCGTTGGGCTCAAAGTCTCTGGGCCGGATATGCGTGCCACCGCCGAACACTTTTACCGACAGCAGCAATTAGCTGATCTGACAGTCACTTCAAGTTTGGGCCTAGATCAAAGTGATCAAAAATTTTTGAAACAAACATCGGGTCTAAAAAAGATAGAATTCAGCTATTTTCAGGATGTTGTTATTAAAGATACTCACACGAGTTTACGCCTTTTCTCGCAACCTGATACACTCTCAACCTACCAACTCATGTCTGGTAAAATGCCACAAGATTCTGGTGAAATTGCTTTAGATTACCGATTTAAAGCGGACTATCATCTTGGTGAAACCCTTCATTTTGCAGCTGAAGCACAAGATGAGTCCAGGATTTTGCGCAAAGATAACTTTAAAATAGTTGGTTTTGTTAAATCCAGTGAATATGTTGATAAAAACACGTTTGGACCAACAACAGTTGGTACGGGACAACTTAATGGCTACGCCGTTGTTCCAAAAAATGCTTTCCAATCAAAAGTGTACATGATGGCACGCCTCAGCTATAAAAATCTCGCTGGACTGTCCATCTATGATGAAAAATACAATCAGCGCCTAGAACAACACCAAAAGCAATTAGAAACTCGCTTAAAGCAACAAGGGAAATCCCGTTTATCCGAGCTTCGGGAAAAATCTCAGATCGAGCTGGATGAGGCAAGGCAAGAGCTTGCGCAACAAGAAACCATTCTTACTCATCAGGAAAACCAACTTACTGAACAAAAATTACAACTTGAGCAAGCACAAGCGAGGGGAGTGGTGATGAGTGCTACTCAAACGGCACAGCTCCAAGCGGCACAAAAACAATTGCAAGAGGGGAAAGATACCCTCAAAAAAGGACAAGAAAAGCTCAAAAGTCAACAAGAAAAAATAGATGCTTTGAGTGTGCCAAAGTATACGGTGAACAGCAGAAAAGAGGGTAACCCTGGTTATCAAAGTTTTATAGATGACTCTACGCGGATTGATACCCTCTCAAATATTTTCCCCGTAGTATTGTTTGCTATCGCGCTTTTAGTTAGTTTAACGACAATGACACGTTTTGTAGAAGAAGAGCGGAGTAATTTAGGGTTACTAAAAGCGTTAGGGTATAAAAATGCTGAGATACGTAAAAAATTCTTGATTTATGGTCTGGTATCAAGTGGTGCGGGGGCATTGGTGGGAACGATTTTAGGACACACCTTTTTACCTTTAGCAGTTTTTAACGCCTATACGTCTTCTTCAACTTTTTCCAATCTTCGGTTGAGTTTTTCACTTTTTTGGACGATTGTGGCTTTTCTTATTGCAATAGCTTGTAGTGTGTTACCTGCCTATTGGGTGGTGGCTCAAGAATTAAAAGAGGTTCCTGCTCGTCTATTTTTAGCAAAGGTTCCTAAAGCAGGCTCTCGGATCTTTTTGGAGCATATTACTTTTATTTGGGAACGGATGAGTTTTACTTATAAAGTAACGGCTCGTAATCTTTTTCGCTATAAAAAGCGCATGTTGATGACCATTTTTGGTGTTGCTGGATGCACTGCCTTGTTGGTTATGGGATTTGGTATTAGAGATTCAATCTCTGGCTTATCAACTCGTCAGTTTGATCAAATCTTACACTATGATATGATTGCAATTAAGCAGGATTCAACTAAAAAAGCAGCTCAAAAATCCTTAGATAAGCAATTAAATTCAACAGATATTCAGGAAAAGTTACCCATAGCTTTTGAAAATTTAACTAAAAAAACGGGTGCCGCAAATGAAGTCCAAACGTTGAATGTTATTGCTACATCTGATGAGACAGCTTTTTCTCGATTTGTAACCTTACGAGAGCGAAAAAGTCAGGATAAACTTCAACTTCAAAAGCAGGGGAGTGTGATTTCTGAGAAACTCGCAGAAGTCTTGAAAGTTAAAGTAGGAGATACTTTTACGGCTGAAGATGAAGACAAAAAACTGCATAAGATTCGTGTAGCAGGAATTACTGAGATGTATATGGGACATTACATTTTTATGAATCAAACCCAGTATCAGCAAACTTTTGGGCGTACTTTTCAAAGCAATGCTTACCTTATTACACTTAAAAATCCAAGCGCAAAACGAATTAAGGATCAGTCAGCGGCTTTCATGAAACTTCCAGCAGTCAAGGCAGTCTCACAAAATAGTGATTTGAAAACAACCATTAATTCCTTTATGCATGGGATTAATAGTGTGATGTTTGTCTTAATCACATGTGCCATCTTGCTTGCAATTGTTGTGATCTATAATCTTACAAATATTAACGTGTCAGAGCGGATTAGAGAGCTTTCAACAATAAAAGTCCTTGGTTTTTATGATTCTGAAGTGACTTTGTATATTTACCGAGAAACGATTCTACTGAGTTTCTTAGGAATTGGCGCCGGCTTTGGGCTGGGTGCTTTCTTCCACCACTTTATCATTAGCCAATTAGCACCAAATCAAATCATGTTTGCCCCTGGGTTATACTGGACAAATTTGGTAATATCGGCAGCCATTACTTTTGCAACGACGCTCGCACTCGCTTTAGTTGTGCACTTTAAACTAAGAAAAGTTGACATGCTCGGAGCGTTAAAATCAGTAGACTAAAAAAACTTACTGACCAACTGGTCAGTAAGTTTTTGTTTTATTTTTCAACTTTTCGTTTGATATCACCGACCTGTTGTCCTTTTTCTTCATCTGCTAGAATTGCTTCAAAAGGGGGAAGTTGTAGATCCTCACCATATTTTTGGTAAAGGGCTGTAGTGACTAAACGGTATGCAAGGCGAGCATTCCGAGAAAGAATTGGTCCATGAAAATAAGTTCCGAAAGTATTTTTGTAAATCAAACCTTCCGTATCGTCATCAGGGTTATTTCCTCCGCCGTAAACAACACGACCGAGTGGTTTTTCGTTTTCAGAGAGGTAAGTAATTCCTGAATGATTTTCAAACCCATAGTAAGTTTCCCCAAACTCATCGTTATGTGTTTCGATATCTCCGATGAACCGATCCGTCCGTAAGTTTTCAGTGTAGTGTCCTAGGATCCCTGTTCCTTTGATCTTCGTACCTGCTGAGTTGACATAGTACTGACCGAGCATTTGATAGCCTCCGCAGATGGCTAGCATGGGTTTTTGCGCTTCAATATAAGCTTTGAGAGGTGCTGATAGCGCCGTCAGTGATTGATCCGCGATGATTTCTTGCTCATAGTCTTGACCGCCTCCCCAAAAGACGAGGTCGTAATAGTCTTTATCAAACTTATCACCCAGCGAGACAATTTCAAAAGTCATTTCGGTGCCTAATTTTTCACCAACGTACTTAAGCATGAGAATATTGCCATTATCTCCGTAGGTATTCATTAAATCACCATAAAGATGAGCAATATTTAAAGAATATTGAGGAGCTTCTAAGTTAGATTTTAAAGAAATATAAGTCATAAATTTCCTTTCAATTTTTCGACGAGTGCTTCGAAATACAGCTGAACTTGTCGCTTGTTATAGCCATAGAATTGTGTTTTGAACTCGGCTGATGCAATTGTCTCAAGACTTGGCTGATGCTCTAAAAAAGTATCCACTTGCTCAATACAGTAGCCACGCAGACTTTTTGAAAAATTAGTCTGGGACAAGTCAATTTCTGCAAGAATTGCACGTCGAGCATCTTGAAATTCAGCCTGGTGATTCAAGCGATAACGATAAGAAGCAAATTGTTTCAGGTAAAAGCGAACGTCTTGCTTGTCATAACCAAATGCACTCGTGGAAAAGTTTTGCTCCGCAAGCGCTTTTGGACTTATATGATCGGGAGCATCTGCGAGTTTTCGCATGAATTGGTCCACTTCGACACGATTATAACCTAGGCTTGAGGTGATAAAGTGCTTTTTTTCAGGATGCTCATAAGCGGTATTTTTTTGAAATTGATCGCCCGTCTTTACCATATCAGTGCATTTCCTTTTTAAGGTAATGATTTTCTGCTAAAAGTTCCCGCATTTGAAGCATGGCTGTATAGGTAGCAAGGATATAAACGTGTTCTTGTGGACTTTCTTTGATTACGCTTAAGATTTCAGATAAGTTAGCGCGCTCAGAAATCTTTTGTGCGTCAAATCCTGTAACACGCATGCGGCGCGCCATTTCAGAAGAACGTGCTCCACCAGTTATAATCTGATCAATAGCCATTTCATTTAACAGCTCAAAATTGGCATCCCAAATCCAGCTCGTATCAATCCCATCTGCGTAGTTCGCATTAAGGAGACTGACTAAAGTGAAGGGATAGGGTGCTAATTTCATCATTTCCAAGGCTTGGTTGGCACCAACTGGATTTTTAATGAGAACAATCGTCACTTTTTTCCCATCAATTTCTAGTGTCTCTTGTCGACCGAAAACGGCCTTGGAAAGTTCGAATCCCGCAGCAATCGTTGCTTTTGGTACGTTAAAATATTCAGCAACAGAAACAGCAGCCAGGGCATTATAAATATTATAGAGCCCTCCCACATTAATCTTATAGTCCGTCCCATCAATGACAAACTTAGAAGAAGTATTCGTAATCTCTGACAGCTCTGTCAGTTGATAATCAAGCTCTGGACGCGTAAAGCCACAATTTTCACAGATATAATTTCCTAAGTTAGCATAGGTATTCATCTGATAAGCTAAGATATGATGACAAACGGGACAAACCACGCCTTCTGTGTTGTAATGCGCATGGGTTGGTTGATGATTTTCATGATTAAAACCATAATATTTGACGGGATTGACCAACGTTTTAGAATGAAAGAGGGGACTATCTCCATTGAGCAAGACAGTAGCTTCTGGTGCATTTGCAGCGCCTTTTACAATGAAATCATAGGTCGTGTAGATTTCGCCGTAGCGATCCATTTGATCTCGGAAAATATTCGTGAAAACAAATAAAGAAGGCTTGATGTATTCCGTAATTTTAGGTAAGCTGGCCTCATCAATCTCAAGGACCGCAAATTTTTTCTCACCAGCTTTTGCTTTTGGAGCCTTTAAAAACGTGGAGACAATCCCTGTAATCATGTTGGCACCAGTTGGATTAGTCACGACGGGTCCAAAGGCTTTCTCAAGAATACCCACAGTTAAGGCCGTGGTCAATGTCTTTCCGTTTGTTCCGGTGATGACAATAATTTCATAATTTTGTGTTAAATTTTTTAAAATATCAGGGTCCACTTTCAATGCCACTTTGCCGGGCAGAGTCGAACCACGATGCAGAAAAGTTCGTAAGAACCATCCACTTGAATTTCCTGCAAATTTTGCGAGAGATGTTTTCATAGTCATGAAACTATTTTACCACAACAGGACTTTTTTAGATACTTTGAATTTTGAAAAAAATACACTTGAAAAAGGCCCACTTTTCCTGCAAATTTTTCAAGCATTAGAGCGGCTATTTTCGACAGCCTGTGATACAATTTTATCTATCAAACAAAAAAGGTACAAGAAACGAAAAGATGGAAACTAGTAAAATATTTCAACATAACACATTTACAACGCTTTCAGGTGGTTTTTATAAGGGTACTATTCGCCTGAAAGAGGCTTTGCAACATGGTTCAGCAGGTATTGGGACACTAGATACCGCGGATGGCGAAGTGACAATTATTGATGGAATTGCTTATCATGGGGATGCTCATAATCAGGTTCGTTTGGTTAATGATGAAGAAACCATGCCCTACGTAGCGATGGTTGACCATCATCCACTTCAAACATTTACTGACCAGTCCGTCAGTAACTCTAAGGATTTTTTAGCTCATTTAATTGAAAAATTTCCTACAAAAAATACAGCTTACAGTCTCGTCATCCATGGAAAATTTAAGAAGGTAACGCTCTCTAGTAAGCCTGCCAATAATACCCGTTCTTATCCAGAAATCATGGCGGACCAACCCTATTTTACAAAAGAGGAAGTAGAAGGGACAATGCTAGGGATCTGGTCACCTGAACACCTCAAAGATCTCTTCGGTTCAGGTTTTCACTTGCATTTTGTAAGTGATGATCGTACCTTTAGTGCTCATGTACAACATTTTATTACTAAGGAAGTAACTGTCGAAATAGGACAAATTAGTCAAATCGAGCAAGAATTCCCAACTGATGATGAAACATTTACACATCACCCTTTTTAAATGCTCTGATCAGCCTGTCAGCCGTCATTAACTTGGGGGGAAGTCCTCTCTTTTTATCCTGCCGTCTCTTACAAAAGAGACGGTTTTTTAAGGTGAAATATGATATAATTAACTCAACTGACTTTTTAGTTAACTAAATTTCTAGCGCCTGCAGGCGAAAAAAGGAACACTATGAATCTACAAGAAATGAACGCGCGTAAGGAAAAAATTCGTAATTTTTCAATTATCGCCCATATTGACCACGGGAAATCAACACTTGCTGACCGTATCCTCGAGCAAACTGAAACAGTTTCAAAACGAGAAATGCAAGCACAGCTTCTTGACTCAATGGACCTTGAACGTGAACGCGGCATTACCATTAAATTAAATGCTATCGAGTTAAATTATAAAGCCAAAGATGGTGAAACTTATATTTTCCACCTCATTGACACGCCAGGTCACGTCGATTTCACTTATGAAGTTTCACGAAGCCTTGCTGCCTGTGAAGGAGCAATATTAGTTGTTGATGCCGCACAAGGAATCGAAGCCCAAACCCTTGCAAATGTTTATCTTGCTTTGGATAATGACCTTGAAATTTTACCCGTCATTAATAAGATTGATCTACCAGCTGCTGACCCAGAAATGGTCCGTCAAGAAATTGAAGATGTGATTGGTTTAGACGCCTCTGAAGCCGTTCTTGCTTCGGCCAAAGCTGGGATTGGGATTGAAGAAATTCTTGAACAAATTGTTGAGAAAGTTCCCGCTCCTCAAGGGGAAGTCGACGCTCCGCTCAAAGCTTTGATTTTTGACTCAGTTTATGATGCCTATCGAGGCGTTATCCTTCAAATTCGGGTCATTGACGGCTCGCTTAAAGTTGGGGACCGTATTCAATTGATGAGTAACGGTAAAGAATTTGATGTCACAGAAGTTGGGATTTTTACACCAAAAGCAGTCGCTCGTGATTTCTTAATGGCTGGAGATGTAGGTTATGTCGCAGCCTCTATTAAAACCGTTGCGGACACACGTGTCGGAGACACCGTGACCCTTTCATCAAATCCAGCAACCGAGGCTTTAGAGGGTTATAAAGAAATGAACCCCATGGTATTTGCGGGGATTTATCCAATTGAATCAAATAAATTCAATGACTTGCGTGAAGCCCTAGAAAAACTTCAATTAAACGATGCTAGTCTTCGTTTTGAACCTGAAACATCGCAAGCGCTTGGTTTCGGATTCCGGTGTGGTTTCCTCGGTCTCTTGCATATGGATGTCATTCAAGAGCGTTTAGAACGTGAATTTGGCATTGATTTGATTATGACCGCGCCATCCGTTGTTTATCATATCAATACAACGGACGGTGAAACCCTTGAAGTAGCCAACCCATCAGAATTCCCAGATCCTACGCGCATTGAAAACATCGAAGAACCCTTTGTTAAAGCTCAAATCATGGTACCAAATGATTTCGTTGGTCCGGTTATGGAATTAGCTCAACGAAAACGTGGAATTTTCCTAACAATGGATTATTTAGACGCAAATCGTGTCAATATCATTTATCATATTCCGTTGAGTGAAATTGTCTTTGATTTCTTTGATAAACTTAAATCATCAACTAAAGGTTATGCCAGCTTTGATTATGAAATTTCTGATTACCGTCCATCAAATCTTGTGAAAATGGACATTCTCTTAAATGCCGAAAAAGTGGATGCCTTAAGTTTCATTGTCCATAAAGATTTTGCTTATGAACGTGGTAAAATTATTGTTGAAAAACTTAAAAAACTCATTCCACGTCAACAATTTGAAGTACCAATCCAGGCAACGATAGGAAATAAAATCGTTGCCCGTTCAGACATTAAAGCACTCCGTAAAAACGTCTTGGCCAAATGTTATGGTGGCGATATTTCCCGTAAGCGAAAACTCCTTGAAAAACAAAAAGCCGGCAAAAAACGGATGAAAGCCATTGGTTCAGTAGAAGTCCCTCAAGAAGCCTTCTTATCTGTCCTCTCAATGGATGAAGAGTAAAGAAAAATTCTCAAAACCGCCAATAGGGTGGTTTTTTGTTACAATGAAAGAAGTAGAAAAGAGGTAGAAAATGAAAATATTTATCGTTGGAAGTACCGGACGTGTAGGTAAAAGTTTGCTCAAATCTCTCTCAACAACAGACCATCAAATCTATGCTGGAGCAAGAAAAGTTGAGCAAGTTCCTCAATATAATAATGTAAAAGCTGTTCATTTCGATCTTGATTGGACTCCGGAGGAAATGGCCAAGCAATTACATGGAATGGATGTTATTATTAATGTTTCAGGATCAGGCGGAAAAAGCTTGTTGAAAGTTGACTTATATGGGGCTGTCAAACTCATGCAGGCAGCTGAGAAAGCAGAAGTGAAACGATTTATCTTACTAAGCACGATTTTTGCTTTGCAACCTGAAAAATGGGTTGGTCCCGGTTTTGATAGTTTAAAAGATTACTACATTGCTAAATATTTTGCTGATTTGTACTTGACTAAAGAAACGCGTCTCGCTTATACCATTTTACAACCCGGTACCCTTACTGAAGAGAAAGGGACTGGTCTTATCGCAATCAATGATAATCAATCAGGAAAAAATACAATTGAAGATGTCGCACAAACACTCAAAGCACTGATTCATACAGATCAAGCCATTGGTAAAGTAATTACCATGCATAACGGCTCTCTACCAATCACCCAAGCTCTGGAAGAACTTTAAAATTAAAGGCTATAAAAAATGTACCCTGCACGTTACTGGAGCGGTGCATTTTTATATGCGGTAAAAAATTGACATCACCAACGCTTTCATTTATAATTTGTTGTAATCTTTTTCTAACGAGAGGGGATTAGAAAGACTTGTCACTGTCCGCAAGTTTTTCAAAAAATTATTTTAAGGAGTAGTATGGACACTAAAAAAATTAGATGGTTTACCGTCGCATTCATTGCCTTTAACATGGTTTGGGGAATGGGGAATGTTGTCAATAACTTTGCTCAACAAGGAATTACTGTTGTTACCTCATGGCTGTTAATTTTGGCTTTGTACTTTATTCCCTATGCATTGATTGTTGGTCAACTGGGTTCAACTTTTAAAGAGAGTAAAGGTGGGGTCAGTTCATGGGTCGAAAATACCAGTACGAAACGTTTGGCTTATTATGCAGCATGGACTTATTGGGTAGTGCACATCCCTTATCTGGCTCAAAAACCACAAGCGATTTTGATTGCTTTTGGTTGGGTGGGTCAAGGAAACGGAAATCTGGTTAATCAGATGTCAATGACCGCTGTTGCTTTGGCTTCCTTAGCAATTTTTCTAGCTTTCTTATGGTTGTCAACTAAAGGGTTAAATACGCTGAAAGTGATTGGTGGACTTGCGGGAACAGCAATGTTTGTTATGAGTTTACTTTTCATTGTCATGGCGATTGGAGCACCTTTTATCGCAAAAGATTTCCACATTGCAACGCCGGACATGGGAAATATTAAAACGTATCTCCCTAAATTTGACTTTAGTTATTTCACAACGATCTCAATGCTAGTTTTCGCTGTCGGTGGTGCTGAAAAAATTTCTCCTTATGTTAACCAAACAAAAAATCCAGCAAAAGAATTTCCAAGAGGGATGTTTTTACTAGCTGGAATGGTTGGGATCTGTGCCGTCTTAGGTTCGATTGCCATGGGAATGATTTTCTCAAGCGGTAATTTACCGAATGACTTGATGGCTAATGGTGCTTATGCAGCATTCCAAATTTTAGGTCAACACTTTGGTGTCGGAAACTTTTTGATGATTGTCTATGCTTTAACGAACGGTGTAGGACAAATTGCTGCCTTAGCTTTCTCTATTGACGCGCCATTACGCATTTTACTTGCTGATGCCGACCCAGAATTCGTTCCAGCATGGTTACGTAAAAAGACAAATAAAGGAACACTAAAAAACGGTTATACGCTTACCGGAATTTTGGTAAGTATTATCATTCTTTTACCAATTCTTGGAATTGGTGATATGAATGAATTAGTCAAATGGTTGACTAATTTAAATTCAGTTGTGATGCCAATGCGTTATCTTTGGGTCTTCTTTGCCTTTATGATGTTAAATCGGGCAGTGAAACATTTTCAATCTGAATATAAATTTATCAAACAAAAACGTCTTGCCATGATTGCTGGTGCTTGGTGTTTCCTCTTTACACTCATTGCCTGTGTGTTAGGAATGGTTCCAAAATTAGACTATGCCGCTAATCCATCTGCATGGTGGTTCCAACTGGCATCAAATATTTTGACACCAGTTGTGTTGCTCTTATTGGGAATGCTTTTACCCTATATCGCTCGACGTGAGCAACGGCAAACCAAGGATTTGGTTATAGATTCAAATTTAAAAGCGGAGTAAAGAAGACGTCCTAATTAAGTTAGGGCGTTTTTTATAAAAATATCTAGATAATTCACAAGCTAGGTGAAAGAAGCGGCTACAATTAGCTAGGATGTGTTCAATATAAAAATTAATAATTAAGTTACTGGAACGATAGTTTCAGTAACTTTTTCTTATTGAAATATCATTTAATGTTTTCATAAAGTTAAAATATTTTCGATGACAGTTCGATTTATTGAACGATTTCTTGTAAAGGATATTACGAGATACAAATAGAAGAGTCTTTTTTGTGTGATTTAAATTAAAAAAAAGGTATTTGTGTAGACAATTATAATAAAAAATATATTGATTTAATTTATTTTTCATTATAATATGAGTATCTAAGGAATAATAAAAAGGAAGCCCAATTCTAGATGGGGCAAAGTCCTTTCATCGTCTTTGCCTATAAATGGAACAAGGAGAAAAAATGAAAAAATATCAAATCTTACACAAAGCGCTATCTTTGAGAAGAATCATTATGGTTTCTTTCATAATAGCATTCTGTACGCTCTTAAATATATTACCTGTACGCGTATTTGCAGCAAATGGTGGAGCAATCACAACTGCGGATAAAACTTATACTTTCGATTATAAAACACATATTCCATGGGTAGGAGCGACCAATAGCTTGTTTAAAGCTTCCTTTAATATCCCCTCACCAGGTACCAATACAACAGATGGGGACCGTTATCAAGGAACGCTTACATTTACGAAATTGCCTAACAGTGATTATCGACTGATAAAGGTTATTCCTTACATGGAGGCCCCTACTTTTACTATTACCAATTCTGGTAATTCTACAGCTGCAGCTGGTTCTTATAACTGGGATGAAAGTCTACAAGCTTGGGTCCTTCCCAATCCCCTCATAGACAACACTTCTACTAGTGTTGATACAAGTCAAGCGGTTAATGGCAGTGCTGGGATTAAAATCTATATGACAGGAAAGTCAACAGGGTTCATGCCACTAAGTACGCTTAAAAATGATTCTACATTAACCGAGACTAGACCTGTGTTTTTATTGGGCGATGTCGCTGAACTTGAACCAAATCTCACGCAAAATGTTCCCTTTACTCTCTATCAAGAAAAGCATATAATGGTGATCCAAATAAATGGCATGCTTTCAACTTTGATGTCCCAGCTTTAGTTCAGTATGAATACGATGGACAGGTAACTGGAACGAATCCCTATGATCAGATGTCCTTAGTCCCAGGAGATACTGCGCATTTCGAATCAGAGATAAGCTTGGCTTCTCCTCAGAAAATGGCAGTGGACATGATCTGGCAGGTAAGTAGAGATAGCGGGGTGACCTATAACGATATAGAAAGTTTGACAAATTCAGGAGGAAATCAAAGTATTTCTAAGCCACTCGACTTTGTTTCTGATATTTCAGATGAAGGAAGCTTCTACCGCTTGAAAATCATACCGGTTAATTCAATAAATAATGACCCAATATACACTGAGCCTGCTGTTTTAACATTCAGGGCAGAGAGCTTAGAATTTAATATCAATTACGTTCTCAACGGTGGAACAAACCATCCTAATAATCCTTCAACATACAGCTATGGTCACGGAATAAATTATTTCGAAGCTCCAGAACGTGAAGGTTATACTTTCATGGGGTGGACAGATGAAAATGATAATCCTGTAATCAATATTGGAACAGATGCACAAGGCGATAAAACACTCCATGCGAAGTGGCAGGCTAATTCTTATAACATAATTTATCTTCTAAATGATGGAGTGAATTCCGATAAAAATCCAAAAACTTACATCTATGGACAAGGCGTAACTAGCTTTGAAAAGGCAAGGCGTGAAGGTTACACTTTCATGGGATGGACAGATGAAAATGGGAAAAAAATAGAAGTCATCTCTACGCAGGACCAAGGTGATAAAACCCTTTATGCTAACTGGAAAAAAGTAGCAGTAGTGCCGGAGAATGTTCAAGAACTTAAAGAGGATAAAAAAACTGAAGAAAATGAAGGTACACAAGAAAATATAAAAATTCAAAAAAGCCATGAATCATACAATATCAAGAACGTTCAAAACATCTCTATGCCTACTGAGGATGGCAAAGAAAGTGAAAAGCTTCCCTTGACAGGAGAGAAAACAAAATCTTATTTTTCTATCCTAGGTGTGATTATTCTCCTGTCCCTTTCCTTACTAGGAGTAAAAAGATACTTAACTAATAATAAAGATTAACAAAAGCAAAAGGAGAGGAAAAGACTAGCTAAGGGCTAGTCTTTTTTGGTGTGTTACAGCTACTACGTGCTTATTCTGTGAAAGAATCCGCTTCTTCAATTCTATATTTTTAATACTTTTGAACCAGCTCGTAAGCTGCATCAGCTTGTTGTGTGACACCTTGATTATGGATGACCAAAGTTACAGTTTGTCTTGCTATTTTTTGAAGTGCCTGTGTAAGGTAAAGCTTTTCTAGATTTAGGTTCACTCACTTTATCGCTATATTTGTGAGTACCATATTTTCCAGAAGTAGAAAAAGTAATTATTGTTGTCGGCCTTTATAAAAGCTGACTTTTTTCGCATTTTTTGATATAATTAAGTTAATCTGTTTGCCCCTGAGGCAAACTTTTCCGAAAGCAAGAAAGGAACGTAAATTCTCTATCGAAAGCGGATTTACAACACAAACATGCAAGACAAAAATGTGATTAATGTCAATTTGGTTGAGGAGATGAAAACGTCATTTCGTGACTATGCCATGTCAGTTATCGTGGCACGGGCACTTCCTGATGTACGAGATGGTCTAAAACCAGTTCATCGTCGGATTCTCTACGGTATGAATGAGTTGGGGAATACCCCAGATAAACCACACAAAAAATCAGCGCGTATCGTCGGTGAAGTTATGGGTAAATATCACCCACACGGTGACAGCTCGATCTACGAAGCCATGGTACGGATGGCGCAGTGGTGGTCATACCGTCACATGCTTGCAGACGGTCATGGGAACTTTGGTTCAATGGATGGTGACGGAGCCGCAGCGATGCGTTATACCGAAGCCCGTTTAAGTAAAATTGCCTTAGAAATGTTGCGTGATATCAATAAAAATACAGTTGATTTCACCGATAACTTTGATGGAACAGAGCGTGAACCACTGGTTTTACCAGCGCGTTTTCCTAACCTTTTAGTCAATGGGACCACTGGTATTGCTGTCGGAATGACCACAAATATTCCACCACATAATCTGGCTGAAACAATTGATGCAGTAGACCTCTTAATGGAAAATCCAGAAGCAACCACAATGGATTTGATGTCAGTGATACCTGGTCCAGACTTTCCTACTGGTGCTTTGGTCATGGGCAAATCAGGAATTCGCCGTGCTTATGAAACGGGGAAAGGTTCAATTACTTTGCGTGCGAAGACGCATATTGAAGAAATGCCCGGTGGTAAAGAACGCATCGTCGTGACTGAACTGCCTTATATGGTCAATAAAGCGCGTTTGGTTGAACACATTGTTCGCTTGAACCATGAAAAGCGCATTGAAGGTTTGACAGCTGTTCGTGATGAATCCAACCGTGAAGGAATTCGAGTAGTCATTGAAGTGCGTCGAGACCTCTCAGCTCATGTTATTTTGAACAACCTTTTCAAATTGACGAGCCTGCAAACCTCTTTCGGGTTCAATATGTTAGCCATTGAAAAAGGAATTCCAAAAGTCCTTTCGCTTAAAGAAATCCTTTTAGACTACATCGAGCATCAAATCGAAGTCGTTGAACGTCGAACTGCTTTTGATAAGGCGCGCGCAGAAGCACGTGCACATATCTTAGAAGGTTTGCGGATTGCCTTAGATAACATTGACCGCATCATCAGTATTATTCGCGAGTCTCAAACGGATGCCATTGCCCAAAAAGCAATGATGGATGAATTCCAACTTTCTGAAAAACAATCACAAGCAATTTTAGATATGCGCTTGCGTCGTTTGACTGGATTGGAACGTGATAAAATTGAAAATGAATATCAAGACTTAGTTGCCTTAATTGCGGATTTGGCTGATATTCTCGCAAAACCTGAACGTGTAAAGAAAATTATTCGCGAGGAACTTGAAGAAGTTAAACGTAAATTCTCTGATAAACGTCGTACAGAGCTTCTGGTGGGTGAAGTCCTCAATCTTGAAGATGAAGATCTGATTGAAGAAGAAGATGTTTTGATTACTTTGTCAAATAAAGGATATATTAAACGTCTGGCAAATGATGAATTCCGGGCGCAAAACCGTGGAGGTCGTGGTGTGCAAGGGATGGGGATGTCGGATGATGACTTTGTGCAACATCTCGTTTCCACATCAACTCATGATCAACTTTTATTCTTCACTAACCTTGGTCGCGTCTATCGAATGAAGGGGTATGAGATTCCTGAGTACGGACGAACTGCCAAGGGTCTTCCGATTGTAAATCTTTTGAAATTAGATGATGGAGAAAAGATAGCAACGATCATCAATGTCGACCGTGATCAAGCAGCGAAATACCTGTTCTTTACAACACGTAATGGGGTTGTTAAACGTACAGCTACCGCACAATTTGCTAATATCCGGACGAATGGTCTGAAGGCACTCAATTTGCGCGAAGGTGACGAGTTAATTAACGTCTTACGAACTTCAGGAGATGACGAAGTCATTATCGGAACTCACTTGGGCTATTCTGTACGCTTTAAGGGTGCAGTTGTTCGTGATATGGGACGTAGTGCAACTGGTGTTAAAGGGGTAAATCTCAGAGAAGGTGACTACGTCGTTGGAACTTCAACCATCAATAACGATCAGGAAGTTCTTGTAATTTCAGAAAATGGTTTGGGTAAACGGACTCAAGCTTCTGAATATCCTACTAAAGGACGTGGTGGTAAAGGGATCAAAGTCATGAATGTGACTGAACGTACAGGTAAGCTTGCTGGCTTAACGGCAATTAATGGTGATGAAGACATCATGGTCATTACGGATACGGGTGTCATTATCCGGACGAATGTCTCTAACATCTCACAAACTGGTCGAGCAGCCCAAGGTGTAAAAGTGATGCGACTTGATGACGAAGCGCAGATCGTAACCTTTGCGTTGGTTGAAGCTGAGCCTGAAGAAGAAACAACGATTCAAACTGCTGACGAAGCTGTCAGCAGTGCTGATGCAGATCAAGAATGAACATAAAATAAAAATGGAAAAGCCTGTCAGCTACTGGCAGGCTTTCTGAATTAAAAACTGGTGCTGACAGAGCTGTCAGTAAAAATAGGATGATGAAAAAAATATTAGGACTAGTTGCAGTAGGGGTGAGCCTGATTTCACTTAGTGCTTGTGGGAACAAAAGTGCTAAAGTAAAAGATACAAGAGATTTACTCAAAACGCCGCTTGAAAAAGACGTTACAACAATGGGAACTTTTGTTAAAGTCACTGTCTATGATAAAAATAAAGAAGCTGCTGTTGATCAAGCCTTGAAAATCCCTGTAACCTACAATAAATTAACAACAGTTAACCAGTCGGGATCTCAAATCGATCAAATTAATCAAAATGCTGGAGTTAAACCGGTCAAAGTTGATGCGGGTGTTTACGAGCTGATTAAAGCTGGCTATCGTTATTCTGCTAAAGATTTAGGCTATGATATCACCATTGGTTCTTTGACAAGTCTTTGGAACATCGGTATGGATAACGCCCGAAAACCCTCACAAAAGGAAATTGATCAAGTGCTTCCACTTATCAATTACAAGTATATTGAGTTTAATGATGAAGCGCATACTGTTTATCTGACAAAGCCATCAGTACGTTTAGACCTGGGTTCTATCGTTAAAGGATTTGTAGCGATGAAGATGGTGAACTCGCTCAAAGAAAACGGTGTGACAACTGGGATTGTCAACTTGGGTTCGAGTTCAATCTATGTGATTGGGCATTCTCCTCGGGGTGCTAGTGACCCTTGGAGTATCGGGATTAAAGATCCTAATGATCCAACGGGACAGCAAATGGGAATTCTAAAAGCAAGCAATCAACATGTGAATACATCAGGGATTTATGAACGTTATCTCGAGGTAGATGGCCATAAATACAGTCATATATTAAATCCAAAGACAGGTTATCCTTTTGAAAATGATATTGCTAGCATTACCTTACTTATCTCAGGTAAAGATCAGACCAATGGAGATGGCCTTTCTACCATGATTTATGCCATGGGTACGAAAAAGGGATATGAATACATTGAAAAAATGAAAAACGTTGAAGCTGTATTTGTTGATAAAGACAATAAAGTATATCTAACCTCAGGTATAAAAGATCAATTTGAATTAACAGAAACAAAGACCTTCAAGATTGGAAATATCAACGACTTAAAATAAAACACTTGTTTTAGCAAGTGTTTTTTTATTGCAATCATTTTGACTAGTTTCTCAAAGAATGCTACAATTGAGAAAAGAAGTCAAGAGACGAGGAAGTGCTAAATGAAGAAGAGAACAAGCGGTAAAAAGAAAAAAGGGAACTGGCTCATTAATTTACTGATTTTAGTACTTTTTGTTGTAGGTTTGGTCTTGGTATTTAACAAACCCATAAGAAATATGATGATTGCTACCAAAAGTAATCAGTATCAGTTAAGTCAAGTCACACCTGAAAAAATTGAAAAAAATAAAGAAGCTAAAGCCAGTTTCGATTTCGATGCGGTGCGTTCTGTAGATTTTCAAGCTGTTGTTTCTAGTCAATTTGATAAGCAACCTCTACCAGTAATAGGAGGGGTTGCTATTCCTGATTTAGGCATCAATCTTCCAATTTTTAAGGGTGTAGGGAACACTTCCTTACTCTATGGGGCAGGAACGATGAAGGAAGATCAAGTAATGGGTCAAGGAAATTATACATTAGCCGGACATAATATGACAGGTTTTACGTCTGATCTTTCAATTTTGTTTACTCCACTTGAAAAAGCAAAAAATGGGATGATGATTTATGTAACGGATAAAAATAACGTGTATACTTATAAAATTGATAAAATTAATGTGGTAACGCCAGAGCATGTGGAAGTTCTTGACGACACACCTAATCAAAAAGAAATTACACTAGTGACCTGTGCAGATGCAGAAGCAACCCATCGGATTATTGTGCATGGTACTTACGTCAGCACAACAGCTTTTTCAAAAGCTTCCAGTTCAGTCACTCAGGCCTTTGAAAAAAAATACAATCAAATCAAAAACTTTTAGTGCTGAAAGCAATCTATGAAAGATTGCTTTTTCTATTTTCTCAGTTATTTTTTGTCGTCCAAAATATGCTATAATTAAAAGTGATTTTCAGCTAGGAGAATAAAATGAATCCATTATTACAAGGAATGAACGAAAAACAAGCAGAAGCGGTCCAAACTACAGAAGGGCCTTTATTAATTATGGCAGGAGCTGGTTCGGGTAAGACTCGTGTCTTAACCCATCGAATTGCTTACTTAATTGATGAAAAAATGGTAAATCCTTGGAATATACTAGCGATTACCTTTACAAATAAAGCGGCAAAAGAAATGCGGGAGCGTGCTTTATCACTTACTCCAAGAGCACAAGATACATTAATTGCGACCTTTCACTCCATGTGTGTACGAATTTTGAGACGTGATGCTGACCATATTGGCTATAATCGTAATTTTACAATTATAGATCCAGGGGACCAAAAATCGTTGATGAAACGAATTTTGAAGGAAGCGAATTTAGATCCTAAAAAATGGGAACCCAAAGGACTTTTAAATGCGATTTCAAATGCTAAAAATGATTTGTTAGATGAGTCAGCTTATGAAGCTCAGACAAACGCTAGACATCCCTATGAAATGGTTGTTGCACGTGTTTATAAGATTTACCAAAAAGAATTACGAAAAGCAGAATCAATGGATTTTGATGATTTAATCATGCAGACATTGCGTCTTTTTGATGAAAATCCAGATGTTCTTGCCTACTATCAGGGGAAATTTCAATATATTCATGTGGATGAGTATCAAGATACCAACCATGCACAATATCAGTTGGTTAAACTTTTAGCCAGTCGTTTTCAAAATATCTGTGTTGTTGGGGATGCGGATCAATCAATCTATGGTTGGCGTGGCGCAGATATGCAAAATATTTTAGACTTTGAAAAAGATTATCCCAAAGCTAAAGTCGTTTTGCTTGAAGAAAATTACCGCTCAACAAAAACTATCCTTGATGCGGCAAACAACGTCATAAAAAATAATTTAAAACGTC
This sequence comes from Lactococcus taiwanensis, assembly GCF_017068355.1. NCBI lineage: Bacteria > Bacillati > Bacillota > Bacilli > Lactobacillales > Streptococcaceae > Lactococcus > Lactococcus taiwanensis. The sequence goes on from NZ_CP070872.1 coordinate 1,113,914, forward strand.
GACCAAAAGAACTTTGGACGCAAAATGATGCTGGAGATAAGATTGTTTATTTCCGCGCTGGAAATGAACAAGAAGAAGCAAATAAGGTTTCTGAAATTATCACATCAGGCGTTCGGTCAGGCCGTTCTTATGCTGACTATGCTGTGCTTTATCGGACAAATGCTCAGTCTCGGACAATTGAAGATTCTTTTGTTAAATCTAATATTCCTTATACAATGGTTGCGGGAACTAAATTCTACTCACGTAAGGAAATTCGTGATGTTATTGCTTACTTAAATGTAGTAGCAAATCCAGCGGATAATATGAGTTTTGAACGAATTGTTAATGAACCTAAACGAGGAGTCGGTCCAGGGGCATTAGAAAAATTACGTCGATTTGCTGACAGTCGTGGACTTTCTTTAGCAGATTCAAGTTTTGATATTATGTTATCTGATATTCGTGGGAAGGCTGCTGGTGAAATTTATAATTTGGCAATGGCCTTTGATTTGTTGAGAACCCATAGTGAAAGTTCAACAATCACAGGATTAGTTGAAGAAATGTTAGAGCGTACTGGCTATGTCAAAGCTTTGCAAATGATGCCAAGTATCGAAAATCAAGCACGAATTGAAAATATTGAAGAATTCTTGTCAGTAACTAAAGGGTTTGATGAAAAATCAGAAATTCCTCTAGATGAAGAAACGGGAGAGCCAATTGTTGAAACTGGCTTAGATAAGTTGAGCCGTTTCCTTAACGAAGTTAGTTTGCTTTCTGAAACAGATGCTTATGAGGAAGAATCTGACCAAGTAACCATGATGACCCTGCATGCGGCAAAAGGTTTGGAATTTCCAATTGTTTTCTTAATTGGAATGGAAGAAAACATTTTTCCTTTATCACGGGTAAATGAAGATATTGATGAGTTGGAAGAAGAACGTCGTTTGGCTTATGTTGGAATTACACGGGCAGAAGAAACGCTCTACTTAATGAATGCCAATCAACGTGTGCTTTATGGTAAAACGAATTATAATCGTCCCAGCCGTTTTATTTCGGAAATTGATGATGAATTACTAGAATATGCTGGGATTGCTCGTAAAGCAAATTCAAGCTTCAATGCTTCTTATAAATCGGGTGGTTTTGCTACAGGACGCTCGATGTCAGATGCTTTGCACCAGCGTAAAGCAGTGATTAACCCTACAGCAGCTCAAACAACAATAGATCAATCTTCAACAGAAGATTGGCAAATCGGTGATACAGCAGTTCACCGCAAATGGGGCGAAGGTCTGGTATTGGCTGTCTCAGGAACTGGAAAAAATATGGAACTTAAAATTAATTTTCCTGAGGTTGGGATGAAGCGTTTATTAGCGGCAATGGCACCTATAGAAAAGAAATAATTTAAATTTGGGGTAGAGGAATAATGACTTATCACGAGCTCGAAAGAGTCGAGTTAACAAACATGTGCGCCATCATTGACGAAAAAAATAAAAAAGTTTTGGTACAGGAACGCAAAAAAACGTGGCCGGGTGTTGCTTTTCCAGGAGGACATGTCGAAAAGGGTGAGGCGATCGTTCCATCAACAATTCGTGAAATAAAAGAAGAAACTGGATTAGATATCAAAAATTTAAAACTCTGTGGGATTAAAGATTGGTTCGAGCCTGAAAAAGACAGAAGATATATGGTTTTTCTTTATGCAACTACAGAGTTTTCAGGGGAATTAATTGATGAAACATCTGAAGGAAAAGTATTTTGGCATGAAATCAATGGCTTGGAGCAACTTAACTTAGCGAGTAGTTTTTCAGAAATGGCCGAAATGATGCTCCGTTGTACCTATAATGAATTTATCTATGAAATTAAAGGAGCAGTGTGGGAGAAAAAATTCTTTTGAATTTGCATAATTTTAATTATGTTAAATGATGGAAAGGAGTTTGTATGACAACAAAAATAAGGTGCCAATGGTGTCTTTCATCTGATAGAATGGTTGATTATCACGATACTTATTGGGGAGTTCCTTTGCACGATGATCGGGAACTTTTTGCCAAACTGATTTTAGATATCAATCAAGCAGGTCTTTCTTGGTCAACAATCTTAAACAAGCAAGAAAATTTCTATAAAGCTTTTGATGACTTTGAGATAAGAAAAGTAGCTGCCTATGATGAGTTGAAAGAACAAGAACTTTTACAAAATTCCGGGATTATCCGTAATAAACTGAAAGTAAAAGCAGCTATTAATAATGCACAACGTGTACTGGAAGTGCAAAAGGAATTTGGATCATTTGATGCTTACATCTGGTCATTCACAAAAGGCATAGTCCAACAACATCATATTGAGGACGGAGAAGTGACGCCAGCCACAAATGAACTTTCTGATCGTATGAGCAAAGATATGAAAAAACGTGGATTTAAATTCACTGGTTCCACGGTAATTTATGCGTTTTTACAAGCAGTCGGGGTGATCAATGATCACGTAAAAACCTGTTTTAGATATGCCGAATTATCAGGCAAATAAAAAATTACTGACGAGTTGGTCAGTAATTTTTTTAAGCTTAATGAAAGCTAGATACTTTGAAAAAATGCTGAAATTTCAGTATAATGACACTATAAAGGATATATTTTTTGAAAAAGGGAGGCCCATATGGCTAAACATGTGAAGACAAAAGATCGCAAGAAAACAATAGGTATAGTCAGTTTGGCGGTCCTATTGGTCGTTGCACTTGGGATTATAGCTTATCAGGTATTTTATCCTCAACAAGTGGGACCGGATAAAACGAATTCCTTTGCCCAATCCAGTAAAAGTAGTGGCACTCAGTCAACAAGTAAGAGCACAAAGGCCTCAACTACGTCTAGCAAAGCTTCGTCTAGCAGTACTTCGGAGTCGACCGTTGCATCTTCCTCATCTTCCTCATCGTCCACTGCAACTGCTAAGACTTGGAGTGCGTTGAGCGATAAGGAACATGATGCAGTCTATGCCCAGTGGGTTAATAATGCGCAAGGTAAATATGAACTTTATACAGGGGAAGCCAATCTCATTTATTTAGTAAACGTAGGGGACAACGGCGTTTCAAGTTATAATGATCCTGTGAATGTGATTCAAAATACAGCACGGATCCAAATTAATGCTGATGGAACCTATTATTTGCAAGTCCCTAATCCTTCACAAACTGGATTACGTATGGCACAAAATCCTTGGCCAATGGTAGAGTGGCAAGTAAAAGAAACCCTAACTGGCGACCAGTTGTTTGCGAAATATGGTGCAGCGGATGCACTTAAAGGTGGAGCTGCGCAAATCAAATCAATCAATAATACAGGTGTTCCTCAAGGAGCAGCTTAATAAGCGGTAGTAAAGCTGATTAAATCAGCTTTTTATTTTGTAAAAATGGCTAATGGTGTGGTCAGGAGCTGACCAGTTTGTCAGCTGACCAAAATGTGCTTTTTCAAGCAAAAAATGCTATAATTTTCAAGATGAACGAAAATGTTAATGGAATTTTAAATGTTTACAAAGAGTCAGGCTGGACATCGTTTGACGTGGTGGCCAAACTTAGAGGTATTTTAAAAACAAAAAAAATCGGACATGGGGGAACGCTTGATCCTTCGGTAACAGGGGTTCTACCAGTAGCCGTAGGCAAAGCAACGCGCCTTTTGGAATATATGGAGAACGCTGGTAAAGTCTATGAAGGGGAAGTGACGATTGGCTTTTCTACCGAGACAGAAGATGCTGACGGCCACATTGTTAAAAAAACACCCGTGATCAAAGAAGGACATGCTTTACTAACACCTTCTGAGATTGATGAAACTATGAAGGAGTTTACAGGTAAAATCCAACAGATTCCACCGATGTACTCTGCTGTAAAAATTAATGGGAAAAGACTCTATGAATATGCTCGCGCTGGTCAGACCATAGAACGACCTGCGCGTGAGGTAACCATTTATTCTTTTGAACGGACGAGCCCGCTTACGCTTGATAAAGAGAACGATAGTTTACGTTTTTCCTTTAAAGTAGCTTGTAGTAAAGGAACCTATGTCCGGACGTTGGCTGTTAATCTTGCGGAACGTCTAGGGTATGCTGGTCACATGTCAAAATTACAACGCACAGCGAGCAATGGTTTAGAGATCCAGCAAGCTGTGACTTTAGCAGAGATTAAAGAAGCTCAAGAACAGGGCCAACTGATGGAGTTGCTTTATCCGATAGAATATGCAGTTACTGACTTACCTCGGATTGATTTGTCAAGGGAGCAGTTTGATAAAGTTAAAGTAGGGAAAAAACTTGATACGAATCAACTGACGGCTGATTTGTCTCTTCATCCACTTGATGAAAAGTTACTGACGACGTTGTCAGCAATTACTACAAGTAAGTGTGCTGCTTTCTATGAGGATCAGCTGGTCGCTGTTTACATGAAACACCCTGAAAAACAAGGAGTATGGAAGCCAAATAAAGTCTTGGTCTAAGGCCGTATTCAAGTCCAATTCCTCGAAAGTTAAAAGTGAGAACAATGGAAATATTAGAATTTAATGAAGAAATAAAGTTTGATGAAGAACTTATCCTAGTCCTTGGCTATTTTGATGGCCTTCATCTTGGACATCAAGCGCTTTTTGCTGAGGCAAGAAAAGTCGCTGCGGTCCTCAATCTCAAGATCGCTGTCCTGACTTTTCCGGAAAAGCCGACGTTAACCTTCGAAAAATTTAGCCCTGATATGCTTTTGAAGTTAACCTCTGACCAAAAAAGAGCCGATTTATTTGCGGAAAATGGCGTTGATTATCTCGTATTTAAAGATTTTACTTCCGATTTTGCCCACCAAACTTCTGAAGAATTTTCAAAAAACGTTGTCCTTAAATTTAATCCAAAAGTCGTCATTACAGGATTTGATTATACCACAGGTTCAGACATGCAAAATCTTAAATCGACCGAAGATTACCGCGTCATTATTATTCCAGAACAAGCCGATGATCAAGGAAAGATTTCGTCAACAAGGATTCGCAAGGCAGTAGAAGAGGGAGAAATCGCCCAAGCTAATGCGCTTTTAGGCTATGCTTACGAAACAACAGGTCTCGTTGTTCACGGCTTTGCACGTGGGCGACAACTTGGCTATCCGACGGCTAATCTGGTTATCAAGGATTTTATCCATCTGCCCGCTGTGGGTGTCTACACGTGTGATGTCCTATTTCATGGGGAGCGACATCGCGGTTTTGCCTCTATCGGTTATAACGATACTTTTAATGGTACGGAAAAGACAGTTGAGGTCCACATTTTTGACTTCAGCGGAGAAATTTATGGTGAAAAATTAACCGTTTTATGGCTCGATAAGATTCGCGATATGATTAAATTTGAAAACATGGAGCAATTGATTGCTCAAATGAAAGAAGATGAAAGAATTGCCCGACGTTACCGCCTGTAAAATTGGACATTTTAGATAAAAATTAGTTTGGAATGAGAAAGGAAGCAGGAGGCCTTAATGTCTCCTGAAAAATGAGAAACGGATGAAAGTTAACAATAAGAAAGTTGTCATTGTCGGAGCTGGTGCTGTAGGAAGTACCTACGCACATAACTTAGTAGTAGATGATTTAGCTGATGAGATTGCCATTATCAACACCAATAAGAGTAAAGCTTCAGCTAATAGCTTAGACCTTCTTCATGCGCTGCCTTATCTTAATTCTGCACCTAAAAATATTTATGCTGCTGATTACTGTGATGTGGCTGATGCCGACATTGTTGTACTTTCTGCGAATGCACCTTCTGCGACTTTCGGTGCGCAACCTGATCGTCTCCAACTTCTTGAGAACAATGTTGAGATGATTAGAGATATTACCAAACAGACAATGGCTGCAGGTTTCGATGGTATATTTCTCGTTGCATCAAATCCAGTAGATGTACTAGCTCAAGTTGTGGCCGAAGTTTCGGGTTTACCTAAAAATCGAGTGATTGGTACAGGAACGTTGTTAGAAACAAGCCGGATGCGACAAATTGTGGCTGAGAAGCTACAGATTAATCCCAAAAGTATTCATGGATATGTACTTGCTGAACATGGCAAATCTAGTTTTACCGCATGGTCAAATGTGACAGTAGGAGCTATTCCTCTTACAAGATGGTTAGAAAAGTATCCCAGCCCAGATTTTCCTTCTTTTGATGAAATTGACCAGGAAATACGAGAAGTGGGATTGGATATCTTCATGCAAAAAGGGAACACTTCTTACGGGATAGCCGCTTCTTTAGCGCGTCTTACTCGAGCTATTTTCCGAAATGAGAGTGTTATTTTACCGGTTTCAGCTTATCTGACAGGAGAGTATGGACAAGCCCATCTCTATACTGGAAGCCCAGCAATTATTGATCGTACAGGAGTGCGCGCAGTCCTTGAACTGGATTTGACTTCCGCAGAAGAAGACAAGTTTGCCCATTCAGCAGAACTTTTAAAGGAAAATTTTGATTCCGTAAAAGATAAGTGCATTGTGCAATAAGAGAAAACTTAAAAGTAGGTGACGCCTACTTTTTTTAGTAAAAATGACTGCTTTACTGGTAAAAAACTGATAAAATTAACTTAGGAAAATCTGCTGTATTAAAGATATCGAGTTGAACATTAAGGAGAAGTGAAATGTGTGGAAGATATACTTTGGAGCCTGAAGCTAATGAAACATTAAAACGTTTATTTGATAAGGCTAACTTACGCCTCGAAGAGTCTGCGGGAGTTTTTCCAATGCCTATGAAAAAAATAGCTACTGGTGAAATCTTTCCGTCCGATACCATTCTCACTCTACTTGGTGATAAAGCAACAGAAAATGTGGGTGCCTACGCTACGCGATGGGGAATTCGGAGTAAATCTCTAGTGATTAATGCACGTGCGGAAACTTTGCTAGAGAAAGTAACGTTTAGGCCTCTGTTTTCTCGTCAGCGCTGTGTTATTCCTACTAATGGCTTTTTTGAGTGGCAACATGGAAATAAAAAAAATGAAAAATCTACAAAATATTATTTTGGATTAGGAAGAAGTACGCCGCTTTATTTAGCAGGGCTTTATCGCGTTCATGAAGGAGAGCTAGAGAGTGTGATTATCACAACAGCTTCACACCCTTCAATAAGTGAAGTTCATGATCGCATGCCGCTTATCATTGCACAAGAAGACCTAAGAAGGTGGCTTTTTGATGATTCATTTGCGCAAAAACAATTACAGCGGGAGATGCCCTCACTCATGAAGGACTCTCTTTGTTGAGGGAAAACAGGATATGCTCAATATTTGAGATTAATAAGTACATACTAGATCTAAAAAAATGATGAGTTGATTTCTGCAATTTTTTTCACAATGTGATAAAATAGACCATGTAAAAGATGGACTGAAGTCCAAAATTTAAGAGGCATAAACGCCTTATAAGGAGAATTAGAATGTCACGTAAACCAATTATCGCTGGTAACTGGAAAATGAACAAAACTTTGTCAGAAGCACAAGCTTTTGTTGAAGCTGTAAAAAATAACTTGCCTTCATCTGATAAAGTTGAATCAGTTATCGGTGCACCTGCACTTTTCCTCGCTCCTATGGCTTACCTTCGTCAAGGTTCAGAATTGAAACTTGCTGCTGAAAATAGCTACTTTGAAAATGCTGGAGCATTCACTGGTGAAAATAGTCCAGCTGCTATCGTTGATTTAGGTGTTGAATACATCATCATCGGTCACAGCGAACGTCGTGAATATTTCCACGAAACTGACGAAGACATCAACAAAAAAGCAAAAGCAATCTTCGCTGCTGGAGCAACTCCAATCCTTTGTTGTGGTGAAACTTTGGAAACTTTTGAAGCTGGTAAAACAGCTGAATGGGTTTCAGGTCAAATCGAAGCTGGTCTTGCTGGTTTGAGCGCTGAACAAGTTTCTAAAATGGTTATTGCTTACGAACCAATCTGGGCAATCGGAACTGGTAAAACTGCAACAAACGAAATTGCTGACGAAACTTGTGGTGTTGTTCGTTCAACAGTTGAAAAACTTTATGGAAAAGAAGTTTCAGAAGCTGTACGTATCCAATACGGTGGTTCAGTTAAACCTGAAACAATCGAAGGATTGATGGCTAAAGAAAACATCGACGGTGCCCTCGTTGGTGGAGCATCACTCGAAGCTGATAGCTTCCTTGCATTGCTTGAAATGTACAAATAATTTTATAATTATGGGTTGAATAAAAGTACTGACAATTGTGTCAGTACTTTTTTCGAGCTTTTTTGAACTTTTGTCCTTTAATATTTTGTTAAAATAAAGAGATGATAGATTAGTTAGGGGAGAAAAATGTGTACTAGTTTTCAAATGCACTCACGTGATGGGGGATTAATGTTTGCTCGAACAATGGATTGGCGAGCCTTTGAGGCAAGTCCTATGAATCTACCAAGAGGTTATCAGTGGCAAAGCGTTTACAATGGTCAAACAATCGAGAATACCTATGCAGTATTAGGTGTTGGAGCACGCAAAGCACGTCCGCATGTGGATTTATCCGATGGGGTCAACGAGTTTGGTCTGGCAGCTCAAAAACTAACGTTTTCAAATCACTCAGAATATGCTGACGAAGCAGTCAGCGGAAAAATTCAGCTGGCTGGCTTTGAATTAGTGCTTTGGATTTTGGGAAATTGTCGTTCAGTGGCAGATTTACGGGAAAAGATTTCCAATGTTCAGCTCATGACAGATTTATTTTCCACCTATAAATTTGGCCGTAATGACTTACATTTCTCTGCAACCGATCCTACAGGTATGATGGTCAATGTTGAACCACGGGGAGGGCAACTGGTAATTATTGATAATCCAGTAGGTGTTGTGACCAATGCCCCAAGATTTGAGCGTGAAGTAGAAAAATTAGCGACTTATATGGATATAAAACCACTGACCAACCTGTCAGTAAATCCGTCAAACCCCAATCGTATTTCGAGTGGTAATTTTTCAGGAAAGCCTGTGTTTCCAGGAGGTTTTACTCCAACTTCACGTTTTATGCGGGCAGCGATTTTCAAAGAGCGAGCGATATTTCCAGCAGATGAGCAAGAAAATGTTATTGAAACATGGCACATATTAGATGGCGTAACTGTTCCTAAATCCGATGGTCGCTCGGATACCTATACCATTTATCGAAGCGCTGTTGCGGTGGACAGCCGTACCCTTTATTTCCAACGTTATGATGATTTAGGAGTGAGCACCTTTCAGTTTCCAGAAAAAATAGGTTAATGGAAAAACTTATTCTAAGGAAGTACATTAAATATATTTGAGTTTTTTTATAGATATGTTAAAATGAAATGATAACATTACTATAACATGTAAATAGGATAATAAAATTTAATGAACATTTTTAGAAAAAAGCCTTTTTCAATGGAAAATGAGAAATTGGAGAGGGTTCGTCGTTTAAAGAGCATGGACCTTGTCTTTTTAGGATTAGGCAGTATGGTAGGGACCGGAGTTTTCACGTTAACTGGGCGAGCTGCGGCAACAGTTGCAGGCCCCTCATTGATTGTCTCGATTATTGTTGCATCAGTTGCCATTGGGTTTTCTGCGCTAATCTTCTCGGAATTTGCCTCGCGCATCCCTGCACAAGGCGGACCATATGGCTATTTGTACACTCTTTTTGGTGAATTTCCTGCTTGGATTGCTGGAACACTCTTGATGATTGAATTTTTCACGGGGCTTTCTGTCACGGCTAGTGGATGGGGGTCCTACATCAAAGGGTTACTGGGGCTCCATTTGCCTGCTGTCATTAATGGTCCTCTAGGGACAGCGTCCCATTTTTCAATTGATCTTATCCCTGTGCTTATTATTATTGCGATTACGCTTTTGGGTTTTTTAGGAACGCATACTATGCTCCGTTTTAATCGTGTGTTAGTAGTACTAAAGCTCGTTGCTTTAGCAATTTTTATTATCGCAGGCTTATTTTTTCTTAATCCTGATAACTGGCAAAATTTTGCACCATTTGGCTGGACCTCGATTTTTAGTGGGAAAGGGATGCTCGCAGGCGCTTCTTTGATGTTCATGGCCTTTCTTGGGTTTGAAACCATTTCGGTATCTTCCGAAGAGACGAAAGATCCAGAACACGCCATCCCCTCAGGAATCATGGGCGCATTATTTATTACAGCAATCATTTATATTCTTGTGACATTAGTTTTAACAGGAATGGTCCACTATACTCAGCTCGATGTGTCTGATGTTCTGGCCTTTGCATTACGTTCTGTTGGATTAACGTGGCTTGGCAACATTATTTCAATAGTTGCGCTCTTCACCCTACTTACTGTCGGGATTACCATGTCTTATGCCCTCGTCCAAACCTTGTATGGCATCAGTCGGGATGGTCTACTCCCTAAAAAATTAAGTCGCTTATCCGGGAAATATCGTGTTCCCAAAAACGCCATTCTCTTGATGGGAATTCTTGCAATGCTAGTGACAGGGCTTTTCTCTATTGACCGTCTCTCAGGTTTTTTAAACCTGTGTACCCTTCTTTATCTGATGATGCTTGCAGTAGGAATTATAAAGTTACGGCATGATTATGGAGAACCAGAAGAAGGCGAATTCCGTACTCCATTTGTTCCTTTTTTACCAATCGTTTCATTGTTAATTAGCTTTGGGTTGTTACTGAATTATGATTGGATAACTTGGTTTGTCTTAATCATCTTGCTGCTGTTAGCCACTCTCTTTTATTTTGGCTATAGCTATCGCCATTCACATTTAAGAAATGAGGACTGAAAGGTCCTTTTTATCATCCTAAAACAGATACTCTTATAGCCTTTTTCTGATATAATGAAGCTATGCAATTTATGATTTTTGTAGGCGCAGCTGTTACGCTCGTCTTTAATATTCCCTATGCTTGGGCAACTGTGACGGGGCGTGTTCGTCCCAATAAAGTTTCTTGGTTACTCTGGTCGATTGCACCAGCAATCGGTTTTTTTGCTGCTCTTTCTAAAGGATGGACTTGGGGCCAGTTTCCTGTACTGATCTCCTTTTCTTCCACAGCACTCATTTTTCTATGTTCATTTATTAATCGCAAAGCCTATTGGGCTATAGGACGATTTGATTTCATTTGTGGCGTAGTTTCTCTATTAACACTAATTGTATGGGCCATGACAAAAAATCCAAATCTTGCAATAGCCCTAGCAATAGTCGCAGATATTTTAGCTTCGGTACCTACCCTTGTTAAATCTTGGCAGTATCCAGAAACAGAGTCGTGGGAGCCATTTGCTGCGGGTGTTTTTAATGCTGCAACAAGCTTTTTTGCAATGTCAATCTGGAATTTTACAAGTCTCGCCTTTCCAATTTATTTGATGGTGGTTAATGGTCTGCTTGCAATTATCGTATTACGAAAAAAATGGATGAAAGGGGCTAATCATGAGCTATCCCGTTGAATCAGCCTATGTGCACATACCTTTTTGTTCACATATTTGTTATTATTGTGATTTTGCTAAGGTGTTAATGCAAGGTCAACCCGTTGATGAGTACCTTGAGGCTTTGATTGAAGAATTTCGAGGCTACCAAATTAAAAGGTTAAAAACTCTTTATATCGGTGGCGGGACACCAACTGTTTTAAGTGCGCCTCAGCTTGAGCGCCTCCTAAGTGCCTTAGCAGCTGAAATAGATCTCGAAGAATTAGAGGAATTTACCGTCGAAGCTAACCCAGGAGATTTATCCGATGAAGTTGTAGAAGTTTTAGCGCGTTCTGCGGTCAATCGAATCTCTTTAGGTGTACAAACTTTTGACAATAAACTTTTAAAGAAAATTGGACGGACGCATACTGAAGCCCAAGTTTACGACTCTATTGAAAAGTTAAAAAAAGCAGGTTTTGAAAATATCACGATTGATCTGATTTATGCCTTGCCAGGCCAGACAATGGAGATGGTCCGAAGTGATGTTGAGAAATTCTTAAGTTTGAATTTACCCCATGTCGCGCTCTATAGTTTAATTTTAGAGGATCATACCGTGTTTATGAACCGGCAGCGACGAGGACTTTTACGTCTACCAAATGAAGACAAGAATGCGGATATGTATGAATATATCATGGCAGTTTTATCTGAGCATGGTTTTAACCATTATGAGGTTTCAAATTTTGGGAAACCGGGCTATGAAAGTAAACATAATTTAACTTACTGGAACAATGCAGAGTATTATGGTGTGGGAGCTGGGGCTTCTGGTTATTTAGAAGGGATCAGATATAAAAATCATGGTCCCGTCCATCATTATCTCAAGCAAGCTCCTACAAAAAAAAGAATCCATGAAGAAGTATTGAGTAAAAAATCGCAAATTGAAGAAGAAATGTTTTTGGGTCTACGTAAAAAATCTGGTGTCCTCGTCGAAAAATTCGAATCAAAATTTGGTCTTTCTTTTAACAAACTTTATGGACAAAAAGTTTCTGAGCTAATCAACCAAGGCTTGCTATTTGATGATAAATCTTGCATTCATATGACGGATAAAGGGTTTGAATTAGGAAACAATGTTTTTGAAGCATTTCTTTTAGATGAGGGACAAGTGGATTAATGCCAGCAAAGAAGATGCGCAAACTTAAAATTTTTGTTACAATATAGTTAATGAAACCTAAAATGAGACGTAAACTAAAGAAGTTAGGTGCGCTTGTATTTTTGGCAATCATGCTTTCTATGATTGCTTTGCTTGGGTTGGTCCGAATTCGACCTGTGGAGCTTGAAGAGTCGTCAGAACCAAAGATTGTGGTCAATCATGTCTTAGACCAAAAAGTGTTAGACTTGAATAAACCAGTAGTTGATTTGTCGGGTTGGCAGCCGCCGAAAGACATTGACTATAATACGCTTAGTCAACAAGTTATTGGCGCGGTCATTCGGGTAAATGGCTCATACGGTCATGCAGATAATTCGGCCAATAAAGATGGGGAAGACACAGCTTACAAAACCCATATTAAATCTTTCCAAGAACGGGGGATTCCAGTTGCCGTTTATGCTTTTGTAACTGGGGAAACAGAAGCAGAAATGCGTAAACAAGCAAGAGATTTTTACAAACGTGCCAGTCCTTTTCATCCTACTTATTATTGGTTGGATGTAGAAGTGACCAATATGAAAAATATGAACAGTGGGATTGAAGCTTTTCGTTCAGAATTAGAAAAGCAAGGGGCAGAAAATATTGGGATTTATGCTCAAGATTGGTTTATTAAAGAACATCAGATTAATGTCGATAAGTTTGAAGCCATTTGGATTGCGGCCTACGGTCGTAATACAGGGGTTTGGGACGCCTCGCCAGAGACTAGCTTAAGCTATGGGATGCAACAGTATACTGATCAGGGAAGCCTACCAGGTTTTGATGGAAATCTTGATTTGAATATGGTGCTTAATCAAGAAAACTACGACAAGCTGTTTAAAGATAAGTAAAAAAACACTTCTCTTTCGAAAGGAAAGGTGTTTTTTTCTTATAGGCTTGATGAAAAATTTTTGCTATAATAAAGCAAAAGTGTAAAGAAGGAGAAAGAATGTTAGATCAATATACCCGCCCAACGAAAGATGAATATTTTAAAGAAATTGTGCAAGTGGTTGCAAAGCGTTCAACTTGTACCCATGCTCAAGTAGGAGCCTTATTAGTAAGTCCTAATGGACAGCTCCTCTCAACGGGGTATAACGGTGCGGTTTCCGGCATGCCCCATTGTACAGATGTAGGCTGTACAGAAGATAAATATGGGCACTGTGTAGCGACGGTCCATGCAGAGCAAAATGCAATCGCACAAGCGGCAAAACATGGAGTTTCTCCTGAGGGCGCTATCCTTTATACGACACTTTTTCCTTGTCTTGCTTGCTTAAAATTAGTGGTTGCGGCTGGTGTTAAAGAAATTAAGTACATTGATGAATATCATGCAAAAGATCCATATGAGGAGTTGCTGATTAGCACATTGGGGATTGCCTGCCAACAAATATAAGAACTGGACTTTTATGAAATCTGTTCTTTCAAAAAGAGTGAGTTATGAAAATCACTCTTTTTTTTGCTAAAATAGAGGGCGAGGTTAATAAAATGGGTTTAAAATATCAACAAAAATACCGGGTACCTTTCTATGAAAGTGATGCCTTTCAAAAAATGAGACTTTCGAGCATTCTTGCAGTCGCGCTACAAATTTCGGGTGAGCAGTCTACGGAGCTTGGACGCTCAGATGTCTGGGTATCAGAACACTATGGCTTGTTTTGGGCAGTGATTGAGTATGATGTAAAAATCATTCGTTTTCCAATGTTTAACGAAGAAATTACAATTGAGACTGAAGCAACAAGTTATAATAAATTCTTTTGTTATCGTCGTTTTTCTTTTCTTGACTCCCAAGGTGAAGTAATGTTAGAGATTGCTTCCACCTGGGTTTTGATGGATAAAGAGACACGTAAGATTGATCGTGTCCTTGATGATATTGTCGATCCTTATGCATCGGAGAAAATATCAAAAATATTGCGCCCACACAAGTTTAAAAAAAGAGAAGCGTTTGAGAACCCTACCCTTATGACTTACCCTGTCCGTTTTTCAGCTTTGGACATGAATGGGCACGTCAACAATGCAAAATATTATGATTGGGCAGCGGATATGGTCGATTTTGAATTTAGAAAAAGTCACGTGCCGTCCCGTATTTTTATCAAATATAACCATGAAGTGCTGTATGGTGAAGAGATTCATGCTGCAATGAGTTGGGAGGGGGATGTGAGTCATCATAATTTCAATGAGGGGTCGACCCAAATTGAAATTCATTGGACAGAGCATACTGCTTCTCATCCGTTTTAATGACAGTTCTGTCAGTAAAAGTTTGAACTGTAAAGCTTACTGACAGACTGGTCAGTAAGCTCAATGAGTAGTTTAGAGAGAAAACAAAATGACAAATAAAAAATATAAAGGTTACTTGATTGATTTGGATGGTACGATTTACCTTGGAAATCAACGAATTCCTGCGGGTGAACGGTTCATTCATCGGCTGCAAGAACAAGAAATTCCCTATCTTCTATTAACAAATAACACGACAAAAACACCTGAAGTTGTTCAAAAAAGATTGCGTCGGCAATTCGATATTGAAACTCCTTTAGAAACAATTTACACGGCAAGTTTAGCGACTGTAGATTATATGAATGACTTGGGGCTTGAAAAAACTGTCTATATTATTGGGGAAGACGGCTTAAAAGAAGCGATTTATGAAGCAGGCTACAAAAAAGAGCGTGAAAATCCGGCTTATGTTGTTGTCGCTTTGGATACAGATCTGACTTACGAAATGCTTGTTTTAGCGACTTTAGCCATCCAAAAAGGGGCGAAGTTCATCGGAACAAATCCTGACTTGAATTTACCAAACGAGCGAGGATTAACGCCTGGGGCAGGCTCTTTAATCAAGATGCTCGAAGCTGCGACGCGGGTTGAAGCCACCATTATAGGAAAACCTGCGTCCATTATTGCTGATAAGGCAGTCGAAAAATTAGGGTTACCCAAATCGGACTTGGTGATGGTCGGGGATAATTATCTGACGGATATCCATACTGGGATTGATAATGGGATTGATAGTTTATTGGTTACTACTGGATTTACAAAAGCCGAAGAAGTACCTCATTTACCAATTGCACCAACTTATGTGGTTGCAAGCCTGGATGAATGGGACGTTTAAAATATCATAACAAATGAGTCTTCTTTAAGTTTACTGACAGCGTCGTCAGTAAATTCTGATGAATAAATAAGAACAAGGAGTCGATATTGCGCGATAGACTGATTTTTGGATTGACCATCTTGTGGGTGATCGCTCTCTCTGTGAGCCTTACAATTTTTATAGCGATACCCTTGTTTGGTGCGGAAATGTCATGGTATGCTTTAGCAGATGTCGCTAAAATGAGTGCCACTAAACTCTGGGAAAATTATTTAGCATTGATGAATTATCTCATTAATCCTTTTGTGGGACATCTCCATATGCCAGCCTTTTCCTCCTCTCCTTCTGGCTTGCAACATTTTGTAGAAGTCAAGCGCTTGTTCATGATTGCCTTTGGCTTGAGTCTTATTTTGATACCAGCCTTTGTGTATTTTTTAAAAGAGCATCTTTTATTGGTTTTTCATAATGGTTTACGCGTGGTAATGCTTTTTCCTTTGGCAATCGGGGGCGTTGCTTGGTTGATTGGTTTTGATCGTTTCTTTGTCGCTTTTCATGAATTGCTTTTTAGAAATGATGCTTGGCTTTTTGATCCTACGACAGATCCGATCATTAATGTTTTACCAGAACAATTTTTCATGCATACATTTTTAGTTTTTCTTCTGGTTTATGAACTTATCTTCTTCATGATGTATCATCGAGGAACATTATTTATGAAAAGAAAATACTGACCGTCTGGTCAGTATTTTTTTAGTGAAAGTTCTGCATTTACGAACAATGCGTGCGTATTTTTTTAAAAAAACCAGCTATTTCTCTGTAAAACCGTTTGTTTATTGTAAAATGATTAAGGAAGGTTGGGCAGACAGAGATTTTTTAAATCGCCTAACTAGTGAAACCTCAAGCGGTTTGGTCGGTCTTCTGTAAATCAAAAATGAATTGAGTGTGCGCGAAACCTGTCTAAATTAAGACTGACAGTGCGACACATCATAAGGAGAAATTTCATGAACAACCTCAACTCTGTATTTGACTACGAAGACATCCAACTGATTCCTAACAAATGTATCATCAACAGTCGCTCAGAAGCAGATACGCATGTGACATTAGGCAATTATACTTTCAAATTGCCCGTTGTTCCTGCTAATATGCAAACCATCATTGATGAAGATATCGCTGAAATGCTTGCAAAAGAAGGTTATTTCTATATCATGCACCGTTTTGAAGCAGAAAATAGAGCGGCATTTATTAAAAAAATGCACCAACAAGGTCTGATTGCCTCAATTTCTGTTGGTGTTAAAGCAGATGAACATGCCTTTATTCGTGAAATTTCAGCAGACGCACTCATTCCCGAATTTATTACCATTGATATTGCGCATGGACATGCAGATTCTGTTATTAAAACGATTCAATTGATTAAACGTTTGATGCCACAAACTTTTGTTATTGCTGGAAATGTTGGAACGCCAGAAGCTGTCCGTGAATTGGAAAACGCTGGAGCAGATGCGACTAAAGTCGGCATTGGCCCAGGGAAAGTATGTATCACAAAAGTTAAAACTGGATTTGGTACAGGTGGTTGGCAACTTGCAGCAGTAAAATGGTGTGCCAAAGCAGCAAGTAAACCCGTTATTGCTGACGGTGGTATTCGCACTCATGGCGATATTGCGAAATCAATCCGTATGGGAGCAACAATGGTCATGGTCGGTTCACTTTTTGCTGCACATGAAGAATCACCAGGACAAACTGTTGAACGTGACGGACAACTTTTCAAAGAATATTTTGGTTCGGCTTCAGAATATCAAAAAGGTGAACACAAAAATGTCGAAGGAAAGAAAATTCTCCTTCCTCACAAAGGCTCACTTAAAGATACATTGAAAGAAATGGAAGAAGATCTTCAAAGTTCAATTTCTTATGCTGGCGGTCGTGATTTGTCTGCGCTGACAAAAGTTGATTATGTTGTGGTTAAAAATTCAATTTGGAACGGTGATGCGATTTAAAAATAGGTCATTTTTTGAGTATGGCTTCTTTAACATTTTTATGATAGAATATAATTCTAGAAAAGTTCAGGAGAGATCCTAAACTTATTCTGGATCATCTTATTTATACCTAGAATATGGCTGGGCGTTTCTACCTCGTACCGTAAATGCGAGACAATAAGGAAATTCGATTTTTCACTAAATTTAATTTCTTTTTTTGCGTATTAGAAACGTCCTGTTAGTTTAATAACAGGGCGTTTTTCATCTGTGGGCAACAGCTGAACTAAAAACTGTTTCATCAATTTGTAATGAAAGTGAGCGAGATTCGCTCACCTTTTAATCCTTGTGATTAAAAGCAGTTGCCTCTCAGTAATTTTTCTGAGAGAAAAAATTATAACTAAGGAGAAACTATGAAATTATTAGAAGACCGCATTCATAAAGACGGTCAAGTATTAGGTCAAGACATTCTAAAAGTAGACCGTTTTTTAACTCACCAAGTTGACTATCAGTTGATGAAGGAAATCGGGAAACGCTTTGCTGAGGTTTATGCCAATGCAGGCGTTACAAAAGTCGTAACCATTGAGGCAAGTGGGATTGCACCCGCTTTGTATGCTGCCGAGTCACTCAATGTGCCCTTGATTTTTGCCAAAAAAGCAAAAAATGTAACCATGAATGATGATTTGTTGGTTACAGAAGTTTATTCTTTTACTAAAAAATTGACATCAACCGTTCAAATTTCAAGTAAGTTGCTTGAAGCTGGCGAAAAAGTACTCATTATTGATGATTTTTTAGCCAATGGACAAGCAGCACTTGGCTTGTTGGATTTAATGAAGCAAGCTAAAGCAGAAGTGGTTGGTCTAGGAATAGTAATTGAAAAATCTTTCCAAGACGGTCGTCAAAAACTCCTTGATGAAGGAATGAATCTCACAAGCCTTGCCCGCATTGAGAAATTTGAAAATGGTAAAGTTATTTTCGCCCCAGCTGATGATTCAGCATTTGATATAAATTAAGAAGTATCACTAAAAAGAAGAAATTAAGGAAAATCAGAACATGTTTCACAAAAATGAACAAAGCAACTCGAAGTCAGCCATTCTGGGGCTTCAACACCTTTTAGCAATGTACTCCGGTTCTATCTTAGTTCCCATTATGATCGCAGGAGCTTTAAATTATTCGGCAGCGCAACTGACCTATCTTATCTCAGCAGATATATTTATGTGTGGATTAGCGACGTTTTTACAACTTCAGCTACGCAAGCATTTTGGGATTGGTCTTCCAGTAGTATTAGGAGTAGCTTTTCAGTCTGTAGCTCCATTGATTATTATTGGACAAAGTCATGGTTCAGGTGCTATGTTTGGCTCCCTGATGGTCTCGGGTGTGTTCGTGATTTTAATTTCAGGAATTTTTTCAAAGATTAGAAAATTATTTCCACCTATTGTGACAGGTTCTGTGATTACAACTATTGGTCTAAGCTTGATTCCTGTTGCCATCGGGAATATGGGAGATAATGCGGCAAAACCAACACTTCAAAGTGTTATTTTAGCCCTCTCAACCATCTTAATTATTTTACTTATTAATATTTTTTCTAAAGGCTTTATTCGCTCTATTGCTATTTTGATTGGGCTTGTAGCAGGAACAGTCCTCGCTGCAAGTATGGGCTTAGTCGATTTCAACGTCGTTAGTCAAGCACCTTGGGCACATTTACCTCAACCTTTTTATTTTGCAGCTCCTAAATTCTATTTTATGGACTGTCTGATGATGATTATTATTGCTATTGTTTCCTTGGTTGAATCTACCGGAGTTTATCTGGCGCTGGCTGATATCACTGGTGAAGAGCTCGATGAAAAACGCTTGCGTAATGGGTATCGCGCAGAAGGCTTTGCAGTATTTCTCGGGGGTATCTTTAATACCTTTCCCTACACCGGTTTCTCACAAAATGTTGGTTTAGTCCAATTATCAGGGATTAAAACACGCAAACCTCTCTACTTTACTGCAGGTTTCTTGCTAATTCTTGGTTTGATTCCTAAATTTGCGGCTGTTGCTCAATTGATTCCTAACCCTGTCTTGGGTGGGGCAATGCTTGTCATGTTTGGAATGGTAGCAACCCAAGGGGTTCGCATGCTTGGTAGTGTTGAGTTTGAGGGGAACCAAAACTTACTTATTGCAGCCGTATCTGTAGCGATGGGAGTTGGTTTTAATTCCAGCAACTTATTTACAGCACTTCCTACTTTTATCCAACCTTTTGTTTCAAATGGGATTGTGATGAGTACCGTATCAGCGATTGCCTTAAATCTCATTTTCAATCATAAAAAGGCAAGCGTTGCGGAACATTCAGAAGCAACTCAGGCTGAACCAGTAAAATAAAAAAACTCTATCGTTTGATAGAGTTTTATTTTTACTGACAGAACGGTCAGTAAAAATTATTTCAATTTATCTTTTTCATAAGTATGGACACGCTCCAAACCAGCAAAATGTTGTTGTCTCAGAGCTTCATATACAATCATACAAGCGCAATTTGATAAGTTCAAAGAACGTACGTGCTCGTCATTCATTGGGATACGGATACATTCATCACGATGCTCATGCATGAATGTTTCGGGCAATCCCGTGTCTTCGCGGCCAAATAAGAAATAATGCTCTTGCTCATTATCTGAGTAATCTACGTCTGAATAGACATGCTCAGCAAATTTACTCACCAAATAGAGCTGGCCATCCGCTGGAATAGAGGTTACGAAGTCCTCCAAATTTTTATGATAAACAATATTAACTTTATCCCAGTAGTCTAAGCCAGCACGCTTGAGGTGCTTATCAGTAATTTCAAATCCAAAAGGTTCGATCAGATGCAAAACGGTGTTGGTTGCAGCACAAGTACGGGCAATATTTCCCGTATTAAAATGGATGCGAGGTTCAAAAAGGGCAATATGATTCATGTTTCACACTTTCTTCTCAAAATAATTAATGACAGCTCCATCAGCAGTTTGAACACAGCTTACAGAGCCATCATTAAGTTTTTAGGGTAAAAAACAAAAAAACTAGACCCCTCGGAGTCAATCTCAGCAAGAAGTCTAGTTGGGGGACTAATTTGCTTTAATCATAACAGGAAAGATTGAAACAAATTAATGTAATTATTATGATAACACTTATTTTTAAATTTGTAAAGAAAAATAATGATATTTTTAATAAAAAATCAACGTTTTTTTATTAATCCCTACAAAAGTTGAAAAATAACCGCTGTTCTGTACTAGACAGAGCGAAAATAGCAAATTTTTGCTATAATAGTAAAAGCAAAATTCAATAAGGGGGCATGATGATTATTGGAATATGGGCAGAAGATGAGCAAGGCCTGATTGGACAAAACGAAAAAATGCCTTGGCATTTACCCGCTGAACAACAACATTTTAAGAAAACCACTATGGGTCAAGCCATCCTTATGGGGCGTAAAACTTTTGACGGCATGCAAAAACGTGTGCTTCCTGGTCGGATCAGTATTGTTCTAACACGAGACCAAAATTACCGTTCTACAGATGAACATGTGCTTATCATGCACAGTCTAGAGGACGTCTTAAAGTGGTATCGCAATCAGGAAAAAGATTTATTCATTACGGGCGGTGCTGAAATTTTAGCACTTTTTGAAAAAGAACTTGAGATACTCTACCGTACTGTTGTACATGGTAAGTTTTCTGGAGATGCTTATTTCCCAGCCTCTTTTGATTTTAAGAATTTTGAGGAAGTTTCAGAAAACTTCCATCGTAAAGATGAAAAAAATCCTTACGACTTTACGATAAAAAAATATAAAAAAGTGAAATAACCATGACAAAATCAATTTTCGGGCTGTTTACAGCAATACTTTGCTGGATTTGCATTATTATTGCCATCCAGTGTTTTCGCAAAAAGCGTTGGGGACTAGGAATGCTTTTTCTCCTCAATGCCTTTACGAATATTGTCAATTCTATTCATGCTTTCCATGGGCTTCTTTTTTAAAAAGAACCTTACATAAAGCAATCAACCCTTTAAGGTTTTTTGTGGATTTCAATGAAGGAAATCCTAGAAATCTTAGAAGTATTTAGGAACAAATTATTATGTCAAATACACAAAATCAAAATATTCATTGCTCATTTTGCGGCAAAAGTCAAGATGATGTGAAAAAAATGATCGCTGGTTCAGATGTGTTTATCTGTAATGAGTGCATTGAGCTTTCAACACGAATTTTAGAAGAAGAACTCAGAGAAGAAAAAGCCTCAGAAATGCTTGAAGTTAAAACACCGCGCGAAATGCTTGAATTACTCAATGCTTATGTAATTGGGCAAGATAAAGCAAAACGTGCTCTAGCAGTCGCCGTCTATAACCATTATAAACGCATTAATTTTTCAGGTAGTGCAAATAAAGAAGAGATTGAACTTCAAAAGTCCAATATCTTACTCATTGGACCTACTGGTTCTGGGAAGACTTTTCTTGCTCAAACTTTGGCTAAATCACTTAACGTACCTTTTGCAATCGCAGATGCGACAAGTTTAACTGAGGCAGGATATGTGGGTGAAGACGTAGAAAATATCTTACTCAAACTTTTACAGGCAAGTGATTTTAATATTGAAAGAGCACAACGTGGGATCATTTATATCGATGAAATCGATAAAATAGCTAAAAAATCTGAAAATGTCTCAATTACACGTGATGTTTCAGGAGAGGGTGTCCAACAAGCTCTTTTGAAAATTATTGAAGGAACAGTAGCAAGTGTCCCTCCTCAAGGTGGTCGAAAACATCCTAATCAAGAAATGATTCAAATAGATACAAAAAATATCTTATTTATTGTTGGTGGTGCTTTTGATGGGATTGAGGAAATTGTCAAACAACGTTTGGGCGAAAAAGTAATTGGTTTTGGGGCGAATAATAAAGCAATCAGTGAGAATGATTCTTATATGCAAGAAATTATAGCAGAAGACATTCAACAATTTGGATTAATCCCAGAATTTATCGGTCGCCTCCCGATTGTTGCTGCGCTTGAACGTTTGACAGAAGAAGACTTGATTCGCATTTTGACAGAACCAAAGAATGCTCTAATCAAACAATACAAGCAATTACTCTCTTTTGATGACGTAGAACTTGACTTTGATAAAGGGGCTTTACATGCTATAGCCAGTAAAGCCATCGCCCGTAAAACAGGGGCTCGAGGCTTGCGCTCAATTATCGAAGAAGTTATGATGGATATCATGTTTGAGGTTCCTAGTGATAAAACAATTAAAAAAGTTGAGATTACTGAGGCGGTTGTCGAAGGAAAAGAAGAACCCAAATTGGTACGCGAGGTTGAGAAAAAATGACAATTAATACGAACAACCTGAAGCTAACCATTTCAGCTGCTTCAAAAAAACAGTATCCAGAAAATGACTGGCCTGAAATTGCACTTGCTGGACGTTCCAATGTCGGAAAATCAAGTTTTATCAATACATTGTTAAATAGAAAAAACTTTGCTCGGACATCTGGTCAACCAGGGAAAACCCAACTTTTAAATTTTTATAATATCGATGACCAAGTTCATTTCGTTGATGTCCCTGGTTATGGCTATGCTCGGGTTTCCAAAAAAGAACGTGAAAAGTGGGGGAAAATGATTGAAGA
Organism: Lactococcus taiwanensis; assembly: GCF_017068355.1. Lineage (NCBI taxonomy): Bacteria > Bacillati > Bacillota > Bacilli > Lactobacillales > Streptococcaceae > Lactococcus > Lactococcus taiwanensis. The sequence continues at coordinate 1,136,990 of NZ_CP070872.1, forward strand.
GTACCTCACTACTCGTGAAAATCTGCGGGCCGTGGTCAGTTTGGTTGACATTCGCCATGAACCCTCCGAAGATGATATCATGATGTATGAATTTTTGAAATATTATCATATTCCGGTAATTCTTGTCGCCACTAAAGCAGATAAAGTCTCTCGTGGTAAGTGGAATAAACACGAGTCAATCATCAAAAAGGCTGTGAAATTTGATAGTACAGATGATTTCATTATCTTTTCATCTGCAGACAAAACTGGTTTTGAAGAAGCTTGGCAAGCAATCATAAAATATCTCTGAAAATAGAGCTATGAAGAGATTCATAGCCTTTTCTACACCTAAAACGAGGCATTATGTATAAAATAAAGCTAAATAACATGAAGTTTAGAGCACATATTGGAGTACTTCCTGAAGAAAAGATACTTGGTCAAAATTTAGAAATTGATCTTATCGTTGAGACCAATTTTACTTATTCTGGTTTGGATGAACTCGAAGATACCCTTTCTTATGTTGATTTTTATGAGGCAACCCGAGGAGTAGTAGAAAACTCCAAGGCTGATTTAATTGAAAAGGTTGCCTATGATATTATTCAAAGGGTTAAAAAAACAACTCAGCGTATTGAAACTGTCGAGGTTCATCTTAGAAAACTTGCAGTCCCCATTGAGGGAATCTTTGATTCAGCAGAAATTGAAATGCGAGGCTAAGCAGTAACTCTAAAGTTACAAGTCATTTTTAGGAATAATGCATGTGGAGGAACTATGCAAACGATTTATTTAAGTTTGGGGAGTAATATTGGCGATCGTCAGTACTATATCCATGAAGCCATCCGTCTCTTAGGAGAACATCCGAAGATTATCGTTGAACAACAATCGCAATTTTATGAAACTTCTCCGGTAGGCGGTGTTAAACAAGACGATTTTATTAATATTGCTCTCAAAATTTCTAGCTTATTAGCTCCCCAAGCCTTATTGGATTTCATCCATGAAGTAGAGTTAAAGCTCAACCGCGAACGTAAAATTCACTGGGGCCCACGCACGATCGATATTGATATTTTATTCTATGGGGAAGAGGAAATCTTTGAGCAAAATCTAGTGATACCGCACCGAGAACTTCTTAATCGACTTTTTGTTATGCTTCCATTGTTGGAACTGATAGAACCCCCTTTCAAATATTATCAACTCATCCAAGAAGCGGTAACTAAACTGAATCAAAGTGAACAACACGTGCAAGTAGTTGCAGAGGAACCTACTCCCCGAGGCAGGATTGCTTCTGCGGTCAAGGAAATATTATTTGCTGTCGGGGAAGATCCACACCGTGAAGGACTTCTTGAAACGCCCCAACGTGTGGCTAAAATGTACGAAGAAATCTTGTCATCGCAGCGCTCTTTAAAATTTGAAGCGTATAAACTTTTTAAAATTGAACCCACAGAAGTTGATTCTCCCGTCCTTATCAAAGATATCCCCTTTTATTCGATGTGTGAACACCATATGCTCCCGTTTTTTGGAAAGGTGCATGTAGCCTATATCCCTGATCAGGGGAATATCATCGGCCTTTCGAAAATCCCAAGGCTCGTTGATTACGTTTCACATAAACTTTCTGTTCAGGAAAATATTACGAGTGAAATTGCAGAGACGCTTGATGAAATTTTGCAACCTAAAGGAGTGGCCGTTGTGGTGGAAGCGCGGCATATGTGCGTGGAGATGCGAGGAGTTAAAAAACTTAACTCAAAAACAAAAACCTCTTACTTCTCAGGAGCCTATGAGAAAGACTCCGTAAAACGAATGGAATTTTTAGAAAGTCTGCTATGAAAATTATAGAATTAAATCAGGAACAATTTTCTTTAAAAAACATCACAATTAAGTTTGAGCAGCTCAACCAAGATGAATATATTTTTCTTTCCCGAGTTTTAAAACGCGTGAGTAGTAAGGTTTTTCTTGATATCAAATCACTCTTAGTATTCCTTGATATTGATGAACTTAGAAATCTACTCCCCTTTTTTAAAATCGAAGAGCAACGAAGACAACTGGAGCTGATTATCCAACGGCATCAATTAATCTGGTCCTCAGAGCGTTTTCGCTTTGATTTAATCTCCTCTGCGATTGTCTATTCGATTGTCAATGTAACGCCAGACTCTTTCTATGATGGGTCGGTAGATCATCTTCAAGTGGATTATATTTTAAAACGTGTTGAATCAGACTTGGAAAATGGAGCAGCGGTGATTGAGTTGGGCGGCAAATCTTCTCGACCAGGTTATGCAGACATCAGTCCTGAAGAGGAATGGTTAAGGCTTGAAAAACCATTAAAAGCAATTAAACAACATTTCCCTCAGGCAATAGTGGCTATTGATACGGATGAGGCGCTAGTGATGGAGCGTACATTAGATTTAGGCGCCGATATTATCAACGATATTGACGGCTTTGATACTCATGAAAAACTTGAGGTTATTAAAAACTATCGTCCGGCTGTGGTTGCTATGAATAATGGACGAGCAGGTTTTAACTTTGCAGATAATGTTTTTGATGAATTGCCACTGTTTTTCGAAGAAAAAGCAAAAGAATTACGAGCTATAGGCTTGAAAAATGAGCAAATTTGTATTGATCCTGGGGTAGGTTTTTTTAAGGGAGATTCTGGATTAGATAGCGTTCAGCGCTTGAAAGCAACAGAACGCTTAACGCATCTAGGACTTCCTGTCATGGTTGCGATTTCGCGCAAGTCCTTTATGGAAAGTATCTTTAATGTTGTTTCTAAAGATCGCTTATTTTCAACATTGATGCTTGAAGCTCAGATGATTCTGGATGGTGGTCGGATCTTGCGTGTGCATGATGTGAAAGAGACCAAAGTATTAATTGATGCGGTAAAACGTTACAAGGAGATATGATGGCACATGATCAACTCATTAGGCAGATCCAATCACTAGCTGGAAAAGTGGAGCAGCAAAAAATTAATCAGCTTTGCATGCTTTTGAAGGCGACAGATGAAGAACTAAGGGGAAAGCAAAATCCGAAACTTCAGCTTTCTGCAAGTGCTCTTGTTTTTGAAAACAAACGTCTGTTTTTTATCTTGCATCCTTATCAAAAAGAACTGCTCCTACCAGCAGGACATGTAGAGTTAAATGAAACACCGCTACAAGCCGCTGTTCGAGAATTTCATGAAGAAACTGGCTTCTCTGCAAAAGAAACAGGGGATCTGATAGATGTCAATCTCATCAACATTCCTGAAAATCGGGTAAAAAATGAACCTGCTCATCAACATCTTGATTTTCGTTACCGCTTGTTTAAAACAGATAAGAAGCCTGCTCGTGCTGAATTGCCCGTGTCATTATTAAAAAAGGAAGATGCGCCTGTCGAATTTCAAGGATATTATGAATTAGAAAAGGGTTAACATGACAATTGAAGAAGCATTAGAATGGATACATTCTCGTTTAAAATTTAATATTCGTCCGGGTCTTAGTCGGGTAGAAGCGCTATTAGATCTTTTGGGTCATCCTGAGGAAAAATTATCAATGATTCATGTGGCGGGTACTAATGGTAAAGGTTCTACCGTCGCCTTTACGCGCTCAATATTTATGGAAGCTGGCTTGAAAGTAGCCTCTTTTACAAGTCCTTTTATTGAAACTTTTGGGGAGCGCATGAGTATTAATGCACAGCCCATTGCTGATGAAAAGTTGATTCAATATGTGCAATTACTTCAGCCGTTGGTTGAGAAACTTGATGCTCAAGAAGAATTATCTGGAATTACAGAGTTTGAAATCATCACAGCGATGGCTTTTAAATATTTTGCTGATGAAGCAGTAGACATCGCGGTTATTGAAGTCGGGCTTGGTGGACTTTTAGATAGTACAAACGTTATTACACCAGTTGTTTCTGGAATTACTACGATTGGATTGGATCATATTGATATTTTAGGTTCCACAATTGAGGAAATTGCCGCACAAAAGGCGGGAATTATTAAACCAGGTATACCTGTTGTCACAGGTAATATTGGCCTTGACGCTTTACGTGTTATCTGGGAAACAGCAAAACAAAAAACAGCACGTGTTTACCAGTACCTTTATGACTACCGTATTGAAATTGAAGCTGATGAAAAGTTTAGTTTCAAAACAGAAGCAGGGGAAATTGAGCATTTAGAGAAATCTTTAAAAGGACTTCATCAAATTGAAAATGCAGCCATGGCTATCGAGCTGGCTTTAGTTTACGCTCATAAGATTGGTTTACCACTCAGTGAACAAGCAATCCGTTTGGGGATTAAGAAAGCTTACTGGCCGGCTCGTATGGAAAAATTAAGTGATCACCCCCTCATTATTTTGGATGGGGCACATAATGTCCATGCGATGACCCGCTTACTGGAAAATTTAAAAGTTGAATTTCCTAAGAAAAGGTTTAAAATCTTATTCTCAGCAATCACGACTAAAGATATTCGTCAGATGATTGAAATGTTGCAAACAGTTGATCACGCAGAATTAATTTTGACAACTTTTGATTATCCTAAAGCTTTAGCTTTAAATAATTTTACAGACTTAGAGGAAAAAGGTGTTACATTGGCTCCCGATTGGGAAGTAGCCTTGGATGAATTACGCCAAGGTTTAAAAGCTGATGAGGTGTTGGTCATTACCGGTTCACTTTATTTTTCTGCTCAAGTGCGTGATTACGTATTGAATTTAGAGGATGAAAGTTAAAAAGATAGTCGAAAATTTGTAATTTTATATTTTTAGTCTATAATAAAAGAAGTTGAAAATTTCGGAACTCAAGATTTCTAGGGTGTCGATTGGGAGGAAAATAGAATTTTGATCGTATTAGCAGGTACCATTGGTGCGGGAAAGTCAAGTTTAGCAAAGGCATTAGGTGCACATCTGAATACAGAGGTGTTTTATGAAGCAGTGGATAATAATCCCGTGCTTGATCTTTACTATCAGGATCCGAAAAAATATGCTTTTTTATTGCAAATTTATTTTTTAAATAAACGATTTGAATCGATTAAATTAGCTTATCAGCAGGACAACAATGTTTTGGATCGGTCAATTTTTGAAGATGAGCTCTTTTTAACTTTAAATTATAAAAATGGGAATGTAACAAAGACAGAGCTGGATATCTATAAAGAATTGCTAGCAAATATGCTGGAAGAGCTAGAAGGGATGCCTAAAAAGCGACCAGATTTGCTCGTGTATATCGATGTTTCTTTTGAAACGATGCTGGCTCGTATTGAACAAAGAGGCCGTTCTTTCGAGCAGATTGATGCACAAGAGGGGCTAAAAGCTTATTACCATCAGGTTCATGGAGAATATCCTTCTTGGTACGACGCTTATGATATTTCGCCTAAACTACGTATAGATGGAGATAAGATTGACTTTGTTAATAACCCTGAAGATTTAGAAGTAGTCTTATCACAAATCGATCAAGAATTGAAGGCATTAGATTTATTAAAGTAAAAAGGGAATTGGTCAAAGCTGACTGGTTCTTTTTTAGCAAAAAAAGTTACTGACAGGTTGGTCAGTAAAGAATTTTACTAATCATGTTATAATGTTAAGCAATAATAAAAATTTTAGAGTTTGGGGAAAAGATGAAAATTGCACTTTTAGGCTTTGGAACCGTAGGTTCTGGACTGCCCGCCTTGATCGCAGATAATCAGGAAAAATTAGCAGCACTATTAGATGAAACGATAAGTATTTCAAAAGTTCTCGTTCGTAGTGAAGAAAAAGCAGCACAATTACGGCAAGCAGGTCATCCTTGGGATTTTGTAACTTCAATCGAGGCTATTTTAAATGATGATACTATTTCAATTGTTGTTGAGCTAATGGGGCGCATTGAGCCTGCAAAAACTTATATTTCACAAGCTCTTGCTGCTGGAAAGAGTGTTGTGACGGCGAATAAAGATTTACTCGCACTCCATGGCGCTGAACTACAAAAGTTAGCCCAAAAAAATAAAGTTGCCCTTTATTATGAGGCTGCTGTAGCTGGTGGGATACCTATTTTACGCACGTTAGCGAATTCGTTTGCTTCAGATAAAGTCACACGCCTCTTGGGAATCATTAATGGGACAAGCAATTTCATGCTGACCAAGATGATGGAAGAAGGTTGGACATATAAAAAAGCGCTTGAAACCGCACAATTACTTGGTTATGCAGAGTCTGATCCGACAAATGACGTAGAGGGAATTGATGCGGTTTATAAATTAGCTTTGCTTAGTGAATTTGCTTTTGGCATGACAATTTCGCCTTCTCAAATCAAGCATCAAGGCATCCCAACCATTCAGCAAGCAGACGTGGAAATCGCTAATCAGTTGGGCTATGTGATCAAACTTGTCGGAGAAATCGTTGAAGTTTCTTCTGGAATTTTTGCTGAAGTCAGTCCGACATTTCTACCAGCTTCTCATCCGTTAGCAAGCGTTAAGGGCGTGATGAATGCAGTCTATCTTGATTCGATTGGTATGGGTGCTTCAATGTTTTATGGGGCTGGTGCCGGACAAAATCCTACCGCTACAAGTGTTTTAGCAGACATCGTACGGATTGTTAAACGGTTTAAAGAGCAAACTCTTGGTAAATCTTTTAATGAATACAAGCGAGCTACCCGTTTGGCAGAAAGCTCAGAAGTTCTGAATAAATACTATTTTTCAGTTGAAACACCTGATTCCACTGGACAGTTTTTGCGTTTAGTGCAGCTTTTTACAGCCGTGAATGTTTCTTTTGAACAAGTCTTACAACAAAAAGGCGATGGGCAACGTGCTGTTGTAGGCATCATCTGCCATAAAATAAGTCAAACACAACTCGCATCTCTTGAGACGAAGTTAGCAAAAGAAGATGATTTTAACTTACTCAATTATTTCAAGGTCGTGGAGGAAAATTAAAATGAAAATTATTGTGCCCGCAACATCAGCCAACTTAGGAGCGGGGTTTGACTCGATTGGGCTTGCTGTTAACCTCTATTTAACAATAGAAGTGCTTGAAAAAGCAGAGGCATGGCGGATTGATCATGATTTAGGTGTCAATATTCCCACTGACGAAAAGAATTTATTACTGACGACGCTGTCAGCAGTCTTAGCTCAGAAAAAGCAGCACTTGTCAGCAAAATACCATTTGAAAATGAGCTCTGATATCCCCTTGGCACGAGGATTGGGTTCTTCAAGCTCGGTGATTGTTGCAGGCATTGAGTTAGCCAACCAACTTGCCCAATTAGGCTTAAGTGATGAAGAAAAATTAGCTTTGGCTTGTCAGATTGAGGGGCATCCTGATAATGTAGCGCCAGCACTCTATGGTAATTTAGTCATTGCAAGTAGTGCAACCAAAGAAGTACGGGCAATCAAAGCTAAACTGCCCCAATGCAAACTTTTAGCTTTTGTTCCAGACAAAGAGCTTAAGACCGTAGCAAGTCGCCAAGTCTTACCAGAAACCCTCTCCTATGCTCAAGCTGTTGCAGCAAGTGCCGTGGCAAATGTTCTGGTGGCAAGCTTGCTTTCAGGAGACTTGGTTACAGCAGGTCAGATGATGAAAGAAGATCTTTTTCATGAAAAATACCGCTCAGCTTTAGTACCCGAATTAGCTGCGTTTCGTGAAATTGGTCAAACCTATGGCGCTTATGGCACTTATCTTAGTGGAGCAGGTCCAACGCTCATGATGCTAGCTCCTGAAGAAAAAATTACTTTACTTTTGCAACATTTGTCGGAAAAAAATTGGCAAGGTTGCTTTTATGAACTCGAAATCGATAGTAAAGGGTTACAAGTCGAAAAAAGTCTGTTATAACATACAGATTTTTTTGATTATTTAACAAAAAATTGTTATAATCATCACAAGGAAAAAGTTGATCGATGAATAACCTTTTCCTAAAGGTTCTATTGCTTATTTTTTCGTCGAAAAAATGAACCAATGGAAACTTTGTCGCCCTTATTGTCCGCTTTTTAAAAGCAAGAGTTCTAAAAAGGAAACGCAAATGACTCAAACCAAAAATGCAAAAGTCAGAAACCTGATTATTGCTGCAATGCTCACTGCACTTGGGATCTTGATTCCGGCTATAATGCCGGCTAAAATCATCATTGGTCCTGCCTCATTTACGCTCGCCTCACATGTTCCTGTAATGGCAGCAATGTTTTTTAGCCCCGTAATGACAGCTTTTGTCGCTATTGGGACGACACTTGGCTTCATGATTAGTACCCCCGTTCCTACGATTTGGCTCCGGGCCTTGATGCATCTTTTTGTCATGACCGCAGGTGCTTATTTCTTGAAAAAACATCCTGAAATCGTGCACCAAAAAGTTAAAATCCAAATTTTTAACCTTGTTCTAGGGATATTCCATGCTGGCTTGGAAGCACTCATCGTCTATGTTTTTTATGCCTTTGGCTTTGCGACAATGGACCAAGCTGCCCTCCTTAATCTTCTCTTATTGATTGGTTTTGGTGGATTGGTTCACAGTATGATCGACTTCAACCTCTCACTAGGTCTTTGTAATGTTTTAAGTAAAGCATTTAATATTGAAATTTTTGAACGTGCAAAAACTTTTTTGAGTAAAGATAAAATCAAAGTAAAAACGAACTGAGCGTCTGGTCAGTTGGAAATGAGGATAACCTATATTTTTCAAACATATTTACTTGAAAAGAACCTCAATATGCTATACTAAAAATATTGTTGATCAAAACCTGATTTTGATACAACATGATGTCTATATAAAAGTACTGGAACTATTCCAGTACTTTTTAAAAAACCAGCATTCAGATCAGATTGAAACCAATTGATAGAGTGTGGTATAATTAACCTATGTTAAAACAAAATGAACTTGAAAAAATTTCTCATCTGATTGTTAAGTACAATGAGCCACTTTCTCATTATACTTATACTAAAGTTGGAGGCCCTGCAGATATTTTAGCTTTTCCTGAAACAACTGAAGCACTGACAGAGCTGTCAGTACTTGCACAAGCAACAAACACACCTGTCACGGTGCTCGGCAATGCCTCAAATCTTATTGTCCGAGACGGAGGCATCCGCGGTCTTGTGATTTTACTTGAAAAACTTGATCAGGTAAATGTTGCAGGCTATACCATTGAAGCTCAAGCGGGTGCAAAACTCAAAGCAGTAACCCAAATCGCACAAGAACATGCATTGACGGGGTTTGAGTTTGCCTGTGGTATTCCTGGCTCTATTGGAGGGGCTGTTTTCATGAATGCAGGCGCTTATGGTGGCGAGATTTCACAAGTTTTAGTGAGCTGTAAAGTGATGAATGAAAGTGGTGAGCTTTTTGTTCTCACAGCGGATGAAATGAGATTTGGCTATAGACATTCAGTGATTCGTGATGAAAATCTTGTTGTCATCTCCGCAAAATTTGAACTTACCCCTGGAGATCCTGAGCAAATTCAAAATGAAATGAATCGCCTCAATTTTCTCCGGGAGAGCAAACAACCACTTGAATATCCAAGTTGTGGTTCCGTTTTTAAACGACCTGAAGGACATTTTGCGGGACAACTTATCCAAGAAGCACAATTACAAGGTACTCGAATTGGTGGTGTGGAAGTCAGTAAAAAACACGCTGGTTTCATGGTCAATGTTGATCATGGGACAGCCACGGATTATGAAGCCCTCATCGCCCATGTAATCCAACGTGTCGAAGAAAATGCTGGACTCACTTTAGAGCCCGAAGTCCGTATTATTGGTGAAAAATAAAGACAGGCTTATCCTGTCTTTTTTAAATTTTCAGCTTGAAAATCCCAACAATTTAAGCTATAATTAATAAAGTTCTGTTGTACGCAGAAGATTTGACCGCTCGATAAGTTACTGACCAATCTGTCAGTAACGTTTAGCTATTTACTAACGGTATTATCGAGCCAAGGCCAGACGGACAGCCGGGTCAAAAGCCGAAATTGGCGACTTTCGTTGCCTTATTGATTAGCTCGTCAATGACGAGTTATGGGGATTCTTTTTTGAACCACCCCACCCAAGAAAAACACGCTTTGGCGCATCAATAAGAGTATTAAAAGTTCTTCTGCTGTATAGACTCTGCACTAGATTTTTCTGTTTGCTACTATTTGAAACAGAGGCTAAGATTGATGATGAGACCAAGCGTTTGCTTGGTTTTTTGTATCGTAAAAGAGAAATATCATGTTATGCGCATCATCTATAACATGCTAGAAAAGGATGGCAAAGAAATGGCAAAAACGATTATTGAATTCAAAAATGTCAGCAAAACATACGCAGATACTGATACCACTGTTCTTAAAGACATTTCATTTGAGTTAGAAGAAGGAAAGTTCTACACGCTCTTAGGAGCTTCAGGTTCTGGTAAATCAACGATTTTAAATATTATTGCTGGACTTTTGGATGCCACTACTGGAGACGTAATTCTGGATAATAAAAGAATCAATGACTTACCAGCCAATAAGCGAGATGTTCACACCATCTTCCAATCTTATGCGCTTTTTCCAAATATGAATGTTTTTGACAATGTCGCATTTGCCCTCAAAATCAAAGGGGTTGATAAGAAAGAGATTGAAAAACGCGTTTCAGAGAGTTTGAAGATGGTTCAACTTGCTGGCTATGAAAAACGTTCTATTGCAAAACTTTCGGGTGGACAAAAGCAGCGGGTCGCCATTGCTCGTGCCATTATTGATCGGCCAAAAGTCTTATTGCTTGATGAATCGCTATCGGCTTTAGATATGAAATTGCGTAAAGACATGCAGTATGAACTGCGTGAACTTCAACAACGTTTAGGAATTACTTTCATTTTTGTCACACATGATCAAGAAGAAGCATTAGCGATGTCTGACTGGATATTTATTATGAATGAAGGGGAAATTGTCCAATCAGGTACTCCAACAGACATTTACGATGAACCTATCAACCACTTTGTCGCCGATTTTATTGGGGAATCAAACATTTTGAATGGTCGAATGATTCAAGACTACCTCGTAGAATTTAACGGTCAACAATTTGAGGCGGTAGATGGGGGGATGCGCAAAAATGAACCCATTGAAGTCGTCATTCGCCCCGAAGACATTTGGTTCACCATGCCTAATGAAGGAAAATTCAATGTTATTGTAGACACACAACTTTTCCGTGGTGTGCATTATGAAATTGTAGCCTACGATGAATTTAAAAACGAATGGCTTATCCATTCAACACATAAAGCCATTGTAGGTGAAAAAGTTGGTCTTGATTTTGATCCAGAAGCCATTCATATCATGCGTCTCAATGAAACCGAAGAAGAATTTGATGCTCGTATTGAAGAATATGTTGAAGAAGAAGAACAAACCATTGGTTTGGCTAAGGCAGTAGAAGAAGAAAATGCTGAAGAAGAGGCAGCTATTCAAGAAGCAGTCAAAGAAGCCCTTGAAAATACAATGGAATTGACCGAATTAGCTGAGACAGTCAACGAAATCCTTCATAAGCAAGAGGCTGATGCCCTTTTAGAAAGTGAGGCAGAAAAGTGACCAAACGTATTTATTCTGTTCCCTATTTTCTTTGGATTTTATTTTTTGTTGTAATCCCCTTGGTCATGCTCTTTTGGAAATCGCTATTTGACCTCAATGGTCATTTTACCCTTGACAATTATATCCAGTATTTTTCAAGTGGCACCTACCTCATGATGACTTGGAATTCGGTTCTTTATGCATTGATTATTACGGTTGTCACCTTACTTATTTCTTACCCTGTAGCCTTTGTTTTGACCAAGCTTAAGATGAAACAGTTTTGGCTGATGCTGATTATTTTACCTACTTGGGTAAACTTATTATTAAAAGCCTATGCTTTTATTGGGATTTTCGGAAAATATGGCTCTGTCAATAATTTTCTCAATTTTTTAGGCTTGGGACGAACTCAAATTCTCTTTACCGATATGAGTTTCATCTTAGTGGCCAGCTATATTTCGATTCCTTTTATGGTTCTGCCAATTTTTAACGCACTTAACGATTTAGATGACAACTTAGTACATGCGAGTAGTGATTTAGGGGCTTCTCGTTTTCAAACCTTCAGTAAAGTGATTTGGCCTTTATCTTTAAACGGTGTTCGCGCAGGCGTTCAAGCTGTTTTTATTCCGAGCTTGTCGCTCTTCATGCTGACACGTTTGATTGGGGGAAATAAGGTCATTACATTAGGGACTGCTGTAGAAGAACATTTCCTCACTACCCAAAACTGGGGAATGGGCTCCACCATTGCTGTTGTCTTGGTTGTTGCCATGCTCGTGGTCATGCGTCTCACTAAAGAAAGGAGAAACTAGCGATGCAAACAAAAAGTTCTAAGTTAGGTAAAGTCTACCTTGCGGTTGTCCTCATTCTATTGTATGCTCCGATTTTTTACTTAATCTTTTATTCCTTCAATGCAGGAGGAGATATGAGTAAATTCACTGGATTTACCTTGGAAAATTTTAAAACTCTTTTTGCTGACCAACGCCTTATTTTGATTGTTGTTCAAACTTTCTTTCTCGCTTTTTTAAGTTCTTTAGTTGCAACGATTATTGGGACAGTCGGAGCCATTTATCTGGTAAAAGTCAAAGGGCGTAAAAAAGATACGTTACTGGGATTAAATAATGTCCTCATGGTCTCTCCCGACGTGGTGATTGGAGCTTCGTTTTTGATTCTTTTTACGATGATTGGGATGCAGCTGGGCTTTTTATCCGTATTGTTAAGTCACATTGCCTTTTCCATACCAATTGTAGTGCTTATGGTCATGCCCCTTTATCAAGAAATGGATGGAGCTTTGGTTGATGCCGCTAACGATTTAGGAGCCACTCCAGCACAGATCATGCGGGAAATCATTTTACCTTATCTCACACCCGGAATTATTGCAGGATTCTTTATGGCCTTCACCTATTCGTTAGATGATTTTGCAGTGACCTTCTTTGTAACAGGGAATGATTTCACAACACTTTCAGTAGAAATCTATTCTCGAGCTCGTGCGGGGATTTCTTTAGAAATTAATGCTTTATCGGCGCTTGTATTTCTCTTTTCAATCGTCCTTGTTTTAGGGTATTATTATATTATGAAAGATTCCGATACAGTTGGAAAATCTTCCAATTTGACGTAGCTCGCTCTAATAACCTAGACTCAGTAGTAAAAAGTTTATTTTTAAAAATAAGAAAGGAGCAATTTGAAAAAACTAATCTATTTCTTTGTGGCACTCTTAGCAATCACCGCTTCCTTGGGTTTACTCTCTCATCAGATGAAGGCAGCAGATGGTGTCAAAACAGCAAATAATAGCTTGACTATTTTCAACTGGGGTGAGTACATTGATCCAGAGCTCATCACAAAATTTGAAAAAGAAACGGGTTATAAAGTTAACTATATGACTTTTGACTCAAATGAAGCCATGTACTCTAAAGTCAAACAGGGTGGAACATCTTATGATATCGTTGTTCCTTCTGATTATATGATAGAAAAAATGGCCCAAGAACATCTCCTTCAAAAGCTCGATCATTCTAAAATTAAAGGCTTAGAAGATGATGATCCAAAATTGCTTAATCCTGCTTTTGATAAAGGAAATCAATACTCTATCCCTTACTTTTGGGGGACTTTAGGGATTGTTTACAACGATAAAACGGTTAAAAATCCTCCCAAAACTTGGCAAGATCTCTGGTCTCCCACTTATAAAAATTCCATCTTATTGACAGATAGTGTGCGTGACGTCATGGCAATGGTTTTGAGTAAACATGGTTACTCTCTCAACACCACTAATCGAGGAGAATTAGAGACAGCTTACAATGATCTGCTCCAGCTCACCCCCAACGTCAAAGCAATCCTTGGGGATGAGATTATGAATTATATGATTAATAATGAAACTCCCCTAGCGGTGGTCTATAGTGGACAAGCGGCTGAAATGACGGCAGAAAATAAAAATCTTCATTATGTTATTCCTGAACGGACCAACATTTGGTATGATAATCTCGCCATTCCTAAAGGGGCTAAAAATGTGAAGGCTGCTTATGCTTTTATTAACTTCATGCAACAACCAACCAATGCCGCACAAAATGCTGAATGGATTGGTTATGCGACACCAAACTTAAAAGCCAAGGCCTTGCTCCCAAAGAGTTTACGTGAAAACAAAGCCTTCTATCCCGATCAGACCCTCATTCAAGATGATGAAGCCTATAAAAACCTTACCCCATATTGGACAGGGGTTTATAACGATCTTTATCTTGAATTTAAGATGAACAAATAAAAATGATATTCAAAAAGCAGAGTTAATCCTCTACTTTTTTATTTTTGAACGAGAGGATTTTTTTAAGAAAAAAGGAAAGAGTTTGGTATAATAAATCAAAGTGCTCATAAGGAGAGAATTAATGATTCAACTAAAAAAATCAAAAATCCCCCAAATTGAAGAAAACCTTATTCCCATCTACTTAAGCGATGAGACAATGCAAGAACGAAAAGCAAAACTTCTTTCAATAATGAAGAAGTCCTCTTATGAGGCTTTGATTATTTATGCTGATTTAGAGCATGGTTCAAATTTTGAATATTTGACAGGCTTCTTACCTCGTTTTGAAGAGGCTTTACTTGTTATCAAAGTTTCAGGGGAAAGTCATCTTGTTTTAGGAAATGAAAATTTAAATAAAGCAGACAAGGCACGACTTCCTGCCAAAGCTGTTCATCTCCCGCATTTTTCTTTGCCTAATCAACCGATGGATCCTGAGAAGAACCTTAACGAAGCTTTCCTTGCATGTGATTTGCCTTCTCATGGAAGAGTTGGGTTAGTGGGCTGGAAAAACTTTACGAATCAAACAGAAGATAATAGGAGCTTATTTGATCTTCCTTATTTTATCGTAGAGACTTTATTCAAAATGTTTCCAAGCGTTTCATTTTCGAATGCCACAGCACTTTTTATTGGTGAAGAGGGGGTGCGCACGACAAACAATGCTAATGAATTTGCGCATTATGAGTTTGGGGCTGCTTTAGCTGGAAATTGTATGTTGGAAACAATGAACCGAATTGAAATAGGCAAAACTGAGATGGAACTGGCTACAAGCTTATCTGCTTTGGGACAGGCTCATAATGTTGTGACCATTTTAGCTAGTGGAGAACGCTTTGTGAAAGCAAATCTTTATCCCACGCATAAACAAATACAATTAGGGGAACGCTTAGCTTTAACCACAGGCTATAAAGGCGGGCTGCAAAGTCGTTCAGGCTATGCCGTAGCAAGACAAGAAGAACTTCCAAAAGGCGAACAAGATTATCTGGAACGCCTCGCGATTCCTTACTTTAAGGCGGTTAAAACCTGGTTGGAAACCATCAAAATAGGAATGAAAGGTCAAGAACTGTATCAAGCCATAGAGAGTGTCTTGCCTAAAAAGACTTATGGTTGGCATTTAAATCCTGGACATTTAACCGCTGATGAAGAATGGCTAAGCTCGCCCGTATACCCTGAATCAACAGAGCTGTTGCGAAGTGGTATGCTGTTTCAGATTGATATTATCCCCTCAGTTGCTGGTTACAATGGCGTAAGTTGTGAAAGTGGGATTTTCTTAGCTGACGAAGCCTTACGAAAGGAAATTGAGCAGGAGTATCCTGCCCTGTGGCAAAGAATAAAAAATCGACGGGCTTATCTCATTGAGGAGTTAGGGATTCAGATTTCTGAGGAAATCTTGCCTACAAGTAATATCACAGCTTATCTGCGTCCATTTTTATTGGATAAAGACTCGGTTTTAACGGCACGATAAATGAAAAAAGTTACTGACAGAGCTGTCAGTAACTTTTTATTCTCCTTCAAGCTCAGCCAGAGGATTAATTTTTGAAAGTAAGTCTTGGTCTATCCAGACAGAGATACTCGCATCATCCACGTGAAATTCTGCGCCGCCTTTTTCGTCAAGGGTTATAGGGATAGCGTGTCTGCCCAAGAGATCCACATACACTTTTCCAGCTTGAGATTCATTAACGATCATGTATTTTGTTCCGCCTTTGCGGTTGGTTAAGAGTGTGGCTAGTCCAGTTTTTTCACCCTCAATTTCGATTTCATTTGTCCACCCAATTCGATCCGCGTCATCAAAATAATCATACTCACTTACAAAGTCTGCATGACCGCATAAAGCAAGCATACGGCGCAGGTTGACACCGACAGGTTCTACATTTTGCTCTGGAATACCATATAAATCTCCCCAAAATACACAAGGAGTTCCTCTTTTACGGAGTAAAATTAAGCCATAAGCTTGTTCCTTAAACCAAGGTTGAATCCATGATTCAAGCGCTTGACCTTCTTGCGTATCATGATTGTCTACAAAAGATACCGCTAGTTCTGGATGACGCTCAATCATTGTATTGGCATAAATCCCTCGCATATCAAAGTCGCCGTTAGTAGAAGCAGCTTGATCCAAATTAAAGTGAAGTGGCACATCAAAAAGTTGGATTTGACCGCCAGATTGGCTAAGATAGTATTCTAACTTTTCGATGTCGTCTGACCAATACTCTCCAACAACAAAAGGCTCTTTTTCCATTTGTTCTTGGCGTTTATCAAGCCAGGTTTTGAAATATTCAAAGTCAATATGCTTAATCGCATCAAGTCGGAAGCCATCAATCTGCGTCGTATCCACAAACCATTTTCCCCATTTTTCAAGTTGGGCTACCGTTTCTGGGACACTAAAATCAAGGTCTGCTCCCATCAAAAAGTCAAAGTTATTATTCTCATTGTCGACGTTATCATCCCACTCATGACCTTCAAATTCCAGTATTTCATTTTCCTCTGTTCGTTCATCATAATCTACGCCTGTAAAATTATGAGAGGTCCAGATATAATCATCATACTTTCCTTTTCGTCCTGGAAATGTAAACTTGGTCCATACTTCAACTGTTTTGTCAGATTCAACTTCATTGAGGCGATCGTCTTCTGCCTTGACATCCGCTTCAATCACTTCGGTATCATCAGCTCCCATCATGTGATTAAAAACAATATCTGCATAAGCTTCGATACCATCTTCATGGAGTTGTTTAATCAGCTCAAGATAATCCTCTTTTGTTCCATATTTCGTCGCAACAGATCCTTTTTGATCAAACTCACCCAAATCGAACAAATCATAAGTTCCATAGCCGACGTCTTCCATACCTGAAGCAGCTTTAGAAGCTGGTGGAAGCCATATTCCTGATAGACCCAGTTTCTTAAAATCAGGTATCGTTTGAGCTAATCTTTTCCAATGTTTTCCGTCTGCTGGTAAATACCACTCAAAAGCTTGTAAAATGACCTTCATCGATTATCTCCTTTACTGTAAGCGATCAGCTTAACTTATGTTATATTTTTTGTAACTATTTCTAGTATACACAAAAAGATGAGAAAGCCATAAAAAAAGATACCACTTATTCAAAATTAAGATTATAAAGGTATTTTCAGTTAATTTAATAAAAATCGACGGATTCGCAAACGAATTAGTTGTGGGATCCACTGAACATGTTCTATAATGAAAGTAATTGCAAGATTCGTTAAGAAGATAGAAAGTTGGTTAATATGAAAGAGAAAGAAAATCTCAAAGAAAAATTAAGCCCAATCGCTTACAAAGTAACACAAGAAAATGGGACGGAAGCACCTTTTACTAATGAATTTGATGATTTCTTTGAGCCAGGATTATATGTCGATGTTGTCAGCGGCGAACCTTTATTCACCAGCCTTGATAAATACCAATCAGGCTGTGGCTGGCCTGCTTTTACTCAACCTATCGAACGCCAAGCCATCAAAGAAAAACGAGATCGTAGTTACCTCATGGAACGCACAGAAGTACGTTCTAGCCAAGCTGATAGTCACCTTGGTCACGTCTTCACTGACGGACCTTTGGATAAAGGAGGGTTAAGATACTGTATCAATTCGGCTGCCTTGCGCTTTATCCCCGTAGCAGAATTAGAAGCAGCAGGTTATGGAGATTATCGCCATTATTTCGAGTGACTTCATCTTGAAGTTTTGAAGTCAGGAAAATACCCCCAACTGTAAAGAAGAAAGAGTATCAAAAATTAGGGATACTCTTTTTTTATAGGAGTGTCCATGAGCAAGCAAAACTTTTTCTGGTGTTGTAAGTGACGAAGCCTAAAAAATACATCGAAAGTCTGAGTTTTCTGTTTTGGTTTTACGTTATAATAAACTTTAAGAGCGAAAGGAGTCTGAAAATGATTAAAATTTACCAAAAATCAAATTCAAATCAGTCTGCTGAACGTGTTGTAGACTGGTTTAAAGCTCGCGAAATTCCCTATCAAACAATTTCGAAAACCTCTTTATCTAAAGAAGATTTAATGCGTGTTTTGTCATTATCCAATGAAGGTTTTGAGGAAATCATTGTTTCTGAATCTAAGGCCCCGAAACTTTATTCTGAACTGCGCAATGCCTGTGATTTGGATCAAATTTCTACAAATGAGATGATCCAGTTTATCTTACAAAATCAGCAATTATTACGCTCACCTATTACTTTTGATGATCGTCGCCTTTTAGTAGGTTATAATAATGACGACATCCGAACTTTTTTACCTTGGCGTGTTCGTTCATGATAAATAAGAGGACTGACCAAGCGGTCAGCTCCTTTTTTGCTTAGAAAATTTACTGACAGAGCTGTCAGTGATTTAAGTCAGTGCTGATCCTATTTAGGACAGTATTTATGGTATAATATGGTCATGACAAATTTCAAGAAAAATGACACATTTGAAGCGGAAGTGATAGACCTCACCCATGAAGGACAAGGGGTGGTCAAAATTGATCAGTTTCCTTTTTTTGTTGATAATGCGCTTCCTGGCGAGCAAATCAAGATGCGGGTTTTAAAAGTAGGTAAATCCTATGGTTTTGGACGAGTAGATGAATTTTTAAAGCAGAGTCCTTCACGGGTGACATCGCTCAATTTAGATTATCTCCGTACAGGTATTGCGGATTTTGGTCATTTGATCTACCCCGAACAGCTTAAATTTAAGCACCAGCAAGTCGTAGAACTTTTGTATAAAACAGCCCATAAGCCCAATTATCCTGTCTTACCCGTCCTCGGAGCAACTGAAACATTACGTTATCGCAATAAAGCACAGGTTCCTGTGCAAATGGTAGAGGGACAACTCACGACAGGCTTTTACCGTAAACATTCCCATCAACTCGTTTCTGTAGAAGATTTTTATATCCAGCATCCAGAAATAGATGCCGTCATTCTTTCTCTTCGAAATGCTTTGAGAACTGTTCATGTAAAAGCTTATGATGAGCAAACAAGGCGAGGTTGGTTACGCCATATCGTAGTTCGTAGAGGTTATCATACTGGTGAAATGATGGTAACGTTAGTGGCGACGAGTGCACAGCTTCCCCAAGGCGTAGATACAGTACTTGAACAGCTGAAAGAAAACTTCCCAAACATCAAATCTATTCAACTCAATATAAATAAGAGCACAGGTTCTTTTATTCTTGGTAAAACCTTCAAAGTTCTTTATGGAAAAAACTATATTCAAGACACGATGTTAGGTAAAACTTTCCAAATCTCAGCTCCTGCTTTTTATCAAGTTAACACAGCACAAGCTGAGCGCCTTTACCAGACAGCCTATGATTTTGCCAACCTTTCTCAAGAGGATATTATTGTGGATGCTTATTCAGGGATTGGAACAATTGGATTAGACTTGGCAGATCGGGTCGCACAAGTCTACGGAATGGAAGTAATCCCTCAAGCAGTAGAAGATGCACAACATAATGCAAAACTCAACCATATTGAGAACGCTCATTATGAAGTGGGGACCGCAGAAGCAATCATGCCTCAATGGCTCCAAAAAGGAATCAAACCAGATGTGATTTTCGTCGATCCCCCTCGGAAAGGCCTAGATGAGCAATTTATTAAAGCTGCAACAGCGACAAATCCTAGAACTATTGTTTATGTATCTTGTAATCCAGCAACTTTCGCACGAGATGTCCTTCGCTTTGAAGCTGAAAATTATACACTGGATAAAGTTCAACCTGTTGATCTTTTCCCACAAACCCACCATATAGAACTTGTCGCAAGTTTTATAAGGAATTAACTTCGCCTTACTGTTTAGAAAGAACATCATGATTCGTATTACACAACTCAAACTTTCCATTGATGAACCTGTCGATAAAATTAAAAGTCTTCTCTTAAAAAAACTCAAAATCCAAGAATCCGATTTAATAGATTATCGGATTTATAAAGAATCAATAGACGCTCGGCAGCGGGGTGAGATCAATTTTATCTATACTGTAGATGCTACAGTCAAACACGAAGGTAAAATCCTTGGAAAAAAACTCAAAAATGTTGCGCTTGCGCCCAAATTAGATTATAAAAATCCTCCTATTGGTCAAAAACCTTTAAATCATCGTCCACTTGTGATTGGCTTCGGTCCTGCAGGGATGTTTGCCGCCTTACTCCTTGCTCAAAATGGATATCGTCCCATCGTATTAGAACGGGGACAAGCAGTAGATGAACGTGTAAAATCAATTGATGAATTTTGGTCTAAAGGTCAACTCAATCCTAAATCCAATGTCCAATTTGGTGAAGGTGGTGCAGGGACCTTCTCTGATGGTAAACTCACTAGTCGTGTACGGGACTTAAGAGGGCGCAAAGTGCTCGAAGAGTTTGTGCAAGCTGGTGCACCAGAAGATATTTTATATAAAGCCCATCCTCATGTGGGGACAGACCTTCTTCGAGATATTGTAAAAAATATTCGTAAACAAATTATTGCGCTAGGTGGTGAGGTCTACTTTGATTCTCAGGTTGAGCAATTCATGATTGAGAAGGATGCACTCACGGGCGTTAAACTTGTAGATGGGCGAATTTTTAAGGCAACACAGGCAGTCTTGGCCATCGGCCACTCTGCTCGAGATACATTTAATGAGCTGTACGACAAGGGAATCAATATAACCGCAAAACCATTTGCAGTTGGAGTCCGTATTGAACATCCACAGCGTTTAATTGATAAAGCTCAGTATAAAGAATTCGCTGGTCACCCTAGGTTAGGTGCAGCTGAGTATCGTTTGACTTACAAAGCTTCATCAGGGCGTGGGGTCTACACATTTTGTATGTGCCCTGGTGGACTTGTTGTACCTGCTGCCTCTGAGGAGGGACGTTTGGTAACCAATGGAATGTCCGAACACGCCAGAAATCAAGAGAATGCTAACTCTGGCCTACTTGTCCAAGTTTTTCCAGAGGATTTTCCAACAGAACATCCGCTTGCAGGGGTTGAATTTCAAAGAATACTTGAACGTAAAGCATACGAGCTTGGAGGTTCTAACTATCAGGCTCCTGCTCAACGTGTTGGGGATTTTCTTGACCACAAAGCTTCAACGACAATGGGGACGGTCACGCCAAGCTATGCCTTAGGTGTTACACCTTCTAACCTTGACGAACTTTTCCCTGAGTACATCACACAATCGATGCGTGAAGCCATCATTGGTTTGGATAAGAAACTGCATGGCTTTGCACTTTCGGATGCTGTAATGACTGGAGTGGAATCTCGGTCGTCTTCTCCGGTTCGTATTAATAGGGATGAGGAAAGTTTCCAATCCATTTCTACCAAAGGAATCTATCCTTCAGGTGAAGGAGCAGGCTTTGCTGGTGGTATCGTGTCAGCTGCTATTGATGGCCTGAAGTGTGCCGAAGCATTGATTTCAACCTATAATCGACCTGTTGAGGAGAGCTAATATGGTTAGGCGCGCTCACAACTATGAAAAAGAATCTGAAGCTTTTTATGATCGCCTTGCGGACCACTTTGATGATAGTTTTGATGGGTTTTTAGCGAGTTTTTTTAAAAAATTTATCTTAAAACAACTTGAATATCCTCAAAATAGTCGCCTACTTGATGTTGGTTGTGCAAACGGGAGATTACTGGAAATGCTCAACCATAAGCAACAAATCGAAGGCACTGGCTTGGACATTTCTTCTAATATGATAAAAATAGCCCGGATCAAGCACCCCGACCATAAGTTCATTCAAGGAAATGCTCAATCCCTTCCTTTTGAAAATGCTTCCTACGATGTCATCACCTGCTCGGCAAGTTTCCATCATTTTCCAGACCCTGACCGCTTTTTAGAGGAAGTGCGACGTGTGCTTGCTTCTGGTGGAAAGCTCGTCATCGCAGAGATTCATCTCCCAGTGATAACGCGGTTATATAACTGGCGGCTTAATCGTTTTTCAACTGAAGGAGATGTAAAAGTTTACACTTCAAGGGAATTGCGACAAAAATTTGAAAAACAAGGCTGGCAGTTGCTACGTAAAAAAATTTTCTTTCAAATCCAATATTATGAAATTACCCCAAAAGCTAAGGAAGAATGAAGCGTTTAGAGTATAGTTATAATGTTCATTCTGATAATTAAAAAAATAAGAACTAGGAATTAATATGGAACAAGAACAACATCGAACTTTCAAAGCCTCTTGGTTTTTCAAGTGGTTCATCAACAATAAAATAGTTGCTGGCTTAGCCATTATCCTTCTTTTTTTACTTAATATTTACTTACTTAATAAAGTAGGCTTTGTCTTTAAACCTGTCGGAGATTTTATTACAGTAATCTCATTACCTGTGGTTTTGGCAGCTATTTTCTATTATTTGCTCAATCCAATTGTCGATATGCTTGAAAAGCGGCGTGTCCCACGAATTGCAACGATTATTTTTTTATTCGTTATAATCATTGCGCTCATTGTTTGGGGACTTGTTGTTGCGATCCCAAATATCATCAGTGGAGTTGAAAAATTTACAGCTGCAATGCCACATTATGTTGATGTAGCGCAAGATCAAGTTAATGCCATTGCGAGTAATCCTCATTTTGAGCAGTTCCGTCCTCAAGTGGATCAATTTGCCAATTCTATTGGAGACCAACTGATTGGTTGGTCGAAGTCTTTCTCAGTCAGTGCCGTCTCTAGCTTGACAAATCTAATCAGTAAAACAACAAGTGTTTTGATTTCTTTGATTGTTTTCCCATTTGTACTCTTTTACCTTTTGCGTGATGGTAAAAACCTGAATGGATTTGTGACAGGACTCTTACCAAATAGTTGGCGTAAGGATACTTCAAAAGTTCTTCATGAGATTAATAGCCAACTCTCTAACTATGTGCGTGGGCAAGTTTTAGTCGCAATAGCTGTTGCTGTAATGTTTATGATTGGTCTACCAATTATTGGAATGCGTTATGCTGCTGCCTTGGCAATTACTGCTGGTTTTCTAAATCTTGTTCCTTTCCTCGGCTCATTTTTAGCAGCGATTCCTATGATTATTGTAGGGCTTGCAATTGGTGGCCCCTTCATGTTAGTTAAAGTTCTGATCGTTATTGTGATTGAGCAAACTCTCGAAGGAAGATTTATTTCTCCACTCGTGCTCGGGAAACAACTATCCATACATCCCATCACAATCTTGTTTGTTTTATTAACAGCAGGGCAAATTTTTGGAATCTGGGGTGTGTTACTTGGTATTCCATTCTATGCAACAGTTAAAGTCGTTGTGGTACATTTTTACGAATGGTATAGAGAAATTTCTGTACTTTATCGGGATGAAGGTAAACAAAAAATAGAATAAATAATAAAGGAGAAAAATGTCTTATTCAGAAGATACAATTGATTTTTTACACCAAGGCGATTTAATCGGAATGAAAAATTCATTGGCCAAAGCATTAAAAAATGATAATGAAGAAATGCTGGCTGATTTAGCCGAATATTTGCAAATGATGGGTTTTATTGATGAGAGCCAGATGGTATATGATAAAATCATGGCAGAACATCCCGAATCTACTGACTATCTGATCAACCTGTCAGAGATTGCAGAGGATAATGGAAATTTGGAGGAAGCTCTGGGCTATCTCTATCAGATTCCTGAAGATGATGAAAACTATGTAGCGGCATTGGTTAAAATTGCTGATTTATACCAGTTAGATGGCGACTTTGAAACAGCAATTTCAAAGTTAGAAGAAGCACGTGAGTTATCAGACTCACCGCTTATAACATTTGCACTGGCTGAATCTTACTATGAGCAAGGTGATTATACGAAAGCCATAGCAGAATATGCTAAGTTATCAGAGCGCAAGATCCTCCATGATACAAAAGTTTCTATTTATCAACGGATTGGGGATAGTTATGCTCAGCTAGGAAACTTTGAGAATGCTATTTCCTTTTTAGAAAAATCACTTGAATTTGATAAAAAAGCAGAAACCTTATTTGAAATTGCTTTACTTTATAGCGAAATTCATAATGAAACCAGAGCTATCGCAAGTTTCAAACGTTTAGAAAAAATGGATGTCGACTTTTTAAATTATGAATTAGCTTATGCCCAAACCTTGGAAGCTAATCAGGAATTTGAAGCAGCACTAGAGATCGCTAAACAAGGTTTAAGAAAGAATCCAAATGCTGTATCGCTTTTACACTTTGCTTCAAAGATAAGCTATAAGTTAAAAGACACGCAAGCAGCAGAACGCTATCTGATGGATGCCCTGAATTTGCCAGAATTACATGATGAAACCGTCTTTCTCTTAGCCAACATGTTTTTCAATGAAGAAGATTACGAAGCAATCGTGAACTTGCAACCTTTACTCGAAGAGGAACACCTCTTAGCTAAATGGATTTTTGCTGAAGCACATAAGGCTTTAGAAAATGATTCTGAAGCTGAGGCACTCTATGAAGAACTCATGGAAAGTTCACTGACGGAAAATCCAGAATTCTTATCAGATTATATTGATTTTTTACGAGAAATCGGTCGACTAGATAAGGCAAAAGACTTAATTCAACAGTATTTAGTCCTCGTGCCTGATGATGAAGCAATGCGTGCTTTACTGCTCGAAGAATAAAAAACTACTGACAGGTCTGTCAGTAGTTTTTTAAATATTAAGTTTAACTTATCACATGTCAACGTCAAAATTTTTTTATGAAAAATACTTCATAACATCATAAATCGTAATAATTGTAAATGAGGTTGAGTTCTGATAAAATTATTTTGAAGTAATCCGAAAATTTCGTTGATTACGGCTTAGAACAGATGAGGTAATTAAACTATGTCAGATAAAAAATTTGGCGCAAATTTGGTGGTTGATAGCTTAATCAATCATAAAGTAAAATATGTTTTTGGGATTCCAGGTGCAAAGATTGACCGGATTTTTGATTTATTAGAAAACGAAGAGGGACCACAAATGGTGGTGACACGTCACGAGCAAGGTGCAGCATTTATGGCACAGGCTGTAGGACGTCTCACAGGAGAACCTGGCGTGGTTGTGGTAACAAGTGGACCTGGTGTATCAAATCTTGCCACTCCGCTTTTGACGGCTACCTCTGAAGGTGATGCGATTTTAGCAATTGGTGGTCAAGTTAAACGTAGTGATCGTCTTAAGCGTGCCCATCAATCCATGGATAATGCGGCCATGATGCAAGCAGCAACTAAATATTCTGCGGAAGTACTAGATCCTACCACACTATCTGAAAGTATTGCTAACGCTTATCGAATTGCGAAAACAGGTCGTCCTGGAGCAACTTTCTTATCAATCCCTCAAGATGTTACAGATTCAGAAGTATCAGTCAAGGCAATTAAGCCACTTTCTGATCCGAAAATGGGGAATGCCTCAATCGATGATATTAATTATCTAGCCCAAGCGATTAAAAATGCAGTTTTACCTGTGATTCTAGTTGGTGCTGGTGCCTCAGATGCTAAAGTAGCTGCCTCATTGCGTAACTTATTGACACACGTTAATATTCCCGTAGTTGAGACCTTCCAAGGCGCTGGAGTTATTTCACACGACCTTGAGCATACCTTCTACGGCCGTATTGGCCTTTTCCGTAACCAACCAGGGGATATGTTACTAAAACGTTCAGATTTAGTAATTGCTGTTGGTTACGACCCAATTGAATATGAAGCTCGTAACTGGAATGCAGAAATTGATAGTCGAATTATTGTTATTGATAATGCCATTGCTGAAATTGATACTTACTACCAACCAGAACGTGAGCTCATCGGTGATATTGCAGCAACGCTTGATAATCTGTTACCTGCTGTAAGAGGGTATAAAGTCCCTGCAGGTACGAAAGAGTACCTTGACGGACTTCATGAAGTAGCTGAGCAACACGAATTTGATACTGAAAATACTGCTGAAGGTCGCATGCATCCATTAGATCTTGTAAGTGTATTCCAAGATATTGTGAAAGACGATGAAACAGTAACTGTCGACGTAGGTTCACTCTATATTTGGATGGCGCGTTATTTCAAATCTTATGAACCACGTCACCTCCTCTTCTCAAACGGCATGCAAACACTCGGAGTTGCTCTTCCTTGGGCAATTACAG
This sequence comes from Lactococcus taiwanensis, assembly GCF_017068355.1. Classification (NCBI taxonomy): domain Bacteria; kingdom Bacillati; phylum Bacillota; class Bacilli; order Lactobacillales; family Streptococcaceae; genus Lactococcus; species Lactococcus taiwanensis. The sequence goes on from NZ_CP070872.1 coordinate 1,163,126, forward strand.
CCGCTTTATTACGTCCTGGCAAAAAGGTGTACTCTCACTCAGGTGATGGAGGTTTCCTCTTTACAGGACAAGAATTAGAAACTGCGGTCCGCTTGGATCTTCCAATTGTCCATATCATTTGGAACGATGGCCATTATGATATGGTTAAATTCCAAGAAGAAATGAAATATGGACGTTCAGCAGCGGTCGATTTCGGTTATGTTGATTTTGTTAAATATGCCGAATCTATGGGTGCTAAAGGTTATCGAGCGCATTCTAAAGAAGAATTGGCTGAAATCCTGAAATCTATTCCTGATACCACAGGTCCTGTATTAATAGATGTACCTTTAGATTACACAGATAATATCAAACTTGCTGAAAAATTATTGCCTGAAGAATTTTATTGATTACAATCAAGCAATTTGTGAAATAACAAAAATAAAAGAAGAAGCCCTTGAATACCTAAGCGTTCAGGGGCTTTTTTTGTGAAATAAAACAGATGAAATTTACAATGATAGTTGTGAAACTACCTCCTAGTTTGTGAAAAATTGCCTATGATTGCCGAATAAAATACCCTTTTTAGAGGATGTACAAAAACAACAAAAGAGAATGAGTATAGAGAGATAAAATTTTTATGATAGATTGGGAAAATGGAACTTAACATAGACAAAAAGTTAAATACTGTGGTAGAATGTGACTCATCATTTAAAATGAATGGGAGATGAATATGTGTCTAGAGCTTTAATATTCAATCAGTTTGGTAATCCTACTGATGTTTTAAAATTAGGAGAAGTAGAGAAAACCCAACTTGAAACTAATGAAGTGCTTGTAAAAATGGATTACTCTCCCATTAATCCATCAGATATTTTGCCAATTAGGGGTGCATATTCCCACCAAACGCTTTTGCCTGCAATTCCTGAATATGAAGGGGTAGGGAAAATCATTGAAGTTGGGTCATCCGTTTCAAAATCTAGAGTTGGGCAACGTGTTCTTCCTCTGAGAGGCGAAGGCCTTTGGCAAGAAGATGTAAAGTGCAATGCTGATTTTGCTATTCCTGTACGTGAGCGTATCAATAGTCTTGCTACTTCCCAACTTTATATTAATCCTTTAACTGCGTGGGTCTTATGTAAGGAAATATTAAAGGTTAAAAAAGGACAAATCATCGCAATCAATGCCGCTAATACTTCCTTTGGGCGAATCATGATTCAACTTTCTAAGTTATTAGGTTTTCATTTGATTGCAGTAGTCAGAAAGGAAAAATATATTGATGAGTTGCGCGATCTTGGAGCGATTCAGGTCGTAAAACTTGAGTCAAAAGAATCATTTTCGAAACTTTCAGATTGGGAGATTGATGCTGCTGTTGATTTAATCGGAGGAACTTCAGGAACAAATTTAGCAAGGACTGTGAAAATTGGTGGAATATTTCGGAGTATAGGTTTACTTTCTGGCAAACAAGCGGATTAGAATAAAATTTCTACCCTTCCCATCAACTCAGGACTCTTTCATTTGAGATATTGGAACGAGAAACAATCTGTTGAAAGTTGGCAAAGAAGTTTGTATGAAATTCTTGATTTAGTATCCAGTAAAAAAATAGCGTTAAATTCTGATTTTCAAATCTTTAGTTTTGAAGAAGTAAAAAATGCTTTAACCGAGTATGAAAAGGGAAGTCAAGGTAAAATTATATTAAGCTTTTAAAGCAAAAATATTACCGATAGAATTTATAAAAGGAGTATTTAACTTCTTTTGACAAACTAAAAGGACCAATAGGTCCTTTTTTATTTACGCTTGAGTTATTTAGAACGGTAATTAAAGACGGTAAGAGCTTCCAATGTATTCATTAGGAGGTAATACAACAAGTTTTAGGAATTTTGTTTTGAAAATTTCCGGAGGAAGTGGAAAGGGCTGACTCAGCCAGGATACAAAGAGATAAAAATATAACCTACAAGCAGACGAAGTAAAACATTCCGATAGTGTTTTTGATAAATTGCTTGACGAGATAAATTTGCCTCAGAAGCAATTTCTGTTAGGGTAAAGCTTGTTCTTTCAGGAGATCGTTGGGCTAATCTAAACAAGGCATCGATAATGACTTGACGTGTATCTTTGGGACAAAAGAATTAAAACTGATAAAAGGATTCTAACCAATTTTAACAGTTATAAAAGAATACTCTGGGTATCCTTTTTTTTATAGAAAAAACCAAGATTATATAAATTTTGCGATCTAGTAAACAATTTAATACTCAAATAAATTACAAGTATTTAATATATTACGAATATTAAAAATTGCCATATTCTTATTGATTTTAATTATTCACCGTGTTATAATATTTTCGTGAAAGCTTAAATATAGCTTAAGCTATTCTTAAGCTAACCTTTAGGAGGAGAAATGGAAAAGAAGAAATGGTTTCTTTATTTAGGAATAATTTTAGCAGTCTTAGTTGTATGCATTGGAGGGGATTATTTTATAAGTCATCCAAATGAGTCCGCTCAAACCAAAGCAACTAAAGTAAGCTCTAGAGTTCAAAAGAGTTCTAATGATGTTATAAAAAAAGAAAACAGTCCAAAAAGTACTAATAAAAGAATAGAAACATCTTATTCAAATACTTCAAGTACGTTATTAGAATCAAAGAAAGCTGCTCAAAACATAACAACTGAGAGATCTACTACGCAAACAGAGAAGAATAACTTGGGCGAAGATTTGAAAGTAATTAATCAAACTGCTACAGCTGAAGAAGTTTATGTGAAGTATCCATATGGAAGACAAATGAACTTTGAGAGGGCTACATCTGAAAAGTTAGAAGCCCTCGAAAATCAATATACGCTTAAAGGAATGACGAATCTTAAAGATGACTATGATGGTCAGATTAAATCAGTCATTATTTTTGAATAATAATTTAGGAGATTTTTATGAAAGTTAAATGGAAACCAATTCAATGTTTGGTCAGCTTCGGTATACTTTTACTACTTTTTTCAAGCATTGCCCCTTCTGCAGCTGCCTTCACTTTGCAGCAGTCGGAAAGTAATGAGGATGGTGTCTCTGTTAATATAAAACAAATTGATAATTTTCAAAATTTATTTTCGAGTGTTCATGCTAAGCCCTCTGACTCATTAGCGCAAACCCTAGTTAGTGTACTTTCTCATGACAAGGTAGGTGAAAATGGGAATCTAACGGTCTTTGCAACTGTTCGTGATGTGTTAAAATATACCTATCCTAATGCGACTGAAGAACAGTTGAATGGGCTCACTATTAACGCAGAACAAGGAGTAAATTGGCTTCACCATGTGGGATATACTGCAACACTAGTCAATCGTCCTTTGACAACCGATGAAATTAAAAAAGAATTGGATAATTCTAACCCAATTATTCCAATACTCACTAATCAAAATGAAGATAATTGGTTAGATGAGAGCGTTGCTGGTGTTCTTTATGCTCATGATGATGTAGAAGCAGGAACAGAGACACTCCATAAATCTTTTATTGAAACTATTGGATTAGGTGAAGCCATGGTTGAAGATGGGCAGGAGACACAGCCGATTACTTTTATGGATCAAGAAAATGTTATTGACCCAATCCAATCAGCTGATACCTATTTATGGGCTCAAAGCATCACAAATATCAAACAAGATCCATCAGCAACGAATGTAAAAACACTTAATTCAGATACTAAAGATGGAATTTTCGCTTCAAAAGTGTCAACTTCTGGAACAGCTTCCACAGTAGAGTTTACTGATCCCCTTCTAGGTGGGTTGAAAAATAAAGCTGCAGATAGTCCTACACTAACGTTTTCTGCAAGTGCTCAAACTTATGGATGGCTACCAGAATCTAAATATGGTGCCCCAGTAGATATTTCAGGACAAAGTAAGAGACTTGAAGCAATGAAGGCGAGCATCTCACATCTACCAAAAGGTGAGACAGGCGGAGTGAGCTATAGTGCTTACGTTCAAGGAACGGGTTGGCAAGCTGAAAAGAGTAACGGTGCCGTAGCTGGAACAACTGGTAAGGCTCTAAGGATGGAAGCAATAAAGATGCGACTGACCGGGTCTTTAGCTCAAAAATATTCCATAACTTATGCTGTTTATGTCCAAGGAAAAGGGTGGACAGCTTACTCTAAAGATAATGCTATAGCGGGAACTACAGGTAAAAATTTAAGAATTGAAGCAATAAGCATCTATTTTCAGAAAAAGAAACTTCCCAAAAATCCTTCCGATGAAACCAAACGTTCAGCTGTAGCTCTTATTAATCTTTATGAAGATGCATCTCACCAAAAAACTGTAGCTGATCTAGAATCATTTGCTGGCATTAGTCCGACAGATGTCATTAGTTCAAAACAGATTATGGATTGGTACCACTCCCTAGGTCTAGAATTTGATACTCAGACAGGAAGATTCCCTAAAACAAAATCAATGGCAGTTAATAAAACAGGCCGACTCTACTATACTTTCTTAAAAGCTAAAACAGCGCCAGATAACATTCAAAATTGGGGTACTATTGGTATGGGTTATACTGATAATTCCTTCAGTTATTCCCCTGAATTATCCTATCTGAATGAGGATTTTGCTCCATCCATGTATTGGTATCAAAGAGGTAAAGAAACAACTAACCAAACCAACGATCGCATGAAGACCTATGATTATGACCATATTTACACACAGGATGAACAAGGGAAGCAAGCTTCAGAATATGAAGAGGAAGTCACTCTTTATAATATCCGAGCAAAAGAATCAACAGATACAGTAAATGTTGATACACCTGAAGACTCTCCCTCAAGTCCAGCAACACCAGTAAATAATATTAATGCGAGTTACCACTCACTGAGTACCTTCAAAATTAGTGAAACCCAAGGACAAGAACCATGGTGCTCAGAGTATGTAGCAGCTTCAGCCATCAACAACATGAATCGAAATACTGAAGTAACCGCACAATCCATCATGGAAGCCTATCTACCTAATGTTAGCCTTGATGCCCTTAAAACTATGACTGGTGGATCGATCGAGGATTCATTGAAAGCTCTTCAAGATAAGTATCAAGTAACCGCAGATGTGGAAAATCGTTCATTAAGTTTTGATGAAGTTAAAAAGGAATTGGATGCGGGAGAAATTATTCAAATGGATGCTTTCGACCAAAATGAAACTGCACCACAAGGATCCGAAGATAATACTGGTCATTCTTTAGCTATTGTGGGATATATCATGCCAGCAGATGGTGATACAACAAAGCATGCCCCTTACTATGAAGTATGGAATCCATGGTGGGGCAATACTGTCTACATTTCTTCTAAGTCACAATACTTTAATTTGGCAGGCGTACAGTACAAGTGGGGGCGCACATGGCATAATTGGCGCAAAGTCACTTCAGGGGCTGAAACACAAACTACTCCGACTGTTGCTCAACAGAAAGTTGCAAGTGCTATCAACCAGAATGCTATGAAAGAAGGAATACTTCCAAACACTAATAAATCAATTGGAGAACAACGAGTATCAAGTTATGGAGCGCCGATATCATATCTAGATATGTTTTATAGCGGTATTACTTTTTGGTATTCTTATAGAAATGATAATGCTATGATAGCTATTGGTTTGAACAATTCCATGACAAAAGGCCTAAACCGTTCAAACAATCCATTTGGTGATTATATTTCTTTATGGAATAAAGTAGCTGCAGAAGGATTAGTACTTTCAAAACAAGGTTTTTTGGGAATATCACTTTCATACTTGTCTGCTATTTTTGCTGTTGCATCCCTTGGGGCAACAACAGCGGCACTTAAAGTAGTGAGAGGTATGCTTGCTGTAGTGGGTATCAAAGTATCGGATATTGTTTCCGTTGTAGATACAATGAGTTCATATAAGCAGAATATCAACAGTTTAAAGAAAACCTTTGTTCTAGCCTTAAACGATTCTGATAGAAGACCCTAATTAAATTTATGAAGGAAAAACATGAAGAAAAGTAGAAAAAAACTACGAATTATGAATCTGAAGAATATGTTATTAATTCTTTCTCTCCTGGCTACTTTAGTAAATTATTTTTATCTATTTTACTTTAATAGTTTTGAACTATCGCCAGGATTTTGGGCATTAATTATTTGGATAATAGTTGTAATTATTGGTGGGATCATATACACTTTGGGAAGAAAAAGTGTGATTAAGCATGATGATTTAACTAGTGAGTTTAAAGAGCAGATAAGAAAAGTTGACGAGAGCAACGGTTATACTACTTATTTGACCTATGCCATAATTTTGGGAAACTTACCATGTTGGTATTTTCAACAATCTTCTGCAATTATGTATCTGCCATTAGTAATTCTAGCTTTAGCATTTTTACCCTGGAAAAAATTCCTGTAGCCAATTTAGTTACCTCTATTATACTTCGTGTCGTCGAACCGTTCATAGGTGTTGCGGCTGCACAAGATTTAATCACGTCGTGTATTGATTATAGAACAGACTTTAATCAAATTAGAGATAGCTTTAATAAAATTTAAGGAGGTTACATTGTGAGAAAGAATTTATATTTTGGTCTCGGTTTCTTAATAGTGATATTTTGTTTTTGGATTTTCCTAATTGGGAAATTTCTAGGATTGTCAATTGGTATTTCAATATTTGTTGGTTTTGTCTTTTCAATATTTGTATATTACGCTAGTATTTTAATAAATGCGTTGCGTTTATCTAGCAAAGGAGGGGATGAGTTGGTTAAAAAATTCTTTTCAGATTTGAAGGATTTTCAGACTAAATATTTTAAATGAAATACTCACTTATTAGCCCAATAACTGGGGCAGTAATTTTCGGTATTATAATTTCCCTAATCCTGTTACTTTTGGTCCTCTATGAGAAAGTTTTTACAAAAAAATATATCATTGGTAATAGCATTGATGAAACGATAGTAGAAGTCACAACTCTAGAGAATTTGATACGAGATATTCTTTTATCTTGGGATCAGGAAAAAATAATTAGCACAGCGTATAGTGATAATTTACTTGAAGTCCACAACAAAATGATGTTATCTCGTTACCGAAAGGGAGAAATAAAAGTTTTGGATAGTGTTTTAATTGAGGGAATGTATGATTTGAAGAAAAAAATATAGGATTTTCTGTGATAGTTTGTTCCCAGTTAACATATACTACCGAACTCAAAGCAGACTGGCCTCAATTAAACACGCGAATAGTTGATGACTATTATGATCAAATGCTTAGATCCAACAATATTCATAAAGAGGTAAAACCTACTGTACAGAAATGGTTCTTTATTTTTGAAGGAAAAGAATTGAAAGTAGAAAAATTTAAAGATATCAGCTGGAGAAAATAAAACTACCACAATCTTTCAAAAAGCCGAGAGTCGCGATATTACTCTCGGTTTTTAATATTGTATTAATAAAAAAGGAATAAAAAAGAAGGTTAACTTATTTTGTGTTATATTAGGAAGTTTGGATTATTTATAAATAATATGACGCCAGAGGAAAAATTTTGAGTGACTTGGAGATTCGGAATGCTGTTACAGCGCGCTCTATGCGACCTACTATATCTTTTGGTTTTTAGTAACTCATTAACGAAAGACGAGTAGGAGGTTTTAAAATTTGCTGCGTATATAATATTTGGTTTCTAAGAAATGGTTTGGTTCTGGTACTGTTAAAATTTATAAATACTGAGTACACAAAACAGTAAATAACATAATGGCTTAACCAAACTGTTTGCTACATATTAAAATATAGGGAGAGCATGATTTGGTTAAAGTACGAAAGTAGCTTGCCTATACTTGTCAAAACCCAATGCTCATAGTGCGCTCATAATATGAAAAGATACGAGAATAGTGGTGACAAACGTTGAACTACGGGGGATTTACAAGCACATTAACCGTACCTGAAGAATTTTATTGATAAATAAATAGTCTAGACTCATTTTTTAATAAAAACCTTGAACGCTATTTTTGTCCAAGGTTTTTTATTTTTTTAAGATTATATCCTTAGGAAACTTACAAAGTTTATGAAGGATTAGAATTCGTCAGAACCATCTTGCCTATTGTTCTATTGTTTTCAATTTGTAAGTGGGCTTTTTTAAGATTTTCTGCATTAATTTCCCCAACGTTTGCAGTCATTGTTGATTTTAATATTCCTTCATCTAGCCATTTTGAAATTTTATTAAGGGCATCATGTTGAGAGATCAAGTCCGAGGTATTAGATACAACCTTTGTATACATCCACTCAAAACTAAAAGAAGCTGATTTATGAGCAAGTTTTTCTAAGTTTAATGGACCTTTAGGTTGTACAATATTAGCAATATGACCTTGAGGGGCGATCAACTCACTTACTGCAGCAATATGTTGATCCACCGCATTTAAAATCAAGATATAATCAACATTTTGAAAGCCTAGATCTCGCACTTGTTTAATCAAATCCTCATGGTGATTTACAGTAAAATCTGCTCCTAAGTCTTTTACCCAATGAATAGCTTGTGGATTAGAAGCAGTAGCAATGACAGTTAAACCAGCATTTCTAGCCATTTGAGTGGCTACAGAACCAACTCCTCCAGCACCATTGATAATAAGGAGAGATTTATTATTATCTTTCTCAGAGATTTGTAATTTTTCAAACAGCAGTTCGTAAGCTGTAAGGCTGGTTAGAGGCATTGCAGCGGCATGCTCTAAAGAAATATTTTTAGGTGCAAATCCTACTACTCGTTCATCAACAGCCTCATACTCAGCATTAGAACCATCCCTAGTCACATCTCCGGCCCAGAAAACAGCATCTCCCACCTTAAATAACGACACTTCTGAGCCCGTCTCTACAACTTTTCCTACCCCATCCCAACCTAAAATTTGAGGAGAAGATAAGTTACCCTTAATACCTTGTCTTATCTTAGTATCTATTGGGTTGACGGAAATACCCTCTACTTTTACCAATAAATCATGTGGTCTTAAAGCTGGGAGTTCAGCCTCAAATTCAATAAATGTATCTCTATTTTTTGATAGTGGTCCGTATGCTTTCATTTAATTCTCCCTCAAACTTTTTTTAGTTATTTTATAATTTCGACAATTTCTTCAATGGCTTGTCTTTTTTTGACGGGTACATCCATTGCACGATGTCCAAAACCAACCATATATGCCACACCAACTTCTTTTAAGTTAATCAGGCCCTTTTCAGAAAGGTATTTCTCAACCAGATCAATGTTAAAACCTTCGATAGGACAGCTATCAACTCCAAGAAAAGAAGCGGTCGTCATCATATTAGCGAGTGGAATATAAGTTTGTTTAACCGCCCAATTGAATAAAGAACTTTTATCCGTGAGTTTGAAGTCAGATTCTTGAAATTTTTTAAAGAACTGGCTTTGAGGTGAAGTTTCAGAGTAAGGCAATCCTAAAACATCTTCCACAATATGTTGCACGTGAGGGCTGTTATAGACAATATCTTTTTTGGCTAAAGCGATAACGAATTTATCAGCTCCTTCCAGACTGTTAACAGCTCCCCAAGCAATTGATTTCAAGTCGTTTTTCATTTCTTTATTTTCAATCACCAAAAATTTCCATGGTTCATACCCAAAAGAGCTGGGAGATAATCTTGCACTTTCGAGTATAGCAGTCCAATCTTTCTCATCAATTGGTTGAGTGGGGTCGAATTTCTTTGTTGCAAAGCGGTTTTTATGAGCCTGAAGGATCATTGTTCTTAATTGTTCTTGTTCCATTTTTATTTTATTTCCTTTTTTAGAATGTTTGTTCTAAAATAATCAAAATAATAATATCCATTTAAAATAACTATGGATACACATTAATTAATTATGATTAACTTTTAGAACAGATAATGTAGTGCTTATAATGTTGGTTAGTTCTTTCTCAGCGGGAGAGCATCTGACCAGTACACGTATTCCTATTAAAGCATTATTTAGATAACTTGCCAAAGTATAAATATCAGTTTCTGGGGCAAGCTCTTTTTTTTCTTGAGCCATAGACAGTAAATGTACAAAAAAGCGTTTCGTGTCTTCAAAGAATTGTTCCACTAAAATTGAAATTTCTTTATCCCGCATGGCCAACTCGGTAGCAGAATTAACAAATAGACATCCTTTAGGACAATCTTTTTTAGGAAAAGCAGAGTAATTAAAAATCGTCTCGAACTTTTCTGTAATGGTCATGCTATCTTTAAGAAGTGAAAAGTAATTTTGATTGACAAAACGCGCGTACTTTTTTAATGATTTTAAGTACAGTTCTTTTTTGTCACCATAGGTATCGTAGATGCTTCGGCGATGTATCCCTAAGTGATCAACCAAATCTTGAAAAGAAGTATTATCGTAACCCTTTTCTAAGAATAAGGTAGTTGCTTTATCTAGGATTTCCTCGTAGTCAAATGTTTTCGCTCTAGCCAAAATATTGTCTCCTTTCTTTATTTATTAGAACGTTCATTCTAATAATAGCAAAAACGATGATATATTGCAATAGTTTTTATTTATAATTCCTTATTCCTCTGAAAATGTATTTGAACTCTGATTATTTATTTGAAAAATTTAGGTGGTTCAAAATAACTTACTTAGGAGTCGATTATTGTTTATAGATTATGTTATGATAGAATGAAACAGTTGGAGGAAAAGAATAGATATGGTTCAGCTATCAGAATTAGCATCAGCACTTAATCAGACAGAAAGTAAGGGGATATTTTCCAAGCATCCTAAGGGATTCGGTTTTGTACATCCAGATGGAGAAACGGATAAATCAAACGACATCTATATCGGTAAAAACGACACTAAATTTGCGATGGACGGAGATCATGTTACTGTTAAGGTCATCCACCCTAAGTCGGATAAGCGTGGCGCGAGTGGCCAAATTACAAAAATCAATGAGCGAGCAGTCGTTGAGACGGTAGGAACATATCGTGCTTTATCAAATCGACAAGTCAAAACCTTAGGTTATAAAGGAAGAATTGAGCTCTTCAATGATCGAATTTCTGATACACTTTACATCAAACAACCCTTGGTAGGTGTATTAGAAGAAGATGTAGTCGGCGTTAAGATTACTCAATATCCTACTGATCTTAAAGCTTTTGAAGGTAAAATCACTCAAATTATAGGACACAAAGGTGAGGTAGGACTCGATATCTTAGAAGTACTTTGTGCTATGAAGATTCCACAAGAATTTTCTGAAGAAGCGTTAGCAGAAGCAGAGGCATTTTCTGAGCAATTAACCGCTGATGATTTAGTGGGACGTGAGGACTATCGTGCTGAGATTACTTATACCATTGATGGGGAAGACTCAAAAGATTTGGATGATGCAATTCACGTCAAAAAATTAATAAATGGCCATTTTGAATTAGGGGTGCATATTGCCGATGTCAGTCATTATGTAAAAGATGGCTCTCCGCTAGATAAGGAAGCTTATTCACGCGCCACCTCTGTCTACGTGACCGATAGAGTTGTTCCAATGCTACCCGTTAAACTTTCTAACGATTTGTGTTCACTTAATGAAGCGCAAGAACGCTTAACGTTGTCTTGTGTGATGGAAATTGATGAAAAAGGGAAAGTTGTTAATTATAAAATATCACCATCTTATATAAAAACGACGTATCGCATGACTTATTCTAACGTGAATAAGATGATTCACCAAGGGCGTGAAGGACACCGAGAAGCCCTAGAAAGTTACTCAAAAATTGCTGATTCAATAAACGCAGCTGTCGAACTTCACGATATTCTTGAAGGTATGAGAAAAGATAGAGGAATGATCGAGTTTGATGAGAGTGAAGCAAAAATCATTTTAGATGAAAAAGGGCACCCGATAGAAATTATCAAACGCGATCGAGATACAGCTGAGCGTATGATCGAATCTTTCATGTTAATGGCTAATGAGACCGTCGCTCTTGATTTTCAAAAGAAAAAATTACCTTCCCTGTATCGTGTTCATGATAAACCTAAAGAAAAAGCTTTTGCGAAACTTATGGAAACAGCAGCAGAAGCAGGGTTTTCACTTTCCTCTAATTCTCATGAAGCCGTCAATTATTTTGCAGACGAAATTCAAGGAACTAACTTTGAAAAAGCCTTGACCTATCAGCTTCGTCATACAATGTCCACTGCGGTGTATTCTGAAAAAAATACCAAGCACTATGGACTTGCTGCCGCAAATTACACGCATTTTACGAGTCCTATTCGACGTTATCCTGACTTGGTTGTACATCGTCTTTTGCATTTATATCCTTCCGATCATTCTAATCGTACCAAAGAAGAATGGAAAGAACGCTTACCAGAAATAGCAAAACATGCTTCAGACATGGAGCATCGTGCAGTGGTCACTGAAAGACTTGTTGATGCGATGAAGAAAGCAGAATACATGACGGATCATATTGGTGAAGTCTACACAGGAATTATCACAAGTGTTCAGAAATTTGGTGTTTTTGTAGCCTTAGATAATACGATTGAAGGACTAATTCGTGTACTCAATCTCCACACAGGAACTACAGAAGACTTAGAATTCGATGAAGAAACGAATACTTTTACTGGAAAAAAATCAGGTAAAGTGTATCAAGCGGGACAAGAAGTCAAAATTCGCGTTCTTGCGGCGAACAAGCGTAAAGGAACTGTTGATTTTGAACAAATTATTTCTGAGTAAATCTAACAAATTGTTAGATTTTTTTATTTTTAAACATAAGCTCCTAAGTCCTCCCACGCTTCAAAACTGGTAACTTTAACGGATTTATTAACTTCCGACCCAATTGGATTTGTACAAAGTAATATTGTGTGAAGAGGTTCCATCAGGCAAATTAAAAGTTTTGATGGAATTAATCCTGATACAGCTATGAAAAATGGTAGTCCCCAAAATCTCGTTCATGATAAAGATAAATAATATTTTTTTACTGACAATAATTCTATCAAACGTTCAGGAATAGGCACCTACATATCATCAGCTAAACATTCTTATGGAATTACTGACAGAAAGAACTATTGCAATTGAAATTGAAGATATAGGCCATCAGCAAATACTTTAGCAGAAATTCCATATAAAATTGAAAATGGTGAAGTTTTTTTAAGACGAGTCAATCATTATGGAGGTCATACTGATCTTTGTTCATTCATAGAAGATACAAGAGCAAAATTATAATATAAGTTACAAAAAAAGTAACTGAATGGGAGAATATAGAGTTTATTTTCTGTTTGAGTAAATAACAAAAATTAATATTTTTCCTGTTCAAGAAATTAAATTAATATTTTTGAAATAAATGTTGACTTTTAAAAATATAAGTATTATAATTCAGATAATTAAGAATTAACAAATAAGAGATGAAAGAGTAGTCTTGCGTATCAGTTGAGAGAGCCTTGTTGCTGAGAAAAGGTCTGATAATGGGATGAACCACACTCATCGCTATCTTACTCACATTATTATGTGAGCGTTAGCTGCGTTAATGCTAAGTTGTTATAACTTACCGAGGTCACTTTTGTGAAAAAGTGATAAATTAAGGTGGAACCACGATTAAACCGTCCTTTAAGCCAAGTGCTTTTAGGCGTTTTTTTATATTATCTTTCTATTCTCGAAAGGAGAAATCTATGAGTTGGCAAAATAACCTTCGGTCAGTAAGTCCCTATATTGCAGGTGAACAACCTGAACTTACTGACATGATCAAATTAAACACTAACGAAAATCCATATCCGCCCACTAGTGTAGCTAAATTATTTATTGAACGTTTTAAGACAAAAACTTTGCGTCTATACCCAAGTACTGACGCGAAAAGTTTAAGAAAAAAATTGGCCGAATATCATCATTTAGAAGTTGAACAGGTTTTTATTGGAAATGGCTCTGACGAAGTTTTGTCGCTTAGTTTTCTAACTTTTTTTAATAGTCAAAGCCCTTTATTAATGCCTGACATTACTTATTCTTTTTACCCTATTTATTGCGAACTCTATCGAATTCCCTTTCAAAAAGTCCCTGTGGATGATGATTTTAAAGTTTCAATAAAAGATTATTATATTGAAAATGGCGGAATTGTGATCGCAAATCCTAATGCTCCAACGGCTTTGGCACTAAATCTTAAAGATATAGAAGAAATTCTGAAAAAAAATCAAAACTCAATTGTCTTGATTGATGAAGCCTATATTGATTTTGGCGGTGAAACATGTCTTCCTTTGCTTAAAAAATACGATAATTTAGTAGTGGTTCAAACTTTTTCTAAATCACGGAGTTTAGCAGGAATTCGTTTGGGTGTAGCTTATGGCTCTGCTGAAGCAATTTCTCATTTGTATGATGTGAAAAATTCATTTAATTCCTATCCAATTGATAGTTTGGCACAAATTATTGGAGAAGCAAGTTTAATGGATGAACATTATTTTCAAAAAAACATCCAGAAAATTATTAAGACAAGAGAAGTTTTTAAAGAAAGTCTGGTTAATTTAGGATTTGAAGTGACTGATTCAAAGGCTAACTTTGTTTTTGTTCATCATCCAAAAGTAAGAGCAGAAGAACTTTTTAAGGCGCTTTATGAGGCAAAAATTATTGTCAGGCATTGGAATCAACCACGGATTGATGATTGGTTACGGATAACTATTGGGACTAATAAAGAAATGAACAAAGTGATTGAATTTTTAAAAGGCTATTTAAAAAAGAATGAGGAAATTGACGAATGGAAAAAATAAATTATCTGCTTCCTGAAGAATCGGCAGAAATGACCTTGAATCAAGTTAAAAGTCTACGGCAGATAGAGGGTCGTTTAAGGAAATTATTTGGCTTGAAGAATTATCAGGAAGTCATGCCCCCAAGCTTTGAATATACGCAACTCTATACAGCACTTGAAAGTAATGGAAAAACTTTTAATCAAGAAAAAATGTTTCAGTTTATCAATCATGAGGGACAATCAATTACCCTCCGTTATGATTTTACACTTCCTTTAGTTAGACTTTATTCGCAAATTAAGGATTCTACTAGTGCTCGTTATTCATATTTTGGAAAAATATTTAGAAAAGAAAAACGGCATAAAGGTCGTTCAACGGAAAATTATCAGATTGGTATTGAACTTTTTGGTGAATCAGCCGATAAGTCAGAATTAGAAATTCTTAGTTTAGCCCTTCAAGTGATTGAACAGTTAGGTTTGAATAAAACGGTCTTTGAAATAGGCTCAGCAAAATTTTTTCAACGTTTATGTCATTTAGCTGACGGTTCAACAGAGATACTTACAGAACTTTTACTCAAGAAAGATTTAAGTGGCCTTAATACTTTTATCGAAAAAAATAATTTTTCTAAGGAATTAAGAGAACTTTTGAAAGAAATATTTATTACTAATGAGTTATCAAGGTTGGAAAATTTAGTGACAAATACAAAAGATGATGTGCTCATTTCTTCCTTTGATCAGCTCAAAGAGTTTTCAGAGAAACTTTCAATGATTAAACCGATTATCATTGATTTGGGAATGGTTCCTAAAATGGATTATTATACTGATTTAATGTTCAAGGCTTACAGTTCAGCAGCTAATCAACCTGTTTTATCAGGAGGAAGATATGACCAGCTATTAAGTAATTTTCAAAAAGAGGCGGTTGCCATTGGTTTTTGTTGTCATATGGATACCATTCTAAAGGCTCTGGAAAGACAAGAATTGGAGGAAGACAATGATTAAAATTGCTATAACTAAAGGACGAATCCAAAAACAAGTCACCAATTTATTGGAAAATGCGAACTATGATGTTGAACCAATTCTAAATCTAGGACGTGAATTACAAATTAAAACGAAAGATGATTTACAAATCATTTTTGGAAAAGCTAATGATGTCATTACTTTTTTAGAACATGGAATTGTTGATATTGGCTTTGTTGGTAAAGATACGCTTGATGAAAATGATTTTGATGACTACTATGAATTATTGGATTTAAAAATTGGACAGTGTATTTTTGCCCTTGCTTCTTATCCTGACTTTTCAAATAAAAATTTTCAAAGACGTAAACGAATTGCTTCAAAATATCCAAGAGTGACAAAAAAATATTTTGCTCAAAAGCAAGAAGATATTGAAATTATCAAGTTGGAAGGTTCTGTTGAGCTTGGACCAGTTGTCGGTTTAGCTGATGCAATTGTTGACATTGTCGAAACAGGAAATACTTTATCTGCAAATGGTTTAGAGATCATTGAAAAAATCAGTGATATTTCAACACGCATGATTGTCAATAAATCTAGTTTCAAATTTAAAAAAGATAAAATTATAGAAATGGTGAAGAGGTTAGAAGATGCTCAAACAAATTGATTATCAAGGAAAGCTTGAAGAAATTGCTGAAAAATTTCAAGGTCGAAAAACAGAAGTATCAAAAGAAGTTAATAAAACTGTTCAACAGATTGTAGAAGATATTCAAAAAAGTGGAGATACTGCCTTATTTAACTATGCTAAAAAGTTCGACGGTTATGATGTGAATACTAGTAATTTACTCGTCACGCGCATGGAACGTGAAACAGGACTAGAACAAATTGAAGAGGATTATTTTAAAATTCTTAGGCGTACCAAATCACAGATTGAAGAATTTCATAAACACCAACTAGGAAATTCATGGAATATTTTTAAGGAAAATGGTGTTATCATGGGACAAATTGCGCGTCCTCTGGAACGTGTTGCTCTCTATGTTCCCGGAGGAACGGCTGCATATCCCTCAACAGTCATTATGAATGCTGTTCCAGCGCTTTTAGCAGGCGTCAAAGAAATTATTATGATTACTCCAGTTAAAGCTGATGGAAAAGTAAATCCAAATATTTTAGCAGCTGCTGAAGTTTGTGGAATAGAAACAATCTATAAGGTGGGTGGAGCACAAGGCGTTGCTGCCGTTGCGTATGGGACAGAATCTATTCCTAAAGTTGATAAGATTGTCGGACCCGGAAATATTTTTGTGGCTACAGCTAAGAAAATCTGTTATGGGGTGGTAGATATTGATATGATAGCCGGTCCGTCAGAAGTTCTAGTTATTGCTGACAAAACTGCCAATCCAAAATATATCGCTGCTGATTTAATGGCGCAAGCAGAACATGATAAACTTGCGTCAGCGATTCTAGTGACGATTTCTGAAAAACTTGTTCAACAAGTAGATGAGGAATTAAATAGACAAGTTCAAAATTTGGAACGTCGTGAAATCATTGAAAGTTCCATCAGTAATTACGGTGGAGCCATTGTTGTAAAAAATATTGATGAAGCCTTTGATGTTTCCAATCAGCTTGCTCCAGAACATTTAGAAGTTTTGACTAGTGAACCCTTAGTCCAGCTTCCAAAAATCAAAAATGCTGGCTCAATTTTTATTGGAGAGTATACGCCAGAACCGTTAGGCGACTATATGTCAGGAAGCAATCATGTCTTACCAACTGGAGGAACAGCCAAATTTTACTCTGGTTTGGGTGTCTATAATTTCATAAAATATTCAACTTATAGCTATTATCCTAAAGAAGTTTTGGCTGACTTTAAAGAGGACGTTGAGACATTTGCAAAATCAGAAGGATTGACGGCTCATGCTAACTCAATTTCTGTGAGATTTGAAGGTGAAGAAAAGGAGAGATGAATGAGAACAGCCACATTAACTCGAGATACAAGGGAAACGCAAATTAGTCTGACCATAAACTTAGATGGGACTGGGAAAAGTAATATTTCTACTAATATTGGTTTCCTAGACCATATGTTAATACTTCTAGCCTTTCATAGCGACTTTGACCTAATTCTTACTGCACATGGGGACCATGAAATAGTAGGGATGGATCCCCACCATCTCATTGAAGATGTTGCTATTGCTCTTGGCAAATGTATCAGTGAAGCATTAGGTAATAAACTCGGTATTCGACGTTATGGAAGTTTTACCATTCCAATGGATGAAGCTTTGGTTACTTGTGATTTAGATATTAGTGGACGACCTTATTTGGTATTTAATGCTGATTTATCAGGGAATCAAAAACTTGGTGGGTATGATACAGAAATGACCGAAGAATTTTTTCGTGCCCTTGCTTTTAATGCTGGGATTACTTTACACCTGAACGAACATTATGGGCATAATACGCATCATATTATTGAAGGCATGTTTAAAGCTACAGCGAGAGCGCTAAAATATGCTGTAAGTATTGATGAATCGAAAGCTAATTCAATTCCGTCATCGAAAGGATTACTATAAATGATTATTATCATCGACTACAATATCGGAAATCTTCAAAGTGTGCAGGCCGCATTTTTACGATTGGGACAAGAAACAGTGATTTCAAGAGATTTAGAGGAAATTCGTAAAGCAGATGCAATTATTCTTCCAGGAGTTGGGGCCTTTCCTACAGCAATGAATAATCTAAAAACGTTTAATTTGATTGAACTTTTAAAAGAACGAGCTGCTGCTGGAATACCGATATTGGGAATTTGCTTAGGAATGCAAGTACTTTTTGAAAAAGGATACGAGATGGAAGAAAGACAAGGCCTTGGACTTTTAAAGGGAGAAGTAATTCCAATCAAAACTAATGAAAAAATTCCGCATATGGGATGGAATCAATTAAACCTGGCTAAAACCAGTCCAATAACTCATTATTTGATTGATAATGATGAGGTTTATTTTGTCCATTCTTATCAGGCGACTTGTCCTGATGATGAACTCATTGCCTACACCATTTACGGTGAAGTAAAAATTCCGGCAATTGTTGGAAAAAATAATGTAATAGGTTGTCAATTTCACCCTGAAAAGAGTGGAGAAATTGGCAGAAAGATACTAAAAGCATTCTTGGAGGAAATTAAATGAAGATTATTCCTGCAATTGATTTGCAAAATGGAGAAGCCGTGCGTCTCTACAAAGGAGATTATGATAAAAAAACGGTCTATTCAAAAAATCCACTTGAAATTGCTCAAAAATTTGAAAGAATGGGAGCGACTGACCTGCATTTGGTTGATTTAGATGGTGCTAAGATAGGACAAACTCGCAATTTAGAGCTTGTGCGAAAAATAAAAGATAAAACAAGATTGAAAATCGAAATTGGTGGTGGAATTAGAGATTTAGATACAGTTAGACTTTATCTTGAACAAATTGGTGTGGAACGAGTGATTTTAGGAACTGCAGCGGTAGAAAACCCTGATTTTTTTAGGGAGGTATTAATTAAATACGGCCCAAGCAAAATCATTGTTGGGGTAGATATTAGAGAGGGTTTTGTATCAACAAGTGGTTGGTTAGAAAAAACGAGTCTTCCTTATCTGTCATTTTTAAAAAAATTAGAGAGAATAGGGGTTAAAACAACTATTATTACTGATATCTCCAAAGACGGAACACTGACAGGTCCAAATTTTAAACTTTATGATGAAATTTCAAAGGAAAATTCCCTAAACGTGATTATTTCTGGAGGTGTAAAGGATAGTTCTGATATTCAACGTGCAACTCGTTCTGACTTTTATGGGATTATTGTTGGGAAAGCTTACTATGAGGGAAAAATTAATCTTGAAAAGGAGTTCAGGAATGCTAACTAAAAGAATTATCCCTTGTCTTGATATTAAAAATGGTAAGGTTGTTAAAGGAATCAATTTTGTGGGTTTAAGAGAAATAGGTGATCCAGTGGAATTGGCCAAAATATATGAAGAACAGTGTGCAGATGAAATTGTTTTTCTTGATATTACGGCATCTTTTGAAGAACGTGAAATTATTGGTGAATTAATTGGTCGGGCGGCGCGTGAACTTTCAATTCCATTAACCGTTGGTGGAGGAATTCGTTCAATTGACGATTTTAGAAGAATTCTTGCTAGAGGAGCTGATAAAGTATCCGTCAACTCAGCTGCAATTGAAAATCCTGAACTTATTCGTCAAGCGGCTAACGAATTTGGCGTTCAATGTGTTGTTGTTGCTATTGATGCTAAAAAACGAGCAGACTCTAGGGGATATGATGTCTATATCAAAGGTGGGCGTGAAAATGCAGGTCTTGACTTAGTTGATTGGGCTAAAAACTGTGAAAGATTAGGAGCAGGTGAAATTTTACTAACCTCAATGGATAAGGATGGAACAAAGACAGGCTACGATTTGGAAATGCTGAATGTCGTTTGTACTGCTGTTAATATTCCTGTTGTAGCAAGTGGCGGTTGTGGGAAGATTTCGGACATTGTTGAAGTTTTTCAAAAAACAAGAAGCGATGCTGCCCTTGTTGCTTCATTATTTCATTATGGCGAAGCAACAGTTGATGAAGTTAAAGACGAACTTATAAAAAATAATATTTCAGCAAGAATTATTAAGAAGGAGATTTTATGAAACCAGATTTTCATAAGCAGAAACTTATTCCTGTTGTTGTTCAAGATTATCAAACAAATCAAGTATTAATGCTTGCCTATACAAATGAAGTGGCTTTTGAGAAAATGCTTGAAACTGGTGAAACTTGGTTTTGGTCACGTTCACGACAAAAACTTTGGCACAAAGGAGAAGAATCAGGGCATTTTCAGAAAATAAAAGGAATGCGTTTGGATTGCGACCAAGATACTTTACTGGTTTTTGTTGAACAAATTGGTAATGCTTGTCATACTGGTGCTTACTCTTGTTTTTATGATGAACTTATTCCTTTTGATGACTCTGATATTTTCAGAGAGTTGGAGAAGCAAATCATCGACCGAAAGTTACATCCAGTCGAAAAATCTTATACGAATTATTTGCTTGAAGAGGGCATCGATAAAGTATTAAAAAAAGTTGGTGAAGAAGCAAGTGAAGTGATTATTGCTAGTAAAAATTCAGATAAAGGAGAACTTTTAGGAGAAATTGATGATTTACTTTATCATTTGTTTGTATTAATGAATCAGCAAGGTATTTCTCTAGAAGAAGTACGGCAAAAAGCAAAAAAACGGCATCAGCTAGAAGGAAATAAGAAGGAATTTCATACAAGGACGGCAGATTAAATGAAAAAATTAGATTATCATTTCCACTCTCATTTTTCGGCTGATAGCGAGGAGCTTCCTAGAAAGCATGTGACAGAAGCTATAGCACATGGTTTAGAAGAAATTTGTTTTACAGAGCATCGAGATTTTTATTTTCCAGGAATGGATTTTTCACTAAATCTACCTGAGTATTTTCAAGAAATCAATCGATTACAAGCAGAATTTAAAGATAAAATTAAAATAAAAATCGGTTTGGAAATGGGAATTGATTTACGTTTTAAATCAGAAATTAATCAGTTTATTGATTCGGCTCCTTTTGACTTTGTGATTGCCTCTGTTCATGAAATTGGAGATATTGAAGTTTATGACGGAACAGAATTTTATCTACAGAAAATAAAAGAAGAAGCACAAAGAGAATATCTTTTAGCTTGTTTAGATGTTGTTCAAAAATTTGAGAATTATAATTCATTTGGTCATTTAGATTATGTTGCTAGATATGGGCCTTACACGGATAAATCAATAAAGTTTGCAGAGAATCGGGAGATTTTATTTGAAATCTTGCGGGCTTTAGCTTCAAAAGAAAAAGCATTAGAAATAAATACTAGATTGTTTGATGATCCGAAAACTGAACAATTTTATAGTGATTTATTGATTAATTTTAAAAGATTAGGTGGAAAATTTATAACTTTAGGAACGGATAGTCATATAGCAAAGCGTGATTGGCTTTCAATTCATAAAGCAAGAACTTTAATTAAAAAAGCTGGTTTTCACGAACTAGCAACTTTTAGTGGGATGAAAATTGATAAAAATAAAAAGTCTATTAAAAAATAATAGACTTTTTATATTATGATGCTAAATCTTTCTCAAGTAGCGCAAGACGTTCTTGAACTTCTTGATTTGATAGTTGGTGGGCTTTGATGTAACGGTTATTGGGATGAACTCGACATTCATGTGAACAAGCACCAAGATATTTTGCTTCGTTTTCCTCTGAAGCTAACATTTGTCTGTTACATTCTGGATTTCCGCAATTGATGTAACGTTCACATGGGCTTCCATCAAACCAATCACGTCCGACAATGACATGTTCTTTTTGGTTGATTGGAACTGCGATTCGGCTATCAAAAACATACATTTGTCCGTCCCAGAGATCGCCTTGAACTTCTGGGTCTTTTCCGTATGTGGCAATTCCTCCGTGAAGTTGACCAACGTCTTTGAAGCCTTCCCGAACGAGCCATCCTGAAAATTTTTCACAACGTATTCCACCGGTACAGTAGGTTAAAACACGTTTTTCCATGAATTGTTCTTTGTTATCTCGAATCCATTGAGGAAGTTCTCTAAAACTTCTTATTTCTGGACGAATGGCGCCACGAAAATGTCCTAAATCAAATTCATAATCATTTCGTGCATCAATCACTACTGTATTTTCGTCAAGCATGGCCTCCCGAAACTCTTTTGGATCAAGATAAGCCCCAGTAAGTTCCAAGGGATTGATGTCATCTTCTAAACTTAAATTGACTAATTCAGGGCGATAACGGACATGCATTTTCTTAAAAGCATTTTGCTCGGCTTCATCAATTTTGAAAATTGTTGAGCTAAAGCGAGGGTCATTTTTCATCAGTTCCATGTAGGCATTTGTTTGCTCGACAGTACCAGAAACAGTTCCGTTAATACCTTCGTCAGCAACTAAAATACGTCCTTTTAAACCTAATGCTTTACAGTCTGAGAGGTGTTTTTGGGCAAAATTTTCTCCATCTTCAATGGGAACATATTGATAATATAGTAAAACTCGATAATCCTGAGTCATAGAGGGCTCCTTAAATTTATTGATTACATTATAATCCAATATAATTTAACCATTTAATAAGCTATAAAAGCAAAAAACTTGCTTGTGTCTTATTTAACAAATCCTTCCTACTTGCTTAATAAAACTTTGTGATAAAATAGATAAAGAAACGGATAGAAACTTCTGTCAGCTACTGACACGAAGATAGGGAGAAAAAATTTGATAGATAAAACTACAAAAATGTTTCATCATAGTAGTTTAGCTGCTTTAATGTCTGGACTCTATGAAGGAAGTATTACTATTTCAGAATTACTAGAACACGGTGATTTTGGGATTGGCACGCTCGCTGGCATTACAGGAGAAGTAATCATTTTAGACGGTGAAGCTTATCAAGCGCGTGCTGACAACACGGTCAGTAAACTAACTGGATCGGAAACAGCACCATATGGTGCTGTGACGCCTTTTGCTAAGGTTTTGTCATTTGAAGTGGAAAATGCGATTAATTCAGAATTACTGACTGCAATTGAAACCCAGTTCTCAAGCAAAAATTTGTTCCATGCTATAAAATTGGAAGGAAGCTTTGATAGCATGCATGTACGGATGTCCCCAGGGGGTAAAGAAGGTGAACCTTTTGTCGAAATTGCTGCTCGACAACCCGAATATATGGAAAAGAAAATTACCGGCACAATCGTAGGTTTTTGGACACCCGAACTCTTCCATGGAGTTAGTGTAGCTGGTTATCATCTCCATTTTCTTAGCCAGGATAAACATTTTGGAGGACATATCATCGATTTTGAAGGATTTTCTGGTAATGTTGCAATTGGTAAGATCGACCAACTCCTCCAAAGTTTCCCAACCGAAAATCGAAACTTTCTTGAGGCACAACTTGATCTTGATAAACTTAGAGCAGATATTACTGAGGCAGAATAATCTATGAAAGTACTGACAACTCTGTCAGTACTTTTTAGTGACATTTTTCTATTTATTTCGTATATAACTCTTAAGAAGCTTTAATGGAGGTATCTATGATTACAAATTTTGATTTATTTCGCTGGAAGACTGCAGGCATGACTAATCTCGGGGTAAATAAGTTGCTGAAATTTTATCAGCAAAATTCTGACAAGTTAAGCTTACGGCGCATGGCTCAGGTTTCACAGGTAAGATCTGTTGCTGATTTTATCGAACGATACAAATCTCAAGATACAAAAGTTTTAAGAGAGAAATATAAGCAATTCAATTCTCTTTCAATTCTTGACAAAGATTATCCAGAGCGATTACGAGAAATCTATAACCCACCAGTACTTTTATTCTATCAAGGGGATCTTTCTCTTCTGAGGAACCCTAAGCTGGCATTCGTTGGCAGCCGAACTTCAAGTTCTCAGGGCTTAAAAACAGTTCAAAAACTTATTGGGGAGCTTCATCAAACTTTTACAATTGTCAGTGGCCTTGCTCGCGGTGTTGATACCATAAGCCATCTTTCAGCCATTCAAACACATACCCCAACTATCGCTGTAATAGGAACTGGTTTAGATGTATTCTATCCTAGTGAAAATCGCAAAATACAAACCTATCTCGCACATCATCAACTTGTAATTTCAGAGTATGCTCCAGGCGAAAAACCACTTAAATATCATTTCCCAGAGCGCAATCGTATTATTGCTGGACTTGCACGTGGCGTGGTCGTTATTGAAGCTAAGTTGCGCAGTGGCAGTTTAATTACATGTGAAAGAGCAATGGAAGAAGGGAGGGATGTTTTCTCAGTACCAGGTAACATCTTAGATGGACAATCTGATGGTTGCCACCATCTTATTCAACAAGGAGCAAAATTAGTCTATCAGGCACAAGATATTTTAGAAGAATATATTTACCAATAAAAGCAATAAAACCCATTATATTATAAGGATTAAAAGGCTTACTATTTAAACACATAAATATCGGCTTTTCCTATAAGAAAATGAAATAGCTTGACATATTGCTTAAAAGCATTTATTATTGGAGGGTATCATTAAAATGAAAATTTAATGTTTTAAGAGAACATTCTAATGAAAGAAGCACAGGAATGTTCACCTCTCATATAATTAGCTAGGAATAAATATGCCAACAGCGACTAAAACAAAAACAAAGAAAAAAACAACAAGAAAAAAAGTAACCCCAGGCAAAAATTTAGTTATTGTAGAATCACCTGCAAAAGCTAAAACAATTGAAAAGTATTTAGGACGTAATTACAAAGTTGTGGCCAGTGTAGGACATATCAGAGATTTGAAAAAATCTACGATGTCCGTTGACATCGAAAATAACTATGAACCCCAGTATATCAACATCCGCGGAAAAGCTCCTTTAATTAATTCGCTAAAAAAAGAAGCTAAAGCTGCGAAAGCAGTTTATCTTGCAAGTGACCCGGACCGTGAAGGAGAAGCAATTTCATGGCACTTAGCACATATTTTAAATCTTCCACTTGAAGAGAAAAATCGTGTAGTTTTTAATGAAATTACAAAAGATGCAGTTAAAAATGCTTTTAAAGAACCGCGTAAAATTGATGTTGATTTAGTTGATGCACAGCAAGCACGCCGTGTGCTAGACCGTTTGGTCGGTTATTCAATTAGCCCTATCCTTTGGAAAAAAGTTAAAAAAGGCCTATCTGCTGGTCGTGTACAATCTATTGCCTTAAAACTAATAGTAGATAGAGAAAATGAAATTAACGCTTTTATTCCAGAAGAGTATTGGTCAATCGATGGTGAATTCAAAAAGGGAACAAAGAAATTTAAAGCTTCTTTTTGGGGAATTGATGGTAAAAAGCATCCTTTAAAAAACAATGATGACGTTGTCCAAATAATGGAACGACTTGATGGTCCTGACTTTAATGTTGATAAAGTTGAAAAAAAGGAACGTCGTAGAAATGCTCCACTTCCATATACCACGAGTTCCATGCAACAAGATGCTGCTAATAAAATTAATTTCCGAACTCGTAAAACTATGATGGTTGCCCAACAACTTTATGAAGGTCTAACTCTTGGAAGTCAAGGACACCAAGGGCTAATTACCTATATGAGGACAGATTCAACGCGTATTTCACCCGTTGCTCAAGCAGCTGCTCATAACTATGTTGTTGATAGATTCGGAGAAAAATACAGTAAACATGGTTCAAAAATTAAAAACGCTGCTGGCGCACAGGATGCCCATGAGGCTATACGACCATCAAATGTATTTAATACTCCAGAATCAATTGCCAAATATCTAGATAAAGATCAATTGAAGCTCTATACGCTTATTTGGAATCGCTTTGTAGCCAGTCAAATGGTTGCAGCTGTTTTTGACACAGTAAAAGTTAATCTCTCACAAAACGGAGTCATTTTTGTAGCTAATGGTTCCCAAGTAAAATTCGATGGTTACCTTGCAATATACAACGACTCTGACAAATCAAAAATGTTGCCTGAAATGTCAGAGAACGATACCGTGAAAAAAACAAGCGTTAAACCTGAACAGCACTTTACCCAACCCCCAGCGCGCTATTCCGAAGCAACGCTTATCAAAACTTTGGAAGAAAATGGGGTAGGGCGCCCCTCCACATATGCCCCAACGCTAGAGACAATTCAAAAACGCTATTACGTGCGCTTAGTCGCTAAGCGTTTTGAACCTACAGAGCTTGGAGAAATTGTCAATAAGCTTATTGTTGAGTTCTTCCCTAATATTGTAAATACTGAATTTACAGCCGAAATGGAAAAAGACTTAGACGAAGTTGAAGAGGGAAAACGGCAATGGATAGAGGTAGTTGACCAATTTTATAAACCTTTTGCTAAAGAATTAGAAAATGCTGAATCCGGCATGGAAAAAATTCAGATCAAGGATGAACCAGCTGGTTTTGATTGTGACGTTTGCGGAAGTCCGATGGTTATCAAACTTGGACGTTTTGGTAAATTTTATGCATGCAGTAACTTTCCTGACTGTCGAAACACAAAGGCTATTGTGAAAGAAATAGGAGTTAAATGTCCACTTTGTCATGAGGGAAATATCATTGAACGTAAGACAAAGAAAAACCGTGTATTTTATGGATGTGATCGTTACCCAGACTGTGAATTTACTAGTTGGGACAAACCAATTGGACGTGAGTGCCCTAAATCTGGAGATTTCTTAGTAGAGAAAAAAGTCCGTGGTGGAGGTAAACAAGTTGTTTGTTCAAATGAGAAGTGCGATTACCAAGAAGAAAAACAAAAATAGGAAAAGATAATAGTAGGACTTACTATCTCTTATTAATCTGATAAAACGATCCATTTATATAAGATATGGTATAATTGTATAATGAAAAAAACACATATTAATGTTATTGGAGCTGGTCTTGCAGGATCTGAAGCTGCCTACCAAATTGCAAAACGTGGAGTCCCTGTTAAGCTTTACGAAATGCGTGGTGTAAAATCTACCCCACAGCATAAAACAGATAAATTTGCTGAACTTGTTTGTTCAAACTCACTTAGAGGAGCTGCAATTACTAATGCTGTTGGTCTTTTAAAAGAAGAAATGAGACGCTTAGATTCAGTCATTATGAAGGCTGCGCAAGAGACCCAAGTTCCTGCTGGTGGAGCTTTAGCTGTAGATAGAGAAGCTTTCTCAAATTATATCACGGAACAAGTCTCACAACATCCACTAGTTGAAGTAATTCGTGGAGAAATCACAGAACTTCCAAGCGATGAAATCACAATTATTGCTACTGGACCATTGACTTCAGATAAGTTGGCTGCTAAAATTCATGATTTAAATGGTGGGGATGGTTTTTATTTCTATGATGCTGCAGCTCCAATAATTGACGCTAATTCAATTGATTATAATAAGGTTTATAAAAAATCTCGCTATGATAAGGGTGAGGCCGATTACATTAATTGTCCAATGACAAAAGAAGAATTTTTGGCTTTTCAAGAAGCTTTAATCTCTGCAGAAGAAGCTCCACTTAATTCCTTTGAAGATATGAAAGTATTTGAAGGATGCATGCCCATTGAAGAAATGGCCAAGAGGGGCTATAAAACCATGTTATTTGGACCTATGAAACCTGTAGGCCTAGAGTACCCTGACTCTTACAATGGTCCTCGTGATGGTGATTTTAAAACTCCTTACGCAGTTGTTCAACTACGTCAGGACAACGCTTCTGCATCGCTCTACAATATTGTTGGTTTTCAAACTCACCTAAAATGGGGAGAACAGAAACGGGTGTTTCAAATGATACCAGGTTTAGAGAATGCTGAGTTTGTCCGCTATGGAGTGATGCATCGTAATTCTTATATGGATTCCCCCAACCTCCTTGAACAAACTTTTCAATCTAAAAAACAAGCCAATCTTTTCTTCGCTGGTCAAATGACAGGAGTAGAAGGCTACGTTGAGTCTGCTGCTTCCGGTTTAGTGGCTGGGATTAATGCTGTACGCTTATTAAAAGAGGAAGAAGAAGTCATTTTTCCTAGAACGACCGCTATCGGTAGTCTTCCTTACTATATCACACATACTGACAGTAAACATTTTCAACCGATGAACGTTACATTTGGCATCGTACAAGAATTAGATGGACCTCGAATTCGTGATAAAAAGGAGAGATATAGTCAGGTTGCTGAGCGTTCTCTGTCCACTCTAACAGCAATCATCAAAAATAATAATTTATAAAAAAAGCCAGTTTATCCTGGCTTTTTTTATAAATTATCTAAAGCATTTTTCTGTTCTTCGTTAATAATGTGGGTATAAAGATCAGTTACCTGTGTAGAGGCATGCCCTAACTGATTACTCACCAAAACTTGAGAATTTGTTTGGGCATATAGGCGAGTTGCTAAAGTATGACGAAGTTTATGAGGTGTTACTCTTACTTTAAAGGCTTGAGAATACTTAGCAACCAACTTTTCAACACTAGATGGGTCAATTCTACTCGGAGTATCACGATACAACGTTACAAATAAAGCATAATCTTTCTTAGTCGTTTTATAACGCTTTTCTCTAATAGCTAGATAGCGTTCAAAGTAAACTTTAGCAAATGGAGCAATGGGTACAGCATCCCTTTTCCCGCCTTTACGTGTAACTTCAACAACCATCGTATTAGTATTTAAATCTTTTAAATCTACATTTACAGCCTCTGAAAGACGTATGCCAGAAGCTAATATTAGAGCTATAATCGCTAAATCTCGTTCCTTATTTTTAAAAAAGCTAGCTTTAGCA
Organism: Lactococcus taiwanensis; assembly: GCF_017068355.1. Lineage (NCBI taxonomy): Bacteria > Bacillati > Bacillota > Bacilli > Lactobacillales > Streptococcaceae > Lactococcus > Lactococcus taiwanensis. The sequence goes on from NZ_CP070872.1 coordinate 1,191,839, forward strand.
CGATTTGAAAGGATGCTTTCGTATTCATTATCAATATAGTCTAAAAAACCCTGTGTTTCATCACCTAAAAACAGCTTCCCTTTTATATTTTCAGCACGTGCTGCTAAGGTTTCCGATTTCTTTTTAGTTTGAACTTTTTTCATTACATTTCGATAGAAGTAGGGTTCTCCCTCCTCATTCTCAACCTCCTCCGTCAAATACTTATATAGACTAGACAAAGCAGATAAGGTGCGATTGATAGTTGTTTGACTAACTCCATACTGAGTGGAATGAGTATTGAGTCTTGGACGTTCTCGTAAGTAAAGAATGAAAGATTCCATATCCTTTTTCGTCAGATTTTCAAGAACCGATAAAGAAATATCAGAAATATATTGAACATCAGCAATCCCCGAATCAACTAACCAACTGAAAAATCTTTCGTATTCTTTTAAATATTCATAAAGAGTATTCAAACTATAAGGAATTGCAAGTTTTGATTGGTAATATTCCAAAACATAAGAAGGCATTATTTTTTTTAGTTTTTCAACATTTTGTATTAATTGCTCACGTTTCATAAATTCCAGTATACCAGAAGCACTTATAATTGTCAAGAAAATTACAGTTTTTCGGAAAGTTGTTAGGGAATTTTTGAGAGGAGAGCTGTGTTACCTCTTATTCATGGTTTTGAGAAACCTTGATATAATTGGCTTTTATAACACTATCCTCTCCTACTTTTAATTCCTTAATGTCTTTATTTATTGAGCTTCTGGTGGGTACTTGACTTCCTTTGTTTTTCTGTCAAAGAATGCCAAAACTTCCTGTTGAACTTCAAATTTGTGCCAGATATCGCCATTTTTCCAATATAAAAAGCCATCTTTTGAGGTAACCACCGCCACAATTTTGACTCGCTGTGGGCCATTTGCTGTCTCTACAGCGGCTTCGTCGCCCTTTCGTAATCTTATCGGTTGTAAGTGATCTGGTACCTTCCAATAGCGTTTATGTTTGTCAGATCCGTTAATATGGACAGCCTGAATGATTTTCATGTTAACTCCTTTGTCTTTTATTGAATTAACATGATTATAGCAAAAATAGCAACTAAATAAATTTATGATAGTTTGTGAATTTTATAACTTGCTCAATGCATCTTTAGCTTCAGCATTGATTGCTGACAAGGACCTGAGAATGACTGACTTTGTAAAGGCGTGAAGCAAAGGTATGTCTGAGGGTATGTGGCGTTACTCGTACCTTGTATGCTGCGGAATATTTCGCAACTAACTTGTTGATGGAGGCGTTAGAAATCCGTCTAATTCTGCCATTATAGTCCGTTACAAACAACGCATGAGTTTCAGATAGCGATTTTCTTCTGCTTTCAACATAGTCTTGGATGTATTGATGAGAAAATTTAGCTATTTGGACCACATCATACTTGGCTTCTTTCCGAAAAACTAGTACTTTATTTTCATTGGTATTTAAGTGTTCGAAATTTATGCCTACTAGTTCTGAACAACGTATTCCAGACGATAAAAAAGGCTTAATATAGCGAGATCTCTTAGTTTATTTTTTTGGAAAGATACCTGGGCCCGTTTGCTAAGCATGGTTTCATATTCGGTATCCACAAAATTCAAAAAATCTTGTGTTTCTCCGTCGAGAAATAACTTTCCTTCCAGTTGAGCAGCACGATAATGCAGCGTTTCACTTTTCTTACGGATATGAATTAATCTACTAACGTTTCTCGTCATATAGGTCTTACCATGCTCATCCTCAGTTTGCTCACAAAGATAGTTATATAGACTTTTGAGTGCGGCAATAGTACGATTGATTGCTGAGGTATGCGTAGCTGATCCACATTTTTCTTCCAAACGCAGTCTTTCATTGAGAACAAATTCTTCTAATTCACGCTTCTTTACACTTTCCAACTCTTTCAACGTGATTTCTTTGATATTATCGTGATATGTTATATGACTAGCATTTAGCCATAACAAATACTTTCTAAACTCTAGACAGTAAGCATAAATCGAAGCTATACTCAGCGGTATGGTACGTTTAGACTCGATATACTCATTCACGTAGAAGGGAAATTCTTCCATCAATTTGTTGACATTATGCTGATAACCATGATGCTCTGACATCTCTTTTTATTTCTCCTTAACAATTCTTAGTCAAATTAGAATATATTGTAGTGAAATATTAAACTAATGTCAATCATCTATTCCAAGCGGTCTTTTTATCTTTGGCTGCTTTTTTCCTCGAATTTTCTTCTCTCTCTATTGTCTTTCTTCCTCCTCAATCCTTCAATAATTTTTTTATAATTCTTGTTAGTTTGTAGGTTATTTTTGATGTGTTAAGAGTGGTTAATTTGTAGTATCTGATTCAACGAAGTCTGGATTTAATTTTTTAGTAAATATAAATTATTTTGAAAATGAATGTACTTCATCATCTTCCTAATACCTATACTGATACTATTACCAATACTAATACTAATACTAATACTGATAGTAATTTCTACAAAAAGAGCTACCCAATATAGGTAGCTCTTTTTGTACTCTCATTTACTTAAGATGTGGTAGAATTGAGCAATCATAAATCGAATTTTTTTAAACCAAGTGTCTCAGCGTAAAGTTCAAAGTAAAACTCGACCTATTTACAAATTTTCTTTGAAGAAATTGACAAGCTTATCAAATGGGATTTTATCTTTTTTGTCATAGAGATCCACATGATCCGCATTTGGTACGACAACAAGCTGTTTAGGTTCATTGGCTAGTGCATAGGCTTCTTCCGAGTGGTAGAGCGAGTGGGCATTTTCTCCAGCTATAAACATAACAGGACGTGGAGATATATCTTTGATATTTTTGTAGAGGTCGAATTCATAAAAAGACATAGGTGTTGTAGCTGTCCACCCTGTGGTTGAATTTATAGAACGTTCATGGTAACCACGAGGAGTACGATAATAATTGTAGAAGGCTGTTGTCACTGGATCTGCATCAGTGGGTAATTCTTTAGGGAAAAGGGTGGTACCGCTTATTACATTACCCTCCTCATCAAATCCCAGTTCATGCCAGCCTTTTTCATAGTTACCAGAGTCAACATTACCATTGTCAACATCGTCCCAACGTTTTTTACTCACATAATCTCTTAATTTTGCACGTTGCTCTACACTATAACTATTTTTATAACCTAGATACATAGAATTTGACATATCGTACATCGACGCTGTTGCTACGGCTTTGATTCGTGTATCAGCGCCTGCTGCTGTTAATGCCATCCCTGACAATCCGCAGATTGCTTGAGCGCCAATACGTTCACGATCAATATAAGGAAGAGTACCAAGAAAATCAACTGCTGCACTAAAGTCTTCGGCAAAAATAGCTGGTTCAGCAACATTACGAACTTCTCCCCCTGATTCTCCTGTAAATGAGGGATCAAATGCTACCGCCACAAAACCATATTTAGCAAATTCCTGTGCATAGAGACCTGATGATTGCTCTTTCACTGCGCCAAATGGCCCTGAAATTACAATTCCTGGGTTTTTCTTATTCGCATAATCTTCAGGCAAATAAAGATCTCCTGCAATCTCAATTCCAAATCTGTTTTTAAAGCGTACGGTTTTATTTTCAATGTTCTTGTAGATTTCAAATGTTTTTGTCATGTTTTTCTTCTTTCTAAATATCTTATCTTTTTTATGCTAGACTGATCATTAATTCAACTGTTCCCTTGATTTGGGATACTTTGGTTATGTCTTCATTATGTGCAATCTGCCCTAAAAAAAGTTCTTTGAGGTGTGGTTTAGCATTATCCCCTCCTGTAAATACGGCTAACCAGTCGCCATTTGGATCGTAACAAATGTCTCCAGCAAACCATCCTCCCTGAACTTCATCTTCATGGTAAGGTAACCCTGAGAATTTTCCGCAGAAATCTACTGAGCCTGCTGATACTTGGGTTTTAAAAGGAAGTTGTTCATATAAAGCTTTTGCCGCCGTACTATTACCTAGATATGCCGCTACAGTTGTATTACCTATGGTTAGATTAACTTTAGTAGGGTTAGTAATTTCTGTAATCCGATTATCTTTTGGACTTATTTTTTTATTCTTTCTCATATTTCACCTTTATGGAATTTGATGTGTTGGACGAATGTGAATTTCACTTACCGAAACATCATCTGGTGTATCAATGGCATATACGACAGCTTTTGCAACGTCATCTGGTGCAAGTGCTGCACTTTCATGAACTGCTAGTTCATCTTCTTGATCAGATTGTGATGGAATCGTTTTGTAGAGATTAGTACTAGTCGTTCCTGGAGTAATCAAGGTAGATTTGATATTTTTATCATTTTCTTCTTGGCGGAGCCCTTCCATAATAGCTCTAATAGCATATTTTGTAGCACTATATACAGCAAATTTTGGAAAAGTTTTATGTCCAGCTGTTGAATCTGTGGTTAGGATATGCCCCTGTCCTTGTGCTTCCATTATTGGTAATACTGCTGAGATACCATTTAATACGCCCATAATATTAATATTAAGCATGTCTTGCCAATCTTGTCGACGTCCTTCTCTCAAATGACTCACTGGCATGATAGCAGCGTTGTTAAAAAGGACATCTATGCGACCAAATGCTTTTAAAGTTAATTGAATTAGTTTGTCAACTTGATCTGAAACAGCCACATCTACAGCTTGAACAATCACTTGCTCAGGATATTCTTTTGATAAATCTCGAAGATTATCAACATGTCGTGCAGCTAATGCTAATCTTGCACCTCTTGCTAATAAGAGTTTAGCTGTTGCAAGACCTATTCCACTAGATGCTCCTGTAATAACAACAACTTTTTGACTTATTTCCATTGATACTACCTCTCTTTCATTTGATAACTTTATTATAGTTCTGCAGCCGCTAAATAGCAAATACCTATTTCAAATGATATAATATGCCTATAAAGCATATTTAAAGGAGAGATATGGAAATTCGAGTACTTCGTTATTTTTTAGCTATTATTAAAGAAGGTGGGATTACCCAAGCCGCAACAAGCTTGTATGTTTCACAACCTACAATCTCACGACAAATAAAGGACTTGGAAAAAGAACTTGGTAAGCAGCTGTTCATTCGTCACAAAAAAGGACAAATTGAGCTGACTCAAGAAGGACTTCTGCTTCAAAATCGTGCGGAGGAAATCATCTCTATGGTAGATAAGACGGAGAACGATTTCCGTTATCTTACTGATATTATAGAAGGCGATATTTATATTGGAGGTGGAGAAACCCAAGCTTTTTCTAAAATTGCAAATGTAGCAAAATCGCTTAATCTTAAATACCCAAAGTTACGCTATCATCTTTCCTCGGGGAATGCAGAAGATATTATGGCTCAAATTGATAAGGGATTATTGGACTTTGCAATAGTTGCACATCCTAAACAATCGCCACGTTATCATTATCTTAAGCTCCCCTATCAAGATGTTTGGGGGGTAATTTTACCTAGAACAGATAACTTATCGGATAAAAAAAATATTAGTCTTAGAGACCTACAAGACAAGCCCTTAATTTTATCACGTCAAGCATTACAAAAAACGCACTCCGATAATCAATTATTAGATTGGTTGGGAGAAACAAAAAATTTAGATATAGTCGCAACCTTTAATCTGGTATTCAATGCACTTTTTCTCGTGGAGGAGGGCTTAGGCTATATGATTGCCTTCAATGAACTTACACATAAAGAGGATTTGACATTCCGTCCACTTGATCCCTTGCTTACTTCTGAACATTATCTTGTCTGGAAGAAAGATAAGGTCTTTTCAGCAGCGGCACAAGTATTTGTAGAGAGTTTAACTAATTTTAATTAGGAAAAAAACACCCTGCAAGCCATTACTTGTAGGGTGTTCTAGTAGTTAAAATGGTAGGTTCTGTTGCAAAGTTCCCCATAACACCTGATTTATTGTAAAATGTAATAAAAAAGAATGCGAGGACAACAGATGAATCATTTTAAGGGCAAACAATTCCAAAAAGACGTGATTATTATCTCTGTTGGGTATTATCTTCGCTATAATTTGAGTTATCGTGATGTTCAAGAGATGTTATATGATTGTGGCATTAACGTTTCTCACACAACAATTTACCGTTGGATTCAAGAATATGGTAAGCTGATCTATCAAATCTGGAAAAAGAAAAATAGACAGTCCTTTTATTCGTGGAAAATGGATGAAACTTATATTAAAATTAAAGGGAAGTGGCATTATCTCTATCGTGCAATCGACTCAGAAGGCATGACACTGGATATTTGGCTAAGACTAAATAAGAAATACTCAGTCTGCTTATGCTTTCTTTAAACGACTATACAAGCAGTTTGTGGAACCGAAAGTTATCGTGACAGATAAAGCACCATCAATTGCTAGTGCTTTTAGGAAGTTACAAAAGCAGGGGCTATACAGCGAAACTGAGCACCGGACAGTCAAGTATCTCAATAACTTAATTGAGCAAGATCATAGACCTGTTAAACGTCGAAATAAACTTTATCAAAGTCTTCGTACTGCATCAACTACGATTAAGGGCATAGAAGCATTGAGAGGCATATACAAAAAGAAACGAAGAAATGGAACGCTCTTCGGCTTTTCGGCATCTACTGAAATTAAAGTTTTGATGGGTATACCAGCATAGTCAAAGTATCAGAACGGGACTTTTGTACTCAGTATTGAAACTTTGCAACAGAACCCCTCCTTCAATATATTGCAACTGATTCGAAGTACTCTGATTATTAGTCTGTTGTTCGTATACTTTTGAATCAGTCTAGTAACTACCAACAAAGAGAATTAGCTTTCTCTTAATAAAACCATTATTAAATACTGGTGTTAAAGATTGATCGGCTCGCCACCCGTTACACCATAAATTTGAGCAGTAACATAGCTTGCATCATTTGAAGCTAAGAAGACATATACTGGTGCCAGTTCAACTGGTTGTCCAGCTCTTTCTAATAATGATTGTTGTCCAAAATCTGGTAATTTTTCTTCAGGCTGTCCTTGATCCAACTGAAGCGGTGTCCAGATTGGTCCTGGTGCTACTCCATTGACACGGATACCTTTTTTAGCTAATTGGGTGGCTAAGCTAACCGTAAAGTTTGCAATAGCTGCTTTTGTAGCTGCATAATCCATTAAATTATCACTAGGATTAAATGCTTGTACCGAAGTCGTCGTAATAATACTGCTACCGGCAGGCAGATGACTGACTGCTTCTTGGACAATCGCAAACATCGAAATAATATTTATGGTAAATGTATCTTTTACTTGTTGAATAGGTAAAGTTTCAATCGATTCTTGGGAAATTTGTTGTGCTGAGTTAAGAACTAATGTATCTAATCCATTTAATTCTGCGACTGCTTTTGCAACGATTTCTTTTGGTGCCTGTTCATCCCTCAAATCATAGGGAAGTAATACGGCTTTTCTTCCAGCTGCTTCTATCAGTTCAGCAACTTCCTTTGCATCTTTTTCTTCACCTGGTAAGTATTGGAAAGCCACATCTGCACCTTCACGAGCAAATGCGATGGCAGCTGCACGTCCAATTCCTGAGTCTGCTCCAGTAATCAATACTCTGCGATTCTCCATTTTTTTACTTCCAACATAACTTTCTTCGCCGCAATCTGGTCGTGATGGCATGTTTGTTTGGAGAGCAGGAGTATCTTGATCTTGTTTTTCAAAACGATCATTATAAAATAATTTTCTCGGATCTCTTAAAACGGGTTCTGTCATTTATTTCTCCTCACTTTCTATATTTATTTTAACGTACTTTAAAATTTTTTAAAAATGATACGCCTTTTTGCACCAATATTCACAATGTTTTTACTGAAAAATCGATAAAAATAGGCCTTTTATCGATAAACGGTTATAAATAGAACTTCTATTACTTGAAACTTCTAATATTTATTAAAAAATAAAAATAACATAAAACAAAGTGGCGGTACTCTTTTTATGTCAATCTCCATTTCTTGTTCCTTTTTTAATATTTAGAATGGCTGGATATTTAATCAATATATCTCCATAGTGAACGCTTTTAATATCGCCTTCATCATAATTTAACAATGCTCTAGATGGTTCTGTTGCAAAGTTCCCCATAACACCTGATTTATTGTAAAATTGTAATAAAAAAGAATGCGAGGACAACAGATGAATCATTTTAAGGGCAAACAATTCCAAAAAGACGTGATTATTATCTCTGTTGGGTATTATCTTCGCTATAATTTGAGTTATCGTGATGTTCAAGAGATGTTATATGATTGTGGCATTAACGTTTCTCACACAACAATTTACCGTTGGATTCAAGAATATGGTAAGCTGATCTATCAAATCTGGAAAAAGAAAAATAGACAGTCCTTTTATTCGTGGAAAATGGATGAAACGTACATCAACATTAAAGGAAAATGGCATTATTTGTATCGAGCCATCGATGCAGATGGTTTAACCTTAGATATTTGGTTACGTAAAAAACGGGACACACAAGCAGCCTATGCTTTTCTTAAGCGGTTAGTGAAGCAGTTTGATGAACCGAAGGTTGTAGTCACAGATAAAGCCCCCTCTATTACAAGTGCCTTTAAGAAACTAAAAGAATACGGCTTTTATCAAGGGGCAGAACATCGTACCATTAAATACCTGAATAATTTGATTGAACAAGACCATCGTCCAGTAAAGAGACGCAATAAATTCTATCGAAGTTTACGCACTGCCTCTACCACGATTAAAGGCATGGAAGCCATCCGAGGATTATATAAGAAAACCCGAAAAGAAGGCACTCTCTTCGGGTTTTCGGTCTGTACTGAAATCAAGGTATTATTGGGAATCCCAGCTTAAATCATAGATACCGTAAGGGATTTTATTCTTTATTTAAAACTTTGCAACAGAACCGTTTTTGTCATTGTTACGCTCCGTTTCAAAGTTAATCATCAGCTGATAGAACTATTTTATCAGTTATCCTACCGACATGAAAGGAACAAAATGGTAAAAACAAGGTGTTTTTTCAGACATTTGGTGTTTAAATAACGACAATTATGTGGTATAATGGTTGTAAAGAAAAAGGACTTACTCGATACAAGTCCTAATGTAGCCGATTAAAAGTCGGTGGCAGAATTATGTTCTAAGAACCGTTCACTCAGCCAAAGTTAGACGGTTCTTATTTTTTTGCGATTTTTTCAATCAACAAAACGATAAATGTAAGCAGAGTAATTAGAAAACCGCAAGCTGCGATGACTAACATGGCTACATCCATCAATAAGAAGGCTCCTTTCTATTGGATTTTGAACTTACATACATAAGCCTCACCACCTTTCAGAGCCACCGTCTATTTAAACTTCTACTCTACTATTATAACAAAAAAGCACCCTGCAAGCCATTACTTGTGGGGTTTTCTAGTAGTTAAAATGGTAAATCATCATCATTAATATTCAATGATTCATTACCTGCGAATGGATCGTGTGAATCTATGTAAATTTTTTCTTAATTACCTTTAATGACTCCTAATTCCAACATAGTTTGAGCTGTTTGAATGATAGCTACTTCTCCTGAACGTGGTTTCCAGCCTAAAAGTTTAACTGATTTTTCATTTGAACAAGCTGTGTTTTGCCCCAAAAATGTAGCTGGCATCGCCAAACTTTTATCAAATCGAGCTAAAATTTTGACTAAAAAGTCGGGAATTACATGAGTAGATACTTTTTTAGCTTTTGTACCAAATTCCTTTTTCAAAAACTCAGCTTGCTTTTTGTAAGTAATATTTTGGCCTGAAGTTGCAATGAAACGCTGACCAATCGCTTCATTTTTTTCAAGAGCTAGCAAATGTAAATCAGCAACATCACGAACGTCAACATAATCAAATGCTAAATTTAAAAGTCTGGGCATTTTACCTTCAAACATATTTTTTATAGCCGCACTAGAATGTGAAAAATCATTTCCAAGAATTGGACCCATAACAGCTGTAGGTAAAACCGATGCTCCTTCAATACCATAAGCTTCTGCAAGTTTCCAAAACTCCATTTCCGCCATCGTTTTAGAACGTTGGTAGGCATTAATTGGAGCGTCAAGATTTGTCCAATCTTTCTCTGTGAAGATTTCTGGATGATGCTTATGCCCCGCTATAACAGTTCCCGATGCTGAGGTCAAAACCACTCGTTTAACTCCTGCTTCCTTGGCTGCTTTCATCACAAACTTCACTCCATTTACAGCCATTTTCACCATTAAATCATCAGCGTCAGGACGTTGCAAAGGTGTTGGTGAAGCCACATGAATCACAGAATCAACACCAGTCATGGCTTGACTCCATCCTTCTTCTTTTGTCAAATCAGTTTGGACAAAATCTAAATCTGTAAAATCTGAAATTCCGCCTTGTGCCATCATTTTTTTCACTTCTTCTTGTCGAGACATCGTCCGCAATGTCGCCCGTACTCGATAGCCTTTTTTCAATAAAGCAATCATGATAAACATAGCAATATATCCAGAACCTCCGGTTACCAAAATTGTTTTCTTATTTTTATTCATTTACGTACTTTCCTTTCTTCATTACAATCTACATATGTTACACTTAAAACTGATGTAAAGGTATTGTACAATAGAATTACTAAGAATACAACTTATTAAAGTACTTGTGTGACACAATAAGGAGAAGTGTAATGGCAGCGACGAACTATTCTCAAATAGCTAAAAATGATACAAAAAATTTTATTACAACCGCAACTTTACAGCTTTTAGGCATTCGAAAGACCACTGAAAAACCTAAAAGAGTCGATCAACTCACAATTTCTAGCGTTTGTAAGAGAGCTGGTGTCAGTCGCATGGCATTTTATCGTAATTATGATTCCATTGATGAAGTTATTTATCAATACTATCAACCCAAAATTGCGAAAAGTTTCGAAATTATTCGCAAAGATGTTTCTGCCAAATCTAAAATAGAAAATCAGTTAAAATTTTTTGAAGAATTCAAAACGGATCTATTTCTTTCTGAGGGCCAAGGTTACGAGCCAATAATCCGTCAAATATATATTGAAGAAATCGAGAATTTTTATAAAGATACAAATGATGAGTATTTCATTACCTTTGTTGCAACGGGTGTATATGCAGTATGGCGTAGATGGTTGATGAACGGCCAAGACAAACCTATTGAAGAAATACATGAACACATTAGAAAAATTGTCACAATATAAAAAAGCCCCCTGCAAGCCATCACTTGTAGGGTTTTCTAGTAGTTAAAATGGTAAATCATCATCATTAATATTCAATGGTTCACTACCTACGAATGGATCGTGTGAATCGCCAGGTACGTTGCTTTTATTATTGGGTTGAGTTGCTGCAGGAGCTTGATTATTTTCAGAATTTTGACGACTTTCAAGGAGTTGGAAGGTATCAACTACCACTTCAGTGACGCACACACGTTGACCTTGTTGGCTTTTATAGCTTTGAGGCCGTCCAATAAAATTATGGGAGCAGTTATGAGGATATTAAGAATAAACCATTTTTTAACGAGGATAATATAAAATAGAGCAAAAAGTTTGAATTTTTTCAACTTAATGCTATAATTAGATTAAAATAAAATAATAAAAGGATTAAAAGGAGAGGTAAGATGATTAAATTTTATTACACTGGTTCTTCTTCAACATGTCGAAAGGCTAAAGCATGGTTATTAAATAATCAACTTCCTTTTGAGGAAATCCATTTAAAAAAGGATCATATTACAAGGATGGATTTTTTACATATCCTTTCTTTGACAGAAAATGGAGTTGATGATCTTATTGCTAAACAAGGAAAAACTTATAAAGCTCTATAAATTGACTTCAACACACTTACCCTCCAAGAAACTTTTGATCTTTTTGATATCTATCCTACTTTAATGCGTAAACCTGTAGTAGTAGATGAAAAAAGGTTGATTATCGGCTATAAGGATGATGAAATAAGAAAGTTTATTCCAAGAGGAATTCGCCAAGCTCAAAGAAGTCTAATTCTCGATAACATAAAAAATGCCTAGATTTTATAGAATAAGGAAAAAATCTATTTTTTCATATATTTAAAGCAGTATCTGTCCTAAGTTTAAACCAGTTTTCATTTATGAATAAGCGAAATCCGCAAAAAATGCTTTCTGTGAGAGATGGATTGTTAAATCATAAAAATTGTGTTATTTTAGTTTTAGCTTCAAACCGAAAGCAAAAAATACACCCTGATTTCACACACGATTCGACAGGTTTTTTTTATTTATCATATTTTTTTATTTCACAACAACTGCATATTTTCGTGCATTATAGATTGTTTCAAACGTTGAGCGACTTAACCAATATGAGCCACTAATTGGATCAGAGACATGGACTTGGTTATTAGTTTTATCAAAACCGTCTAATGTCACAGCGTGATTGTTGTTTACGGCTGCACCAAAAGGCCAATCACCCCAGCGTACGGGCTGAAAGTTAATGGTAACCCAGGCAACTACGGGATTGCCTTCTGCTACTTCGTTGATTAAATCATTCATGGAGCTTCCAGAAATATTTTGAACATTACCATATCTCTGTCCCCAAGTTGTTAATGGATCAGGATAAATTGCTGAATAGACATTAGGATCTTCTACAAAGGGACTTCCACCAAAACCAGTATTAGGATTTTCATCAGGGGATTTAATGATTGTATTTAAAAACTGAACTAAGCCCCAATCCTTTAATTTCCCCTTATATTGAAGAGCTTGAAGAAGCGATGCTCCTTCGCAACCGCTAGGTGCCCCCTCTGCATACTGATCATAATTTGTAACGCCAAGGAGCACATATTCATCGTCACTCACTTGTGAACTATATGAGCTGCCATTTTCATATGAATTCACTGTATAAAAGCCTTTTCCTTTATTCTGATAAGAATCATTGTCTATGGGAGAAAGAGTACTCTCAGCTTCAGATTTACCAGCTTTTTGAGGAGCTACTAAGTCAACTTTACGTCCAGATTGGTTAATCGCATTATCAGTTTGATCAGCCCCTACACTTATGCTTCCAACTGTCACAGAGGCAAGAATTGTTCCTAGAAATAACATACTTTTCTTTTTCAAATGAGACTCCTTTTCTATAATTAGATTGATGAGGACTTTTTTCTCCGATAGTAAAATGTGCTAAATAGAGTAGAAGGTAGTTTAGAGTAGACTAGCATAAACTTAAAAAAAACATAACGTTATATCACTCATTCTATCAAAGAAATATATGAACTCAAAATAATACAACTGAACCAATAAATGAATTATTTATTTCTAAAGAAAAAATAGCACCTGCTAGGCAGATGCTAAGGAGTATTTTATGAAAAATTTTAGGTAAGTACAGTATATTTCTTCTCCCTTAAACATAACAAAACTCTATGAAGCTTTTGGATTCATGAAATTATGGTTATTAATGATAAGATGGATAGCCACTATATCTTGGGAAGTAATTGTTTTTTACTATTAATAATATAGAAGCTGTTAGAGAAAAGCAGACTCTCAATGATAAGTTATAGTAAATGAAAAACCAAGTAGTTTTAAATACTTAGTCTTTTTTCTTCTAGATATGTGTTATCCATCAACAACATCCGTTAGTAGTCCATAACATTATAAAAAGAATTAGATATTCTTTATAAATTTTGCAGGAACTCCTCCAACAATAGAGTTAGCTGGCACATCTTTTGTTACAACTGCCCCTGCAGCAATCACTGAGTTTTCGCCCACGGTAACTCCCTGAAGAACAGTTGCGTTAGAACCAATCCAGACATTTTTCCCAATATGAATAGGAGCGGGTATTAAATTCTGACGTCTACTCGGTTCAAGTTCATGATTTAAAGTTGCAAGAACAACATTATGTCCAACAAGCGCCCCTTCATCTATCCATACCCCTCCAGTGTCCTGAATTCTTACACCAGCATTTATGAATACATCCTTGGCTATATGTAAATTCCTTCCAAAATCAGAAGAAAATGGAGGAAAAACTCTTACTGATTGATCAATTTCTTGTCCTGTGAGTTCGGAAAGTAAAGAGATAAGTTCACCATGTTCATAATATTTACTATTAATCTCTGCACAAATACGTTGAGCTTGGGTAGAAATATTAGACATATAAGTGAATACCTCGGTTCCCGATTCAAGCGTTTTTCCAGCTTGTACGTGTTCTAAGAAAGTCCTATAATCCATATCTTGTCCTCTCTTCTCTCTATACACTTTGATTAGAAGGACGAATTAGTACTTCAGATATGGTTACATGCTTTGGTTGATTAATAGCATAAAGTACTGCATTCGCAACATCAATAGGTAAAAGAGTCAAACCACTTTCTGTAGAACCATCGAATAGATCTGTCAACCCTTTTTCGATGTCATTGTTACCTACAGTACTAATAAGCTCTGTTGATACGGCACCTGGACTAACAATAGTGGAGCGAATACCAGATTCTCTTTCCTCTTGTCGTAATCCTTCCATAATTGCTCTTACCATAAATTTCGTTCCATTGTAAACGGCTGAAGCTGGGTAAACAACGTGCCCAGCTACTGAGTCAGTTGAGATAATTAATCCATCTTTTTGTTCACGCATAATGGGTAAAACAGCAGTTATTCCGTTAAGAACGCCCATAACATTGATATCAATCATTTCTTGATAGCTTTTTAAATTACCTTCACGAAGATAACCTTGTGGCATAATCCCAGCATTATTATACAGCACATCTATACGTCCATGGGTGTCCAATGCATAATCAACTAGTGCTTTTACCTCATCAAACTTCGAAACATCTGTTTTTTTATAGGAAACATTGTTACCCAGCTTATCAGCAAGTACTTTCAATCGTTCTTCCCGACGTGCCCCTAATACAACTTTTGCCCCTTGTTCGACGAGTAGCTTAGCTGTTGCTTCTCCTATCCCAGAAGAAGCTCCTGTAATAATAACAACTTTGTCTTTTATCATGTCTATTTTCCTCCTATTGTTTGTTTATCAAATACTATTCCTTAGAAAGGTTATTAGAATAATATTTTTCTGATTATATAAAGCTGTAGATGTATAAATCTATTATAATACTTGAAGTTAACTTTAAGTCAAGTAATAAAATTTTTGTGCTCATCAAAATACCTTTCTTTACAATATTAAATTAATAACTATTTTTGTATATTTCATCTTCTTGCACTCGGCCTATCATATATAAAAAACTGTATATTCTTGTATATACAGTTTTTTTATTTGAAATTATTCTCATCATTTTGCTAGTCTAAAACCCTATCAATTAGAAGAATAATCATATCACTAAACTTTTATTCTGGTCGATTAATACCGATACTTTCATTTACGTATAGATTTGGATTATCGATCATCTGATGAATTAGCTTCGCAATCGCTCCACGAGAGACATCATGCCCACCAAATTCCTCTCCCTTATACGTAATTTCATAATTATTTGTCCCGTTGTCAAACCAACCCGGACGTATAATCGTGTAGTCAAGTTGTGATTTTTCTATAATATCTGCTGCTTTCCGATAATCTTTCAGGGCAGGATTATTTCTTAAATTGCCTTCAACTCCAACAGAAGCTGGTATTTCATCATAAATACCCATCGAGCTGATAAAAATCAAACGTCTAACACTAGATTCTTCCATTGCTGCAGTCAAATCTTCAGCCATTTTTGTTAAATTACCAGATAGTGCCGCAAAAACAATATCTTGTCCATCTAAAATATTTACTAAGTCAATCGGATTCATCACTGAGCCTTCTATAGCTAGCTCATTGGAGGTCAAGTTTTGCAAACGTCCAACAGACCGAGAAAAGAGTGTTAGTTTATGATTCGTCGTTTTTAATTCTTTTCGAAGTTCGCGTCCAAGTGAACCAGTTGCTCCAATAATTAAGACATTTGCCATTTTATCCTCCAATCTTTAATAGTGATTTAATTGCTGTACGTTTGTCCATCGCTTCGTATGCAGCTTGAATCTCATCTAAACTAAATTCTGCTGTAAAAACTTTACCTGGATTGATACTACCATCCAACACCTTATCCAATAATAAAGCTTTGTCATGTGTAGTAACAGAAGCAACACCCCCTCCAAGTGTGATATTTTTCCAGAAGAGTGAATCAATCCATTCATTATAAACTACATCATGAGGGACACCAACACGACCAATATGACCTCCCGCACGAACAACTTGAAAGGCAGACTCAATTGATTCTTTTGTCCCAACACACTCAAGAGCTACATCGACCCCGACACCACCTGTTAGTTCTAAGAGCTTCTCAATAGCTTCCTTCCCCCGTTCTGCTAAAACAGCTGTTGCTCCAAATTCACGAGCAAGTGTCGCATTTTTCTCATGACGTGACATAGCAATAATTTGTGAAGCTCCACGTAATTTTGCTGCAATTATAGCACAAAGTCCAACTGCTCCATCACCAAATACAACAACGATATCTCCCTCTTTTACATTCGCACTAAATGCAGCATGATATCCTGTTGGCATCACATCTGCAAGAGTTGTAAGAGAATCTAATTGTTCATCAGTATAGTCTGAAGGTTGTCCTGGAATTTTAACAAGAGCACCATCTGCATTAATTGCACGATAAATTTCACCTTGATATCCACCATTAACTCCTTCCGTTGCATTTGGGCAATTTGCTTCAAATCCTGCAAGACAAACTTTGCACGTTCCACAACCATGAGTGAAAGGTACAATGACAAAATCACCAGTTTTGAAGTTTTTAACCTCCGCTCCAACTTCTTCTATCACACCAATCGCCTCATGTCCGACAACGCCTGATGGACGTGCAGAAATCCCCCGATACCACCAAAGATCAGAACCACAAACACAAGCACGAACAATTCGAATAATTGCGTCCGTTGTCTTTTCAATAGTGGGAGATTCAAATTCGCGAACTTCCATTTTCCCAGGTTTAACAAAATAAGCTGCTTTCATAATTTTTTCTCTTCTTTCTTTTTTTAATAACTACTGGCTTCTGAACCTGTAATTCTCCAAACATCATTTATTTTTACGAAGTGATAAATTTGTTGAAGTCCACCCGACCACATACTTCCCCAAACTTGAGCTTTTACCTGGTTTTTACCAAGTAACTTTGCTGAGTGATTATTTATTTCCAATACTTTAACATTTTCTTCTGTTGATTCAAAATACTTTATCTCACCAGAATCAATCTGCTCCAACCACTCTGTAATTGGTTGGATGTAACCTGTCATATGTTTCAAATAGGCCTCTTCTGTAAAAAGTCGACCTAATCGTGCTGTCTGTTTACTGACCATCCAATCATTTAAATCCTTATAAAGGATAATAATTTTTTTTGCATCTTCCATTTTATTTTTTCCTTCCTAAATTAGTAAACAATAATACTCCTAAGCCCAAAGCATTAAATGCAACAACAAACCCCATTACCATGTGGTAATAAGATAACCAGTTCCCTAATACATTTGATGTGAAGAGAACAACAATTGAAAGTCCTACAGGCCCGCCAATTTGATGTACCGTATTTGTCATACCACTTGCTGCTCCCGACAGTTCTGACGGCACCCCCTCAACACCTGCAGACGTCAAAGGTGCCAACAACCAACCTTGTCCAATTCCCACAAGAATCATAGGTAAACCGATTGTAAGTAAATAACCATTTCTTGGATCAATAATTGCCGAAAGCAACATCCCTGCAAGTAAAATCCCTTGTCCAAGAACCATAACTTTGTTATTACCAAGTTTCACAGTCAGACGTGGTAGATAAAGAGCCGCAATAAAATTAACAATTGTCAGTGGTAAGAAGCCCATACCTGCTTGCAAAGGGGTAAAACCATAATGATTTTGCATGATTTGCGGGAGAATGAACCAATAAGTTAACATTGCCATCATAAACGTAAACCGTGCAATATAGGCTCCCGAACGAATACGATTTGTAAATAAAGCCAAGGGCATAATTGGAGAGGTTTGAGAATGTTCCCAAACAATAAAGAGTACAAGGATTAAAGCAGATAAAATAATCAATAACATGTTACTTACTGTTATACCGTAAACGAAAAGCAAAGCGAATATGACTGAGAAAAACGCACCTAGAAAATCAATTTTAGTAGTTTGTGGCTCATTTTTATCGAAAATTTTAAATACAGTCAGGATAATTAAGAATATCGTAAAAGGTACATTAATTAAAAAACCCATACGCCAACTGAAAGTACTTGTTAACCATCCACCAAGGAGAAGACCAACTGATGAACCAATCCCAGCTGTTGCCCCATAATAGGAAATTGCCTTCATGCGCATATCTCCTTGATAATTATCCATCAAAATTGCTAAAGAAGTTGGAGCAAGGATTGCTGATCCTACTCCTTGAATTGCACGAAAACTAATAATTTGCATTGGATTTTGTGACAGACCTACTGCAAGAGAACTCAAACCAAAAATAACTAAACCAGCAAGGAAAATTCTCTTTCTACCAATAAAATCTCCCAAGCGCCCCGCCAATAGTAGGAAGCCACCAAAAGTGATTGTATAGGCATTAGAGACCCAAGAGAGTTCTGATTCATTTAAATGCAACTCTGAAGCAATTTTTACCGTTCCGGTAAAGATAATACTATTATCCATCAAAATTAAGAAATAGCTAAAGAGAATAATAAAGAGTACAATACCAAATTTTTTTATCTTTCATTCTTTCCTCGTTTCATTTTTTATTTATAAAATTATTATAAAAAAAAAGCATTTCTCTGTGAAATGCCTTTTAAAATAGTGTATATGCTTTTTAAGCATAAGAGCTACTCTTCTTTTAAATATTCCTTGATAAAAGCTTTTGTGGCTGGAGTTAATGGTATGTTCTTTTTCCATACTAATAACGAGTGTGTATATACTTCTGGTCTTAGTGGAATAGTTTTTAAATCAGGATAATTACGAATGAGCGCTCCTTCAGTTACGACTACTTCACCTATGCCTGCACGAGACATTTCAAAAATATGAAAGCCAAGATTAAAACCACCTACAATATTCAAGTCAGTCACCTTACACCCCATCCAATCTGCAAAGTATTCTCTCACTTCTGAACGTTCTGAGATAATTAGACGCTGTTTTCTCAGAATTTCAGGAGTAATATACTCTAACTCTGCGAGTTCTGAGTCTTCATGCGTGAGTAAAACCCATTGTTCCACAACATCAAGGCGTTCCACATTGTACTTTTCTGTTGAAGCGGGCTCTATTAAAAATGCAATGTCAACAAGACCATTGTCTAGTTTATACTTGATATCATCAGCGTTACCCGAAAGAATGGTAAAAGTAAAGTTAGGGTAAATATTAGTCAAATTTTGCAGAGTTTGAGCAATTTTTACTGTGGTTAGCCCTTCTAGAGCACCAATTGTTAAATGACCCGTTAATTCCTCTTTTTTACGATCACTAAATACTCTTTCCGTATTGCTCGCCAATTGTAAGATTTCTTCAGCTTTAATTTTTAAAAACTGTCCATCCTCAGTAAGTACTAAATGTTTTCCATCTCGAATAAAAAGTTGCGTATCAAGTTCTAATTCTAAATCTTTAATCTGACGTGACAGGGTGGGTTGAGTTATGAATAACTTTTCCGCCGCCGCAGAAACCGTACCAACCGTTGCAACTGTCCAAAAATATCTTAATACACGTAATTCCATTATATGATTTAATTCCTCATTGTTTTTCTTAATTAATTCATTTGGCGAAAACTATACCTATTACTACAATATATTATAACATTTTAAAATTATCACCATCATCCTTATTGAAGTTGTATTTAAAAAAGTACTATCATTCAAAAATAGGGAGCGTTTATAAAGCCTTCGAACACTTATGTTTAACTTAGAAAGCAACCTGACGCTCCTGAACTCGGCATGCTTAGCATAAAATAAAAAAACTCAAGTGAAGTATTTATTCTCTGAATTTTTTATCTTTAAAGTATTTTCCTTATTATTTTTGCAGGAACTCCTCCAACAATAGAATTAGCTGGAACATCTTATGAACTGAGTTCCATCAAAATGAATGATCCAGAAGAAAAGAAATTGGCCATGCTTAAAGCCATACAGTAAATTGAGAATAAGTTTGGTTCAAATACAGTTTTAGATGAGGACTGCTACAATAAAACTGACTCCTATAATTACACTTAAACAAAGCTCCATCCAATAACCTTTAGGATGCCTTCTTCTCAAATGCCTTAAATACCTTTTCATTTACCTAGTCCTCAAATATTTTATAATTTTTACATCAAAAAACTGCTCCTTTTAGGAACAATTCTATACTTATTTTGTAATTAGTTAGCTTTTAAATATTGGGACACTTAGTGGCCTATTCTATTCTAGCATACAAACTTGCTATGTAAATGGCGATAGCTTCCACTGACGCCAACTCTATCTGCTAAATCTGCTAAGCCAGCAGATTTGCTCCAAACAAACAGATAACGACACCTTAATATGCTGCTACTAACGTTTTATTAGTAAAAGTTTGGCTAGTCAAAGGACTACTTCCTTGTGTAACCGGATTAACAATTTTACCATTCTTTTTGACTTGAATATTTTTAATTGTAGATTTTGCATTCGTATAGTCATGAAGAATATACGCATTCCCACCAGGTACCAGTTTAGACTTATATTGACCCACTAAGGTCCCATTAACAAAAGTTTGCATGTAACCAGATGTAAAATATTTAACTTGTAACCTCACACTTTGACTATTAGCAATGCGTGGGGCATTTGTTTTAACGGAATAGAATTGTTGACCTGAAGTTCCAGCTCCTGCAGGAAAGTTTATGGTCGTTACATTAATTCTACCTTGTGCAAAGTTGCTATCATTTCCTGCTTGATAATGTAGTTCCACTCCAATTTGACCACTTGTAGTTCCTGAATTGCCAGCAATTACAAATTGATTTTCATAATCACTACTTCCCCCAGATAATGATACGTCCGCAGAAAACTCAATAGCTGCTGGAGTTGATAAGTTCTTGTTATCAAAAGCTTTATTTGAATAAAGAAAACGATAAGAACCGGGGACACTTTGTTCTGATCCTCCGACACCTGTAACATTAACATCCACTTTCTTTGGAGCTACGGTAGCTGCTGGGGTCCCCATTGTTTTCCAAGCGACAGCCCCATACTTCCAACCCACATTTAGTAAGCTGTTTTGTTCATAGGTGTTGGTCGTATAATTATGTGAACCAGATTGAGCGTTTGGATTGTAGGCTACATAGAGGTTAGTACTTCCGCCTGAGTAGAAAGCAGCTTTTCCTCCATTGTCCCAACGCCATCCTTTACTGACAAGACTTTGAGCTTCGTATTTGCTCAAGGTGTAGTAGTGATCTCCTCCACGTGCGTTTGGATTATAAACACGGTAGACAGCTTTTCCGGAAGTTGCGGAATTCCAACCCAACCCTTCATCTCGCCATCCTACACGATTTAGATTGGCTCGTTCAGCCGAATTTTTTGTGTAGAAATGTTCACCAGTATTCTTGTTATATAAACGATAAACTGGGACGCTAGTGTCTGCATGAACCTGTGTCGTGATTATTGAAACAGCTCCGAATGTAGCAGCTGCACCAACAACCATCAATAAATTTTTCATTTTCATAAGTGTTACTCCTTTTTAAGTTAATTTGCATAACAACATTACCAAATTTAATCACAAACCATATAATCAAGAAAGCACTAAGCGTTAAGGAGATTGCTAATCCCCCAGAGGTTCCTTCATCATGCATTTTTCACTCCTTACTCTATTTGTCACGCATGAGGTTTTACAGTATTATTTTATCATAAATTTCATGTTAATTAAATAAAACTTAAAAGTTTTATTTGCCTTTTCCAATCTTTGTGAATGATCGTCATGACATATTTTCCTTTTTCCGATAAACCTTCTGACTCCGAAAGGTAAGCTTATCTCTCCTGATGCACTCACGCGCCGTCTTAATCTATTATTGAAGCAGTTTAGTTACCCTCCTATAAGCTGGATAACTTATGAGATGATACATGGATATGTATATTGCCAAACATAACCTTTCTGACCAAGAAATAGAGAAACTAAAGGTAGAACAAACGAGCACTCGTGACAATATGTTCTGTTTTAATGTTTTTTTCATAATCATCCCCTTTATATTTGTACGCCACCCCCATTATCAAATTTAGGGTAGATAGATGTATTTTATAATACACAACTCCCGTATTGTAAGCGATAGAGCTAAATCATAATAAATTTTTTAAGTAAATCTTTATAGAGTATATAACAATTTAACTTACTTTCTGCGATATTTGAAGTATACATACTTCCTTAAGCGCCTTGCTAGAATCAAAACAGTGATTATAAAATAAAAGGGTTCTCAACTTGTTCATAAACCAGATTCTATAATCTCCACTCGTTCAATATATTTTTTTAATGAATTTGTATATATTCTATAACGTCAAATATTGAGGAAAGATTAAACCTTTAACTCTCATCTATGCCTGTTCAACCCCTTACTTCTTAACATAATAAAGCAGCCTCTTTCGAGACTGCTAATTTTTTTAATTTCTCAATTTCCGGTAACATAGAATTATTTCAGATGCATTAAATGCTATTTTTCATCTCGAATACCTTTTCTTTTTTTTATTATAATTGCTGAAGAACTAACAGATAACGTTAAAAGTGCTCCAGAAGCTAGGGCAATGAAGGGTTTGCTTTTATCGTCTCCTTTCTGAGGCTTTGCCGGAGAAGGAGTCATCTTATTCTTTTCATATCTGTATGTTATAATTTGAGCTGTATCACTTAGTGCTCCAGTTGCATTATCTGGAAGTTTTGTACTATCCAAAGTATATCCATCAATCGATAATTTATAAGTATCTCCTGAAGCGTCGTAAGTTTTTCCTAAATCCCCGCTGATGATTTGAGGTTTATGAATCTCATAACCATCCGCATTTATATATTTTATAGTTACATCAGCAGCCTTACCCAGACTAGGCTGACACACATAAGTATCAGCATCATTCGATCCATCATAATTGGTCATTAAGTCACCAGATGACCAAATGTTTTTACCATTAGGAGAGCTCTCTGTACCAGTCCCTACATTTTGCCATTTACCTGTAGGAGTATAGCGTGTAATATCTTGCAAACCTGCGCCACTACCAAAAATGAAATCAGGTCCTAATGTTAATTTTTTAAAATAACGAGGGATAAAAGAAAACATATCCTTCATACTCTGTACTCTTCTGGTATTAAAGGTCGATAAATCTAAGCCTGTTAGTCCTCCACAATTAAAAAACATTCGAGACATAACAGTAACGTTAGAGGTATCAAAACTTGACAAATCTATCTCTTTTAATCCTGATAAATCACTGTCAGAACTGTTCATAAACATGCCTGACATATTAGTAACTTTTGAAGTATTAAAATTTGATACATCCAAGCTGCTTAGTCTCGAACCAGAAAACATACTACTCATGTCCGTAACATTAGTTGTATCAAAATTTGATAGATCTAAGCTGTTTAGTTCTATATTAGAAAACATACTGCTCATGTCTATAACTTTGGATGTACTAAAACTTGATATATCCAAGCTGCCTAATCTTGCACCCGAGAACATGCTATTCATATTCGTAACGTTGGAAGTATCAAAATTTGATAGGTCTAAATTAGCTAGCTCTACTTTAGAAAACATGCTACTCATGTTTGTAACGTTGGAAGTATCAAAATTTGACAAATCTAAGCCTATTAAATGACTATTAGTCCTCTGATAAAAAAACATGCCTGACATGTTAGTAACTTGAGAGGTATCAAGTAAATTTAAATTATTAATTTGAACCAAGCTTCCTAAATCTGCAAATAAATATGATGAGTCTGAGTAAGCTGTTACTAGTCCTTCAAATGTAATTTGCTTAATTTTATCTTCGTATTCGTTCCAAGGAGAGAGCATGCTTCCCTTATTACTGTTATAACTAAACTTTCCACTTTGAAGGTGCAACACTCCATCAGTATCTAATCGCCAAGGCGAAGTACCAAAAGTACCAGAAGCTATACAATCGGATTCAGTAACTTCTCCTTTAACATTATTTATAACACCTTTGGTTTGAATCGCAGTCGGAGTGATGATTTTTGATTTTTGCTCTTGATTTTCATAATCATTCGAACCACTTGACGTCCTATCATAAATGGCTGGAGTAGCACTGGTTCGAGAAGATAAGCTATCACTACTCACTAAGTATTTTGTAATTAAACCTTGATTTAAAGCCACAGGATTAGTTCCCGCAACTACTGGAGCTGCACTAGGGAAAAGAATAACTCCTAGTACAGCGAGCGCTACTTGTTTTTTCATATATATATTCTTAGTTACCTCGATATTCTTTTCGAAACCGTGGTAAACATTTTCTTATCACTTTCATTATTAGGAGCGATGACCACTACTTCTGATCACTGTTCTATTAGTTTGGCTGTTAAATTATTTCTGGTTATTAAAAATCTCCATTAAGATATATTCACCAATCTATGGGGTGCTTAGCTTCCTGATCTATTTAAATACACGTGGAGACTTTCTTTCTTAAAACTTGCATATTCTCTACTCCTTCAAAAAATATTTTAAGCATATATCAATTAATTTATTCGTTTATATGGTAAAATTTAGCTATGTTAGTATGATTGGATTACTGTAGCAATTTGACATTGGATAAAAAACGATAAATATTTAAAACTTCATTTCTTTTCTACATATTACGAGTGGAAGCTCAGATGAAATTGGAAAAACAACAACTTAAAATATGATAGGACACGATAATTTATATTCAAGAGCTAAAAATTAAATTTTTACATATATTGTACGAACCGCATAAAGTTTACTAGGGCGGAATTATAAAATTACTCAATTGTAAAAATAATTATGAAGATCAAAGCCTGATAAATGTTCAAAAATTTTTTATGATCAGTGACCACTGGCCCTTTAATAATCGTGAGCACCGTCTCCGATTAGACTACCGTTCATAAACTCCAGTTTATAATTATAGCAAAAAAATATCTCGCAATCCATTAATAGTATGTTATTCATAGATTGACTAACTGCGAATGAATCGTATAAAATCCTAAATACATTATTTTTTTACTCAGATGAGTTTCTGCAAGACGATGAGTATGCCCCCAATATCGACGCCTCACAGCAGTGAAAGCTATAGGTTCTGTTTTTGGATCAAAACTATTCGTATGCTTTTAAAGTCATAATTAATTAAATTTTCGATTATTGGGACAAAAGGACAATTCTTTTGGATGGCTTGTATTAAGTATTATAAAATTTTTTAAAAATCCAGACTCCGATTAAGTATTAAGCCCGTATAATACACCCAAATGTTTAATACTTACTTCTGACTATTTATAAAACTAACCATATCCGTAAAATAAATACCCTGCAATACATCACTCCTGCAGGGTATTTATTTGTTTTAAACTAATTCAGTATAATTAGTTATTTTACTACAACCGCATATTTACGGGTATTGTAGATGGTTTCAAAAATCGTTTTACTTAACCAATATGAACCACTGATTGGATCAGAAACATGTACCTGATTACTCGATTTGTTATATCCATCTAGCGTAACAGCATGATTATTATTAACAGCTGCTCCAAACGGCCATGCTCCCCAACGAACTGGTTGAAAATTGATTGTTACCCAGGTAATAACGGGATTTCCAATCTTTATCTGATTGACTAAGGAGGATACTGAACTTCCTGAAATATTTTGGACATTTCCATATTTCTTTGCCCAGGCTGTAAGAGGAGCTGGATATATAGCAGAATAAACACTGCTACTTTCTATAAAGGGACTTCCTACAAAACCGTTATTAGGGTTACCATCTGGAGATTTAGGTATCGTCTTCAAAAATTGTATTAACCCCCAATTTATAAGCTTACCTTTATATTGTAGTGCTTGTAAAAGAGAAGCTCCTTCACACCCACTAGGGGCACCTAATACATATTGATTATAATTGTTCACTCCTAATAGACGATAATCCTCATAGCTTGGTTGACCTTGCCCAACTGCTGACCAACTTATCCCTTCGTAATGCCATCCCACCTGTCTAAGTGAATCACGCTCATATGAACTTAAAGTATAATGGTGCCAACCACTATTAGGATTATGCATTCTATAAACTGGAATTTTTCTAACCCCAGCATATGAATACCAACCTATTCCTTCATAACGCCATTTAATTCGTTTTAAATTATCTCTTTCATATGAGCTCACAGTATAGAAATGCTCCCCACTATTAGGATTATAGAGGCGATAAACAGGGGTTCCTGTTGTAGGGGCTTGCCAACCTACACCTTCATAATTCCACCCAATTTTCCTTAGTGAATCTCGTTCATACGAACTTGAAGTATAAAAATGTTCCCCACTCCTTGCATTGTAAATACGATACATAGCAACAGAACCTATTGGTGTTAATGCTCGTGAAGAGCTCTGACTAATTTTTCCAGATAATAAAGGTTCACTCGGAGTTTCAGTAGTTTCTGCCTCATCTTTTCCTGCTTTAATGGGTGCCTCTAAAATAATATTCTGCCCGTCTAGATTTATAGAACTACCAATCTCATCAGCATCTACTCCAATTGATAAGATCATTACTAAACTAACTAATATTCCTAATACTAAACTTTTCTTTTTCATCTATTCTCCATATTTCTATACGAGATATTTCAACAACTATACTTTCTAAAGCATTTACAAATTTTGGTCTATTTTTTCTAGAATCCTTAAAAGTTCAACTCTTTCGTTTTCTGTTAGACTGCTAATTAAATTACTTTCTGATCTATCAAAAATCTGATTAATCTGTTGAACGATGCTTAGTCCTTTTGGCAAAATATAGAGGTTTTTTTGTCGTTCATTATCTTTAGGTATTCGTCTTTCAATATATCCATTTCTTTCTAATCCTTGGAGCATACTGGTAATACTAGCACCTCTCCTGTGAAAGACTTCTGCTAAATCTTTTTGAATCAAACCCTTATCTTGATTCTCTGCAATATAGGCGATTACCCTTGCTTGCTGCTGATTAATTTTTAAATCTTTCATCGCTTGGTTAGAAGCTACCATCGATTTTTGCGAGATAGAGCGAATTAAATTTGAATAGATTGTGTTAGTCATGACAACTCCTACTGTTTAGTTTACTAGTTCTTACTCCTTAGTATAAATTTATTTAACTGATTTGTCAAAAACTAATAATTAGATTTCTAATAGTTAATATTTGACTTTTAATATATATTAAGTTATCATAACCATTGTAAATTAGAATTCTAACTATTATAGTTCTAATATTATATCAGGTAATTAGAAAGAAGAACAATAAAAATGAGTAAAAAATCCAACTCTTATTATCTTAAGGAAGCGCCCATCAGAAAAGCAATTGCTCACTTATCAATTCCCATGATGATTGGAATTTCCGCAACAACAATCTATAACTTAATCAATGCCTACTTTATCGGCCTTGTCCATGACACAAATATGATGTCAACAATCACTCTAGGTCTAACAATAACCATTGCTTTTATGGCCATCGGAAACCTTTTTGGTGTCGGAGGTGGAACCTTTATTACTCGCCTGCTAGGTTCTGGCGATAAAGAAAAAGGAAAGAAAATCGCTGGTTATTCTTTCTATATGAGTTTAACCATTGGTTTGCTTATTGGGCTTGTTTCTCTTTTCTTTTTAAGTCCGATCGCTCATATTTTAGGAGCAGACGCTGCAACTCTTACTTATACTAAAGAATATGCTGCAGTTTTATTAGGTGGTGGTTTTAGTATGATTTTAAACTATGGACTGGAACAATTAGTTCGTGCAGAAGGCGCCTCAAAAGAATCAATGTATGGAATGTTCGTTGGGGTTGCTACTAGTATTGTCTTAGATGCCCTCTTTATCCTAGTTTTAAATCTTCATGTCATTGGGGCTGGACTTTCAATGGTGATCGCAAATCTAGCTTCTACTGCTTATTATGTCTGGTTTTTAGAAAATAAAAGCGAATCGCTTAAAGGATTTTTAAAGCATTTTAAAATCAGTTTAAAAGACCAATTTGAAATCTATAAAATTGGAATTGCAGAAATTTTTAAATCAGCATTTATGATTGTCACAACACTTTTGTTAAATCACTTTTCTATTCAATATGGTGATAATGTTCTTGCTAGCTTTGGAATTGCCCTCAGGATTACTCAACTGCCTGAATTTTTGACTATGGGACTCTTTTTAGGGGCCATTCCACTCTTTGCCTATAGTTTTGCTTCAAACAATACTCAACGATTAAAAGAAGCTCTTAAAGAATTAACCCTTTGGATTGGCGGAATTTCTATTCTCTTTGCTTTAATTGTCTATCTTTTTAGAGTTCCTGTCATACAACTCTTTACTGATGATAGTGCAGTAATCAAAGTGGGCTTAATCGTACTAGCTGCACAACTGGTTTCATCTGTCTTTAATGGTTTTTCTGGTTTATTCACTGGAATTTTCGAAGCTTCTGGTCTAGGTGCCCAAACTGCGGTAATGTCTACTATTCAAGGGATTCTTTATATCCCTATCGTCATTATTCTACACCATTTTTACGGATTAACTGGCCTCATTTGGTCAATGACGCTAACAGAAGGAATTGCCTTTGTAGCAGGTCTCATCATGCTTATCCCTTATTTATTAAAATTACACAATGGGGAGTTAATAAGAGAATAAAGGAAATTATTCATATACAAATGTTATAAGTGATTAAGTAATTTATGCTATTTATTCCTCTACTATGAAAAGGACCTTTATTTTTAAGGGCCTTTTCACTATGATATTATATAGCCTCACGGAACTCTA
Organism: Lactococcus taiwanensis; assembly: GCF_017068355.1. Taxonomy (NCBI): domain Bacteria; kingdom Bacillati; phylum Bacillota; class Bacilli; order Lactobacillales; family Streptococcaceae; genus Lactococcus; species Lactococcus taiwanensis. Next base: position 1,220,559 of record NZ_CP070872.1, read on the forward strand.
TAGCTTATCAGCAACTGCTCCCAGTATTAACAATAATAAGATACCGAAGATAAGAATCATGACGCTCTCGATAACAGCTTGGTTATTTTTTTTCATATTTGCCTCATTTCCTTAAATGTTTACTTGTTCTAAAAATATTGAATTTGAACAATCTTATTTAAGTAGACATGATCAAATCATCGTTTGATCCTCCAGAAATTAGGAATAAAGTGTCTCAAATGTTAAGAAGTTTTGACCGCTTTCACAAAACGTTGTGCAATCTCTAATGGGCGTGTTATTGCACCACCGATAACCACTGCCTCTACGCCTAAATTCATTATTGCTTTTGCTTGTTCTGGAGTCTGTATCCTTCCTTCAGCTATAACAGGAACTTGTGCATTAAGCAAAGTTTTGATTAATTCGATATCAGGACCTTCTTGCACTTTACTTTCATCTGTATAACCACTCAGCGTTGTTCCTACGAAGTCTATTCCCGCTTGATAAGCATTTATGCCCTCTTCCAAAGTAGCACAATCTCCCATAAATAATTGGTTAGGGTATTTTTTCTTTATCTTTCTTATAAATTCGTTAATTGTAAGTCCATCATGCCGATTTCTTAAAGTACAATCAAGAGCGATAACTTCGCATTGTATAGCTACAAGCTCATCAACTTCTCTCATGGTTGGTGTAATGAACGGTTTTTCTGGTAAATAATCTCTTTTGATAATACCTATGATAGGTAAATCAACCATTTTTTGGATTTCGTTGATATCCCTTATAGAGTTCGCTCGAATCCCAACCGCTCCAGCCTCCGCCGCAGCCTTGGCAAGGAAAGGCATAATTCCTCCCACCTCACTATATAATGGTTCACCTGGTAATGCTTGACAGGATACAATGATACCACCTTTGATTCGTTCCAAAAAGTCTTCTTTTTTCATTAAAATCACTCCCTTTTTTATTAAGTTAGTCATTTCAATATAGCATGCGCTTTCATGTTTGTCAAATTTATAATGTATGAATTGTAGTTTTTAAACAACATTTTTGAATATTCAGAAATTTTATTCTACAATAGGTTTAATCACTCTAATGGAATCGGAGGTCTTCAAATGGAAAAACTCTCAAACGTACTGATTGTAGCAAAAGATGCTCACCTTTATTTTTTTGACTCGTTAGATGAAGCAGATGTTATTTCAGGAAAAAATCTAATTGCCTTCACTAATAGTCCATTGGGTAGACTTAAGTTATCACATTATAAACTCATAATTTTTCTAGATTCAGGCTTCCAAATTTATTACCCTAAAATAGTTAAAAATTACACAAACGCTAAACTTGCTCTCTTCTTCTGGAACCACCTCACTGGGTCTCGAGCAAGGTTACTTCAGCGTTCGAGATACTCAAATTTGATTGATGAGTACTACAGTTTTGATCCTATAGAAGCAAAAAAGCATAATATTTTTCATAACTCAACCTTTTACAAACCTTGTATTACCCTAGAAGAAAAAACTCCTAAATATGATTTGTTTTTTGGTGGTAATAATAAGGGTCGCTCAAAAATCGCTCAGCTCATCATGGAAGAATGTCAAAAAAGAGAAATTTCACTTAATCTTTTTATTGTTGAAGGAGATAAGGGACATGACAATAAAGGTTATATTCCATATAAACAGTTTTTAAATTTTTTAGTTTCTTCTAAAGGGATATTGGAAATTATGCAAAAGGATCAGACGGGTTTAACTCTAAGAACAATGGAATCACTTTTTTTTAAGAAAAAATTAGTCACAACAAATCAAGCTATTAAACATTACAAATTTTATCATCCAAACAATATTTTTATTTTGGGGGTTGATCCTATTGATAAACTCCCTGAGTTCATGAAAAAGGATTATTACGATTTGGACATAGAGCAAGTTAACTTTTTTAATCCTTACAACTGGATACAACGATTTTTTATACCCACTAGATTTAGTCTGTTGGAGGAATATCATGATAGTCTTCTCTCTTTACAATAATTTTATAAACCTAAAAAAAAAACGATTTGTAAATTACAAATCGTTTTTTAGGAGTTAAGCAGCAAGTTAACTTTAATCAAAAGTTTTATTCCACTGAATTTTTTTGTAAATCTGCCCGTTTCTTGTTTCTAGAATAGTTAAACTGCAATTACTAATCATCGGAGTATTTCTTATTTCAGAAATACTTTCTCCTAAAAGATACTTCATCACACTCATTAGAAAAATTCCATGGCTAACGATTAAAACATTATTGTTTTCGTTTTTATTATAGATTTGCTGTAAAACTCTTTGACCTCTCTGAATAAGATGTGTATATGTTTCTCCCCCAATACTAGAGGGATCAAAAATTTCTGGGTGATGAAAATAATTATCAAATTGTGGATGGTTTTGGTTTGTTGAAACTATAGTACCATCCCAACTACCCAAGTCCATCTCCCTTAGTTCCTCTTTAATAATGATTTCTCTAGGCTTTGAATTATTCTCCATCAAAAGATGAGCTGTCTCTAATGCCCGAGATAGAGGTGAGGCATAAACCTCTGAAAATTCTACCGATTTTAAGTTCTCACCTAAAAGAATTGTTTTTGCAATCCCCTCAGTTGTTAAGGGAGTATCTACAGTAGCCCCATTAAATCTACCTTCACTATTGGTTCTAGTTTCACCGTGCCTAACAAAATAAAATTGTGTCACTATATCTCCTTGCTGCAGCTATTTCTTTTGCTTAATATCTCTTTTACTACACATATATCCTATGCAAAAAGTTCATTTTCTTTCGCTAACCCATAGTTTAGGCTGAATATAAAACGGAATCAGCAGCATTTTTCCAGCCTTTTCTCGGACGATTAAAGATTTATCTTCTAGTCGCTCAATCACCTTGAGAAACTGCGGAAGAGTTAACTCCATTTTTTTAAAAAACGTTTTTGCTTCTGTATCAATTTTAGTAATTCGATAATTTTTATTTACCATTGCTTGGTCAAGTGAGAGTTCGATTTCATTTTCAGACCAAAATAATTCTGCTGGGATTTCTGATCCATGCGGATCAGCTACTGGATAATCCATCAAAGCATATAGTGCCTCTATGAGGCGAGGCGACGAGGCATGTTCCAAATCTTCTGCTTCATGGTGTACTTCATCCATACTATAACCCACTTCTTCAAATAAAAAAGTTTCCCATACACGATGGCTTTTTATGATAAACCTTGCCTGGGAAATACCTAAATCCGTGAGCGATACACCATAATATGGCTTATGCAATACCAGATTTTTTGCAACCAAACGCTTAACCATTTCAGTAGCACTTGGAGAAGAAACTGATAATTTTTTAGCAATTGCGTTAATACTGACACTTTTTGTAGTCGTTGAAGTTATTTTTTCCAAGTTATAAATCGTTTTAAGGTAATCTTGCTCATTCTTAGATAATTCCAGCATCATATACTCACTTTGTCTTAATATCTAGCTCATTATAACATAAGCTAACGGCTGCTTTCAACGATTAGAAATTTTTTAATTTACAAAGAATTAATCATATTATTGGCTAACTGTTTTGATATTTTTTCAATTGCTTGGCTGGTAGAAGATCCAAAGTGGGGAAATAGTAGCACATTATCTAGTCTAAGTAATGGATCATTTTCATCCAGAGGCTCTTCTTCAAAAACGTCTAGAGCTGCACCAGCGATTTTTTGTTTTTGCAAAGCTTCCACTAAAGCTGTAGTATCTATCACACTTCCGCGGGCAAAATTAATTAGATAAGCTGAGTTTTTCATCCTTGATAGAGCTTCTTTATTTATTAAATGGTACGTTTGGGAATTGCCAGCACAGTTTAGACTTATAAAATCTGATTCTTCTAATAATTTTTCAAATGAAACATTTTCTACATGATGCATTTTTTTCTGGCTTGGAGTATAACTGATCACGCGCATACCAAAAGCCAAACATCGTGTAGCCACTTCTGTGCCTATACTACCTAACCCAACTATACCAACTGTTAAATTACGTAGTTCTTGTCCCATTCTTAAAGCTTTATCAGGAGAAATATTTCTTGACCATAGTTTACGTTTTACGAAACAGTCAGCAGCCATAGGTTCCCTTGCTAACATGAGGATACTCATCAAAACTGCATCTGCTACTGAATGGCTGTTTGCCGCTGGAGTATTCACAATTTTTATTCCACGGGCTTTTGCTGCTGCACTATCTACGTTATCAATACCCACACCAAAACGACCAATTACTTTGAGATGTGGTAGGACATCCATTTGTTCTGCTCCAAAATGACCCCCAAAAACAATAATTCCGATAGCTTGTTTACCTTTTTCCCGTAGAGTCTCAACTTCAATATCAGAACACTTAACCAATTCATAACCTGAATTTAAAAATAACAATTTAGCATTCTCATCTATTTCCTGAGGTAATAAAATTTGTTTTTTCATATTACTGTACCTTTCATAATTTTTATATCTTTATTATAATTAAAAAAACACAGAATATAAAACTTCTGTGTTTTTTATTTTATGATTAACTCTAGAGTAATTCTCCGTATCTTTTGATGAATATTTTTTTGAATAAAGTTACAAGCAACATATAAAATACTACCGTAAGTAACAACCATAAGAAGAAAACCATGGGAAGTGGCGTTAATCCGATAGAAGTACCAAATGGCGAGAATGGAATAAGAGTGAGGCCAACAATACCCGAAAATGTTAACAAAGTTAACGAAGCTGACGCACGACTTTGTATAAAAGGAATTTTCGGTGTACGGATCATATGGATAACCAGTGTTTGCGTCCACATAGATTCCACAAACCATCCTGTATGAAAGAGCGCAATGAAACCTAAATATGCTGGGCTTCCAGGGGTTAGTGTACTAAAATCACCAAATGTAGCAGGACATATGACGAAAAACATCAATAAGTAAGTTGTAATATCAAACACTGAACTTGTAGGTCCAATCCAAAGCATGAATTTACTTACGGAGCTAGCATCCCATTTTCTTGGTACAACAAGATACTCGTCGTCTACATTATCCCAAGGGATAGCCGTACAGGAAAAATCATAGATCAGGTTCAATAAAATAATATGAATCGAAAGCATTGGAATGAAAGGGAGAAAGGCACTTGCTGCCAAAACTGAAAACATGTTTCCAAAGTTAGAACTCGCTGTCATTTTAATATACTTTATCATGTTAGCGTATGTCTTACGCCCTTCGATAATCCCCTTTTCAAGCACCATCAAATCTTTTTCAAGTAAGATTACATCTGCTGATTCCTTAGCAATATCAACAGCAGTATCGACGGATATTCCAACATCCGATGCTTTCATTGCTGCTGCATCATTAATTCCATCCCCCATATAACCGACACTATTCCCGCTATTCCTAAGTGCTCTAACGATTCTAGATTTTTGTTGAGGTGAAAGTTTGGCAAAAACACTCACTTCTTTTGCGGTACTTTCTAATTGTTGTTCATTCATTTGATCTATGTCTGTCCCTAAAACAATCCGATTTACGGGTAGACCTACTTGTTTACAAACAGAACGTGTAACTCTATCGTTATCTCCAGTTAATATCTTCACCTCAACACCATACTTATTAAGAGCTTTAATAGCTTTTGCTGTAGATTCTTTTGGGGGATCTAAAAATGAAAGATAACCCATCAAAATCATATCCGATTCATCATTGATGGATAGTGTATTAATTGGAGATGGATTGAGTTTTTTGGCTAAGGCAATAACTCTCATTCCATCATCATTTAACTTTTCAACCTGAGAAAGGATATGTGTGCGCATTTCAGAACTAAGTGGGACTATATTCCCCTCATATTCAACTTGGCTACAAATAGAGAGCATCTCTTCTACAGCACCTTTAGTTAGCAACTGTGTCTCTGAGTTATTATCAGCGTTCGCTTGGATGACAACACTCATACGGCGTCGTTCAAAATCAAAAGGTATCTCATCTACTTTTGTATATTGCTTTTCCAACTCTAACAATTCAGGGTATTCTACTTGTTTATCCTCTGTCGCTTGGATAATTGCCAAATCCATTAAATTTTTTAAACCTGTTTGATAATAACTATTAAGAAAAGCATGTTTCAATACACGTGCATCTTCTTTTCCATCAATGTTTAAATGATACATTAATACTACTTTATCTTGGGTGAGTGTACCAGTTTTATCTGTACAAAGAATATTCATAGAGCCAAGATTCTGGATCGAATTTAAATTCTTAATGATGGTTTTTTCTTTTGACATCGCTACAGCACCTTTAGCCAAGCAAGTCGTTACAATCATAGGGAGCATCTCTGGCGTAAGCCCAACAGCTACGGCTAAAGCAAAGAGACTTGCTTCCATCCAATCTCCTTTTGTAAAACCGTTAATGAACAGGACGATAGGCACCATTACTAGCATAAAACGGATAAGTACCCAAGAAACTGAATTAACCCCTTTTTCAAATGTAGTTTTATCGGGTTTCTCTGTAACGGTTTGAGCCATCTCTCCAAAAATAGTATCATCTCCAACAGCAATAACTATTCCAAATGCACTTCCGCTAATTACATTTGACCCCATAAAAGCAAGATTAGGTACCTCTGTTAGGGTATCATATTGTTGCGTAGGCACTTCATTATATTTTTCAACAGGCTCGCTCTCCCCTGTAAGTGAAGCCTGACTTATAAATAAATCTTTGGCTTGCAGTATCCGAAGATCTGCTGGTACCATATCTCCCGCTGATAAATGAATAATGTCTCCGACTACGACCTCTTCAATGGGGAGTTCTTGACTGCCTATTTCCTTTCGATGAATATTTGTTGTTGTTTTAATCATCTTAAGTAAATTTTCAGCAGCGTTTCCACTTCGCGTTTCTTGAATAAAGCGTAAGACACCTGATATTAAAACCATCGTTGTAATGATGATTAAAGCCATTGGATCGGATTGACCGGGTTCAGCTAAGATAATATCAGTGAAAGCTGACACAAGGGCTAAAACAAATAAAATTGCAGTAAAAGGGTTCACAAAGGCCTCGTAGAGTCTTTTGATAAAAGATATCTTTTTACCTTGGGTGATATTGTTAGAGCCATAACGTTCACGCGCAGCTTCAACTTCGTTATGTTCGATTCCTCGATCAGAGGAGTTGTAAGTTTGGAATAATTCTTCTTTTGTTGCGTTCTTTGCATTGACTAATCTTGCATTAACTTCTTCTTGACGACTAGTTCCTGTGCTTGTAAAATCTTTTCTGTTTATTTTCTTCATTGGTCTGTACCTCTTTTTTTTATTTTTTTCTAGATGTACAGCCCCAGCCTTTCGGGCTACATTAAATTAAGGTAATGAAAACGGAAATTGTTTTCTGGACCTTGTTATTTAGCTGCGGCCTATCAGGGTCAGAGCTGTTATTACATTGAGTTTCCATTCCGTTTTCACCTCCTTTAAGTATAAAAAAACCTTGCCTACGTGCTTGAACGTAGACAAGGGAATAATTCCAAAAAGATTGCATGATAAAGCGAACCAGTTCCTGTCATCGTTCAAGCTTTAGCTCCACAGGGCAATGTTGTTGCACTATTTCATGCCTTGTTTTTCGACATGAACTGTTGGCCCTCTCATCGTGTCTCCACGACTCTGCGGCAGCAACCCGTATCCCTGTGGTAGCCTCACCTACCGATGGCTATGATAACCATAACCAAAACTATTATATCTATTTAACGTTTTTTTGTCAATTCTTTTTGTAATTTTTTATTTGATTCAGTTTCAGAAAGCTGTATTTGCTGCCCAATTATAGGTTAAAAATTTTTTGTTATTAATCTTATAGTGCTGTTTGGCTGCTTGTTTCATAAACTGTTCAATAGCCCTATCAGCAGCCAACCAACCTCTTGGTCCAAAGTGAATAGTATCTCCAGAAGCATACTCCGTATTGTACATATCGGTAAAGTCTGCAATCTGGTTAAACCCCTGATTTTGTAATTGAGTTTTAATCTTTGAGCTAAAGGCTTGCAGTGTCTCTTCCGATACCCCCGTATAACTGGACCAGGTCCCGTTTACTGGCTGTATAAGGAACAAGACATCGTTATGATTTTTTGCAAAGAGGTTCAAAAGTTGCTGAAAATCAAGATATTCCGGACTAGATAAATAGCTAACATTTGCTTTTTTATTTTCGATTGATTTATATTTAGACTTGATTCTTTTATTCCAAACGTTGTTATTAATCTGGAAAGGATTGTTATTTGAATTTTCCTTACCTTGGTCGTAGGCCAGTTGATCTAAAGCCTGTCTTTCTGCTTTTTTTGGAAGGTGTTTTTCATAAGCCTTTATTTTTTGGGATAAACCAATTTTTCCCGCAACTCCTTGAGATAATTTAGAGAATAAAATGTCCTCTTTCTTCCAAAAGTGTAGAGAGGTGCTAACTGATAACCGTTGCCAACTCGTCAGTGATTTTTTAGCTGCTAGCCGTTCAAGTGCGGAGTGAATTGTCTCTTCTGCTTCCAATGATTTAAACTGTAAAAGATGTTTAGCAAGTTGTGTCGTGGTGCTTGATTTAGGATTAGCTGTTTTCATCCAACTATAAATTTCACCTTTAGAAACAAAATTTCTAAACTCTGGTTCAACTATCCCTAACTTAGAAAACCATTGAGGACTTATGATAAAAACCATCTTACGATTTTTTAGCTCATGTGCAACAGAATTCACATAAAAAAATTGAGTCAATGTCGTGGTCCCTGGTTGTCCTACGAGGTAAGGGGTAAAGCCAGCAGGATATTTTGAAAAATAGGCACTCGGGTGGAATGAATCGACATGTTCCATTTCTGATGAACCTAAAAGAGGGAGGAAACTTGGATCTGAAAAAGCTTGTTTTTTTATAGAATATCCTGTAAAACTAGGGGTATTCAATGGTGATTGGGCAAAATCTGTTAGTTCTCTTTTAGTATACTTTCCCCCAATATTAAAAGGAAGAAATATTAAGGAAGCAACTAAAATTAAAGCTAAAATCAATGGAGCTCCTGCTTTAAAAATTTTAATTTTCATCGATTTTTTCCTGAATGCGTTCTACAATCTTATACGCTGTATTCCAATCTTCACGGTCCATTTCTGATGGAGGAAGACTGATATCAAATGTTCCTTCTAATTCTACAATGAGCATAATTGCTTTCATTGAGTCAAGAATCCCTTCTTCAAAGAGGTCCATGTTTAAATCTTCACGAAATTCGTCTGTCCCTGACACTGATTCAATAATATCAAAAATTTGTTCTTGCATTTTCTTCTCCTTATAGATGAAATGATATGTTTATCCTAATAATTAAAAATTAGGAAGTGGGTAATGGGGGTCTAAACTATGCATAATCGCATAATTTGGGATTCCTGAGAAAATCAGAAAACTCAACATGACAAGATTAAAAGTAATAAAAATACTGATTGAGGTCGTCCATTTATTATCTGGAATATGCCAATTTTTACGTTTTTTTAGACGCTTCCAGGCATCAAAACCAATCATGAGAAGCGCGTGATAAATTCCGTAGAGTACATAATACCAGGTAATACCATGCCAAAATCCCATGATAAGCATATTGGTCAGATACCCAATATTAGAAATTGTGATCATGTTTTTTGACCATTTTTTAACCATAAAGGTTTTAACTAAGCGCATGAAAACAAAGTCACGAAACCAAAAGCTCAAGGTCATGTGCCATCTTTGCCAAAAATCATGGATATTTTTTGCTAAAAATGGTTTGTTGAAATTATGAGGGAGGTCATAACCCATTAAATTGCTGACCCCAATAGCAAAAAGCGAGTAGCCAGCAAAGTCAAAAAACAAATACAGACCATAAGCATACATAGATTGGGTCATATTCCAAAAGTTAGGATGCAATGTTGCTGAAATCGCAATACCATGCAGCCAATAAGTATCAATAAGGTACCCAATGATAAATTTATAAAGGAACCCTTGAAAAATTCGAGTTATTCCCTTATTTAAAAAATCGAGATATTTGTCTTGGGTAAGCGGGGCACTAAGTTCTTTTGTAAAACGACGAAAGCGATCAATTGGTCCAGATGAAATAGTGGGGAAAAAATAAAGAAAATACAAAAATTCCTTTATAGGGACCGCTTTAATCAAACCATCTCGCATTTCCATAATCATGGCTATTGTTTTAAAACTAATGTAGGAAATTCCCAAAAATCCAAGGAGGGAAGGGGGATGCGGCATTGGATAAATCAAAGGATGGATTTTCACAATAGCAAGAGGTAGCATTGTTAAAAGGATGGCGAAATAAAATATAACATCTTGATTTTTCTTTTGCTTAATCCGGTACCACTCATAAAGTTTAATAAGAAGTGTTTGATATATCCCAAAACTAATCAGTGCCCAGAGAGTTCTTGTATCAGAAAAAGTTAAATAAAGAAATATGAGGGTAAATAATACTTGATACCACATTAGTTTTTTACCCCAAAGATGAGCAACAATAATAGGAATCAATGCTAAACCAAGGATAAGAAAATAAAATGGAGTTGAATATGGTTGCATGTTTGATCACCTCACACTTTTTCAGCAAGTGCCTTGCGATCAACTTTACCATTTTGAGTTAGTGGAAAATCAGTAAGATAAACAAACTTGGTTGGCATCATATAGTCCATGATCGACTGGGATAAACTTGCTTTGACTTGTTTTGTAAACGCACGTTCAGAAGCTTTATCAACAAATTTTTGATTAGTTTGAATAAAGGCTACGAGTGCTGTCACTTTATGCTGATCATTCGTTTTTGGTAAAACTACTGCTTTTTCAACTGAGTCAGACTTTTGCAAATTACTTTCAATGTCTTGAAGCTCAATCCGATACCCATTAAATTTCACTTGAAAGTCGATTCTTCCTTGATAGTGCAATAAGCCATTCTCATCCAAATAACCTGCATCGCCTGTGTGATAGGCCGGTTGACCCGCTATATTAAAAAAGGAAATGTTTGTTTTTTCCAGATTTTTATAATAACCTTTAGCCACCGAATTACCAACTATAATAATTTCATTATCTATAATCTTGATCTCAACACCAGGTTTAGCATAACCGATAGGTAGACGTTCATATTTTTTCAAAAGTTGTGGTGTAATTTTTATGGAAGTTACCGCACCTGTTGCTTCTGTTGGTCCGTATGTATTGAAAATACTTGCTGACGGAAAAGCGGTCAGTAATTTGTGAGCTGTTTTGACGGTCAGTTCTTCCCCACAAAAAATAAATTGTTTTAACTCAGGGTGAGTTGCTTCCTTAAAAGAAGGTTCTAATAAGCAAATGTCAAGAAATGAGGGAGTCGAAACCCAAGTATTAATCACTGTGCTGTTCAACCGTTCAAATAAATGTTTAAAGTTTATGGTTTCATCACGGGAGATAGAGACCAATGTTCCACCCGTCGTCAAGCTGGGATAAATACTGAAGATTGAAAGATCAAAACTGTATAAAGCTTGAGATAAAATACGGTTTTTATCAAGTGTTAGAAAAGCCGTGTTCATCCACTGTGTGAAACTTTTCAGGTTGTTATGACTCACCTCTACTCCTTTTGGTATTCCTGTAGTACCAGAAGTATAAATGAGATAAGCGCTCTCCTCACCAGAAACTGCATGACTGTAATCCAAAGGAGGTAACACATTCTTGCCAGTGAAACTTTGCCAGTCTAAATCCTCTACAACAAGAGTATCATGGAAAAGAGCTGTAAATTCAGCTTCAAGTTCTACTGACGAGATGGTCAGTAAAGGGTTAGCCGCAGTATAAATCATTGCTGTTCTTTCAAAAGGAGTATGGGCATCAACCGGAATATAGGGATGTCCAAGCAAATTTGTGGCCAACATCGCAGCCAAAGTCAAAAAACTATTCTTTCCAAAGATTAACAGTGGTTCTTTTAATTGAGTTTCTTGGTCAGTCAATGTTTTACTGACCAGTCGGTCAGTAATTAGTTTTGAAAGTTCATTCACAGCGCAATAGAGCTCTTGGTAGCTGTATGCTTTATCCTTTTCCTCAAAAGCAGTCCGTTCAGGGTAAGATTTCGCTTTTTCTAATATTTCTTCTACTAAATTCATAATTTCTTCCTAAAATTCATTGTAAATAAAGTGTGCACCACCTGTGTGACTATACGAGTACAGATAGAGCAAAATTAACAATATCACGAAATAAAATAAGGTTTTCCCGATAAATATACCGATCTCTTTTTTGTTCATGATTTCCCCTTCATTAAAAAGATGTACAATTTCTAAATTTTCATTGTAACATTTATGTACTTATTCTAACACAGATATGAAAAAGAAAAAACTTACATTTCTGTAAGTTTTTTGAAAATAAAAAACTGCAGCTATTAGGCTGCAGTAAGGGATAAAAAGAAGGAGGTGGGGATCGAACCCACTAGTTTCTCCCCCATAGAGTGGGTTTCCTTCATCATTTGATATGTTAAGAATAACAATAAAAGGGAACGCTGTCAATAAAAGCGCTCGCAAAATAATTTAAAGCTCAAAAAAGACCTTGGAAAATCCAAGATCTTTTCAAAATCTAATAAGTTTAAAGTCTTATTTAAGAGTAACAGAAGCACCAGCTGCTTCAAGTTTTTCTTTGATGTCGTTAGCGTCTGATTCAGAAACACCTTCTTTAACAACTGTTGGTGCACCGTCAACAAGTTCTTTAGCTTCTTTAAGTCCAAGACCTGTGATTCCGCGTACTTCTTTGATAACTGCAACTTTTTTGTCGCCAGCTGAAGTCAATTCAACGTCGAATGAATCTTTAGTAGCTGCTGCTTCACCAGCACCTGCTGCTGCTGCAACTGGAGCTGCTGCTGTTACGTCAAATTTTTCTTCGATTGCTTTAACGAGTTCAGAAAGTTCAAGGATTGTAGCTGTTTCAAGTTCAGCAACGATGTTTTCAATGTTCAATGCCATTTTAATATTCTCCTATTAATTTTTTAGTTTGTTGCGTAAATCCGCCGATATAGAGTAAGTTGCTTAGGATTAAGCAGCTGATTCTTCTTTTTCTGCAACAGCTTTGACTGCAAGAGCCACGTTGCGGACAGGTGCTTGAAGCACTGAAAGAAGCATTGAAAGAAGACCTTCGCGGCTTGGAAGAGACGCAATAGCTTCGATTTCTTCTTTAGAAGAAACTTTACCTTCAATTACACCAGCTTTGATTTCAAGATTTTCAGCATCTTTAGCGAAATCAGCCAATACTTTAGCAGGTGCGACAACATCTTCGTTAGAAAATGCTACTGCTGATGGGCCAGAGAAAGCTTCTGACAAACCTTCAAGACCAGCTTTTTCAGCTGCACGACGCAAGATTGAGTTTTTAACAACTTTGAACTCAACACCTGCTTCACGCAAGTTTTTACGAAGTTGAGTATCTTCATCAACTGTCAAACCACGTGAATCTGCAACAATAATTGATGCGGCTTCGTTCATTTTTTGTACGTAAACATCAACCAATTCTGCTTTCTTAGCAATTGTTGCTTCATTTACTTTGTAATCGCTCATTTTTTTACCTCCATTTTATTTTGGTTGTAGAAATAAAAAATCTCTACACACAAAAGACATAGAGAGTTCAATTATCATTTTGATATTTGTCCTCGGTAGGAAGTTTATGACTTTCGTCCCCTACTGTCTTCGGTCAGTTCTTTTAGAACCTTATTAAGTATAGCAAACTTTTTTGACGATTGCAAGAGGAAACTTACTTTTTCTTTCAAGCAATATTTTTTTCTTCGTTTCTATCTGAGAAAGGTTTAATTATAACAATCTTCTCCTTTTTTTTGGGTTTGCTTTGATCCAATTTTATAGCAAGCCATAAAACCAGTTCATAAGCAATTCCAAAAAGGAGACCAATCCCTACTATCGGTGAGATTTCTTTTATCCAGCTCATCATGTGACTTATCCATTCCTTCAATCTTCAATTTGTGATTCATTGATTTCTTCAAAATTATCTACGACGGGGCCAATGATGCGGAAATTATCTCCTTCACCAAGGTAAAAGTCTTTATACTGCGGATCAGGATTAATGGAATGAATTCGGAATCGACCTTCCTCCTCAAATACTTGCTTAATATATAAACATTCTTCGCCTAAATCTCCCTCAGCAATTGCATAGACATCTCCACTTCGCCCAAAACCAGTGTTTAAAAAAGTAGCAATAGAAAAATTAGGGAAATCAGGTTCCATTGATTCACCTTTAATTCTGGCAGCCCCATCATAGCGCGAAAGTTTTTCCGTCGTATAAGCTTTGTAATGATGACCAGAGTTACTCGCTGTTTGACCAAAACCAGCCGAAAGTTCTTCATCTTCTACAATAGCATAATTAAGTAAGGCACGTTGATAAGTTTTTAAATCCACGAGGTTTGTTTTATTTTGCTCAAGGAGAAACTCAGTAAAATTAACTACCGACTCTTGTTGTTCGCCTGATAAAGCTCTATAATTATCCATCAACTGTTTTTCTTTATTATCAGTTTTTATGATGAGTTCTTGAATGGGGATTTGGTAAATCGCTGAGAGCTTTTCTAAAAGTTCTAAAGTAGGATTTGTAGCTTTTTGCTCCCAAAGGACATAAGCATTCTGTTTCATTCCGAGCTTTTCAGCCAATTGACTCTGCGTGAGTTTCGCATTTTTTCTTAATTTCTTTAAGTTCTGACCAAAATTCATACACTTACCTCCTTATTTCATCTTAAGCGTTCTTATATTATACCTCTAAATGATTATCTTGTCAATTATTTTTATCAGAAAAACTGATACAAAGAAAAACCGCTGCTATCAGTGGTTTTTCATAGTTCTTTTTGTAACGTTTGTATTCGATACATGTCTGCATAATAACCATTAAGTGCTAAAAGTTGGTCATGATTTCCTCGCTCAATAATTTCTCCCTTGTTCAAGACTAAAATCTGGTCAGCATCTTTAATCGTTGATAATCGGTGAGCAATGGCCATTGTCGTTCGATTTTGTCGCATATTTGTCAGACCTTCTTGAATAAGCGCTTCAGTTTCAGTATCAATATTGGCTGTTGCTTCATCTAATAAGAGAATTTTCGGATTACGCACAATCGTTCGAGCAAAGTTAATTAGTTGACGTTCACCGGCCGAGAAGGCTGCCCCGCCTTCAATTACTTTGGTTTCGTAACCATTTTCCAAATCTTTGATAAATTTGTCAGCTTGAACAAATTGAGCCGCTTCTTTGGCAGCTTGGTCAGTAATCTGTGGATTCATCATTTTGATATTGTCAGTAACTGACGCAACAAACATAAAGGAATCTTGCAAGACTAAACCAATTTTTTTCCTAAGTTCTTCTTTTGAATAACTTCTAATGTCCTGATCATCAATCAAAACTTGGCCTTCTGTGAATTCATAGAATCGCATAAAGACATTGATAATACTCGATTTTCCCGAACCTGTATGACCTACAAAAGCAAGCGTTTCTCCAGGATTCACAATAAATGAGATGTTTTTCAAAACTTGATGTTCTCCGTCATATGAAAAACTGACATTGCGAAATTCAATTTTTCCTTCTTGAATGATTGGAGAATTGCTGACAGATTTTCTGTCAGTAAATTTTTCATCAACATTTTTACTGACAGAAGTTGAAATTCCTTGTTGTGGCGCAAATTCTTTTTCTTCCATGATTGTCTTGATGCGACTAGAGGCCACCAATCCATTTGAAAAGTTTGATAAAGAATCCATCAATCCTGAAATAGGATTAAAGTAAATTTGTACATTACTGATGAAAGCATAAATTAAACCAGCCTCAACCACTGCATGTAGACTTCGATTAGAATACATCAACAAGACAACAACTATTGAGAGGGCCATCAAAAAATTAACTAAAGGGCTCAACAAAATCCCGTTAATCTGAATCACTCGTTTTCGATAACCATAATATTCATCATTTGTTTTTTCAAATTCATTCCCTAGTCTGCTCTCTTGACGAAATTGTTGAATAATTCTCATCCCAGAAATGTATTCATTTAATTTCGTATTCAATTCTGAACGCTTAGCAAGCATGGCTTGATAAACTTTTGTACTCACTTTTTGATAAATCAGTACAGCCAAAATCAATAGGGGAAGAATCAACAACATCACAAGCGCAATTTGGTGGTCAATAATAAACAAAGCAATGAAGGCAATGATAATAGAAAGCAAACTTGTTAAGGCATTAAACAAAGTCTGCCAGAAATCAAATAAATCGGTGTCATTTGTGATTCTGGTGATTAACCACCCCGTCGGTTTTTGATCAAAATAGCGCATACCTAGCTGATGAATTTTTCGATAAACTTTCTTACGAATGTATTGATTAACAAAAATCGAACCATTTTGCAGATAATTCCATTTGAAAAAGAAAGCAATTGAATTGATTATTGCTAAAATCAAATAAAGAGCTGCAAAATAGAAGATAATCTGGTCAGTCGCTTTCATGGGCGTCAAATAGGAATCCATAAAAACGGACAAAACAAAAGGCATAAGTGAAGCCAGAGCAGTTGTAATTACACTAAAAACAAAAGCCCAAACGAAATACTTTTTGAAAGGTAATAAGAATTTGAAAATAAATTTAAAAACTTGCCAACTTTCTCTGACAGACATTTTGTCAGTAGATTTCTCCATTTTCTTCTCCTTCCCGATTTACTGACGAACCTGTCAGTAAATTTTCATCTTTATCAGTCGCTGCCAAATGACTTTCAATCTGTTGCATTTGCCACATTTGAGCATACCAACCCCCAGATTTAATCAAATCTTCATGCAAGCCACGCTCAATAACTTTTCCTTCGTCTAGCACGAGAATTTCATTAGCTTCCATTACTGATGACAATCTGTGACTGACAACCAGCGTTGAACTTTCATGACGTAAGGCCTTCAGATTTGACAAAATTAACTGTTCAGTCTTGGCATCAACAGCTGACAGCGCATCATCTAAAATCAATAGTTTAGGCTGAATAAGTAGCGCCCGCGCAATAGATAACCTTTGCTTTTGTCCACCAGAAAGTGAAACGCCACGCTCGCCAACCAAAGTATCATAACCTTCAGGAAAAGCAATAATATCCTCATGAATTCCAGCTGTTTTAGCTGCAATTTCAACTTCTTCTTGACTCGCTGACATCTTAGCAAAGCGAATATTATCTCTGACAGACATCGAAAATAGAAAATGTTCTTGCGGAACATAACCAATCGCTGGCAAATATTCATCTAATTGATAATCCATAATATCATGGTCAGCAAAAGTAATATGTCCTTTGTAATGGTCAAACTCTCTCATTAAAAGTTTAATAATCGTTGATTTTCCTGCACCTGTTCGTCCGACCAAACCTAAAACATGACCTTCTTTTAAATTAAATTGAACTTTCTCCAGATTGCGCCCTTCATTCTCATTTGGATAAGTAAAACTTTCAATATCAAAAAGGAGTTGACCTTCTTTTGGCATTTTCAAAGTACCTTCAGAAATTTTTGATTCCGCTTTTTGAGCTAATAATTTTTCTACTCGACTGTATGAAGCTCTTCCACGTTCAATAACATTAAAAAGCACCCCAATAGCAAACATCGGCCAGACCAAATTTCCGATATAAGTCATAAAAGCAACTAACTGACCAATCGTTAAAACATGGTGAACAACATAGTAGCCCCCTAAAAGAATGGTTAAAGTATAAGATAAACCAACAATTAAAGTGATTAAAGGATCGTACATTGAGTCAATCCAATTGACCCTGATAAAGGCTTTATCAATATTATCTAACTTAACTTGGAAATCAGCCATATCTTGTTCTTCTTCACCAAAAGATTTGATTGCTTTCATTCCGGTAATCGATTCTTGGACTTTATCATTCATTTCAGAGAAAGTTTCTTGCGCATGTTCAAAACTCACATGAATTTTATCCCCCAAAATTTTAGATACTAGCGCGAGCAAAGGCAAAGGAAGGACAGCAATAATCGTCAAACGCCAGTCAATAAATAAGAGCATAGCAATGATTGTCATCCCACCCGTCATTAAAGAATCCGCCCAAGTCAAAACCCCAAGTCCAGCAACACTCTGTATCGCTTGCAAATCATTTGTCGCATGAGCCATCAAATCCCCAGTACGATTTTTTTGGTAAAAAAGAGTGTCCATTCGCAAAAAATGCCTAAAAAGCCGACTACGGATTATTTTTTCCAGTTTAAAAGCTTCGCCCCAAATATTTGTAGACCAAATAAAACGAAAACCATATTCAACAAGTGCGGTGCCCAATAAAATACCAGAAAAACTCAAAATTAAAGGTAAAGTCAAGCTGCGCTTAACAATATGATCAATAATTTTTCCGATAACTAAAGGGGGTAGCAAGTGAGTTAAAGAAACAATAAAAAGGGCTAATAGGCCCACGCCATAACCTTTTTTCTCTGCTTTAAAAAACCACCATAAATCTTTAAAAATTTTCATACAGTCTATTCCACTTTATTTTATAATATTCTAAATATTAGTATATCACAAAGAAAGCGATTAAAATAGCTTTTTTACAGAATATTTTTCAAATTTAAAATAAAAAAAGAAGCTCACGAGTTGTGAAACTTCTTTACTTTTAAACTAAGCATTATAGAATTTTACGACTTTATTTTTCTTAAATACAGCGACAATCAATCCAAAAACAAGAGCAAAGATGACATACTGCAAAGCATTAAATGGTAATACCACAGTAATCAGATAGGTTGGATTCATCGTAAATGCTAAAGACCCGATATCAAAGAGGTGCGTTGCACCAGTAAACAGCTTATCAACGTCAAAGCCTGCAGCGAGTCGATAAAGGGGCAGAGCATAAAAGACATTTAGCACCATCATCACGAGGACTGAGGCAATCGCTGCAAGTAACACACCGATTGTATAATTCTTAATCGAAAATTTTCTTTTCGTAAAGAACCATACGATGGCCATAAAAATTCCTAGAGCAATAAAGTTCATCGGTATTCCTATCCAAGTTGATGGGCCTTGATTAAACAAAATGTACCATAAAATTGAACGGATAAATAGAATAATGAAACCATCACCCAATCCCAATGTAAACACCCCTATCAATACAGGTATAATTGACAATTCGACCTTCATAAAGTCAATCCCTGGTAAAAGCGGAAACTGTAAGATGGGAAGTAACAGTACCGTTGAGAGTGCAGCAAGCATGGCTATAATAACCATCCGACGCGTTTTAGACATAAAAAAACCTCCAAATATGAGAAAATAATTCTTCAAATTTCGAGGAAGTTGATAGACATTTTTTTGTTTGGCCAAAAACAGCAACCTTAAAAAACAGGTTACAGCACAAAAATTGTTCATCTTCTTCCATCCAGACTTTACTGTCGCTAGCAGGTTTTCACTGCTTCAATCGCCGTAGCGAATCGCGGAGTCATAGGGTCAAAGCCCTATTTACCGCCGGTCCCGAATTACACGGTGCCCTGAAGATAAACTTATTATATCATAAAAATAAGCCGCATATCAAGAATTTTTATTTTGATATAAAAAACGCCCTCAGGACGTCTGGTTTATTTTGTTTGTGCCGCATTGATGAGTTGAGAAACTTCCTTTTTACTTAGACGACGAAATTGCCCGACAGGAAGGCCCTCTAAATTGAGTGGTCCATACTGGATACGGCTAAGTTTTTGCACAGGAAGCCCAACTTGTGAGAACATCTTCTTCACTTGATGATTTTGCCCTTCGTGTATCGTGAGACTAACGATTGAATGATTTTTAGTCTTATCTTGCTTAATGATTTCATAGCGCGCTGGACTAACTTTTTTACCTTCAATTTTTATCCCCAACGTTAATGGACGCAAATTTTCTTTATTAGCTTGCCCTTCCACTTTAGCCACATAGACTTTTTCAACGCCATGGCGAGGGTGAGTCATAAGGTTAGTAAACTCTCCATCATTCGTTAGTAAAAGCAGACCACTCGTGTCCCAATCCAGTCGCCCAACAGGATAAATCCGTTCCTTCACTTGAGGCATCAAATCCATTACCGTTTGGCGACCTTTTTCATCACTTACAGAAGAAATATAGCCACGCGGTTTGTTCAAAAGGTAATATACAGGTTCTTCATTGTAAACGGCAACACCATTTACCTCAACAATATCCCCAGCTACCACTTGATAACCCAAATTGGTCATCGGGGTATGATTAACGCTGACTTTACCATTCAAGATCAGCTCTTCTGCTTTACGTCTACTCGCGACACCTGCATGTGCTAAATACTTATTAATTCTCATTTTCATCACTTTCATTAAATAAAATTTGTTCTTCGGTTGCGAAGTTGGCTTCATCGATAGTAGGGAGTTCTTCCAAACTATTAATTCCAATATAATCTAAGAAAAACTCTGTTGTGGCATAAAGGCCCGGTCTCCCTGGCGCCTCTACTACTCCCACCTTCTCTACCAAATCAAACGCCCGTAAAGTAGAAATAACGCCGGAAGAGTTAACCCCTCTAAGCTGGTCAATTTCTAACCGTGTCAAAGGCTGCTTATAAGCAATAATCGAGAGGACTTCAAGTGCTGACTTAGATAAGGACTGATTAAGTGGTGTTTTAGCATAAACTTTCAAAAGTTCCGCAAATTCTTCTTTAGTGGATAAGCGAAATTTTCCAGCCGTTTCTATAATAGTAAGCGCCGATTCACTATCTGTGTGGTATTTGTCATTAAGGTACTCTATTTGTTGTTGACAAGCCTGTTTAGACAACTCTGTCAGAGCTGACAGCTCTGTCAGAGAAAGACCAGCCTCTCCTGAAATAAAAAGTAAAAGTTCACATGTTGCTGTTTTATTCACTCGTTTCTTTTCTTTCTAAAATAATTTCTCCAAAGAGTTCATCCTGTGAAAAGGCTATCTGTTGATTTTTAATTAACTCCAAAAGTGCCATAAAAGTGGTCACTAATTCTTCTTTTTTGACCTGAGAAGCAAAGAGCTCTGTAAACTTACAACTCTTTCTCTCTACAAAAACCTGTGATAACTCCAGGATTTTATCGGCTATTGTGTAACGCTCTGCCTCAATTGTGGTATGCTCATCCTCAAATTGTTGTTTTTGAAGTTCCAGAACTTTACTAAAAGCAAGAAACAAATCAAGAGCCGTCTTATCTTTGAGTAAGTGCGTTTCATCAGTGATGACCTCAGTCTTTGCCTTAGAATAATAAAGACTTCTTTCTTGATGAAGTTCATCTAAAGCTTGAGAAAGCATCTTGTATCTACGATATTCATCAATTTGGGCGAGTAAATCATACTCTAATTGTGCCGTATCTTCAACAAACGCCTCCGTCACAGTTGGGAGCAGTCTGCGAGACTTAATCAGCATGAGCTGACTAGCCATTACCATGTACTCTCCTGCAACTTCAAGTTCCAAATTTTGCATGGTTTTAAGGTAAGCTAGGTATTGTTCAATGACAGGAACTAGTGGCACTTCAAAGATATCCATCTCATACTGGCTAACGAGATGCAAAAGCAAATCAAGCGGTCCTTCAAAGTTATTAATTTTTATATTGATTTCTTTTATCATTTTTATATCTTTTAAACTTATTTAGGACTTACCGATAATATTTTTCTAAAGTCGTGGTAGTGGATAGACCGAGTAACGCTGAAAGTTCATAGATGGTCTTACCAGCTTTTACTTGATGCAAAATATACTGCTCACGAATTTCTTTTGAAGAATAATGAGTAAATTTTTTGAGTTCTGTATAAAGGAATTGGCGTGACTTTGAGAATAGCTCATCAGCATTACTGATTGCCTTTACACGCATTGCAAATTTTTCTCGAATCGGCAAAACCCGCTTGATACCTGATTTTTCGACCGTTAAATACTTGAATTTCCAATTAAAATTTTCCCACTTTAATTTTTGAATTTCAGCAAAATTAAGCCCAAATTCTAAAATGAGTAGGGCTAAAAACTGCCCTGGACAAGTCATAGGACCATAGAATTCAGGAAATTCTTTAATCATGGGACGATAACTGTGAGCTTGTTTTTTCTCTTTTTGTGCAATTTGATCAATCTTATAAAAATGATCGATTTTTTGGTTTTGATAAAGATAAAGCAAGTATTGATTAGCACTAGAAATTTTACGACGCTGTGCAGAAGCGGAAAGTTTAGATAGTTGATGCTTATAAAGTTCTAAACTTTCCTCCGACACGACTTTATCTTCCAAAAAATGATACATGGAAATTAAGTCATAATAATAATTTGAACGTGTATTCTCTGAAAAATTTTTACTTGCTAAATATCCTTCAATCTCGTTTGGTAATTTCATAGTCTTTTGTAAAGTCATGTGCAAAGGCACTAAAGGCCTTTAATATTTCTTGACGAACAATAATTCCTAAAAATTCTTGTCCTTTAACAACAGGTAAAAAAGGTTCTTTAATCAGTTTATTCAACATCTCTTCCAAGGGAACAGAGGGGCGAACAGTTGCTATGTCAGTATTCACAATCTCTGAAATTGGGGTGTTTTGAGATTTTTCATAAAAAAAATCATGTTCCATTTCAAACTCTACAATTTCATTCAATCCTAGTACACCAACATACTCCTTATCTTTATTAAGGACGGGTACTCTAGAATATTTATACTGGCTAAGCAAAAGCTTTGCATGAGCGATATTATGCTCAGCAAGTAATACTGCAACATTCTGTGCTGGTATCATAAATGTAGCACTCTGGCTCATTATAAACGCTTCAATGTGTTTATCAATCACTCTGACAATTAGCTCCTTTTAAGTAGGATTACAGCAAGAACTGCAGATCGGGGATCGGTTCATGGTTAAGATTGCGATAAGAAACTTCTATTTTTTTACCTTTTTTTTCAACAAGTGCATACATTTTTGTTTGGTGTGCGCCTCTTGGTTGAGCAACTGAACCTGGGTTAAGATATAAAATCTGATTTATTCTCTGAGCAACTGGTTGATGAATGTGCCCAAACAAGGCGATATCAACATTTTTTTCCTCAGCAAAATAAGAGTAACGCTCTAAACCTAAGCCAACATAAAATAAATGGCCATGTGAGATAAGAATCCGTTGTTGCTCCACCTCTTTGATGAGAAAATCATGATAGCCTTCATCATCGTCGCAGTTTCCCGCTACTACCGTTATCCCTTCCCATATCGGATCGCTACTCGGAAGCTCTGAATCTCCGCAGTGAAAAATAGCTGTTGCTTTGTCTTGATAATATTCTTTGATAGACTCTATCACACGACGATCAGTGTGAGAGTCAGACATCACTACAAACATAAACGAACCCTTTCTTTACATAATAAATTTTATGTTATGTTTAGTTTTCCATCCATTTAGGGAGTTCCACCATTAATTTCTGTAAAGCTTGACCACGATGTGAGAGGCGGTTTTTTTCTTCATCCGAAAGCTCTGCAGCAGTACGAAAAGCATCAACAAGAAAGATTGGATCATATCCAAAACCATTTTCGCCCTTGGGTGCCAGAGCAATATAACCGTGCCAATCTGCTTCTACGACGAGACTTTCATGCTCAGGACGGGCAGCAACAAGGGTAGTATGGAAATGAGCACTCCGTTTTTCAGGAGTGATGGCTGTTGGGGCAAGCTCATGCAAAAGTTTAGCAATATTTTTCTCATCCGTAGGGTCTGGGGCAGAGAAACGATGAGACCAAATCCCTGGAAGACCGCCCAAGACATCGACGCATAAGCCAGAATCATCTCCAATCACCACTTCTCCAGTAATTTGAGAAATTTTTTCGGCTTTTAGCCGAGCATTTTCTTCAAAAGTACTTCCAGTTTCTTCTATTTCGGGTAACTCTGGATAATCCATTAAGTCTTTGATTTCATAGCCAAAATCTGCGAATAATTTTCTAAATTCACGCGTTTTGCCCGCGTTTCTTGTAGCAATAATTAAAGTCTTTTCCATTTATTTCACCTTATTGAAGCCTTCTATTTCCGCATGTTCAATGTTGAGATGTCCTATTGCAAGCCACTTTTCTGCTATTAAACGAAATGAATCCACTCCAGCTGTCGTATAAAAGTGATGCTGAATTTCTTTGCGCTCTTGTCCATTGAGTAAAAAGTAATTGAGTAAAACTGAAATATCTCGAACTGCTTCTGCTCCTGAGTCGATGAGCTGGACCTCTGATCCCATTTCTTGTTGTATTAGTGGTCGCAATAAGGGGTAATGCGTACAACCTAGGATCAAGGTATCAACTTTACCAACTAGTGGCGCTAAACTTTCATGAACTACACGCTTGGCAATATCAGATTCCATCTCATTTGATTCTACAATCGAAACAAATTTGGGACATGCTAGGCTTGTTACTTCTATTTTTGAGGATTTATGATGAATAATTTTTCGATATTCATCAGAGCGTACCGAAGCTTGAGTAGCAATAATGCCGATTTTTTTGCTTGTTGTTTTTTGGATCGCTGATGTTGCCCCTGGTAATATCACACCAATCACGGGTATATCAAGTTGAGCTTTTACTTCGTCAAGCGCCATAGCCGTAGCTGTATTACAGGCCATCACTATCATTTTCACATCTTTTGAAAGTAAAAAGTTAACCATATCCCATGTGAATTCGACAATTTGAGCTTTACTACGTGGACCATAGGGTGCGCGACGGGTATCTCCAATATATACAATTTCTTCATTTGGGAGTTGTCTAAGGAGCTCCCGAGCAACAGTCAGTCCACCGACCCCTGAATCTAATAGGCCTATTGGTCGATTGTCCATTTTTCTTCTCCTTTATTATAAAGTCTTGGATTTCATTCAATCATCCTGATAAAAATCCGAATAAGACATTGATGACTAAAAAAGCAAACGCCGAGAGAGCACAAAACTTCGTTCTGCTGCTTCGCTCAGCGTCTACACTTTAACTTATTTTTTCTTGGTATCTGCTTGTTTTGCAGCTGCACGAATTTGGCGAAGTACTTGTTGTACTTGAACTTCACTTGGTTTACGTCCCATTGAACCCATCATCAGACGAACAGCGTCCTCATTGAGTGGTGGGTTATCCATAAGTAACTTTTTAGTTTGACGTTGTGAGAACCATGTTCCTAAGAAAAAACCGGCCAAAAGGCACACAACCATAAGCACAATAGCTAAGACTAAATTCATTTTGAATCTCCTAATTTTGGCGAAACGCTTTCGCCATTGATGACATCTTATTATATCAAAAATTATGTCTTTTGTCAGTACTTTATTTTACTGACAAAGCTGTCAGCAGACTTACAGCTTAAAATCAAATCCATCCAGAGTTTGGAAATAGTCTTCTGGACGCTCAGCCCGTCTAATCAGTCGTGATGAACCATCCTCTTGCAACAAAATTTCAGCGCTTCTTAACTTTGCATTATACTGATAGCCCATCGAATAACCATGTGCGCCGGTATCATGGATGACAAGTAAATCGCCAACTTCTATCTGGGGAAGTGCTCTTTGTTTAGCAAATTTATCATTATTTTCACACAGCGAACCTGTCACATCATAAACTTCTGTTGGTGCTTGATTTTCCTTACCCATCACTGTGATATGATGATAAGCATCATAGAAAGCTGGACGCATCAGATTGACTGCTGAGGCATCTACCCCAACGTATTTTCTATAAGTTTCTTTTAAATGCAGCACTCGAGTAACTAAGTGTCCGTGCGGAGCAAGCATAAAACGACCTAACTCCGTGTAGATTTTAAGGTCACTTATACCATTTTTAACCAGAACCTCATCATAAACTTTATGTACCCCCGCTCCAATCGTGGCAATATCGTTGGCTTTTTGATCTGGTCGATAGTTTACTCCAATCCCACCAGAAAGATTAATAAAATCGAGAGTTACTCCCGTTAGTGTCCGTATTTCAAGAGTCAACTCAAAAAGTTGATGAGCGAGTTCCGGATAGTAATCATTTGTTACGGTATTTGAAGCTAAGAAACTATGAAGTCCGAAATTTTCCACACCAAGGCTTTGAAGGTGCTTAATTCCCTGAATAAGCTGTGTTTTGGTCATGCCAAATTTTGACTCTTCTGGGTTATCCATAATTTGAGTTCCCATTGCAAAAACACCACCTGGGTTGTAACGCAAACTCATGGTTTTAGGAAACTCAAAGTTTTCTTGCTGTGTTAGAAAATCAATGTGTTCATAAGCGTCCAAATTGATGGTCGCCCCTAATTCATTGGCATAAGCATACTCATATGCGGGAGTATCATTCGATGAGAACATCATTTCATCCCCAGAAAACCCACATTTCTTCGAGAGAAGCAACTCGACATAAGAGGCGCAGTCCACACCACATCCTTCTTCATGGAGAATTTTCAAAATAGCCGGAGTAGGTGTCGCTTTTACTGCAAAGTATTCCTTAAACCCCTTATTCCAAGAGAAGGCTGCATTTAAGGCACGGGCAGTCGCTCTTATCCCTTTCTCATCATAAAGATGAAAAGGTGTGGGAAAGTCATTAGTGATTGCTTCTAAGCGCTCCTGATTAATAAATGTTTGCTTCATTGAGACCCCTTTTCTTTGTGGTTTTACTGATTGGTCTGTCAGTAAAACCAAGCCTGTAAGTTTATTTTCATCCTAACCATTGGTATGTATAAATAAATAAATAAATAATTATTTATTTTCTGATTATTCGTCCTGTTAAAAAAGCGGACTACCGCTTTTTCCTACTCATCAATTTTTACGATCCACCCTTCTGGAGCCTCTACTTCGCCAAATTGGATGCCTACTAATTCTTCATAAAGTCGTTTAACAGTTGGTCCTACCTCTGTTTCAGAATGGAAAATGTAAGTACGGTCCCCATCATCTATACGACCAATCGGCGAAATAACCGCGGCTGTACCGCAAGCTCCTGCTTCAACAAATCGCTCTAAGTCAGTAACCAAAACATCTGTTTCTTGTGCTTTTAAGCCTAGGCGATGTTCTGCAAGATAGAGTAATGAATACTTCGTAATAGAGGGAAGGATAGACGGACTTAGTGGAGTAATAAATTCCCCCTCCTTTGTGATACCAAAGAAATTTGCTGCCCCGACTTCTTCAATTTTTGTATGAGTAGTAGGGTCAAGATAAATGGCATCCGCATAACCAGCTTTTTTGGCACCCACTTCAGCTTGAAGCGAAGCCGCATAATTCCCACCAACTTTTGCTCCACCAGTCCCCAGAGGTGCTGCCCGGTCATAATCCCGTGAAATTACAAAACTAGACGGAGCTAATCCTCCTTTAAAATATGAACCCACAGGCATAGCAAAAACCGTAAATAAATATTCTTCTGCCGGACGGACACCAATAATATCACCAACTCCAATCAACAATGGACGCAGATAAAGTGTAGCACCTGTTCCGTAAGGAGGAACAAAATCCTCATTTGCCTTTACAACTTGTTTGACGGCGTCAATAAACATCTCCGTTGGTACTTCAGGCATACAAAGGCGTCGAGCTGTTTTTTGTAAACGTAGAGCATTCTGGTCCGGACGGAAAAGTTGAATCGTACCCTCTTTTGTTCGATAAGCTTTCAGTCCCTCAAAACCTTGCTGGCCATAATGCAAAGCAGGGGAGGACTCACTGATATGGAGCTGATGGTCACTCGTCAGTTCCCCAGCGTTCCACTTTCCTCCTTTATAATGCGCAATATAACGCAAAGGTAAGTTCATATAATTGAAACCCAAATTTTCCCAGTCTAATTCGATCGTCATAACATCCTCCAAGATTTTTTTGTTATAATAGATTATATTATTTTCTGAAAAGGAAAACAAGGAAATATTCATCCTATTTGATAAAATTCTAAATTTTTTTGTTGAAAAGGCTTTGGAAACGCCTTAAACACTGGAAATTTTATCTGTAAAAATTTTATATGCAACTGGAGGAAAAATGCGTCTTTTAAAAATGAACTGGGAAGATTTTGGTCAACTTTTACTCGACAAAGCACTTACAATTGCCTTAGTCAGTGTGCTTTTTTTCATTCTCTATCAAGCTTGCTCAAGAATAGTCAAAAAATTGTTTAAGAACTACAGTGAACAAAAGTGGACTGATACGTCCCGAATCCTTACCTTGTCACGCCTGACAACAAGTGCGCTTCATTATCTCACCGTCTTTCTCTACATCTACACTGTTCTTGGTTTAATCGGAGTTCCTGTCAGCAATATTTTAGCAGGTGCCGGGATTTTGGGAGTGGCGCTTGGTTTTGCAGGTCGTGATCTGGTAGCTGATATTATCAATGGCTTCTTCATTATCGTAGAACATCAAATTAATGTTGGAGATACCGTCTCTTTTGCGGGACTAGATATCGAAGGCGTTGTTAAAACGGTTGGAATACGTTCTATTACTGTTATTGGAGCAGACGGTGCTACAACTTTCATTCCCAACCGAAACATTGCAGCTTTAAAAAATTATTCTTACAAAGAACGAACGATTAATCTTGATGTACCTGTCACACCAGATACTTTATCAAAAACTAAAGCCCACATCCTCGAAGTGAATGCCGACTATCCGCAAACAAGTTTTGCGGGAATTGTGAATGTAGAAGACAAGTTATTCATTCGAAGTACTTTAACCGCTCCTTTAACGCAACTTTCTCTTTTAAAAATGGAAATCTTAGACAAATATTACGAACAATAATTACTGACCAGACTGTCAGTAAAATCAAAAAACGTGGATTATTTTAATCCACGTTTTTTCTACTTTTTATTTGTACCACCCAATCATTGTCTTAATTGGTTCATAAGATTTTCTATGAAGAGGTGTCACACCATTCTTTTTGAGTGCTGCCAAATGTTTGGCTGTACCATAGCCAACATTGTGCTCAAAATCATACTCAGGATAATCCTGCGCAAGATCCGCCATCATTTCGTCACGCGTGACCTTTGCTACAATGGACGCTGCAGCAATGGATAAAGAGCGCGCGTCGCCATGAATAATTTTAGTCTGCGCCAAATCAATATCAAGTGTCATTGCATCAATTAAGAGGTGCTCAGGTTTTACTGACAGCTTGGTCAGTGCTTCTAACATCGCAAGCTTGGTCGCTTCATAGATATTAACCTCATCAATTCGTTGGGCATCAACAAGACCGATTCCAATCGCTACTGCTTTTCTTTGTATCTCCTCAAACAATAAACGGTGTTTAGACTTCGGGACTTTTTTACTATCATCTAAACCTCTTATCTTACAATTTTTTGGCAATATAACAGCAGCGGCCACTACTGGACCAGCCAGCGGGCCCCGCCCCACTTCATCAATTCCTGCAATTAGCTGAATTCCTTTAGCATATAACTCCTCTTCAAATTCAAGCATTTTTACCAGACGTTCATCCTCAGCTTTTAGAGCGAGGAGCTGTTTTTTACGTACCCGTACTGCCGTTTGCACTCCTGCGCGTGGATCATTTTCATAAGCAGTAAATTCCTCAGCTGCTAAATCCGTCAGCAACGCAAGTCTATTTTTAATTTCTTTAATTGTTTCTGTCATTAAATAACTGAATCCTATCACCTCATTGACTCATTTAACATAATTATTTTTATGTTAAATGAGTCATTATGCTTTTATTTTTGTTGTTCTTTCGTGAGATCTAGACAAAAAGATCCCAATTTCCCATCACGTACATCTTTGACAAACATCGCATAAAAACGGTCATAGTCATCACGGAAACCAAATCTTTGAGTTAAAGCCATAATTAATTCAGGGGTTGATAGCTCTAAATCTTCTTCGGTAATACGATATCGTTTGAGAGTAAGTGTGGGGTAATGAGTGATAAAATATTTTAAGCCAAATATTGTCACTTCATCCATCGGCAATAAATCATCTTTAATTGCACCAGTTAGAGCTAATTTCAAACCTACCAATTGATCTTCAAATTTAGGCCATAAAATACCTGGTGTATCTAGTAACTCTAATTCTTTGTTCGTACGAATCCATTGCTGCCCCTTTGTAACACCAGGGCGATTACCAGTTACTGCGACCTTTTTCCCAGCCAAACGGTTCATCAAGGTTGACTTACCAGCATTGGGAATACCGATAATCATTGTACGTAAAGTCGTATTTGCAATCCCTCGCTCTTTATCATGAGCCACTTTTTCAGCCATTAATCTTTTCGCTGCTACCGTCAACCGTTTTGCAGTGTACTCTTCCTTAGAATTAATCGCTAAAGTTACAAAACCTTGCTCCTCAAAATACTCAATCCATTGTGCGACAGAATTAGAATCTGCCAGATCTGCCTTATTGAGGGCAATGATCCGGGGCTTGTCCCCGATAATCTGGTCTAACATCGGATTACGTGAGCTGATAGGCAAGCGTGCATCTACCAGTTCAATCACAAAATCCACATATTTTAAATTCTCCTGAACTTGTCGTCTTGCCTTTGACATATGTCCTGGAAACCATTGGATCGTTGCCATCTCTTATACCTCTTCTTCTCTAGCTATACTTATTTACAAAGCTCATTCTAAATTATAGAGCCTATTTTTTTAAACACGTCAAAATATACGATTTATGAAAATAAAAAATGATAAAATGAATTTCTATTCTCATTCATTTTATCATTTTTTTCATTTCCTGTCCGCTCCTACTGCATAGATCCCTTTTCAAAAAACTTACTTTTCTTCTTGCTTAATGACCTCTATATTTCCTGACACGCCGAAATATTCAAAAATTCTTTTATTTAAAGCTTCTATTGCAGAAAAAGCACGCGCTTGTTGAGCTTCATCTAGTGCTTCAATAACCAAAATTGCGCGTTTGGTTGTTTCGGTTAACATTGTACGTTGCGCATCTCGCCAATTTAAACAACGGCAAATCGCTCCTTGTTCATCATAATAAATTACCTCTCCACTTAATGCTGGCTCATCTTTTTCTTCACCAAGAGGTCGGAAAGCTTCTCCTCCTTTAGCAATCCCTAGATGCATGCTCCCCTCTATTTTATCTAAATCTTCCCCACCACAAGGGACACCAAACTCGAGAGAGATACTATTATACAAGTCAACCAAAGGATTAATAGGTTGAAAACTTCTACCTTGACTCACTCTTTTTAACAAAGCCTCAATAGAGGCACGTGCACCTTTCTTCTTTTTGAATTTTGTGAACGCCTCACGCCAAATTTTGACAATCTCATTTTTCGAAAATTCTTCTTCAGTGAGGTACTTTTGAGCTTTTTCACTCGCCGTATTTAAAACATGTACCATTTCTTCATCTCTCTTTTGCGAAACATGATTATCTAACCCGTCTACCGTCAATACATTAACAGTCGCTTCTGGAAAAATTTCCCAGAAATTTGAATCAATTTTTAAATTTTCCATTATAGTATTATCCTTTTCTTTATTATAAAACTTTCTTCATTAGTAAATCTCTTTGTTTTTCTTGACCAACCTTGAAAGTATGTTCACTGAAACAAGCAAAGCCCATTTTTTCATAGAAGTTTAGAGCCTCTAAATTATACTCCCAAACACCTAACCAAATAAATGTTTTATTTTTTTGCTGTGCACATTCAAGCGCATATTCTAATAATCTTTTCCCTATTCCTAGCCGTTTAAATTTTTTTCTCACATAAATCCGTTCGATTTCTAAACTGTCTGTCCCTAGTTTTTCAGATTGGGCAGAATCAATGTTTAACTTCATATAAGCGACTAGCTGGTTATCGTCATAGACAAAAGAGAAGAAACTTTCCTTATTATCCAACTCATGGATTAATTTTTCTAGACAATAATTTTGCTCCATGTAGCTTAAAAGATTAGCCGCGTCATTATACTTCTCAAACGTATCAAAAAAGGTCTCTTGACTAATTTTTTGTAATTCCTCAACTTGTCCTCGACTTACGGGTAAAATTTCCAACGTCACACACTCTCTCCTTCCCCCATATTTAATAGTTACGCTGTTTACCACTTTTCACTGCTAGCCAATCTTTAGAGGTGTTTTCAGCCATTTTACTTAATAAAACGACGAGTTGTTGGCGCTCCTCTGTGGTAATGCCCTCTAGAGCAACCTGAGTGGAAAATTCATTTTCGCGAATAATTAGTGGATAAAGTGCTGCACCTTCAGGAGTGACATATAAGAGCTGTTCTTTCTTATTTTTTCTGGTTTCTTTTTTAAAAACTAACCCTTTTTTCTCCAATTTATTTATGGCTCGATTCGCTGTAGTTTTATCAACACAAAGAAGTTGCGCAAGCCGATGTTGAATAATTCCCGGATTTTCCATAATCCTCACCAAGTAAAGATACTGCCCTTTAGCCAAGTCAAATTGAGAAAATTCCACGTTACTGATAGAGTCAAGCGAGCGTGAAATTGTACCGATTTGACGTAAAATAATGCTTTCCATCTCTCACTCCTTCTTAACACTATAATAAAATATTTTTGTTGCATTTGCAACTATTTTCTTTAAATATTTGAAATTAAAACCACCCAAACATAGATTGGGTAGCTTATTAGACAATTATTCTCCGTAAATATCGGCATCACTTAATTTAAAAATAACTAAAGTTTCTGAAGGATATGCAGCAAGTTGGTTTGCAAAACTATCGTCATCATCTTTCTTGACTTTTGCTTTAAGTGTGATATTCACTTTATAATGCTCTTTACTGAGTGTTTCGTAAAGCGAACGAAGATCCGCAATGTCCTGACTGCTAGCTTTCGGAAGAACTGTATATTTTGCATAGTCTTCATCAAACCAAGATCCTTCTTTTTCAAAGTCAACTGGAGAATTCTCTCTGATTTGCAATTTCACAGAAATATCATAATCAAAACCTTGCTGCTCAATTATTTTTGCAACTTTAGCCATCGCCTCATAATTTCCGCTCGCTTTTAGTTTAAGGGTGGCTTTATAAGGGATACCTGCGAGCTCAAAACGCCCTGCAATTTTAAAAGGATCTAACTCCCCACCCTTTTCGTCAAGTTCTGGAGGTGCAAAGTTTACAGAAATAGAATAACCACGCGTCAACAGTTGTTCGTACTGCGTGATTACTTCTGGAGTTTCGAGTTCATCAATGAACTCATTAAAAGTACGCTGGGTCAGCTTATTATTTTCAGCTGCTTCTTCTTTAGGATATATAATCTTTACTTGATAAGGCATAGTCCCATTATAACAAAAACTATACTTTTTAGTGAATAGTTATAACAAACTTTTTAATTAACACGACCAAATCTTTTGTCTATAATTCACATAAGTCGTCTTTTCTTCAACCATCCCCAGACAAAAAAACTAATTACTAAGGAAATAAGGAACACAAGTATAAATCCGTAAGCTAGCTTCTCAAAGGGCAGCGGCACGTTAATCCCCCAAAATCCATAAACCATCGTCGGTATTGTAAGAATAATAGAGATGCTCGTCAATACCTTCATAATTTCATTGAGTTGATAAGAGCTAAGATTATTAATCATAGTATCTAAACTTGAAAGATATTGGTTGTATGAATCTACCATGTCTTTTAAAGTTGTCATTCGATCACTTAGCTTATCATTAGCGTTTTGTTTAAGTTTTGAATCACCAAAAAAATGCTCAGAATACTTTCCAAAATTTTCAATAAGTCGTTCATTATTACGATAAGTTGATGATAACATGATTAAATACTTCTTAAGTTGTAAAATTTCATTGAAAATTGGTTTTACTGCACCTGATTCTTGAATGCTTCGTTCAATTTCAGAAATTCTTTTTTTTACCTCTTTTAAATCTTCAAACATATCATCTAATGTAAGATAGATAAAACTTACCACAAAAGTATTAAAAGTTTGAGAACTGTCGTACGTTTCTCGAAGTCGCTCTGATAACTCATGAAGCCTGTTTTGAGTCACCAGAATGAGGTGCTCCTCTGATTTAATAAAAACAATAGCATCAACCATTTTACTAAATTGAACCTGTTTTTGAGAATCAGGCACTAACAGTTTAAAGACAACCCATTCCCGCTCCTGCTTATCTTCTCTAAAATCATAAAAGGACTCTTGAGTTTCTTCTAGAACCTCTTTTAACTCTACCTTAGAATATGGAATCCACTCACTGATTAGCTCAATTTGCGGTTCATAAATATATGGTAGAATCCCTTTATTTCCAATTAGTAAGTCCTCATAGTCTTTGCTACCTAAGGTTTTCCCATCGTATTCCTGAAAATCTAGCATCTCCCTCTCCTTTAGATAGTGATAAAAGTAGATTATCCCATCTCTTCAATTTGTATAAGCCCAGTTTCATACTATTTTATCAAAAGAAGTAAACGTTATCAAAGCCAGTGCTCGAAATAACATAAAAAACGTCATTATTGACGTTTTACTTCATTTTCTTGAGAGTTCCAGCAGTAAAAATCATTGCTAGAAGCGCAAGAACTATACCAGCTAAAGGAGTATAATTAATACCTATATACTGAGTGACTTGTGCCCCGATTAAAGAGCCTACTGTAATCCCAATATTAAAAGCGGAAATATTGAATGAAGAAGTCAGGGAGATATCATTCGGAACTTCCTCTTCTGCTAATTGTACAACATACAGTTGCAAACCGGGAACGTTCATAAAGGCGAAAAAGCCAAGCAACAAAACAGCAATTAGACCGAACCAAGCATTCCCGCTTATTATAGCTACTGCAAGTACTGCCAAAGCGACTGCTAGAGCTGCAAACATTTTTGTAAGGGCTGCAAGGACACGTTGATTGGCCCAACGTCCGCCTAATGTATTACCTATCGCAACCATTACTCCATACCCTAACAAAATAAAGACAATCATATTAGGAGAAAATCCAAATTCATGTTCTAAAATTGGTGAAATATATGTGTACGCTGTAAAAGTACTACCATAGCCTAGAGCCGTGATAAGAAAAGAAAGTATGATTGATTTATTAGAAAAAATTCTCTTTAACCCACGTAAGTCAACTTTCCCAGGGATTGTTAAATCTTTAGGAACAAGGATACTGCTGAAAATAAGCCCTACTATTCCTATTGCAGCGATAAATAAAAATGATCCATTCCATCGCGTTTGCTGTCCAATAAACGTTCCTAGTGGCACTCCTACCACCGTTGCTACTGTTAGCCCCATGAACATCATCGCAATAGCTGAAGCTCGCTTAGAAGGATGAACCACATTTGCAGCAATCACGGTTGATACCGCCATAAAAATTCCGTGAGCTAACGCTGCTAAGACTCGCCCAGTGAGTAATAGTCCGAATGTAGGCGCAAATGCAGTTAATAAATTCCCAATTATAAATAAAACCATAATTGACATCATTAATTTTCTTCGATTCCATTTTCCTGTAAAAATGGTAAGGAGAGGTGCACCCACAGTAACACCTAAAGCATAAAGTGAAACTGTTAAGCCCGCTTGAGCTAACGTGACATGAAATTGCTTAACAATCATGGGCATTAAACCCACACTTATGAATTCTGTAGAACCGATTGCAAACGCATTGATTGCTAAGGCAAGTAGCGTAAGTTTTGGTGATATTTTTTTTGTCATTATTTTCCTTTTTATTTAAAATCAAATGTGTTAGGATTTGGTCCTACACGTAAATCTTCGTTTAAAGCATCAATTAATTGCATCTGAGCTTCGCTCAGGTGAAAGTCAAAGACTTGACTGTTTGCAAGCATTCGTTCTTTTTTTACCGATTTTACATTTAGTAGTATTTCTTGTTGTATTGCCCAACGCAAAATAACCTGTGCAGCTGATTTATTAAGTGCGCGCGCAATACCTAAAATGACTTCATTAGTTAAGAGTTGTCCTTGCATCAAGGGGGACCATGCTTGGACTTTAATACCTTTTTGAGCACAATATTCTCTTAAGGCTTTTTGATTAAGCTTGGGATGCAGCTCTATTTGATTAACTACTGGAATAACTTCAGCATAGATTAATAAATGTTCTAAATGTTCTATTTCAAAATTGCTAACCCCTATGGCTCGAACCTTACCTTCTTTATACAATTCTTCTAAAGCCCTCCAACTTTCGTCAAACGCGCCAAAACCAGGCCAATGAATCAGATATAAGTCTAGATATTCAAGACCTAAACGTTCTAAACTTTGGTTAAATGCGGCAATTGTTTCGGAATAAGATAAGTGATCATTCCAGACCTTTGAAGTAACAAAAATATCTTTGCGTTCTAATTTGGCTTCTTTGAGACCTTGTGCTATTCCTTTACCCGTTCCTATTTCATTTCCATAGATTTGTGCTGTATCTATTAAGCGATATCCTGTCAAAATTCCGTTTTTAACAACTTCCTCAGTCATCTCATCTGAAATTTGAAAGACCCCTAGACCTAAACCAGGGATTTCTACCTGATTATTTAATAATACTTTGTCAGTAAGTGAATGAATCATTTGTTCTCCTTTATTTTTTTAAACCTTTTTTTTCGACGAAAATTATTGTATAATAAATAAAACGGTTTGCATAGTACCTACTTTTTAGTTCTATACATACCAAAAAGTGTCTATTGTGGTAAAATAAAAGAAAATTAGGAATAAAAAATGTCAGAAAAAATTTATAATATTGCTGTCGAAGCAACTATGGAAGTGATAGGCGGAAAATGGAAACCTATTATTTTATGTAACCTAAGGCACGGTGCTGTCAGACCTGGCGAGTTAAGACGACTCATTCCCGGGATAAGTCAAAAAATGTTAACCCAGCAATTAAAAGAATTGGAAAGTTCCCAAATCGTTAAGCGTACTTCTTTCAATGAAGTGCCACCTCGCGTAGAGTACTCATTAAGTGAATATGGGGAAAGTTTAAGTGAAGTAATGGATAGCTTATGTGATTGGGGTAAACTCCATATTCAAACTTTAAAAAATAATGGAAAATCTGTTTGTCTTCTGCAAGATTAAAAGCCAGTCATAGGACTGGCTTTTAATCTTTTCCGCAGACGTTTTTTTAATGCGCCTCTAAAATTTCTTCTTTGCTATGAATCAACTGAGCTAAAAAGTCGCAATATGGTGTTGGGATACTGTATTTTCTACCTTTTCTAGATACCGCTCCATTGATATAATCAATTTCTGTCATACGATGATTCTTTATTAAATCCTGATACATTGAGGGATAATGGAGACCGATAGTGTCAGGATTAAAGCAACTTTCAACATGTGCTACAACTTCTTCTAAATCGAGTTCAACACCTTCATATTGTGCTACTGACACGAATTCTTTGATAATTGCGGCAACCATTTCATGTGCAGGGCTAGTCTCTCCTAAACCTGCCATATTCGTATCAAGAATCGTGCACAACCCATTCATCGTCCCATTTACACAGGCTTTTCGATAAATAGAATAACGAATATTATCTGAGTATTGAGCATTCAAACCCGAATTTGTTAAAACTTGAGCTATTTCTTTTGCTGTTTCTTCTTCACCTTCTCCAAGATTTTGGAGTTCGACAGAACCATCTCCAAATAGTTTTACTCGACCAGGTCCTTCAAGTCCCGCAGTCCACATTGTATTACCAATGAAAATATTCTTCATTGGAACATATTTTTCAATGATATCCTCATGACCAATACCATTAAGTAAACATAATACTTTTGTATTTTCTGAAAGCATAGGTTGAATATCAGATAGCATCTTGTCTAACTGCATCGCCTTAGTAAAAAGTATAATTAGTTCCATTTCATTTTGTAAATTCACTTCAGACTGTAATTCTACCTTTAATTGTGCAGTTAACTCTTGTCCATTCAAGTTAGCAGATAAGCCGTGTTTTCTAATGGTTTCAATATGTTCCTTCCAACCATCAATCAATGTTACATCGTTACCACCTTGATGAAGCATCAGGCCAAAACGGCTCCCCATGGCACCTGCACCTGCTATTGCGATTTTCATACTTTAATCTCCGATATATTTCTAGAATTATTTTTGTAGTTTCGGTGTTTTAAATAGAATACATTTTATAAAAACTACTCTATCAAGATTGTAGCTTTTTCTGATTTAAAAATCAAAAATTATCTTTTGATATAAAAAACCTACTTTAACAAAGCTAGGTTTTTTTAAATGATCAAATGGCGAAATGATGTTTTTCTTCTTCATCCCATAAACGCACGTTCTCAATAGCTTTGCCTAATTCTATTTGTCTAACAGAACGCGGTAAAAATTTACGGATTTCATCTTCATTATATCCCACTTGTAAACGATGCTCATCCATAAGAAGTGGTCGTCGTAGTAGTTTATAATTTTGAGTAATTAAATCAATAAGTTCATTAGTAGTGAGAGACTCAAAATCAATTTTGAGGGATAATTTTTTATAAATTAAACTTCTTTTAGAGATAATTTCTTCCGCTCCCTTTTCAGTCAATGAGAGTATTCTTAATATATCTTTTTTTTGAAGACTATTTTCTAATATAACTATTTCTCTAAATTCTAATTTATTTGCTATTAACCATTGTTTCATTTTTCTACTTGAAACACAATTTGTGGCAGAGAACAATTTAATCATATCGCACCTTCTTTTATTTTATTGTTTTTCTCTCATCTATATGATTATTATATTAAATAAAAAAGTTATTGTCAATATATTTTTTCACTTAAATCTCATTTTTTTGTTATTTTATACAAAAAAAACACCTCCTTTGAGGTATTTAATCAAAAATAAATGGGCTTAACCCATTTAGGGCACGCTGTTCTGGTATTCCTAAGCATTTAGCAAAAGCTGTAATATACGCAATATCCTGCTTTGAGACTTGTTTTATAACATTAAACTGAGCTTTCCCTTTTAAAATTTCTACTGTAATTTTATGAATATCATCAATAAAAAGATGTAGTTGCTCGTTTTTTCCTTGAAATAGGACAACGGAGACTTTTCTTTCATTTGAAGTGACTTGTAATTTAGTTCCTTTTAAATAACTATCAATTACCAAATCCATCATTTGTCTTTCAATTTCAGCAAATTTTTCATTAGATATAGACATGATCGTTTCTAAATTATCCCGTGCGATTGTTGTTTTTCCTCTGAGCATATTTTTTCTCCTGTTATTAATAAGTTAATTATAGCAAAGAAATATATTAGAGCAAAATGAGAACATTAAGCTTATACTAAAGGCGCAAACAATCTTAAAATACTTTGAAAAATGATGACGATTGGTGAAAAATGCGATATAAACTGAGCGTCTATTTCTTTAGAATTAGTAAAAACTTCTTCATAATCTTCTTTTATCAAATCAATTACAGAAGTTTGATACATCCATATCCCACATTCAAAATGAAGGTATAAACTGCGAAAGTCCAAATTTGCTGTACCCACTATTGCGACCTTATCATCGCTCAGGAAAGATTTTGCATGCATAAATCCTGGAACATATTGATATATCTTGACACCTGCCTCTAATAAACTTTGATAATAAGATTGGCTCATCAAAAAAATAAGTTTTTTATCAGGGATATCCGGTAGGACTATCCTCACGTCAACCCCTCGTTTAGCAGCGTTTTGAAGTTGAACAATCATTTCATCATCTAGTATAAGATAAGGAGTAAATATATAGACATACTTTTCTGCATTACCGATAATATTCATATAAACAATCGAGCTCACATTCTCCTCATCGAGTGGAGTATCTCCAAAAGGTTGTATGAAACCATTTCCTTTAAATTGAGATTTTTTATAAGCTTGAGGTTTATAACACTCGAAGCTGTCGTTAGTACAGGTAATATAATTCCACATTTCTAAAAACATGCTGGTCAAACTTGAAACTGCTTCACCTTCAATGCGCAATCCTGTATCTTTCCAATAACCTAAGCGATAAAGTTCATTGGTATACTCATCACCAACATTCATTCCACCGGTATATCCTATATACCCATCAATTATTACTATTTTACGATGATCTCGGTTGTTCATCAGTAGAGAAAGAATTGGCCGCATGGGATTAAACTTAACACATTTAATACCTCTTTTTTGAGCTTCGAGATAGAAATCTTTTTGAACTGTCGTAATGCTACCTGCATCATCGTAGATGAATCTGACATCCACACCTTCTGAAACTTTCTGTTCTAAAAGGTTTAATAGTCGCTGCAATAATTTTCCTTCAGCAATAATAAAGAATTCTAAAAAAATAAAATGTTCAGCTTCTTGCATTTCATTTAAAATAGATTCAAAGATCGCTTCACCACTCTTAAAATACTTGGTGTCAGTGTTCCTGTATAATGGATAGTATGAATACTTAGAAATGTAAACAGACTGGTTAGCCCTCGCTAAATCTATAGCCTTTAGTTCTGTAAGCACTTCATTGTTTTGAGGAAGTTGTGCGATAAGACTGCCATGGGTTTCTGATAATCTTTTTCTAGCAGAAGAATTCCACCAATAATGCCCAAAAATCAGATATAGTGTAAGACCAACTAGCGGAAATGCGAGAACTAATACAGCCCAAATTAGTTTATATGCTGAATTGATTTTCCGATTTATTATGATAAATAACACTATCAACGATAAGAACTCTATTAAAGGGAGAAAATAGGTTAAATTACTAAAGTGATACATCAGCCAAACAAGCCATATAAATTGTATTGCAATCGCAAAAAGAAAAATAAGCAAGCGCCCCATCAAAACTCTTTTCAATTTTCTTCTTTCTCGCATTTTTTCCCTCCTCTCTTTAAGCTCTATTATAACTTTAAACCTATAAAAAAGAAAAAAGAATCCTCTTATCCCAACGTTTATAAGATAAAAAAATCAAGGTTAGCCTTGATTTTTACAGAAATATTTTTAAAGTTTTTATTGATTGTAATGTTGGGATAAGCAACATTAGGATAATCGTTTGAAAAGGAATTTGAACAAGCAATAATGCACGGGCTGCTAACAAGGAAAGGAAAGTCGCAAAGCTAGCATGAGGAATAATCATTGTTACCCAAATCGTATTAAAAAAAGTGGAATCAACGAGCATAATGACAGTCATTGCCCCAAAGAGGTATAGCCAATGTATCCGATTCTTTATGTCAAAAAATTTTCTATAAAAAAATAAGCCATATAATATACCCACAATAAAAGCAGAAATTGTAAAACCCGGAAAGTAAGCATACCCTGATAAAAGAGAGCTTATTAAATCACCAAAAGCTAAAATTAAAGCTGTCCATAATGGTCCTGCTATCATACCGATTAGTGCATTGGGTAAAAAAACTAGACTAATTTTAAAAAAAGAATTACCAATGGCTAAATTAGATAGGACGATCTGTAAAGCTAGTAGAAAAGATAGAAAAACTAAGCGTTGCAAGCTCATTTTCGAGGTTAATTTTAACATGTTATTCTCCTTAGGCGATAGCCTTTTTCTATAAATAATAAGGTAGAGCAACACTGATTAATGCAATAAAGGTACAAAAAAACCAGCGGATGCGAAGAAACACCGCGGATTCAATAAAGAATCCTTCGCCCACAAGCAACATCCCGTCTTGTGGTACTTAACGCATTTCTCCTACTCTGTTTACATTTTTCATTATAGCACAACTAAGCTGCAGAAAGACCGTTTAAAATATTAAATACTGAAGTAAAAAAGGTGAGCCCGCTTGCTCACCTTATAATAATTACATTTATTTTTTTGTGTTTGAAGTAAGAGACTTAAATTTGTGTTTCCACTCGTTTTGAAACCATCTATTATCAAAAGTATCTGCAAGAATAGCATTTCTTTCATCTTGCTGTTTACTATTTTTAACGACTGCTACTGAAATTTTCTTAGACAATTGACTTCCTCCTGTTAGCTGACCGCTTAGGCCCTATCAAACTGGTTTCTTCCTGTAAACACTTCTTTTTGTTTACCTAATCTAATCAGTACGAGATACTTACTTCGTAACTTTTATAATTATATCAAAAATGAGGCTAAAATGAAAACTAACCGTCTTGTTTTTTATGATAAAAAAGTCTCCTCTCATCATCGGATGAGGGAGACCAGTGCTTGTAATTTGAAAAGAATTTCAGAGATGTCAGAGTTGGATAGGCTCTGACTTAATCATTCTATCGTATTCTTAAGAATTATCCTAACAATAAGCTTGAAAATTCTTTCACATATTTTTTCTTATTTATAGTTCTTTTACTATTAATATACCTCCTTAGTTATTTTACTGTTTTTTTCTCCAGAATAATAAACTTCCAAGTGATGTTAGAAGGAACGCTCCAAGTGCACCAAGCCATCCCGTACTTGCTTCACCAGTACTAGGAAGGCTATTCGCGCCAAAGTTTTTACCGCTTGTTGAGTTAGTTAGCCCCGATGCGGATTGAAGAGAAGGCGTAGTGTTACCATTCCCCCAAGCATTCGTACCAGAATTTGAAATAGGAGTCGCTTCTAGTCCACCATTCCCATTTCCTGTTTGCCCTGAAGTTGCTCCATTGCTACCATCACTAACTACTGGTTGACCTGTTCCTGTTCCTGTTCCTGTTCCTTCACCTCCCGTTCCTGTGTTATTACCATTGTTGTTTCCGTTTCCTGTATTACCTCCTGCGTCAGTTGGATCGGCTGGTGTGGTGAAGTTAGTCATTACACTTATCAGTCCATCATAAGTTGTATAAGCTTGTAAATCTTCCAAAGCGTAAGCTGCTCCCGGTTCAACTATCAATACATAGTTACCATTTGCATCAATTGTTGCCACACCCAATACTTGCCCTGGGAGAGCTAAGTTAGCTCGGAATAATTTTGATTGTGGGGCAGGGACCACTATCGTTACTGTTCCCCCAGCGTATTCTTTACCAGCATATCCAGAGATGGTATAACCTTTTGATGAAGAACCAGTGGCAACAGCAGAGGGTGGAGCAATCACTTGATCGGCTGGTGTCACACTGTAAGCTTTCCCACTTGTATTACCAGATTTATCAGTTGCAGTTAAAGTCAAAGGCTGATTAGCACCAACACTGCCCTTAGGTAAAACAATGGTAAAGGAGCCATTACTGTCTGCTCGTACACTACCTAAAAGATTATTATCGTTATCGTAAACGTTGACCAAAGCTCCCGCTTCTGCCTTCCCTTTTATCGTATATCCTTTTCCTGAATTTCCGGATACTGAAGTAACTTTTGGTGCTTCGGGAGCCGTGGTGTCTGGATCACTTGGTGTTGTGGTACTTGTCGGTTGGCTAGTGTTACCTGAATTGTCTGTAGCTGTTACTGTTAATGGAGCATCTGGTCCGACACTACCGGGCACTTCAATACTATAGTTACCTTCTGAATCAA
This sequence comes from Lactococcus taiwanensis, assembly GCF_017068355.1. NCBI lineage: Bacteria > Bacillati > Bacillota > Bacilli > Lactobacillales > Streptococcaceae > Lactococcus > Lactococcus taiwanensis. Next base: position 1,263,481 of record NZ_CP070872.1, read on the forward strand.
CGGTACCGGTGCCTACTGTATTGCCGGCATCGTCTTTAATTGTAATGGTTGACCCTACTTCACCAGTACCACTCACTACATAGCCATCTGTCGAATTACCTGTCACTCCTCCTACTGTTGGCGCTTCGGGGGCCGTGGTGTCTGGATCACTTGGTGTTGTGGTGCTTGTCGGTTGGCTAGTATTGCCTGAATTGTCTGTAGCTGTTACTGTTAATGGAGCATCTGGTCCGACACTACCGGGCACTTCAATACTATAGTTACCTTCTGAATCAACGGTACCGGTGCCTACTGTATTGCCGGCATCGTCTTTAATTGTAATGGTTGACCCTGCCTCACCTGTACCACTTACCACATAACCATCTGTCGAATTACCTGTCACTCCTCCTACTGTTGGCGCTTCGGGGGCCGTGGTGTCTGGATCACTTGGTGTTGTGGTGCTTGTCGGTTGGCTAGTATTGCCTGAATTGTCTGTAGCTGTTACTGTTAATGGAGCATCTGGTCCGACACTACCGGGCACTTCAATACTATAGTTACCTTCTGAATCAACGGTACCGGTGCCTACTGTATTGCCGGCATCGTCTTTAATTGTAATGGTTGACCCTACTTCACCAGTACCACTCACTACATAGCCATCTGTCGAATTACCTGTCACTCCTCCTACTGTTGGCGCTTCGGGGGCCGTGGTGTCTGGATCACTTGGTGTTGTGGTGCTTGTCGGTTGGCTAGTGTTACCTGAATTGTCTGTAGCTGTTACTGTTAATGGAGCATCTGGTCCGACACTACCGGGCACTTCAATACTATAGTTACCTTCTGAATCAACGGTACCGGTGCCTACTGTATTGCCGGCATCGTCTTTAATTGTAATGGTTGACCCTGCTTCACCAGTACCGCTCACTACATAGCCATCTGTCGAATTACCTGTCACTCCTCCTACTGTTGGCGCTTCGGGAGCCGTGGTGTCTGGGTCACTTGGTGTTGTGGTACTTGTCGGTTGGCTAGTGTTGCCTGAATTGTCTGTAGCTGTTACTGTTAATGGAGCATCTGGTCCGACACTACCGGGCACTTCAATACTATAGTTACCTTCCGAATCAACGGTACCGGTGCCTACTGTATTGCCGGCATCGTCTTTAATTGTAATAGTTGACCCTGCCTCACCTGTACCACTTACCACATAACCATCTGTCGAATTACCTGTCACTCCTCCTACTGTTGGTGCTTCGGGGGCCGTGGTGTCTGGTGCATCTGTTACTTCCAAAATTTGGGTTACGTCTGCATACCCTGGTGCCGAGTAAGTAACAGTATAGCTCCCTGCAGCAAGTTGACCGTTAACCACAATTTCACCCTCACTATCACGGATTACGGCTGTCACAGAAACGGTGTTACCGTTGCTATCTGTAAGCTCTGTCAATATTGGAGCATTAGCATCCGACGCTCCTGGAGCAGTAGTTGTAGCTGTTAGAGTACCCGAAGGAGCATTTAAGCTTGGATCCATAGGGGTAACGAAAGTTGTGGAGCTACTTTCTCCAAAACTATTTGTGGCTGTAGCTTCTAGTGTCTGCTCTGGACGTGGTCCAACTGGTAAAGCTACACTGTACGAACCATCATCATTAGCGACAGTAGTTCCTAAAACATTGCCATCTAAATCTTTGATTGTAACAGTAGAATTTGCCTCAGCATTACCACTCACAGTGTATCCATTAGTAGAATCACCACTTGCTGTAGCTGTAGGCGCTCCTGGAATAGGATCTCCTGGAGTATTGAAGTTTGCAGAATCACTGATATTACCAGAGCTGTCTGTTGCCGTAATACTTAAAAGAGAACTTGGACCGACCTCACCAGCAAGAGTTACTGTAAATTCTCCCGAAGCATTCGCTTGAGCAGTCCCTACTTGGTTATTTGCATCGTCATAGATTGTAACTATAGCATTCGGTTCAGCTGTCCCTTTCACAGTATATCCTATTTGAGAATTCCCAGATACTTCAGTAACAACTGGAGCATTAGGAGCAGTTGTATCTGAAGGATCTGATACGATCAGTGTTTGCGTGACATCATCATAACCTGCTGCTGAATATGTAACGGTATAAGTGCCTGCTCCTAAACTACCATTTGTAACGGTCGCTCCTGTACTATCTGTAATGATAGAAGTTACAGAAACATCTGCTCCTGTACTATCTTTCAGCGTAGTGGGCAGGTCAGCTGTGGCATCTGTTGCTCCCGACGCACTTGTTGTAGCTTCAAGGTTGCCTGTCGGGGCGACTAATGTTGCGGTGGTGCTAGGATCTGATACGATCAGTGTTTGCGTGACATCATCATAACCTGCTGCTGAATATGTAACGGTATAAGTGCCTGCTCCTAAACTACCATTTGTAACGGTCGCTCCTGTACTATCTGTAATGATTGAGCTTACAGGAACATCTGCTCCTGTACTATCTTTCAGAGTAGTGGGCAGGTCAGCTGTGGCATCTGTCGCTCCTGACGCACTTGTTGTAGCTTCAAGGTTGCCTGTCGGGGCGACTAATGTTGCCGTCGTGCTAGGATCTGATACAATCAGTGTTTGCGTGACATCATCATAACCTGCTGCTGAATATGTAACAGTATAAGTGCCTGCTCCTAAACTACCATTTGTAACGGTCGCTCCTGTACTATCTGTAATGATTGAAGTTACAGAAACATCTGCTCCTGTACTATCTTTAAGCGTAGTGGCCAGATCGGCTGTGGCATCTGTCGCTCCCGACGCACTTGTTGTAGCTTCAAGGTTGCCTGTCGGGGCGACTAATGTTGCGGTGGTGCTAGGATCTGATACGATCAGTGTTTGCGTGACATCATCATAACCTGCTGCTGAATATGTAACGGTATAAGTGCCTGCTCCTAAACCACCATTTGTAACGGTCGCTCCTGTACTATCTGTAATGATTGAAGTTACAGAAACATCTGCTCCTGTACTATCTTTAAGCGTAGTGGCCAGATCGGCTGTGGCATCTGTCGCTCCCGACGCACTTGTTGTAGCTTCAAGGTTGCCTGTCGGGGCGACTAATGTTGCGGTGGTGCTAGGATCTGATACGATCAGTGTTTGCGTGACATCATCATAACCTGCTGCTGAATATGTAACGGTATAAGTGCCTGCTCCTAAACCACCATTTGTAACGGTCGCTCCTGTACTATCTGTAATGATTGAGCTTACAGGAACATCTGCTCCCGTACTATCTTTCAATGTAGTAGGCAGGTCAGCTGTGGCATCTGTCGCTCCTGACGCACTTGTTGTAGCTTCAAGGTTGCCTGTTGGGGCTACTAATGTTGCTGAATTAGTGCCATCTAGATAGACATACGAGACCCCGTTTGCATTGCTCAAGATACTGACATCAAGAAAATTAGATTTTACTGCCGTCCCAACAAAGCGAGCATCTAATGGCCCTTGCAAAGTAGGTGGAGTGATTGTAGTCGGAATAGTAATACTCGTATCTCCTAATACTGACGCATTTAGGAGTTGACTAAGAATATCGCCTGTGCCATTGATTAAGGGATTGAGCACAACATCGACAGCAGCAGTAAATGTGGCTTTTAAAGGAAGAAGCGCTGTGTTGACAACAGTTGCAGCGAGTCCAGTTGCTTGCAAAGCATTAATCGCATTTTTTAAATTGGTCAAAATCGTGGTCAGATTTTGAGCAAGTACTTGGCCAAGTCCATCATCAAGTTGAGCGCTAATTAGGGCTCCTGTTCCATCTATACTTGTTGTAGCTGAAAAATTTCCCCCACCAATACTCTGTACACTTTTCAATAGATTAAGTTGACGAGTTACTTCTGTCAAGTCCAGACTTGCTAGAGGGTTGCTATCTAAAAGTGTTGTCACACTGTTAAGGAAGGTGTCCCCTGCAGAAACGAGCGTATTTAACAGAGCGACTTGATTTAGGTCTACCGTAATGTTTGTATTAACAGTTGTGTTGCCGTTGGGTGAAACAAAACCGCGGAGTTCCTGAGGAACGGCAAGTACAGCATAACGTTGTCCATTGAGAAGAGAAGCTCCAGCTAAAGTACTACCAGAAATGGTAAAGTTAACATTTTGAGCACCCGAGTCACTTGTCCACCGGTTCTCTGCTGTAGTTCCACTAGTATTGCTCGCGTTAACATTGCTGAGTAAATCAATATCTAAGACATCTGCCTTGGCTGTGATCTGATGTTCAAGAAGACTATATGCTGTGGGAACCAAAATCGATGTCATCAGTAAACCACCTGACATAGTAGCGGAGAGTACTTTCCGTTTGGTAATAAGTTTTGTCTTCGAAAGTTTTGTTTGCTTAAGGGTGTCCATTGTCTTCCTCCTAAATCTGGCATCTTCAAACATGCTTCGGTGATCAGTCGTTGCATATTTATTTGAAATATTGTAGTTGTAATCCTTTACATACATCATTTATACACGAACTTGGATATAAATATTAATAAATTGGCTACAATTTCATTGACTATATTTGACTATCACAGTAGTGATTGCACAAAAAACGGAGCCCGAATATCAAACTTCTTTTACATTTTCAAGAGCAAAATAAAAAGCAGTGTTCCTAAAAACACTACTTTACATAATTTTTGTTATGTTATTTACTTTTATCTTCAATAACCTTTTCCAACATTTTCATCCTTCGCATAAGCTGGTATTCTCCAAATAAAATTAAGAATAAGACTAAGCTCCAACCTCCGAATAAGCCGGCTGAGTCGATGAGTCCTTTCCCACTTCTTGTAAGGAAGACACGACCGGGTCGATCGTTTACGACATAGACAGTAACTTTTTCACCTTCGCTACCCAGTTTACGAAAGTAGACATCTAGCGGTCTACGAACATATTTTTTTCCTTCAAATTGATAACTTACTTCATGAACAGATTTTAAATCGTCCCCATAGACAATCTGGGCAGTAATCGGAGTTTTTTCTAAATTTTTATTAGCCTGGTGTAAGCCAATTAAAAACAAAGCCCCTCCAAGCATTGCAACAGCGACAATGAACATAATAATGCGCAAAATACGCTGCAACAAAGTGATCAGTTTATTCATACTTTTACCCTATGTTATCTTTAAAATCTTTCTCTTAATATTTCCATCTAAACCTTTTTTTATTTTACCATTTTTCAGCTTGAAAAGTCGAATACTAGACCAAAAACTACGAACGAGTAAATAACTTTTTCCAACTTAACTTTTTTATATAAAGATTAAAGAAAAATTTGTCATTTTTTGATAAAATGAGCATAGATTAACTATTTTATTACTGACGGAGCTGTCAGTAACTTAAAACATGAAAAGAGGCACCTATGTCCTTTGACGGTATTTTTTTACATCATATGACCAATGAGCTGCAAGCCTTAGTAGGCGGGCGGATTCAAAAAATAAATCAACCTTTTGAACAGGAACTTGTATTAACGGTTCGAGCAGCTGGAAAATCCCAAAAACTCCTTCTTTCAGCACATCCTGTATTTGGGCGAGTCCAATTGACAAAAACGGACTTCCAAAACCCACAAAATCCTAATAATTTTGTAATGATTTTACGTAAGTATTTAGCTGGCGCATTTATCGAAAGCATTGAGCAAGTCGGCAATGATCGTCAAATTATCTTTCATATTTCCACAAAAGATGAGATAGGTGATCAGCTTAAAATTGCTTTAGTCGCCGAAATCATGGGCAAACATAGTAACATTATACTTTTAGAAAAAACTTCTGAAAAAATTATCGAATCTATCAAGCACATTGGCTTTTCTCAAAACCAATATCGGACAATTTTACCTGGTTCAACTTATATTGCCCCGCCCTTACGTGAAGAAACCATTAATCCTTTTGAAGCAACGGATGAACAAATCTTCGAAGCCTTACAAACGAATCAGTTGCAGCAAGTCTTCCAAGGCATTGGGAGAGATTCAAAACAAGCTCTGACTGGGCTGTCAGTAGCAGATTTTAAAGACAAACTCACTCGCGTTTTTCCTTCTATTTATCCTGATGACCGTTTTTCTAGCCTTCAGCTTGCTGACGAAGCGGTCAGCTTTACAACCTTGTCTGAGATGTTAGATGTCTATTATTCTGATAAAGCAGAACGTGACCGCGTCAAACAAGTTGCTGCATCGGTTATCAAGAAAATTCAAAATGAATTAAAGAAAAATCGGGACAAGTTGAAAAAGCAAGAGCGTGAACTCCAGGCTACTGAAAATGCTGAGATATTCCGCCAAAAAGGAGAACTCCTCAACACTTTTTTACATCAAGTTCCTAATGATAAAAATAGTGTCACTTTAGAAAACTATTATACCAATGAACCCCTTGAAATAGCACTCAATCCTGCACTTAGCCCTGCTCAAAACGCTCAGCGCTACTTCCATCGCTATCAGAAATTAAAACAAGCGGTCAAATTTCTAGGAGAACAAATTCAAAAAACACATCAGACCATTGACTATCTCGAATCTGTAGAATCAAACTTAGAAAATGCCGACGTGCCAGAAATCGCCGACATCCGCGAAGAATTGATTCAGACGGGTTATATTAAACAAAAACATCGAAACAAAAAGCAAAAAATGTTACCACCTGAAAAGTATCAAGCAGAGGATGGTACGATTATACTTGTCGGGAAAAATAATTTACAAAATGAGCAGGTCAGCTTTAAACTTGCTCGTCGCGGTGACCTTTGGTTCCATGTCAAAGATATTCCAGGAAGTCATGTCTTGATTACAGGAAATCCAGACCCGTCTGATGAAACTATCACTTTTGCCGGTGAATTAGCTGCTTATTTCAGTAAAGCTCGTTATTCTAATCTCGTACAAGTTGACGTTCTAGAAGCAAAAAAACTTCACAAACCCACTGGTACCGCTCCTGGATTTGTCACTTATGATCGTGAAAAAACGATCCGCGTCACTCCTGATGAGGCAGTCATCAAATCCAGAAAACTAACTAAATAATCTTTATTTACTGACCACATGGTCAGTAAATATTTTTTCTTATTAGAAAGAGTTAAAAAAATGAATGAACTCTTAAAATGCCCCGTCTGTAATGAAGGCTTACGCCAAGGGAACAAAAGCTTCAGATGTATAAACAATCATAGCTTCGATTTAGCAAAAGAGGGGTATCTCAATCTTCTTTTAAATGCTAAAAAGACAGCTGGTGATTCTAAGGAAATGATGGAAGCACGCCGTACTTTCCTTAGCAGGGGTTATTATCAAGAACTTTCTGATCGCGTTAATCATCATCTTAGTCTCATCAGTAAACCTAATGATTCACTTGTAGACATAGGATGTGGTGAAGGCTATTACCTTTCACGATTTCAAAAAAATTATCGACCGCAATCACATTCATATTATGGACTTGATATCTCTAAATTAGGAGTACGGATGGCGGCTAAAAAAAATCCCGACATTAACTGGTTAGTTGCAAACTTTGCAAAGCTCCCTTTTATTGACCACTCAATACACACTGTTTTATCTATGTTTGCAGAATATTCCGTACCAGAAATCGACCGTATTCTCTCGTCAGATGGTCATATTCTTATTGTCAGAGCTGCTCCTAATCACTTGGTGGAGCTCAAAAATATTATTTATCCAGAAATTCACGAAAAAGCCAAAAAAAGTGCCATTAAAACTTTCCCTGGTTTTGAAGTAATAAGAGATCATTATCACTATCGAACTAAAATTCAATCAACGGAAGATTTATTAAGTCTTCTATTGATGACACCGCATTATTGGAAAATTAAACCAGAAGGAATTGAAAATTTAAAAAAATATGATAGTTTAGAAGTTACAATCAGTATTGAAATAGACCTTCTAAAGCGCATTAAATAACACTTTTACACTGTTAAAAGTGTTATTTTTTTCCACTTCTAAAACTTTTGAAGAAAATATTTTCTTCCATGTAAACGGATACTTTTCAACCTATAAAAGCTCTTTCATAATTCAGACAATTTTGGTATAATTAAATTTGTAATTTTACTATTTACATCATTATTTTTTAAAGAAGGAGCCACTATGGCGAATGAAAATGTCATTCAAATGATTGATGTCACCAAGCGTTTTGGCGATTTTGTTGCCAATGACAAAATCAATCTTGAGTTGAGGAAAGGGGAGATTCATGCGTTACTTGGCGAAAATGGCGCTGGAAAGTCAACGTTGATGAATATCCTCTCAGGACTCCTTGAGCCTACTGAGGGCGAAGTCCATGTCAATGGAAAACTCGAAAATATCGATTCTCCATCAAAAGCTGCTAATCTCGGAATTGGTATGGTTCACCAGCATTTTATGCTTGTTGATGCTTTTACCGTTGCCGAAAATATTATTCTAGGCAATGAAATCACTAAAGGAATCAACCTTGATTTAAAGTCTGCCAAGAAAAAAATTCTTGAACTTTCCGAACGCTACGGTCTTAGTGTAGAACCTGATGCTTTGGTACGAGACATTTCTGTTGGCCAACAACAACGTGTCGAGATTCTAAAAACACTCTACCGGGGTGCCGATATCTTGATCTTTGATGAGCCAACCGCTGTGCTAACCCCTGCTGAAATCACTGAATTGATGCAAATTATGAGAAACCTCATCAAAGAAGGTAAATCAATCATTTTAATTACTCATAAATTAGATGAGATACGCGCTGTAGCAGACCGTATCACTGTCATTCGCCGTGGAAAATCAATTGATACCGTTGAGCTAGGGGATAAATCTAATCAAGAGCTCGCGGAATTGATGGTAGGACGTTCTGTCTCATTTGTTACAGAAAAAAGTGCTGCTTCTCCTAAAGAGGTAGTGCTTGATATCAAAGCACTCAATGTCAAAGAAAGTCGTGGTTCTCTTAAAGTAAAAGGCCTCTCTTTAGATGTACGAGCAGGAGAGATTGTAGGTTTAGCCGGAATAGATGGTAATGGTCAAACAGAGCTGATCAAAGCAATCACCGGTCTTATGAAAGTTGAATCCGGCTCCATCAAGATTCGTCAAAAAGAAATCACAAATCACCGCCCACGTAAGATTACCGAAGAATCAGTAGGACACGTTCCTGAAGACCGTCATCGTGATGGCCTTGTTCTTGAAATGACAGTCGCTGAAAATATCGCTCTACAAACTTATTATAAAGCACCTATGAGCAACTATGGTTTTTTAGATTATAATAAAATTAATAGTCATGCCCGTGAACTTATGCAAGAATTTGATGTCCGCGGAGCAGGAGAATGGGTTTCTGCTGCTTCACTCTCAGGCGGTAATCAGCAAAAAGCCATTATTGCCCGTGAAATTGATCGTAATCCAGATCTTCTCATCGTTGCACAACCAACCCGTGGTTTAGATGTCGGTGCAATTGAATATATCCATAAACGCTTGATACAAGCTCGTGACGAAGGTAAAGCAGTACTTGTGGTTTCCTTTGAGCTTGATGAAATTCTAAACGTCTCTGATCGAATCGCTGTCATTCATGATGGACAAATCCAAGGAATTGTTACGCCTGAAACAACCACAAAACAAGAACTTGGTATACTGATGGTTGGAGGTAAAATTAATGAATAGTAAGTCTAGAAAAATACTCGTACCACTCATTGCTATCGTTTTTGGCTTCTTGCTTGGAGCAGTGATTATGTTAGCCTTTGGCTATAATCCCATTTGGGGCTATGAAGATCTCTTCATTTCAGCCTTAGGGAATGCTCGTGCCATTGGTGAGACACTACAAACTGCTGGACCACTCATTCTCACCGCTCTTTCTTTTGCTGTTGCGATGAAAGCTGGGCTCTTCAATATTGGGATGTCTGGGCAAGCCTTGGCAGGTTGGATTACCTCCATGTGGTTTGCTTTAAGTTTTCCAGATATTCCTCGACTAATCATGATTCCTTTAGTGATCATCATCGGTATGTTCTTCGGTGCTTTTATGGGATTCATTCCTGGGATTTTAAGAGCCTTGTTAGGAACCTCCGAAGTTATCACGACAATCATGTTGAATTACATTATCTTATTTTTCTCAACCTTCATGATTCATGATATGTTTCAAAAAAATATACTCATGGATAACACGACAGACCAAACTAAACTTATCAGTACTAACGCTTCTTTCCGAACTCAGTGGATGTCCTCATTAACTGATAATTCTACTTTAAATATCGGACTGATTATTGCAATCATTGCATTAATCATTATGGCAATTGTATTTTCAAAAACAACGCTTGGTTTTGAGATCAAAGCTGTTGGTTTAAACCCAGATGCCTCAGAATACGCTGGTATCTCTTCCAAACGTACCATCATTTTGTCTATGATCGTTGCTGGAGCTTTAGCTGGACTTGGTGGAGTCGTCTATGGTTTTGGATACATGCAAAACTTTGTCTCACAATCTACCTCGTTAGATATTGGTTTTAATGGGATGGCCGTTGCCCTTCTAGGAGGAAATAGCCCGATTGGAATTCTCTTTGCTGCTCTCCTTTTCTCAGTTCTTCAAACTGGTGCGCCTGGTATGATGAATGATGGTATTCCACCAGAAATTGTCAAAGTTGTTACCGCGGCAATTATTTTCTTCATTGCAGTAAAATTCATTATCGAGGTGATGTTACCAAAAGCCAAAGCCATGAAATCAATTGAGGCTAGCAAGAAGAAAGGAGATAATGTATGAATCTCGTAGATACGCTTCAAATTATTGTGGCAAACATGCTCATCTATTCAACCCCTCTCATCTTCACGAGTATTGGTGGTGTGTTCTCAGAACGAGGTGGAATCGTAAACGTTGGGTTAGAAGGCATCATGACCATTGGTGCATTCAGCTCTGTCGTCTTTAACTTGACCACTGCTGATATCTTTGGAAGTATGACCCCTTGGCTCTCCATTCTATTTGGCGCTTTAGTGGGAGCCATCTTCTCCTCACTGCATGCTGTCGCAACGGTTAACCTTCGTGCAGATCATATCGTCTCAGGTACTGTCCTCAACTTAATGGCTCCGGCCTTAGGCGTCTTTCTTCTTCAAGTCCTGTATCATCAAGGACAGATAAATATAAGTGAACAGATTGGTTACTGGAATGTGCCTCTTCTATCACGAATCCCTATTATTGGTAAGATTTTCTTTAGCCAAACTTCACTCCCTGGCTTTCTAGCCATCGTTATCGCTATTCTGGCTTGGTATATCTTATTCAAAACTCGCTTTGGGCTACGTCTTCGTTCTGTAGGTGAAAATCCTCAAGCTGCAGATACATTAGGCATTAATGTTTATGCTTATCGTTGGGCCGGTGTCCTTCTGTCTGGTGTTCTCGGAGGTATTGGTGGAGCGATTTATGCACAAGCCATTTCTGGTAACTTCGCAGTTTCAACCATAGCAGGTCAAGGATTTATTTCTCTTGCGGCGATGATCTTCGGAAAATGGAACCCAATAGGTGCTATGTTATCTTCACTCCTCTTCGGTCTATTCACATCACTCGCAGTTGTAGGGGGACAAATTCCTGGTATTAAAGAAATCCCATCAGCTTTCTTACAAATGGCTCCATACGTATTCACTATCGTAGTTCTTGCCCTTTTCCTTGGTAAGGCTGTTGCACCTAAAGCAGACGGAGTTAACTATATCAAATCCAAATAAATTACAAAACAGCCTTCATCAAAGGCTGTTTTTTGTTCCCTATACTGTATAAACTCGATAAATCACTTTATTACTAAAGGTTCAAACAAAAAACAGGTCTATTCGAGACCTGTTTTTCTGTTAATTGTTAGGAAATTAGTTTTTTACTGCTGAAGCAAATTCTTCTTTTTCGAATGCTTCATCAATAATTTTCTTAAGTTGAGCACCAGATGCTTGCATTTTTTGCATTTCAGCATCATTAAGTGGGATATGAACTGGGTTCACAACACCTTCAGCTCCAACAACAGCTGGTTGACCGAGGTATACGCCTTCTACACCGTATTGACCTTCTTGGAAAGTAGATACAGGAAGAACCGCATGTTCATCATCAAGGATCGCTTTAGTAATACGAGCAAGAGCTACAGCAACACCGTAGAATGTTGCTCCTTTTTTAGCGATAATCTCATAAGCTGCATCACGAACACCTTCAAAGAGTCCAACAATTTCTGCTTCATTGAGATAGTCGTTTTCAAGGAACCATTGTTCCAAAGTGACACCAGCTACATTAGCGTGTGACCATACAGCAAATTCAGAGTCACCGTGTTCACCCATGATGTAGGCATGGACTGAACGAGCATCTACACCGACTTTTTCAGCCAAAGCTTGACGCAAACGTGCAGTATCAAGTGATGTACCTGAACCTACTACACGGTTCTTAGGCAAACCAGAGAACTTCCAAGTTGCATAAGTCAAGATATCAACTGGGTTAGCGGCTACAAGGAAAATTCCATCGAAACCAGATTTCATAATTTCAGTAACTACTGATTTGGTAATACGAAGATTCTTTTCAACAAGGTCAAGACGAGTTTCACCTGGTTTTTGTGGAGCACCTGAAGTCAATACTACAAGGTCAGCATCCGCAGCATCAGAGTAGTCTGCTGAATAGATCTTTTTAGGTGAAGTAAATGCAAGCGCATGTGAAAGGTCCATCGCATCACCTTCAGTTTTATCTTTGAAGAGATCGACGATACCCAATTCTTGTGCGATACCTTGGTTTACAAGAGCAAATGCGTAAGAAGATCCTACTGCTCCATCACCAACAAGGATAACTTTTTTACGTTGTTTTTCTGCCATGATTTCTTTAATTCCTTTCAAATTTCAAATAAGCTTGATAAAATAAATTAATTTTTTATTTTAGATTTTCAGCAATAATGCCTGTCATAAGTGACAGGCACAGTTGCCTTGTATAATAATTATTTAACTGTGCGGATACGCATTGTGTTAGTGCGACCAGTACCCACTGGAACACCAGCAACGATAATAATGTTATCGCCTGATTCTACCAAACCAGAAGCTAAAGCAGCTTTTTCAGCAACGTCAAACATATCATCAGTTGAAGCAGGACGTTCCATCATCATTGGAATTACACCCCAGTTAATCATCAAACCACGTTCAACTTTTTCGTCAAAAGTAACGGCCAAAATATCAGCATCTGGACGATGTTTAGAAATCAAGCGTGCAGTATTACCAGATTCAGTCAAAGCAACAATCAATTTAACGTCCATTGCTTCTGCGGCATTTTTAACTGATGCAGCAACAACTTCTGTTACAGTTGATTTATCATAACGTTCTGGGTGGAGACGTCCGTATTCTTTCAACATTGTTTGAGCGTTTTTGTTAACAGTGGCCATTGTACGAACTGATTCGCGTGGATATTTACCGTTAGCAGATTCACCTGAAAGCATTGTTGCGTCAGTTCCATCAATAACAGCGTTGAATACGTCTGAGATTTCTGAACGTGTAGCACGTGGGTTGTAAGTCATTGATTCAAGCATGTTTGTTGCAGTAACAACGATTTTACCTGCTTTGTTAACTTTGCTGATAATCAATTTTTGGTAAACTGGAACCATTTCAAATGGAACTTCGATACCCATGTCACCACGAGCGATCATAATACCATCAGCCGCTTCGATGATTTCATCAAGGTTTTCGATACCTTGTTGGTTTTCGATTTTAGCCAAAAGTTGTACGTGTGGATTTCCAGTTTCTTCACAAATACGACGTACTTCTTTAACGTCATTTGCAGTACGTACAAATGAGATAGCGATAAAGTTGATTCCACCAGGTTGTGAAAGTCCGAAACGAATATCCGCATCATCACGTTCAGCAAGAGCTGGGAAAGGAATTTTAGTGTTAGGGATATTAACACCTTTTTGTTTACCAATAATTCCATCGTTTTGTGCTTCAACTTCAAATTCACGTTTTGAAACGTCTTTACCAGTCAAAGTCAAACCAAGTTTACCATCGTCAATCAAAATAGTTTGACCAACTTCAACATCGTCAAAGATATCGAGACCACCAGCAACATTCAATGCAATCAATTCTGGAGTTGATGTCAAACCTTGTTTAGTAGCCACACGGAATTTATCTCCAGTCACAACGCTAATTGAATCAGCACCGTCTTCGAAGACTTCAGTACGCATTTCAGGGCCTTTAGTATCGAGCAAGAAACCAACTTTACGTCCAGCAATTTCTTCTGCACGGTGAACAGTTGCCATACGAGCACCTTGTTCTTCGTGGTTACCATGTGAGAAGTTGAAACGGAAGACATCAGCGCCTTCTTGAATCAAGGCTGCGATTGATTTTGCTGATGTTTCGACATCAAGCTCTTCTCCCCAGTATCCTTTTTCTCCGAATTTTTTTCCACCGCGAGTTTCAACGGCTGGGCCAAGAGTTGAGACGATTTTTACACGTTTATTCATTTTGTGTTTTTCTCCTATAATTTGATTAATTATATCTCTATCTCTAATTATGCGTACAATAACACTTAACTAGAAACAGAGTGCAGTAACATTAGTTAAGGTTAAGATTGTTGAGTGCTGAGTTAAGACGGTAAAGTTCAAGACCTGCTTTATGAGGATTGTTGACTTTAATACCACCTTCTTCAGTCAAGCTAAAGAGGGCACCTTCTTCAGGAGTACCAAGAATTGGACTTTCAACAAGTTCTTCATTATGGATACCAACGGCAACACCACCGATACCATCACGAAGCAATTCTACAGCGCGAGCACCCATGCGAGAAGCAAGGACGCGGTCACGAGCTGTTGGTGAACCACCACGTTGGATGTGACCAAGAACAGAAACGCGGAGGTCTCCCTCGTAGCCTGCTTCTTTAAGTTTTGTAGCAAATTCTTCACCAGACATCACACCTTCAGCAAGGACAATAATATGGTGGTTTTTACCTTTTTCGTAGCCTTTGTTGATATTGTTAACTACGTTTTCAAACTTAAATTCTTTTTCTGGAATACAAATATCATCCGCACCAGCAGCGATACCAGCATTCAAAGCAATATCTCCAGCATTACGTCCCATTACTTCTACAACGAAAGTACGGTTATGTGATGATGAAGTATCACGGATTTTATCCAAGGCATCTACAACTGTTGACACAGCTGTGTCAAAACCAATCGTAAAGTCAGTTCCAACGATATCATTATCAATCGTTCCTGGAAGACCAACTGCTGGGAAGCCATGTTCAGTCAAGCGCATTGCACCATGATATGAACCATCACCACCAATTACAACGACACCTTCGATGCCGAATTTTTTAAGTTGCTCAATCCCAGCAAGTTGTCCTTCTTCGTATTTGAATTCTGGGTAGCGTGCTGAGTACAAGAACGTTCCACCACGACCAATTTTGTCACCAACTGACGCTGATGTAAGTGGGAAAATATCTCCTGCAACCATTCCTGCATAACCGTGATTGATACCGTAGATTTCGATACCTTCAGAAATCGCTTTACGAACAACTGCACGAATAGCCGCATTCATTCCTGGTGCGTCCCCACCAGAAGTCAAAACTGCAATGCGTTTCATTTTATAACTGTCCTCCGAAATTGTGTTACATAGTTTCATCGGCCCCACGTCAGTAATGGCGCGTGGTTTCGAAAGCTATGCTCCTTTGTTGTCTAGTTCATTATATCACGTATTTATAAAAAAATCTTGTAAAAAACTGCATAAACCGTTTACATTACAAAAAAATATTCGCTCCTTATTTTGCAAAGGTTTTCCTAAGTTTTGAGCCGAAATTGTTCGATAAATTGCGAGCTTTTTTATTTAATTTTCATAGTATCTTCCTTTATTTTAACAAAAAAGACAAACAATTTTCGGAGTTTTGTTTGTCTTTATCAGTACTTGAGGGCTTTTTTTACAAGGTAGAATTTTATTTAAGCTTCATAACGTTTTTCACCATCAAGATAGGTCGCTACAAGTTCTAAATGATCGTCCAATACAATGAAATCTGCATCTAGGCCTGGTTTTATTTGACCGCAGACATCATCAATATGAACGGATTTCGCTGGGGTAAGTGATCCCATCATTACAGCTTCTGCCGGGGTAGCGATGCCCCAATCTACAACATTTTTTACTGCAGTTTTAAGAGTTAGAATAGAGGCAGCAGGACGACCCGTCGGAAGCCAAGCCGCGCCATCTCGTACTTCTACTTCATATTCACCAAGCATATATGGACCATCTGGCAAACCAGCAGCACGCATTGAGTCAGTGATTAAAACGACATGGTCTGCCCCTTTCATCTTGACAACAATTTCTGCAGCCTCTGGGCGCACGTGGTGACCATCACAGATTAATTCGGCATAAGTATTTGGCGTGTTGAGGATTGCTCCTACCATCCCTGGTTCTTTATGGGTCATCCCAGACATTCCATTAAATGTATGAACCCACATTGTTGCGCCTGCTTGTACACCAGCCACTGCTTGCTTATAGGTCGCATTCGAATGACCAAGTGCTACAACTACACCGGCTTCTGTTGCTTTACGGATAAATTCTTCTGAACCAGCACGCTCTGGAGCAAGTCCAATTTTTTTGAGCATTCCATGAGCTGCTTCTTGCCAGTCTTCTAACTCCCACATTTTAGCATCACGCATATATTTAGGGTTTTGCGCACCTTTGTGCTCTTCTGTAAAGAAAGGTCCTTCAAAGAAAATCCCACGGATTTTAGCTCCGCGTGCTTCTTTATAATGTTCCCCTACAACTGTACATACTTCTTTAAGGCCTTCATGATCATCTGTCAAAGGACTTGGTAGAAACGAAGTAACACCCGCAGAAAGGAGTCCTTCTGACATGGTCCCCATGATTCCTTCTACTTGTGCATCTTGTGCGTCAGCTCCACCAAAACCATGAATGTGTGTTTCAACAAGTCCTGGCGCGATTGATTTGCCCGTGTAATCCAAAATGTCGGCCGAAGTAGGTACTTCTTCTGTCCATTCTCCAAATTTTCCATCAGAGATTTCAAGGTATCCACCTTTTTTAGTTTCATAAGGATAGAAAAATTGATCCGCTTTAATGTAATAAGTCATAGTATCTCCTATTTCTATTTTCTTTAATTTTAGCACCCTTTCACGCTTTTGTCAACAAACAGTATAGACCAATTTTATAAAGTAATTAAAAAGATTTACTGACAGAGCTGTCAGTAAATCTTTTATTGCTTATTAGAAAGCTGCAAAAGTTTTTCTTTAATTTCTTCTTCCATTTTGGAAAGTTCAAGTTCGCCTTGTTGACGTTTTTGGCGACCATCTGCTTGAATACGCAAAGTTTCTTGAATGGTATCGACAAGGTTTTGTTGAGTCAACTTGAGCGTTTCAACATCCACCAGTCCACGTTCATTTTCAATCGCCGCCTCAATGGTTGAATTTTTTAGCATTTCCGAATTCTTACGTAATAAATCGTTAGTTGTTTCAGACACAATGCGTTGACTGGTCAGCGCATCTTTTTGTTTTAAGAGGGTGAGTGCAATAGCAACCTGATTTTTCCAAAGGGGAATGGCTGTATTGATAGAAGTCTGAATTTTTTCGGCCAATTCCTGATTAGTGTTTTGAATCAAACGTATCTGTGGAGCTTGTTGAATTGTTAACTGGCGTGCTAATTTCAAATCGTGTGCCCGTTTTTCCAAGCGATTTTTGTAAGACTCTAAATCATTGACTTTTTGCACCATAATCGCGTTGTCTGTCGAGCTTTGTGCTTCTTTTCTAGCTTGTGGTAATACTTCTTGATCTAATTCTTGAATCTTTAATTCTGCACCAGCTATATATACGTTCAAGGCTTTAAAATAATTAAGGTTTTCATCATATAATTTGTCTAAAGTTTCATTATCTTGTAGCAAACCTTGTTGCTCATTATTCAACTTAGCAGAAATTTTATCAATTCCTGCACCGATTTTTTGATATTTTTGAGTAACCTCAAAAATCGATTTTTTAACTTTACCAAACATCTTGGTAAATAAACCCTTGTTTTCCGCAACAAGTTCATTGGGATTAGCTTGTTGCAGATTAAACATTAAATCAGTGAGAGAGGTCCCTACTTCTCCCAAATCCTGAGCTTGCACTTTATTAAGCACACTCTGAGAAAATGCAGAGATTTTATCTTGAGCAGTCGCACCATAGCTGATCACAGATTGTGCGCTGTTTTCATCAAGCTGTTTTGAAAGTTCTTTAGCTTTCTCTAACTCCTCAGGAGATAAAGCATCCACTGCGGCTAAAGAGGCATTTTTATGCATTTCGACAATTTCAGTTTTTTGCTGCTCATCAAGTTGGTCAGCCTCTTTGATGACCTGATCACCTTTCATCAAATCATCTAATATTGGATTTTCCATCATATTATTCCTTTACTTCTTAATTTAGTTCTATTATAAATTATTCCTGTCAGAAATGACAGGAATATCAGAGTTGTAACTATTACTGACTGCGCTGTCAGTAACTGTCCTATAAATTATGAAAAGCTTCAAGACGCTCACATAATGTCATCAGTCAAAATCAACTTGTTGTTTAATGACATTGACGTCATCCATCAAAATTTCATGGTAGTTCTTGGAAATGGAATGCGACAAAGTCTTAATCAAAAGCAAAGTTTCATCCAAATCACGTTTGATTTCTTCTGTGCGGACTGCTTGCTTTTTCATATCAAGATATTTTTCTGTTAACTTGACCATATTAGGCAAATCTTTATAGAGAAAATCATTTTGCTTTGTCAATTCTTGAGGATGTTGAACGATATATTTAAAAGTTTGTTTACTTGCATCTAGCCCACCTGTCACAGATTCTACAACTTGTAAATCATCATCTTTTTTAATTTTAGCTTCCCATGTTTCAATACTGTCTTTTGCTTCTGCTAAATTTTCACGGAAAATCTTTATATCACTATCAGAAAGTCCTGCTTCATGGTAACGCTCGATATTTCCTTTTAAATTCATCGTCTTATCTTTATAGCTTCCTTTATCGTCTCGTTTATTTTTTTGCATAAACCCAATTCCAATTATCATTTTAATCACCAAGAAAAAGAGGACTAAACCAAAAATCATGTTCACAATCCCCCAATGATCACCCCCTGTCATCATTCCGTGATGGTACATAGATAAATTGACTAACATATTTTTCCCTCCTGCTTGTGTCCTGTAATCACAAGTTTCTAATTTTCTAATTCATTTCTAAGAAATAGCCCTTATCGCTATATCTCTATTTTATCATAATATTTAAACCCTAAATCATACTTAGGGCTGATTTTTAATCTCCCTTATGTTAAAATGTAAAGGAAACCAAAACGAAAGAAAGGATCATTCAATGAATCCACAAAAAATCGCAGTATTAGGCCCTGGATCTTGGGGTACTGCCCTTTCGCAGGTGCTCAATGATAATGGACATGAAGTACGCATCTGGGGTAACAACTCGGAACAAATGTCTGAAATCAATGAACATCACACTAATAAACGTTATTTTAAAGATGTTGTTTTAGATGAAAAGATAAAAGCTTTTGAAAATTTAGAAGAAGCCTTGACTGACGTAGATGCGGTATTGTTTGTTGTCCCTACTAAAGTGACACGCTTAGTCGCTCAACAGGTCGCACAAGTATTAAAAAACAAAGTCCATCTGCTTCATGCTTCTAAGGGTTTGGAGCAAGGAACGCATGCCCGAATTTCCAGTATTTTAGAAGAGGAGATTCCTGCATCTTATCGCGGTGAGGTTGTCGTGGTTTCTGGTCCTTCGCATGCAGAGGAGACCATTGTGCGTGATATCACACTGATTTCTGCCGCTTCTAAAGACCATGCTGAAGCTAAGTACGCTCAAAATCTCTTCAGTAATGATTATTTCCGTCTCTATACCAATACCGATGTGGTCGGTGTGGAAACAGCTGGTGCGCTTAAAAATATTATTGCCGTGGGTGCTGGAGCACTGCATGGTCTTGGTTTTGGGGATAACGCGAAGGCTGCCATTATTACACGTGGACTAACTGAAATCACGCGTTTGGGTGTAGCGCTAGGTGCGGAACCGCTGACCTATAGTGGCCTTTCAGGTGTAGGGGACCTCATCGTTACTGGAACATCGATTCATTCACGTAACTGGCGAGCTGGGGATGCTTTAGGACGCGGTGAAAAACTTGAAGAGATTGAGCGTAATATGGGAATGGTTATCGAAGGTGTTTCAACGACTAAGGCTGCCTATGAACTGGCCCAACAACTGAAAATTGAGATGCCAATCACTGAAACCATTTATCGCGTACTTTATGAAAACGTTGATGCCAAAACAGCAATTCTTGAATTAATGCGCCGTGAAGCCCGTGAAGAAAATGAGTTTAACCAACTCTAATTTATGAGATATTTTAAAGGAGATAAAAATCAAATGAATCCAACTAAAGCTAGAAAAGTACGTAAAGCAGTCATTCCAGCCGCTGGTCTAGGCACCCGTTTCCTCCCAGCCACGAAAGCAATCGCTAAGGAAATGTTACCAATTGTTGATAAACCTACAATACAATTTATTGTTGAGGAAGCCCTCAAATCAGGGATTGAAGACATTTTGATTGTAACGGGAAAAGCTAAACGTCCTATTGAAGATCATTTCGATTCCAATATTGAACTGGAACAAAATCTACGCGAAAAAGGAAAAACCGAACTCCTTAAACTGGTAGAAGAAACAACCGATATTAACCTCCATTTCATCCGCCAATCTCATCCTAAAGGACTCGGACATGCTGTACTTCAAGCTAAAGCTTTTGTTGGCAATGAACCATTTGTCGTTATGCTTGGTGATGACTTGATGGACATCAACGGAAATGGTACTCCTTTAACTAAACAGCTGATCAATGATTATGAAAAAACGCATGCCTCAACCATCGCTGTTATGAAAGTACCTCACGAAGACGTGGATAAATATGGAGTCATTGATCCTAAGGGTGAGGTTTCAAAAGGACTTTACAATGTAGAACGTTTCGTTGAAAAGCCTGAAATTTCAGAAGCTCCATCTGATTTAGCAATCATTGGACGCTATCTTTTAACTCCTGAAATCTTTGATGTATTAGAAACACAAGCTCCAGGTGCTGGTAACGAAATCCAGCTAACAGATGCCATTGAACGTTTGAATAAAACACAACGCGTTTTTGCGCATGAATTCACCGGAAAACGTTATGATGTGGGTGATAAGTTTGGATTCGTAGAAACTACAATTGAATACGGACTTGAGCATCCACAGATTAGTGAAAGTTTGAAAGCCTACCTTATTGAAAAAGGAAAAGAATTAGAAAAAGCAGCGGCTTCAACTCCTCATAAAATAGAAAAATAAAAGAACGCCTTCCTTAATGGAGGCGTTTTTTGATTGCGTGAAATTTTCCTTCAGTTTTGCTATAATAGGCATAATGAAATTCCTTAAAAACACGATTATTTATTTTAAAAACATTAAAACGAAACCTTTAGATTTTGTCATCATTTTCGTGTTATTTTTGGCTTCTTTTTCAACCTTATATTTTTTTGCAAGTGGATCAAGGGGGGCTGAGGCTCAACTTCGTGTTCATGGGCAGGTGATTCGCACTTTTGATTTAAAAAAAAATCAAACTTGGACTTATCGAGATAAGGACGGCGATTACAATAAGATTCGTGTAAAAGATGGCGAAATTGCCGTCATTGAAGCCAGTTGCAAAGATCAAATTGATGTGAAGCGAGGGTATATTTCAAAAGTCGGAGAAACGATTGTCTGCCTTCCTCATGATCTTGTCATCAAGGTTATCAGCGGTGAGACAAACGAGCAGGTGGATTATACAGCATGAATGTAAAAGAATACGTATATGTCTCTTTATTAACCGCAGCCGCTGTGGTGATGGGGATTGTAGAAAGTGCTTTACCGCCTTTTTTTGCTTTTGCTCCTGGTGCTAAGATTGGCTTGGCGAACCTGGTAATGATTATTGCTGTTTTTACCTTAAATTGGCGCAAAGTATGGACCATGCAAATTTTGAGGCTACTTCTTACTGCCCTTTTCACGGGTTTTTCCGTTTTTCTCTATTCTTTTGCTGGGGGGATTTTATCCTTACTTGCAATGTATGCCATGAAACAATTTGGACCCAAGCTCGTTTCTCTCATCGGAATTTCTGTAGTCGGTGGTTTCTTTCATAATTTTGGGCAATTAGCTGTTGCCTCATTTTTAGCTAAAGCCCCTTCCGTTATGCTCTATCTTCCTTGGCTTGCTTTCTTTGGAATGCTGGCAGGATTTGCGGTAGGGATTGGAGGAAATCAACTCATCACGCGTGTGAAGCCTATTCAAGAATTATTTATCAAAGAAAGTAAACAATGGACGTAAAAAATACCTTTTGGAAAGCTTACCCCGCACTTGGTAAGCAACTTACACAAGTTCAAAAATTAATGAAAAGCCATGTAACCATCAAAAATGAAGCAATAAAATCAGCTATTTTTGATATTTTTGATGCGGGAGGCAAAATGTTACGTCCTGCTTATTTGCTCTTATTTTCAGGTTTTACAGAACTCTCTGAAAAAGAAAAATTGGCTCTAGCAGCCAGCATTGAAATGTTACATACCGCCACTTTGGTTCATGACGACGTGATTGATCGTGCCGATACAAGGCGTGGGGTTGCCACACTTTCTGCAAAATATGGGCCAGAAATCGCCGTTTATGCGGGGGATTACCTCTTTATCGCTGTTTTTAAGTTAATGTCTGAGCATTCATTAGAGTTATCTAACTTGACAAAAAATATCGGCTCAATCGAGCGACTTTTAGGTGGCGAGTTAGGCCAACTCAATAAACATTTTGATTTGGAACAAACACTGGATGATTACATAGAAAATATTTCAGGCAAAACAGGGGAACTTTTTGCCCTCTCTGCTTCTGTCGGGCCCTTAATTTCTAAAAATAATATGCTTGCCAATCGTGCTTATAAAATTGGAATGAACATTGGAATCGCCTTTCAAATTATGGACGACTACTTGGATTATGCAGCTTCGGCAGAAACATTGGGCAAACCTGTCCTCGAAGACATCAAACAAGGTATTTATTCAGCTCCTGTTCTTTTCGCTTTGCAAGAAAATAGAGCTTTGATGACTGATTTGATAAAAAAAGAGGACTACGACAAAGTCTATGAATTTATTCAAAGCTCTTCCGCCTTGTCAGAAACAAAAGCTTTAGCAAAATCCTACACAACTGCTGCTTTGACCCAGATCGATAAACTCCCAAGCGGTGAAAATCGCAAAGTCATTGCAGAAATTACTAGAAAACTCTTGGAGCGTACCTTATGACCCCTGATGAATTTTACGCAGCTCTTGCTGAATTTGATCTCATCATTTCAGAACAACAAAAATGGCAATTTAAACGTTATTTCGAACTTTTAGTCGAGTGGAATGAAAAAATTAATTTGACTGCGATTACCGAAGAATCAGAAGTTTATTTAAAACACTTCTATGATTCTGTCGCTCCAGTTTTATATGATTTAATTACTGACCAGCCTGTCAGCATCCTAGATATTGGTGCTGGTGCTGGTTTTCCAAGCCTCCCTATGAAAATTCTTTTCCCTTCTCTGAATGTGACTATTATTGACTCTTTAAATAAACGCATTAACTTTTTGAAACTACTCACAGAAGAGTTGGAACTTGAAAACGTCAACTTGCTTCATGGACGTGCTGAAGATTTCGGCCAAAATGTGCTCTATCGTGGGAATTTTGACATTGTGACGGCGCGTGCTGTCGCTCGCCTCTCTGTTTTGTCAGAGTTAACCATCCCTTTCTTGAAGAAAAACGGCTGTCTCCTTTCTTTAAAAGCCGCTCAATTTGAAGAGGAGTTGCTTGAAGCAAAAAAAGCCATAGCCCTTTTAGGCGGAAAGTTTATTCAAGAGATAGCTTACCACTTGCCAAATGGGGATGAACGTCATATTGCACTCATCGAAAAGAAAAAAGAAACGCCTAAAAAATATCCACGTAAAGCTGGAACGCCAGCTAAAAATCCTTTATAATCCCTCCTTTGGATTTAAGAAAAAAAGCTCACTATTGTGAGCTTTTTATTGATTCCATTCTTCTTTTATCGTGTGATAAGCCGCTACGGGATCAGCTGCTTGAGTAATTGGACGTCCTACAACAATATAATCTGAACCAATTTTTCGCGCTTGTTGAGGAGTCATGACACGTTTTTGATCTCCTTTATTACTACCGACAGGTCGAATTCCTGGGGTCAAACAAATAAAATCAGGCGAAGTTGCTGCTTTTATTTTTTCAACTTCATGTGCGGAACACACCACCCCATCTAAGCCTGCTTCGGCTGTTTTTTGAGCATAATGAATAACTGATGCTTCAAGACTCGTCATAATTTGTTGATCTTCTTGCATAATTTCCTCAGAGGTTGAGGTCAGCTGGGTAACTGCAATCAATAGCGGACGCTCACGCCCCGCTGGGGTGCCCAGCTCCAAACCACGACGAGCAGCTTTCATCATCTCAACCCCACCAGCAGCATGGACATTAACCATGTCCACTCCCAAACGGGCAAGCACCCGCATGGAGGATTCTACAGTATTCGGAATATCATGTAATTTTAGGTCTAAAAAGACACGATGTCCCAGTGATTTTACATAATAAACAACCTGAGGACCAGCTGTATAAAAGAGTTCCATACCTAATTTGATATAAAGGTGTTCATTGGGTGCGAATTGTTCAAGGAAATCTTTTACTTCTGAGAATTCTGCAAAATCTAAGGCAATAACAGGTCTATTTTCTGGCATTTTTCCACTTTCTATTTTTGCTGACAGCGTCGTCAGTATTTTTTAATGCGTTCCACGGATTTGGAGACAACTTTACAAGATTTTTTGAGGGTTTTTCATCTGTTTTACTTCTTGGATCAGTTGTGTAAGGCTTTCTATCCCGTAGCGATCCATCAAAGAAGGTAATTTTTCAATAATTTCAGGACAAACTCTCGGGTTGGCAAAATTTGCAGTTCCGACGGCGACTGCTGAAGCACCCGCAAGATACATTTCTAAAACATCCTGAGCAGACATCACTCCCCCCATTCCAATTATTGGTAGATCGACCGCTTGAGCCACTTGATGAATAAGTTTGAGCGCAACAGGTTTGATGGCTGGCCCTGACAATCCCCCAGTCACATTCGCCAAAATTGGCTGACGGCTTGCTAAATCAAACCTTACGCCCATAAGCGTATTGATCATTGTTAAACCATCAGCACCAGCTGCTTCTACAGCCTTGGCAATAGGGACAATGTCCGTCACATTAGGGGAGAGTTTAACATACAATGGAACTTTACTGACAGCTTTGCAAGCTCTGACAAGTTGTGCAGCCACCTCAGGATTTGTTCCAAAAGCTTGCCCACCATGTTTAACATTGGGGCAAGAGATGTTTAATTCGATTGCCGCTACATTCGGCGCCTCCCCAATCCTTGCACAAACTGCCACATAGTCCTCTTCTTCTGAACCCGCAACGTTTGCAATAATGGGAAGATCAGGAAAATGATTAGCGAGCCAAGGTAATTTTTCAGCCAGCACCACTTCAAGCCCAGGATTTTGCAAGCCAATTGCGTTGAGCATCCCACTAGCTGTCTCAGCAATACGTGGGGTAGGATTACCAAAGCGCGGCTCCAGCGTTGTTGCTTTAACCATGATAGAGCCCAGTGTGTTTAAATCAAAATACTGGGCATACTCTTCGCCAAAGCCAAAACAACCGGATGCAGGGATAATTGGATTTTTTAAGTCAAGTCCAGGAAGTTGGACCGCAAGACGAGAATTGTCATTCATAGGAGCTCCTTTTTTATAAAAGTTGGATTGATTACTGACGAAGCTGTCAGTAACTTACAGCCTTAGCCAAAGCGAAAATTATAATGCGATCTGTTTTCCTAAGAATACTGGACCGTCTTCGCAAACTTTTAGGGCATGATTTGGGTCTTTTCGGTCATGTTCGACACAGGCATAACATGCTCCAATCCCGCATGCCATCCGACTCTCCATAGAAATATAAAGCCGCTCGATATGATCATATTTACGAGCAACAGCTTTAAGCATGCCCGGTGCGCCACAAGTATAGACGACGGTAGGTTCAAGCGCAAGCTCTTCCATCAGCATTCCGACATGTCCTTTGTAGCCATAAGAACCATCATCGGTCGCCACGCGCAATGTCACGTTATTGATGCGAGCAAATTGAGCTTCGAGTATTTTTACCTTCTCAGTCGCAAAGCCTAGTAATACTGTCATTTGACAGTCTTTTTCTTCCAACTGTTTGGCAAGTTCGTATAATGGAGGCACACCAATCCCTCCACCCACGAGCAATACATGGTCTTTTGGCGTAATTTCTGAAATCGGAAAGCCATTACCGAGTGGTCCCATGACGTCGACCATCTCTCCCTGCGTTATTTTTGAGAGTGCGTAAGTCCCTGTAGTCTCATCTCCAATCCGGTAAAGAAGGCTACAAGTACTGGTCGCCTTATCCCAACTTGAAATTGAAATTGGGCGTCGCAAAAGCATACTAGATTGGGGCACTGCAAGATGTAAAAACTGACCAGGCAGCTTCATCTCCTGTACCAGATCGCCCTTTACCACTAATTCATAAATATTGCAGGCAACCTCGCGTTGACTGACCACCGTCATCAGCTCTTGTAATTTAGACATGCTTTTTCTCCTCAGTATTTAATTAAATCAAAAAACACTTGTAGAGCGCCTACAAGTGTACTGAGAAAGTGGAAAGTTACTGACAGCTCCGTCAGTAAGCCTAGGATTTTTTTACAAAATCTTAAAACTTGCCGGATGCTAGGTAACTTATTCCAAATTAATTTTCCGTCTCCTTGTAAGCCTCTCTGGACTTAATTAAAGGTTTTAAAATATTATAGCGAAATTTTTTTCTTTCGTCAACAGCTGACCTTATTGTCCTGCGACTTTAGGCTGATTTTCAGTAACTTGTCAAAGATTTAGTAGGTTTTAGCTGTGAAATTTGTTATAATGAAAACGGATAGCATCCTATTTTAAAACAAGAAAGGAAGGCAAATTCTAACTTTTTTTAGTGCTTCTTATTTTTAAGAGGAGCTAGAAAAAACGCCGATGAATTTGCTCATTAAAAAATATGGGAATTATTAAAGCTGCAACGAGCGCAGTCGGTGGAACACTTGCCGACCAATGGCTAGAAGTTATTGAACCTGATGATATGTCTGATCAAACCGTCTTTACCAAGGGGGTAAAGGTGCGCAAAGACGCCAAACGTGGTTCCAATAAAAAAGGGACAGAAGATGTCATCACAGATGGTTCTGTTGTGCACGTTTATGAAAATATGATGATGCTTTTAGTGGACGGTGGTAAAATTATTGACTACACCGCTGAACCGGGTTATTACACTGTAAAGAACGATACGGCTCCTTCTATGTTCAATGGCGGACTTCGTGAATCGATTCAAGAAAGTTTCTTCCGCTTTAAATTTGGTGGAACAACACCACAAAAGCAACAAGTTTTTTATATCAATTTACAGGAAATTAAAGGCATCAAGTTTGGAACACCTACTCCCCTTCAGTATTTTGATAATTTTTATAACGCGGAATTGTTCTTACGTACTCATGGGACTTACTCTATCAAAATCACAGATCCTTTAGCTTTTTATGCCAATGCCATCCCTAAAAATGCGGATCATGTGGATATTCAAGAGATAAATGAACAATATTTGGCCGAATTTTTAACCGCCTTAAACACGTCTATCAACCAATACTCAGCCCAAGGTGAACGCGTATCTTTTCTCACCTCTAAAAGTATGGAATTGAGTAAATACATGGCCTCAGTTCTAGATGAAGATTGGAAACAATTGCGCGGTATGGAAATCGTCGCTGTAGCTGTCGCAAGCATATCTTATACAGACGAAAGTCAAAAACTCATCAACATGCGCAATCAAGGCGCGATGTTAGGAGACCCTTCCGTACGTGAAGGTTACGTGCAAGGCGCAGTTGCACGAGGACTGGAATCAGCCGGTTCAAACCCAGGAGGAGCCATGAACGCCTTCATGGGCATGAATATGGGTGGACAAAATTTAGCAGGTTTCTCACAAGCCAATCAAAATCAAATGCAATCACAACAAGAACAACAAGCCGATACTAAAAGCTGGACTTGTCCTGAATGTGGCACGAAAAACACAGGAAAATTCTGCTCAAATTGCGGGCAATCAAAACCAAATGCTGCACCAGTCATGCCTGAAATAAACATGGCTTGTAATGCTTGTGGAGCAGCGGTAAACTTGGCCAATGGGGTTCCTAAATTTTGTCCTGAATGTGGTCAACCCTTCATTGCTAAGCCACTGACAGATTAAACAAAATGTAATAGTATGTCGTTTGACTTGCCCTTGTCATAGCGGCATCTTTTTTGGAGCGTCATGTTTTAAAGGACATTCCATTTGTGAAAAGGAGAATATTATGAGCGAAAGCTCAGTTTTTACCCATAAATGTCCCAACTGTGGGGGACCACTACTTTTCGATCCTAAACTTCAAAAATTTCACTGTGAGTACTGTGGCTCTAGCTTCACAGAGCAAGAGGTCTCCACTTTTGAAGACCAAAATAAAGCTACTTTTACTGATGACACATTTACTGACAGCTCTGTCAGTAGCCTGGAAGCTTCTAATCCGTCCGATCTATCAGCTGACCAACCACAGGACACTTCACACTCTTTAGAAGAAGTGGGATTATTTCTCTGCCCCTCTTGCGGAGCAGAGTTAGTGACTGAGGCTACAACAGCCTCAACTTGGTGTTATTATTGTCATAATCCCGTTGTTTTGACTGAACGACTTTCAGGAAAATTTTTGCCTGAGAAAGTTCTCCCTTTTCAAATTGAACACAAAGAAGCGGAGGAACGGTTTCTAGAATGGGTCGGTAAGAAAAAATTTGTTCCCAAAGCTTTCTTTGATAAAAAACAAATTCAAAAATTATCAGGGGTCTATTTTCCTTATTGGGCTGTTGATGCAAAGCTCACAGGTGATTTGACAGCTCAAGCAACTAATCTGCGTGTTTGGATCGTTGGTGATACCGAATATACGGAGCACTCTCAGTATGCAATACGTCGGGCAGGCTCGACTGCTTTCAAAGATCTGGTCAAAAATGCTTTACAAAAAAACCTCACAGATAAGATGGTTGGTGCTGTTCAGCCTTTTGATATGAGTGCTGCTGTTCCTTTCAAAAACCAATACCTTTCTGGTTTTATGACTGAAAAGCGTGACATTGAATTTCAAGAAATGAAAAATGAGGTTGAAAAAGAATTTCGTCAGTACGCTGACGGACTCATGACAGCGACCATAACAGGTTATAGCTCGGTCAGTGGCGTTCAAAGTCGTCATCAACTGACCACTTTAGACGAAGATTATGTCCTTCTGCCACTCTGGTTAGTGACCTACCGTGAGCCCGGAAAAGACAAATTTTACTATTATGCCATGAACGGCCAAACAGGTAAAGTAGCCGGTGTCTTACCAATTGATAAAACGAAACTTTGGCTCTGGGCCTTGGGGCTTTTTATCATCATACTGAACCTAGGAATCTTAGTGGGGTACCTTGTCTCATGAAAAAAAAATCTATACTTTTTAGTTTCATTCTATTTGGACTATTCTTTTTATTCATTCCCCAGCCCACAAAAGCAGTAACTTTTTCGTCAGGGATCGAAGATAATGCTCAGATTTTGGGTCCAACAATTTCCAGTTTGCAAGGGCAAGCTCAAGCTTTGGCTGATCAAACCAAAGCTGGCGTGTATGTCCTTACGTCAAACAGTACTACTTCTGCTAGTTCTATGGCACGTTCCTATTTAGCAGAGCAAGTAGGGGAAGGAAAAAACGGAGTAGTTCTTGTCATCAATATGAACTTGCGGAAAGTCTACATCTGGGCAACGGGGAACATGAAGCATTATCTATCAGCCAGTCGAATTGAGGATACTCTTGATGTTGTTCAACCCGCTTTATCTGCTAATGATAGCAGTGGAGCAGTAACAGGATTCTTTGACAAAGTCAGTCAATACTATCGCGCAGGTATTCCGACTTCGCGTCGTTATACTGTTGATGAACAAACAGGTGCGGTTACTTTCCAGCGCAGTTTTCGTCCACTTTACATCATTATCGCAGCTCTCTTTGCTTTGCTTAGCGCAGCTCTCTTTATCTGGATGATCTATCGCCGTTACCAAATGAAAGATGCCCACGCAATCTGGCGTTATGATTATAATCATAATGGAGAGCTCCAGCTCTCAGAACGAGAAGATCGCTTGGTTAATACCTTTATCACCACGCGCCACATCCCTCGTCCTTCCTCTGATGGCGGCGGAAGCTCTGGAGGATCAGGTGGCGGAAGAAGCTTTTAAAAAATATAAAAAAGGAATGCTTGAAGCACTCCTTTTATTTTTTTATAATTTTATATTCACCACTTTTTAATGTCCCTAAACTATACTGACCAATTGACCACCGAATAAGACGTAAAGTCGGAAATCCAACTGCTGCTGTCATTCGCCTAATCTGACGATTTTTCCCCTCTTTAATAGAAATCTCCACCCAACTTGTAGGGATTGATTGACGTTCTCGAATCGGGGGATTTCGCACCCATAACCAATCAGGCTCATCAATCAATTTAACTTTTGCTGGTAAAGCCTTCCCATCCTTCAATTGCACCCCTTGTCGCAACTTACTAGCTGCTTTCTCATCAAAGACACCTTCCACCTGTACCACATACGTTTTATAAGCTTTTGATTTTGGATCAGTCAGTAAATGATTCAATTTTCCATCATTCGTCAGTAAAAGTAAACCCTCACTGTCTTTATCTAAGCGCCCAGCTGCATACACATGAGGAATCTTGATAAAATCCTTTAGTGTCTTTCGGCCCATCTCATCAGTGAATTTAGTTAATACATCATAAGGCTTATTAAATAAAATAATCATTTTTCCCCTTTTCAAAAACAACTGCTTTTATTCTATTTTACCAAAATCTTTCCTCCTTGCCTATCTAGGTAATATTTTGTTCTTATTTTTCTTTCTTTTGTGCATTTAGTTCCTCAATTGTCTGTGCTTGCTTCGTCAATTTTTCACGCAATTTTTGATTTTCTATTTCTTGAGCCTTTGTTTGGCGACGTTTCTTTATCAGAAGCAACAAAACTGCTGCCATGAGGAAAATAAGTCCGAGGAGTATGCCCTGCCACATCCAACTTTTATGAGTCGTTTTGATTGTTGGATCACTCTTATTCAATTTATCAGACTCCCCCTGAGCAATAGTAAAAGTCTTTTTAAAAGTCCATTGATATCTATAGTTTTCCTTTTTCCCATTTCTGGTTGCCTCATAAGCACCTTTGGGATCTGTTCTTGCACTCACTACCATTTCCAGCTCATATTTACCTGCCTGAAGAGGTTCTGAGACACGTGTAGCCGCATTCTGATTGCTGGTTGGAATAGGCAGATTAAAGTTCGTATTCGGTGCCATTTGCAACATTGGATTGGAAT
Organism: Lactococcus taiwanensis; assembly: GCF_017068355.1. NCBI lineage: Bacteria > Bacillati > Bacillota > Bacilli > Lactobacillales > Streptococcaceae > Lactococcus > Lactococcus taiwanensis. The sequence goes on from NZ_CP070872.1 coordinate 1,294,756, forward strand.
ACGTATACGCTACTTCTTTGTGTGTAAGACCACGAACAGTAGCCTCAACATTTACCGTATTTAAATAGGCCATCTCTGGATTTTGAAGATTAACATTGATTACATTACGCCCATTTACCTGCCCCGCTTTTATGGTGTGCAGCTTAAGTTGGGCTGGAAGCTCTTTTTCATTTTGACGGATTAATAAAGCAATCGAATAAGAATAAGTATTTTTTACTGAAATCCCTTTTGCAGCTGCTTGATTGTCAGCTTCGGTTTGTCCTTCTTGTTGGAAAGTTATGCCTCCTGCTATAACACCATCAAAAGGTGTTTGAGGCATTTTTACTTTAATCTTTACCACTTGTCGCTCATGAGCAGCTAAATTTACAACCTTTGGCGCTTGTGTGTAATCTTTGATATTATATTTTAATGATGCATCTAGTGGTAAGTTCGTTGGGGAATAATCCACTACACCCGAAGCATTTGTCACTGCACTCGAAATTAAAACTTTGATTGTTTGCTTTTTTTCCGTAAGATTCTCAAGCTCCACCTCAAGAGTCTGTTGCTTATCCGGTTCTAAAAGTAAGTCAAAATAGCTGACGCCTTTCTTGACTTGATTTTCTGGAAGTATTGGATTCACTGAATAATCCATTGTTTTTGCCTGGACCTCACCCCCCCTTACTAAGACTAAGGCAATGATAATAGCAATAATCGCTTTTATCTTATTCATAACGCTCCCCTCTCTAATTTCTTTTAAAAAAGAACCTCCTTTTTAAAGAGGTTCTCAACTCACAACCTTAGTTTTTAAGCATTACCTGGTGCGCTATAAAGGTTCCAATTAAGGGTGGCACTATAAGTATCTGCTTTTGCAGCGCCAGCAGGCACATTTAAAGTAATATTAGGATCGACTTTGCCTGTTGTATTAGCAGTATCTAACGCCTCGGGATCACTAACAAGGCTCGAACCGTCTTTTGCTCCAAAGTTTAACAAATTGGTCCCTGTTCCAGTACCTGCATCCGCTTGAAAAATTGTTATGGCTGTCCCTGGTACAAGCGCGTTAAGTGCTGTATTCGTAGCGGACGTAGCCTTATTAGCTGAAGCACTGACTACATTGTTTGTTCCATCTGCGTTAAAAGTTAGGACAGCATTCGTTAAATTTCCAGCAGTAGCTCCCGCAAATTGCGCAGTTTGAGTTAAAGCAACAGACCACCCTAATGGACCACTTGGAGTTCCACGGTTATCTGAAACTTGCATAAATTGGGGAATGGCTTTACCTGTCCCGTCATCAGCTGCCCAAGCTGACCAGGTATGAGCACTTGAGGCATCTACATAATGCGTCCCAAAGTTAAGTGCGGGTACAAAATCAAGGGTTAAACCATCACCAGAAAGTACTGGATTAGAGGTATTAGGGACTCCTGGTGTTGTTGGAGTGATTGGGGTTTTCCCATCATTTGGAGAGACGGGGGGAGTAGCCGTTATTTTAGCTCTAAAAGTTATTTTAGCGTTACTAGTCGTAGATCCCACAGTTGCTGCTTGAGTAAGGGATCCTCCTGTAACCAACAGCCCAACGCTAAGAAGGGTTAAGCCTGTTAAATTTAATTTTATCTTGTTCATGAATGTACCTCATTCTCTTTTATATTTTGGGGCTAATATGACAGTGATAAAAATTCCGAAAATGAGTAGAATACCAACGTATGAAAGTTGGCTTGATTTCTCACCTACTATCGGTAAATTCTCACCCTGTGTAGCTCTATTTCGCTGAGCAGATAGAGTTACCTTATTTTCGGGTGGCTTCTCTAGTGGAGCTTTGTCCACAAAACCAATTTTACTTTTTGTTTGAGTGACACTATTCATTTGTCCTAAAGCTACACCTGAATGCAGGACGGTTATTATACTGACAAGAGTAATAAGTTTTACTTCCAAATTTCTCCTTTCTACTCCACTTCAAACAGACTTCTTTATTTTATACTCTTATGCCTTAGCCTTATCAGAGCACCTAAAATTAAGAAAAGAACAAGCCACAAAATTGGGGAGGTTGTTACTAAGGCTGATTTTTTTTGTATCTTCTGCTGATGGTTGACATTTAATTTTCCATCTTCTCCCACCACCCAATCTTCTTCTATTGTTCTTCCATTAGTTGATATGACCAAATGATAGTTCTGCCCTCTTTTTAGTGGTTCATTCATACTAAAAGGCAGCTCCACCTGTGCAAAAGGTACGAGAGAACTTTGATTGGTCGCTAATTTAGCGACATGTTGTTCATATTTGTCCGTTAAAGTTGCCTGAATTTTAACCCCTTCAACGAGAGACCCATTAGGATTGTTTACCCGAAGAAAAAGGTCTCCCTTTTCATCTTCCAATAATGTTTCTTTTACAGGAACGAGAGGACTGATAGCCGTCGGCTCCATAACTAATGCCACAGCATGAGAATACTGATTGAGGATGCCTTCTTGATTGCTGGAATTTACTTGCTGAGTGACAGTTATCCCACCAATGACTTGATGTGCGAGGCCGTTTTTAGAGATATTAAAATTGATTTTTATGTCTCTATTTTCGTACGGTGCTAAGGAAACTTTCAACTTCCCTGCTTGGGTTTCTCCTTCAAAATGAAGGTCATGATAAAAGTTAAAGGAATTGTCATTTTGGCTGAGTAATGCAGCCACTTCCTTTTGGGATAAGCCATAATCTATGGTGAAATTATTATTAGTAGCGGCTTGATGACTTGTTACCAAGAAAGTACTCTTTTCAGCGCCATTTGTTAATTTCAGTACTAGATTAATTCTTTCTTTAGGCTCAACCTGTAACCACCAATAAGAATTAATTTTCTGCTTTTGATGTGCTTCAGTGATGGCTTCAACACTAAAGTCGCCCTCTAAAGCTTGAACGGGGTTATTAATCCCACAAAAGACTAAGAAAACGAGTGAAGCTATCAACCATTTAAACTGTTTTACACCTTTCATTTCTTACCCCTCGTTTAGGAAGGCCCATCAATCATCGTATATTGAAATGTTCCTCCGAGACTATTATTTTGCGATAACAAACTGTTGTTTGCCTTCACAGCTATACCAGTATCTGTCGAAAAGGTCATTGTATACCAACTACCAGCTCCTGTCATCTTAATCCAAGATGGCAAAGTGCTGTCACTGGTGAGACTGGCTATTTGAATCGCACTATTAACCGTTAGAGCTGTTGGATTTTTTGTTGAAGGATCAATCCAGTAATATTGCAAACCACTAGGGAAGTTGTTTTGTAGAAGCTTTAATGTCACATGACTATTGGGATTTTGTCCCCGATCATCACTAACTACTAAGGTTTGCGGACTTGTTCCTGGAATGAGATTTGACCAAGAGCCATCTACGGGTGTCCCTTGTGACGCATTGGGGTCAAGGGATATATTGAACGTGCGACTCATACTAGAAAGGGCAGTTTGAAGTTGAAGGCCATTTGGTTGATACCAAGAAATATATTTACCCGCTGCGATAGCTTGTAGGTCACCTGCAGCGTAATTATTTGGTGAAAGGTTAGCTACCTGCAACGTCGGGTTAAACGTGGTTAGTGTCCCTGTGTTTAAGCGATACCAGACGTCCGCACTGCTTGAGGTAATACTTGTTTTATTTGGCGAAGTTAAGTCATAAGTGTTATCAAAGCGATAGGCAGTTGAGGAGGAATGTGTTCTTAATCCTGTTCCTGAAATAGTGATTGGAAAAGTGAGCACAGTCGTAGAAAACACGGAATTACCACTGGTGTTGAATGTAACAACTTTAGGATTATTCATTGTAATCCCACTCCCTAAACCTGGTGCCAAAGTAGCAACACTTTGATTAGTATTTAAGTTATTGAAGAGTATTGATGATCCCTGCCCAAAATTCCACTTCACTGGACCAGCTAAAAATCCATCAACACCTGATACCCCGCCTAAACTCATCACTCCACCAGTAGTAACCTTTAATGTCGCATTTTGTCCAACGTTCACATTCCATGCATTAAGAACATTAAGTGACATAAACCATCCACCTGAATAAGTTGAAGCTGTATTGGTAGTCCCGTTAATCAAAAAACTACCATTAATATTCCAATTTAGTGCCCCGCCTGACAAAAGTCCGCCATCATCATAGTACATGGTATAAGTTTTGTTAAGATTCCAAACCATTGATGCTCCAGCATCAACTTGCAGTGTTGAACCCCCATTCGGGTAATAAATGTAAAAAGGTTGATCATTTCCCCAACTTTGGTTTAATGTCGTTGTTCCATTGACGACCTCTAGATAGGTTCCCCCTTGTATCCATTCTCCTTGGTTATCTGCACCTGCACTACTCGCATCGTTTATATCATGATTTTGTAAGATGTTAAAGGTATTATTACCATAAAATAAAATTTTTCCTGTATCATTTCTTATTGGCTGTGCTCCATAAAGGCTATCTCCATTAGTTACAGTAACATTGTTATAGATTGTGGTAGCCTGTGCATTAGAGCCTTTCATCTGAAAAATGCCACTCGTAATATTATTGATGATCTGAGCATTTTTTAATGTTAATGTTGTTGAAGAAGAGATGGTGCCATTAGATCCAAACGCACGGGCCGTGCCATCACTTCCTCCTATACTCTGAGCGTTTGTGTAAGTTGTATCATTGTCCAGGTAAAGGGTAAAATTATTCCCGTTGATCGAGAGTGATTTCCCGCTTATGACCACATTTCCTGTATTCACTACTGCATTACCAGGAATGTTACCAGTGACATTGAAAAACACAGTCCCATTAGAGCTTGCTGTAGGGGTAACTCCCTTGTAGGTGTCTACCATATCTTGCCAGCTGGCAGTATTATAGTATGTCGCTCCGCTGAGGCCAGTTATTGAACCTGTCGTGTCAATGCTCCCCGTCAGAACAGAGGCGTAAACTTTTTGCTCTGCTTGAACTATAAAAAAAGAGGGGAGTAGCATTAAGAAAAAGAGGAGCATATATCTAAATTTCATACTTTTCCCTCCTATGGGCCCGCAACGATAGTAGATGTAATAGTGGCACTGTAAGTCCCTGCGGCAATTGCTTTTGTGCTCCCATCAACAAGTAATTGTGCACTAACGTTTCCACTCGTCATTTTCCCGTTAGCCCCGTTCCCACTGCGTAGCACTTCTCCATTTTGTTTAAAAATATTAATGGCAGCTGCTCCAACAAGCTTACCATCTGTACTACTTCCAACAGTCACATTAAAGGCTGTGACAGGAAGAACCGTCGAATTGGTGGAGAGTGTAAAATCACTTATCCTTTGTTGAATACTAAAGGCCGTATTAGTCCCTGATAAGTTTGTAACCACAATAGGATTATCAGAGGCAGAGTTAACGCTCACCTGTCCTCCTGATATGATTTGATCGGCAAAACTAAAATTGCCTGCTGTAATTGACCAAGTGTTTGCTGACGGAGCAGTCACATTAAAAAAGACGTTAGCCGTAGCATTTTGATTATCGACCACTGTGTCCGCTTGAACTAAAAAAGATGGACGAACTTGTGAAAAGCTCAAGATGAAAAGGCCAGCGGTCAAATAAAAATAGCGTTTTATCTCTTTCTTCACTGAGTCCTCCTTCAACACCCAAAAATGAAAGCGTATTCTATATACTCCATTTATAGCTTAATCTAAAACTTTTGTCCAACAATCTGCTTAAATACTTTTTCATCTGAATACCAAAAACCCTCTTTTAAGAAAGAGGGTTTTAATTTATATCATTTTTGTAGTAAAACTACGACTTTCCATCACTTTGAGGATAGCCGCTGCAGTATCAAGGGAAGTAAAGAGGGGAATACCTCGACTAATCGCTTCTTGACGGATTCTAAAACCATCTGTTTCAGCAGTCAAAGATGCTCTTGTGTTACCCATCGTATTGATAACCGCTTGAACACGTCCCTGACGGATATCTTCTACCAAAGTGCCTTCTTCATCCTCGCTTCCTAAAAGTTTTTCAACCTCACGGACATGAAGTTTATTCTCTTTGAAAAATTTTGCGGTACCTTGGGTAGCAATCAGGGAGTAACCGATTTCGGCAAAACCTTTAGCGAGCAGGAGTGCCTCTTCTTTATCCTCTTGGGCAATTGTAAAAAGAATGGACCCATAATCAGCAAGATGAAGTTTCGCTGCTTCAAAAGATTTATAAAGTGCTTTTTCCAGCGTTACATCCGATCCCATTACTTCACCAGTGGATTTCATTTCTGGTCCTAAGAGACTGTCCACACGAGCCAATTTAGTAAAGCTGAATACAGGGGCTTTAACATGAACCATTTTCGAAGCTGGTGCAAGACCTGATTTATACCCGAGCTCGTTTAGTGTTTTACCTAAAATCATCTTTGTAGCAAGTTGTGCCATCGGAATATTTGTCACTTTAGATAAAAAGGGAACGGTTCTTGAAGCACGTGGGTTTACTTCAATCACATATACTTGTTCTTCGTGAATAACAAATTGAATATTCATCATCCCTTTACAATTTAGACCTATTGCCAAACGTTGCGTATAATCAACAATGGTGTCAATAATTTCTTGTGAAAAAGTTTGCGGCGGATAGACTGCCATGGAGTCCCCTGAGTGAACCCCTGCACGTTCAATGTGCTCCATGATTCCTGGAAGAAGTACATCGGTACCATCACAGATCGCATCTACTTCGCACTCACGTCCTTGTAAATAAGAATCGACTAAGACGGGATGCTCTGGTGATGCTTTAACCGCACGGTTCATATAATCTCTTAAATCATTTTCATTGTTAATAATCTCCATCGCTCGTCCACCTAAAACAAATGAGGGTCGGATAAGGACAGGGTAGCCAATTTTATTAGCATTTTCTACCGCTTCTTCCTCAGTAGTGGCTGTTGCTCCTGGTGGCTGAGGAATTTCTAAATCTTGTAATGCTTTTTCAAATAAATCTCTGTCCTCAGCACGGTCTAAATCTTCAACTTGCGTTCCTAAAATTTTAACCCCAGCTTTAGAGAGAGGTTCGGCTAAATTGATAGCTGTTTGTCCGCCAAATTGGACAATTACACCTTCTGGTTGTTCTAAGTCAATGATATTCATCACATCTTCAAAAGTTAGTGGTTCAAAGTAAAGCTTATCAGAGATAGAAAAATCTGTTGAAACTGTTTCTGGATTAGAATTAATAACGATAGCTTCGTATCCCAAAGCTTGAATAGCCTTCACACAGTGTACAGTTGCATAATCAAATTCAACACCTTGTCCGATACGAATCGGTCCAGAACCAAGGACGATAATTTTTTCACTGTCTGATCTTTCCGATTCATTCTCCCACTCATAGGTTGAATAAAAGTAAGGTGTGGAGCTTTCAAACTCAGCAGCGCATGTATCAACCATTTTATAGACAGGTAGAATTTGATTTTCTTTTCTACGACGGCGAACTTCTGTTTCCTCAACATTCCAAAGTGCTGCAATTTTACGATCTGAAAACCCATTTCGCTTTGCACTTTTAAGGAGTTCAGGGTCAAAAATATTGACACTAAGCGCTTCTTCAAGCTCCACAATATGGAGAAGTTTATCTAAGAAGAAGAGATCTATTTTCGTCAATTCAGAAATCTCCTCAATCGAGATTCCACGACGGATGGCTTCTGACACATAAAATAGGCGGTCATCTTGGGCCTTGACCATCTTCTCATACAATTGTTCATCAGAAGCCTGCTGAGCTTCTTCTAATTCATTATGGATTGTCCCTATTTCAAGGGAACGTACTGCTTTAAGTAAGCTCTCTTCGATATTATGACCAATTGCCATAACTTCGCCTGTTGCTTTCATCTGTGTTCCTAGTTGACGATCACCCTGTTCGAACTTATCAAATGGAAAGCGAGCAATTTTGGCCACCACGTAGTCTAGAGCTGGCTCAAACATAGCATAAGTCGTGTTTGTTACTGGATTAATAATTTCATCAAGTGTCATTCCTACTGCAATCTTAGCTGACATTTTTGCAATTGGATAACCTGTCGCTTTGGAAGCCAGTGCAGAAGAACGGCTCACACGTGGGTTGACCTCGATGACATAATACTTATAACTTTCAGGATCGAGCGCTAATTGAACATTACAGCCTCCCTCGATTTTTAGAGCACGAATAATCTTTAAACTTGCATCGCGTAACATTTGATATTCATGATCAGAGAGGGTTTGGCTTGGTGCAAAGACTATGGAATCTCCCGTATGAACCCCTACAGGATCAAAATTCTCCATGTTACAAACCACAATAGCATTATCTGAAGAATCGCGCATGACTTCATATTCGATTTCTTTAAAACCTGCGATAGAACGTTCAATAAGGCATTGGGTCACAGGACTTAATTTAAGTCCATTGGAAGCTATTTCACGAAGTTCTTCTTCAGTGTTACAAATTCCTCCACCTGTTCCTCCCATAGTGAAAGCAGGACGCACGATAACTGGATAACCAATACTTTGTGCAAAAATCAGAGCTTCTTCAACGGTATGAACAATCTCTGATTCTGGGATCGGTTCTCCTAATTCTTCCATCAATTTTTTGAAAAGATCGCGGTCTTCAGCTTGGTCAATGGCGCTGAGTTTTGTACCTAGAAGTTCAATATCTAATTCCTCTAAGATTCCAGTTTCAGAAAGTTCCATTGCCATGTTAAGGCCAGTTTGACCTCCCAACGTTGGTAAGAGGGCATCTGGAGTTTCTTTTCGGAGAATTTTACTGACAAACTCAACAGTAATTGGTTCGATATAAACACGGTCTGCGATTTCACGGTCAGTCATGATGGTTGCAGGATTTGAATTAATCAAAACCACCTCATAGCCTTCTTCTTTCAAAGCAAGGCAAGCTTGAGTCCCAGCATAATCAAATTCAGCAGCCTGACCAATGATGATGGGTCCGGAACCGATGATGAGAATTTTTTTAATATCTTTACGCTTTGGCATTTGTTTTCTCCTTCAATCTTTGAGTACTTTTTGTACCCAATTCAACAAAAAACATCTGCCAGAAACCTAGCAGATGTGTCCCAAAATAATCATTTTCATTACTTACCAAAACGTCTGGGTTCTTCAATCACTGACACAGAAGAACTGACAGCTTTGTCAGTAACTTATAGAATTTTTTTCTTGATGCACAACCTTGCTAGCCTCTCTGGACTAGATTAAAAGTTTTATTTTTATTAGTTTAGCAAAATATCACAGACATTACAAGCGCTAGCTTTTTCAAAGTAGTTTTTGTAGATCTGCTTCCATCTCTTTTGGCTCCGTCGCAGGGGCAAAGCGACTGACTACTTGCCCTTGACGGTCAATCACAAATTTTGTGAAATTCCATTTAATCGTACTTCCTACCGTACCTTTGGCTTCTTTTTTCAAAAACTGATAGAGCGGATGCGCCTCTTTACCATTCACTTTTATTTTTTGAAACATGGTAAAAGTCACCCCATAATTGCGTTGGCAAAATTCATTGATGGAGTCATTATCTCCTGCATCTTGATTAGCAAATTGATTGCAGGGAAAGCCCAAAATTTCTAAGCCTTGAGCATGATATTTTTTATAAAGCTCTTCCAATCCTTCAAATTGTGGCGTTAAACCACATGTACTTGCGGTGTTCACAACAATGACGACTTTTCCTTGATAATCAGACATTGCTACTTTCTCACCATTCATTTTAATGGCTTCAAAATCATAAAAATTCATTTTTTCCTCCAGAATCATTCTTTTCGGGTGAAAGACTGCTGATCAGTCACACTGTTCATTGATAAGTATACCGTTTTCACCTTTTTTTTGCTAGCGTGTCGATTCTAATTTTCGTATTTTACCCAACTTTTCTATTTTATGATAAACTAGCCTTATGAAAAATAAATCTCGGCGTAGAGGTAAGCCTTCTCGGGTCTCCGCTTTAAGCAAAATCATTCTCATCCTTGCACTTAGCTGGTTGGCGCTGACTTATGGAAAAAGTATTACTGACAGGACCGTCAGTGACTCCAAAAGCGCTGCAGAAGTTAAGCAAATGGTTCAATATAATTTTATTCGTGATATCGCACCCCTCGCTCAAAAAAACCAACAAGAATATAATATCCTCGCATCAGTTACGATTGCTCAAGCTTGCCTAGAATCTAATTTTGGCCAAAGTACTTTGGCAAGTAAATACCATAATCTCTTTGGTGTCAAAGCGTCTGGTGATGTCCCAACAGTAACTCTAGATACCCAAGAATATGAAAATGACCAATGGGTGACCATCCAAGGGCAATTTCGAGTTTATGAAAGTTACCAAGCAGCTGTGGAAGCCCACAGCAAACTTTTTGTAGAAGGGACAACTTGGAACCCTAATCAGTATGCCAGTGTCCTTACGGCCTCTGATTACACCAGCGCCGCTAAAGCGATCCAAACCTCCGGTTACGCCACAGACCCTACATATGCAGATAAATTAATCGAAATGATTGAAACTTATCAGCTTGAAAATTATGATAAAGTTAATCCTTCTGCCTAAAAAATCACTGACAAGCCCGTCAGTGATTTTTTATTCTTCTCTTTGCAGTATCTTTTGCAAATTTTTATCATAGTTACGAACCTGTGGAATAATCCAAAGGAGCAGGCCAGCAAGGATACCTCCAAGCCCTGCAATCACTAGCATATTTTGAACACCTAACCATCCTGCTAGCGGTGCCGCAAATACGAGCCCAATCGGACCTGCTAATCCCATTAATGCGGATGTCAAGCCCAATCACCCTTCCTAAATATTGTGGCTCAAAAGATTGCTGCGTCATTGCCAAATTCATTGAGTTAAAGAAAGGCGTAACCAATCCCGCCAAAACATTTAAGAGTAAAAATAACCAAAAGCTCGTCATCCGACCAGGTAAAAGTCCTGATGAGCCAACACTCACCCCAACAACAAGATAAGCCGCTATGATCCAAGGCATCCGATTTTTAACCTGACCAAAAAATCCCACGAAGAAACCTCCTAAAAGCATTGCTCCTGCATAAACGACTTCAACCCAACCCGCATGCACAATCGTTCCACCAAAATATTTGGTAGTCACTAAAGGATAGAGGCTGATTCCCGGCATAAATAACAGCATAAATAAGGTGCCAATTAGTGTAATTCTCCATATTCCCTGATTAGCATGTAATTTTTTAAAGCCATCTTTTGTATCTTTCAACAAATGTATTTTCTCACCCAGAGAAGGGACTTCAGGGATAGTGACTAAAAGTAGCATTCCAGTACCCAGGACAAAACCAATTACATCTAGTAAAATGACCCAGTGAATAGGGAAAGCTGCAACTAACCATGCACCAAGAGCAGGCGAAATCAAGTAAACCAAGGACTGCATCATCCCAAATTGACCATTCACACGGGTAATTTCTTCTTCTGGAACCATGGTTGGAATAATAGATTGTACGGTTGGCATCTGAGCAGTCTGTGCAATAGCACGTATTCCTATTGTTACAAAGACCAATCCCAAAGGATAAACCTCATGAGAAATCCCATAGATAAATAATCCTAAAGCCACTAAAGCTGCAATGGCATCATAAGAAATCAATAATATTTTCTTGTTCAAACGATCAATAAAAGGACCGACAAAAGGTGAAAGAATGACCATTGGCACCATACCAATCAAGGTAGCCACCGCTAAAACAGACTCTTTGCCTGACTCTAGGGTCAAATACCAGATAATTGCATATTGCACTACCATCGATGACACACCTGTCAGCAACTGACCCACTAAAAAGAGATAAAAGTTTTTACGCCACTTTTTCTCAACGCCAGGTAAAACATTTTTCTTCATTGGTCCCCTCTTTTTTTATAAAGCGTTATCATTTTATACTTTTGAAAAGAGCGTGAACCCCTCCTTTCACACTCTTTTACATCCTTTATTTGGGATAATTTTTATCAAAGACCACCTTCGCACGACGATGTTCGATAGCAGCATTAATTGCTTTGAAAACTTCCATTAAGATCACTGCTCCCACTGCTAATCCAGCTGCAATTATCCATTGACTCCATCCAAAATTAGCCGGAATAGAGAAGATTCCACGTAAGAAAGGTAAAGTAGTCAAACTGTATAAAGCTAAACAGAAGGCTACAGCACCAAGGACATACTTGTTACTGAAGAATCCAAGTCGGAGGATATTTTGTGAATTTGATCGCGCAGCAAAAGTTTGCAATGTACGTGCCAAAATCAAAGTAGTAAAAGCCATCGCTACTCCCATCTCTGCCGAAATTTGTTGGCCAACATATTGTGAGATGATAGCGGCAACCCCAATTAAAGTACCTCTGACTAGGATAATACGCAGGAGCCCATTAGCAAAAATTCCTTCATCCAAGCGCCGAGGTGCTTTAGCCATCACATCTGGTTCCTCTTTTTCCATTCCTAAAGCAATAGCAGGAACAGAATCATTTACTAAGTTGATAAAGAGTAATTGAAGCGCAGTAAATGGATTAACCCAACCCACAACCAAAGCAAATACAATTGCGATAATCGCCCCTAAGTTTCCAGAAAAAAGATAGCTGATTGATTTTTTAATATTATCGTAAACCGTGCGTCCAATTGAGACAGCTGATACAATAGAGACAAAATTATCATCTGTCAAAATCATACTTGCTGCATCTTTTGCTACATCTGTACCACTTCCCATAGCAATCCCAATATTCGCTTGTTTCAGTGCTGGAGCATCATTTACCCCATCACCCGTCATGGCAGTGACTTGCTGCTCATTTTGCCAAGCACGTACAATTCGGATTTTATTCTCTGGAGAGACACGAGCATAAACAGAAATATTCTTCAAATCCTCACGCAGCTGATCATCTGACATTGCATCTAACTCTTGTCCTGTGACCGCACGATCGCCCTCATCCATCAGACCAATATCTTGCGCAATCGCTTGAGCCGTAGTCTTATGGTCTCCCGTGATCATAATCGTACGAATACCAGCTTTTTTAGCTTCTGAGATTGAATCATAAACAGCTTCACGCGGCGGATCAATCATAGCTGTAAGCCCAATTAAAATTAAATCATTTTCATCTTCTAAGGTCAGCTCCTCAACATGGTGGTCAGCTGGTTTATAAGCATAGGCAAGCACACGTAAGGCTTTCTTACTGAAGTTTTCATTTTGTTCTTGAAATTGTTTGCGAAGCTCATTTGTAAATGGTTGGACCTCGCCATCTAAAAGAACCTGAGTACAACGTGTAAAGAGAACATCTGGTCCTCCTTTTACAAAAATGGTCTTTGTTCCTTCAAAATCATTTAAGGTACTCATCAACTTGCGCTCAGAGTCAAATGGGAACTCAGCGAGACGAGGAGCAGCCTCCCGTACTTTTTGATAAGGTTGACCCATTTTATCGCTATAAGCAATCAATGCTACTTCCGTTGGGTCGCCTAGCGACTGTCCTTCTTGTGAGAAAGACGAGTCATTACAGAGGACCATCGCATTAAGCAATAACTTTTCATCTTCCTCTTGCAAATTATCCAGTGATGTAGTTCCCTTACTTGGTAGATAAGTTTCTACAACAGTCATTTTATTTTGTGTTAATGTCCCCGTTTTATCCGTACAAATAACAGAGGTGGAGCCTAATGTTTCAACGGCTGGAAGATTTCTCATAATCGCATGTTGTTTTGCCATTTTGTTCGTTCCTACCGAAAGAACAATTGTCACCACCGAGGAGAGAGCTTCTGGAATGGCAGCCACGGCTACGGCTACGGCAAACATAAACGAGTCTAAGATTGCTTTTTGCATGTCTACGACTTGATCAGAAGTAAACAGCCGCAGAATTTGCACCGCAAATATCAGTAAGCATAAACCAAGGATTGCCCAACCAAGCTGTTTACCAAACTTCTCCAATTTTTGTTGGAGTGGAGTTTGTTTAGCTTCTGCAGTTTCAAGCATTTGTGCAATTTTCCCGATTTCTGTCTGTTTTCCGATATGCGTAACTACAAAGTCAGCACGACCATAGACCACTAAGCTAGAACTAAAGACCATATTAATACGATCACCAAGGCCCGCCTCTCCATCAATCGGATCTGAAGCTTTCTCTACGGGTTCAGATTCACCTGTGAGCATCCCTTCTTCCACACGCAAATTTTGTACATCTAAAAGCCTACCATCTGCTGGAATAAAGTCACCTGCCTCAAGTGAAACGATATCGCCTACAACTAATTCACGCGCTGCGATGGAAACTTTTTCCCCATTACGTAACACTTTAGCTGAAGGTGCTGACATTTGTCTCAGAGCGTCTAATGAACTTTCTGCACGCTTTGTTTGAATCACTGCTACTGCTGAATTTATCATCAATACAATGAAAATAACAATTGATTCAATAAATTCGCCCAGAAATAACTGCACGAAGGCTACCAATAGCAAAATAATCACCATTGGGTCCTTTAGTGTTTCAATGAAAAGTTGCCAAGTAGAAGCGCTCTTTTTTGCTTCTAATTCATTAAAGCCATCTTTAGCTTGGCGCGTTTCCACTTCTTCTTGTTCTAACCCATTTAACTGGCTAGAAGTTGCTTTGAGGACTTCTTCTGTAGATTGATTGTAATACTGCACGAATGTTCTCCTTTTCTCTAAGTGACTTCTGGCTGAGTTTTTTAATAAATGAAGGTCTCATTAAAATTTTAATAATACATCCTTTTATAAAAAAAGACCTTTGCCAGAAATCAAAACTGGCAAAGGTCTTGCTAAACATACATATGTATGTCAACAAAGCCGGTGAGCGAACCCACGAATTGACGACTTTGTTTCGGTTGAACCGACGCTACTCCCCTTTGGAATACTTAACTTATCTTCATTTTATTAAAAAAGGAAGCGTTTGTCAAGGTTTCACTCCTTTTTTATCCGCAAGAATTGAATAGCCGCTCTATTTTGTGCCTTCAAATCTATCCCTTGCTGTTTTGCCGCAAAGACACAACCACAATAACATTGACGGTATATTTCATAGTCTCTACACATTTCCAAAGAGCGCTGGTAGCCTTTATTCTTTTTAAAATCACTTGGTAGATAACTTACTTTATAAATTTTTTGAATATCCAAACCGATTTCATTAATTAACTGACTATTTTTCTTAGGAGATAGCGTTAAGGCGCTCCCAAAATAATCAAACCCTAGCTGTACTGCTTTTTCGGCTACAAGATCAAGGCGCATCTGAAAACAAGCACTACATCGATTTCCGCCTTCTGGTTCTTCTTGTAGATGTTTTTCTGCCACCATTTTGAGGAAAACTTGAGGTTCATATGCTCCAGCAATAAAGCCTACCTGTGCACCTGTACGTGCATTGAATTCCGTAATAAATTCTTCTTGGACTTTCATCCTCCGCTCGTATTCGCTTGAAGGATGAATATTAGAATTTGCAAAGTAAATTGTTACGTCTGCAGATTTTGTAAGATACTCAAGTGAGTAGGTACTACAAGGCGCGCAACAGCTATGTAGTAAGATTCTGGGACGGATATTGTCTTCTTCCCATGATGCTCTTACTTTTTGAAAAACCCTATCATAATTGATTTTTTGATTCGGATTCATTTTTTCAATAATTTCTAAACTGTTTATCATAATAAATACATAATTTCCAAAGTAATCGTTCGCTAAAGTTCTTTACTATTCGAGTATCATCGGGTGACGTTGCGCAAAGCTTTAATAATCAAACCCGTCAAACCACAAGTTAAAGCTCCAACGATTCCCACTGCGCCTATAAACGTAAAGGATTCATCATAGTTTAACTTTCCATAAAAATAAAGGCCGGTGCTCAAGGTTGCCAAAACAAGCCATGTTTTGCTCACAACTACTTTTTCCCTCATCGGTCTATACTCCTTTTTTATTTTAAATTATACCATGAGTAAGCCTAATTGAGTACAAATAAATGTATGTTTGTATGTTAAAAAAAACGCTCGTTCGGTTTTTATAGACTTTACTCAACCTAGAATTTTTAGGATGCTTTTTTTGACCTCCTGATTTCTTTATGCTACAATTAATAGTGGAATTTCGTTATAAGCGTTATAGTTCCCTTTCGTCAATATTTAGAGAAAGGAGAATGCATTATGACATTCACTAACAAAAATAAATTTTTCCAATACACCGTAACACTTGATACATCTAACAATATCTTTATGGCTGCCCTGGCCACAGATCGACATGTATACGCTGCGGGTAACACTATTGAAGAAGCTGTTAACAACTTGGAAGCATTAGTTTAAGGAGTAAAAAAATGGGCGAATACCCCTCTCAGTGAACGCATCTACTTAACTCGTAAAGTAGATGCTTTTTTAATACCCAAAATCTAAAAATATATTAAAAAAGTCCTCGAGAGGACCTTACTAAATTATTCTTCTGGGAGTGCCTTATCAAGCGCATGAGCAGCTTCTCCAAGGAACTCTTCTGCTTTACTTGTTGTTTTATCAAAGGTTTCTTGAATACCGTCTTGATGATCAACGGTAACATTTTTCAATTCTTCCTTTTTGATGTTTTTGTCTGGTTCTGGTTTTTCTAGTGAACCGAAGATTTTCTCTGGCATAATTCGACCTCCTTCGTCTTATTAAGACTATTGTATTATATAAACCACACCAGAGCAAGCGTTTACTTTCTTATTTTTACTACCGTCTACTCTTTCTATTGTAAAACAGACTGGAAATCAAAGAGCACCCTATTATGATTGCGCCTAAAACTCCAGTGATAATTTCTGGTATTTCTATAGCAATAGAAAGCAGCAAAAGAATTGCTAAAATAAGAATTGCCCAATGTGCTCCGTGTTCCAGATAAATTAGTTCATTAAGTGTTCCTTTTTCTACAAGAAAAATTGTTAAAGAACGGACAAACATTGCACCTATAAATCCTAGACCTAGCATAATGATTATTGGATCTGGTGTTATGGCAAAAGCGCCGATTGCTCCATCGAAAGAAAAAGATGCATCAATCATTTCTAAATACAAAAAGAGACCAAATGCAGCCTTACCCGTCAATAAAACAGGGGGAGTAGATTGTTTCGAATTTGAATTTTCTAGTTCTTCTTCCACTTCTGCTAGAGTACCATGTTGAGCCATAAGATGACCCAGGCCTTGGACTGCTAAGTATAAGACTATTCCTATTAGCCCAGAAAATAAAACGAGAAAAGAATCTTTTGCAACGAAGTGGCTAAGGATAAGTAAGAGGATGAGTGAACATAAGGAAGTTGCTGCAGGGAAGCGCCCTATTTTTCTTAGTATTTTTTCTGGAAATCCTAGCCAATGTACGACTTGAAAATCAAAGAAAAAGTCTAAAGCCAGCATTAAAAGGAACATCCCACCAAAAGCTGCAATCATGGGGTGAGCATGATTGAGGATATAGGCATAAGTCCCAGGCTGACTTGGATCTCCTTTAGCCATTGCAAGCATTAGTGCATCGATTGGATTGAGGTGTGCTGAGATGGAGACCACGAGCAGGGGAAAGAGAAATCTCATACCTAAAACGGCGATAAGCATCCCAACAGTCAAAAAGACTTCCCGCCACTTGTAACTCATCCGCTCTAAAATTCGGGCATTAACGATTGCATTATCAAAAGATAGGGAGATCTCCATTACTCCAAGTATGGCTGCTAATACCAGCGCTGTCATCCCTCCATAAATATAGGCTATGATTAATGCAAGGATACTAACAAAAATCGCCCCCCTAAAATGTTTCAATATACTATCTCCTCTTCATTAACAATGGTCATAATGAAAGACGACCTTCGTCGTCTACTTTTAGATAAAATGATCTTTTTTCAAGTGTTTACAGCACTCGTAAAAAACTCTTTCTAATAATTATAGCAAAATTTAACAAAAAGTTGTTAGCTTCTTGAGAGAGTCCAAAATTGAGATTTCTTTATTTGAATGCAAAAAACACCTCACGAGAGTGAGATGCTTAGGAGTAAACTTTATGAAAAATTTATTGGAATAAAGATATTATACGACCACTCCCTTAAATGAAGCCAAAACGAGTAAACAAAGTACAAACTAAAATTTGGGGTTAATAAATTCAAATGTCCACGCATCTTCACTGCTTGAGGGATGTATTTTATATAAAAAGTCCTTCAAAAATACTGAAGGACAAGTTAGGTTAAAACTAATTAAATATTAGAGTATGACTTATTTTATCGTGCTTTCCTTAAATCAATCAAAAATCGCTCTATTGAGCGATTGATTTGTTTATAAGTTTCTCTATAAACTAAATAGTGGAGGCGGCGGGAGTCGAACCCGCGTCCAAACACCTTGCTACATCAACGTCTACAACCATAGGACTTTCTCAAAGTTAACAAAATGCTAAAGCCAGTCTCAAACAGCAACATTTTGCGAGGCTTTTAATCTCTTTTACTGTGTCAAGCCACCACAGCAACGTATCTGACTAAAGGTTTAGGCCATCAAGCACACATCAGCGATGCGAAATCCGGCACGCATGGTGCTGTTTAGGCTGCCATTGCGTAAGTTTGTGTATTATTTTTAGCAGTTATATTTATCTGCGGATGATTATCCTGATCCCTCAGCAGTTGCAGTTCATGCGCGACAGTGCCTGTCGAATCCGTAACGCCCCCAAATAAGGCGTACTTTCACTGACCAAATCATCAGTGAAATACTAGAACCTGAGTTCTTATTATAGCATATTTCAGAACTTCTGTCAGCCTTTTTTCACGTCAAAATTAGAACCACACGTTACTGACAGCGTGGTCAGTAACTGCAGTCCTCAGCTTGCCTTAGAATTCTTCCTCATCAATTTGCTGAATTTCTTGCAGCTTGCGGACTAAATAGTCGTCAGAAGCATAGTCTTTCATAAGACTTTCAAGTAGCTGATTTCGAACCACATAGTTACTGAACAAATGAAGTTTTTCTTCATAACTTTCGAGTACTTTTTCTGTCCGTTTGATATTATCATAAACAGCTTGACGGCTTACATCAAACTCTTCTGCAATTTCAGCTAAACTATAATCGTCAGCATAATAAAGTTCAATGTAATTCATTTGCTTGTCCGTCAAGAGCGTCGCATAGAATTCAAAAAGAGTGTTCATTCGGTTCGTTTTTTCAATCTGCATAAGCTTCATTATATCATATTAAGAAAGAGATTTTCGCTTATAAAAAGCTACTGGCCGGCTGGTCAGTAACTTTTTACTATTTTTTCACAATCATTTTGATGGCTTCATCTATTTTCTCTTCGCGTTGCCCCTCCTCCTCTGAAAGGAGACAGGTTTTCAAATTTTCTGCTACAATGAGCCCAATCAAGCTGTCTAAACTTGAGCGAACTGCGGTGAGCTGTGTTACCACGGCTGCACAATCTTTTTCTGCTTCCATCATTCTTAAAATGCCTTGCACTTGCCCATCTGCTCGTTTGAGACGATTGATCATTTTTGTATTATAATGTACCACTTTTATCCTCCAAAAGTTCATTTGTGACTGCACTGTACAAAGCATAGGCTCCATCGAGATTTTGTACAGAGAAACCGTGTTGTTTAAGAATACGCTCGGCATGATAGGCACGTAAGCCAGATTGGCAACTGACAATGTAGGATTCTTTCTTATCAAGCTCCCCCAATCGTTCCCGCAACTCATTTAAGGGGATGTTTAAGGCGTTTTTAAAGGCCCCCTTTTGTAACTCCTCTGGTTGGCGGACATCTAGTAAAATTTTGCCACTGGCAAGTTCATGAGCTAACTCGTGCCATTGAACATTATCGGATAAACCAAGCGCAATATTACTAGCTGCATAGCCTGTCATATTTACTAGATCCTTTGCCGAGCCAAAAGGTGGGGCATAGCTCAGCTCGAGTTCTGGGAGATCAAAAATAGTCATGCCCGCTTTAATCACAGTTGATAAGACATCAATACGCTTATCTACACCTTTTTCACCCACTGCCTGAGCACCATAAATTTGACCGGTCTTTGGTTCAAAAATAAGCTTTAATAAAATAGATGTTGCACCTGGATAGTAAGTGGCATGGTCATTCCCGCTTAAGTGAACGACTTTATAGGGGAGGCCAAGAGCTTGGACGTTCCGTTCGCTCATCCCCGTGCTCGCTGCCGTGCGTTCAAAGGTTCTGACTATTGCTGTTCCGATACTTCCTCTATTTTTAACAGGCAAACCAGAAAGTATATCCGCAACTTGACGGCCCTGACGGTTTGCCGGACTCGCTAAGGAAATCAAAGCAGGTTGACCACTGATTTGTTCCTTAACCACAATTGCATCACCGACAGCATAAATATCCGCTAAAGAAGTTTCATAGTGCTCATCCACTAAAATTCCCCCTTTTAAGCCCAACTCAATTCCAGCCGAAGCCGCCAAATCAGTCTCTGGCTGTACCCCTACTGACAAAACCACAAGATCGGCTGACAGAACCTCTTGGTTATCCAAGACAAGTTGATTGGCTTGAATGGCTATTGCTGAGCGTTGCGTCAGTACTTTTACCTGTTGCTTTTCAAGCTCATTTTGTAGAGGTATAGCCATTTCTTGATCTAACGTGGGTAAAACATGCGCAACTTTTTCAACAATTGTAACTGATAAACCGCGCTTCTTCAAATTTTCTGCCATTTCAAGACCAATGAAACCCGCACCAATGACGACAGCAGAGCTTGGTTGCTTCTCCTTCAAAAAAGTCATGATTTGATCCACATCAGGAATATTTCTCAAAGAAAAAGCATTTGTAGCTTCTGACAGGCCTGTCAGTGAAGGTAAAAGAGGTTTTGCACCTGGGGAGAGGATTAAAGCATCATAACTTTCTTGATATTCTTGATTCTTCGCACGGACCCTTACTGTTTTATTCGTAGCATCAATAGCCACCACTTCCGAATTTTCGCGGATATCAAGATTAAAGCGCTGACGCAATGACGCACTAGTTTGGACAATTAATTGTTCGCGCCCCTCAATCTCACCCGAAAGATAATATGGTAAGCCACAATTCGCAAAGGAAACATGCGGGCCTTTTTCAAAAACAATAATTTCAGCTTCCTCTTGCAGCCGCCTTAATCGCGTGGCAGCCGACATCCCACCAGCCACTCCTCCAACAATCAAATATTTTTTAGCCATTATTTTACCACCCTTCCCTTATAGGTATTCATACCGCCCTCTACATCAAGCACTATCATTCCTTTTTTCTCTAATGTCTTATAAGCTTGTTTCGAACGTTTCCCCGATTGACAAAGGACGTATACTGGTGTATCGTTTGCTAAAGAAAGTTGATTTAACTCCTTTAAAGGAACATTACGCACGCCTTTAAGATGGCCAGCTTCATATTCAGATCGCTCACGCACATCACCCACAACTGGACGTCCTTTATTTAATTTTTGAAGTAAAACAGGCATAGTGATAGTTTTTCTTTGTCTAAAAATATGAAACATCACTCCTCCTTAACTAAGCAGCCATCCCACGCTTGTGTACCGCCTAGAACATTTGTGGTTGGAATTCCTTTGGTGGCTAAAAAATCCACCGCCCGTTGTGAACGTGCCCCTGAGCGACAAATAATATATGTTTCAGGTGCGACTTCTGAATAGCGCAGTTCAAGCTCGCTTAAAGGGATATTTTTAGCAGTAGGGATATGGCCCTCGTTGTATTCAAAGCTTTCACGCACGTCGACCACGGGGACATCATTCACCATAGCTTTTACCAATGCTTCAGTACTTATATTTTCCATTTCTTCTCCTTAATCTTGCTTTTATTATATACCCCGCAGGGTATTTTGTCAACGAAAAGAACTTTTCTACTAAAAATATGCGATAAACCTAGCCAAGCAAGGGCTCTATTTGTTATAATTAAAAGTATGAAAAAAATTTTAATTGCTGATGACGATCGGTCGATTTTGACCCTTTTGTCCTATCATTTTCGGCAAAATGATTTTGAGGTCACTACGGTAGATGATGGAAAAAAAGCTTTCGAAAAAGCTCGCAAAAATCCTTTTGACCTCATCCTTCTCGATCTAATGATGCCAGAATATTCAGGGATTGAGGTCACTCAAATGCTTCGTAAAGTTGGAAACTTCACACCAATCTTAATTTTGACTGCGCGTGAAGATGACGAAATGAAACTGACAGGCCTGTCAGCTGGCTCTGATGAGTATCTCGATAAAAGTACTCCTATGAAAGAAATCATGGTTCGTGCAGCAGCACTCATTCGTAGAAACCAGATGTATAATCCAGTGCCATCCTTCGAAGACCCCAAATTAGAAAAAGAACAGTCTTTGGTAACAAAGCACCTTGTCATTGACTTCGTCAAAAAAGAAGTCCACTTAGATAGCAACCAATTGGATTTTACGAAACGCGAGTTTGAGATACTGGAGTTACTTGCTCAAAGACGAGGTAGTATCATTAGCCGCGAAGAACTTCTAAAACATTTTTGGGGAATTTCCGATGCCGCAGAAACTCGTACCATTGATGTGCTCATCTCCAAAATAAGAAAAAAATTAGACAACCGCTATATTAAAACTAAACGAGGATTTGGCTACTACTTTGAAGAAAATGAAGCTTAAAAATATCGTTATCATGACGATAATCTATATCATTGCTATTTTAGGACTCGTGGTTTTATTAAACCAAAATATCCTAAGCAACGACACAGAACGCGTATTAAATACAGCAAATAAAATCCAGCTTTTCCTGGAAAAAAATCCCACTAATGAGCTCCCAGCCAACTTTGAGCATCTACCTGCGAGTACGGATAATGCAGACACTCGAAAAATTGAAGGCGGGGCTTCCTACTCTCGCGCACTAACTCGCACAAAAATTACGACTACCAGTCCAATATTTAAAGAGGGCCAAATTGACGGTTATCTCCGGGTCACCGAGGATCGTACCCCTACCCTTGTTGCCGATTTTTCGATTATCACTTTTGCCCTACTTTTCTATCTAGCAGTCGCTGCCCAAGTTCTCCGTAGAGCACAACGCATGCACGTATTCACGGAAAATACTGTAGCAAAAATCAAAAACATTGAGCGAAGTCCACTAACCCAAAGTTATCTCATTAATGAAAATGATGATAAAATCACCACAGAACTCAACAAACTTGGAGAAAGCATTCAACGCCAAGCCCTCTCACATACCGAGAAAAAGGAAAACCTTTATGAATTTATCGAATTTTTCCAATTTCCCATCTTCATTTACAATAATAAAGGGAAAATAAGAAGGACCAATGCTTCTTTCAACAATGAATTTGCTGACACAGAGAACCTTGATATTTTTAGCCCTTATGCTGATTTTCTTAGTTTCCTCGTTGACAAAATGCTCCATCCTGATATTCAAGAAAAACTCTTTTATTTCGAAAAAATTGGGGCCTACTATCAAGTCAGAATTACACCTCTACCTGACTTAGATAGCCGCTTTCTTGTCGCTATGTTGGATGTTACGAGCTATCGACGTACGTTAGATGCACATAATGAATTTATTGCTAACGTCTCACATGAACTAAAAACACCGCTTACTTCTATCAAAGGCTTTGCAGAGCTACTGGAGACAACTTCAGTTTCAAAAGAAGAAACACGTAACTTTGCTTCAATCATTAGCAAAGAAAGTAACCGTCTCATGAATCTTGTTCAGGACACTCTTCTGCTTACGAAGCAAAATCATCGTATCGAGAAGAAAAAACTAGAATTAGCTCAATTGATTCAAAATATTTTGAGGACTTCAGGGCCTCAAATCTCTGAAAAGATGCTCCATGTCAAAACTCAGATTGATAAAGTGCAATTAAAAACAAATGAAGCAATGATTTACAGTATTTTTGAAAATCTTATTGAGAATGCCATTAAGTATACACCTGAACGTGGGCAAATCTTTATTAGTCTTCAGTCAGAAAAAGGGCAGATTGTCTTTAGTGTCAGTGATAATGGACCTGGTTTAACCGAAATTCAGAAAGAGCGGATTTTCGATCGCTTCTACCGTGTCGATGAGAGTCGCTCTGAAGTCAAGGGAACAGGCTTAGGACTAGCTATCGTTGAAAAAAATGTTCAAGAGCTTCATGGTACAATTGACGTCGTCAGTATCTTAGGAAAAGGGACAACTTTTACAGTGAAACTATAAAAAAGGACTTTTGAAGTCCTTTTTATCTTTCTAAATAAAACTCAAAGCGATCACCAACATACTGAGACAAAACATATTCAAACGCTGTTCCATCTGCCAAATAAGAAACTTGTGTTAATCCGAGTATCGCCGAACCCACTCGTGTTTTTAGGTACTCAGCAACTTCTGTACTCACTCGTTTTGCAGAAATGATTTGTTCACTACGTACAATCTCGTAGCCATGCTTCTCTAACGTGCGAAAGAAATTACTAGTTATTTCCTTTTTATCAAATGTCTTTACTAAATTAAAAGGAATACTTGCTACTTCGAAACAAATTGGTACGTTATCCGCATAACGAATCCGCTCCATTCTGATAATGGAATCCTTTTTAGTTATATTTAGTTTTTCACACTCTACTTCGTTGGGAGCAGTCTTAATATAGCTCAAAACTTCTGTAGAAGGTGTTTTTCCCTGTGAAGTGATGATTTCTGTAAAGGAAGTGGTTCCTCTCATTTTTTCACGGACACGACGACTTGCTACATAAGTTCCAGAACCGACACGACGGTCCAAAATCCCCTCATCCACAAGAGCTGTCACTGCTTGACGAGCTGTCATTCGGCTCACACTGAAACGCTCTGCTAAGTCCCGTTCGCTCGGCAGGCGTTGCCCTATCTTCCAAATGTCCTTTTCTACCTCATCTTTGAGCGCATCGTGTATTTTTATATAATTTGGAACTGATTTTCTTGCCATCTCTTCTCCCTACCAGAAAGTAACCATCTATACCACTTTGCTATTTGTCTATATTATTATAGCATAGTTCTAAACATTTGTATAAAAAATATTATAAATTATTGCTTTGTCGCTGCTTGAGATTAAAAGAAAAAACCAATCTTAAAATTGATTTTTTCGACGTGTTCAATTATTTTGCAGGAACAGTAATTTTACCTGAGATAATATCTGCTTTTGCAGTTTCTACAGCTTTCCAAACGTCATCTGAAGCATTATCTTTAGCTAAATCTGTACCGCCATCTTTAAGATTGTAAGTGGTTGTTTCTCCACCAGGGAATTTACCATCTTTTGTTTTATCAGCGATATCTTGCACGACTTTGCCCACTTCTTTAATCGTGGATACAAGGACAAAGTTTGATTTTTTACCGTCTTTTGAAGTATAATCCCCAAGATATTCTTGATCTTGGTCAACTCCGATAAGCCATACTTTATCCGCTTCGTTTTTCGTTGAATTCAAAGCTTTAGCTTCACTAAAGGCTCCTACCCCTACACCACCAGCACATTGGTAAACCACATCATCACCAGCACCGTACATTGCTGCAGCAATCGTTTTACCCTTAGCGGCATCTGTAAATGAGCCTGCATACTGAACATCTACTTTAATATTAGGTTTAACAGATTTGGCACCTGCTTCATAACCTTTTTCAAAGCGTGTAATAACATCAGATTGCATTCCACCGATAAAACCAATCTTGTCAGTTTTAGTAGCTTTAGCCGCAGCGACACCAGCAAGATATGCAGATTCATTATCTGCAAAGAGGGCTGATGCTACGTTCTTTTGACCTTCAATTACTGAGTCAATAATGACAAAGTTTGATTTTGGATTATTCTTAGCGGCTGATGTTGTAGCATCTTGAAGAGAAAAACCAATCCCAAAGAGAAGTTTGTAGCCTTGTTGCTCAGCTGAGTTAAAGTTTGTAGTATAATCTGAGGCTGAGTTCGATTGGAAATAATTGTAACCCACTCCTTTTTTAAGGCCGTTATCTTTACCCCAGGCTTGTAAGCCTTCCCAAGCAGATTGGTTAAATGAACGGTCGTTAATCCCACCTGTATCAGTGATCATAGCTACCTTGAGATCCGTTTTGTCATTTGAAGAAGATCCTCCGGCGTCATGTGAACGACATCCAGCAAGGACAGTTACTGATGCAAGTGCGATAGCACCAACTGCAAATACACGTTTTTTCATGGAAAAAGGTTCCTCCGAATTTTGTTTGCTAAACATAGCTTAAGACTATTTTAAGCTATAAGTATTTTTTTTGCAAGCGTTATACAAAAATTTGTGTGACTATTCTTTGATTGTTCGGAAATAGCCATCAACAATTTTTAGGTCCTCCTTTCAAGCTCTAAAATTGGTCTATTCCAACTTTATTCCTAAGACTTCTTCTCTAAAATAACTGGACATCCGATTGTTAAAAGCTTCATCTACAGAAAAGTAAGCGTTTGCTTATGCGGAATTTTTATATACTGACGAACCCGTCAGTATATTTTATACGTGTCACTATTTGCTAAACTAGTTCTTTGAAAGAATAAGGCAAGAGCTCTGCAACGGTGGTAGGCTTAACTTTATTTTCTTTAGAAATTAAATAAACTGGCATATCTGCTGGGCAGAATTCTGCAAGGACTTGTCGACAAGCTCCACAAGGGCTGATAGGTTCTTCAGTTTCCCCAAACACGTAAAGCGCATCAAAATTTGTCACACCCTCAGATATAGCTTTAAAAATAGCTGTTCGTTCAGCACAGTTAGAAAGTCCAAAACTCGCATTTTCAATATTACAACCTGTGATAATTTGACCATCAGTCGTGTGAAAAGCTGCTCCTACAGGAAAATGAGAGTAAGGAACATACGCCAAACTCGCCGCTTCGCGTGCGGCAACAATCATTTCATTAGTAGCTGTCATTTGAAGTCAGACCTTCCATAATTGCAACACCAGCCGAAACACCAAGACGTGTTGCACCAGCATCAATCATTGCTTTTGCTTCTTCAAGATTATGAACTCCACCAGAAGCCTTAACGCCCATATCTGGACCAACCGTTTGACGCATCAATTTTACATCATGAACAGTCGCACCACCTGTTGAGAAGCCTGTTGAAGTTTTGACAAAATCAGCGCCGACTGCTTTAGCAATTTGACAAGCTTTAATCTTTTCATCGTCAGTCAAGAGGCTTGTTTCAATGATGACTTTAAGAAGTTTATCACCTTTTACTGCGTTGACAGCTGCAATATCTGACTCAACAAGATCCCAATCCTTAGATTTTGCTGCACCAATATTAATGACCATGTCAATTTCATCAGCACCATTTTCAATAGCGTTTTTAGCTTCAAAAGCTTTGACTTCAGAAGTATTAGCACCTAAAGGAAAACCAATCACTGTACATACTTTAACGTCTGTATCTTTAAGTTCTTGACTGGCATAATTTACCCATGTTGGGTTAATACAAACGCTCATGAAATCATATTTTTTTGCTTCATCAATTATTTGTTGAACTTTAGATTTTGGAGCATCGGCTTTAAGAATAGTATGGTCAATATATTTATTAATTTGCATCTGTAACTCTTTTCTATTTTTTTATTTTTAAATACACTAGTCCGACAAGACTATAAACGATAACAAAAACGATAATAAAAGCGATTAATTGCAGGAGCCAACCCGTATTTTGAAGGATTAGCTTAGTAAAAGCGCCTGCAAGAGCAGCTAAAATAACCTGCACAGCAATAATTGCTGTTGGAATTTTTAAATCTCTTTTCATTTATCTCACAATCTCTAAGATTTCTTTAGGATGATGCTCCTCATCACTAATGACAAGACTGTCATTAAACTCTGAAATCAACTCAGCTGTGATGGGCTGATTGGAGTAAAGTGTAGCAATCAAATCACCTTCAGTGACAGCATCTCCAACTTTCTTCGCTAACGTAACGCCTGCTTCAAAATCGATTTGATCATTTTTGGTTGCACGACCCGCACCTAATTTCATAGCGACGATACCGATTCCTAAGGCTTTTTCTTCATGGATAAAGCCCGATTGAGTCGCTCTGATTTCAACTTGATGCTTCGTTTTGAGTGGAGCTGTCAAGTTTTCATAAGCTCTCGGGTCTCCTTCTTGTGCTTCAATCATGGCTACAAATTTTTCATAAGCTAACCCGTTATCTAAATGTGCCAAGATTTCAGGAATTGACTGGGTTTTCCCCGCTAATTCTAGCATGATTTGTGCAAGTTCGGCGATAAATTCACGAAAGGCTTGAGGACCTTGACCTTGCAAGGTTTTAACCGCCTCTGTCATTTCGTTACGATTTCCAACAGCATAGCCTAGAGGTTGGCTCATATTGGTAATCACTGCAACGGTTTCACGTCCGACTGACTTCCCAAGATCGACCATTGTACGTGCGAGAAGACGTGCATCTTCAACAGTCTTCATAAAAGCACCATCACCTACTGTCACATCCAACAAGATGGCATCAGACCCTGCGGCAATTTTTTTGGACATTACAGAACTAGCAATCAATGGAATGATGTCGACTGTAGCTGTCACATCACGCAAAGCGTACAGTAACTTGTCAGCTTTTACCAGCTCATCAGATTGACCAATAACTGCAATCCCTGTCTTTTGAACTTGTTCAATAAACGCTGCTTCTGTCTTTTCAAATTTAAAACCAGGAATAGACTCTAATTTATCTAAAGTGCCGCCAGTATGACCAAGGCCCCGCCCCGACATTTTAGCGACAGGAACTCCAAAAGAAGCCACCAAGGGGGCCAAAATAAGAGTTACTTTATCTCCTACTCCTCCTGTAGAATGCTTATCAACCTTGATACCAGGGATGGCACTCAAATCAAATTCTTTGCCAGAGTGCACCATAGCCATGGTCAGCGCAGCTGTTTCTTCCGTGGTCATTCCCTTAAAATAGATAGCCATAGCCAGTGCTGCCATTTGGTAATCCGGTACATTTCCAGTAACGTAATTTTCAATCATCCAATTAATTTCAGCTTCATCAAAAATTCCGCCGTCACGTTTTTTTTGAATGAGATCTACCATGCGATATGTCATATTCAACTCCTCTTTGAATCAAGCAAGATCAAGCTTATAGCTCCGTAAGATAAAATAGCCTTTATCCTTTGCAAGGAGCGTACAGTTACCGAAAACTTCAGTCATTTTCTTTTGTGCTGATGGTGCCCCTTGTTTTTTTTGGATGACGACCGTCAGATGCCCTTGCGGATTGAGATGGTCAAAGGCTCCTTTCAGAATACCATGAACAACCTCTTTTCCTGCCCTAATCGGTGGGTTGGAGATAATTGCATCGTAACAGTTGCTGACCGACTCATAAGTGTCAGAGCGTTTAATCTCTACTGGTATTACTGCATTATCTACAGCATTTTTTTCACAGAGATCGAGCGCGCGACTATTCACATCCACCATCGTTACCGCAAGATTAAATTTTTTAGCTAAGGTGATGCCAAGTGTCCCATAACCACACCCCACATCCAGGAGGCTCTCGGCCTGTTCAGGGTCATAATGTTCCAATAGCACTCGTGAGCCATAATCAATTGCACTTTTAGAAAAAACGCCACGGTCAGTAGAAAATACCATCGGAAGGCCCAATAACTCGACATTTAATTTTTGAATATCGTGCGAAAGGTCACGATTATCCTCGTAATACATATTTGTTTTTACCATTAATCTCATTTTAACATAAAAGCGACTTTTTCGCCTTGAAAAATTTTACATAAGTCCCCTTTATATAAGTAAACCTTTACATTGACCGAACGGAAGCGCCATCAGTAAGTGCTCATCTACCTTAAGCCGCTTACAAGAAAATAAGTTATTTTACCTTATCTATTAGAAAATATGGTAAAATATTTCTCATGAATGAATTCATTAATTTTGACGAAATTAGCCGTGAAAAGTGGCAAAATTTATATAAGACTTCTATTCCTCCGCTCACCCATGAAGAGCTAGAGTCTATTCGCTCTCTCAATGATGAGATTAGCCTCCAGGACGTGCAAGATGTCTATTTACCGCTTGTTCATTTGCTTCGTCTTTACAAAAAAAATCGCGAAGATATGAGCTTTTCCAAAGGATTATTTCTTCAAAAAATCGTTAAAACCCCACCTCTTATCATTGGCATATCTGGCTCAGTAGCAGTTGGAAAATCAACAACAGCACGACTTGTCCAACTGCTTCTTTCGCGGGCCTTTCCAAAGCTTTCTGTTGAACTTGTCACAACAGATGGTTTTTTGAGAACGACTGCCGACCTTAAAGCGCAAGGTATTTTAGATCGCAAAGGTTTCCCAGAAAGTTATGATATGGAAGCCCTGATTGAATTTTTATATCGGGTGAAAAATGGTGAAACATGCGAACTCCCTATCTATTCTCATGAAATTTACGACATCCTACCAGATCAAGTTCAAATCATTGACCGGCCAGATATTCTGATTGTTGAAGGAATCAATGTTTTACAAAATCCTCAAAACCAAATGCTTTATATCAGTGATTTTTATGACTTTTCAATCTACGTAGATGCCGATGAGAAACTCATTGAAAAGTGGTACCTGGAACGCTTTGATAGCTTATTAAAATTGGCCAAGTCTGATGAAGCTAATTTTTATCATCAATTTACAAAAATGCCGACTGATGAAGTGGTCAAATTGGCAAAGGAAACCTGGGCCAGTGTCAACAGAGTCAATCTTCGGGAGTATATCGAACCAACGAGAAATCGTGCTGAAATCATTCTTCATAAAACTGAAAAACATTATGTTGATAAAATTTATCTCAAAAAATTCTAATAAAAAATTACTGACAGAGCTGTCAGTAATTTTTTTAATCTCATCTATTAAAAATGTTCTTCATTTTTATCTTCAGCAAAGATAAATTTTTTCAATATCACTACACCTATTATCAATAAGAGGATTGCAACAGCAATCAAAATCACTCCCCCTAGTTGCTCATGATAAGTGAGTAATTGACGGATAAGGGATGTAATTCCTAAAGATAATAAGAAAATAAGCGAAACATGTCCTTTATTACGCAAGGAGGTGATAATCAAAGTGAGAAACTCAAAGAAAATAAAGAAAGAAAGAATACTCTTTAAGACATCATAATAATGACCGCTACTGTCTGGCTGAAAAGTGAGCAAAACAAGCGCGTAGACCTCCCGAAAGAGAAAATAAACAATCACTAAGCCCACAATCATCAGTGAGAGAAAGCTAATTTTAGATAATAATTTTACAATTTTTAATTCAAAATGCTCAAAATAATCTTTCACTTTTTCCTCCTTTTCTTATTGTTTTATAAGTTTATTATATCATTTATTAACTGACGGTTCTGTCAGTAAGTTTAACGTTGATAATTTTCGTCAAATTCATCAATTTCAATATAAATATAACACTTTTTATCTGCGAGATTTTTCCGAATTTCAGCTTCAATTTGATTGACCACATCATAATCTGGTATCACCAATTCATTAACTAAATCAATTTTGGCAGCAATTAATATTTCTGTTGGACCCAAGTGAACCGTCTTGACGTTAATAACGCGCTCGATATCAGAACGCTCAAAAGCAGCTAAAATCTTGGTGAGGTCACTATCTGTAACCCGTTCACCAACAATCAAGCTATAAAATTCGCGTGTGAGGAAAATCGCTGCTCCCATCAATAATATTCCAATCAGCATCCCACTTATCGCATCAAACATAGGATTACCCGTCACAAGAGTCAAAACAGTACCCAAAAGTGCCAATAATAAGCCAATGATGGCACAAAAATCCTCAGCAAAAATTACTAAAATCTCACTGTGCCGACTCTCATGTAAAAATCTAAAAATCGGTAATTTCCCAGTATTTAACTCAGCAATCTCCTTAAAAGCAATCCGTAAAGAAGACCCCTCAATCAACATACCAGCAATCAAGATAGCAATCACAATCCCTGTATTTTCTACGGTATGAGCTGGGTGGACCAATTTATCATAAGCTTCCATTACCCCAATAACTCCCCCACCAAAAAAGAGGAACATTGCCACAATCATACTAAAGAAATATTTCGCCCGTGCTTCACCAAATTGGTGAAGATTAGAACTCTTTTGCTTCGAGCGCCGATCCCCAAACAATAGTAAGATTTGGTTACCACAATCCACAACAGAATGAATACTCTCATTTAACATCGCAGCAGAACCAGATAAGGCATAACCAACAAACTTACTAATTGCTACCAGTATATTGGCTCCAAGCGCCGCAAAAACGGCAAACATTCCCGAACTTTTTTTATTTTGTTTTTCCATTCTTCACTCACTTTATCTCATTTTTAATTCTATTATAACAAAAACTCTTACTCAGCACGGCTTTCGGATGCTAAAAAAGACCTCCTGAACAAATATGTCAGGAGATCTTTTATCCTTTTTTAAAACTTACCCGTAAATTTTACTTAAACCATTGATCTACTTGGCTTTGGTGAGCTTTAATCCATTTATTTGCAGCTTCTTCTGGACTTTTTCCATTTTGAATATCGAGCATTACTGCTTCCATATCTTTTTGAGTCCAATTGAACTGATCTAATACTTTGTAGGCTTCTGGATTATCTTTCTTCAAATCTTTACGAACAACCGTATTGATATTTTCTTCAGTACCCATAGTTCCTTTAGGATCTTCTAAATATTTCAAATCGTACTTATTAAACATCCAGTGAGGAGACCATCCCGTTACGACAATATCTTTATGCTGTTTGATGGCTTCGCCTAAAGCAACCGTCATCGCACCTGAAGACGAAGGAACCAAAGTCCAATCGCTCAAATTATTATAAGCTTTCATCGTTTTCTCAACTGTTGCCATTTCACCAGCACCAGGTTCAATTCCGATGATTTTCTTATCGGCTTGATTTTTCAAATCTTCGATTGAATTTACATTCATATAAGCAGGAACAACCAAGCCAACTTTAGCACCTTTCAAATTAGTACCGAGATTTTCAACTGATTTGCCAAATTTTTGCCACTGAGTTTTATGTGTATTAGGCAACCAAGCAGAGATCATTCCATCTGCTTGACCGTTTGCAACGGTTTGCCAAGCAACCGTATTATCTAGGGCCGTTGTATTCACGTCAAAGCCATGTTGTTTCATCGCTTGTTCCAATACATTCACAGATGCTACCTCAGAATCCCAGTTCATATAAACCAAATCTACCTTTTTATCAGCAGCTTTTTTACCAAAAGAAAGTCCTGAAATTCCACCAATAATCAATACAAGAAGTGAAGCTAGGGCCACCCAACGTTTCCAGCGACGTATCTTAGGATTCGTTTGCTTTTCAATCGGTGAAACGTTAAGTTTTTGAGTAAAGCGGTCAATAATAATCGCTAAAATGACAAGTGAAATCCCACTTACAAAACCTTTACCAATATCAGCCGATTGTACCGCAGCTAATACACCACGACCAAGCCCAGGCGCACCAATCATTGAAGCAATAACTACCATTGAGAGTGCCAACATGATGGTTTGATTTACCCCAGCCATGATCGTTCCTTTAGCTAAAGGAAATTCCAACTTAAAGAGTTTTTGGCGTGGAGTCGATCCAAAAGAATCAGCAGCTTCAACCAATTCTGTCGAAACTTGACGAATACCCAAATTAGTCATTCGTACAGTAGGTGGTAAGGCAAAGATTACTGAAGCGAATACCCCAGGCACTACACCGATACCAAAGAAAGCAACCGCAGGAATCAAATAAACAAAACCTGGCATTGTTTGCATGAAGTCTAGAATTGGTTGGACGATTTTAGCGACAATTTCTGATTTCGCCATCCATATTCCCAAGGGCACTCCGATTACGATTGAAAGCAAACTTGAGAGTAAAACAAGCGTGATTGTGTTCATCAAATCTGTCCACAACCCCTGATTAGCAATCAAGACTAGCCCTAAAAACGTGAAAATAGGAAAGGCAATTTTCTTACCAGACACCAAGATGGCAAGTAAAGTGACCACACCAATCATCAACCAAAACGGAACTGCTGTTAAGGCACCCGTTACGGTATTCATAATAAATGTTCCTATTTTCTGGATAACATCAAAGCCACCACTAAAATTACTTGTAATCCAATCTGTAATATTGGATACCCACTGGGCCAGTGGGAGTTTGCTTATCGCTAAATCAATCATTATTTTCCTCCTCTACAATCTCATCAGGGATATCCGCAAGGGCTTCAAGTACACTCCCACGAATTAATACACCTTTTAAGTAACCTTGCTCGTCAATTACAGCAAGTGGAGTTGGTGAATCATAAATAATTGGTAAAATATCACTGACCAGTGTTTCTTTGCTTACTTGATCTACATCTGTTGTCATCACATCACGTAAGGATAAATTATTTTGGCGAGCATTAATGGCCTGCTCACTCGTAACCACCCCTCGGAATTGGCGTTTCTTATCAACGGCCATAAGAGAGCTGACTTCCTCAGCCTTCATTTTCTTGAGCGCAACCGTAGGTCCATCCACATCCACATTGGTTGTCAACGCTGGAATCATGATATTCTCAGCAGTAATAACTTTAGCACGGTCGACATCCTCAACAAAGCTCTTGACATAATCGTTTGCAGGATTTGTTAAAATCTCTTCTCCTGTTCCGATCTGCATGATTTTACCATCTTTCATAATGGCTATACGATCACCGATACGAAGTGCTTCATTTAAATCATGTGAAATGAAAATAATTGTTTTTTGGAATTTTGCTTGAAGTTCCAGTAATTCATCTTGCATTTCGCGTCGAATCAACGGGTCCAATGCTGAGAAAGCTTCGTCCATTAACAAAATTTCAGGATCATTAGCCAAAGCTCGAGCAAGACCAACACGTTGTTGCATCCCGCCAGATAATTGCTTAGGGTATTGATCTTTAAAATCTAACAAGTTAGCATTGGCCAAGGCCTTTTCTGCTCTCACTCGTCTTTCCTCTTTGGGCACATTTTGAACTTCTAAACCGTATTCTGTATTTTCCAAAATTGTGCGATGCGGGAATAAACCAAAATTTTGAAAAACCATGCTCATTGTTTTACGTCTTACCTTTAACAAATCTTCTTTGTTTAAAGTCGCTACGTCTTGATTATCAATAAAGATTTTACCACTCGTAGGTTCAATTAAACGGTTAAGTAAGCGCAGTAAAGTTGATTTCCCCGAACCTGATAATCCCATGATGACGAAAATTTCACCCTCATTAATTTCAAAGTTGGTGTCATAAACCCCTACGGTTGCACCGGTCTTTTTGAGAATTTCATTTTTAGATTCTCCCTGCTCTACCATAGCTAGGGCAGCTTTAACGCGTTTTCCAAATATTTTTGTTAAATGTTCTATTTTAACTTTTACTGGCAATATATATCCTCCTTGTCTTTCAACTAATAAATCTCATGCTTCTCTAAGTTCTTCTATGACTCAATAAATGATTAATAATTACACGCACGGAAAATATTAGTATTCTATATCATACTCTTAAAAGTGACCACTCCATAATAGCAATATGTTGTCACTTTGTCAAATAACTTAACTTCCACTTAAAAAAGGCATCGCCTATGTAAACGATGTCTTTTATTTGGTATAAAAAAAGTTTTGAATAATCTGTAAGGTATTGGATGCGCCTACAAAATAAAGAGTATCTCCTTGATTGATTGTAGCGTAAGGTCCTGGCGAAACAATCAACTCCTCCTTTTGCAAAATAGCGACAATAGTGGCACCTGTATTTTGCCAGAGATTCATCTCTCCCAAAGTTTTCCCAAGTTTTGGGGATTGCTCAACAAGCTGAAACTCAATCGGGGTGAGAGGGTTAGCTTTTTGAAAATGTTCAGTCTGGTCTACTAATTTATCAAGAATCGTGGAAAAATTTGCTAATTCCGACTGTTGTCGTACAACACTTTCTAAGATTTGTTCTTGTAGGTCCTGTATCGTCTCAACTTCTTGGTATTGTTCTAGGTGCTCCTGAGCCTTTTGACGAGAAACGACAATCACGCCGCTTCCATGAACCGGATCAACAATCCCTAAATCACTAAGTACACTAATTGCCTTACGCGCTGTCTCAGGAGAAACGCCAAACGTCGTTGCTAAAGTCGACCTTGCATATATTTTTTCGCCTACTTTTAACTCATTACGGGCAATTTTTTCTGCAATAAGTCGTGCGATTTGCTGGTAACGTGGTTGTCGAGCTACACGCAAAATTTTTCTCCTTTTCGTCAAATTGTCAGCTCTACTTTTATCGAGCTAAAGTTTCAACATATTATAGCGCTTTATTTTTCTTTTTTCAATTAAAATCCTTCTTTGTCCTTTTCAAAGGTCAAAAAAGAGATTCACTTCAAACCAAAATGAATCTCTTTTAAAGATTATTAAAACCTAAGCCTATTTACAGTTTTTCTCCATTTGATGCGATGACTTCCTTATACCAATCAAAGGATTTTTTCTTCATCCTTGCACCTGTACCGTTTCCCTCATCATCTAGATCAACATAGATAAAGCCGTAACGTTTACTCATTTCACCCGTTGACGCAGAAACAAGATCAATACATCCCCACGGAGTGTAGCCAAGGAGTTCAACTCCATCTTCCACCGCATTATTCATAGCTTTGATATGGCGGCGCAAATAATCAATTCGGTAGTCGTCATTGATAAGCCCTTCATTATCAACTGTGTCAATAGCACCTAAACCATTTTCTACAATGAAGAGTGGCACCTGATAACGCCCATAGAGATCATTGAGCGCATAGCGTAAACCGTCAGGATCGACGGCCCAGCCCCACTCACTTTCTTTCAAGAAGGGATTTTTCACTCCCCCCAAAACCATATTACCGCTTGCTTCTACACCCTCTCCAGTTTTAGACTCCACCGTTGACATGTAATAACTAAAACCAATATAATCTACCGTCCCAGATTTTATAATAGACAAATCTTCATCAGTAATTTTTAAAAGCTCTGCTTTTACTCCATGTTTTTTATGCAATCGCTCTGTAAAGGCAGGATAAGCTCCACGCACTTGCACATCATTGCAGAAATAATTAAATTCTTGAATACTTTGCTGCGTGGCTATTTGATTGACCGGGTTAGCATCGAAAGAGTAGGTCGTAGAATAGATGCTCATGCATCCAATTTGTAAATCTTTATTAAGTTGATGGCCATAGTTTACAGTTTTCGCACTAGCTACAAATTGATTATGCCATGCTTGAAAAATATTTGTCTTATCATCACCACCATTTGAAGGGACAAGACCTTGACTCAAGCCAGCAAAGAAAGTTGCTGAATTGATCTCATTGAAAGTCATCCAGTACTTCACTTTATCTTGATAACGCTCTAATAACACTTGGGCATAACGAACATAAAATTCAATCAGGTCCCGATTTTTCCAACCTCCGTATACTTTAGCCAAATGTAAGGGCATTTCATAATGAGAAATCGTAATTACTGGCTCTATTTTATATTTTAAACATTCATCAATCAACTGATCATAAAAATTTAGTCCAGCTTCATTTGGAGTAAGTTCATCTCCTTGTGGGAAAATTCTTGACCAAGCTATAGAAAAACGGTAAGCCTTGAAGCCCATTTCAGCAAATAGTGCAATATCTTCTTTAAAGTGATGATAATGATCAATCCCGAAATGGTTAGGATAAACATATTTTTTCTCATCAATAGTCCAATCAAAACCTGGACTTGCTAAAATGTTTAAACGTTCCTTTCCTCCAGGCATGGCATCCGCAACCGAAAGACCTTTCCCCTCTATATTATAAGCACCTTCTAGCTGATTAGCTGCTGTAGCTCCACCCCACAAAAAATCGTTTTTAAATGTCATCTTTATCTCCTTTTATTTTGGTAGTTTTAAATTGGTTTGACCACTAATGTAGTATCCTGCGCTGCAACTGTCGTAAGCAATGGATCCTTTTTACCTACACTTATCTGATGGGTTGCGATTACTTCCTGATAATCTTGAGAATTTGTGACAATGATTGGGATTTGAGTACTATACCCGGCTTCGTTAATTTTTTCAAGATCAAATTTTACTAGCAAGTCGCCTTTATTTATCCTTTGTCCTTGTTTTACAAAAGCTTCAAAATATTTCCCTTCTAACTGAACAGTATCAATCCCAATATGAATTAAAAGTTCCACTCCCTCATCAGAGATCAAACCTAAAGCATGTTTGGTAGGAAAAAGGGTTACTACCGTTCCATTAAATGGAGCATGCACTTCTCCTACTGTGGGTTCAATTGCTGCTCCTTTTCCCATAATTCCTGCAGAAAAAGCTGCGTCTTTCACTTGAGCAAGCGGTACAACTGTTCCTTCTACGGGCGTAAGAATCGTTGCTGAAGTAACGGTTTGAGGAAAAGTAGCTTGTTTAAAATTATTTTTTTCTAGGTTTTGAGGAGCATTGTCCTCAAAACCTAATAGATAAGTTACGATAAAACCTGAAATTACAGCCACAGCAGCTAAAATCATCATTTTTATCGCTCCAGAAACATCACCGTCAAGAGTAATATTAGAAGTAAAGCTAAAGATACCAAGTGCTCCCATTGTATAAGCTTGAATACCAATGGCCATTGCTACTCCACCCAGAACTCCACTGACAATACATGACGCCCAAAATGGTCGTTTTTTAGGAAGTGTTATTCCATAAATAGCTGGTTCGGTCACGCCGAACCATCCGGAGATAAAGGCAGGGATTGCAAGTTCACGAAGCTTTTTATCTTTAGTTTTCATCATTACTGCCCCTACAGCACCTGTTTGTGCAAAGGAGGCAATACTTGCTGCGGTTAAGAGCGCTGTAGGTTCCCCTTTCGCAAGAGCGATAATCGCAAAAGGTACAATGGCCCAATGTAGCCCAAACATAACCAAGATTTGCCAAGCAAAACCTAGGACCACTCCAAAGATAATCGGACTAAAGCCTTGTAAAGCAATTAACCCTCTACCTAATGCATCAGAAGCTACATTCATTACCGGACCGATAACTAGAAAACCGAGTGGTACTGAAATAATCGCCGTAAAGAAAGGAACTAAAAATAATTTAACAACATCAGGCACAACCTTTTTCAATTGACGTTCTAAAAATGCTGCAAAGGCCGTGATAGCAATTATAGGCATTACCGTAGAGCCGTATCCGGCTGCAGGGACTGAGAAAGGAATCCCAAATAAATTAAGACCACCCGTCTTTGAAAAAGTTTCGGTGATAGTGCCATCTAAAAAACCTGGGTAAACGAGTGCCGCAGCTATCATCATTCCCAAAAAAGGAGAACCTTTAAATTTCTTCATTGAAGAATAGCCAATGAAAATAGGAAGAAAAAGAAATAGTCCATCTCCCATAGCGTTGAAAACAGCATAACTCGCCGAAGTTTGATAACCTTGACCGAGCGCAAAGGAGAGAATCGCATTTACCCCCTTTAGCATACCGGCCGCACAAAGCGGAGCTAGGATGGGTTGAAAAATCCCAGAGATCATATCTACAAAACGATCAAAAAGATTCCCTTTTGCTCCTGTATTGCTTTCAGATGTATCAAGCTTACCAAGCACAGCATCGACATCTAATCGAACATCTGGTACATGATTCCCAATTACAACCTGATATTGTCCCCCAGACTGCATCACTGTCACAACACCATCCATATTTTTAAGGATTTCTGTGTTTGCCTTACTCTCGTCTTTGAGCTTAAAGCGTAGTCTCGTAATACAGTTTACGACTGAGATGACATTTTCTTTGCCACCTACGTTTGCTACAATGTTTTTTGCAAGAGCTTCATATTTGCCCATTACATACCTCCAAAAGAATATATTTTTTAGAGGTTTCGCCAACTTAATGTCACGATCCAATTGTTAACATAGTTGATGATGACTAAAGTCATCTTAAAAATTAATCTTGTATTTTTTCTAAAATACGTGCTAGATGGACGGTCATATATATTTGTTCATTTTGCGAAACTTCGTATGACCTTGTCTGTTTAAGAAACTCACTGACTTTCTTTGTTCCTATGTATGCACTAGGGTATTTTCTGGTTATTAAAAGGAATAAATCTTCATCGGTGCTTTCATCACTTTTTGCATTAGAAAGTATTCTTTCAGTGAAAAATTTAAGGTGAGTAATGAATCTTTGAAAAAAAATATCTTGCTCATTAAAGTTTACTTGTAAAGTATATTTTAGAGTTGTTAAAATTTCTTCCATCAATTTTGTAAGTTCTGTCGCATATTCATGACCACTTCCCAGCGTTCCATTAACAATGTGCATGGCTAGAAAACCGGCTTCATCTTCTGGAAGGGAGATATTAAGTTTTTCTTTAACTTTTTGAAGAGTTTCAAGACAAAGTGCAAATTCTTCTGGAAAAAACCGCTTAATATCCCACAAAAGAAAATTTTTTATTGTTATATTTTCTTTTTCACGCATAATGGCTGCATTCAAATGGTCTGCAAAGGCAACCAATACGGTATCAGAAATTGTCTTATCAAATTTTGTTTTTGCTTTTGCTAAGGTTAATATCGAAAGTTCTATGATACCGCTTGGAATTTCCGACAGTAACTCTGAAAAATTCTGTTGCTCAGAAGTTACTTTCAGTGCAAAAATTTTTTCAATTTTTTTATCTTCAACAACTTCACCTGCTTTTTTTCCAAAACCTAAGCCCAAGCCCATAAGAATGGTTTCTTCATTAGCATTTTGAGCAATGACTACATTATTGTTCAGAACTTTTTTGATTTTCACATTCTTCTCCATTTGACAAAAATAGACCTTATCCCCCTATAACAATAGGTCTGATAAGGTCTAGCTTAACTTAATAATCACTATCCATTTTTTGTAACCGTTTTATTTAAATAAATTATAGCATTTCTCTAAAGCGCTGTCAAGAAAAAATTAATCGCTCGAACTACAAAAAATTTACACGTTAATTGCTTTTTTTTATAAATGTCACCACCTCTTGCTCTTTTTTTTCATGCAAGTCACGAACTATTTTCGAGCCAACGATTACTCCTGATGAAACTTTGTTAAATCGTTCAACATCTGTTAAATTTGAAATTCCAAATCCTGTCAAAACAGGAACATCCGTTAATGAAGACAATGCTTTTAAATGTTGATCAAGTTGGTTACTATAAGCATTTTCTTTCCCAGTTACTCCATTGATTGCAACGGCATAGATAAATCCTTCAGCATCGGCTACAAGTTCTTTTTGCCGAGAAAGTGGGGTGGTTAATGAAACCAGAGGGACTAAACAGATATCTTTATCATTGATAAATGGTTTGATATAGCCCTCATGCTCTTTAGGTAAATCTGGGATGATAAGGCCTTTAACGGGTGTTCCTTCAAGAGCTGCAACAAACTTTTCAATTCCCAACTGATAAATGGGATTGAAATAGGTCATAATTACCAGAGGAACTTTTGTATCAACTGTTTTTAAGGTTTCAAGAATACTTGAAAGGGATACATTTCTTGCTAAAGCACGCAAACCTGCTTGTTCGATGACAGGTCCGTCAGCAACCGGATCTGAAAATGGAACACCAATTTCAATAGCCGAACTCCCAGCTTCTTCAAGAAGTTGAATGGTTTCTTTAAGACCTTCTAAGCCTTTTTCATGGTCGCCAGCCATGATATAAGGAATAAAATTATTTTTTTTATTGCTTAAAGTCATTTGTAAAGTTTTCATTTTTTCACCTCTTTTTCTGCTTCAAGTCGTTCTTTAACTTGAACCACATCTTTATCCCCACGTCCTGAAAGACAAACAATCATTGATTTATCTGGACCTAATTCTTTAGCTAATTTGACTGCATAGGCGATAGCATGAGAACTTTCTAGTGCTGGAATAATTCCTTCAGTTCTAGATAAGATCTTGAAACCTTCAAGTGCTTCTTCATCTGTAATATCAACATATTTTGCTCGTCCAACAGCATTGAAATAAGAGTGTTCTGGGCCGATTCCTGGATAGTCTAAACCAGCTGAAATACTAAAGGCTTCTAAGATTTGACCATTTTCATCTTGAAGGACATCCATGAGTGTTCCGTGAAGAACGCCGGGGCGCCCTTTAGTAATTGTTGCCGCATGATGTGGTGTATCAATCCCAAGACCAGCAGCCTCAACACCATACATGTCAACTGATTCATCATTAACGAAGGGATAAAAAAGTCCCATCGAATTTGAACCTCCACCAACACAAGCTACTAAAGCATCTGGAAGTTTATTTTCTTTTTCTAAAAATTGGGCACGCGCTTCTTGTCCAATAACAGCTTGATAATCACGCACAATTTGTGGAAATGGATGTGGTCCAAGAACTGAGCCCATTACATAATGCGTGTCTTCAACTTGAGCAACCCATGCTCTAAGTGCTGCATTAACCGCATCTTTAAGTACGCGTGAACCATCAGTTACTGAATGAACTTTTGCCCCGAGTAATTCCATGCGAAAGACATTGAGAGCTTGTCTTTTAACGTCTTCTTCACCCATATAAATCGTACATTCCATGCCAAAGAGGGCAGCGGCGGTTGCGGTTGCGACACCGTGTTGGCCTGCACCTGTTTCCGCAATGACTTTATTTTTCCCCATTTTTTTGGCAAGGAGGACTTGTCCGAGGGCATTGTTGATTTTGTGTGCTCCTGTATGGTTGAGGTCTTCTCTTTTAAGATAGATTTTTGCTCCGCCCGCATGTTCTGTTAGGCGTTTTGCATAATAGAGTGGGTTTTCTCGTCCAACATAGTCTTTAAGTAATTCTTTAAGTTCTGCTTGAAAAATGGGGTCTTTTTTACTATCTTCGTAGGCTTCTTCTAATTGTTTTACTGCTGTCATTAGTGTCTCAGGTACGAATTGCCCCCCAAATTGGCCGTAAAATCCTTTGTTGTTAGGTTGGTTGTAGGTCATATTGTTGCTCCTTTTGATTTTTTTATTTAATTTTTAGTTCTTCTCTTAAAATTCCATATTTTATTGAATCATACCAAGTTTCTTGCCAATACCTAACTTTTCTGATTTGCCCTTCAAGTTTCAAACCACTTTTTTCTCCCAGTCTCATCATTCCTTGATTTCCTGACCAAGTTGTAAATCCTATGTGTTGAATCTTCGGATAAGTTTCAAAAAGGTGCTTCAACCAAAAAGATAAGGCATCCTGTCCAATTCCACGTCCCCACAATTTACTATCATAAACCACTATACCAAACTCAAGCCATTTTTGTAATTTACCGTCTTCCCAATAAGCTGACAGCATTCCAATGATTCGATTTTGAAAGATAATAAGTGCAACATTTGGTTGATTTATTTTAAGAGGTATTTTTCTTGAAAATTCTTCCCAACTTAAAATTGGCTCCTCAAAATAGGGAGCGTTGAAAGACATCCAATGTAAATCGGATTTAGGTCCATAACTAATTTGCCAAAGCTCTAATATATCTTCTTTTTGAATTGACTTAATAATGAGATCGTTTCGAATCTCTACACCCTCTCCAATAAGATTATCATTCATTGTCATTCCTCTTTTGTTCGTTTATTAACTTATCTAAAATAAAGGAATCTTTTTGCTTCCCTCCTCGCCACTCATCTCGTTTTGCTGCCTGATAGATTTTAAGGGATTGTTCAACATTTGGAAGATAATATTTTTCGCCATTTTCCATTCTTTCTTGTTGGATGGCCAAATAGTCAACTCCAGCATAGTTTTTAAGGGTCTCCACACTTGCAAAGCCAACATGAATGCTAGCTTTTTCAAATTTATGCTCATGTAAGTCAATAAGCTGATAACCTAATTCTTCCATTAAACTTGTTAATTGCTCAAAATTTTCAAAATCAGGCTTTTTGAGTTGAATATCAATGTCATCAGGATTTGTTGGAAAATTGATTATTTGCTCAACTGCTAAACTTCCCATTAAATAAGGGATAATCTTATTTTCATTTAGCTTTTTTGTGATTCTTAAAAATTCTGTAAAAAATTGCTTTGATGAGGCAAGGCTTGCATTTTGAACAAAGTTTTTTATTTTTGTAAGGTTTTTAATTCCTTCAGTTTCTACTCCAGAAGAAACATCCACACCGTAGGCATTTGGAAAATATTGAATAGCAGCTGCTACATTTTCTGGATTAAGTCCACCAGCGATGAAAAATTTATTTTTCAGACCGCTGGTCACCAAAGAGTCCCAATCAAATGCTTGACCACTTCCAGCTTGTGGACTATCAAATAATAAAATTACATCTTCGTATTCTTTAAATTCTTGGTCTGGTCTTATTGCTTTAATAAC
This sequence comes from Lactococcus taiwanensis, assembly GCF_017068355.1. Taxonomy (NCBI): domain Bacteria; kingdom Bacillati; phylum Bacillota; class Bacilli; order Lactobacillales; family Streptococcaceae; genus Lactococcus; species Lactococcus taiwanensis. The sequence continues at coordinate 1,338,616 of NZ_CP070872.1, forward strand.
CGAAACATCTAGTTGATTAATGTAATTCATATCTTCATTTCCGTGAAGCTGAACCAGATCAAGTTGAGCAACTTGAATAGCTTTTTTTACAAAATTAATAGGTTCATCAACAAAAACTCCTACTTTTTTGACTGTTTTTGGGACATCGTTTGTGATTTGAAGAATTTTTTCTGGTGCAACTTGGCGTTTTGAGGGACTAAGAATAAAACCGAGATGTGTGACACCAGATTCTACGGCTGTATCAACAGCTTCTTTTGTAGATAAGCCACAGATTTTAATTTTCATTCGTTTTCCTCTTGACTTTTAAATCTTTCAAAGATTTTTCTAGATTTTCTGATTGCATGAGTGCTGTTCCAACCAATATTCCATTGAAAGCATCGGAAACTTTTTGGGCTTCGTTTGCGCTAAAAATGCCTGATTCGGAAATGTAGATATTGTCTTCTTTAAAGTAGGGAGTCAAATCTACTGAATTTTGCAAGCTCACTTCAAAGGTTTTTAAATTACGATTATTAACTCCAATAATTTTAGCCCCAAGCTGATGAGCAATCTCAAGTTCTGCTTTATTATGTGTTTCAACAAGAACTTCAAGTCCTAGTGAAAGTGCGTAGTTGTAGAGGTTTTGGAGTTTGGGGTATTGATTTTCAAAAACTGCGACAATGAGTAAAATAACTGTTGCTCCCGCATTTACTGCCCGATTGATTTGTTTTTTATCGATGATAAAATCCTTGTTCAAGGTGGGGATTTGGACATTTTCTGAAATTTCACAGAGATATTCAATATTTCCTTTAAAAAATACAGGGTCAGTTAAGACGGAAATCATAGCGGCACCGGCTTGTTCGTAATTTTTGGCTTGGTCAACGATATCCACTTCTAAATTAATATCACCTAGACTGGGCGAAGCTTTTTTGACTTCGGCAATCACTTGAAGCTGGTCGGAAAGTTCTTTTAAGTAATCATAAAAATTGTATGTTTGACGAACTTTTCCTACTTGTTCTTCTGGCATTTTAGCAATTTCAAGTCGTTTTTCTGCTAGGATTGTTTCTAGAAATTTTCCTTTTTTTATGTTCATATTTTTCTCTATTTTCTGCTATTTCAAAATTTGACATCAAGTTTTTCAACCAATCTGTTCTGCTTGTAATTCATGCAACTTGGTAAGAGCTGCTCCTGTACTAATTACTTCTCTTGCAAGGTCAACTCCGGATTTGATGGAATCAACTTTTCCATTGGCATAAAATCCAAGTCCGGCATTTAAAACGGTCGTTTCTAAAAAGGCTGACGGCTGATTTTCAAGCACCTTTTTTAAAATTTCAGCATTTTCTGGGGCTTCACCTCCACGAATATCATTGAGTTGAACTTCTGAGATACCAACGTCTGAGGCTTTAAATTCATGCAAACTCACTTTGTCATTTTCTAAAAGGGCGTAATGATTAAGTCCAAAGGGTGTTGCTTCGTCCATGCCACCTTCACCTGTGATGACTAATGCTCGCTTACGACCCAAACCTTTCAAAACATTTGCTGTTAATTCAAGCAAATCTGGACGTGAGGTCCCAAGAAGTTGTGTATCAAGCGGAATTGGATTGATGAGTGGACCAGTCAAATTCATAATTGTTGGAATTTCGAGTTGTCTGCGCACTGGCGTGAAGTATTTCATCGCTGGGTGGAGATTTTGAGCAAAGAGGAAAACTAAACCAACTTTGTCAAAAACTTGAGCTAACTTTTCTGCTGGTAAATAAAGATTGACTCCTAAGGCCTCAAGAACATCTGCCGAACCAGATTTACTGGTAATGGAGCGATTACCGTGTTTTGCCATATTGACGCCGCCAGCTGCTAAAACGAAAGCGGCTGTGGTTGAAATATTAAAACTGAATGAGCGGTCGCCTCCTGTTCCACAATTGTCCATCGCATTTGTCAAATTTGTTGGAATAGAAATCGCTGCTTTTTGTAAAGCTCGAGCCAAACCAGTCAATTCGCTTGCTGCTTCGCCTTTCATTTTTAATGCTACTAAAAAGCTAGCAATTTGGACCTCACTTAATTCACCTTGGATAATTGAATTCGCAAGCATATTCATTTCATTTTCGGTCATGTCACGCCCTGACATCACTTTTTCAAGTTCATTTTTCATTTGATGACTCCTTGTTTTCATTTACTTGGTTGACAAAGTTTTCAATCATAGTCATGCCATCCAATGTGCCAATGGATTCGGGGTGAAATTGTAATCCATAAATCTGTTCTTTTTCATTTTCAATAGCCATAATTTCACCATCATCTGTCGCGACTGCTGTGATTGCAAAATCTGGTAAAGCGACTGCCTCGTCCATGACGATTGAATGATAGCGCATGACTATAAATTTTGAAGAAAGTTTATTGAAGAGTAAATTTCCTGAGGTTTGCCTAACTTGTGAATTCTTGCCATGCATGACGTGATGGGCTAAGCGAAGTTTGCCACCAAAAACTTCAACGATGGCTTGAAAACCTAGACAAATTCCTAAAATTGGTTTTTGTCCTGCAAATTGCTGAATAAGTGTTTCCATTTTTCCAGCATCCGCAGGCCAACCAGGACCTGGTGAGAATATTAAGGCGTCTGCTTTTTCTGCCCTATTTTCCAAAGAATCATCGTCATTTTTCACAACTGCTACATCAGTCAAAGCACCCACATACTGCACTAAGTTGTAAGTGAAACTATCGTAATTATCTATTATTAAAATCAATTTTGTCTCCTTATTTTTACTGACAGGATGGTCAGTAGAGTTCATTTACTGACCAATTTCTAGCAAACCTTTTGCTTTATTCAAAGTTTCTTGATATTCATGTTCGGGTACTGAATCGTAAACAATTCCGGCTCCTGCTTGAACATGTGCTTTCTTGTCTTTCATGACCATTGTCCGAATGGCAATTGCAAAATCGCAATTGCCATTTTTCGTTAGATAACCAATAGCTCCACCATAAATTCCTCGTTTTTGCGTTTCAAATTCATAAATTCTTTGGTAGGCGCGATGCTTCGGTGCTCCTGATAGCGTCCCTGCTGGCAATGTGGCGCGTAAGGCATCCATAGCTGTAAATTCAGGACGAAGCTCGCCAGTCACTTCACTTGTAATATGCATGACGTAGCGATATTTCTCAACTTTCATGAAAACAGGAACTTCGATTGAACCATATTTGGAGATTTTACCAATGTCATTTCGTCCTAAATCAACAAGCATTTTGTGTTCAGCGACTTCTTTGGGATCACTTTCTAAATCTTCAATAAGAGCTTGGTCTTCAAATTCATTTTGCCCCCGTTTTCTTGTTCCGGCAATTGGATTGGTTGAAACTTGATTGCCATGAACAGCAACCAAACGCTCTGGTGAGCTGCCAATGACATGAAAATTATCGAATTCCATAAAGTACATATACGATGACGGATTTTCAACCCGAAGCTTTCTGTAATAATTAAAGGGGTTGTCAGTAAAATCGGCTGTTAAACGTTGTGATAAAACAACTTGGAACATGTCACCATTTCTGATCAGTTCTTTTGCTTTAATAACCTTTTCTTCAAAAAGTTCTTGTGACATGTTGCTGACGAAATTCAGTTTACTTAATTCTGTCAGTTCATTTTCTGCTTCTGTCAGTAAAGATAATGACTCAATATTTGCTGACAAAGCTGTCAGTAAATCATTTTCCGTACGTTGACTGTAAGTATTGTCTTCCACAAGAATCAATTTTTCTCGTTTGTGGTCAAAGATTAAGGCTGATTCGTATAACATAAAATACATGTCTGGTGTTCCAATTGAATCTGGCAGTTTTGGTTGAATGCCTTCAAAAATACCATAGGTATCAAATCCAACATATCCAATCGCACCACTTGTAAAAGGCAAGTCTAAATTTTCGTCAGTACTTTCTGGCTGACAAACTAATTTTTCCAGAAATTCCATTGGATTTTCATCGCTGATGATTTCGTCATTAACACTTAAAATCCCGTCAGTAAATTTGATGTGCTTCACTGGATTCAACGCAATAATTGAAAAACGGGATTGATCGTTTTCTCTGGGAATGGATTCTAAAATAACTTTATTTTTTCCTTTCAGGCGAAGATAAACCGAAATCGGGGTCATGGTGTCTGCTGAAATCTCTTTAATTTTTCTCATATGTTCTCTCTATCTATAAGTCTGAGAAAGTTTTCTCATTGATCATTAGTATTTAAAATTTAAGCTTTGCCATCGTTGGTTCATTTTAGTAATCCTTTCAATAAAATACAAAAAAGCCCGTAGAGTATCAACTACTCTACGGGCGTATGTCACGCGGTGCCACCGTAATTTAAGAGGTTAAGAGTACCATAAAAATACTCGAAAAATCCTCTTCTTTTCCTCGTCTAACAACAAGTCGCTTGGTATCGGGAGCATCCGTGATTTTTATTGTTTCAAATCAAATTGCGAAAAACAAATCGTTCTCGACTTTCAAATCAGCCCATTCGCTCTGATGAATTTGTCTGCTCGCACAACCGCAAACTTCCTGAAAAAATTCTGATATAGAGTTACTTTTCTGATATTGAAAATAATTGTAAATCTTTTTATGATCCTTGTCAAGGATTTAAAAAGATTTTTTAGAAAAAGGAAGAAATTAGAGCTAAAATAGCTAAACCACCTTGGGTGAGAATAATTTTTTTATTACTTGTCAAAGAGCCATACAAAGCCACTAAAATAATAAAAACGAGCAGTAATCTAACTATTTCAAGTGATGCAGACGAGAAAAAGATTGCATAAATTAATCCTATGCCAACTAAACCATTATAAATGCCTTGATTTTTAAAAAGCGTTTGAACTGAAGAACGGTCCAGTTCCTCTTTTTTCATATTGAACACACGACTGGTTGTTTTTGAGCTGGTAGCAAAGGTTTCTAAATACATAATGTAGAAAAATTCCAAAGCAACCAAAAGCGCCAGAATAATTGTCAAAATGGTCAAATTACTTCTCCTTTTTATTTAAAAGTAGTGATTTTATCAGCATTCATGCGGACAGATTCATAACCTTCTTCAACGGCTTTACCAATGGATAAAATCATAACGGGGACATAACGTTCTTTGTCTAAATCAAAAGCTTCTGCTAATTGGTCTTTTTCAAAACCACCAATTGGATTTGTTTCATAACCGTGAGCTCTTGCCACCAACATCAATTGCATAGCGGCCAAACTTGAGTCAATTTTGACAACATCATTCATTTCTTGTTTAGAGAAGCTCTTGTAATGAGGAATAATCGCTTCAATTTGTTGATCTCTAACTTCCTGAGGCATTTTTCCTTCAGCAACTGCTTGGTCATAGATTTCTTCACCAAATTCATAATTCTTCAAATCTCCAAAAATCAAAATCATCGCTGATGAGGTATCATTTTGACGTGTATTAAAGCGAATTAAAGGTTTCAATTTTGCTTTTGATTCTTCACTTTCCACAATAACAAAACGCCAAGGTTGCATATTTACTGAAGAAGGTGCAGCTGTAGCTTCTTGAATCATTTCAAGCATTTCTTCATGAGAAATTTTGTAGTTTTCATCGTAAAGTCGTACTGATTTTCTTCCAAAAGTAATATCTGAGAAATCGTTATTTTTAAAGTTCTTATTCATCTTTTCTTCTTTCATTTCGTTAATTTATTTAATAAAGTAAGGAGTTGTTCTTCTTCTTTATCGCTCAGCCCAATGTTTAAAGTATTTTGTGCTGTATCATGGTCGCGCTCGCAGCGCGCCATTGCCTCTTTTGCTTGTTCGGTTACCTTCACAAAAATCTCACGATTATTATCCTTATTACGCTCACGCGTGACATAACCTTTTTCCTCAAGCAATTTCAAATGACGTGTAACTGCGGCACTATCAATTTTCAATACTGCTTGGAGTTGTGTCTGGGAACATTTCCCTTTACACAATAAAATGCGCATCAGTTCATATCTAGTCAAGCTGAAGCCCGTTGTTTTTTCAAACACTGTTGTCATTTCTTGATTAGCAATCTTTAATTGATATAAAAGTTGACTAATTTTAGTAAGTTCCATTTTCTCCTCCTTTCATAGTTGATACATCAATAGTTGATTAATCAATTATAATATTAAACTAAAAAAAATACAAATAAAAGCGTTCAAGCAATAAAAAAAAGCACTAGGTTTAGCTAGTGTTTCTCCCAATAAATCAATTCAAATAATACTAATCGTTGCATTTCATAATCTTCTTTTTCACCAAAAAATAGCGAAAGCAAGCGATTCAAATCTTCACTCGAAAGTTCATCTGAAAAATAATCTGAAAATAATTTCGCACTTACCTTTTCTGAGAGTAAAAATCTGAAGGTTTTACTTTTAAAAGTCCAACCCAATTGCTTGAGCCATTCTTTATAATTAGCCGTCAGAGTTCCACTTGCTTGTTCTTGTGAGGAGAAATAAAGTTGTTCCACTTGACTAAAAAGATTATCCTCATCAAATGTCATCCGCAAAATTCCAACGTATTTTTTACTAATACGATTCATTTCAAGCAACAACTCTTTATCATCTAATGCGGGATTCATCGCTGTGAAAACCAAATCATAAGTATTCTCACTGGTTTGTTCCAAAAATTGCCTTTGCTCCTGATGAATAAGCGTCATTTTTTCTGAATAACATTTTTTATTCCGAGCAAATTTTAACATTTGCTGAGACAGATCGACCAGATGATAGTCTTTTGTCAAAGAGGAGAGTGCGGGAATATATTTACCAGTCCCCCCAGCCAAATCCAACAGATTATCACAAGGCAGGAGTCCTTCTTGAGCCAGAAATTTCTTCACATGCTCTGGAATGTCTACTAAGCTCTCTTCCTGAATAGCATCATAATCTGTAGAAAAATCATCCCAAAATGCTTCAATCATTTCCATTGCTTCATTCATTCAATCTGTCACCTCCTTTTAGCTACATCACATACTTATTATTATACCAAAAGACCTTGGTTGAAGCTGAAAAAGCTTACCCAAAAATACGCCCAATAAAATAATGGAAGAAAATTGTGATTAAACCAATTATGATATTTCTAATAATCGCCTTAATAAGTAGTCCATCTGACAGCTTTGCACTAATCATTCCCGTAAGAGCCATCGCAAGCACTGTTGCAAGTATTGTCGCTGGGAATTGCCATATTCCTTTTACCAAAAGGAGCGTCGCAAAAGGGAAGAGTCCTCCAATTGTAAAAGAAAAAAGAGAGGACCAAGCAGCTTGCCATGGATTCATATAATGTCCTAAGGTAATATCATATTTTACAGCCAGCACGGTCTCAAGGGGCCTAAGTTCGAGTAATTCATTGGCAATTTTACTAGAAGTTTCTGGACTGATTCCTTTTTCAATATAAAAATCTTTAACCACTTCTTTTTCTTTATTGAAATTTTTTTTGAGCAATCTTTTTTCCTGTGCCACGACGACCTTTTCACTATCGGATTGAGCACTCACACTAGCATATTCCCCGGAAGCCATAGAAAAAGCACCAGAGATGAGATTAGCCAAACAAGCAATTAAGAGCGCAAAATGACTTCCCGAGGCAGCAGACACTGAGAAAAGAACGCCTACAACTGTTAAGATGCCATCGTTAGAACCTAAAACACCAGCACGTACACTATTTAATTTTTCATCTATCGTCATCCCTTGCTTTTTCATTATAGCCCTCCTTGTTTAAATAGTATGCCTACTGCATAAGTCACAAGCATTGTTAATACCCCCGCAACAATATTTCTCAATGTCGCATGTTTTTTATCAGCACCGTTTAAATAAGCTGCAGCATAGCCAGTAAACCCTAGGGCTATAAGTACTGCACAAAAAGTTGCCATTGTACTTAGCTCTCTTGGAAGTAGGGCAATCGCTAACATTGGAAGTAATGCACCGGTAGGAAAAGAAAGCATTGAGGCAATCGCAGCACTTTTTGCACTCAGTTCTTGTCCAATTGTGAAACCATGGCGCTCGCGCACAGTCGTACTTAAGGCATCTTTTTTCATCATCTCATCCGTTGCTCGATACGCTAAAGTAGCCGATATCCCTGAGGCACAATATTTATGGTACACAAAATCAAATTCCTGTTGATAGCTCGTTGCCAGAGCAAGCTTTTGTTCGTGTATTATTTTTTCCTGAGCATCACGTTGAGAACTTACAGAAACGTATTCGCCCATCGCCATACTAACAGTCCCAGCCAAAGTCCCAGCAAAACCTGCTAACAATATGGTGCCTATATGTGAGGTGGCTCCAGAAACTCCTATAACTATCCCAGCAATAGAAATTATTCCATCATTTGCTCCCATGATTGCAGCTCTTATAATATTATTTTTTTGTATCAAGCTTCTTTTCTTCTTTTTCAAACTCTACCCTGCCTTTAGAATCATTCTAAGTTATATTTTAGAATGATTCTAAAGAAAAGTCAAGTCATTGAAATGCGTTGGGTGAGATGTTATAATAAAATCAGTATAGAAAGAGAGGTGAGTGGACTTTGGAGCAAGATTTAAAAGCATTATTACAAGAACATGGCCTGAAGGCAACCTCTCAACGACTTATAGTCTTAGACTATTTGATATCACATCAAACTCACCCTACAGCTGAACAAATCCACGAAGATCTAGATAATATCAGTTTAGCGACAGTCTACAATACACTAGAAAAACTGATAGAGAGTGAGCTAGTCATCGCCATTAACGACGGCTCTAAGCGAAGATACGACTACTACGGAGATCCTCATTATCATGTCGTTAACAAAACGACAGGTGAAATCATTAATGTCGATAATTTTGATTTCCGGCCACTGATAGAAGCTGCTCAACAAGCCACTGGACTAACAATTACAGGCTATAAAGTTGAAATTTATGGGATAGAAGATTGATTTCCACTTCCCCAGAAATAACTCTCAAAATACTAATTCGAATAATTAGTATTTTTTTATGCACTTTCCAGTGAATATTTTACTCTCACCTGTATTTTTTATATAATATTTAATAAGGAGTAGGGATGAGATACAAGAAGAATAATTTGGGGAGATTTTATGTATAAATTTAAGGGAGTAGCCTATGCTTCGTTGGGTGCTGCTTTTTTTGGTATAAGCAGCATCCTTGCAGGTATTCTGTTCAAACGGTGTGCTATCCAACCAGGATGGCTAGTTACAATTCGCATGCTTTTTTCTGGTCTAATCTTACTCTGCGGTTTAGGAGTTACTAAAAACAATATTTTCAGTGTTTGGTATTCTTTTAAATCCAGTTTAAGAATTATCGCTTTTGGCATTTTGGGTGTGCTATTTGCTCAAACCTCTTTTTTATTATCTGTATTTTATGGAAATGCCGCGATTGCTACTATTCTCCAATCCTTAGGTCCTTCGATCATCATTGTAATTTTAGCTATCAAGAGTAAAACCCTCCCAAGACGACTCGATATTATTGCGATTTTCCTTTCTTTAATAGGGGTCTTCCTTTTAGTAACCAACGGTAATTTAGGTAAACTTAGTTTTTCAGCTTCCGCACTTATTTGGGGACTTTTATCAGCACTCGGGGTCTGTGCCTATACGCTAATCCCTTGTCCCCTCCTCAGAGATCATTCTGCCTTAAACGTTGTCGCGTGGGCCTTATTGATCGGAGGAATTATTTCTAATTTCTTTCATCCCTTAACTGTTATGCCAACAAACATTGATCAAATTGATCTGTTATTAATTCTTTTAATTGTTATTATCGGTACACTTTTAGCCTATTCTCTCTATATTAACAGTTTAAAATATACTGAACCCCACGTCGTAGGGATGCTCGGAATGCTTGAACCAGTAACCGCGATTTTAATTTCTACTTTGTTGCTCAATGTCTCATTTTTGGGATTACAACGCCTGGGAATATTAATTGTCTTTTTGGCATTATTTCTCATTAATTTGCCAACAAACCATAAATAAAAGTCAAAGCAACCGGAAGTTGTGCTTTGACTTTTTAATTAATCACTTTTCTAAATTTCACGAAGACAATAGAATACAAAAACACCTCTTTATGATAAAATAAGCTAAATAAAATTAAAGGTGGAGGCAGAATGGCTCAGATTATCAAGCGAATTTTTACAGATAAAACTTTTTTATTTACTGCGATTTTAGCTTTACTTTCATTGAGCTTTGGGACAGTTAAAACTTCTGACATTGATGTAAAAACTTTAATGGCTTTACTGAGTTTAATTATTCTTATTTCAATCTTTGAAGTTCTAGGAATTTTAAAATTTTTTGCTGGATTTATCATTGAAAAGTGCAAAAATTTGAGACAAATTGTTTTAGTTGTTCTTTTGCTCTCCTTCTTTGGCTCAATGTTTTTTACAAATGATGTTGCAATTTTAACACTAATTCCAATCATTTTTAATATCAACCGTAAAGTCAAGCTCCCGATAATTTCCTTGATTAGCTTGACCACGATTTATGCAAATTTAGGCAGCGCCATTACCCCTTTTGGTAACCCCCAAAATTTGTATTTAGTTTCTTTTTATCATTTAAAATTGTTTGATTTCTTTATGCATTCCTTGCCCATAGGTTTTATCAGTCTGTTAACTTTATTCTTTAGTTCGTTTTTCTATTCAAAAGTACTGATAAGCCAGCTAAGTCAAGAGCGTTTCACCATAAAAAAAAGAGAGTTTTATTTACTTGGTCTAACTACTTTTGTCGTTCTTTTAGGCCTCCTAAATTTTCTCCCTATTTGGTGTTCCCTTCTTGCCAGTCTTGGCTGTGCATTTTTTATAAATAAGCACATATACAAAGAGGTCGACTATGGTATTATCCTTACTTTTCTTAATTTTTTTATAATTGTTGGTGCGCTAAGTAGAATACCTATTATCCATAATTTTATTACTGACCTTATGCAGGGTGAAACCTCCATCTTCTTTACCTCTATAGGAGCTAGTCAACTCATCAGCAATGTTCCAGCTGCAGTTTTACTATCAAAGTTTACTGGTCACTTCACTCCTATTTATTTAGGGGTAACCATCGGGGGGCTTGGAACACTTGTGGCTTCGCTTGCTAATTTGTTAGCTTTTCGACAATATCAGTTGTATGCTAGAGCCTCCTCTCCAATAAAATTTTTACTCTACTTTACCTTTCTAAATATTTTATTCCTGACTATTTTTATTCTCGTCGGATTAGGGTTATTATAAAAAGCTTGTCTTCTCAATTCTCATCATTGAAGAAAAAAGAAAAAAATACCTCGCTTATTCGGTGGTATTTTTTAATCATTTTGCTGAGTCAATCCTTCATAGATTTTATCAATATTCCACTCCATCATTCGATAGTAGCTATCTCCATTCTGCCCTTTTTGAGCGATTGAATCTGTGAAAATCGTAGAATAGATAGGGATTGAAGTCTCTTTAGAGACCATCTTCATGGGACGCCGATCAACACTACTTTCTACAAAGAGTGCACGTAATGAGGTCCCTCTTAATTTTCTTATCAATTTTTTTAGTTGCTCGGGCGTTCCTTCTTCTTCCGTATTAATCTCCCAGATATAGTCTGAAGCAATATTATAGGCTTTGGAAAAATACTTGAAGCAGCCTTCACTTGTTACGATCATCCTCCTATTTTCAGGGATAGTCGAAAACTTTTTTTTCGCTTTTTTATCAAGTTGGTGGAGTTGGTCTACATAGTTTTTTAGGTTTTCTTGATAAAAAAGTTGATGTTGCGGGTCCTTTTTTGAAAGTTCTTTTTCAATATTTTGCGCATAGATAATTCCATTTTCTAAACTGAGCCAGGCGTGTGGATCTACTTTTCCTTCAGCTTTTTCGCCCTGAAGAAAAATCTTTTCGACGCCATTACTTACAGAAAAATAATCTTTATTTTCTTTCTTCTTGGCATTTTTTACTAATTTTGTAAACCAAGCATTTCCTCCTGTTTCAAGATTTAACCCGTTGTAGAAAATTAAATCTGCACGAGAGGTTTTTTGAATATCTTCAGGCAAGGGTTGATATTCATGTGGATCTTTTCCAACTGGAACGATACTATGGAGGTTAATCTTATCTTGTGCGATTGTTCGTGTCATGTCTGCTAGAATAGAGTTTGTTACAACCACCTCTAACTGTTTACTAGCTTTGTCCGGCTGATTATCTTTAGAAGCTGCGCAAGCCGCTAACAGAACGATTGGACAAAGGATCATTATTATAAGGAGAAATTTTTTACGTCTGGTTATCACTTTTTTTAATCCACTTTCTTATAAAATCTTGTTTAGGTGAGGTTAAAAAGCCACCAACAAATAGGACTGCAGAAGTTAAGACGATACTCGATCCAGCAGCAATATTAAAGGAGTATCCAATAAATAGGCCAAGAACTGATGAAATGGCTCCAAGTGTGGAAGAAAGAATCATCATCCGCTTTAAACTGTTAGTATAAAGATAAGCTGTTGCTGCAGGTGTAATGAGTAGAGCGACGATCAAGATCGTACCAACACTTTGCATAGCAGTCACTGAAACAAGTGTTAATAAAATCATCAAAAGATAATGATAAAAGCTTACATTCATGCCGATTGCTTTTGCCATGGTAGGGTCAAAAGAGGTAATTAATAACTCTTTAAAGAAAAGTAGGATAAGAGCTAATACTAATGTTGATACGCCAAGTGTTAGCCATTTATCCAAATCCTGTACAGCCAAAATATTGCCGAATAAAATATGGAATAAATCTGTTGAACTATTGGCTACACCAATCAGGATTACTCCTAAAGCTAAAAAGGAACTAAAAGTAATGCCTATCGCTGTGTCCCCTTTAATTGTGCTATTGTTTTTTATGAAAGTAATGACAACTGACGATAGCAGTCCAAAAAAGATAGCCCCAATAAAAAAGTTGATTCCTAAGAGATAAGAAAGCGCTACGCCTGGCAATACAGCATGTGATATTGCATCTCCCATTAGAGACATCCCTCTCAGAATAATAAAACAACCCACCGCACCAGATACAATACCAATCATAATTGCTGTAATTAGAGCGTTTTGTAAAAAATGAAATTCGTATAAACCATTAATAAAGTTTTGTATCATATCAGTGCGCTTCTCCGATAAAAATATTGTCTCCATAAGCTTTTTTCAAGTTCTCACTTGTAAAAACTTGAGCAACTGCCCCTGCCGAAATTAACTTCTTGTTTAGAATAATCAAGTCATCAAAATAGGTTCGAACCCTGCTTAAGTCATGGTGTACAATGAGAATTGTTTTTCCCTGTGCCTTTAAATGTTGTAAAATATCCATAATGATTGTTTCACTAACCGAATCAATCCCAACAAAAGGTTCATCTAAAAATATGTAGTCTGCTTCTTGAACTAAACATCTGGCGATGAGTACTCTTTGAAATTGACCTCCAGATAAACTACCAATCTGTCGCGCTTTAAAGTCACTCAAATTGACTTTTTCAAGCGCTTCATCAACTTTGCTCCATTCATCTTTGCCAAGTTTTTGGAAAAGTTTTAGACTGCTATATGTACCGAGGGCTACACATTCCCTAACAGTGATGGGAAAAGTAAAATCAATGTTGCTTTTCTGCTCTACGTAAGCAATATTTTTTAATAACTTTTTTACCTCCTTCTTATCTACAAACGTCTCGCCCGTATGGGGGATAATATTTAGCACTGCCTTCAACAGAGAGGATTTTCCAGCTCCGTTGGGACCGATGATGCCTGTAATCCTTCCGGACCTTATTTGCAAATTTATATGACTTAATGCCATATTATTGATGTACTGAACACTCAAGTTGTTGATATAAATCATGACTTTCCTTACTAATTTCTTTGTTTTCAATACTTGATGTAGCTTGAACTATCTTTTAATAACATCAATTATAGCATAGACTAAACTTTTTGTCTAAATATTTTACCTAAGCTATATAAAATTAAGGATTAAAAAACAACGAAACCATTGGCTTCGCTGTTTTGTTAAATATTATTATTTTTGCATGTGTTGGTCTATTGCCACTCAACAGTTGCTGGTGGTTTGCTCGTAATATCGTAGACGATACGGTTGACGTGGTCCACCTCATTAACGATGCGTTTTGAGATTTTTTGGAGAAGATCCCAAGGAAGTTGGGCAAAGTCAGCTGTCATTCCATCAATTGAAGTGATGGCACGAATAGCTAATGTATAGTCATATGTTCGTTGGTCTCCCATGACACCGACTGATTTCACATCTGTATTTACTGTGAAATATTGCCAAACATCACGTTCAAGGCCTGCAGCAGCAATTTCTTCACGAAGAATTGCATCTGATTCACGAACAGTTTCTAGTTTTTCTTCTGTTAAATCACCAAGGACACGAATGGCAAGTCCTGGTCCAGGGAAAGGTTGTCGCCAAACGATTTCATCAGGCATTCCAAGTTGTGTTCCAAGCGCACGAACTTCATCTTTAAAGAGGGTGTTCAATGGTTCAATCAATTGGAATTGCATATCTTCAGGAAGGCCACCAACGTTATGGTGTGATTTGATTGTTTGAGCTGTATCTGTTCCTGATTCAATGACGTCGGTGTAAAGTGTTCCTTGGGCAAGGAAGTCAACACCTTCTAATTTGTTTGCTTCATCATCAAAAACATAAACAAATTCGTTACCGATAATTTTACGTTTTGTTTCTGGGTCTGAAAGTCCAACAAGTTTGTCCATGAAGCGTTTTTGAGCATCTACTTTGATGATATTAAGACCGAATTTCCCGCCCAATGTTTCCATGACTTGGTCAGCTTCGCCTTTACGAAGGAAACCGTGGTCAACAAAGATTGATGTCAATTGGTCACCGATAGCACGTTGTAAAAGTACACCTACAACTGATGAATCAACACCACCTGAAAGTCCAAGAAGAACTTTTTTATCACCAACTTTTTCACGAATTGCTTTGACCTGCATATCAATGAAGTTCTCCATTGACCAGTTCCCTTTTGCTCCACAAATATTAAGCGCAAAGTTTCTAAGCATGTCAGTGCCATGGACAGAGTGACGTACTTCTGGGTGGAATTGAATACCGTACAAGTTGCGTTCTGTATTTTCAACAGCAGCAAAAGGACTGTTTGGTGAAGTTCCGACAACGTGGAAACCTTCAGGAATAGCTGTTACACGGTCACCGTGGCTCATCAAAACATCTTGAACTTCGGGAGTTCCTGCAAACAATGCTGATTTTTCAGTGAGTTGAAGTGGGGCAACACCGTATTCGCGTTCACCTGCTGCTTCTACCATACCGCCGAGCTTGTAGCTCATCAACTGCATGCCGTAGCAAATACCAAGAACTGGCAAACCAAGTTCAAAGATTTCAGGATCAATATCGAATGAACCTTCATCATAAACTGAATTTGGACCGCCTGAAAGAATAATACCGATTGGATTAATCTCACGAATTTCTTTGGCTGTCACTTTGTGACTCATGAGTTCTGAGAAAACACCGATTTCTCGGATACGACGCGCAATAAGTTGATTGTATTGTGAACCATAGTCGAGTACAATGATTTTTTCAAGTGTAGTGTCGGACAAGGGACCCTCCTCTAATAAGGTGCAAAAGTCCGAATTCCTGTTGGAAAGTTCGAACTTTTGTTCAATTATTTTATTAGATTTATTCTATCATAATTTATTGTTTTTTGCAGAGATAGTTGTGAATAAATAAAATAAATTTTAGAAAAATCATATGATAGTGATTACATTTATTTTTACTGACGAAAATGAAAAACTACTGACAGAGCTGTCAGTAATTTTTTTCATCTAATTCTTTTGCCAAAGCAAAGTTTCCAATCGTTGCCGAACCATTATTGGCGACTGACGGCGTCATAATATAATCTGTCAGTAAATAGGGCACGTGGACATAACCTGCCATTAATTTTGTGAATTCTTTGCGCACGCGCTCAATCATGTGCGTTTGAGTCATAACGCCACCACCAAAAACAATTTTCTCAGGTGCAAGTGCTAAGGTTGTATTAACGGCGATTTGCGCAATGTAGAAAGCTTGAATATCCCAAACTTTGCTGTCAGCTGGAATTTCTTCTCCACGAATTCCTAAGCGGGCTTCAAGGGAAGGACCGGCTGCCACTCCTTCTAGACAATCACCATGAAATGGACAAACGCCTGCAAAATTAAGGTCGTCTGGATGACGCTTCACATATTGATGACCCATTTCTGCATGAGAAAATCCTCCAATAAATTTCCCATCTTGTACGGCTCCTCCACCAATTCCTGTTCCGATTGTGAAATAAACCAATGATTTTCCGCCAGTCACAATCATCTCACCGTAAGCCGAGCTATTGACATCGGTAGTGAAAACCATCGGAATATCAAGTGCGGCTTTGAGTTTTCCTAATAAATCAACATTTGCCCAACCCGCTTTTGGCGTGGTTGTTATATAGCCATAAGTTGCACTTTCAGGCTTGATGTCAATAGGCCCAAAAGAACCAACTGCCAATGATTTAACAGGATTCTCCTTAAAAAATTCAATGGTTCTAGTAATTGTTTCTTCGGGACTGGTCGTTGGAATTTGATTTGTTTTTAAAATGTTAAACTGCTCATCACCAATCGCAAGTACAAATTTTGTTCCGCCTGCTTCGATTGAGCCATAATGATTTGTCATAATTTTTTCCTATAATTTGTTACTTTTTATGTTTTATTTCGTATAGTATGAGTGAAGGAATTTTCTGTCAGTAAAAAATATTACTGACAGAAAACTTCTAGCTTATTTGTCAGTCTTATTTGCGTAAGTTTGTGAAAAATCTACCGCTGCACCAATTAAGTTGGCAGAATTTCTGAATTCACAAGTTACAATTTCTGGCATAAAAGTCGCTACTTCAATAATTCCCATGATTTTTTGAAGTTGTTTTTGTAGTTCTGGAATTAACCATTCAGCTTGTGAAACTCCTCCTCCAATAATCACTAATTCTGGATCAAAAGAATAAGTCAGATTAAAAATTCCTTTTGCAACATTGTATAGAAAAATATCTTTTTCTTCATTAGCTATTTCATCACCATTAAAGGCTTTTTCAAAGATTTCAATGGCATCAAGAGCTTCTCCTGTGCGTTTATTATAACGCTCAGCCATTCTAATCGTTGTTCCTAATGTTGAAAACGAATGTTCATCATCCATGAGCATAAAGCCAAATTCACCGCCAAAAAGATGTTTTCCATGATGAACTTTCCCATTCATAACAACAGAACCGCCAACACCTGTTCCAAGCACAAGGAGCAAAACATCAGACAAACCTTTTGCCGCACCAAATTTCACTTCGGCAAGCGCCGCACAATTGGCATCATTTTCGATAGAAACAGGTAAACCAAATCGTTTTTCTAATTCAGCATGAATATCAAAATCATGAATATAAGGCAAAGCACTTGCTCCTTCAATGACGCCAGTCGCTTTATTTACTGCTCCTGGGGAACTAATAGCAACACCACAAACATCAGAATTTTCCTTAAATTGTTCAACGACTGCTGTCAGTGATTGATAAAATTGATCCAGATTATCAGGAGTTCCGAAAGCACCTTCTTCTCCTAATTTTCCGTCAGCAAATCTTGCATATTTAATGCTTGTTCCACCAATATCTATTGTTAATAATGACATATTTCTCCTCCAAATTTTCTTATATTTTAACAGAAATCATTGATTGTCTTTTTCTAAAATCGAATCTGGAACTTGTAAAAGTGATGAGTCTGTTAAATTTTTATACCAATAAGCTGATTTTTTTAAAGTTTTCACTTGGGTATGGATATTCAAACTAATCAAACCATAACGATTTTTGTATGAATTACGCCAACTCCAGCAATCAATTGGTGTCCAAACATGGTAACCAAAACAATTGGAGCCTTCTTGAATCGCTTTATGGAGCCAAAAAAGATGTTCTGTTGTAAAAATAATTCGATAATCATCTTGGATTTGGCCCTCTTCATCTTTGAAACGCTCTTCATTTTCTACGCCCATCCCATTTTCAGAAATAAACCAAGGAACATTCCCATAATCTTCTTGAATTCGCTTGGCAATTTCGTAAATGGTTTGTGGATGTATCTCCCAACCTCTGTCAGCATTCATCCGCACCCCACGTTTATTGAATGATGCGTAATATTTGTCGGGACGCCAATCTTGAGCCAAACTATCACTAGAATATTCAGGTTCCTGCACTCGGCTCGGATGGTAGTAATTAACCCCCAAAAGGTCCACTTTATTTTCCTTAATTCGTTTCAAATCTTCTGCTTCCGACTGCCACAAGACATTTTCTTCTTGTAAAAGGCTGACTAATTCTTCTGGAAATTCTCCCTTTATTGATGCATCTAAAAAGAGACGATTTTGCCAAAGGTCTGCTATTTCTGCTGCTTTTAAATCTTCGATTTTTTCAGTTGCTGGATAGGACGGAGTCAAATTTAAAATGATTCCAATTCGTCCTTCAGGATTTTTATTGATTTTTCGGTATTGTTCAATCGCAAGAGATGAGGCGAGTTGCAAATGATAAGCCACTTGAACAGCTTTTTTTCCATCAACCATATCAGGATAATGGAAACCTAATAGATAAGCACACTCAACGACAACCATAGGCTCATTAAAAGTAAACCAATCACTCACTCGGTCGCTGAATTCAGCAAAACATTTTGCTGCAAAACCTGCATATAAATCAACAACATGACGACTTTCCCAGCCTCCATATGTTTTTAAAAGTTCAACTGGTAGGTCAAAATGATTTAAATTAATCATCGGACGAATCCCTTGCGCTATAAATTCATTAATTACAGCGTTATAGAAATCAACCGCTTTTTCATTGACCGTATTCTTTTCTAAATCATCTATCAAACGCGACCATTGAATACTTGTCCTTATTGATTTTAGACCAGCAGCCTTCATTAATTTTATATCTTCTCGAAAGTCATTGAAAAAATTACTGGTTGTATCAGGTCCAATCCCGCCCCAAAAACGTTCTTGATAATGGTCAAAATCATAATCAAAAACATTGTCATGCTGCTTTTTAAAACGTCCTTCGGTTTGTGGGCCACTCGTTGCTGCTCCCCACAAAAAATTTTCTTGGAATTTTAATTCCATTTTCTACTCCTCTCAATAACTCTTCATTTTTACTCTGCTAACTGTTCTTCAACTTTCAAACGCCAAGTTTTTGTCACACTTAAAGAATAAACTTGTAAGAGACCAATCAAACCAAAAAGAATCATGCCTTTAAATTGCCAAGTCAAAACAAAGATAAGGACAATCCCAAATAAAAGTTTTAGATAGGTTTTAAAGCTAATAAAATTTGAAATAAAGCTCATTTTTAATAAGTTTCCAAAACTAATTTCAAATTGACTATCAAAAATCATTGTATATTCAAAAGCGGTCATAAGGTAAGTTAACCCAAAGAATAGAATGAAATCGATCACCAAGAAAAGTAAACCTTGGATTTGTACTGAAAGATATAAATTATAAGCGAGCAAAAGACTCAAAGACGTATAGAGCCAAAAAATGATATTTGCTCTTAAAAAGTTTCGCTTGAAAATTTGATAAGCCTGTTTCACTGAGATTGACTTATAGTCAAAACCATGTTCCAAATACAACTCTGTTACCACTTTAAAGGCAGGACCAAGTCCTAAAACAAACAGCCCTGTGAGCGCTAAGAGCCAAAATATCAAGGTCAATTTAACAACGACCCAAATTCGAATAAAGAATTCTTCTAGTGCTTTTCCAATCATTTTTCTATAACTTTCTAACTTTTATTACTTCATTATAACACTTTTCCAATTAAATGTTAGGGCTTACATTAAACTTTTCAGTACCTTCTCTCAGAGTCTCAGCTCATTAACCTAATAAATGCTAATTTTCATAATAATTCCAATAAAATAAGATCTCCAAACTAGTTTCAAAATGAATTTAGAAAGGAAATCTTGGATTTGTTTACCTCTTATTTATTTTTTAGATAAGCATTATATTGACTTTGCATTTCTTTTTGAACTTTATCGTAACCTGCTTTTTTCAACTCTGCTTTGAGTTTTGGTAAAGTTTGGGTTGGATCTACAGAACCTGTATTCAATTGATCCAAATATTGACTCATCACATTTGATAAGTTAGAAATTTCAGATTTCACTTTTGTTTGATCAAAGGTGAAGCCAAGTAGTGGAGAAACTTTTGCATCTTTGATTGATTGGTCACGTTGAGTAATCATTTCATTGGTAACCGCATCAGTCGTATAAAGAATGGCATTATTTCCTGTATTCCAAGCAGCCATATGTTTTACCCCTTCACTGTATGAAGGAAGCAATTTAATTTTCTTGTCACCCGTTTTTTCCCATTGTTTTCCTTCAACCCCATAAACTAAACCATTTAAAAGATCAGCATCACTATTAATTACTCCTAGTGCTTTTACTGCCTCTTCTTTATGTTTAGATGTATTTGAAACGACAAAGTTAGCCATGCGAGCTTGGTCAGTTGTAATTAAAGGATTAGTTACTGCTTTTGATACAAGGGGTTGTCCAGCCGCTTGAGTCAAAATAGTATCGCCATAATCGTAAGGACCCTGTGTTTCAACACGTGCGAACCAGTTATTTGAGTTCAAATCAAAAGCTGTACTGGAAGTTGCAGCATCAGCAGGAATCAAACCTTTTTTATAATAATCATGCATTGTTTTTAAGCTATCAACATAGGCAGGAATATCATAAACGTTCTGAATCTTTTTACCGTCGCCTGTCGTATCCACTGCAAATGGTAGACTGTTACCGAGGACGTAATCAACATTGGCTGGCGTCTTATAACCCTGACCCACTGCAAAAGCTGCAACATTAGGATCTTTTTTATGGAATTCTTCAATCACTTTTTCAGCAGAGGCAAACGAATCAACGCCGTCAATAGATAAGTTGTATTTATCCAAATATTGCTTGTTAAAGGTAATTACTTGTTGCGCATAGATATTCCCATTTACAGGATATCCATAAAGTTTTCCATTGATTTTATTTCCTTCAATATAAGCTGGATTAAGCTCATTATAAGCCGTTTTAGCATATTTAGGGACTAAATCAGTCAAATCAGCATAGGCACCTTTCGCAGCATTTGTGGCATAATCTTGCGCAAAAGCAATGTCATAAGCTTCACCAGATGAAACGATGACGTTCATTTTTTGAGCGTAATCTCCCCATCCAATGTAACTAATATCCAATTTCACACCAGCTTTTTTCTCAAGAATTTTGTTAGCGTTAGCCATCAATTCTTTGTAATTGTCTGGCTTATCACCAATCTGGTACATGTGTAAAGTTGTTTCACCCGTACTACTTTTTGACTTCGCAGATGAACCACAAGCCACAAGTGTAAAGGCTGCAAGCACTGAGACGGTACCAAGTGCAACTTTTTGATAATTTTTCATTAGAGTATACTCCTTTAGGGTTTCCCCAAATTTTTTAACTTTATTAATGTTTGCGCTTTCTTTAAGCGTCTAAATTTACTCTGCTAAATAAGCAGAGCCTTCTTATTCTTTTACGCCACCAATGGTTAAACCTTTGACAAAATAACGTTGGAAGAATGGATAACTAATTGCAATTGGTAAAGTTGAAATGATAACAATTGCCATACGTGCTGATTCACCAGGGAGAGCCGCTAAACCACCGGCAATCTGTGAGCCTGCCCCTGCATTTTGTGTTAAGAATTGTAAGTTGTTTTGAACTTTCATCAGCAAATATTGCAATGGAATCAATTTATCATTTGAGATATAAAGAAGGGCATTAAACCAGTCATTCCAATAACCTAAGGCTGCAAAGAGGGAAATGGTTGCAATCCCAGGTACCGCTAAGGGAAGAACAATTTGAGTGAAAATTCTAAGTTCACTTGCTCCGTCAATTCGGGCAGATTCAATAATTGAATCTGGAACGGAACGTTTAAAGAAAGTTCTCATCACAATGATGTTAAATGGCGAGACAGCCATTGGCAAAATCAAAGCCCAAATTGTGTCTTTCAATTGCAAAAGATTAGTCATGACCAAGTAATTCGCAATCATCCCAGGTGAGAATAACATTGTGATTAAACAAAAGATAGTGAAGAATCGACGGAAAGGAAAGTTATTTCTAGAAATCGCATAAGCATAAAGTGAAGTTGCTGTAGAATTAATTGCAGTCCCTAGAACCGTAACAAGTACTGTGACAAACAATGATTGCAACATTTTATCTTTCATTTGGTCAAATAAGAAGGTATAAGCATAAAAGCTCCATTCTCGTGGCCAAAAGCTATAACCGAATTGTTGCAACGCCGATTCTTTTGTCAGCGAAATGGCTAAGACAAAGAGGAAAGGTAAGACACAAGAGATTGCAAAAAGTGCAATGACGATATTAAAAACAAAGTTAACTGGACGATTAAATCCTCGAACAGATAATGAGGCTATTTTTTTCTTTTTCATATATTATTAGCTTTCAAGTTTGATAAAAGGCTTGACCTACTAGCTTCCTCCTTTCTTAGAATAATGCTGAATCACTATCAAGTCTGCGAGCAAAGAAGTTTGTAATCATTAGAAGAATAAATCCTACTACTGATTGATAAAGCGCTGCTGCCGTTGCCATTCCTAAGTCACCAGTGTTAGCCAAGCCATTATAGATATAGGTATCAAGGACTTGCGTTACTGGTGTCAAAGCACCTGATTGTCGTGGAACATTATAGAAAAGACCAAAGTCAGCACGGAAAATATTTCCAACGGCTAAGATTGTCAAAATCGTCATCAGTGGAACAACTTGAGGAATGGTAATATTTTTAATCTGTTGCCATTTTGTTGCGCCATCGACCATTGCTGCTTCATAGTAGGTTGGGTTAATTCCCATTACTGTTGCAAAGTAAATAATCGAATTATAACCAATTCCCTTCCAAACACCAATGAAGAGGATGATGAAGACCCAATATTTTGGTTCTTGATACCAATTGACTGGCATTCCTCCATTATGCATAATCATTTGGTTGAAAATTCCTTTGTTTCCTGGTGCCAAGAAGGCATAAACAAAGTAAGAAATAACAACCCATGAAAGGAAATAAGGAAGAAGTGACATCGTTTGATACACTTTTACCAACTTTTTATTCCGTAATTCACTCATGATAATTGCAAACGCAATAGAAATAATCAAGTTCAGTGTAATAAACCCAACATTATAAAGCACCGTATTTCTTGTGATGTCAAAAGCAGCACCGGAAGAAAAGAGGAATTCAAAGTTTTTAAATCCTACCCAAGGACTATTGGTCAAACTGGCCAAAAATCCGTCTGGGTCAATATGAAAATCTTTAAAAGCCACCACATTTGCAAATACTGGAATATAAAAGAAGAAGATCATCCAAATTGCACCCGGCAGAGCCATAATGATCAGTGCTTTATAGCGCCAAATATTCCGAAAAAATTTTTTCATTGATTTTTCTCCTTAATCAATAAAGTCCGGATTTCGTGAGCTGCAATTTGTGTGGGTGCGTCTGCTTCAATTTCATCTTCGAGTAAATTAAGTAAGTTCGCTTCTTCTTCAAGCGCTAAACTTAATGACTGACCAGACATATTGTAGCCTCGTAAAACTAGACCATTATCTGATTCGCGACGTTTCAATGCCGTGATAGCAAATTTATCAGTATCAATTTCTACTATTTTCCCAGCTGACGGTAAAGTTTTTTCTGCTGACGGATTTGTCAGTTCTACCGTTGAAAATGGAACTTGTGCAACATAAGCATGTTGATAAGTTTCATAACGTTCACAAGCCGGTCCATGAAATTCTAAACTATAGTTAAAAGTATGACGCCCTAAAGTTTGAGCCTCTGGTGTCGGGAAGTAACCCCAATCACCAAGTTCTCCAACCCCTCTAAGCAAGGTCAATGCAATGACAGAGCTGTCAGTAATTTCATATTCATTTAAACCAAAATTACCAACAGTTAAACCATATTCTTCATTATGAAAATTGACGAAAGCTTGCTGATGCTGAGGATTTGTTGGATTTTCCCAAGTTTCAGGCATAACATTAGGTCTTGTCACCACTTCATAAATACTGTCAGCTTCGTGATTTTCGCTTGTTAATCCCGCAGGGAACAGCACACGAAGTCTGTGATCTTTCATTTGATTATCAATACTTGTTTCAAAATCAACTTTTTTTGAATTTTTACGTACAGTGATTTTGCTTGTTACCTCTAAAGGCAAAAGTTTATCTGAACGACCAGCATGTCGATAGCGGAATTCCAAAACCTTTTTTTGTTCCTCATCCAATAATTCGTCAGCAGATTCAGGAATCATCAGCACTTGTTTAAGCTGAACTTCGGCAATTTCTGCTCTGTCAGTAATGATTGAAAACTCAACAGGACTGTCAGTAGAAAGAATTGGTTGGGTATTTTTAGGTTGGAAATAGATATATTCATTTCCAATATCACCAGTGTCTTCAAAGACAAGCAAGTCTTTAAAAACTTTATTGAGCGACTTATCAAAAATACTCAATGTTCCATTATGATTAACGGTCAGTTTCAAACTTTCATTTTCAATAGTTTGACCAGAAATCATACTTTCATTGTTACTGACAGAACTGTCAGCAAAGCTGTCAACATCGTCAGTAAGTACCAAATCAAAACTTTCCCAAGAAAAAGCACTCATTTCATTTAAAAATAGTTTCACTTTCACAAATCGTTTCATGTAAGGAACTCGGAAACGATCTTTCGGTAAATCATAATCAAATAAGACTTCTTCTTCACTGATTTCAGCTGGGACTTCTTGACCTTCACGATTGATTACTTTATAAGTTGACTTAGGCTGTGCCTTAAGTTCATCATAAAGCTTTTCAGGAATTCCTTCTTTAAATAATTTACGCTCAAGAACTACTTCAACTTCAGCCTCACCTGTTTTAGAATGTCCAGCTGTATTAAAAACGACAAAAGGATGTTGGCCTTCAAAGTCAATCACTTTAGCGAGTTCAAATAATGCATCCTCAGCAAGATATTTTCCTACTTCATTCGCTTTTTCAAAACGTGTCATCATTTCACGATGAACTTCGTCAACAGAGCAACCACAGATACTATCATGTGGATGATTTTGCATCAAAGTTTTCCAAGCATAAGTCAATTTATCATGCGGATACTCCCCTGTCACCCGATAAGCTAAACTGGCAAGAGGTTCTGTAATATTTTCTAACTGACGCTCAACTTTTGTATTCCATTGTTTGAGATAAACTCGACTCGAAGCCGTATTTGCTAAAGTGTACCAGCCATCAGTTTCCTGTGAGGTTAGTTCCCCTGTTACCGTAGATAAGTTTTCAGGCAAATCTGACCTTACAGCTTCTAAATAAGTTGGCCAATTAGAATGAACAAATTCATAATCTGGGAAAAGTTCATTTGCCAAGCGAATCGCTTTGCTCAAATCTTTCTGAACAGGCTGATGATCCACGCCATTCATCATTAAGAGATGTGAGGTCGAAGCAAATTTTTCAACATCTGCTAATTTTTGATTCCAAAATTCAAGTGCTGCTGCTTTTTCAGCAGGAATTTCATTTCCATTTGAATACCAATTGGCAAATAGAATTCCAAGAATTTTTGTCCCATCAGGACCTTCCCACCACATTTCTGAAAATTGAGAACTATAAGCTTCCTCTGATTGTTCCAAAACTTGGTTATCAAACCCGATGGGCTTCACTCCTCGACCAAAAGCTGCAGCGCTAAGCCCTGCCCCTTTCATCATTTGTGGCGTTTGCCCCATATTCCCAAAAGTATCAGGGAAATACCCCAACTCAACGGGAGCACCCCAACGCTCCGATTCTTTACGCCCAACAAGCATATTACGAACGTTTGATTCAGAACTAATGAGGAAATCATCTTGTAAGATATAAAATGGACCGATTCTCAGTTTTCCAGCTGAAATCGCTGCTTGTACTTCCTCACGACGCTCGGGACGTACTTGCAAATAGTCATCTAAAATAATCGTTTGTCCATCCAAATGAAAGCTATCAAACTCAGGATCTTTCTTGAATAAATCAAGTAAATCATCCACTAAATTGACTAAACGCATATGATGTTCTTCATAAGCCATATACCATTCTCGATCCCAATGACTGTGAGAGATGATATGTACCGTTTTCTTTTTCATAAAGCTCTATCTTTCTAAAACTAATCTCATTAACTTATTTTTTAATTCGGATATCAAAATAATCCATGACTAACTCACAAAACATCATATTAGCCCAGCTAAACCATTCTCTAGTGTAATTTTGTGGATTATTGACATCAAATCCTTCATGCATCAAATGTGTTCCAGCGTCTGTTTCGACCAAATGATTTAAGATTCGTTCTTTTTCGCTCTTATCATTTGTAGTCATTCCTTCCATTGCTAAGGCAATTGGCCAAACATAATTTTCGGGGGTATGACTCGAACCAATTCCTCGTGCATATTTTCCTTCATAGTAATAAGGATTTTCTTTACTCAATAAAGTTTGTCGTGTTTTCAAATAAACTTCATCTTCAGCCTGGCAAAATCCCAAATAAGGAGCTGCAATCAGATTGGGAACATTGCTATCATCCATTAAACTTTTGTTTCCAAGTCCATCAACATCATAAGCCCAAACTTCTTCGCCTTGTTGATTTTTAGTTTTGGCAAATTTCTCAAGTCCCTCTTGAATTTCATCTCTAAGCATCTTTGCTTCATTTGCAATTTCTTCATTAGATAGAAGCTCTGTAAAAATTTCTTTGATATAATCCAAAATAACGACAGCAAACATATTTGACGGAACCAAATAACCATACTCACAAGCATCATCACTTGGTCTAAATCCTGACCAAGTCATGCCAGTGTAGGCTGTCTTGGCTCCTTTTCCATCTCTTATTAAAGTATCTTCATGTCGCTCAGTATCTCGAACAAAATGGTAGGGAGAAGTTTCATGATTTTGTTCTGTTTTAAAGACATTCAAGGTGTTTTTGACTGCTTTGATAAATTCTTCATCAAAATGTTTGGTATAACCTGTATTTTTATAAACTAAGTAAGCGAGTTGAATAGGATAACAAAGGGAGTCAATCTCATACTTTCTTTCCCAAATCCAGCCTTTGTGTTCATTAAAGTTGGTATGGTCTGTCTGATGCCCAGCAAAGTTTTCACTTTCGTTGAAAGCATTAGCATAAGGATCCAGATTAATATATATCATTTGTTTTTTTACTAAACCAACAATCAAATCACGAATTTCTTCATCTTCACGTGCAAGTACCAAATAAGGTCTCATTTGAGCTGTCGAATCTCGTAACCACATTGCTGGAATATCACCTGTTAAAAGAAAGGTAGTCCTATCATCATGCACTCTTAAAGTAGTTTCAAGTGTGTTTGAGAAAGAATGATTAAAGTTTAGGGCCCACTCTTTATGTTCTTCTCCACAAAGAATTGTTATGTCATTCATAAACTTTTCAACAGATTTTGAAATATTTGCTTTCACTGCATCTCCTTTTAAATTCATTTGATATATCATTTAAGGCTATTTTAATATAATTTATTTTGTTTTGCAAGCGCTTTTTTATTAAGTTAGGGTTAATTTTGTCACTTTTATTTATTTTTTCTGAATATTTTTTCTCATATGACGCTTTTTATGGCACATTCTCATCCAAATACTTGTTTTTTTATAAGAAAAGAGTAGAATATGATATATCAAATAAAATACAAAGGGATATTTCTATGAGCTTACCACTCTATCAGCAGATTTCCAATGATTTAAAGGAAAAAATTATCGCTAAAACATTTAAATCAGGAGACCAGCTCCCCACTGAAAAAGAACTCTCAGAGACTTATTCAGTGAGTCGCATTACCGCAAAACGAGCGCTTACTGAATTAGAACAACTTGGGCTTGTCAGTAGAACACGAGGAAAAGGAACTTTTGTTCAAGAATTAAATAAAAACCATACCAAACTATTAAAAAGAGTGCTCTTCATTATTCCTTTTGAAGGAATGTCATTTGGAGATTTCACGCAAGGTTTAGTTCCTGCTTTAAAAGTTGAAAACACAACCGTATTTATCACATATGCAAGCTATCTTAAAGAAAATACAGCGGAGGATATTAAAGAAAATTTTGACGGTTTAATTTACTATCCAATGTATACGGAAGATTATTTAGATATCTTATTAGAACTTTCACTACAAAGCTTTCCTGTCGTTCTTTTAGATAAACAAATTTACGACCTCGGATTTCCTTGTGTTTCCTCAGATAACTTTAATGGAGGTGAGCAAGCCGCTCAAGCGCTCTTAAACTTAGGGCATAAACGAATTGCTTTTGTGGCTAGTAATGATACCCATCATCCCCAAACAACAAGAAATCGATACTTAGGCTATGTCAAAGTTTTAAAAGAACAAGGAATCAAGTTTCATACTACGCTTGATGACTCACTTTACACCGAAAGTTCTGTTTTGGAACTCATTCATAATGAAAAAGTCACAGGACTTATCTGTGAAAATGACTTAGTCGCTCTTCAAACTATGAAGACTTTACAAGATAGCCATTTTTCTGTTCCAAATGATATATCAATTATAGGTTTTGATGATATTCAAGCGGCAAGCCTATCAAATCCGCCATTAACAACCATTGCTCAAGATTTTATTGGCATGGGAAGAATCGCTGGCGAACTGCTTTTAGACTGGATTAAAAGCGGGCAAACCCCAAAAGATGTCAAAGTTCCAATCAATTTAATTAAAAGAAAAACAACTGAGGAGTTGAAATGAAGATAAACAAAATTGATACCCGTCATGGTACTGCTAACCAATCCACTTTTTCACATGGGAATTGCCTTCCTTACACTGGTTTTCCTTGGGGAATGAATTATTTTGCCCCTTCAACCGGTGCTGCTCGTGGGGCTTGGTGGTTTCATCCAGAAGACCGCACCTTTGAAGGCTACCGAATCACTCACCAACCCAGTCCTTGGATGGGAGATTTCTCACATTTGACAATGACGCCTGTTGCGGGTCCTTTGCCTGAAACTTCCTTGTGGCACACAGTAAGTTCATACCGTCCAGAAGAATCAACTTTTAATCCAACGCAACTCAAAATTACTCAATTACGTTATCAGATTACATCTCAGTTAATTCCATCAATGTATGGTGGAATTCTATCAATGAATTATCAAAATTTAGGCCTCAAAGATAATGGCTTGATGCTTCATCTCCCCGGTTCTTATGAACTTCAACAACTTGACGATTACAGCTTAGAGCTTTCAATTATTAATTTTGCTGGTTGTGAAGATGAAAATTTTACTTTTTATCTCAAATTTACTGCTGACCAACCTTTTGTTTTAAGTGGAAATTTATCTGATGAAGATTCTTCTGTTCGCTTAGATTTCAAAGCAGCAAAGCAGGTCCAAATCCATTTTGCTACTTCTTTTATTTCCAAGGAACAAGCCGCTCTTAATCTGGAGCGTGAACAAGATAATTCAGCAGAAACATATCTGGAAAATGCTGAATCTGCTTGGAATAACCTTTTTTCACGTATCGAAATTGAGCATCATAATCAACAAGATGTTTCCACTTTCTATCACAATCTTTATCGCTCATTTCTCTTTCCACAAACTTTTTATGAATTTGACCAAGAGCATCAAAAAATCCATTACGATACCAGCTCTAAAACAGTCAAAAAAGGCCCGCTCTATACAAACAATGGCTTCTGGGATACTTTTCGAACAGTCTATCCGCTTTATAGTCTAATAGCCGTTGACGAGTACGGTGATATGCTCGAAGGCTTCCTAAATTCTTATCGTGCGACTGGTTTTCTTCCAAAATGGCTTTCTCCTGATGAACGCGGTCTAATGCCTGGAACCTTGATAGACGCCGTCATTGCTGATGCTGCAAGTAAAAACATTCGACCTGATTTGATGCCCGAGTTTTTGGAAGCAATGAAAAAAGGAGCCACAAGTCAATCTGAAAACGCTAATTACGGCCGTCGTGGAACCAAAGATTATCTAAAACTTGGTTATGTTCCGCTCACTCACCATGAATCTGTTAATCACACTTTAGATTACGCATTTTCTGATTATTGTATTTCGCAAGTGGCGAAACAAACCGGTGACAAAGAAACTTCAGACTTCTATGCCCATCACGCAAAAAACTATCAAAATATTTTTGATTCTGAAACTGGTTTTATGCGAGCAAAAGATGCTGACGGAAATTTCAGACCTGACTTTTTAGATATTCGTTGGGGTCGTGATTATGCAGAAGGTTCTGCTTGGCAGACTTCTTGGTCAGTTCTTCATGATTTTGCTGGATTGATTAAACTACATGGTTCAAAAGAAAATTTTGAAAACAAACTCATCGAGCTTTGCAACCAACGACCAAATTTCAATGTTGAAGGATACGGTTTTGAAATTCACGAAATGAGTGAAATGGCTGCTATCGAATTTGGACAAGTGGCTATCTCAAATCAACCAAGTTTCCATTACCCATACCTTTTTAGCTACATTGGTAAACCTTGGATGGCTACGCCTTTAATCAAAAATTTACTGACAGAAACATTTAATGATAGTCCGAAGGGCTATCCTGGTGACGAAGATAATGGAACCATGGCAGCTTGGTATATTTTTTCAAGTTTAGGATTCTATCCAGTCACGGCTGCTTCTGGTCAATACGTTCTTGGTATTCCCCTCTGGGATAAAGCCACAATCAAGTTATCCTCTGGTCAGAGCTTGACCGTCCTTGCAACTCCTAACGCAACACAGCAAATGTTTGTCAATGCAATCACATATGATGACGAACCGGTCAGCACTACTTTTATTAAACACCAACAACTTTTGAGCGGAGGAACGCTCAGTTTCGAACTCGGTATCGTTCCTCACCCACATCGTTATACGGCCGATCAATTACCTTACTCTCTGACGAAGCCCTAAGTTTCATCAAGCATCTTCAAAATTCACTGACAGCCCTGTCAGTAAAAAAACACTTGATTCAAACGATCAAGTGTTTTTTTACTTATTTCTTCAAATCAGACCAAGTCCAATCAGTGAACTCGGGAATATCTACCCCATCATTACGGGTAACTTCAAAGTGTTTATCAAGAATTCGCTTCATCTTATCAATGAATGCTTTGGCCAGAGCTTGGTTAACCTTACGATCGACATAAAGCACTTGCATCGCATCCATCGCTTGATGGAAACGGTCCAGCTCAGAATAAACACGCATATCATAGGTCGTTGTAATGTCACCATCTTCCCGGTAACCATGAACAATCAAGCCTTGATGCCCTCTTTGGTAAAAGATAGATTCAATCAAATCTTCATAGCCATGGAATCCAAAGATTACTGGCGTTCCTGAAGGACCAAAATATTTTTCAAACTCAGCATCCGAAAGTTGTCGTTCTTGGTTCAAAGCGCCTTTTTTCTTTTGTAAACGACCAAGTTCAACCACGTTGACATACCGGAATTTCGCTTGTGGGTAGACTTCATTAACAAGATGTAAAGCCGCGAGTGTTTCGATTGTAGGTTCAGCCCCTGCCGAAGCAAAAACCAGATCAACTGCTTCGCCTTCTTTGGCGGTAGAAGCCCAATCAATCGTTGCAATTCCGTCAGTTGCCAATTTTTGTGCCTCTTCTTTAGTAAACCATTGTTGACGAGGTTGTTTAGAAGCCACGATGTGGTTAATCTTGCTCCGATCTTGAAAAGCACGGTCAAAGACAGCAAGCAAAGTATTCGCATCTGCTGGGAGATATTGCCGGATAAAATCAGATTTCTTTTCCGCCAAATGCGTCAACATCCCTGGATCTTGGTGAGTATAACCATTATGGTCTTGTTGGAAAACCGTTGAAGTCGAAATCACATTGAGCGAAGGATAATCATGACGCCATTTTTGATCAGCAGCTTGACGAATCCATTTGAAATGTTGCGTCAACATTGAATCTACAACGCGCAAGAAGGATTCATAACTTGCAAAAACACCAGTACGTCCTGTTAACGTGTAGCCTTCAAGCCATCCTTCTGCTTGGTGTTCTGAAAGCTGTGAATCTAAGATCCGACCTTCTGGTGCAATAAATTCATCATTTGGGTTTTTGATGACTTGCATCCATTGACGATTGGTCACTTTAAACAACTCCCAGAAACGGTTAGACATTGTTTCATCAGGTCCAAAAAGACGGAAACGTGTTGGATTTAATTTCACAATTTCTGCAAAGTATTTCGAGAGCACGTTCATGTCCATATTATCGTTTGTTTCAGGAAGCAATTTACCGCGATTTTCTGCAGTGATTGGATTAGCGAAATCCTCCCAATTAGGAAGTTTCAGATTTGAACGATCTACGCCACCATTTGTGACTGGATTCGAAGCCATACGCATTTCACCTTCTGGTGCAAAATCACGCAATTCCTTTTTAAGTGAGCCGTCCGTATTAAATAATGTTTCAGGATGGTAAGAATTCATCCACGCTTCAAACTCGGGAAGAGTTTCCATGTTTTTTGATGAAAGTGGCAATGGCACTTGGTGCGCACGGAAACTATGCTCAATCGGCATCCCTTTTCCATCATATTTAGGTCCCGACCAATCATTATATCGTGGGCCGCCCCATCCTTTAGGCAAACGTGCAATTATAATTGGCCATGCTGGAATTTCTCCATTTTGATAGCGACCATGTTCACGCGCATCTTCTTGAATCTGATGAATGTCATCAATCGCTTTATCAAAAACTTCCGCTGCGAGTTTATGGTAAGCCATATAGTCATGGATGTCTTCATTCTCGATATAACGAGGAGAATAACCCAATCCTTCGAAAAATTTGCGAATATCAACATCAGAAGTACGTGCAAAAAGTGTCGGATTAGAAATCTTAAAGCCATTTAAATCCAAAATTGGCAAAATAGCACCATCGTTCTTAGGATTAATAAATTTAATCGAATGCCAGCTTGTCATCAAAGGACCCGTTTCTGCCTCACCATCACCGACCACCGCAAATGCGATTTGTTCTGGTTGATCAAGAATTGCACCCGTAGCATGAGAAAGCACATAACCTAACTCACCACCTTCATGGAGTGAACCAGGAGTTTGAGCTGTCATATGTGAACCAATCCCCCCAGGAAATGAGAACCGTTTAAATAAGCGAGACATCCCTTCCAAGTCTTGTGTAATTTCTGGATAAGCTTCTGTATAGCTCCCGTCCAAGTATGCAGGGACCACCATTGCTTGTCCCCCATGACCAGGGCCACCAAGGTAAAACATTTTTTGATGATACTTGTTAATCAAACGGTTAGCATGAGCATACAAGAAAGTTTGACCTGATACTGTGCCCCAGTGTCCAATTGGGTTTGCTTTCAAATCTTCAGCTTTAATAGGTGTCCCTGTAACTGAAAACAAAGGGTTACTTTTTAAGAAAATCATGCCCGCACCAAGATAAGTCGCTGCTCGCCACCATTTATCCAACTTTTCTAAATAAGCTTCTGAATTATAATCTGTCATTCTATTTCCTCCATTTACTTCATTGTAACCCATTTTTTATCACTATTCTATTATTTTATTCTTCTATTTACTGGGAAATATTGCTATTTTTCCTCAGCAATCCCTAAAACACCTTAACCTAAAAAGAGGAGGCACGCCTCCTCTCGTTCATTAGCTAAGATTAACATGTGTTAAACCAAATAATGCACAGAGATCAGCAAGCTGTTGTGTATCTACTACAAAAGATAAGACAGTATGATGTCCACCACCAGCTCTTAGCCATTGTTCAGCACCTACTTTCAAGCCTTGTTTAGGTGTCCAAAGTTGTTTAGCAACAGGTAAAAATGGAGTTTCAGCTTCAGGCTTATTGCCTTTTACTTCATAAGAAATAAGTTTAAACTCATCGCCATAGTCAGCCATGGTCACATCCACACCATCACCAACCATCCCAGTAAAGACAAGACGGGCAGGATCAGCTTTTCCACCAATATCAAGAGGATGAACTTCTACCCGCGGTTTATCTGAAGCTATACTAGGATCTACTTCCAACATGTGAGAGCCGAGAATAGCCTCGTGTCCCTTACGTAAGTCCAGCGTGTAGTCTTCCATAAAGACAGTTTGTTTATTATGCGCCATAATTTTCAATAAACGTACAAGAGCTGCAGTTTTCCAATCCCCTTCACCAGCAAAACCATAACCATCAGCTAAAAGCATTTGCGCAGCAAGACCTGGTAATTGTTCCAATCCCGTCAAATCTTCAAAATTTGTAGTGAATGCACTATATCCTTTTTCATCCATAAATTTTTTAATAGCAATATATTCACGAATTTGATATTTAACATGTTGTTCAAATTTTTCAGCGCTATTATGACCCTCTACATAGTCATATTTTTCTTGAAGTGCTTCGTAAAGCTCAGCTACTTGTGCTTCTTCCACACCCTTCACATACTCAACTAAATCTCCAACTCCCCAATAATCCACGGTCCAGCCAAATTTGATTTGAGCTTCAACTTTGTCTCCATCAGTTACTGCCACATCGCGCATTTTATCAGCAAATGTTACGACTTTTATTTTATAAGATTCATTATAAGCTACGGCAACATTCATCCATTTTGCAATCTGTTGCTGAATCGCTTCATCTTCCCAGTGTCCAAAAATAATTTTATTATTTTTTTTCAAACGTGCATTGATAAAAGCATATTCACGATCACCATGGGCAGATTGATTCACATTCATATAATCAAAATCAATTGTATCGTAAGGAATATGGTTCAAAAATTGGGTCGCTAAATGAAGCAAAGGCTTGGTCAAAAGTTGCGTCCCACGTATCCAGTTTTTAGCTGGGGAAAAAGTGTGCATCCAAGTTATGACACCTGCCACTTCATCATGATAATTCGCTTCTTTCATAACTTTTGTGATGTTATCTGCTGTTGTAGCTACAAGCTTAAAGACGATTGGATAAGGCAAAGCATTTGATTTGTTCATCTTATCTACGATTTCGCGCGCGTCTTTTTCAACAGTACTCAAGGCTTCAGGACCATACAAAAATTGTGAGCCAGTGATAAACCAAAATTCTTTTTGTGTATTTTCTAACATTTTTCTACCATCTTTCTTTAAATTATTTCATCTTTTGTCCGTAATATGCATCTTTGCCATGCTTACGTGAATAATGTTTGTCTAAAATGCGTTGAGGTAAATCTGGGGCATAACTATTAATTTGCCGTGCGAATATATTCATCTTGCAGACATTTTCAAGAACAACAGCATTATATACTGCCGCCTCCACATCTTTTCCCCATGTAAATGGACCATGCCCATGTAACAACACTGCAGGAACATCCAGAATCCCCAAACCACGTTCCTTAAAAGTTTCGATAATGACATTTCCCGTTTCATACTCGTAACCCTGATCAATTTCCTTTTGGCTTAAGTACCTTGTACAAGGCACAGGTCCATAAAATGTATCAGCGTGTGTTGTTCCCATCGCAGAAACATCAACACCAGATTGAGCCCAGGCCGTAGCCCAATTGGAATGCGTATGGACAATACCGCCAAGTTCAGGATAATTCTTATAAAGCACCGCATGTGTTGGTGTATCTGAAGAAGGATTTAAACTTCCTTCAATAACCTTCCCCTCTAAATCAACAACAACCATATCGGAGGCTTTTAATTGATCATAACTTACTCCACTTGGCTTAATGACAAAATAGCCTGTTTCTTTATCAAAGGCACTCGCATTCCCCCATGTAAACTCCACCAGATGATGCTTTGGCAGTTCAAGATTCGCTTTTAAAACTTTTTCTTTTAAGGCTTCTAACATTTCCTCTCTCCTTATTATGAACGTAATTTTTCGACAGCTACACGCTCAATCTCAAGCCCAGTTTGATAACGCGCAATGAAATCATCATAGGCTCGCTCATCTTTTTCGAGGGGCTGGAGTGTAACACAGGGAGCGTCAGCAAAAACTACTTGATTTAAATAGTCGCTCAAGCAGTTAGAGTGACTGGCTTGAAATGCTGCAAGAACTGCCATACCCCAAGCACCACCCTCTCCAGCGGTTTCCATTACTGTAATTGGCTTTTGAAGTGCCGCAGCTAAGATTTGTTGGCCAACTCGGGGTGTTTTAAATAAGCCACCATGCCCAACTAGTTCCTCAATAACAATTTTTTCTTCTTTTAATATATCCATTCCGATACGCATTGCACCAAATGCACTGGACAGATGAGTTCGCATAAAATTTGCTAAGTTAAAATTGCTGTCAGGTTGTCGGACAAATACTGGCCGCCCTTCACTGATCCCAGTAATATTTTCGCCAGAAAAATAACCATAGCTCAATAATCCACCTAAATCTTCATCAGCCTCTAAAGCCTTATTAAATAACAGTGTAAATATCTTTTCACGATTAACTTCTAAACCAAGACTCGCTGTGAACTCTTCAAAAAGTTTAATCCATGCGTTGATATCAGAAGTACAATTATTGGCATGCACCATAGCAACGAGATTTCCTTCGGGTGTTGTAACAATGTCTATTTCTGGATAAACCTTTGCTAAGGGCTTTTCAAGAACAATCATGGCAAAAGCTGATGTCCCTACAGAAACATTTCCTGTTCGGACTCCGATGCTATTCGTAGCAACCATTCCTGTTCCAGCATCTCCTTCAGGTGGACAAAGAGGAATACCAGGTTTGAGACTTCCTGTAGGATCAATCAAATAGGCGCCTTGCTCACTCAATACACCAGCTTCTTCGCCAGCTAACAAGACCTTTGGTAAAATAGTTTTCAAATGAACAGAGTGATGCATTTTTTTTAAATTTTCTTCAAATTTATTAATGAGGTGCTCGTCATAGCTTTTTGAAAGATTATCAATCGGAAACATCCCAGATGCATCTCCTATTCCTAAAACCTTTTTACCAGTCAGTTGCCAATGAACATAACCAGCCAAAGTCGTCAAATAATCGACTTGATCGACGTGTTTTTCATGATTAACTATCGCCTGATAATAATGCGCAATACTCCAGCGCTCTGGAATATTATGTTCAAAAAGTGACGTTAGTTGCTTTGCTGCTTCTTTTGTGGTTGAATTTCGCCACGTTCTAAAAGGGACAAGAAGTTTACCAGATTGATCAAAAGGCATATAACCATGCATCATTGCACTAAATCCGATTGAACCAACCTTTTCTAAAAGAAGTCCATACTTCTCATAAACCTCCGTCGCTAAGGCCCGATAACTTACGCGTAATCCTTTCCATATTTCTTCGGTTGAATAAGTCCAGTAGCCTTCGACAAACTGGTTTTCCCACTCGTAACTCCCAGATGCAATCGTGTGAAATCGTGAGTCAATTAATACTGCTTTGATACGTGTTGAGCCAAATTCTATCCCTAAATATGTACGTACATCAACAATATCAAGCATTTCTTCTGCTTTAGAAGCTTCCATATCTTCTCCTATCCATGATGTTTTGCTATTTTATTAGCGCTTACAGGATAAATGATAGCACTTACGTACGGACATGTCAAGAATAAATTTCAAAAAAATTAAAAAAAGCTTGACATGTACGGACACAAATGTTAAAATGAAACCGCTTAGAACATAGCGCTTACATTAAACTTGTTTACACACCCTTATCTAAAGGAGATTTTCAACAGCATGAAAACTAATAAAAAAATTTCGGCTTCTTTTATCTACTTTTTTGGAGCTTTTGGCGGTATTTTGTTTGGTTATGACATAGGAGTTATGACCGGAGCACTCCCCTTTCTTCAATCCAGCTGGGGCCTAACTGATAATGCTACGATTATAGGATGGATTACTTCATCAGTTATGTTTGGCGCAATTTTTGGAGGCGCTGCTGCAGGATTATTATCTGATCGACTGGGACGGCGCAAGATGATTTTGATTTCTTCGCTTATCTTCATGGTAGGTTCCTTACTTTCTTCTCTTTCACCGCATCATGGTCAATATTATCTCATTATTGTTCGGATTGGTTTAGGTCTAGCCGTTGGAGCAGCTTCTGCACTAGTGCCTTCTTATATGTCTGAAATGTCACCTGCTCATATCAGAGGACGACTCTCCGGAATCAATCAAGTTATGATCGTATCGGGTATGCTTCTCTCTTATATCGTTGACTATTTTTTGAAAAATCTAGGAGCCGATATTGCTTGGCGTATCATGCTGGGTGCTGCTGCAGTACCTGCCCTTGTCTTGTTCTTTGGTGTACTCGCTTTACCAGAGTCACCTCGCTTTTTAATAAAGTCTGGAAAAATAGATGAAGCCAAACAAGTATTAAGCTACATTCGTAAACCAACTGAAATCGACCACGAGATTAAATCTATCCAAGATACCGCAAAACAAGAAACGAACGCTTTGGCTTCTACAACCTGGGGAACGCTTTTTACCAGTCGCTACCGCTACCTAGTTGTAGCTGGTTTAGGTGTAGCTGCCTTTCAACAATTTCAAGGGGCCAATGCTATCTTCTACTACATCCCTTTGATTGTCGAAAAAGCTACTGGACACGCAGCAAGCGAAGCCTTAATGTGGCCAATTATTCAAGGAATCATTTTGGTCGTGGGAGCGCTTTTCTTCTTAGTCATTGCTGATAAATTTAACAGACGGACTTTACTACGAATTGGCGGGACAATTATGGGTCTTTCCTTTATTCTACCCGCCATTATCAATCTGATTATTCCTAATTCTAGTCCGATGATGATTGTCTTCTTTTTATGTATCTACGTCGCACTTTATTCCTGTACCTGGGCACCTTTGACATGGGTATTAGTTGGGGAAATTTTTCCACTCGCGATCCGAGGTCGTGCTTCAGGACTTGCATCGTCATTTAATTGGATTGGCTCATTCCTTGTGGGATTGCTTTTCCCAATTATGACCGCCTCTATGAGTCAAGAAGCTGTGTTTGCCATCTTTGGTATTATCTGCTTACTAGGAGTGCTCTTTATCCAATTCTTCGTGCCTGAAACACGTGGTCACACTCTTGAAGAAATCGAATTAAAGGCGAACAACAAATAAAAAAACATCTTTAAAAGACGCTTTAAAATGATCATAAAGTAAGTAAAGAACCTGCTATGGGAGTAGCAGGTTCTTTATCATTCAGAATGAGGTCTATCAATCAGGTATCCTTGTCTATTATCGATTTCTAGCTTGTCTGCTAGTAATAAATCGTCCTCGTTTTCAACCTCTGTAATATCTATTTTTTTATTCTTTTTTCTAATTAGGCGACTCCAATCCCCCATATTCATCTCAAGCCACTCATTATCAGTCTTTTTGTGAAAATTAGAAAGTGGAACTTTTACGCCATGTATATCATTTAATAACCACTTCACTTTTTTATAATACGCTTTAGATGGTTGAATTTTTTCCAATATAACAGCTACATTTAGCTCCCTGCTAAGCTTTAAATTTTTCTTGATTCTTATTTTTTTTAACCAGTTTACCTCACTATACCCTTGCATATTAAATTCTATTCTTAGCTCCATCGGATAGCACTCGCCTTTAACCCATCTAATAAAATACTCATAACGGGGGTCAGCAAATTGTTTTAAACTGATGTTAATAGCTAAAAAACTTGAAGGATGTTTCGTTTTAATAAAACTTTTATGAAGAAGAAAGATGACTTCACGCAGCGTGAACTTATCAATATCATCAGGAAATATCCACTTCCCCGTTTTCGTATCAAACTTTCTGAGCAAGGCCTCCACACCTGATGTCTTACCATCACTGTCAACTATAGATTGAAAAAAGAAGGTATAATCTTGTACATTTTCCATTGTCTTCGGGTAGATTGCGTTTTGTCTTTTGGCCCAAAAATAGCTCACCGCTATGCTTATTAAACATAAAGCGATGAAGATTATAGTAATAAATGACATTATTTCGATTAGCATAAATTATCCTTTTTTTAAGCTTTTTCGTGTAGGGCTTACCCATGCTCCAGAATGGTTATCTTTTCCTAAATATGCTTTTAGAGCTGGAATAAAGGTAGTAACTATTGTGAGTGGGTTTACCATCCAGAACAGCAACATATAAAGAGGAGCGAATATTAAATATCTCAATTTTTCTCCTTCACTATCAAGTATTAAAGCAGCCAGTAACTGAAAAATCCCCGATATTAACTCGAAAGTAACAAATATGAAAGCCATCGCAACACCATGCCACAATCGTTCAACATCTCCTGTCAGCACAAAAAATGTCATCATAGCTAAAAAAATGAAACTAGTGATAAAAAAGAAAAACGACCAAATAATGGAAAAGGTTGTATCCAAAAACATTGAATAGACATATTTATATTTAAGAGGATGAAGTATAAATTTCGAAAAATTGGTAAGCCAAACTTCAGTTCCCCCTTGAGCCCAGCGCTTTCTTTGCTTATAAAGCTGACTTAAGGTCTCAGGAACGTTCATATGAAAAAGGATATTAGGAGCAAAACGTGGCGTTACGCCAAACATTAAGTGATCCCAAGCGATGCTAATATCTTCAGTACTTCTGTCCTGTCTGAATCCTCCCACATCAATCAAAAATTGCTTTTTATACATTGTGTTGGCGCCACTATATGAATACATAGAATCATTAACTGCGGTTTGGCTTCTCTTAATCACTCCAACGATACTTGAGAATTCTACTGTTTGAGATTTTCCTAAGAGAGAGGTTCTATTTTGGACGTCCATATTTGCCGTGACAGCTGCTGTATTAACATCTACCTCATTAATAAAATAATTCATATATTTCATTAAAGCATCTCTTTCAGGGATAGTATCTGCGTCGTTACTCAGAATATACTCCCCCTTAGCAAAATGTGTTCCAATATTAAAACCATGAGCTTTTCCTTGGTTCTTTAAAACATTTATAACCCTGAGCTTCTTATATTTATTTTGCAAATCTTGAAGTATTGTGAGGGTGTTATCAGTGCTCCCATCGTTGATTACGAGGAGTTCATAATTGCTATAATTTAACTCTGTCGCTAAGTAATCAATCGTCTCTTCAATCATAATTTCTTCGTTATGCGCCGGAATCATGATTGTAATCATTGGTTGCTTGTCGATGGGCAACTCCACAAAGTTTACTTCTTTTTTCCCTTTTTTCAAAAATTGATAACTTAATGAACCAAAAAACCAAAACAAAGCACCTATTACAGGATACAAACATAGGATCAATAAGCAAATTGAAAGAAACGTTTGAAATGCGTTCTTACCTGCAAAAGTTTGTATAAATACATCAAATAACATCTTTAAATCCTTTTTCTTTGTTCAATAGGTTTGAGAGTTCATCTGTTTCCAGATTTTTTTCAGGAGCTACTTCAAAGTACTTCACATTATGCCTAAAATCTTCTGTGCCGAATCGTTCAGTCATAAACTCATCCACTTTTCTTCTTCGCTGAATACTAGAAACAGAGTCAAAGGTAGGCCATTTTTCAATTACAGATTCTCTGCGGTTATTCTGAATAATTGTCATACTCACGGCATAAGTAAAAGTGATAACAACACAAAAAGTGATAATAATAAGCAAGAATTTGATTTCTAATATACCCTCTGCATAATTCCAAAATCTCCAACCATATTTCCCTGACGTAAGATAGTACAGAAAAGATGAAATCGTTATAAAAGTAGGCACGATTAAACAAATCCATCCGAGGATCGACAAGAGTGTTTGTACTATTTTTAATAGATAATTTCCCTTTTCAAAAAATAAGTCGGAGTAACCGTACTCTTTTTTTTCAGCAGCTTCATTTGTTCTTTTGTTCTTTTCCATCCGGATGTACCAAATTTTTTCTTTATCTTTTTTCTTTTAAGTTGTGACCGATGAGTTTGAGAATAAAATTTTCTGTAATCTTTAGTATACACTAAGATTTTTTTTTGTCAATTTAGAATCCTAAACCTCTTACTAAGAATTTTTCTAACCTTTTTGCATTAGTTAAAACAACCCCAAAATATATTTTTAATAAAGTGACCTATAAAAAATGACCGCCCATTTTTCAAAAAAATATGTTACTATATTTAATGTTCAAGTTATGCGAGAGTATAATTTTAAGAAGCTCTTACATTTCTAAACAAAAAAACCAATAACCATTATGTGCTGTGGTTATTGGTTTTTTTATATTCTAATTAAATGTCATCATATGGTGCCGATCAATTTATTTTTTCCTTCAAAGCTTCTATTCTTGCCGAAGCAACTTTACTCAGTTTAGTGGCCCCTATCTCCTTCATCCACGACAAGCATTCATCTATAGCTCGTTGCCCACATTCTTTATTTTCAAATCTGTAAGTATAACAGCCATTAAGAAGATGCCAAAAAACTTTAGAAGTTAAATCACTTTCTTGAAATAACGAAGAAATTTTATCCAGAGTGTATTTTGATTTTTTCATATCGCCTCGTTCAATGAAAATGGGGATGGCTTTTATCAGCACATTAATTAATAACGCCCTATACTCACGAAGGTGCTTGAGATAGCCGTCCATATAACTTTCTTTAAAAAAATTTTGTATAAGTTTCCAAACTAAATCAACCGATATCTGATCTATAGTATGGATTAAAACATAGAACTCATACAGCCCCCATAAAGGGCTAGTAGAAAGGAGCTCCTCCACCTCCTTTACCTCTTCACAAGTTAAAGAGGTAAAAGTAGCTTTCGCACTGAGCGCTATGAGATAGGTTGTTTCCTCCTCGAACTCCAAATTTTTATAATATATTTCTTCTAATCTAGCCTTGTCTTGCCTGAAAAAGGCGGCCGTTATTTCCTGAAATTGAATAATAAAGTATTCAGGAATTCCATTGTTGATAAGTAAGGAATAATCCAATATTGTTAAATTCATACACTCTAATAGCGATTCAAGTTTATCAAAGGAAACCAGTGACTTCCCATTCTCAAACTGAGAAATCGTTGCTTTAGATACCCCACTTAAAAGCTCTAACATTGATAAACTAAACTTTTTCTGTGTTCTTAATTCTCTGAACACCGAACCATACTTTGCATAAAGCATTTAATCAATTCTCCCCCAAATTAAGCTGAAAAAATTCCCTATCCCTAATAGTACATGTTACATGTTATTAGAAATATACTCCTATAACTTTTTTCAATCTTATTCACTACATTTCATTACATTAAGTAGTCTATTGATTTCTTAATTATACAATAACGTCATTTAATCATAAAGAATTTACTTTATAATTAGAAAATTTATGACGGTCTGGCTCCTAATATATATATATTACTTTTTTCTATATTTTAGCTATCGTTCATCATCCTAAACGAAAGCGTTTCTTAAAAATGATATACTATTTCATAAAAAGAGGAGAGATATATGAAAAGTTTAATCACTTGGGCTACCATAGTTCTTATAGGCAGCTTTATAATTGCCTTTACAGAATGGTCTCACAATTATTGTATTATTTTTATTGGGCTAGCTGGTATCTTTGGTGGTGGACTTTGCTTATTAATAAATACGATAAGTCTATCTATTAGTACTTATAAGCGTCATCAAAAGAAGAAAGATCAATAAACTTTTAATCTACAATCATTTTAGACCTAGAGTATTTTTTTACTTTTTATTCTAAACTTTCTGTTTAGGAAACTAAACAGTTTGTAAGTTTTAATCCTTTAAGTAAAGCACTATATATGTTAGAATGAAATTATAATAAAGTAATAAAAAAATTAGATTAGTGAGGTTTTTATGATTAAATTCTATTTTACAACTTCTTCAGGTTCTTGTAGAAAAGCTAAAGCTTGGCTCCTTAAAAATAATCTCCCTTTTGAAGAGATTAATCTTAAAACAACACGTCTAACTAAAGAGGAGCTGCTTCATATACTCTCGCTTACTCAAAACGGCACACATGAAATTATCTCAAAAGGGGGGAAAGCTTATAAATCATTATCGGTTGATCTTGAACAGATGACACTCAATGAACTATTTGATGTACTGAACCAAAATCGCTTACTTTTAAAACGTCCATTACTTGTTGATGAGGATCGCTTACTTATCGGTTATAACGAAGATGATATTAGAAAGTTTATCCCACGTCACATAAGAAGAATCCACAAGGCGCAAATTGATCAGCAACTCTCCCAGGAAATACTACAATATAATTAAAAGAAGGATTATTCTGCTCCTTTTTTCTTTACTAGGAAAATCTTATAAACATTGATAATGCAAGGTTTTATAGCCAAAATATTGTATAATTAAATAATATAGATAAAACCATGAGGAGGGAAGACTTACGAAGCCTAAGTATCAAATTATTGCTGATGATTTACGCGATAAAATAATTTCAAATCAGTACAATGTTGGAGGAGTAATTCCTACTGAGTTACAACTTCAAGAAACATATCACGCAAGTCGCTACACTGTAAGGCAGGCTATTTCAGTACTGGTCACAGAAGGTTACCTTCGAAAAGAAAAAGGATCCGGGACTTACGTCAACGAGTTTCCATTGACCACAAATGAGAACAAACCCAAGAAGACTATCGGTGTTATCACTACATATATCTCCGACTACATTTTCCCAACGATCATCCGCGGGATAGAAAAGGAATTGAAAGCCGATGGCTATTCCTTACTCCTTTCAAGCACGAACAACGATTATACACAAGAAAAAGAATGTCTCGAACGGATGATTGATTTCGGGGTAGATGGGCTCATCGTGGAACCAACCAAAAGCAACCAATATAATCCTAACTTAGCGACTTATGTAACGCTTCGCGAGCATCAGATTCCGATTGTAATGATCAATGCTACCTATGAAGAACTCAATACGCCTACAATCCATGTGGATGATGTGGAGACTGGGTATCTTGGTACAAAAGAACTTATCGAGCATCATCATAATAATCTTCTTTTAATTACTAAAATCGATGATTTACAAGGTAAATACCGCATGAAGGGTTTCATCAAAGCTTGTGAAGATCATAACATCACCATCTCATCAAATTCTATTTTGACTTATACCACCGAAACTGAAATTGACATTTATGATCAAGTTGTGACACATCTTCAAAAATTTACTGAAATTACAGGTATTTTGTGCTATAACGACAAAATAGCTAAAACCTTAATAGGAAACTT
The DNA here is from genome assembly GCF_017068355.1 of Lactococcus taiwanensis. Lineage (NCBI taxonomy): Bacteria > Bacillati > Bacillota > Bacilli > Lactobacillales > Streptococcaceae > Lactococcus > Lactococcus taiwanensis. The sequence goes on from NZ_CP070872.1 coordinate 1,383,430, forward strand.
GTCAAATCTAGGCTATAAGATACCTGATGACTATTCAATCGTAGGAAATGACGACTCAGTACTCAGTGAAATGGGAGAAGTTAGTCTAACAACTACTGTTCATCCTAAAGAGGATATGGGTGTAGATGCTGCAAATTGGATTGTTAATACCATTAAAAATGGTACTTTTGAAAAAGACATCATTTACCCTCCTAAATTAATTCGGAGAGGGTCAGTCAGAGACTTAGGAGAGACTAATGTCACTCAAGACAAAAATAGTTAAGTGTTGCTTCCTGCTTTTAAATTAATGAAGAAAAAACTGAGCTTTTGCTCAGTTTTTTTATATTTATAATTTATAGCAAAACAAATTGCTCAACTTACAGGCTCCTTATCCATGTTCTAGATTTTTATCACCAATATGGTTCGCTCTATGTTGCAGTTCTGCTTCTATTTGTTCTAAACTCTTTCCTTTTGTTTCAATGACGAGCTTAGTTGTGAACCAGATGGATAAGAAACAAAATGCTGCATAGAATAAGAATATTTTTCCTGTTCCAAAGAAACTTAGTAATGGTAGGAAGGTTAGTGAAACAATATAGTTAGCTCCCCAATTTATTACAGCTCCAAAAGAGTTTCCCAATCCCCGTATATTAAGCGGGAAAGATTCACCAATCATCACCCACATCACGGGACCCCAAGTGGCTGAAAAGAAGGCGATGTAAATCGTAAGTGCTAAAACAGCAAGATATTTACCAAAAGCTCCTGAGTCCATCATCATTCCAATTGACATCAATACTAAGGAGATACCCATCCCCCAAGCACCAAAGTTGAGCATCCAACGACGATTTACTTTATCCATCACCTTCATTGCTACAAAAGTGACAATCACATTAAAAATTCCGATCCCTAAGTGAGCAAATAATGCTGCGTTGGTTCCAAATCCAACAGATACAAAGATAGAGGGGGCAAAGTAAAGCACAGTATTACATCCCATGAATTGTTGGAAAATCGCAAGACCCATCGCCATAATCAGTACGGGGCGAGACATAGGACCAAAAAGTTCCTTAAAACCTCCCTTTTTTTCTTCATTGGCCATTAATGTAATATCAGCTAGCTCTGCTTCTACTGCTTTTTCATTTCCTTGCTGGGTCATCTGTAAAACTTGCCGTGCACTCGCTTCTTTTCCCTTACGAACCAAATAGCGTGGTGATTCAGGCAAGAGCAATCCTCCTACAAATAAAGCTAGAGCAGGAATAATGGCTAGAAGTAGCATCCACCGCCATTCATGCTCAACACCTTGTAACGACCAGTTAGAAAAATAAGCAAGAAAGATACCTGTCATAATCATTAACTGAAACATTGTAGAGACAGATCCTCGAATTTTAGCAGGAGACAACTCAGAGAGATAGGTTGGCACAAGAGCTGATGCAGCTCCAACAGCGATACCAAGAATCACACGAAAGAACACAAGTAAACCAAAATTCGGTGCTAATCCACAGCCTAAAGCTCCTACTGCAAAAATGAGTGCTGCAAGCAATAGCAATTTTTTACGTCCAAAATGGTCTGACATTGGTCCGATGACAGCAGCGCCAATAACAGCGCCCAAAAGCACGCCAGATACTACCCAACCTGATGCCCATGCATTTAAATTTAATTCTTTTTCAATAAAAAGAATAGCTCCCGATATAACTCCGGTATCATATCCAAACAACAGCCCTCCCAAGGCACCGAAGAAATAAATAAATGTGGGAGATAATTTTTTCATATTTTTGCTCCTTTTGTAATTCCGCTATACTTTATAGATAACGATTACTAGATTTTTTATTTTGTATTTTTTATCTTATGACAGAGGGATCAAATACTGCCTTCCTATATATAACGTATGATCCGCGCAGGGTTTCCAGCTATAAGACAGTTATTGGGTACATCTTTTGTTACAACACTTCCAGCTCCGATAACGACACCATCACCAATTGTTATGCCAGGAAGAACTATAACCATCCCTCCCAACCAACAATCATTCCCAATAGTTATCGGACTATCGTATTGCCAACCCGCACGTCGTAATACTTTGCTAGTCACATGATGATTTGCTGTGTATAATTGACAGTTTGGTCCAACAAAAGTATTTTCTCCAATACTAATATTACCAGCACTTATTACTTGGAGATATGCATTTATAAAACTTCCGGGACCAACCCTTAAGTTCTCTGGATATTCAATCCCCGATAATGGAAACATAATTTGTGCTGTCTTGGAAAAGTGTGGAATGAACTGATAGAAAATTTCTTTAGCAGCATCAAGATCTTTCTTAGCCTGATCATTAATCTCTTGTACCTTTTTCGCCGAACTGACTACGCTTTTCTGTAAAAGAGGTTCTTCAGCAAATTTATACCAGTCTCCGTTCTGAAGTTTTTCTTGAATCGAAAGTTTTGACAATCTTCTAATCTCTTTATCATCTAAAAGTTTAACCATTTCTCCTCCTTAAAAAATCCTGCCACTCTTGGCAGGAATTCCCGCTTTAATCAAAGCGCGATTCGCTTGCTCTCCAACTGTATGTACCATCTCCGAGTGCTTTGTCGCCGAGTTCTTTGTAATCAAAATCGTAGAATTCGGCTTTGGCATCGTAGCCTGCGTAGTCAACAACTGCAAGGCCAACGAATGCGCCTGTGAAGAAACCACCATAGCTTTGGAGAACGTAGTCATCAGATAGAATAGCTGCATCTAAGGTAACAGGGATTTCTGTGAAGTTTGTTCCGTCAAAGCTGTATTCGTAAGTGTAAGATTCTTTGCGAACTTTGGTGCGGAACCACACGTATTCAGTGCCTTCTGGGATTTTAATGGCATCATCTTTCAAGTATGAAGTGTAGTTCCCTCGATTGTTTTCGCCAACTTCAATGACGTGACCTTTGATTTCATTCCATGTGATAAATGCAAAGCTCCAGTGACGGTCGTTGTAGTAGTTGGTCAAACCTGCCATTTGTTGGTAGCTGAATGGATCAAATTTTACTTTAACTTGTGCATCAAAGTAGAATGCTTGCCAACGGCGGGCAATCAATGACAAATCATGCGTATTAGCCAGAGAACCTTGACCTACCAAAGTCAATTTGCCGTCGCCTGTTGTACCGATTTTTTCAGTGAATGGGACACGGAGAGTATTCCAATTGATATCAAGGGTTGGGCTTGTGAAGTCATCATGTTGGCTGTGGTCAGCTGGTGCTTCTGTTGCGATAGCATCTTTTGGTCCTTCGACAAATGTGGTACCGCCATGTCCGCCAACGATACGTGGCCAGCCTGCTTCGTCCCATTCAACTTTTTGAATAGATGTTTCACGACCAAGTGTTGACCAACCCCGTGGATCTGTGCTTGATTCATTAACATGATTCCAAGGACGAGCCATGAGTGAAGCATAGTACCATTCGCCACCAGGTGTTGAAACCAAACCACCGTGTCCTTGTTTTTGCACGTAGTTGTCTGGGATATCAAGATTTGTCAAGAATGGATCGCCTGGTTCTGTTTCAAAGCTGTAAGCATCCAAAGATTTAGAGCGAGCTACAACTTCTTGGTGAGTGAAGACAGTACCACCTTGAGCAGCGAAGAGATAATAGTAGTCGTTGATTTGGTAAAGGTGTGGACCTTCAACCAATTTGACATGAGTGCCTGTGTAGATGGTGTGCGCAGTTTCTGGCTTCAATTTCATGGTTTCAACATCAAATTCAGTCAATGTGATACTGTCAAATGGATGATGATATTCGCGGTGATCCCAAGTTTGTTGAACCAAATATTTGCGACCGTTTTTATCATGGAAGAGGGATGCGTCAAAACCGACACCGTTAAGTTTAATTGGGTCTGTCCATGGCCCTTTGATGTCTGTGGCAGTTGTCAGATAGTTGGTCATGTCTTTGAAAGCACCTTCTGTGACTTTCACGTCGGTATAAACCAACCAAAATTTACCGTCAGCATAAGACAAATCTGGCGCCCAAATTCCTCCTGATGATGGATTACCTTTCATGTCAAGCAGGGTTGTAGTGGACAATGGGCTTGGCAAGAGATTCCAATGTTCTAAGTCTTTCGACTCATGCAAACGTACACCGGGGAACCACTCAAAAGTTGAGTTTGCGATGTAATAAGTATCCCCCACACGAATAATGCTTGGATCAGCATTAAAGCCCGGAAGGATTGGATTTTGAATTGTTGACATTTGTCAAATCTCCTTTGTTATAAATCTGTCAGTCCTATCAGATGATTGGGACTTTGTGAAGCTGACGAAAATGTCGTCAGCTTTCAAAATCTCGATCTAATGGATCACTTTTGAAACTATCCCTTCAATTCTGCACGTTTAGCATCTAGTTGTGTATTGATATTTTCCACATCTTTATCAGAAATCGGATACAATTGCATGATAACCATTGAAATTACTGCGAGTACTACTGGAATCCAGATTGCTGTCAAATTTATGCCTGACAGAGCATGAACATGCTGTGTCGCGGATGTTTCATTGAAACCAAAGGCTGCAAGGAACCAGAGAGGCACTGCACCTCCTAACGTGAAACCAATTTTAAAGAAGAGTCCCATAATGGCATTGATGATTGCTGCATTACGCTTCCCTGACTTCAATTCTCCGTAAGAAACAACTTCTGGAACAAGTGCCCACATAAAACCAGTCGCGGATGTCAAACCCCATTGCTTGATAAATGTCGAAACATAAGCGAGCCAGAGGGCATCATGCATGCCATTAAGTGACCAGACCCAAGTCAGGATTTCACCCACAATAAACATGCCAATAAAGAGATGGAAGAAGCCTTTTTTGCCAAAAATTTTCTTGAGTTTGGGCCAAAATACTGGGAAGGCTATACCTGGAATAGAAGCAATCAGACCTACAGCACCCATCCACTCTGAATGTCCTACAACATACTGGTTGAAGAAACCATTTACCGTGTTCATAAAGAACATAAAGGTAAAGGCTAACATAAAGAAAAGACCAAGAATGACGAGAGGACGATTATTTTTTAATTCCACAAAGAGATCGGTAGTTTTAACTTCTGCTGACTGTTCAGCAGTAGCAACAACACGTTCTCTAGTAAGCTTATAACACAGGAAAAGTGCGACAGCTCCGATGACCATATATACTAAATACACACTGAACCAAGCATGACCTGCGGAAGCATCAGTGTAGGTCCCCATATTAAGTTTTAAGCCAAAAAATCCGGTATCTTTTAAACTTCTACCTTTTGGTGCAGCCATTTGAACAAACATAGGAAATAGAGTGTAAACCAATAGATTAGCACCATTTGCAAGCATCATACGAGTACTGGTTAATTTATCGATAGATTCTGGATCACGTGTTAATGAAGCGTTTAGTGATCCATATGGAATATTTACTACCGAATAAACTAAATCCAGTGCAAAGTAAACAATAAAAGCAAATGGGACTGAACCTCGTACAGCTGGAATTGGTACAAAGAGTAGAGCAGCAAGAATAACGAGTGGTATACCAGCTCTTAAAAGCCATGGACGATATTTACCAGCTCTTGAAGAACGTTTATCTACAAATGTCCCAACCATCGGATCCCAAAATACATTAATGATCCTGACAAATAGAAAGATAAATCCGGCAGTTCCAGTACCTATTGCATTAACTGTTGTCATATACAGTGCCAAAAAACCACCAACTGTACCAAAGACAAGGTTTTGAGCAAAATCTCCTAGTCCATACCCCACACGTTCACCGAGTGTCAGCTTATGATATTCCTCTTGCTGAATTTGTGCTTTTGTTTCGCTCATGATAATGAGCCTCCTTATTAAATTGTTATTTGTTTACTGAAAAAGTATAAAGTGTAGAGAAAGATTTTCGTTCTCCAGATTTTAAAGCGATACTTCCCCATTCTGGGTGATGTACTAAATCAGGTAACTCTTGGAATTCGATTGCTATCCCACGGTTAGGGGCCATTTTACGACCATTAACGACTGATCGAGTTTCAGGATTTGTTGCCGTATAAATAACGACTGCTTGTCGATCTGTTACACACGTGAGCTGCCGACCAGAGACTGGTTCAGATAAATTCAGCATTCTTTGATTGCTCATTGCATTAAATAAGAAGCAATTATCAAATCCCTGAGGATGGTTTTCTAAAACTTCTCCGAGTTGTACCCCTTTTTGAAAGTCATATACCGTTCCTCGAACATCTAATAACTTTCCAGTGGGAATATTTTCTTCATCTACTTCAACAACTTGGTTTGTTGTCATCTGCAGATAGTGGTTTTTAATCGTTGCTTTATCCCCAGATAAATTGAAGTAAGGATGCCAAGCAGGGTTGAAAATCGTTGCTTTTGGACTCTTAGCAGAAATGGTAACTTTAAGACTTGAACCGTTTAATTCATACGTTACTTGCGCACATATTGGACCAGGAATTCCTGATTTTTTATCTTCTAAAGATAAGACTATTTTTAAAGTTTCTTCTTCAAAAATCTCATAAGACCAAAATTGTCTTTCCCAACCATAGCTTCCTGAATGTAAGTTGTTTTTTCCTTCGTTTGCCTCCAAACTGATAGAGCCATAAGTAGCGCCTGCTATGCGCCCGGCTACTGGGCCGCAAATTACACCATAATATCCTTCGTCATTTGCATAGGTTTCGGAATTGTTTTTTGAAAGAAGAATATTGTCAAATGTTCCATAACGATCTGGAGTATAAATTTGATGGATACGCGCTCCATAATCATGGACGACAATGGTGAGTTGTCCATTTGACAGGGTAATCTGACTGATGGGTCTGTCAGCATCAAAAGGCAAGGTTTTTTCAGAAATGGTAAATGTCATAATTAGCCTTCTTCGTTAAAATCAACTAATTCATGAGAAAGTTCAGCTGTTGCTTGGTAGGCTTTCTTCCAGATTTGGTAGACTTTTTCATAACGAGCAACATTAGCTGGTTTTGGTGTGAAAGTGGCCTCTTTGTAGTGAACAAAGGCTTTGGTTACTTCTTCCAATGTGTCGTAGAAACCACAACCGTAAGCGGCAATCATACAAGCACCAAGACCTGGACCTTGCTCAACAGTCAAACGAATCATTTCAGCATTGAAGATATCTGCTTGCATTTGCATGATGTCGGGGTTTTGCGCCCCACCACCAACTGAAATCAATTGTTTGAATTTCTTACCTTTGGTGCTTTCCATAATATCCTTGGAATCACGCAGTGAGAAAGTAATCCCTTCAAGAACAGCGCGTGAAAAATGACGTTGTTCATGATGTGCTGAGATTCCTACAAAACTACCACGAATTTTGGAATCAAAATGGGGCGTGCGTTCGCCAACGATATATGGCGTGAAAAGCAAACCTTCAGAACCCGGTGCAACCGTGTAGACTTCGGACAAGAGTTCGTTGAACGATAAGCCCTTGCCAAAAGTTTCTTTGTACCAATTGAGCGAATTTCCAGCGGCTAAGGTCACACCCATTGAGTAATAAGCTCCTGGTACGGTGTGATCAAAGAAATGTAATTTGCCTTTGTAATCTGCGATTTTTGGCTCGTAAGCTGAGACTACACCTGATGTTCCCATGGAAATCAAGCCGACTTCTTCGTTTATCAAACCTACACCAAGTGCGGCTGCGGCATTATCTGCCCCACCAGCGAAAACTTTGACTGCTTTGGACAATTTGTAACGCTCAGCAATTTCTGCTTTGATAAGACCAGTTTGTCCAGTGGATTCGGTCAATTCTGGCAAAATAGACAAATCAATATTGAAAGTTTCAGCAATTTCTTTAGACCATTCTCTTTTTTCAATATCAAGCAATAAAGTTCCTGCCGCATCAGAATATTCCGTATAGGTATTTCCTGTCAGCCATAGGCTTAGATAGTCTTTGGGTAACATGATTTTTTTCACGCGCGCCCAAACGTCTGGTTTGTTTTCTTGCAACCAGAGAATTTTGGGTAATGTGAAGCCTTCAAGGGCAATATTTTTGGTGATTTCCAGCAGACGACTGCCTAGTTTGTCAGTGATTTCGGCACATTGTTTGCTTGTTCTGACATCATTCCAGAGTATCGCTGGATAGACAGGGGTATTATTTTCATCTAGGACGACCAAAGAGTGCATTTGCCCAGAGAATGAAATCCCTGCTAGGTTTTGTCCAAAGTCTGAAACTTCTACTGACAGACCTGTCAGTACTGCTTCTAGGGCAACAACCCAATATTCAGGACGCTGCTCAGAATAGCCTTGTTTAGGGGTATCAATCTTGTATTCTGCTGACTTGGTAGTGATTAAATCACCCGCTTCATTCATCAGAATTCCTTTTAGACTGGATGTTCCTAAATCAATTCCTAACACATAAGACATTATAGTTCCTCATCTTTAAAAATGGAGTTGAGGGGAGAACCCTCAACTCCTCTTTATTTCTAAACTGTTTTATACGAGATAGTCGTTCAATACTGATTTAACGTGTTCCAAGTGGTTAGAGTCAAGCTCGATATCATCGCCATGTTCAAGGGCGAAGGCTGCCAATGTTTCAAATGTGGCTGTACCATTTTCTATAGATTGTCCCACTTCAGTGTTTTTATATGAAGCATAGCGTTCTGCAACGATGTCTGACAAGAATTTGTCCTCGACGATGGCTGCGGCACCTTTGAGGGCACGGGCATAAGTGTCCATACCAGCGATGTGAGCAAGGAGCAAATCTTCAGCTTTGAATGAAGTACGACGTACTTTAGCATCAAAGTTGATCCCACCTTTACCAAGTCCACCGTTCAGGAGAATTTGGTGCATCGCAAGGGTAATGTCAATAACGAGTGTTGGGAATTCATCGGTGTCCCAACCAAGCAGGTAGTTCCCTTGGTTCGCATCGATTGAGCCAAGAGCATTGAAACTACGTGCTGTGTTCAATTCATGTTCAAAGGTGTGACCAGCAAGCCAAGCGTGGTTTGTTTCCAAGTTGAGTTTGAAGTAGTCAGTCAGGTCATATTTTTGCAAGAAGGCCATCGCTGTTGCTGCATCGTAGTCGTATTGGTGAGTCATTGGTTCTTTTGGTTTTGGTTCGATCAAGAAGACTGGCAAATGGTCCATTGATTTAGCGTAATCAACTGCCATGTGGAAGAATTTAGCCATGTGATCCATTTCAAGCGCCATATCTGTGTTCAAAAGTGATTCGTAACCTTCACGACCGCCCCAGAAGACATAGTTTTCACCACCAAGTTTTTTAGAAAGTTCAAGACCTTTTTTAACTTGAGCAGCACCGTAAGCGAAGACCTCAGCACGGTTAGATGTTGAAACCCCGTTCATGTAACGTGGGTTTGAGAACATGTTTGCTGTGTTCCAAAGAAGCTTGATGCCTGTTTCTTTTTGCTTTTCAAGGAGGTGGTCTGTGATTTCGTCAAGGTTAGCATAAAATTCTTTCAATGATTTTCCTTGAGGAGCGATATCAACATCGTGGAAGCAATAGTATTTAACGCCCAATTTTTCAGCGATTTCAAAGAAGGCATCAACACGGCGGTGCGCAATCTCAAGTTCTGTACCACCTTCAAGATCCCAAGGACGTTCCATTGTCGCACTACCAAATGGGTCAGCGCCATCCATCGTGATGGTGTGCCAGAATGCTAAAGCAAAATGAAGATGTTCTTCCATGGTTTTACCAAGCACTACTTCTTCTGGATTGTAGTGACGGAAAGCAAACATATTTTTTGTTTTTGTACCTTCGTATTGGATTGGTGCGATGTTGTTAAAGTAAGCCATTTTATAGCTCCTCCTCTTTTAATATAAAAATTATTTTCTAAATTCTTAATTACTACTGGGATAATACACTTGATTAATTTTGTAATATATGTCACAATAGCAATTAGGAGATTATGAACATGAAAAATGAATTAGAGAATATTTATCATTCTAAGATAAATAATCTTAATTTTTTGCTCGTTGATATCACTTATCGTAAGCCCCACCTTCATTTTGACATTGAGTTAGCTTTTGTTCTAGAAGGTACTGGTACGGTAAGAACACAGGAGCATAGCTTTGAGATTTCAGCTGAACAGGCCATTATTTTTAATAACTGTCAGCTTCATGAATTTTCATCAAGGGGTGAGATGAAACTATTGATTTTACAGTTTTCTACCCAAATCTTTGAGATGGTCTCACCACAGCTGGATAAGATACATTTTGAAAGTGGACCTTTCAACCTGAGGGATCAACCCGAGACACTCCGTCTTCTTTTGAAAACAGCGCTAAGTTATTTTTCAAAGGACGGAAATACCCCCCCCCGTATACTCCGGACACACGGTTATGCTTTTTTACTTCTCAATCACCTTTTGGATATCACTCCTTATAATATTTTGAGCAGTTTTGAGCAAAATAAGCTAATGGATCTTCAAGGTCGAATGGAAAGAATTTCTACTTATATCCACGAGAACTATGATCAAAAAATCTCACTCGATAGCATGGCTTCACGAGAAGGCTTCTCAAGAACGTATTTCTCACATTTCTTTAAAAGAAACTTTGGGATTACTTTTAAAGACTACTTAAATAACTTACGTTGTGAAAAAGCAAGAACACTCCTAACCACTAAAGAAAACTTATTAAATATTTCTTATATGTGTGGTTTTTCTGATATTCGGAGTCTCAATACAGCCTTTGTAAAATTTTACGGCGTGCTCCCAAAGGATTATCGTAGAAATAATACACTTCCTCCTAAACCTGAACCTATCTCCTTTAATCAAGATGAGATTGATAATCAAGTTTTTTATAGTGATCAGGGAAGCTTTGATATCCTTCGCTATTATTTTGAAAAGCATTTTGAGGCGGTACCTATCGGGTTTTAAGCACCTCTTAGCTTCACAAGATAATGATACCGTTTTCTAGTTTTTCTATCTTGACAAATCGTCTTATTTCTCGGTGGAAACGTTGTCATTTTACTACAAAAGTTGACAAACAAAAAAAGCACTTGAAACTTATCAAGTGCTTTTTATTGATGCCATATTGCAGTCTGTTTAATCTGATCAAGCGTTTTATCAAAATTTTCTGTGAGGATAGTCAAATGGCCCATTTTGCGATTATGTTTTGCTTCTGGTTTGCCGTAATCATGTTGATGCCAATCAGGATGTGTCATTTTAAGTTTTTCTGCACCCTCACAGTGTTGACCTAGAACATTAAGCATCAGCGCCGGACTAAGGAGTTGAGGTTGAGGCAGTGGTTCACCTAAAATTCCTTTAATATGCAAGTCAAATTGACTAAAATCGCAAGCTTCTATGGTGTAATGTCCACTATTATGAGGACGCGGTGCCAATTCGTTGACGTAAAGCTCTCCTTCTCTAGTCAAAAATAACTCTACACAGAGTGTGCCCGCCAATTTTAACTTTCGGGCAATTGAAAGCGCCATATCCTGCGCAGCTTGTAGGACAGCTTGTGAAACACGGGCAGGTGCGATTGTTCGATGTAAGATATTTTCATGATGTTCATTTTCAGCAAGTGGGAAAATAACAAATTCCTTTCCATTTCCACTGATAATGACCGAAATTTCACGTTCAAACTCGATAAAATCTTCCAAAACACACTCTGACAGCTCGGTCAGAGCTTTTGCTGCGGTTAAATCTTCATCCTGCTTTAAAACGACCTGACCGTGACCGTCATACCCCCCTGTTGTCGTCTTGAGAACTTGTTTTTTTAGGACTTGCTGTGGAAGGTCTGAGAAGTCTTGAATCAACTGCCACGGTGCCACTTTAACTTTAGCCTCCTCTGTTAAAAATGTTTTTTCCAACTTACGATTTTGGGTGATTTCTAATAGAGGTATTCCTTGAGGAATTTTTACGCAACTTCCAATTTCTTTTAACGCTGGTGCTGAGACATTTTCAAATTCATAAGTTACTACATCACACGCATAAGCGAGCCGTAGTAAACTTTCTACATCATCATAAGGCGCCACTATCATTTCGTCAGAAACTTTAGAGGCGGAACAATGAGGATTGGGATCCAATGTAATCACTTTGTGTCCCATATATTGGGCCGAAATAGCCATCATTTGTCCCAACTGACCCCCTCCGATGATTCCGATGGTTTTAAATTTATTTTTCATCTCTCGCACTATCCCTTCCTTATTTCTTCTAAACGAGTTCTACTTCAGAGGCTTTCACCATTTTTCCAGCTTCTTGTCGATAGTGAATGATTAAATCGTGCAAACGCTCATTTGTCAGAGCCAAAGTCTGCACAGCAAAGAGGCCCGCATTTTTAGCACCCGCTTCCCCTATTGCCATTGTAGCTACTGGGATTCCGCCAGGCATTTGGACGATAGAGTAGAGAGAGTCGAGGCCAGATAAAGCACGAGATTTTACAGGAACACCAATTACAGGCAAGGTAGTCTGAGCTGCAACCATACCGGGAAGGTGGGCAGCTCCTCCCGCACCAGCGATGATTATTTTATAACCTTTATCCCGCGCAGAGGTGGCAAAATCTGCCATCAGCTCAGGTGTGCGATGAGCTGACACCACACGCTTATCATAACTTACCTCAAACTCATCTAAGATCTGAGCGGCAGCTTTCATCGTTTGCCAATCAGAACTTGATCCCATAATTAATGCAACATCTGCCATTTCGTTTCTCCTTTACTTAGGGTTGGACAGCTCTTGAACCAATATCATGGCGATAAAATAAGCCATCTGTCTTTACTTTTGCTAACTTTTCATAGAGTGCCTTTTGGACTTGAGCCATTTCTTGTCCCGTTTCAGAAAGGAGATAAACACGTCCTCCGGAAGAGACCAATTTCCCTTCTTCATCCGTCACCCCTGCATAATACACTTCCCATTCCTTTGGAAAATGGGGAAGAACAATTCCCTGTTGACTGTGGGAAGGATAGCCCTGTGCTGCAACAACTACTCCTACTGTTACTCCTGTCTCTTGCCAGACTAAATCAGGTTGTCTTCCTTCTAAAATATCAATAAGTACCATGGCAAAATCACTTTTCAGTCGTGGCAGTACTACTTGTGTCTCTGGATCGCCAAAACGAGCATTAAACTCTATCGTTTTCACACCTTCCTTGGTTAAAATAAGGCCTGCATAAAGAATGCCTGTAAAGGACTTCCCTTCATTTATTAAGCCTGCTACGGTTGGCTTAACGACTTTCTCTAAGGCCTCTTGGACAACGGCATCTGAAAGGTGGGCTACAGGGCAGTAAGCACCCATCCCCCCAGTGTTAGGACCTTGGTCATTGTCAAATGCTCGCTTATGGTCTTGGGCAAGTGGCATAGGGTAAATCTGCCCCTCATGCACAAAACTGAACAAGGAGAATTCTTCCCCTTCTAAAAACTCTTCAATCACTACACGACTATTTGGTAAGCTAAAGATATCCTCTAATGCTTTTAGCGCCGTTACTTCATCAAAGGCAACTGTCACTCCTTTACCTGCAGCTAATCCATCTGCCTTGATCACAATCGGAACGCCTTGTTTTTTTAAATATGCTTTAGCAGTATTTAGATCAGTAAAACTCTGATAGCTCGCGGTAGGTACTTTATATTTGGTCATGATTGCTTTTGCAAAAGCCTTTGAGCCTTCAAGCTCAGCAGCAGCCCTTTTCGGACCAAAGATACGAAGTTTCGCATTTTCAAATGCGTCCACTACGCCATTGACCAGAGCTGTTTCAGGACCAACAAAGGTCAGTTCAATGTTTTGTTTTAGAGCAAAATCAACCAGTTCATTGTTTGATAGTTCGGAAATAGCTACCGTCTTTATGCCATCTATGACCATCCCAGGATTGCCTGGTGCTACAAACACTTCCCTCACATGTGGACTATCCAGAAACTTCTTTGCAATCGCATGTTCTCGACCTCCAGAGCCAATCACTAAAACTTTCATTTTCTCTCCGATACAGTTTGTCTTTTCTTTTCTCTTCACTTTCTATCTTAAAATAATTTAATAAAAAGAAAAAGCAATAACACAAACTTCACTCTCTAAGCTCGTCGAATGTTCGGTTTTTACATTTTTTCATTGCTTAAGTTTTAGTCAAGTCCGGCTTAAGCTCTTTAAAAGAAAACTTTAATAAAATGAAAGGGTCTTGAAAGGAGATGAAATGGATAACAACTATAATGGACGAAACCAGCGTAAAAAACGAACCAACGCCCTTATCATTGTCATTGTTGTGACTGCACTTATTTTTGGAGCGGGTGGATTTGCTGGCGGTTTCTTTGTCGGGCAAAATCATGGTAAAAACAATGTTGCGGCCAATCCACAAAAAGGTGGCATGAGTCCTGGAGGCATGCAAAATGGTACCATGGGGACTGTTACGGCAGTAAGTGATTCATCAATCACTATTTCAACAAACGATGGTTCCTCAAAAACTTATTCCATCTCAAGTAGTACAAAAGTTGAGGAAGGACAAATGGGTGGTCCCGGGGATCAAGCAAGTAGTTCATCAAGCAGCGCGTCAAGCTCTAGCAAATCGATAAGTGATATCACAACAGGCTCAAATGTAGCCATTAGTACCTCAAGTTCTTCTTCTAGCGAAGCAGAAACAATCTCGATCATGCCAGCAGGTGGCGCACAAAACACAAATGCTAGCTCATAAAGAAAAAACTGTCAGTTATTGACAGTTTTTTTATAAGCCCTTTTTCATCAATCTAGGGATTTCTAAAAGATCGGCAATTTGTAAGTCTGGTACGGCTTGACCAGTGACCTCGAGGTGTTTAGGGTTATACCAAATGGTCTTGATCCCCGCATTTTTTCCCCCTAAAATATCAGTGGTAAGGGAATCGCCAATAATAGCAAATTGTTTTTGGTCTGCCGCTTCCACTTGACTAAACACGTGATCAAAGAAGGCAAGTGAAGGCTTATGATGCCCCACCTCTTCACTGATAAAAATCTCACGGAAATACTCGGCAATCCCTGATTCAAAGATACGCGGACGTGAAACACGTGATGTTCCATTACTCACGACATACATCTCTGTAGCTTGCTTTGAGAGCTCATCCATCAGTTCGTGGGCATGTGTCATCAATTCATGCCCTTCTGAGAGGTAGGTTTGATATTCATCATCGACAGCTGTTGGGTTGTAGGACTCTGTCACTTTTAGTGCCTTAAACGCTCGGTCAAAACGTGTTTGGAGCAGTTCTTCACGGCTTATTTCACCGGCTTCGTGGCGGCGCCATAGTGCTTTATTTTCTCGTGAATAGAGTGCCCGATTTTCAGCATTATCTGTAATATTATAACGAGCAAAGATTTTCCCCAAGGCGTCGAATTCTGCCTTATCAAAATCAAGCAGGGTATTATCAATATCAAAAAGTAGTACGGTCATTTGTTTTTCCTTTTCTCAACGTATTTTTTACATTATAGCAAAAAAGCGCTTAAAAAGCGGTTTCAACCTCCGACTTTTTAGACGCTGTTGCATCATCCCTTTTTTGATCAGTGTCTGAAGTGACGAACGCCAGTAAAGACCATAGCAATACCATATTTATCGCATGCTTCAATCACTTCTTGATCACGTACAGAACCTCCAGGCTGTACAATGGCTTTAATCCCTGCTTTAGCAATCTCATCGATGTTATCGGCAAAAGGGAAGAAAGCATCAGATGCAAGGACACTATTTTCCTGTAAAGCTGGTGCCTTTTGAGCGGCTGCCTCAAGCGCGATCTTCACTGCACCGACACGATTTGTTTGTCCAGGTCCTACACCTAACGTTTGATGAGCGTTGGTCACAATAATCCCATTTGATTTGACAAATTTTACAGCTTTCCAAGCAAATTGGAGGGCAAGTAACTGTTGGTCGGTAGGTTTAAGCTGAGTCGGAAATGTCCATTGGCTAACTTCTTCTTCAATAACGTCTTGATTTTGACTCAAAAGCCCTCCTAAAACTCCCGTGACTAAAGCTTCAGCTTTTGACTGCTCTTTTTTTGAAAAATCAACCGTTAAAAGGCGCAGATTTTTCTTTTTCGTCAGAATTTCCAATGCCTCAGAGCTATAACTTGGGGCAATGATAATTTCTAGGAAAATCTTACTCATTTTTTGAGCAGTTTGATGATCAACTGGACGGTTCAAGACCACAATCCCGCCAAAGATCGACACGGGGTCAGCTTCAAAGGCATAATCCCAAGCCTGCTCTAAATTTTCAGCAGTCCCTATGCCACATGGATTCATGTGTTTAAGGGCCACTACAGTGGGTGCTTCAAAATCACGCGCAATTTGTAAAGCGGCATCAGCATCACGAACATTGTTGTAGCTCAGGGCTTTGCCGTGTAATTGTTGACTTCTTGCAATAGAGTAGTCAGTCGGTAGTCCGTTTTCGTAAAAATCCGCTTCTTGTTGTGGATTTTCACCATAACGCATGCCTTGTTTGAGGTCATAGGTGAGCGTCAATTTCTCTGGTTTTTCGTTATCCAGTGGATATTGCTCTGTCAAATATTGTGCAATAAGGGCATCGTAGCTTGCGGTATGGCGGAAAACTTTAGCCGCTAGTTGCTGACGAAGCTGTAAGCTAGTATCTCCTTGTGTGGTCAGCTCATTCAGAACTTTTTCATAATCGGCAGGATCGCATACGACGGTAACTGCCGCGTGATTTTTAGCGGCCGAGCGTAACATGGAGGGGCCACCGATATCGATCTTTTCGATCATCTCTTCTTGGGTGCCCCCCGCTAAAAGGGTTGCTTTGAAAGGATAGAGGTTCACTACCACTAAATCAATGGGCTGGATATGATGCGCTTCCATCGCTGCACGATGTGCAGGAAGGTCACGACGTCCTAGCAAGCCACCGTGTATAAGGGGGTGCAATGTTTTGACCCGCCCATCCATCATTTCCGGAAAGCCTGTGACCGTATCAATCGAAATGTTCGGGATTTCTGCTTGGTCCAAGGTCGCTTTTGTCCCTCCCGTTGAAATGATTTCCCAGCCTAAAGACTGGAGTTGTTGAGCAAATGCGATAATTCCCTTTTTGTCTGAAACACTGATCAGTGCACGTTTTGACATGATATCCTCCAAGATAAGTTATTTTTGCTGACGGAACCATCAGTAAATATGACGCCCCTTTTGCCGAATGGTCAGCTACTGACTGAATGATCAGTACCGTACCGTTCCCTTCTCTTTTTATTTTAACTTTATCGTTTGGAAATAAAAAGCTTCAGTCGCTAGACCAAGCTTTTTCATCGTTTATTGTTCGGAAATAATGTTTATTCCTTGATTAAGAATTCCTCGTTGAAAATACCAATGTAAGGCAACTGACGGTAACGTTCTGCGTAGTCAATCCCGTAACCTACGATAAAGGCATCTGGCACCTCAAAACCAACGTAATCAGCTTCAATCTCTACCTTACGTCCGCTTGGTTTGTCTAAAAGTGAGATAATTTTCACGGAATTCGCCCCACGTCCTTGCAATAATTTTTTTAGATAAAGAAGGGTGTTGCCTGTATCAATGATGTCTTCTACAATCAAGATGTCACGTCCATGCGCCACACTTGATAAATCTTTCAATATCCGCACTTCGCCTGAAGAGGAGATGCCATAACCATAGCTCGTCACGTCCATAAAATCTACTTCGGCATCAATGCTCAGCTCTTTGAGCAAGTCCACGGTAAACATGATTGAACCTTTTAAAATCCCTACAACAAGGGGATTTTTTCCTTCATAATCATGCGATACATCCTGCGCCAATTCTTTGACCCGTTGTGCGATTTGTTCTCTGGTAAATAATACTTCTTTTAAATGTGGATGCATTTTTTTCTCCATTTTTTTCACAATATGCTTCCATTGTAGTCCAAAATCCCCAAAAACAAAAGGAGAACTTGCTCTTTTTCCTTCTTTTTAAGAAAGATTGTTCGGAAATATCAGACGATAAACTAATTTTGCCACCTGACGGAGACTTTAGTTTATAATAAAAATAAGATTTAAAGAAAGGGTGTATGCCTATGAAATTAGCGCACAATGTTGAAATGCTTGAGGTCACACTGACTCGCTCAGGTCAGCCAATGACCATTTATCCAACCTTGACTTGGAATGAAGCACATCTGGTTTTGATTGATACGGGATTACCAGGCGCTGGGTCAGCCATTGCGAGAGCGATTGCTGATGCCGGATTTAAGGTGGAAGACTTAACAGAGATTCTCCTGACCCATCAGGATATTGACCACATCGGTGGAACTCGCGAACTTCTTGCACTAGCACCAGATGCCAAGGTCTATGCTCCTCAGGTCGACGCTCCCTACATTGACGGGGCAAAAGTTCCGACCAAGTTAGCAACTCTCGAAGCCCGCAAAGCCAATCTGACCACGGAAGAGGAGGCCTTTTATCATATGCTCAAAGAAGGCTTTGCTATTGCTCAGCTTCCCGTGGATACTCTCCTTAAAGACGGCGATGTTATTGACTTGTGCGGAGGCATTGAGACTGTTTTTACCCCTGGTCACACGCCAGGGCATACAAGCTATTTCTTACGCAGTAGTCAAATCATGGTGGCTGGTGACGCCGCCAATATTGTAGGGCAACGTCTGAAAGGATCAAATCCTCCTATGACTTGGGATATGAAACTTGCAGATGAATCTTTGGATAAACTGAAGGCTTATAAGAGTAGTGGCGTGATCTCCTATCACACGGGCTACCTCAAATACTAAAAAAATTTACTGACAGAGCTGTCAGTAAATTTTTTTAGTGCTCATCAGCCAGTAATTGCTGGATGACCTGTGGATACAGTTGATATTCGAGCTCATGAATATGTTTTTCATAAGCTGTCAGGCTAGCGGTATAAACAGCTGGGACTTGAGCGATAATCTGCCCCGTATCAACCCCTTCGTCCACATAATGAACCGTCACACCAAGTCCGCGTTTTGCAGCGTGTGAATCTTCTATGGCATAAGGAGAGCCCGCAAAATCGGGCAAATAAGAAGGATGAATGTTAATAATCCTCCCCTTATAGGCTTCAAGTAAAGTCGGCCCGATAATTTTCATATAGCCTGCAAGTACAATCAAATCAATGTGCTGCGCTTCAAGAAGTTTAATGATGGCTTCTTCATAAGCTTGTTTGTCCGGATAAGCTTGGCGCTCAAGACTAACAGCTAGAACATTGCGTTTTTTAGCCCGCTCTAAGACGTAGGCATCATGATGATCAGAAAAAGCCAATTTGACATTGTTCGGAAATTTTTCCGCTATAACTTGAAAGTTTGTTCCATTGCCTGAGGCAAATACAGCAATCCTCATTTAATCAGAACCGCCTTTTCTTTACGTGCCACCATCTCTCCAAGCTCATAAGCGCCCAGTTGGGCTTTAACATCAGCTGCTTCATCTGGTGAAACTGCAAGAACCATCCCAATTCCCATGTTGAAAATCTCATACATTTCTTCATGCTTGATTTCCCCGTATTTTTCCAGAGCTTTAAAAATAGGAAGTACGGGCCACGTCCCCTCGTTCACTTCAGCAGCCAAATGTTTGCCAAACATCCGTGGCAAGTTTTCATGAAAACCACCACCTGTAATGTGTGCAATCCCTTTGATTTTCCCTGCTTTAATCAAGGGCAAAAGCTCTTTGACATAGATTTTTGTCGGCGTTAAAAGCGTATCAATCAAAGATTGGTCAAGTTCAGGCAATGACTCATTCATATCAAAATCAGCAAAAACTTTCCGAACCAAAGAGTATCCATTCGAATGAATCCCAGATGAGGCAAGCCCAAGCAAAACATCGCCCGCTTCCACATCTTTTTCGCCATCAATTAATTGTGATTTTTCAGCCACACCCACAGCAAAACCAGCTAAATCGTAATCCGCTTCACCATACATATCAGGCATTTCGGCCGTTTCTCCACCAATCAGCGCTGCTCCTGCTTGCAAGCAACCTTTAGCCACACCAGCCACAACTTGCTCCAATTTTTCAGGAATGTTTTTCCCTGTGGCAATATAATCCAAAAAATACAATGGCTCCGCCCCAGCAGCAATAATATCATTGACACACATGGCCACACAATCAATCCCAATCGTATCATGTTTGTTTGCTTGAATGGCTAACATCAACTTCGTTCCCACACCGTCTGTCCCCGAAATCAATACAGGCTCTTTCACATCAAGTACCGATAAATCAAAACTTCCACCAAAACCACCCAGTGCCCCAAGCACACCCAAACGTTCGGTTTTAGCCACGTGCTTTTTAATACGAGCCACCACCTCATATCCTGCTTCTACATCTACCCCAGATTTTGCATACGCATTCTCAGACACTGTCATTCTCCAATTTCTTGATTTATTTTATTCTACTTCCATGTTAAATGATTTTCAAACATAAAAAAAGTTTCAGCTGAAACAACTGAAACTTTTCACTCTTATTGTTCGGAAATAGATTTAATCTCAAAGTCAATCTTATCATCGACAAGTGTTACAATAACTTTTGATTTTGGTGGAATTTTTCCGCCGATAATCAGCTTAGCTAATGGATTTTCGATGACTTTTGTCAAATAACGTTTGAGTGGACGTGCACCATAAGCTGGTTCATAGGCATTTTCCGCAATCCAAACTTTCACTTCTTCACTCAATTCAAGTTGAACGTCCATTTCTTCAAGACGATGTGAGAGTTGACTAGTCATTTTGACGATAATATTCTTGATATCTTCAAGTGCTAATGGTTTGAAAAGAATGGTATCATCAATCCGGTTTAAAAATTCTGGTTTGAAATGTGCCCGAAGTTGAGCCATTACGTTTTCAGTTGTTTCTTCCGAAATTTCACCATTTTGACCAACATTATCCAGCAAATATTGCGAACCGACATTTGAAGTCATAATCAACACGGTGTTCTTAAAGTCAACGAGAACACCTTTAGAGTCGGTCAAACGACCATCATCCAACACTTGCAACAAGATATTGAAGACATCGGGATGTGCTTTTTCGATTTCATCAAGCAAGATGATGGTATAAGGATTACGACGAACAGCTTCGGTCAATTGGCCGCCTTCATCGTAGCCGACATATCCTGGAGGGGCTCCAACTAAACGAGAGACAGAGTGTTTTTCCATATATTCACTCATGTCAATCCGAACCATATGCTCTTCTGAATCAAAGAGATTTTCAGCCAAAGCTTTCGCAAGCTCCGTCTTACCTACCCCAGTTGGACCGAGGAAGAGGAATGAGCCAAGTGGACGGTTAGGGTCTTGAATTCCTGCACGCGCACGGATAATGGCATCAGATACAGCTTCAACCGCTTCATCTTGTCCAACGACCCTTTGATGCAGTGTTTCTGGCAAGTGAAGTAATTTCTCACGTTCCCCTTCAACCAATTTGGTAATTGGAATACCAGTCATGCGTCCAACCACTTCGGCGATTTGTTCTTCAGTGACGGACTCTTGAACTAAGGATAAATCATCTGATTTTGCTTTTTCTTCAATAGCTTTGAGTTCTTTTTCAAGCTCAGGAATTTTACCATAACGAAGGGCTGCTGCTTTTTCTAAGTTTCCTTCATTTTGAGCTTCTTCCAATTCGTGGCGAGCATGTTCTAATTCATTTCGTTTTTCAGAAATATTGCCCACTTCTTTTTTCTCAGCTTCCCATTGCGCTTTGAGTTGATTATTTTCTTCTCGAAGTTCAGCAATTTCACCACGTATAATTTCAAGACGTTTCTTAGAAGCATCATCCCGTTCTTTTTTGAGGGCCGCTTCTTCAATTTCTAATTGCATTAAACGCCGATTGGCTTGGTCAAGCTCAGTTGGGAGTGAATTCATTTCTACACGAATGGTTGCACTGGCTTCATCAACCAAGTCAATAGCTTTATCTGGTAAAAATCGATCTGTAATATAACGATTTGAAAGGGTGGCTGCTGCAACAAGAGCATTATCATGAATGGTCACTCCATGGTGGATTTCAAAACGTTCTTTAAGCCCACGCAAGATTGAAATCGTATCTTCAACAGTAGGTTCAGTCACCAAGACCTTTTGGAAACGACGTTCAAGGGCTTTATCGGTTTCCATGTATTTACGATATTCATCAAGAGTCGTTGCCCCAATCAAATGGAGTTCACCACGTGCAAGCATTGGTTTTAAAAGGTTGCCTGCATCCATTGAACCTTCTGTTTTACCTGCACCAACAATCGTATGCAGTTCATCAATAAAGAGGATAATTTGTCCATCTGATTTTTTCACTTCATTAAGAACTGCTTTGAGTCGTTCTTCAAATTCACCACGATATTTCGCTCCTGCAATCAGAGCACCCATATCCAATGAAAAGATGGTTTTATCTTTCAGATTTTCAGGAACGTCTTTTCTGACAATCCGTTGTGCCAAACCTTCGACAATGGCTGTTTTACCAACCCCAGGTTCACCAATAAGAACGGGGTTATTTTTTGTTTTACGAGAAAGCACTCGAATGACATCACGAATTTCTTCATCACGTCCAATGACAGGATCTTGTTTACCTGATTTAACTTGAGCAACGAGATCTACCCCATATTTTTCAAGTGCTTTGTATGTTTCTTCTGCATTTTGACTGGTCACTTTATCACCTCCGCGTAATTCTTCAATCGCAGCTTGCGCTTTTGCTTTTGTTAGTCCATGGCTAACCAAATAACTGGTCAATGGATTTTGCTTGAGCTCAAAGAGGGCAAGGAGAATAATCTCCGTTGAGAGGTATTCATCGCCCATTTTTTGCGCAATTTTGTCTGCTTCAGTAAAGACTTGGAACAAATCTGGACTTAGGTTTTGGCCATAAGTAATATTTGAACCTTCTACTGAATTAATTTTGTCAATTTCTTTTTCAATTAAATTTGTAAAGTCATCTAGGTCAACCCCTAAATCTTTATAAAAGTTCGCCCCAAAACTATTGGGTTGAACAAAAACTCGCCATAAATGTGGAACTTCAATCACTTGGTGATGACGAACTTGCGCAATTTGTTGCGCTGCACCAAGTGCTTCTTGCATCGTTGTTGTCATTTTTTCGATGTCCATAAAAACACCTCATTTCGATTTCATAGTTAGTAGTGATTATTATCTTTTTCTCACTACATTCTAATTATAACGCATTGGTCAGTAATGGTCAAACTTTTTAACTCATTATTTTGACTTATTTTTTTGCTTGGGAACAGCGTAAGTTAAGAGATGTTTCTGAACGTGTTCGTGGAAATGATGGAAGAATGGATCTACCAACACTCACAATTTCTGCTTCTGAAGGTTGGCTTGACCAACGTGAAAGATTTTCAGCTAACATTGCTGGCAAGGAACAAAAGAATTACACCCTGCTCTCAAAGGGAGAATTATCTTATAACCATGGCAATTCAAAATTAGCAAAATATGGTGTTGTATTTTCACTTCAAAATTATGACGAAGCATTGGTACCACGTGTTTATCACAGTTTCAAAGTAACAGATGAAGCTGAAGCAGATTTTATGGAATACATGTTTGCTACCAAACGGCCAGACAGAGAATTAGGTAAATTAGTTTCATCTGGGGCACGAATGGATGGGCTTCTTAACATCAACTATGATGACTTCATGGGCATTAAGATTATGCTTCCAAGTTTTGAAGAACAACAGCAAATTTCTTCTTTCTTGCGACAAATAGATACTGCACTCACTCTTCATCAACGTAAGTTAGACAAACTAAAACTGCTCAAACAGGGATATTTACAGCAGATGTTCCCTCAAAATGGTGAAAAAGTTCCAAGGGTTAGATTTACTAACTTCGAGAATGAATGGGAACAGCGTAAGTTAGGAGAAATAGCATCTATCGTTGGCGGCGGAACTCCGAGTACAAATATTTCAGAATATTGGGAGGGGGATATAGATTGGTATTCTCCAGTTGAAATAGGGGAAAAAATTTACGTATCTGGAAGTAGAAAGAAGATAACTAAACTTGGTTTACAAAAAAGTTCTGCTAAAATTTTACCTGTAGGTACTGTGTTGTTTACTTCTCGTGCTGGGATTGGGAATACTGCTATTTTGGCAAAAGAAGGGGCAACTAATCAAGGGTTCCAGTCAATAGTTCCACAAATAAGCGAATTAGACAGTTATTTTATTTTTTCCAGAACTCATGAATTAAAACGATATGGAGAAGTTACAGGAGCAGGCTCCACTTTTGTCGAAGTTTCTGGAAAACAAATGGAGAAAATGCCTATCCTAATCCCTGAGTTTGAGGAACAACAAAAAATAGGATCATTCTTTAAACAACTCGATGATACTATCACTCTTCATCAGTCTAAACTTAATAAGTTAAATGCACTAAAACAAGGACTTCTTCAAAAAATGTTTCTTTAATTAAAAAAAGACGTATTATAGCGCCTTTTTATTTTAAGCTATAGTTGATAAATGTCGCATAATCTTATCATTATCTTGATTTTCAAGCTCTTGAATAATATGAAGATAAGTTTCCTGCGTGGTTGACATACTTGAATGGCCTAATCTTCTAGCTACACTAGCAATAGAAACGTCCGCAAATAAAAGAAGAGAGGCGTGCGTATGCCTTAATCCATGAATTGAAATAGAGGGAATACTTGCTTTTGCGCATAGAACTTGAAGCCTGTTATTTACAGTAGAATTAAATATTCGTCCTTTTACAAAAATCGGTTCTTCATTTGGAAAATTTTTGATTAATTGAGAAAATTGCATGGCAGTTTGCCAATCTAACTGTATCTTTCGCTTAGAAGATTTGTTTTTAGTAGGTTGAAATTTTCCAATAGAAGATTTATAATCCCAAGTTTTATCAATTGTTAATTTTTGGTTTAAGAAATCAAAATCATCAGGCGTTATAGCTAATGCCTCAGAAAACCGTATTCCTGTTTTTAAAATCAAGAGTATAAACCAATCCCAGTTTATTTCACTAGTGAGATTCATTTGTTTTACTAGTGCTTGAACCTCATATAAATTTAAAAATTTTGGTCTTTTTTTTCTTGGAGCTTTTCCTTTTATGATAATTTTTCTTGTTGGGTTTTGCATAATTAAACCATCATCTACCGCATCTAATATTGCTCCTTTAAGGTGGTGATGAAAGTCCATTGTTGTTTGTTTTTCATGCGAAATAGCATAATCGTTCAATAGTTTTTGATAACTTCTACGATTAACATCACAAACTTGTAAGTCAGGTACAAGTTTTTCCAAGTGTTGCTTACTGATATAGTATTTCTTCAATGTAATGGGGCGAACTGCACCGACTTTATAAAGTTCAATCCACTCCTCAAAATACTCCGAAAATAATTGCTTTGCTTTTTTGTTTTTTACCAAAATAAAAAATCTCCTTGATTAAATAGTTTAGAAAGTTAACTTTCCATACCTATTCTATCAAGGAGGTTTTATGTTCTCAAAGATTTTCAAATAAACATTTTCTGTAAAAGAGCTTGTTTTAATAATTTCAACTTATTAAGTTTAGACTGATAAAGAGTGATAATATCATCTAGCTGTTTAAAGAACACACCGATTTTTTGTTGCTCTTCTAAACTTTTAGATATTATTAATTCAGTTTTAAAAAAATCAGTTGCTGCGATATTTAATAACCCATGATTTCTTGCACCTTCAGCAGCATGTTTTGAAACCTCTTTATACCAATAGGTGGTATCATAATATTTTTCTAAAAAATCAGAATCTATATTCGTAGGTTTGAATACAATATACAAAGTGGATAATACTCCCATGTTATAATGATTCAATCGTTTCACAGCTCCCCAGGGGTAACCGTTTGAATAGGATTTGTTATAAGCAAATTCTCCATTTTTAATAAGATAATATCCGCTAACATCTCTACTAGCAACCGTTTTATTAAAAAACTCATTTTGATCTATCAATCCCTCTTGGGCTGAAATAGTTAGAGGCAATGTGGATTCTAAGTTTTTATTTTTACGTATAACTCTTTTTGTTATATCACCTAGCTTACGCAATTCCCAAACTTTGTCAAAGTTAGCGAATCTAACTCTAGGCACTTTTTCATCATTTTTAGGGAACAATTGCTGTAAATAACCCTGTTTGAGCAGTTTTAGTTTGTCTAACTTACGTTGATGAAGAGTGATAGTTACGTCTAACTTCTTGAAAAATGTCCCAATTTCTTTTTGTTCTTCAACTTTTGGAAATAGTAGGTTGACCTCTTTCAAGTCAGAATTATGCAAATGAACAACAGACTTTCCTTGAGCACGTTTACTCATTTCTTTTTGTTGGGAACCATTCGAGATTGTCAACGCAAGAAAAGCTGGGTCAAGTTCATCATTCGTTTTAATGATGTTTAAGTCACCACCGAGTGCAACACCAGCAACGTTAACGACTGAAGCTCTTGAAATGTCTTCAGCACTTTCGCCAGACGCCGGTACAATGACTTCTCCTCCTTTACTTATGACTGACTTGTCTTTTAGTTCAGCAAATGTATCAACCGATTCAATAACAGTTTCATACTTGGTGTATAGGCGACCATATAAGATTACTGGATGACCTTCTTCGGCTAAATCTGCTTTTGAATAGTCATTCCCTTTTGAAAAATCAGCCATGTCTTTCAACTTACGCTGTTCCCAATCGTCATAAAACCCTTTAAATCTTAGTTTCGGTTTATCCATTTTCTTTCTCCGAATTCTTCATTTTCAATTTAAGATTATGTTCACTACAAAATTTTGATAATTTCTGTTCAAATATTATTGAACTCCTCAACTTAATATTTAACCTTCTGTATTTCTCAAATTTTTCAAGATTATCCCATGAATCCATATACAATTTTGTAATCTCAAAATCCTCCTTAAAATACTTGTTCAAATTATACTTATAAAAATATTCATTGATTTCATTTCTCCTAATAACTGTCGCCTCAAATTCTTTAAGGCAACCTACACAAAATTTCTTATGACATTTTGGAAGTTTTTCTAAAACTGTATACTTTTTATGTGTAAGTTGAAAATCTAAAAATATACTTCCACAATTATTGCATCTAGTCCAAAAAATATAGTATTTTCTTCCTTCATTTTGTAATTGATTAGGAAAAAGCGAACTAACTGCATATGTATTAGCTATATCTAGTGCTTTTTTACAAGCATTCAATATTTTTTCGACATCATCTATAATATTTTTTTCTTTCAGCTCAGGAGATACGAATGAATCATTCACTAATGAACTTCCTTCATTGTAGATTCGATTATTATTTATTTCTTTATTGAATGATACTGAATAAATTGGAAGATATGGATTAGTTTCTGCTTTAATACCATCAAATGTCATACTCCTAACATGAGTTACAGTATTTCTAATAACTTTTAAACTATTTATATTCTCCAAAGTTTGCTCTAATTCTCGATATATTTCATCTTTTACATATAGCTTCTCATATCGTTTTTTAAAGGTGTTAATAGTTAATACTTCCACATCTCCTTGAGAAACATTTGCTAACTCTATTCGAGCTTCAATAATACTTTTATCTTCTTCATCACAAGTTAGTAGATCATCTTGTAAACTTGGTAAGTTTTTCCTTGAGTATTTTATATCCTCTAGTATTTTTTTTCTATGTTTTCTCGAAGTTGCAAGCTTTAACTCAAAATAATCATTAAAAATTTGCAATAAATACTCTTCAAAATTGTAAAACTGATTGAAAAGGGTATCTAAATAAAATAAAAAACTGTTATCAGTGCTGTATTTAGCATCATTTTTTAAAGATTTGACTAATAAAAATGTAGGAATTAAAAAGTCGTTATAATAATTTGCTAAACTAACAATAATTGGTCCATGTTGAATTAATTTATTAAGGCTTCTGAGCATACCTGGCTCATCAATATGAAGTATTTTGAAAACATACTTCTTATTAGATGATAATTTAGAAACTTTTTTTATCATTTTTTTATCCAAATCAAAATACAGTTTTTTCATTTCTCTCCCTTCATATCATTCACCAAAAATTCGTTTAGTAGCTTCAATAATCTCACGACTCTCATCTGTTACTGCAAGTTGATTTAACATTGAGAGGAATTCTTGTTCTGTCTTACTAATCTCTTGATTAATGTCTACAATTTCTTGACTTAGCGCAATAATATCAATAGGTTCTTCTTCTTCAAAGGTATCAACATAGCGTGGAATATTAAGATTGAAATCATTTGATTCTATCTCTTCAAAACTTGCTAAATGGGCATATCTTTCAACGTTCTCACGTGATTTATAAGTTCTAATAATTTTTTCAATATCACTATCGCGAAGCATGTTCTGATTCTTTTGCTTTTCAAAATCATTAGAAGCATCAATAAATAAAACGTCACGATTATCACGATTTTTCTTTAAGATAATTACCGTTGTCGGTATGCTTGTTCCATAAAAAATATTTGCAGGCAAGCCGATAACTGCATCGATTGCACCCATTTCAAGCAAGGCTTTACGAATCACTCCTTCTGCTGCTCCACGGAATAAAACACCATGCGGTAATACAATTCCCATTGTACCGGTATCTTTCAAGTGATAGAATCCATGAAGTAAGAAAGCGAAGTCTGCTTTAGATTTGGGAGCTAACTTTCCATAGCGCTCAAAACGCGCATCCGAGAGGAATTTTTCAGCGGCTGACCATTTTGCTGAGTAAGGGGGGTTCATAACGACAGCATCAAACTGATGAGGTTCTTCTGTTGGCCAGTCGCTATCTAGAGTATCTCCATTTTTAAGACGCATTCTGTTTTTATCCACACCATGCAAAATGAGATTCATTCGTGCTAAGTTGAAAGTTGTTGTATTCAATTCTTGACCATGATAATGAATTTTATCTTTATCATGAACGTAATTACGAATATTCAGCATGAGTGACCCAGACCCCATCGTTGGGTCATAGATATGAAAAGGTGCTCTATTTTCTTGACCAATTGAAGTGATCTCTGAAATAATGCGAGAAACAGCTTGAGGAGTATAAAATTCACCAGCTTTTTTTCCTGCTCCTGCTGCAAACTGTCCAATCAAATACTCGTAAGCATCACCTATTACGTCACCATTATGTTCGAAAAGATCTATTTCATCAAGTGCTTTGATCACTTCAGTAATCGTAACATTTCTTTGTTGGTCATTGGAGCCGAGTTTTGTTGAATTTAAATCAATATCCGCAAAGAGGTTACTGAACTGTTCCCCTTGCCGCTCCAAGTCGTTAAAGCCTGATTGCAAGTCGACCAATCTAAACTCATAAGCATCTGCCTTTTGGCGAAAATGATAAAAAAGCTGTTCGGGAGCAATGAAATAGCCCCGTTGTAGACGCATAATTTCCTCAAGATCATCTTTATCTTCGTCATACCAATCTTTTAAGATTTTAAACTGTTCTTCACGTTCTGGAAATTCTATTGTTTGGCCATTTTCTTGCTCATAAACTTCACGTAGTTCTACATCTGATAGATATTTATAGAAAATTAAGCCTAAAAGATAGTTTTTATATTCGCTAGCATCCATTTTTCCACGGAGAATATCCGCTGATGCCCAAAGTTGATTATTTAGTGTTGTTGACATTACAGTTCTTCCTTCAATTTTTGTAGCTCTGTAAAGACGTCTTTGAGGCGACTTCCCATAACTTTTGTTCTACTTCTATATTTTTTACCCGTTTTTTCTTCAAAATCACTTTTAGATAATGACATATTATCAACAATATTAGCTAGATACGGAATTTCTGATTTTTCTGGTCGATATTCATTAAACGCAGATTTAACAGAATCCTCAGGCAACGCGTAGTTACGTACCTCTGCCTGAATACGGTTAATAATCTCATCCGTGAATAGCTTATTTTTAATTTCTGAAATGTCGATGTCATCACTTGAATTTTGAATTTGACGTTTTATTTCATGGTAGATTGGTTGGACCATTGGATCTTTTGATTTTATCTCTTCGTCAAATTTTTCTTCAGCCCCATCTATTTTTTCTTTAAGATTCTTAAGCAATTGATTAATGTAGAAGCTATCAACTTTATCTTGATAAGTGGCATTTAACTGCGATGAGAATTCAACATCTTGCAAGAGCTCCTCTACACTTGGCTTATCCCCCCCATCAGAATCTATTTCAACTTTAATCTCACCTCGTAAATTCTCGGCGTCGCCACGATAATCTTCTAATTTCTTTTCAAAACTTGAGTATTTTTCTGTTTCTTCTTCATACTCATCATAGCTTCTTAGGGCTTTATAAACCTTGTCCATCTTCTGAAAAGCTCTCAGCTTATTAATTTTAGTTTTTAAGTCATTAGGATTTTCTTCAAGCTGTCTTGTTGCTATTTCATAAGCTTTTTTCAAATTTTTAAAATTGGTTCTTACTGTTTTATATTCTGGAGGAAGTAACTCAACCCAGTCTTGGTCCTCATTTGAAAAAAGTTCAAAAGTATCTGCGACATTTGCTTTCATTGTCTCAGGTTTCCTGAAAGTAACAATCATCCCATTGTCCTTTCCAGGGTAAAGTCGATTAGTACGTGAAAAAGCCTGTAGAAGCTTTTGGTAATTCATTTCTCTATCAACATAGAGGGTTTGAATAGTCGGAGCATCAAAACCGGTTAAGAGACGATCGACAACAATAACCAAATCAAGCCATTGTCCGTTCTTTTGATATTGAGCTTCTTTTCGTGCTAAACGTTTATTGATGTTTTGGTTATAGAGTTTCTCATCTGTATATGCAGTTTGTTGATACATCTCACTATACTCTTTCATGATATCTAAGAGCTCATCATCCTGTTGATTTTTTTCAAGTTGATCTGGATTAGTTGAGAATGTGATAGCTACACGAGGAAAGTCCTCATCAATAAGTCGTCTTTTTTCATCATAGTCTTTTCCAGACAATAAAGATCCGTTTTTCTTCATTTCCATTAGCTTATGATAAATCTTTTTTGCTTGTGCAATAGAATGAGTTGTCAAAATGGCTGACATCGTCGGGTAACCATTTTGAACATTAAATTTTTTGACTAAGCTGCGACGGTTAAAAATCTTATGAAGCATTGCCTCAATATGCCTATCTGACTGATATACCTCATTATTTAAAAGTTTCTCTTGTTCTCTAAGATCATCGGGAACTTGATCTGTTATTTTTTCGAGAAAATCTTCTTGCTCTTCAGAATTTAATAAAGAGTGATATTCAACTTGAAAATTAAGCACTGCTTTGTCATCCATCGCATTTTTGGTTGTATAGGCGTGCAAGAGTGGACCATACTGTTGCTCTGTAGTTCTTGCAAAAGTCCCATTTTCCTGTTTTTTATTTTTATCAAAGATAGGCGTGCCTGTGAGACCAAACCAAGTTGAATTCGGAAATAATTTCTTTATTTTCTTCATTTCTTCATCACTAACAGCTCTGTGCGCTTCATCAACAATAAATACAATGTGCTCACCGCGTAATTTAGCGAAACGGTCTGTTCCTTCTTTTTCCGCCTCCGTTTTGGCTGCTCTCATTGCTGCAGATAATTTTTGAATCGTTGTAACCAGAATTGTATTATTATTTTTCTTTGAAAGGAGACTTCTCGTTAATTGATGTTGATTTTTTATTCCAACAATCAGCGTATTAGATTTTGCTGATCCACTTGTTTGGCCTGTATGAAACTCCGAGGCAAACTTGGTAAATTCATCTTGGGTTTGAGCATCAAGGTCCGTTCGGTCTACCACCATAATCGTCCGATCCACACCAGTTGCATTTTGTGCTAACAATTTTGTTGCTACAAAGCTTGTGATGGTCTTCCCTGAGCCAGTCGCATGCCAAATGAAGCCACCCTCGTGATTTGAAGCACTTTTTCGAATTTCTTTTATGGCGTGAATTTGGTAAGGACGTAAAACCATTAAAAATTTCTGACTTTTTTGATCATCTACTAATACAGTATACTGACTAATTAGTTCATGTGCTGCTGGGATACGCAACACCTGACGAGTAAAATCAAAAAGATTATCTACCGCCTCATTCTCAGAAGTTCTCCAATTAAAAAGAAACTTCTCCATTCGTCGATAAGCTTTTTGTGTGTTCTCACTTGGTCTAGCAAAATACTTTGTTTGAACTTTGTTTGAAACAATAAATATTTGAGTAGTAGCATATATACCATCAAAAAAACCATCTAACGCGTACCGTTCTATTTGATGATAAGCTTGTATATAGCCATCCTTTGCAGATTCATTTTTTAACTCTACATGAATAATAGGCAAACCATTGATTAAGAGTGTCACATCGCCTCTCGTTGTTCGATTTGTATCTGGAACAATCTGATTAACGACTTCATAGGAAGAAATACCGCCCGCTACATCTTTATTTCTAAAAAACTCTAACGTAATCTTAGAATTGTCTTCACGCTCCAAAGTAATTTGAGCGACTCCGTTTTCTCCACGAAGCCACTGAGATGCCTGAAAAGGGGTTGCAGTTAAACGACCGAATTCAACTTTTATGCGTTCAAACTCCATATCTGTTATTGGAATACCTGAAAGCTGTGCTTGATTTATTCGGTTCAAATGTGCTCTAAGATTTTGCCAAAGTGCCGCTTCAGTGCGAATATCTTTTCGATAACGCCATTGATTTTCTGCTTCACTTAAAATATGGATAAACTGTTGTTCAATTTCATTTTCTGCTGTCATACTTGACTCCTAGCCATTTCTTAACTTATTTAATTATAGCAAAAAGCAAGACAAAAAGCCGAGAGGTATCAAACGACTTTTTTGTCTTGCTTTCTTTTTATTTCACGCTATTTTTCGCTAAAGATTCCAAATAGTCAGCTTCATAATCATAAAGTGGCGTTGGATATTCGCCATCAAAATAGGACAAGCAAAGTTTATCATGACCAATCGCTTCGACAAGTCCTGACTGGCTGAGATAAGTCAGACTATCCGCTCCGATAGCTTTTCTGATTTCATCAGTCGTGTGGCTGGCTGCGATGAGTTCGTCACGGTCTTGGATGTCAATGCCATAAAAGCAAGGATATTTGAGAGCGGGGCTGGCGATTGCCACATGAACCTCGGCTGCGCCTGCGTCTTTGAGCAATCTGACAATGCGACGGCTGGTTGTCCCACGCACAATACTATCATCCACCATAATGACGCGTTTCCCTTCTACAACACCTCGAACAGCACTCAATTTCATGCGAACGCCTTGTTCACGAAGTTCTTGAGTCGGTTGAATGAAGGTTCTTGCCACATACTGATTTTTAATCAGGCCCATTTCGTAAGGCAAACCAGATGCTTCAGCGTAGCCTGAAGCAGCACTGAGTGATGAATTAGGCACACCAATGACAATGTCGGCGTCAATTTGGGCTTCTTGGGCTAAAATTTTTCCTGAGCGTTTTCTGGCAGTATGAACATTAACTCCAGCGATATTACTGTCAGGACGAGCAAAATAGATGTATTCCATTGAACAAATGGTCATGTTGGTGCTGTCAGTAAATTGGTCCACATGAATGCCGTCGTCATTAATTTCAATTATTTCACCGGGTTGAACATCTTGAATCCAAGTAGCGCCAACGACATCAAAAGCACAGGTTTCTGAGGCCACAACGAGCGCACCATTGCTCATTTTTCCGATGGAGAGTGGTCGAAAGCCATTAGGGTCAAGGGCTGCGACAATTGAGTTTTCAGTCATAATGAGATAGGCAAAGCCACCTTTGACCGTATTGAGCGCTTCTTTGACTCTGCCCATAAATTCTGGATGATGACTACGACGAATCAAGTGCATGAGGATTTCCGTGTCTGAATTACTAGAGAAGATTGCGCCAGATTTTTCAAGTTCACAGCGCAATGATTGGGCGTTGGTTAAATTTCCATTGTGGGCAAGTCCAAGTGCTCCGTCATGAAATTCAAACTGGAAAGGCTGAATATTGTTGATATTTGCTGAACCAGCCGTGGCATAACGGACGTGTCCAATGGCTGACGAGCCTGTCAGTTCTTCCAAATCTTTTTCGTCACGGAAAACATCTGTGACCAGACCCAGACCACGATGACGATTGAGTTTGCCATAATTATTGACCAAAATCCCGGCGCCTTCTTGCCCGCGATGTTGGAGCGCATGAAGCCCAAAATAGGTCAGGCGAGCGGCATCAGGATGCCCCCAAACGCCGAAAAGTCCACATTCTTCATTTAAAGATTTTTTCTCAAAATGCGCCCAGTCTTGCTCAGTAAATGTTGCGCTTGTCATTTCATCAGACATGGGAGGGCTCCTTCGTAAATGCTTGCGGCTTCGTCAGTAGCAATGGTCAGGTCATTAATTTTAATGACGGCGTCGTCAGTAACTTTTCCGATGATTTCGCCACTGACAGAACTTTCTGTCAGTAATTTTTCAAAAGTAGCTTGATTTTCTGGTGAAATTGAGAGTATAAAGCGACCTTGCGTTTCTGAGAATAATTGGGCATTGGTTAAATCAACTTTCACATCAACGCCTAAGCCATTTGCAAAAGCAGATTCAGCTAGAGCAATCGCCAATCCTCCCTCTGCCAAGTCATGTGCTGAGCTGACCAATCCGTCAGTAATTGCTCTTAAAACAAAATCTTGATTGATTTTTTCAGTTTCTAAATCAAAATCAATTCTGCCAGAAATTTCTCCTGTCAGCATTTTTTGAAGTTCAGAACCTGAAAAATCATCAAAGGTCTGACCGACTAGTACAATCAAATCACCTGCTTTTTTGAATTCTTGAGTGGTGATATTTTTGACATTCTCAATCAAACCAACCATTCCAATCATCGGTGTAGGTAAAATAGCTGAACCGTTTGTTTCATTGTAAAGACTAACATTTCCTGAAATGACAGGTGTATCAAGAGCCAAACAAGAACGTGAAATTCCGTCAGCCGCCGTTGTTAATTCCCAAAATTGTTCAGGTTTTTCCGGATTTCCAAAGTTCAAACAGTCCGTAATCGCGAGCGGTTTTCCACCAGAGGCCACGATATTACGAGCCGCTTCAGCAACGGCGATTGCGCCGCCTTTTTCTGGATCAAGGTAGAGATATCGCGCGTTACAGTCCGTTGTCATCGCAAGTGCTTTGTTCGTGCCACGTACGCGTAAAACTGCGCTATCTGAGCCTGGTGCAACAACAGTGTTGGTCATCACGCGCGAATCATAAGTTTCATAAATTGATTTCTTGCTGGCAATGGTTGGTTGAGCCAAAAGTTTTTTGAAAATGTCACTGACCGCGCTGTCAGTAATTTCTGGAAGGTATTTTTTGCTGTCAGTAAATTTTTGAATTCGCTCAGGGACTTGTGCCTCACGGTAATAAGTTGGAGCATCTTCCGCCAATGAATCAACTGGAACATGAGCCACCATTTCCCCTTTATGATAAAGCGTATAAAAGCCATCATCAGTCACTTGCCCAATATTCACAGCATCAAGGTCGTATTTTTTAAATAAATCAATAATTTCTTGTTCATGTCCTTTTTTGACACAAAGCACCATACGTTCTTGTGACTCAGACAACATCATCTCATAAGGAATCATTTCTGTTTCACGCTGAGGCACATTATCCAAGTTAAGACGCAGACCTGACCCAGCTTTTGAAGCCATTTCTGATGTAGATGAAACCAATCCAGCTGCTCCCATATCTTGAATGCCGACTAAAATATCGCCATGATTTTGGATGACTTCAATACAAGCTTCAAGCAATAATTTTTCCATAAATGGATCACCGACTTGAACCGCTGAACGTTGTGTTTCTGAGCCAGAACCAAATTCTTTAGAAGCAAAAGATGCTCCATGAATGCCGTCACGTCCTGTTTTCGCTCCGACATAAAAAATAGAATTCCCTACACCTTTAGCTTGTCCTTTTTGAATATGTTTATGTTCAATCAAGCCCACACACATGACATTCACCAAAGGATTTCCAGCGTAAGATTCATCAAAGGCTACTTCGCCACCAACCGTCGGAATTCCAATACAGTTTCCATATCCCGCAATCCCGGCTGTCACTTGGTCAACAATATGACGTGTTTTACCATTGTCGATTGGTCCAAAACGTAAACTATCCAAAATTGCAATGGGACGAGCTCCCATTGAAAAAATATCACGAATAATCCCACCAGAACCTGTTGCTGCACCTTCATAAGGTTCAACGTAAGAGGGATGATTATGAGATTCAGCTTTGAAAACAACCGCCAAATCATCACCGATATCCACAACCCCAGCGCCTTCACCAGGCCCCATCAAGACTTGTGGCCCAGTCGTCGGAAATTTTTTTAAGACAGGTTTTGAATTTTTGTAGCAGCAATGTTCTGACCACATCACGGCATACATCCCCGTTTCCGTAAAGTTTGGCAAACGGCCGTCAAGAATCTCATCCTTGATTTTCAAATATTCTTCATCCGTTAGTCCCCACTCACGGTAAATTTTGCTTTCTTGAATCTGTTCTGGTGACATCTCCAAAGTCATGTTATTCTCCTCTAAGATGTGAGCCCGACTGTTTTGAAATGATGAAAATTAGGAAAATGATGGTTCTGCGCTCGCGCAGGTTCTTAATTTTGTCTAATTTCACCCGTTTCAAGGAGGGCGAACTCAGTTAATTTGAAATTACAAACCTACTGACAGCTCTGTCAGTAATTTTTTTATTTTTCTAGTGTCGCCACAAAATTTTTCAATAAAGAAGCAAACAATTTTCTTCCGTCAGCGCCACCAAGAAGTTCTTCCATGGCCCGCTCAGGGTGAGGCATCATCCCAAGCACATTTCCTTCTTTATTGACAATTCCAGCAATATTTTCAACTGATCCATTCGGATTTTCGTCAGCATAAGTGAAAATAATTTGCCCATTTGCTTTAAGTTCAGCAAGCTGAGCTTCGTCAGCAACATATTGCCCTTCACCGTGCGCAATTGGCAAATGAATGATTTCCTCTTTGCTGTATTCGGTCGTAAAATTACTTTGATGATTTTCAACTTTAAGGGCTTGCCATTTGGAAACAAATTTCAAACCCTCATTGCGAATTAACACCCCTGGCAAAAGACCAGATTCAACCAAAATTTGAAAGCCGTTGCAAGTGCCAAAAACAGGCTTGCCTTCTTTAGCTAAACGTTTGATTTCCGGCATAATATTGGCAAATGACGCAATCGCACCACAGCGTAAATAATCACCATAAGAAAAGCCCCCTGGAATCAACACTCCGTCAAAACCTGCAAGCGACTGCTCATCATGCCAGACAAATTCTGCCTCAGCTCCCATAACATTACGAATGGCCCAGAGCAAATCAAAATCACAATTTGACCCTGGAAATTGAATGACTGCAAATTTCATCAGTTGACTCCTTCGCTTTGTTCATCCAAAATTTCTACGGTGTAAGTTTCCATATTTGGATTCGCCAACAATTCATTGGCAATTTCAATGGCTTTTTCTTTAGCAAGCTCAGCATCTGCATCAAAATCGAAATCGAAAAATTTTCCAACATTTAATTCTGTAACTTCTTGATAACCCATTTTATGAGTTGCCGCTTGAATCGCTTGGGCTTGAGGGTCGAGAATTGAGGCTTTATAAGCCACGTAAACACGTACTTTAGTCATTTTTTGCAATATCCTATCTCTCTATTTTGTTTTTTCAAGTAATGTCAAAACTTCGGTATAAGTTTCAATCAAATCGCCAATATTACGTCGGAAAACATCTTTATCCATGTGTTTTCCGTCAGCAGACCAAAGTCTTGACGTATCAGGGGAAATTTCGTCAGCCAGAATAATTCTTCCATCAGCAAGACGACCAAATTCAAGCTTGAAATCCACCAAAGTTAAGCCAATTTCCGCCCATATTTTTTTCAGAATCTCGTTAATTTTACGCGTTTCACGCTTTAAAAATTCAATCTCTGCATAAGTTGCAATGTTCAAGAATCGAACATGTTCATCGTTAATAAAGGGGTCATCTAACGCATCATCCTTATAGTAAAACTCAACAATTGGTTCTTGTAAAACAATTCCTTCTTCAAGACCAAATCGTTTGGCAAAAGAACCAGCAACAACATTTCGCAAAACAACTTCTAAAGGAATTATGGAGACTTTTTTATTCAATTGTTCGGTTTTTGATAACTTTTCTATGAAATGTGTTTCTAAACCTTCAGCATTTAATTTTTCAAAAATTAAGGAAGTGATTTGATTATTCAAAGCACCTTTACCTGCAATCTCTTCTTTACGCGCACCATTTAATGCGGTCGCTTGATCACAGTATTCCACCCAGACGACCGCTTCATCCTCTGTCTTATACAGTTTCTTTGCTTTTCCTTCATAAAGTAATACCGTTTTATTCAAAACTCTCTCCATCCTTCACTTGCTTTTCTTTACAATTTCATTCTAATCTACTCCCAGCAATAAAAAAAGCTCTAGCGGTAAATGCTAAAGCT
The DNA here is from genome assembly GCF_017068355.1 of Lactococcus taiwanensis. NCBI lineage: Bacteria > Bacillati > Bacillota > Bacilli > Lactobacillales > Streptococcaceae > Lactococcus > Lactococcus taiwanensis. The sequence continues at coordinate 1,421,504 of NZ_CP070872.1, forward strand.
TTTCTCTCTAATTGTTCGGTTTTTCTGTATATTGTTAAAAAGTTTATCTGAGTTTTATTCAAGAAATAACTTCTCTTTAAAGCACATCATTTTCCAAATAGAGTACGTTTTTACCTTGTGCTTTCGCATAAGTAATCTCCTCTGCCACAGCTTTGCCGATATAGCCTGCTTTATTGACAACAAATATCGCCTCTGATATTTCTATCTTTTTAAAATGCGCTTTTCGTAAAAGAGCAAGTTCAGAAGACGAATAAGTACTCAATGCGCGCGTAGGATATACGATCGTGAGGACACAATAACCTGCTAACGTCAAACGCTCCGCTTGTTCCTTTAATTCATCAATAAATTTCAAACTTCCACAAACTGTGATTACTTTCATACCCGCACCTCTTAGACCGTATTATACCACTCATCAGAAACTTCTTCTAACCAAACTGCTTCTCCCGCGGTAATGGCCACATGACTGAACCAGCTATCTTTTGTCGCTCCATGCCAATGTTTAACTCCTGCATGAGTAACAATCGTATCGCCCGCATGTAAAAGTTGGGCCTCCTTACCCTCTTCTTGATACCATCCCTCACCAGCTGTAACCAATAAAACTTGATAACCGTCTTTATGAATATGCCAATGATTACGACAGCCCGGCTCAAAAGTCACATTTCCCACACCAAAGGGCAAGTCCTTATCTGCAATCATTCCTTCTAAATAAGATTGGCCAGTAAAATAAGCACCATAAGGATTTTTTTCTCCTTGAGGAAAAATAAGGGCATTGTCCAATTCTTTTTTATTCATTTCATTCTCTCTTTTCTAATCAATTTGCTGATAACGCGTTACCTTTAGGCGCAATTGATATTTTTCTCTCAATTCAGCAATTTTTGCCATCATCGGACTTTTATGATGAATGTCAATTGCTTCTTGGTTTTCCCACTCATCAATCAATAGAATTGCGTGTTGATTATCCAAAGGGACAAAATATTCATAACGTAAATTTCCACTTTGTTGACGGATTTTATCGACGAGTCCAGAACTGACCATTTCATCAGCAAAGAGGCGGGCATTCTCCCCCTCACCTTGGTACAAAATGTTGACCGTAATTGTCATAGCTTTCCCCCTCTTATTCCCAAATTTCTTTAGCCATATTAAAAGCCGACCAAGCCTTTGGCCACCCCACATAAAAGCTCAGATGCGTAATTATTTCTGAAATTTCTTCCTGACTTATTCCATTTTCTTTTCCTTTTGCCATATGAAAATTTAATTGTTCAAAATTTCCACCAGCAATCAAAGCTGTAATCGTAATGACACTACGTTCATGTGCTGAAAGTTCTTTTTCACGACTCCAGACTTCTCCAAAAAGAATCTCATCATTTAATTCAGCAAATTTTGGGGCAAATTCTCCAAGTTGTTCATGTCCTGCGGTTTGTTTTTCCATTTTAACCTCCAAATTTTTAATTATTTTATCTTGTACTTTTTCCAAGTTCCTTCAAAAATTTTAGGCGCATCACTGTCGGTCTAAAATTTTTCTCCCAAGCAGGATCCCAGCTCTGACCCGCACGTTGTCGATAAGAAGCAATAAATTTATCAATATTTTCTTTATCTGTTACAGGTTCAAATTCCACTTGATAGACTTTCCCGTCAATGTGAATTTGACCCTTACGTGAAAGCATTGCCGAATTCCACCAACTTGACGCCGTTCCGCGACCTGCTGCTACCGCTAAATCATCATCAATATAAGCAAACCAAATCCAAGCAGGACGATGTTCCTGCGGGTCTGGGCTAATATAAATATCTTGTAGCTTAGAAAACTTTTTTACATCAATTTCCATTTTTTCTCCTTTTCTTACCAAGGTTGTGTTGTAGGTCCAACAGTAAACTCGCTGACGTTAACGTCTTCAGGTTGTTCAAGCGCAAAAGCAACAATGCGAGCAATTGCCTCTGGACTAATCCCATATTGTTCATAAAGAGCTGTCATTCCTTCTGCTGCTTCTTTGTCAGTGATTGTATTCAGTAACTCAGTATTTATAGCAGCCGGATAAATCGTCGCTGTCCGAATATGAGTTCCTTCTTGAGCGGATTCCATGCGGAGTACTTCCATTAATTCACGAACCGCCCATTTTGTTGCGCCATAAACGCCACCATTGGGATAGGCTTTTAGGCCGGCAACTGAACTCGTTGTGATCACATGTCCTGATTTTTGAGCTGTAAATTCAGGCAGTACAGCAGCAAGCCCATTAAGTACACCTTTTAAATTAATATCAACCATATTTTCCCATTCTTCAACATGAAGAGCTGATAAAGGGGAACTTGGCATGATTCCTGCATTCAAGAAAATCGCATCAATTTTGCCAAAATTTTCTTTCGCATATTGTACCAACTTTTTACTATCTTCTGGATTAGTTACATCTGTCACTTGGTAGATTGCTTGGCCACCAGCCTTTTTAATTTTATCAGCCAGCTCCTGCAAACGATTTTCACGCCTTGCTGCTAGTACAATTTTGGCTCCTTTTTTAGCAAGTAATTCAGCAGTTGCTTGGCCAATACCGCTTGATGCTCCTGTGATTAAGACGACTTTGTTTTCAATATTGTTTGACATTTTTTTCTCCATTCATTTTTTAACTTGTAAATTTATTATATTCCTTGAAGTCCACTTCAAGTCAAGCGAAAAGTATTTTTTAAATGCACATTATAAAAAATCCGCTTTAACAAGCGGATTTGGGTTATTTAATTTTTTTATTGAAAATTAAACTATAGAAAATTAAATTCAGTACAGCTAATCCGAGGAAAAGCATAAAGACATGTTGTGTTCCAGTCGTTAAGTTATCTGCTCGCGTTGCAATCAGACTCGCAACTGCTGTCCCAGCTGAAGCAGCAAATTGGGAAGTGGTGGTAAACCAGGCATTTCCTGAAGCGGCTTGCTCATGTGGCAACTGGGCTAAACTATTCGTCATTGTCGTAGCAAAACCTGAAGATCGACCGATTGTAAAGATGATATAAAGCACAATCACACCAATCAGCGTTAAGTTTTGAGTGAAAACAGTCAATAAAATAAGGGCAACAAGGAAGATAATGTTACTGCTATAAAGAATCCCTTTAGCACCTTTTCGGTCGTAAAGTGCACCGATTGGACCTTGGGATGCTGAACCGATTAAAGAGCCAGGTAACAGAGCAAAACCTGCTAAGGTACTTGAAGTTCCCAATGAAATTTGCAAGAAATTAGGAATGATAAAGTTAATACCTAAATTGGCAAATTGAAGGATACAGTAGACAATAACCGACAAAGTAAAGGTTGGACTCTTGAAAACATTAATATCGATGAAATGCAGATTGCTTGTTTTAGAACGCCAAATAAAGGCAATCAAACTCAGAATAAAGACCACAAGCCAGATTAAAGCAAGTTGCGGATTTCCTAAGGCATCCAATGCCAAAAGGGCGCTCGTCATAGCAATTGATAAAAAGATAAAGGCAATGAAGTCAAATTGACCTGGACGTTCCTTCTTGTGATTCTCAATCGCCCACATTCCCAATGGGAAAATAATAATTGGAATAATGAGGATAAGGGCAAAAATCATACGCCAGCCAAGCGTTCCAGTCAATAGACCACCATAAGTTGGCCCAAGAGCTGGGGCGATACTCAAAATCATTCCTGCAAAGCCCATCCACACACCGACTTTAGCCCGGGGGATTTTAGTTAGGACCATATTGAACATTAAAGGAATCGCAATCCCTGTCCCGATCCCTTGAACAAGGCGACCTACCATCAAGATGGAAAAATTTGGGGAGATGAGACTCAGAATATCGCCGACGGTAAAGAAGATAAGCGCAGTGAAAAAGAGTGTGCGATCTTGAAAACGTTGGCTGATATAAGAGCTAGTAGGCATGACCAGTGCCACAACCAATAGGTAGGCGGTCGTAACCCACTGAACCGTACTTAATGGTATTCCAAAGGCTTTTTCCAGCGTTGGAAAAGTGACATTTAGGCTTGTTTCTGCGAGGATGCCGACAAAAGCGACAAGTGCCACGGCGACAATTGAAAAGCGCGTCTTCGCGCTAATTTTGTTATTTGGTGCATTTATTTCTTGTGTGTTCATTTTTACGCTTTCTGTTTATTGAAATTATTGAGAAATTTTATGACTGCTCGAACCTCTTCATCAGACAAATTCGCTAAAACACGTTGGCTGTGTTCCTGAGTGAAAGTCTTGATTTCGGGTAGATATTGTCGTCCCAAATCCGTCAATTGGACAAATTTTTGGCGTGCGTCCGTAGGACTGGGGTGACGAATGATAAGAGCTCTTTTTTCCATTCGTTGCAATATCTCCGTGGTTGTAGAGCGTCTAATATTAAATTCCTGCTCAATCATTGTTTGACTTACTGCTGATGGAGCGGTCAGTACTGCTGCGTCTTGTGACTCTAAGGCATTGCCAAGAAAATCGAGAATCAGCATCTGTTGTCCCGTGAGATGAAACTGAGCTGCAAAAGCATCGACTTCTCTTACCATCTGATTAGAGGCCACTTTTAAAAGCCGACCAATGGCTTGATTATTAGTTCGCATACGAATTATTGTAACACATTAAAAGTTGTTCGTCAACGAACAAATAGGTGAAAAAAATTACTGACAGCTCCGTCAGTAATTCTGCTCCGTTTTATTTCAAATATTGGCTGCTCCGCAAGACACTTTAAATCAAAAGTGTTATGGGTAAGTCACCACGAGCGCTACTGTTCCGTTCGCATTATCAAAGATATATCTCACGGAAGGATTAGCCACACCTGCATCTTTAAACAACGTTGTAAGTTTTTCTAAACTTGGTCTCATTTGAGATTTCATGTCATTAGCATCTGCACCACTAAGCGTTCCATAATTATCACTCAAAGTGAACGTTACAATCAAAGTATTGCCACTGACTGAAGCCTTCACATCTCGATAGGTCCCATCACTATTTGAAAGGAGGGAATTTTTATTGGAATTCATTTCATTGGCGAATTCTTGCAAGACTGGATTATTAGGCGAGTAAGGGGTCCTTGGCAGGCTCACAGCTTGCCAAGCTACGGCTTTATAGCGCCAGCCATTACGAATCAAACTGTTTTCTTCATAGAGACTACCGGTATAATTGTGTGCCCCTGACATGGTGTTAGGATTATAAGCGACATAAACCGGAATTTTTCCACCAGAATAAAAGACAGGGCGTGCTCCATTATCCCAGCGCCATCCTTTATTCACAAGGGATTGAGCTTCGTATTTACTTTTTGTGTAATAGTGATCTCCGCCTTGTGCATGTGGGTTATAGACCCGGTAAACGCCTACGCCTTTGCTAGGTGCATTCCAACCGACCCCTTCATTGGCCCAGCCCGCGTTAATATCCGCTGTACGTTCGGTCGTACTCGTAGTATAAAAATGTTCCCCAGTATACGGATTATATAAGCGGTAGACATTGGTATCTGCATGGACGGTCGTAGCAAAGCCGATACTAGCCCCCGCAATTAAAGTTGTCAAAAGTAATTTTTTCATAAGCCCTCCCTTTGAAAGCGTTTTTCTTTCCGTTTGAAAACATTATATGCTTTTATAATTCTTTTGTCAATATAATATTATTAATTTTACAAAAAAATTACTGACAGAGCTGTCAGTAATCTTTTTGTTCTATTAAATCGCCAAATCAAATTTTAATTGAGGTTTGACGGGTTCATAATCAATGAGCTCGAAATCTTCAGGTTTAATTTCAAAAAAGTTAGTGCCATCAGGAACATTTAAAACTAAACGTGGTTTCTTTTCTGAGGGCGTGCGCTCTAATAGCGTCTTAGCCTGTTCAAATTGATTATCGTAGATATGTAAGTTATTAACAAAGTAAAAGAACTTCCCAATTTTCCAAGAAAAATGTTTGGCAAGCATCATTTGTAAGGCAACATACTGCATCGCGTTGATATGATGAGCTACCAACATATCATTGGAGCGCTGGATAAGTGTCGCATCTAGGTAAATCTCCCCATCAGCCTCTCTGCGCACATCAAACATGGTTTGGAAGGCACAAGGTAAAAGCCCTTCTGTCTCCTCAAAATCTTCGTATTGCCATAGATTGATGATATTACGACGGTTCCATGGATTTTTACTTAAACCTTCCAATAACTTTCCGATAATATTATATTTTTTGACGGTTGCCCCATAACGTTGACCGATTGTTCCATCGCCAATCCCCCATTCGGCCCAATATTTAACCCCATATTTTTCTTCAAGCACAGAAAGCTCACTGGTCTGATCTTGGTAAATCCACATCAACTCTTTGATTGCTGATTTAATGGGGATAGGCCGCAAAGTCGTAATCGGAAATTCTCCTTTTTGCAAATCATAAGTCACAAATGAACCTGTAATATACTTACTGTTTGCCGTTTTACCATCCTTATACTTCGGGCGCGCATTTTCAGAAAAAACGCCTGTTTCCAAAATGTTTTGGATATTTTGTTTAAAGATTTGATCTGCGTAAGTCATAAAATTTCCTTTATTTTTTATTTCTTTTAATTATAACACACTCTACGAAACAGGTAAAATCTACCTTCTAAAAGGGAACGTTTTTGCCATCTTTCACTTCTTGTACTCGCGAAGTGCTCTTTTTGATATCGCTTTCTTTAAAAGTTGAATAATCCTTGTGGTTAAGCTATTCTTACTTCAACTCAACATTATATTTAGGAATAATATAAATTTTTGCATTAGGATTTTAGTTGAGCCAAAATAAAAAAATTGATATACTTTGTTTAGCGCTTACATAAAGACTCCGGTTTCTTTACTTTATAAAAAATTAAGAAAAGAGGTAGAATCTATGAAAAAAATCTTAGCAGGTGTAGCCATCACAACTTCGGTATTAGGAGCAGCCTTATTTACTCAAACACCTAAAGTAGCAGCACATGGCTATGTACAATCGCCTCCTGCACGAGCTTATCAAGGGAAACTAGATTTTGATAGCCAAGGTTGGACAGCAGCTCTTAGCTTATACGGGAATGTCATTACAAATCCGCAAGGTCTGGAAGCCAAAAAGGGTTATCCTCAAGCTGGTCCTGCTGATGGTCGTATCGCTTCTGCTGATGGTGCTGTAGGAGACTTTGTACTCGATAATCAAACCAGCACTCGTTGGAAGAAAACAACCATCAATTCTGGTCCGAACCTGTTTACTTGGCGCTATACCGCATCACACAAGACAGCGAAATGGCACTACTATATGACAAAAACAGGCTGGGATCAAAATGCCCCACTAAAACGAGCTGATATGGAACACATCGGAACAATTGAATATAATGGTGGAAATGCTTCTGCTAATCCGACCCATAGCGTTACAGTGCCAACCGACCGTACAGGATATCATGTCATCTTAGCCGTTTGGGATGTAGATGATACAGATAATGCTTTCTACAACGTGATTGATGTCAACGTTAATACTAAAAGTAATACCTACGGCCCAAGCCTATAAAATAAAAAAACCAGTGGATTCACTGGTTTTTTTGATTAACTCATATTCAAGATTTAGCCAACCCTTCAGTACCTTCGGTTAGATGATTCCGCCAACCCCTGGTCCAAAAAGTTTACTGTTACTTATCGCTTGATAAAATTCATTGACCTGTGGAGTCAAATTATAGCGTAAAGCAAGTGGGCGCAATTGTGCTTCTAAGCGAGCGAGTTCTTGACCGAGCGGGCGCCCTGCTTCAATCCGTTGCTTTGTGGTTAACAAGCAAGACCTTTCCCAATCACGAATATGCCGATCTAAAATGAGATTATAAAGGGCATTGAGCGCCTTTTCTTGATCCATTATTTCATTCATAGCTCATTATCGCACGCTTCTATCGCTCCTGTCAATTGAGTTGACTTGCACCCCTTTATTTTTTTAAAATTCTTTTAGTCAATTTAATATTGGGATAGTTTTTAATAATTCGTCGTAAGTTATAGTGCCGCCACTTAAGCGGATGATCATTCAAGAATTGGAGTACTTTTTGACGATTAGGACGTGGTGCCCGATTCGTAAACAACTGTTTCAGACGAAATTCTTTTACTGCTGCATTCTCTTGGTCAGAGTCATCAATCAAATCACGCACTTCTTTCTTGGTCGAAACCGTGAAAATAAAGGTTGAGACAAGATCTATCAAGAAAATCAGAAGAATCAGCCAAGGTCCAATTCCCTTTGTAGCTTCAATAAAATCCCCAATCGCATTTTGTATCACAGGATTAATCCCCTTAATCAAGACAAGGCAGCCTATCCCCCAAAAAAGTGAGACAGGGACCGCAACACGGCCTTCAATATTAAAAGGTAAACTTGAATAATCCCAGAGTTTCATATTGAAAAAACGTTCAAGAAACCAACTCCCAATAAACTCAATTACCGTAACAATCACAAGAGAGTTAAAATATAAGGTAAGTAAACTCCCTGAATCAGGGACTAATAATAAGACCGCTGCTACACCAAAACCATAAACCGGACAATAAGGACCTAATAAGAAGCCTCGAAAAACGAAACGCCTATCTTTTAATGAACAATAAAAAGTCTCCCATAGCCAACCAATAACTGAATAGACTATAAAAGTCATCACGAGTGTCATAGTTTCCTCCTAGTATTTTATAAATACCATTATAACATCCTTTCGTGAGACTTTCCTTTGCTTACAAAAAAACAGGATAGACCCTGTTTTTTTGTAAGTATTAAAGACTTTTAAGTTTTCCACGAAATGCATCAATCGACTGATAACCTTTTTGAGCCATGATTTCTTCAAGCTCTCGGGTAATCCGTTCAAAGATTGCTGGTCCTTCTTGGTGTAATGCCGTACCGATTTGTAAAAGACTAGCTCCACAAAGCAAGTGTTCGAAGGCATCTTGACCTGTTACTATCCCACCCGTGCCAATAATTTTAATTTCTGGTTTGAGGCGAGTGTAAAAAGCCCGTACATTTGCCAAAGCGGTAGGTTTGATATATTGTCCACCTAAGCCCCCAAAACCATCTTTAGGCTTTATGACCACTGCTTCTGTATCAGGGTCAATAAAAAGCGCGTTCCCAACGCTATTTACAGAGTTGACATAGGTAAGAGGGAATTGATTTAAAATTTCAGCCATCGTATCAAAATGAACCAAATCAAAATAAGGAGGTAATTTAATTCCAAGTGGTTTTTTAAAGAAACTAAAAACTTCTTTTAGGAGTGCCTCGGTTGCTTCAAAATCGTAAGCCAGTTGGGGTTTACCCGGTACATTGGGACATGACAGGTTCAACTCAGTAATCCCATCAAACGCACTTTCTTGAAGTTTTTGGAGCAACTCGATATTTTCTTTAGCACTCATTCCAGCGACAGAGAAAAAGAGGGGACCTTTTATAGAAGTGTCTTTTTGCTTTTCTAGGACATACTCCAAGTAATAATCAAAACCTAGGTTGGGAAGCCCCATCGAATTGATACTCCCAAGACTTAAATCTACATAACGAGGCTCTGGGTTTCCTGCACGTTTTTCAAGTGTTGAACTCTTAGTAATCACGGCTCCTGCTTGGGACTGTAATAACTCGTCTAACTCTTGGGTCGTCATACAATGAACACCGGAAGCGTTCATCAAAGGATTAGAAAATTCATAGTGAGCGAATGTGGTTTTGAGCGTCAAAAGGTGCACCTCTTTTCTATTTTTATATATTCTATCATAAAATAGTTTATTCTTTAATCTTAAAGGATAAACTTTGTCATCAATTGACGAGACAAACCTCATCTTTGTCCTCTCTTATCATGTTATAATGAAATAAATGAGTGCACCCAACTCAGAAAGGAGTCTACGATGAGTACAGAACGCGCTATCTTTGCAGGAGGATGTTTTTGGTGTATGGTTGAGCCTTTTGAGACACGACCAGGTATTATTGCCGTAACCAGCGGTTATACTGGAGGCAATGTGGAACATCCTACTTATGATGAGGTCATCTCAAAGGCAACTGGACATACCGAAGCCGTAGAGATTTTATTTGACAACTCTATCATTACTTATAATGAATTACTAGAAATCTACTGGACTTTAATTGATCCAACCGATGCTGATGGTCAGTTTTATGACCGTGGCGCCAACTACCGACCCGTCATTTTTGTAGACGGTAGGGAACAACGCTTAGCTGCTCAGACCAGTAAACAATCCTTGGAACAATCAGGGGAATGGGATAAGCCAATTGTTGTGCCTATTGAAGAAGCGAAAACTTTTTGGCCTGCCGAAGAATATCATCAGCAATTTTATAAAAAAGATCCTAAACGTTATCAAGCCATGCATAATGCACGCGAGCGCTACCTTGCTTTACAACGTTTCAAAAGAAAATTCAACTTTTCAAGAAAAAAACATTAGATAAAAAAGCTGAAGCAAACTGTTTCAGCTTTTTAAATAACAAAACGTAAAAATCCCCCCGGGTGAAAAGAAACATGTGTTTTCTAATCCAAATAACTTCTCCCTACCATCATGTTTCCTCTATTAGTTCCAAGGGGAGCCATTTTATTGATACGCGGAGCGAGTCTTTTATAAAAAGCGAGAGCTTGAGGACTCAAGGGCATGTTTAGAGCTTCTCTTTGGAGGCTTGCTCTCAGCTGCGTGAGTACAGCAATTGTATATCTGCCCTTTTCTAAATCATTTTTAGCCAAAAGCCCTATCTGACGTTCTTTGTCTCGAAGGTTATCCTCTAGAATAAAGTCATAAACTTCTGTGAGAAGTTCCTGTGCTTCTTTGCTTATTCTTCTCTTCTTATCAAACATCTTATTTCCTCTAATCACTCTAAAGCGTTTGCATTCGTACAAGCCTTATTTTATACCATAAAAAAAGGGAAGACAAGAACAAAAGTTAACAATACGGGCTTGAGGACGAAGAAGAAAGAAAAAGACCAACGTAGCAATAGAGCGACTTTGGTCTTTTTTCCTTTTTAAATCCCGATAATTACGGTATCGACTGTTTCTACACCAGCTGTGGTCACTCGGACACGCGCAAGATTTTCAACAGTGTTGACATCAAAAAAACGCTCCCCACTCAGGTCATTTTGGATAATTTTGACAGTTGCTTCTTGGGGAAGTTTTTACAGTGTTTCGATAAGTTCTTGCGTGGTCATTGTTCTTCAGCCCTTTCTGATAAGTATTCCCAACGTTCGTATTTTTCTTCAAGTTCTTTTGTGGTATGGTCTAATTCTTTTTGTAAAGTAAGTAAAAGTTCTGTATCCGAGCCATTTTCATTCATTTCTGTATCTATTTCGGAAATTCGTGCTTCAATTTCAGCAATTTGATTTTCAATGGTTTCCCATTCTTTTTTCTCCATATAAGTCAACTTTGGCTTATCAGTGCTTGCCGTTGATGGGATGTGTACCGGCTTCTCATTTTTACTGACAGCTCTGTCAGTTGCTTTTTCTGCTGTTTTTACAGCGAGATAATCACTGTAAGCCCCAAAATAATGATTAATTTTACCCTTTTCAAAGGCTAATAACTCATTGGAGACTTTATCTTGAAAATAGCGGTCATGCGAAACAGTCAAAACAGCGCCTGGGAAGGTGGATAGAAAGTTTTCTAAGACCGTTAATGTGGCAATATCCAAATCATTAGTGGGCTCATCCAAAAGTAAAACGTTAGGCTGTAATAAGAGAATCTTCAGCAGGTAAAGTCTCTTTTTCTCTCCACCTGAAAGTTTTGATATAAGCGTCCCGTGAGTCGATCTAGGAAAAAGGAACTGCTCCAAGAGGTTGACAATAGAAATATTCTCACCACTGCTATTGTGAGCTGCTGATGCAACTTCCTCTAAGAAATTAATCATTCGTTTGTTCTCATCAAGCCCTCGAATTTCTTGACTGAAATATCCAATCTTAACCGTTTCTCCAATCTCTAAACTTCCTCCCGTTAAGGCCAATTCTCCAGCAATAATATTGAGGAGAGTCGACTTTCCTACACCATTATCCCCCACAATCCCCAAACGTGAGTGAGGTTGAACAATCAAATCAAAGTCTTCAAAAATGGGGCGATCAGGATAAGAAAAACGGGCTGACTTAAAGTTCACTACTTTCTTACCAAGCCGCGTGCTGGCAATATTCAACTCTAAATCTCCCAACGCTTTAGGTGTTTTTAGACTTTCTTTCAAAGTGTCAAAGCGATCAATGCGGGCTTGCTGTTTGGTCGCTCTAGCTTGGGGCGATTTACGAATCCAAGTTAATTCACTTTTGTAGAGCTGTTTGGCTTTATGGCTTGCGGCTACTTCCCGTTCCTCGTCTTCAGCTTTTTTAGCTAAATAATCTTGATAATTCCCCTGATACTCTTTTAAGCCGGCATTTTCAAGTTCAAAGATTCGTGTGGCTACATTGTCAAGAAAATAACGGTCATGCGTAACAAAAAGAACCGTACGGCGTGCATTTTTCAGGTAATTTTGAAGCCAAGTGATGGTTTCCACGTCAAGATGGTTTGTCGGTTCATCAAGTAAGAGGAGATCCGAATCATTAACCAAAGCTTGGGCAAGTTGCACGCGCCGCTTTTGTCCCCCAGATAAGCTCCCGATAAGCACGGAGGGCTCTGGCAAATTAAGCTTTGTTAGGACAGATTTAACATCCGCTTCTACTTGCCAAGCATTGAGTCGATCCATTTCAGCTTGCGCTCTTTCAAACTGATTAAGGTTATCCATATCCAAAAGTGCTGCTTCATAAGCTTTAATCGCTCGCATTTGTGGTAAGCTATCATCTAAAACGGTGTCTAAAATACTTGTTGCTGGATCAAAGTCTGGTTCTTGTGTTAAGTAAGTAATTTTGTAGTTTTGGGGATGCTCAAAAGGCGAAAGGTCCCCGTCAAAACTGGTCTGTCCGGCAATGACGTTAAGTAAAGTTGTTTTTCCTGTACCATTAACTCCCAAGAGTCCAATACGATCCAAATCGTGAATAATAAAATTAATCTGATCAAAGACGGTTTTTTCTCCGACGGATTTTGTTAAGTTTTGTGCAATGAAATCTGCCATTTATCTGTCCTATTTTCTGTAGTCTACTGCTTCGATTATACCATAAAAAAGCCTGTCGGTAACGACAGGGCTGATTTTGTACTTCTTTGTGTACGGGGCTTACTGACCAAGCGGTCAGTCCACTTATTGGCGTTTATCAAACAGTTTATTTGGTGTAAGAAAGGGTCTTAATAATATTCCCTTGCGCATCCGTCACATTAATTTTTAGTTTGGGTTGACTGATGCCAGCGTTTTTCATGGCTTCTAAGGCTTGGTTGGCAATTGTTTCTACTTGATCACCGTTTGTTAAGAGCGCAGCATTGACGGTTGTTTTATTTAACTTCGAACTTTTTAAAGTATAAGTCACTCCGTTCTCATCACTTGTTGCTTGAGCCTGATCAATCAAACCTTGAGATTGGCTGACGATGCTGTCAGTATTTTCATTAAGTTGGTTGGCGATGGCTGACGGAGTGGCAGACTTGACTTCAGAAGTCGTACCGCTCGATGTTTCTGTTAGGCTGGAGGTGTCTGGTACAATTTTTGAAACCACACTGTCCATCTTTGTAGAGATAACTTTGCGCTCTAACATAACCGCCCCAAAGGCAATCAATCCAAGAAGGACTACAAGTGATAACAAGACAATAATAATATTACGTCCCGTATGTTTTTTAGTTTTTCTAAATTTTCGTGAATTCATCTCTTTTCCTTTGCAAGTACTTCTTGAGCCGATAGGGGTAAAATTTTAGCTGACCAGCTTGTCATTTGTATTATACCACTTTATTTTGCTGACGCCAATGTTAAAAAAAGCAGCTTAAACGCTACTTTCTTTTTTTACTAGTCGTTAAAGTCAAAACGCAATTTCATATTAGCTGAGCCAAGAACAACCATCCGACCCAAAAGTTCGGTTTGATTTTTGAAAGCTACAGCAGCTAATTTTTCATTGGCCTCTGTCAAATATGCTAATTTATCGGTGGCAGCATCAAAGCCACGATCCGTTTCATTTTGAATCTCATGGAATTTTGCCATGGTGTTTAATTCAAAAGTGTTGCGCAAGTCCACAAACAAATCATAATTGCTATCACCGAGCACAGCGGTGGTGGCAGATAACCAATACATGTTTGTTGGGTCATATTCACCTTTGGCATCGCGATAGCAAGCTGGTGTATCAGTAATCGCTGTATAGAAAGGTACAACATGATTGAACGTATTGGCACCAAAAGCCAACCATTGCACACCCGCTAACTCTTTTGGCACATGATTTCTTACTTGCAAAATGTGCACACTATGATTACGGTTAATTCCGATAGGACGGAAGAGTTTACGTTCTTCTGGAGTGTTGGTTGTGCCGTAAGGATCATAGCTTGTGTTTTCAAAGTGACTAGAAAGGACAAATTTTACATCTTCTACCGTGATCTTACGAGTTGCCTCACAGATAAATGGCAATTCTTGATTTTGAGGATCTTCGGAGACGGTTCCCAAGAAGTTTTGCCCGTACCAAGTCCGTGGATTGTTATAAACGGAATCTTTAATAGAGCTTGAGCCGAAGATATGACGTAAATTATAAGGCGTTTCATAGCCTTCTAGGTCAGGATTCAAATGATTTTCATCAATCAAGTTTTTCAAATCACTGGAGCAAAGATAACCTTCACTATTAAATTTGAAATCATCAATATTCATCCGATTTGGCGCGACAACGTAGGCATCATCAGGAATGCGCACAGCTGCCCAGTGATGGCCGCCAATAGTTTCTAACCACCACACTTCCTTGTGGTCTGCAAAAGCAATCCCATTGGGTTCATAAGTACCATAAGTCGCTAACAGCTCCCCTAAACGTTCGACACCTTCACGCGCAGTTTTTACATAAGGCAAGACCAGAGTAACCAGATCTTCTTCTCCCATTCCATCTGCAACATAAGGATCTAAACCTAAAATACGTGGGTTAGTGGTAATGGTTTCTGTTGCTGACATAGCAACATTTTCACTATTAATCCCAGCTGCTGGCCAAATTCCTTCGGCTAAAACCGCATTCGGTGTTGATGTATAGCGTAAAGGATTATCTGGCAAATCAAGTTCTAATCCAGATAAGACTGCTTTGTAGTGACGCGGTTGTTCATCTGGATGAACGACTACAAAACGTTGCGGATCAAGGGCCTCATGACCGTCATCATTGCGCGCAATCATAGTAGAGCCATCAATTGAGGCTTTTCTTCCAACAAGTACAGTAGTACATGAACCTTTACGACGATTTTCGATTTTCATATTTTTTCCTTTTCTATTTTTTGTTGTGCTAAAAGCTTTTTTCCTTAGTTAGCGCTTGGCTTACTTCAGCGAAAATGGCTTGGCGTTCGTTGAGTAATTCATTTCGGACAATTTTTTCTTCAATACGTTTAAGCATTTTTCCTAAAGCAGGTCCTGGTTTTATGGCAAACTCTTCCATCAAATCTTTACCAGCCACGACAATTTCGCTACGCTGATGGATTTGTAAAGCCTTATCCAGCAATTGTACTTTTTTAGGGTCAACAGCAATGCCACTGGCCCTCTTCAAGTCATCCACTAAACGTGCCTTATCACTTCCAAAACGATAAAGGCTCATCAAAGTCCATTCCTCAAGTCCATAGGCTTCAACTAAATCAGCCACAGCTTTAGAAAATTCATTCGACACT
This sequence comes from Lactococcus taiwanensis, assembly GCF_017068355.1. Classification (NCBI taxonomy): domain Bacteria; kingdom Bacillati; phylum Bacillota; class Bacilli; order Lactobacillales; family Streptococcaceae; genus Lactococcus; species Lactococcus taiwanensis. The sequence continues at coordinate 1,437,089 of NZ_CP070872.1, forward strand.
TTCCATTGACGTAAAAAAGCTTTCACATCTACCTGCTCAAACTTTGTCAAAAGAGCTGCCCAAGCTTGCTCAGAATTTTCGAACTGAAAGTCTACTGACAAGTCTGTCAGTAACTTTTCTAAGGCATCCTGTTGAAAATTTGGCAAGAATTTCCAGGCCTGAGCACTGATTAATAGCTCGACACCATTGCGCCAGTCCTTACCTAATAATAATTTATCCAACTCAATAAAGAGTCGCTCCACCGATATTTTTTCTAATAAAGGTGCTCGCTCACACATGGCTTGAAAAGTTTCTTGTTCAATTTTAAAGTCCAAGGTTGAAGCAAAGCGCAGAGCACGCATTATTCTAAGGGCATCCTCATTGAAGCGAGCTAATGCCGAGCCTACTGCTCGCAACCGACGTTCTGATAGATCAGTCAGTCCATCAAACAAATCAATAATCTCTCCATTGACATCACAAGCAAAGGCATTGACCGTAAAATCCCGTCGCTTCAAATCCTCTCGCAAATCACGCACAAAGTCTACATGGTCAGGTCGTCGATAATCTGTATATTGCGACTCCGTTCGAAATGTTGTGATTTCATAGTGCTCGGCTTCAGACTTCCCAGCTAAAACAAGCACCGTGCCATGCTCAATTCCCACGTCAATCGTATGAGGGAAAATAGCCTTAATTTCTTCAGGATAAGCACTCGTTGCAATATCAACATCATGTATTTCACGTCCCAATAGGACATCCCGCACCGATCCTCCGACAAAATAAGCCTCAAACCCATGCGCAATTATTTTTTTTAAAACCGGCAGAGCCTGCAAAAACTCCACAGGTAATTTATCTAATTTCATATTAATATTTTATCATTTTTTAACAAAAAAACGGGGCTTGACCCCACTTTTAAACTCAAAAGTTACTGACCAAGCCATAAGTAGCCGCCCGTTCAACATTTTTAAGGAAGTTCCACCCAGTAGCGACACACCCTCTCATCCTCTACCAAAACCGTGTTTTCCAAGAGGCCACCAACCGCTTCAATCGTCTTACGACTTGCCCAATTTCCCTCATCAGCTGATATCATGACCCGTGAAATCCCTTGCTTGCGGTATTCAGGGAGCACAAACTTCACCATTTCTTGCGCCAGCCCATGTCCTCGAAAAGAAGGTGCCACACCGTAGCCAATATGACCGCCCCACTCTAAAAGGATCCCTTTTTCAATCTGCCAGCGACAGCTTACTTCTCCAGCTATTTCACCCTCCACAAAAGCAAAATAATGTGTTGCTGTAGAATAGTCCGTTTGTTTAGGAGTTGTTTCTTGTCGACGAAGATCAGTTTGATAAGCCTCAAAGTCTTCTGCCTTAAAGTTAGGATAGCGCTCTGTTGCCTCGATTTTAAAAGGACTCGTCTCTTTCTTCCAGTCTGCAGCATAACGTAAAAAGGCCTCTTTGTCCATTTGCTCTAACTGCCGAATCACGATATTTTCCATTTTTATTCCTCATTATCTACTGACCAACCTGTCAGTAACCGCATTTTACTTTCCCGACTTACAAATCCAAAAAATGTTCCAAACCATAGTAAAGCTCTTTAGCTTGCATCACTTTTTTTATTCCTAAGGCAATACCCGTCATAAAACTTGAACGTTCATAAGAGTCATGCCGTAAGGTTAGGCCTTCCCCTTTACCACCAAAAAGCACCTCCTGATGGGCGACAAGTCCAGGAAGACGAACCGAGTGAATCCGCATTCCTTCAAATTCTGCCCCGCGTGCACCAGCCAAACTTTCCGTTTCATTTGCTGCCCCTTGATAGTGAGCTTGACGCACTTGAGCCATCAATTCAGCTGTTTTAAGCGCCGTCCCCGAAGGAGCATCTTTCTTGGCATCATGATGCAATTCAATAATTTCCACGTCTGGAAAATACTGTGCAGCGATTTTTGAAAATTGCATGACCAAAACGGCCCCCAGGGCAAAATTTGGTGCAATCAAGCCTCCAAGATGTTTTACACGAGACAGTCGGACTAACTCCGTCACTTCTTCTTCAGTAAATCCTGTTGTTCCCACTACTGGACGAAAGCCTGCTTCCATAGCAAAGCGCGTATTTTCATAAGCCACAGACGGAGCGGTCAAATCCAACCAGATATCTGCTGACAGACCGATCAGCTCTTCTTTTTTATTAAAAACAGGTACGCCAAATGCTTCAGAAACCACCTCATGATGTCCCAGCAGTCCAACCAATTCAAACTCATCGTTCTTCAAAATCATCTGTACCGCTTCACTGCCCATTTTTCCTCGGTAGCCTGCAACAATAATCTTCACTTTATTCATGATTTGCACCTCAATTTTGATTTTTCTGATAATTCATTATGGGAGAAAAGCACGTTAAAACGTGCCTAACTTCATTTTTTGGGTGAGATGGCATAAGCCACCGTATTTAAGCCTAAATGGGTCGCAATAACAGGACCAAAAGTAGCCATTTCTACATCATCAAAACCTTGCTCAATTGCGTAATCATAAAGCTCTTGAGCACGTTCTTCGGCTCGGGTTTGAATGATATAAACTTTGTAAGCTGACCGATCTTGTGCTTCTTGAAGCAATAGCTCTTTCATCCGACTCATTGTTTTTTTAACGGTTCGTACTTTTTCAAAAACCTCAACTTTACCATCAGTACTAAACGTGAGGACAGGTTTAATATTCAATAAGGTCCCCAGCACAGCAGCTCCGTTAGATAGACGTCCCCCCTTAGCTAGCCAATGTAAATCATCAACCAACATATAAGCACGGTCTCCCTCGCGCTGCTCTTCAAATTTTGTAAAAACTTCATCAAAATCTGCTCCAGATTCAGCTAAATCCAAAGCTGTCTCTACCATATAGCCTAAAGGGCTTGATGTGATAAAAGTTTCTGGAAAGTTAACAACCATTTTATCAAACTCATTTTGCAAGTAAAAAACATTTTGATAAAAGCCAGAAATTGCGGCTGGCAAAAAGAGCCCTAAAACGTGGGTATACCCTTCTTTTTCAAGTTTTTGCAGTAATAGTTCCAACTCCGCCACGCTAGGTTGCGAGGTTTTAGGCACATCCTGTGCCGTTTCCATCAAGTCGAACCACTCTTCTGGAGAAATTTTTGACATATCGTAATCAACACCATCAATGGAGATTGGGATATTTAAAACAAAAAGATTCTCGTATTTTTTATATTTTTCAGCAATGTCTGCTGATGTATCAGTTATAATAGCTAATTTCATAAAAGTTTATTCGTTAAGTTAAAATTCCAAATTAATTCCGGGCTGATCCAACGCAACTTCCGTTGTTTCATAGACAAGGCGCTTCAATAAATCAAACAGAGGCGCAGCCAATTGCGTCAGTTCTTCTTGTTCTAGTTCTTCTTGTTCTTTGAGTACACGACCGCGGATGTAATTCAGCTGACTTACAAAACCAGAAAGCACAATATTATCTAAGACAATCATGTAAGTTAAAACTGCATGGATTGCGGTATCCTCCTCACTTACACGCTCTAAAGTGTCTGTCGGAACCAATTGAAATTGGACATTCAGACTTGTCTCAGGTGTACCATTTTCCTTTTCCCATTCATAGTTACGTGCGTCATAGTGAAATTGGTTAACAAACTCTTGCTCACGTTCAATCGTTAAAGTCATCTTTAAACTCGCTCCATTCCTCATCATTATTAGTAATTTAGCTGACCTTACCTCATTCTAAAAGAAACATCAAAAAGATGGATCGAAAAAGATTAACAAGGTTTTACCTGTTCATTTCAATTACTACTTTATTTTACCATATCTTGAGCTTTTTCACTTAACTCTTGTAAAATTTTTTCTTCTTCTTCATTCATTTCATATTGCTCAAGTAAATCTGGTCGCCGTGCGAGCGTTTTTTTCAAAGATTCCTCTAAGCGCCATTTACGGATATTTTCATGATGCCCGCTCATTAAGACTTCTGGAACCTTCATTCCCCTATACTCTTGTGGCCGAGTGTACTGAGGGTATTCTAGCAAACCACTTGAAAAAGAATCATCCTCATGACTTGCTGCCTTGCCTAAAACTCCGGGTAAGAGACGCACCACCGCATCAATCATCACAGTGGCAGCTACTTCACCCCCTGTCAAAACAAAGTCACCTAAAGACACCTCATCGGTGACAAGTTGCTTAATGCGCTCATCATAGCCTTCATAATGCCCGCAAATAAAGATTAATTGTTCCTCTTCAGCTAGCTCTTCAGCCATTTTTTGATCAAATTTTTTCCCAGCGGGATCCAAAAGGATGACACGTGCTGGTTTCTCTTCATTTTGTGGAATCAAATCCATAGTGTCAAATATCGGTTGAGGCATTAAAAGCATCCCTTGACCTCCACCGTAAGGCATATCATCAACATGACGCTGTTTATTTTTGGCTTGTTCCCGAAAATCATGCGTATAAAGCTCTAAAATTCCTTTTTCTTGAGCTTTACCAACAATGGATTGGTCGAGCGGCGCAAACATTTCAGGAAAGATACTTAAAATATCAACTCTCATTTTTAGTCATCTAATCCTTCCATAATTTCAACATCTACACGGTGATTTGCTACATCAACATTCAAAATAACAGGTGGAATATAAGGCAATAATAAATCACGTTTCCCTTTACGTTTCACCACCCAGACATCATTAGCCCCAGGTTGAAGTATCTCGGATATTTGACCTATTAAGACATCTTTTTCATAGACATCACTGCCAATGATTTCATGATAATAAAATTCACCATCTTCTAAATCTTCCTGGTTTTGCTCGGCAATTTTGACTACATAGCCTTTATATTTTTCAACATCATTAATATGATAAAAGCCTTCAAATTTAACAACATAAAAATTCTTTTGAGGGCGCCCAGACTTTACCTTCAACTCTTGAACAAAATTATCCTTATCATCAAAAAGCGCCAAAATTGCCCCTTTTGAAAAGCGTTCTTGAGCAAAATCTGTTGTGGGCATTACACGGACTTCACCTTGAAGTCCTTGCGTGTTAACAATTGTTCCTACCTTGTAAAATTTTTCCATTCTCCAATTATACCATACCTGATAGACCCTGATTTAAATGAAACTATTTTTTAAGTCTTTTTTATATTGGAAAGGATTACGAGAGAATACCGAGAGCAAAATAAATTTATTTTTTGAATCCATTAATAAAAGCGCCCTTCGAAACGAACGACACTTTTATATCTTTTCTTCCACATTACTTTAATATTTATTTTAGAAAAAAATCTTTAGTTTTTTCAATAAAGTCCTCTGCTTCAGTATCTAGATGAAGCGCATGGTAACCCTCTGCAACCTCTATTAATTCAAGATTTTCACCCGCATTGTTTGCAAATGAACGAATCGCAACGGGCGAACAAATCTGATCTGATTCACCACAGAATAATAAAGTGGGTATTTCCAAGTTTGCAGCCTGACTTTGCGCAAAACGGCCTGCTTCCATAATCTGTGAGAAGAGTCGCAAAGAAAGAAGTTCGTGGTATATTCCATCTTTAGTTACCAAATCTACTAAATCATTTCGACGGGAAATTGCTTCAATTTTTAAACCTGTGCGAACTCTAACATTTGGACTTATTTTTCCCAAGAGACCTGCCAATTTCTGAAGGAGTAGAGCTGGTGGATTAGTTAAGGCCAACCAAGGAGATTCAATTACTGCTTTTTGGTAGAGCTTTTGATGTTCAACATTTCTCAAAAGAACATTAAGAGAAATATTTCCACCCATGCTATGTCCAAACAGATAAACTGGTAATTTTGGATACTTTTTACCAATTATTTTTCTTACTTCCAATACATCACTAATTAGGCTCTCGTAAGCTCTAGCTCGTCCTTGAAGCTTTGGTTTAGCAGCTGCCAAAACACCATGTCCTCTCTGATCGTGCATTACGCAAATAAAACCAGCGTTGACTAATTCATTAATTAAATAGAGATAATGACCGGTGTATTCACCAAATCCATGAACTAATTGTACTACTGATTTTGCTTTTTGTTCTGGCTCAAAAATTCCAAGGCGAATTCGGTAATGGTCTTTCATTGAAATAATTTCATACTGTTTTTTCATTGGCTTTCCTTACTATTTTAGCATCTTAAGAACCATTATAACAAATCCTATTTTTCTTTCACATTGCTATTCTTTTATTTCTCAGCTCTTATTTTGGTCGATGATTTCACTTAACACCCTCGTAAAGTCGAAAGAATCATTGAAAGGATGAACAAAATCAAATGTTTCTCCCCCATTTTCAACAAATACTTCTTTATTTTCAATTTCTAATTCAAATAAAGTTTCTAAACAATCTGCAACAAAGGCTGGTGAACAGATCAATACTTTTTTAGCATTTTCTTTGGGAAGTTCAGCAACTCTATCAATAGTCGCAGGTTCTAACCATTTTTCAGGACCAAATTTTGATTGATAAGTATGCTCGTATTCTTCTTCCCTCAAACCAAGTTTACTTACTACCAAACGTGTTGTTTCTTTACACTGCTCTTCATAAGCATCTTTTTTCTTGGTCACGTAGGACATGGGAATTCCATGATAGCTAAGGACCAATTTATCATAGTCCTTTGCTTGCCATTTTTCTCTAATAGACTCTGCCAGTAAATCGCTATAAGATTCTACTTTGTGGAAATCTCTAATCACTTTTATCTTATCATCAATTTTTTTAACTTGTTGAATTACAGGTTCAACTGTTGTTAAAGAATATTGAGGGTAAAGTGGAAGAACAGTAATTTCTTCAACACCAGATTCTTTCATCTCAGCGATGACTTTATCAATGCGTGGCTCTCCGTAAGTCATGGCAAAACGAACATCAAAATCTTCGTGCATATCCTGTAGTTGCTTTGCTTGTGCTACTGTGTAAATCATCAAAGGGGAACCTTCATCTGTCCAGATTTTTTTATACATCTCTGCTGATTTTTGCGGTCTCACTTTTAAAATAATTCCATTTAAAATCGGCAACCAAAGCCATCTTGGTTTTTGTATAACAAGAGGGTCACCTAAAAATTCTTTTAAATAATCCCTCACATCATCTGCTTCACATGAGCGGGGAGTTCCCAAAGCTACTAATAAGATTCCTTTTTTCTTATCCATTATTCCACCTATATAAAAAATCAGTTTATTTATATTTATAACCGATTGTATCTACAATTGTTAATCAATATTTTTCATTCTAACATAATTTTTCATACAATAAAAAAAGCCCACCATGTGAGCTTTTCATTTTTTATTGATCAACAAGCAGACGAACTTTTTTACCTTCTACAGGAACAAAATAAACCACTGTACGAATCGCTTGGATAATCCGCCCTTGACGTCCAATAATCCTTCCAATGTCGCCATCAGCAACTCTGAGGTGATATTCCATGAATTCTTCTCCCTCAATAAGCTCTAATGAAACCTCATCAGGCTCGGTTACCAATGGTTTTACAATTGTCATTACCAGTTCTTTCACATCTTTTTGCATTTCTTACCTCTACTCTAACTTGTTTTAACAAGTCCATCAATCTGTGAGTTGTCTTTTCCTGTACAAAAAGCTGCTAAAAAGCAGCCTTCATAAAATTATTATTTAGAAAGTTTTGATTCGTGGAATTTCTTCATAACGCCTTCTTTTGAAAGGATGTTACGAACTGTATCTGAGGGTTGTGCTCCATTGCTCAACCATTCCAATACGCGTTCTTCTTTCAAAGTTACTTGGTTTTCAGCAACAAGTGGGTTGTAAGTCCCAACTGTTTCGATGAAACGACCATCACGTGGTGAACGTGAATCAGCGATATTAATACGGTAGAATGGTTTTTTCTTAGAACCCATACGAGTCAAACGAATTTTTACAGACATTTTTATATTTCCTTTTCTTATCTTAGTACTCTAACATTATAGCAGACAAAAAGAAGCCTGTCAAGAAAAAATCTTGACAGGGTTATAAAATAGCAAATTATCCTATACGAGTAAATGGGGTAGGTTAGTTTTTTCTTAACTCTTCAAGGATATTCTTTGCCACAGCTTGATTCATGATTTTTTCTTGACGAAGGCGTGCGGTAATTTTAGATACTTCTTCTCCTTTTGCACCTACTGATAATGCAAGTGAGCGCGCCTGTAAGCTCATATGGCCCTGCTGAATCCCTTCTGAGACCAAGGCTCTCAGTGCTGCAAGATTTTGTGCAAGTCCCACAGAAGCAATAATCTGTGCTAAAATTTTGGCCTCTTTAACACCCAAGATTTCTAAAGCAGTTTGCGCCTTTGGAAGAACTTTCACTCCGCCTCCTACTGTTGCTACAGGAAGTGGCACAATCAACTCACCATGTAACTTATCGTTGTGGGTTTGCCATGTACCGAGTCCTTGATAACTTCCATCTTTTGCAGCGTAAGCATGAATCCCCGCAGCAATAGCTCGTGTGTCGTTTCCCGTCGCCAGTACCACAGCATTAATCCCATTCATAATGCCTTTATTGTGTGTTGTGGCACGATAAGTATCTAATTTAGAAAAGCGTGATGCAGCAACAATTTTTTCAGCAACTTCCTGACCTCTTCCCTCTTTTGAGAGATTTGCTACAGGGATATCACAGCTTACTTTCACTAACGATTCCGTAGCATAGTTGGATAAGATACTAAACAAGATCTGCTCTTGGGGAAACCACTCTCGAAAAAGCTGTGACAGCCCTTCTAAAATTGAATTGGTGATGTTAGCTCCCATGGCATCTTTCACATCAATTTTAAAATCGACCGATAAAAATTTTTCTTCTTCAAAGATCCGGGTTGCATAGTGTCTTAAACCACCGCCACGTTTCACGATAGAAGGGTAGGCTTCGATAGCGCACTGAAAGATGCGTGCTTCTTCTTCTTCAAGTTTTTGCAATACTTTTTCAGGTGCTTGTATGTCATAAAAGACAATCTGGCCACGCATGAGCCGTTGTATAGCCTCTGCGGTAAACTCCCCTGCAATTTTTGCTCCATTGCTAGCAGCAGCAACAACAGAGGGTTCTTCTGTCACCATCGGTACTTGGTAAGTGTGCCCATTTACCACAAAGTTTCGTGCAAGGCCCATAGGGAGCTCAAACTCTGAAATCTGATTTTCAATGAGGTTATTCGCAATATCCGCGTCTAAGGCCATATTTTCTAAAATTTCTTGGTGCTTTTTAGAAAGGTTTAGAGTGGCACGGCGTTGGGCTGGGGTCAATTGATAAAATTTCTTTTCCATTTACAAAATGCCCAGAAGTTCTGGGCAATCCTCCATCAAAATACAAGCTCTACTTCTAAGCTTCTTCACAAGATTAATCCCTGTAATTTGGGTTCTGCAATAAGACTGCTAACCCTAAGCCGCCCCCAATACAGAGTGTTGCAATACCATATCGTTTTTCTTCACGTTGTAAGGCGTATCCTAGTGTAGTGAGCAAACGTGAACCACTTGAGCCAATAGCATGTCCAAGGGCAATTGCTCCCCCATAAATATTTACCTTACTCTCATCAAGCTGAAGTTCACGATTAACAGCCACGCTAGATGCCGCAAAAGCTTCATTAATTTCAAAGAGATCGATATCCGCCAATTCAAGACCTGTACGTTTCAAAAGCTTTTGAACTGCTTTTATTGGTGAAACGCCCATAATTGCTGGATCAATTCCTACTTCAGTACTATCAACAAGCTCCGCTAAATAAGGAATATCATGAGCTTGTGCATAGGATTTTGTAGTCAAAATTAAGGCAGAGGCTCCATCATTAACAGGCGAAGAATTACCAGCGGTCACGGTGCCGTTTTCTTTAAAGGCGGTACGAAGTGTTGCTAATTTTTCTAGGCTTGAGGTAGGCCGTGGTGCCTCGTCATCTTTAAACTCCCCAACAGGTACAATCTCCTCTTGAAAAACACCAGCTTGTAGGGCCGCAACAGCTTTTTCTTGTGAATTTTGGGCAAACTGATCTTGATCAGCTCGGCTCACTCCAAATTGTTCGGAGATGGTTTCACCGATGATTCCCATAGAAATACCAGAAAATGCATCAATCAAACCATCTGATAACATGCTGAGGCTTTCTTTGTCAGTTTTTCTATCTTTGAGAATAGGGGCCTGTGACATCGACTCGGTACCACCAGCGATAACTACTTCAGCCTCTCCCAGTTGTAAAAGTTGTTTGGCCAATATAACAGCTTTCATTCCTGAGCCACAGACTTCATTAATCGTAGAAGCTGGCACTTCTGCGGAAAGTCCACTATTAATAGTAATTTGTCGGGCGACATTTTGCCCGTTTCCTGCTTGAAGGACATTTCCGAAAATGACTTGATCAATATCTTCTTTTAGTTGTACATGTTTTTTTAGTAATGCTGAAACGACATGCGTTCCAAGGTCTGCTGCTGTATATTCAGCGAGCGCACCATCGTATTTTCCAACGGGTGTGCGCAAAGCGTCAATGATTACAATTTCTTTCACGAGTAAACCTCCGAAAGCCATTATAGCATATTTTAAAAGACATTTGTCAAAGTCTCTTTACAATAGTAAGATAAATTAGAATCAAACAACAAGGTAGCACAGCTATGATTTCAGCCATTTTTATGATAAAATTGAAGCATTCTGAAAGACATTTTGAAAGGAGTTTCTCATTTTTTTAATTAGATGAGAAAATTTTTATGCTATGAACGTTGGTATTGATAAACTTGCCTTTTTTGTTCCAAACACTTTTGTGGATATGACAGATTTGGCTTTAGCGCGGGACGTGGATCCTGCTAAATTTCATATTGGGATTGGTCAAGACGAGATGGCTGTTAATCCGACTACTCAAGATATTATTACTTTTGCCACAAACGCTGCCGCTCCTCTCTTGAGTGAAGAAGATAAAAAGGCGATTGATATGGTGATTGTTGGTACTGAGTCAAGTGTTGACGAATCAAAAGCATCTGCGGTGGTCGTTCATGATCTGTTGGGAATCCAACCTTTTGCACGCAGCATTGAAATGAAAGAAGCGTGTTATTCTGCAACTGCAGGTTTAGCCTTAGCTTGTGACCATGTCCGTTTAAATCCTGATGTAAAAGTGCTGGTCATCGCTTCAGACATTGCCAAATATGGTTTAAATACTGGTGGGGAACCTACACAAGGCGCTGGGAGCGTTGCCATGGTCGTCAGTGCTAACCCACGTATTTTGAAATTAAATAATGATAACGTTGCGCTCACACAAGACATTTACGACTTTTGGCGTCCATTTGGACAGGCTTATCCTTCTGTCGATGGACAATTTTCAAATGCGACCTATATCAATGCTTTTGCTCAAATCTGGGAAGAATATGAACGCCGTACCTCTTTGAGTTTTGAAGATTTTGCAGCACTCGCTTTCCATACTCCTTACACCAAAATGGGTAAAAAAGCACTCATGCCGATGTTAGAAAAGAAAAAACCTCAAAACGCTGATGAGTTGATGGTACAATTTGAAAATGGCATCGTCTATAACCGCCGTGTAGGGAATCTTTATACAGGTTCTTTATATTTGAGTCTCATCTCACTTTTAGAAAATGGTGAGCTAGCAGCAGGCAACCGAATTGGACTTTTTAGCTATGGCTCTGGCACTGTTGCTGAATTCTTCTCTGGTGAGTTAGTAGAGGGTTATGAGCAACAACTAAGAAAGGTGGAACATCAATCTATGTTGGATGCTCGTAAACGCCTGAATATTGCTGAGTATGAAGTCATGTTTGAAGAAAAGTTAGATTTGAACCACAACAAAACTTTTGATGATCCTACACCTTATTCCGTTTCAGAGATTTTGGATAACCATCGTTTATACAAAAAATGACAATAAAATAAAAATACTGACAGCTCTGTCAGTATTTTTTATAAGAAAAAACCTCCGAAGAGGTCTTTTTTATTTGCTTAATAATGAAGCGGCTGCTTCGTCAGCAATTACTGTCACATTGTCACGTGTTTGAAGAATTGAAGCTGGCAGATCTACTGTTACTTCACCTTCGATCATGCCTTTGACTGCTTCAGCTTTTTCTTTACCGTAAGCCATCAAAACAATATTTTTAGACTTCATAATTGAAGCTAAGCCCATAGAAATGGCTTGGCGTGGAACATCTGCTTCAGATTCAAAGAAACGTGCATTGGCTTTGATTGTGCTTTCTTCGAGGTCTACCACATGTGTGGTGATGTCTGCAGGTGTACCTGGCTCATTGAAACCAATATGTCCATTTTGACCGATACCAAGAATTTGCCAATCGATAGGATGTTCAGCAATAATTTCATCGTAATGTTTCACTTCAGCATCTAAATCCGCAGCTTTTCCGTTTGGTAAGAAGTTTTCTTTAAATGGTTTTTCTTCAAACAAATGTTTGTTCATGAAGTAACGGTAAGATTGGTCATTTGAACCATCAAGCCCTACATACTCATCCAAGTTGACTGAGGTCATATCAGTAAAATCAAGATCTGAATTCACAACTTGATTATAAAATTCAACTGGTGTTGAACCTGTAGCAAGTCCGAGTGTTTTCGCCCCATTTTCAATCGCTTCTTTCAAAAGATCAAAGCCAATTTTTCCGCCTTCAAGTTGGTTTTTAACAACAATAACTTTCATTTTTTTATGCTCCATTCCTAAATTGGTATATATCAATTTATCTACACTTTTATTATAGCACAAAAAAAGCTGATGTCAACACAAAAATACTGACAAAATTCGCTTTTTTTACTGACCAAATGGTCAGTAATTTCTATGTACTCTCAAAAGCTCCAAAATAGAAAAAACCTACTGACATAAGTCAGCAGGTTGGTTATTTTTCAAAAATAAATTTGACATTTTATCACTTTAGAAAAACTCATCCATAGAAGAAACGGATCAATATTCCACCCATAATCAAAACAATAGCTCCACAAAGGCGATTAGCCATTTGCGCAAAGGCAATCATTTCCATACGGTCAGACGCTGATAAGACAGCGATGTTTCCTGTACCACCCATAGAGTTGTTAATCATACCAGCTCCAATGGCTGTTTCAACAGGATACATGCCAAGTACCAAGCCTAAGAACCAGCTTGTCAAGCCCATTGCAACAACACTTGTCAAGCAAAGGACGATGAACTGCCATGTCAAAGCTGACTCTAAAGTTGTTAAGTCAATCAAAGCTAAACCAATCCCAGCTAAAACAGCATGGGTCAGATTTGTCATGATGACTTGATTGAACATTACGACAGAATCTTCCAATTCTTTAGGGACAGCATTGAGTGCTTTGAGCACAAAGACAATAATGATCATAAAGGCATAAGCATGGACATTAGGAACAAATTTGTTAAGAATCATTCCGACCATCAGGAGGGAGAAGGCAAAAAGCATACCCACACCGATTTTTGTAGCGTCAAGCTTAACTTTTGGTTTTTCCAATTCTTCTTTCGTAGCTTCTACTAAGGTACCGTGACCATTGTATTTGCTCTTAGCGAAAATTTTCGCAATAGAAAGCGCACCAATAATCGCGATGATATTACCAAAAGTTACTGCAGGAGCTAATTGAGAGAAAATAGCTGCTTGATTGCCATGCGCTAAACCGTCAGCATAGATTTGAGAAAGGGGTGTAATCCCTGCACCCATACCACCTGACATCATTGGCATTGAAACATACATAACAGAATGGGCAAAACCTTCACCAAGCAGCATTCCCATTCCACCAACAGCAAAGAACCCAACAACCATTGTTACTAATGCAACTGGGATGAATTTAGCTGATGCTTTAACCAGCAAACTTCTGTTCATTCCCAAGATAGAACCACAAATGAGCGCAGCGATGTAGAAATCAAGGAAGCCAAATTGACCACCCATGAAATCTCCTACAGCACTAATTACATTTGAAGGAATAATATGGAAAAAGGATAGAAGTGTAGCACCAATCAGTGTAAAGACTGAACCCCCTCCAAGATAGGAGTTCATAATCGGTAACTTTTCACCAATGAAATAGAGCAAGTGCCCTAAAGCCACCAAAAGTAAAGTAATCCCGACCATATTAAGTGGTAATTTTCCTAATGCAATCGTTACAATAATAACAATCATAAAGAAGGCATAGAGGGGGAGACTAATCCCTGAAATTTTAATATCTTTTAATTTTTTCATTTACTCCGTTAACCTCTTAGTATTTTGGTTCCCATTTAAGATCACGTACAGCTTTAGCCATATCTTGTTCTTCAGCACGAGCCAAACCTTGTTCTTGAGCCATTTTAGCTACAGCTTCAGCCACTTTGATAGAGACTTTAGCAACATATTCAAATGGAGGAAGGACAGGAGCACCTGCAGCACCAGGATCAACCAAACCACTGAGTGAGTGAGCCGCAGCCCCAATCATTTCATCAGTCAATAGTGTTGCTTCAGAAGCCAACATACCAAGACCCAAACCAGGATAAATCAAAGCGTTATTCGCTTGACCAATTTGGTAGTCTACCCCTTTGTATGAAATTGTTCCAGAAGGGACACCAGTTGCAACAAAGGCTTTCCCATCAGACCATTCAATCACTTGTTGCGCAGTCGCTTCAAGTTTTTTGGTTGGGTTTGAAATTGGGAAGATAACTGGACGTTCTGTATTCGCACACATTGCTTCAACAACTTCTTTCGTGAAGGCACCAGCATCTGTTGAAGTCCCAACAAGAATCGTTGCTTTAGACACTTTAATGACATTTTCAAGGTTTGCCATATCGCCAGCATTAGCGAAGTCAGCGCGTTTTTTAGCAAATGGTTTTTGGGCAGGAGTCAAGTCTTCCATATCATCAAACAAAAGACCTTGTTTGTCCATCATGAAGAAGTGTTTGTAAGCTTCTTCTTCTGAAAGGCCTTCGCTGACCATTTCAGCATGAACACGCGCAGCAATCCCAGCACCAGCAGATCCACCACCATAGCAAAGGTAGATTTGGTCGGTCAATTTTTCACCAGTGATGTCAAGTGAACCAAAGATACCACCTAACACAACGATACCAGTTCCTTGAATGTCGTCGTTGAATGTTGGGATAACTTTTTTGTATTTATCAAGAATCGTTGCGGCGTTTGAACGACCGAAATCTTCCCAGTGCAAGTACAATTTAGGGAACATCTCTTCCGCAGTATTTACAAATTGATCAACAAAGTTGTAATAAGTATCACCATAAACACGTTCATGACGATTACCTAAGTACATTGGATCTTCCAAAAGTTCTTTGCGATTTGTTCCTGCATCAATCACGATTGGTAAAACAGAGGCGGGATCGATACCTGCTGCTGCTGTATAAATCATAAGTTTTCCGACAGAAATATCTACACCTTGTGTACCCCAGTCACCAATACCCAAGATTCCTTCAGCATCAGTCACAACAATCAAGCGGATGTTACGATCACCAGCAGCATTTTTCAATGTAGCTTCAATATTTTCTGGATGATTAATGTCCAAATAAGCCGCATATTGTGGATCTACGAAAAGATGGCTGTAGTTTTCAATAGTTTCAGCGATAACTGGATCATAAACAATCGGGTTAAATTCTACGATATGTTGGTTGAACAAATAGTAGAATAATGTACGATTTGTATTGAAAATTTCCATAAGGAAATGACGTTTTTCAAGATCTGATGGTTTTGTAAGGTAATGTTCATAAGCTTGAGCCGCTTGTTCTTCAATTGTTTGAACATAAGGGGGCAAAAGACCAATTAAGCCAAGTTCTTGACGTTCTGCCTCTGTAAAGGCTGTTCCTTTATTCGTAAAAGGGTTATTTAATATTTCATGTGCACGCATGTGTACGTCCTCCAAATAAATGATAATATAAGTTTTCTTACAAGACGTATTTTAATACTTATAAAAAATTATAGTCAAATTATAGTGTTATAATAAATTTCACTTATAACAAAAGTAACTTTTTATGTTAAAATATAAAACATAAAAGGAGCTCTTAAACCAATGAACTTGCATGATTTCGAGTATTTTAACGCCCTCGGGAACCTTCTTTCCTTCACCGCTGTTTCCAACTATTTCGGTGTCAGTCAGCCAACTATTACCTACGCTGTAAAAAGATTGGAACAATATTATAACTGTGATTTAATATATAAGGATCGATCCCATCGTACTGTGGTTTTAACAAATGAAGGAAAAATCCTCAAAACACATATTGAAAATATCTTGGATGAACTGGCACTGACACAACGCGCCATTGAACACTCCAAAAATCGTCAGCTCCATGTGGGCTTCCCTCCTATCATTCGAGCAAAAATCCTTTCCCAACTCTTACAAAAAAAAGAGGCCATTTCTTTTCTTGCTCATTTTGACTTGATTTCAGGTGGTTCTGAAGAATTATTATCGAAACTTCTAAGCGGACACATCGACTTTAGCCTAATTGGTAGTATCACCCCATTGTCATTACCTAATTTAGAAGTCAAGCGCCTTTACAAACGAGAATTTTACATTTTTGTATCTAAGGAGAATCCTTTAGCTAGCCGTAAAGAAATTTCTTTTGAAGAAGCATTAGAATATCCCTTCATTCTTCTCGATGAAAGTTTCGTTCATATGGAAGCCTTTAAAAATCTCAATGATAAATATAAAAGAAAAGCAAAAATTTTGCTAAATTTTTCCGATATCCAAACTATCGGTCAACTGGTCAAATCCGACGTAGGAATCACTTTAATGACCGATTTTCTCCCTTTTTCTGATATGGAAAGTATTGTTAAAATCCCACTTATCCCAGAGGATAAACAAATTTTTTATGTCCAATATGCCTACCTTAAAAATACAATTATCGGTGAGAATTTACAAGCATTGATGGCACTGCTAGATGAGCTAGATGAAGAAGGCTCCTTATCAACGCCTTTGTAAAAGCTATAAAAAAAGAAGTTGAATCAACTTCTTTTTTTTGTGTTCATCACTCCAAGTTTATTGTTTTTTTCTTCGGTTTAAGATAAGAAGCAATGCTCCAACGAGAACAATCATCCCTCCTAAGATTGACAGTAAACGATAACGACTACTCTCTCCTGTACTTGGCAATTGTTCTTTCGTCACACTTTTCGAAGTAACTGGTGTGGTAGAAGCGTGCTGCGTTTGTGAGATTTTAACAGTGGGATATTCCTTCCGGATTTCTGTAGAAGGTGTTGACGTCGAACTCACAGGTACACTCGGTCTTCCGGGGATATTGGGAAGATCAGGGAGTTGCGGTACCGTTGGAATCTGTGGTAAAGTCGGAACCTCAGGTTGATCTGGGAATTGTGGTATAGCTGGAATATCTGGTATAACCGGTGGCACAATAATTGGTGGATTCTTCCGATAGACTACTATTTTTTCAATATTTGGTGTATCAGCTGTAATTCCAGTGATTTCTGAAATCACTTGTTGGCTAGGGGTGTAACCAGTTATTTTTGGTGAGCTTACTGCTGAAAAGCTTGTTCCATTATCTGCTTGCCACGCTCCGTAAGTAAGTTGACCTGTTACCTTATCTGTAGTAACTGTGCGCGTGAAGCTAATCGGAAGTGCTTCATAATCCGTTGCCGCTGGGCTACCATCGTCATAAACATAGTGAATTTTTTCGTTCACTACTTTTTGCTCAGTTGTACTATCAGTAGCATGGGTCAAATGGACCTCGAAAACTTGCGGTGTATCTGTAAATTTAACATCGCCAGCCGCTGTGTAAGCATCAGAAACTTTCTCATAATTCTGTTCCAGATAGCTTTGAATTGTTTGTGCAGTGGTGTAATCTACTGAATCACCTGTTCCACCAGTTAACTCTTTTGTTGTTAAGCGTTCGCCAGTTACATCATCAAAATAATTAACTGTGATGGTCCCTTGATTACGCTTATAAGTGACTGTTTTGACAATGTCTGCTGTATCTGCCGTGATATTTGAAATTTCAGCAATCACTTTAGAATCAGGGGTATAACCTGTCACTGTGGGTGAATTTACGGCTGCAAAGCTTGTTGCTCCATCTGCTTGCCATGCTCCATAAGTGGCTTGCCCCGTCACTTTATCTGTGGTTACTGAACGGCTAAAGGTAATCGGAGTCGCAATATAGTCCACAGGAGCTGTTACTGCATTGTCCTCAATAACATAATGAATAGTTTCATTGACTTCTTTTTGTTCCGTGGTTTGGACCTTTTCATGTGTTAAGTGGACTTCAAAGTGTTGTGGGGCATCTGTAAAATGAGCATCAGCAGGATAATTATCGGAAACTAATTCATACCCTTGATTAAGGTAACTTTGAATAGTGTCCGCGGTGCTATAATTTGCGGGATCGTTAGTGTTACCCGACAAGGGCTTGGTGCTTAAAATTTGTCCTGTTACATCATCATAATAAGTTACATCTATTGTCCCTTGGTTTCGTGTATAGACGTAATTAACCACTTGATCATTGGGGGTATAGCTTCCGGTGGTCGAGGCACCAGTGACTTCTTTAAAAGTATATCCAGGAATTTCTTGTTGTTGTGTTGTATAAGCTGTCGCAATATCACCATTTGTTGTGATAGGATCAGCTATGGGATTTCCTGCTTCATCCACATAATTAGCAGTAACCGTACCTTGGGCAACGGTGTAGCTAAATACGATATTACGTAACTGTTGCAAGTTCCGATAAGCGCCTGTAGAAGCCGCTATAGCAAAGGACATTGAGGTGTTATTGCCAATCCAATCCGATACATTCCGGGACCACGTTTGATTATTGTAAGTCACGGTCATCATTTTAGTCGCTCCAGTATACGTAATTGTAAATGGAATAAAAGTATTATTTGTAGGTTGTGCAATGGCTTGTGAACCAGCTGATTGCGTCACAGCTGTACCTGTTGTTCCGTCTACAAAGGCACCAAAAGATTGACCATTGGCGTATTGTTGGGGGTCAGCTAGTGCGCCAGAGGAAGGTGTACCATTATAGTAAGTGTCTAATTTAAAACCAAAGGCTCCTGTCAAAGAAGCAATCCCAAGACCAGCTCCTGTGCTCCCCACATCATTGGTATTGCCTGGGTGAAACAGGAAGCCGATTCCGTCTGCACCCCCTTGGGCACTGGACTTATCCCCCAAATTTACCAATCCCGTGAAGCTAAAATCTTCTGCCATGTCAATCTTCGTTTTTAAGGTCACATTACCAGATTGATTCACTGTATTTGAAGTAAGGGTTTGAGTATAAGTTGTAGTATCGTAGGCAAAATTTGCTGCTGAGCCATTTCGTTGAAAGTACTCTAAAAAGTTAGTGGGTAATACTGTCACTTCTCTTGTCGTTGCTGCATAAACTTTAGTTCCCCAAAGGGGGGTGGGGGATTGATTGACTAGAATTCCTCCTCCACTTAACAATGAGACTGTCCCAATTGTCAATAAGATCGACTTCTTTTTCATTCGTTTTTTCTCCATTAAACCGTATGTTAAATATTACATCAATTTAATATTATTCTACTACAAACGAAGACATAAAATGGAAATTTTGTACTGAAAAAATTACGTGTTTTATTCTTACGTAATATTAGAAGCGTTTCCAATCTTATTAAGGCTTAGCGAGCACTGCGCTTTTTATATTTTTAAAGCATGGCTGCTATCAAAAAAGATTTCATTGTCTTCGTAAAAAAAGTGCTATAATTAAAGTCGAGTTGTCATTTGAAACAGGAAAATTTTTACCAGACCAACTGCTCAGATGATAAAAATGTAGTAACGAATAAAGAATGGAGTATAAATAAAAAGATGAATATAAATGATTTTGACTTTGATTTACCAGAGGAGCTCATTGCTCAAACCCCTTTAGAAAAACGTTCAGAATCTCGCCTTCTGGTTTTAGATCCTAAGGATCATGGACTTCAAGACAAGCATTTTTATGATATTATTGATGAACTTAATGCAGGAGATGCGCTTGTTTTAAACAATACACGGGTACTGCCTGCGCGTCTTCATGGTGAACGCGCTCATACGGGAGGACATATCGAACTCCTTTTGCTCAAAGACTTGGGCGGAAATCGTTGGGAAACCCTTGCTAAACCTGCGCGTAAAATGAAAGTTGGCGAAGAAGTAACTTTTGGTGATGGGCGCTTGAAAGCTGTCGTGCTTGAGCTTTTAGAACACGGTGGTCGTATTGTAGAGTTCAAGTATGAAGGGATTTTCCTTGAGATACTGGAAAGCCTAGGTGAAATGCCCCTCCCACCCTATATTCACGAGCAACTGGAAGATCAAGAACGTTATCAAACAGTTTACGCGAAAGAAAACGGTTCAGCTGCTGCCCCCACTGCTGGTTTACATTACACCCCTGAGCTTTTGGAAAAAATTGCCGCTAAAGGGGTAAAAATCGTCGAGTTGACCCTTCACGTTGGTTTGGGTACTTTCCGACCGGTCAGTGTTGATAACGTGGATGAGCATCATATGCACAGTGAGTTTTATCGCTTAACCGAAGAAGCTGCTGCTGAATTGCGTGCTGTAAAAGCTGCCGGTGGAAAAATTGTAGCTAGTGGAACAACCTCCATTCGTACTCTAGAAACAATCGGAAGTAAATTCGATGGCGATATTCAAGCTGACTCAGGCTGGACTGATATTTTTATCAAACCAGGCTATGACTGGAAAGTGGTCGATGCTTTTAACACAAATTTCCATTTACCTAAGTCAACATTGGTTATGCTAGTTGCCGCTTTTGCTGGGCGTGATTTTGTTTTAGAAGCTTACCAACATGCGATTGATGAACGCTATCGTTTCTTTAGTTTTGGTGATGCAATGTTCGTTCGAACAAGAAAATAAAAAATTTAGCAAAAAAATTACTGACAAGTCTGTCAGTAATAGGAAAGAATATTTTCTATGAGTTTTCTTAATTTGGTCATGATGCCTGACTTTATCAGCGTCATCTCTGATGGACAAATCACCACAGCAGATAATATGACCCAAAGTCATTTTAAAAAATTTGAAACAAGTCCTGCTGGCTTTGTCGTAGGAATTACAGGATTTGAACAAATCACAAATCGGATTCGTAAAAAATTTTTTTACCAACCCAATTTAACATTTAATCAAGCAAAAGAATTATTACAAAACGAGCTTGACCACCTGAAAACGAAGCAGATAAATTTTGGACAGGATCTTTGTTTCAATGCCTTACTGGCGGGATTTCCTCAGTCACTGACAGGCCCGTCAGAGCCTGAAGCCATTAGTTTTCACATTGCTCAACAATCCATCCAAACCAAAACCTATCATAAAGCAGCTGTGCTTTCGCTTCTGCCCGATGATATTGACTTTAATCCTAATAAAATTATCACAGAGAATCTACCAAAACATAGCCACGCAAGCTTAAGCCTTCACGTTCAAGGCCTTCAACGCAATGCTCTTTATAAGGTTGCGGAGGCCTCTGCCACAGTAAACAAAGTGGTTTTTCAAGAACTGATCAGACCCTCAGCGCACTGATAGAACTGTCAGTAAATATAAAAATAAAAAGACTGCTTAATCAGTCTTTTTTTCATCATTTTTTGTTTGTTGAGCTTTTGACAAAGTTAATTTCCCATGCGGATTATATTTTTTTAATAACGCATCGATACGTTCATCCGTCCAATAGTCCGCTGAAGCAATAAAATTTCCGTCTTTATCTCGGTCACCAATAATCTTAAATCCCATTATTGTTCTCCCAAATTACTTGAATTAATCTACGAATTCAAACTCAAATTTTTGAATGCGTACATAATCGCCATCCTTGGCTCCCATTGAACGAAGGGTTTCATCAACACCCATTGCACGCATTTGGCGAGCAAATTTCATGACTGATTCATCGTGGTCGAAGTTAGTCATGATAAAGAGTTTTTCAATCTTCTCACCAGATAAACGCCAGCCACCATCATCATCACGTGAAACTTTAAATGGTTTTTCTTCTTCTTCAAAGCCGTAATAAGCTGTCTCATCCGCTAATTCATCTTCGTCATAAAGTAAGAATTCTGGTGTTTGTGCAAGTAATTCACTTGTGCGTGCAAGTAAACCTTGAAGTCCTGTTTTAGTCAAACCAGAAACTTCAAAAATTTCAGGCATTTCTTGATCAGGCCCCAGATCGGCAGCCAATTTTTCTTTAAATTCAGCTAAACGTTCGGCAGCTTCTGGCATATCCATTTTGTTGGCAACAATAATTTGTGGACGTTCCATCAAACGTAAATTGTAAGATTCTAATTCATCATTGATTGTTTTGTAATCTTCGTATGGATCGCGGCCTTCCAGTTCTGACATATCAAGAACATGAAGAAGAACGCGTGTACGTTCAATATGGCGCAAGAATTGAATTCCCAGTCCTGCACCAGAATGTGCGCCTTCAATCAATCCTGGCATATCTGCCATAACAAAGCTATCTCCATAACCGACTTGAACCATTCCGATATTAGGAGTGATGGTTGTGAAGTGGTAAGCGCCGATTTTAGGACGCGCATTTGAAACAACGGATAATAACGTTGATTTACCAACAGATGGGAAACCAACTAAACCAACATCTGCTAAAACACGAAGTTCCAAAAGTAGAATTTTATCTTCTCCTGGTTCGCCATTTTCTGCCACCTCAGGTGCTGGGTTACGTGGTGTGGCAAAACGAATATTTCCACGACCACCGCGACCGCCTTTAGCAACTACAAACTCTTGATCTTTTTCAATCAAGTCAACTAAAACATCACCAGTTTCGTTATCTTTAACGGTCGTTCCTTGAGGAACATGAACAATCAAATCTTCGGCTCCACGACCGTGCATTCCTTTGTTCATCCCTTTTTCACCTGGTTTACCACGGAAAATGCGGTTATAACGGAAATCCATCAAAGTTGACATTCCTTCATCAACTTTAAAAATGACAGAGCCACCTTTACCCCCATCACCACCGGCAGGTCCACCATCTGGAACATATTTTTCACGACGAAAAGCAACGGCTCCATCGCCACCTTTACCTGCTTTTACCTCAATTCGTGCTGTATCTAAAAATAAAGACATACAGTTTCTCCTCTAAATTCTCTTTAATATTTCGTCATTTTCTTTATCTGCCTCTCTCAAAAAGGGATAGATTAAGAAAACGGATTGAGCGAGGCTGAAGACAAAACCTTCACTCCCCGTCGCACTGCGCTAATTTCTAATAGATCATACGCTTAGAAATTACTCTAATCCTTACTATTCACAAAAATGCGTGCTCTCTATTATAGCATTTTATCTGTTGTTTTTATAGCCTGCCTTATAATAAAAAGTGATAAAGAAGATTTATCACTTTTACTTTTATTCTGAAGCGGTGGTAGTTGAGGCTTCTGTTGTATCTGTAGAACTTTCTGTTGTTTTCTTCTCTTTTGCTGAAGAGGCAGCTGCTTTTGAAGAGGAAAGTTGGGAGAGATAAGCCTGATAGGCTTCTTTTGGTTTTGTATAGATACTTGCTTCCATATCAACTACTTGTGGCGCTTCAATTTGTTTCGCGATACTCGGATAATAAGGGAGCTTTTCAGACATTTGGCTGAGCGGAACACGCACTTGGTTGCCATCACTCATATCAATCGCAATAAAGTCCGGTGTCGCATCTGTTGGCGTCTTTGTGACCGTGGTCATGAGCGCTCTTAACTCTGGTTTGAGTTTTTCAGAAGCTTTGACAAAAAGCTTCACTTGCTCATCTGAAAAATCCTGTAAAACAGGGAGCTTCTCAAGTTTTGAAGTATCAACAGGTGTCGGAATAACATAACCGTTGCTCAAAACAATATAGTCCTTATCATTGCGTTTCACATAAGCACTATTAGAATACTCCGTTACAACAGCTTCAAAATGGTTGGGAAAACGAAAGGTGATGTTAACCGAAGCAATTCGAGGAAATTCTTTTTCAATCTTTGTTGCAATAAGCTCTTTATTTCTTAAAATACTAAATATGCTATCTCCAGTTTTAAGTTGAGAGGCGACAGCAACTTGCTCTGGTGTCTCGCTTTTGTTGCCGGAAACTGTGAAACTCCCTATCTTGCTTAAAGGTGATACCGCATAGACTGCACCTAAAAAAACAAGCAAAGCAATCACAAAAGCAGGCCACAATTTTTTAAAAACCTGACCTGAACCCGCAAAGAAAGAACGGCGGGGCTTACGTAATTCTTCAACTTCCTCAGCAGTTTGTTCTAATTTTGAAAAAATAATTTCTTCTTGGCTTGCTGATGGTGCAGATGTAACTTCTTCTTCAGACAGGGCTTCATCAGAGCTTTCCGCTTCGTTAGTTTCCGAAGTCGTCGCAGAAGCTTCTTTCTTTTGAAAAGGCGAAGTAAAACGACTCTTCTTCGGCGTATTTTTCTCTTCTTCTAATTTTTTTTCTGCTGCTTTACGGCGCTGATATTCAAGATTTTTTTCTTGCCAAGGGGTTAATTTATTTTCATTTTCACTCATCGACTTATTTCTTTCACAAGTTGGTAAAGGCGTTCACTTGCATCAGGAACACCTGCTTTGCGGCTTGCAGCTTGCATTTTTTGGTAACTTTCATTGTCTTCAAGAATCGCTGATATAGCCTCCACCAAGCGCTCCCCAGTCAGTTCGCCATCAGGAATAATCTGAGCCGCGCCTTGATCAACATATTCTTGCGCATTTTTGGTTTGTTGATCAGCAGTTACGTTAGGGCTTGGGACATAAATTGCTGGTAAACCAAGAGCGGTCACTTCTGCAATGGTGGTTGAGCCAGAACGTCCTAAAAAGAGATGACTCTTACTTAAAAGTTCGGTCATATTATTAATGTAAGGCCGAATATCAAGGTTAGCCGCCGTTTTATATTGCTCAAAAATAGCTTTGTAATCATCATAGTAAATTTCGCCTGACGCATAAACAGTCTTAAAAGGGCGTTTAGCCAGTTCTGGCAATGCTTCAATGAAAGCTTTGTTAAGTTGCAAAGCGCCACGTGAACCACCAAAAATAACAACGGTAGGCTGTTCAAATTTTTCAACTTGCGAAGCGGCATCTGCCACTTCTTGTGCCCGAGGATTTCCTGTAAAAGTCGTTTTTTCAGCAGGGAAGTACTCTTGTGCGGCGTGAAAACCTACAGCAATTTTATCGACACGTTTGGCCAAAAAACGATTGGTAATTCCTGGGAAGGAGTTTCCTTCGTGAATAATTGTTGGAATTTTCAGCTGCGCAGCGGCATAAACCACTGGACCCGCCACATAACCACCGGTTCCCAGCACCACATCAGGTTTAAATGCTCTCATAATTTTTTTAGCATCAGAAACTGACTTTACAAATTTATAAGCTGTTTTGAGATTTTGAGGGCTTAGTGAGCGACGCAATCCTTGAATATCTACCGTTTTCAATTCAATTCCTGCTGCAGGGACAATTTTAGCTTCTAGTCCTTTTTTGGTTCCAATATAGAGAACCTCAGTATCTGGTTCTTCTTGTTTTAAATACTTTAAAAAAGCAAGCGCTGGGTAAATATGGCCGCCTGTACCGCCGCCTGTAATGATGATTCGCATATTTATTTTTCTCCAATAAGGTTGGGGATATTGAGTTTAACTCAAAACTCGTTTTTCTTTAAAAATAGCTTACTGACCACTCTGTCAGTAACTTTTAGTTAAAAGAAAACTATTCTACAACTTTGATTTTCTTAACACTTAAGCCTTTTTACTTTTTATGGCTTCAAAAGTGTTAATGAACAAGTCTCCTCGTTCTTCGAAGGTTTTGTACTGATCCCAACTTGCACAAGCGGGGCTGAGTAAAATCGTATCACCTACTGAAGTTTTCGGGAAGATTTCTTGCAAAGCCGTAGCGACATTTTCGCTCTCCATTACTGTAAGATTAAGCTTTTGAGCGGTTGCTTCAAGTTTCGCTGCAGTTTCGCCAAACACAACCATCCCCTTCAAGCCTTCCAAGTCTTTTTCTAACGCTTCAAAGCCATTGCCACGATCTAGGCCTCCTGCTAAAAGCCAAAGCTTACTGTTGTCAAAGCCTGAAAGTGCTTTTTGCGTGGCCAAGATATTGGTCGCTTTGCTGTCATTATAAACTTTGCGTCCTTGGACTTCGCCGAGGTATTGCAAACGATGTTTAACACCAGCAAAAGTGGTCAAAACTTCCACAATTGCTTCGTTTTTCGTGCCGCGTAATTTTGCAGCAGCGAGCGCTGCTAACGCGTTCTCCAAGTTATGTTCTCCTGGCAAAGCAAGGTCAGCAACTTTCATAATGAGTTCATCATGATAGTAAATATTGCCCTCTTTGGCATAAGCGCCAGCTACCTGCTCTTTGGTTGAAAAAGGCACAACAGTGGCTTTTGTTTGGTCAGCAAGACGACGACACTTTTCCTGATTAAAATTCAAAATTAAATAATCATCAGCCGTCATGTTCTCTTGGATGCGCCATTTTGCTGCTTCATAAGCTTCTTGTGAGCCATGATAATCTAAATGAGCAGAAAAAAGATTAGTGATCATCGCAATTTTTGGACGGAAAGTCTCAATTCCCATCAATTGAAAACTTGAGAGTTCCATGACCAGCGTATCCGTACTGACAGCCTTGTCAGCAACTTCTGAGGCTGGGAAGCCGATGTTACCTGACAATTTAGCAGACTGACCATCAGCATTGAGCATATCAGCAATCAAAGTTGTAGTCGTCGTTTTGCCATTTGTCCCCGTGATCCCAATGATTGGCGCCTCACTGATTAGATAAGCAAGTTCTACCTCAGTGATTACTGGAATATGGAGGGCTTCAGCACGCTCAACCATCGGATTATCATAACGAATACCTGGATTTTTAACCATCAATGCAAAATCTTCATCAAGTAAATCAATCGGATGACTGCCTGTAATAACCTTGATTCCTTCTTCCAAAAGGCGTTGTGCTTCTTTATTTTCAGCAAATGGTTTTCCGTCATTAACCGTAACGATTGCTCCCAATTCATTTAACACCAGCGCCGCAGCCATACCTGAACGAGCCAATCCTAGCACTAAGACTTTTTGATCTTTAAATTTCGTTATTTTTTTCATTTTCTATTCCTTTTTAAGTTGAAAGCTTGCCAGACAAATTGATTAGCTGGTATCTACTGCCAACTTTATCTTATCTATTTTACCCCTAATTGACCTTTTTTTCAACAGTCCTCTTTACTGACAGAGCTGTCAGTAAGATTTTAACTAGGAAATAAAAAAGCTGACCACTGGTCAACTTCTTTTATCTACAACGCTCGGCGATCTTCCTCTCCTGTCCGAATTCGAACCACACGCTCTATCGGTTGGATGAAAATCTTTCCATCTCCCACTTCACCCGTCCTCACCGCTTGAGTGATGACCTCAACAATTTCATCGACATGCTCATCAATAGAGACAATTTCTATTTTTATTTTAGAGAGCAATGTCGTTTCGATACGCTGACCTCGCAAATATTCAGTAAAACCTTTTTGCTCACCGAAACCTAACACTTGCGACACTGTCATTCCATGAACCAGGTCATGATCGCCCAGTGCCTTTTTTAAGTCTTCTAATTTTTCTGTCCGAATAATGGCTTCAATCTTTTTCATTTTTTTCTTCCTTACTTTTACCTAAAAATTTTACTGACCGCGCCGTCAGTAAAATTATCTTATGAATCCAAACCTAAGAAGGTTGGATAAGCAGTTTCTTCGTGTTCACTGTCGTCAAGTCCAATCGCTTCAGCACGGTCAGATACACGAATTGGCATAAACAAGGCAATTACTTTAATAATGATCCAACTCACAAGAGCAGTGAAAATAACGGTGAAGACAACCGCAGATACATTAGCCAAAAGTAATTTCCCAGAGCCATAGATTAAACCAGCGTATCCTTTTTCTGGTGCCAAAGCCGGCGTTGCAAAAATTCCTGTCATAATTCCGCCAAACATCCCGCCAATACCGTGACAACCAAAAGCATCTAAAGCATCATCATATCCCAATTTCTTTTTAACGACAGAAATCATAAAGTATGACAAAGGACTGACCAAAAGACCAATAATCAATGACGACCATAAAGAAACAAAACCAGCGCCTGGAGTAATGGCCACCAAGCCAACTACCGCACCAGAACAAGCACCAACAATTGAAGGTTTACCAATCAATATTTTTTCAACAATCATCCATGAAAACATTGCTGCTGCAGCTGCTGTATTAGTCGTCATAAAAGCGTTAATTGCCACACCATTGGCAGCAAGCGCTGACCCAGCATTAAAGCCGAACCAACCAAACCATAGGAGACCAGCGCCCAAAACAACAAAAGGAATATTATGTGGACGATAATCTAAACGTTCGTAATCTCGACGTTTTCCAAGCACTAACGCAAGTACAAGTCCTGTCACCCCACTTGAAATATGAACAACATCTCCACCTGCAAAGTCAATCGCATGTATTTGAGCCAAAAATCCACCGCCCCAAACCATATGAGCCAAAGGATAATAAACTAAAATTAACCAAGCAGTCATAAAAATCAAAATTGGTGTAAATCTCATTCTTCCAACAACAGATCCCGTAATTAGAGCTACTGTGATAATTGAGAACATCATTTGAAAACCAGAAAAAAGGCCATCTGGAATATGATTAGCAGGAAAAAGTGAATTTTTAGCCATATCCACGCCATTCATAAACAAATGGTTGAAATTACCAACCCAACTATTACTTCCTGAAAATGAAAATGAAAAGCCGATAATTACCCATAAAATAGAAGCCAGAGCCATTGGTGCGAGCGACATCATCATGGTGTTTAACACGTTTTTTCGGCGTCCAAGTCCGCCATAGAAAAATGCTAATGCAGGCGTCATCAAAAATACCAATGCCGCACAAATTAAAATAAATGCCGTTGAGCCTGTGTCCATAAAAATACTCTCCTTAAAAGAACGCCAAAATAAATTTATCCAATTTATTCAGAATTTATAATGATGTAATAAAATATAACATAAAATTCCAGAAAAGGCAATTTTATTTATCTGTTCATGTTAGATAACCTGACACAGGCAAGAAAAAAAAGAGTTACCCTAACGATAACTCTTTAATCTACACGTTCTCCTAAAACCAAACAATGCTCCTACTTTTCTAGCAGATTACATTATTTTAGGAAATCTTAAAGTAAAGGTGGAACCCTTACCAAGTTCAGAAGAAACTTCAACCGCCCCTTGATAATTTTCAGCTAAGCGAGCCAAGATTGATAAGCCAAGACCCGTACCACCAATCTCCCTATTGCGCGCCTTATCCGCTCTAAAGAAACGTTCAAAAAGATGTTCAATATCTTCTTTGGCAATCCCAATCCCTTGATCAGTTACGCTGGTGATCACGTAGTCCTCATCTTCCGTAAGTTTGATCACTACATTCTTACGATCATCAGGCGAGTACTTCACAGCATTATCCAACAAGATTCTTAAGCCCTGTTCATAATGATTTTCAGAGATTCGTGCATGAGTGGGGTAAACCAATTGATTATCAAATAAGATTTCAAAATCTTCATGTAACAACTGAAAATTTTTCACAGCCTGCTGACAAACTTTACTTACATCACTGTCCAACTCACTGCTAGACAAGTCCACATTTTCAAGGCGTGCTAAAGCCAACATTTCTTCTAACATTTTCTTCATCCGTTGCACTTCATCCAAACTCGCTTGAAGTGACTCATCTAGGATCTCAGGATCATTTTTTCCCCAACGATTTAGCAAATTAATATGACCATCTAACACAGCTAGTGGCGTTCTAAGTTCATGGGAAACATCCGAAACGAAGCGTTTTTGTTGCTCCAGATAATCTTTCATCTTCTGCATCATATCGTTATAAACATTTGCTAACTCCTCAATCTCGTCTCCACTCGTTATAAGAATCGGCTCGAATTCATTTTTAGGATTATTCGCCATCTTTTGCATTCCCTGATGGAGTTTTTCAAGAGGTTTCATAAAATAATTCGCCATGAAATAGCCAATGATTTGCGCAATAATTAAAGCCACGATTTCCAAAATAAGCAGTGCAATCAAAAGAAGATTAGAAATCCGGTGATAGGTGGTTGTATCATAGAAGGCCTGAAGATAACCCACTACTTTACCAGTAGATTTTGATATAATGCGTCGCTCCACCAAAAATCCTGGGTGGGAACCTTCCACCTCTTTAATTTCATTATCCTTCAGATTTTGTTTTTCAAAAATATGTCGATTTGTAGCATATAACAGCTGGCCATTAACATCGTAGATATAGAAAGCCTTGCGTGTTCCCACAAGGCTTGTCAGAGTCATCCCCGTATCATCTCCTTGAATCTGTGCCGTATATTCAAAAAAATTATTTAAATTATCGGCATCTAAAGGAACTTTGGACTCTTCCAAAATCTGGTCTACGCTATCCATTGACTTCAGTAAAATACGCTGCTCTTCTCTGATGAATGAGCTGATGGTCAGCTGATAAGTCAGAGTAGCAAATAAAGTAAAGGTGATAAAACAAAAAACGGTATTAGCAAAAGCCCACCTAAGCATAATACTTCGCTTAGCCGCGCTTTCCTTTACCGTTTTCTTTTTAGTATCAAAAGTGAATATTTTTTTCATCATAACTACGATTACTTACGCTCACGCATTACATATCCTAAGCCACGCACAGTTTGAATATAACTATCTTGACCTTCCACATCAATTTTATTACGGAGGTAACGAATATAAACATCAACGACATTTGTTTCCGTTCCTTCTTCATAACCCCAAACTTGCGATACCAAGTGCTCACGAGTTACTACGTCACCAACATTTTGCATCAGCGTCAAAAGGAGATCATATTCGCGACGTGTCAAGTCTATAACTTTTTTTCCACGGTGAACCGTACGATTTGTTTTATCAATCACAAGATCACGGAAAGAAGTATTTTCAGCTCGCTCTACTGCTTGGCTATGCTCTTCTCGACGGAAGAAAGCCCGCACACGCGCCAACAGTTCTTCAATTGCAAAAGGTTTTGTAATATAGTCATCCGCTCCAATATCAAGACCAGCCACGCGGTCCATAGTTGAGTCACGTGCTGTCATCATGATAATTGGGGTGTCTTTTTCCTTACGCAAACGACGAGCGACTTCAAATCCATCCAACTCTGGCAACATCAGGTCAAGTAAAATCAAGTCATAATCTTTAGAAATGGCTTCTTCAAGTCCCGCACGCCCATTATCTTTGATTTCCGTTGCATACCCTTCATGCTCTAATTCAAGAGAGACGAAGCGTGCTAAATTCTTTTCGTCCTCAATAATTAAAATCTTTTTTGATGCCATATTTCTCTCCTTTGTTAAAAACACTGTCTATTTTCTATCTTATAATCCTATTATAATATAAATTTAATTTATCTACAACCTTTTTGCTATATTTTTTGCTATAACAACGGTTACATCAGCTACCCACACCTTGTCATCTATAAATGAGATTACTCTCATCTAATCAAACAAACCATCCAAACCAGAAAATGGCGATTTTTTCTCTACTTTTTTCTCTTCTTGTTGCCTTTGATAGTCTTCCTCAGTAAGGACTGACCAAAATTTACCCGCAGGAAGTGCTTCATTTTCTTCATTTTCTGCCAAAATCTGGAGAGGAATTTCTAATAAAATGTTATCTACTACCGATTCATCTAAATCGATTAGCTCTTTTTCTAACACTATGATTAAATCATTCTCAAGCAACTCTGGATTTTGAGCCAAATGATCTTGAGTCGTAAAGATTTCACTAACTACTACATCCAGAGGATAGTCTACAGGTTTAAGACTGCGCGACGAAGGCAACGTCAGCACTGTCTTTAGATGATAGTTTAGGTAAAATAACCCATCATCATAACTTACTTCTCCTTGAGTTTCTACTGCTGTACTATCCAATACTTCAGTAGACCGTGTTGCAAGTACCTCTTGTAATTTTAGTTTTTCTATAAACTCAATCTGTTTTTTCTTTGTTAATTCATTTAAAGACCATTTCATTCTTAATACTCTCCCATCTTTTAATCACTTTTTTCTATATTTTATCTTATTTTTCCACTTTATCATAATAAAAAGCCGCCAAAAGACAGCTTCCTTTTGCAAAAATAAAAATGGTCGAATGACCATTCTTATTATTGTTTGCCGTATTTCTTTTCGAATTTGGCAATACGTCCGTCTGCTGCTTGGAATTTTTGACGGCCAGTGTAGAATGGGTGTGAATCAGAAGAGATTTCAACACGGATCATTGGATATGTGTTACCGTCTTCCCATTCGATTGTTTCTTTAGAACCTTTAGTTGAACCAGTCAAAAATTTGAAACCAGTTGAAGTGTCCATGAAGACTACTGGTTGATACTTTGGATGGATGTTTTGTTTCATCGTTAGAATTTCCTTTCTGCCTTGGACTGTTTGCCAGACCAAAGTTGTACGAATACTTAAATATTCTATCAAAATAAGGATTAAATTTCAAGTTTTAATTTTATTTTGTCAAGAAAAAAACTTTACAAAGAAAAAATTTTTAGGAATGAACTTTAAAGTATTTCGTTTTATATAATTTACCCGTTGTATCAATGACATAAAATGCAACCTGGTTAGCGGAATACGTAAGATCTTGTAGTCTTTCCGCCCACTCTTCTTGCGCTACAAAATAGGTCGCATCCTCCTGGGGTTGAATGAGAACAGGCAATTTTGAACTTTCTTGTTCTAAATCTCGCGGAACTAAAAATGGAATGCTCCTTCTTCTCTTGAAAAAATTACTTCTCTGATAAACTCCAATTTCATAAATTTTAACAGGAATTACACCAGTATTCGTTACATCAATACACCAAATCGGAAACTTTTCGCCAGAAAGTATTTTATAAGATACCCAATAATCTATCCGCAGCTTTTTTTTGTAATCTTTTCTGGTGAGATAAAGAGAAATAATCACAGCTCCCATCGTTCCTATAGCAGTAAGCGCATCCCAAACATTTCCAAAATCAACTATCATTTGCACTCCATTAGCTTTTTTATTTATTTTATCATATGAAGTGACGTGTTCGGAAATGTTATGGGGAGGTAATAAAAAGAACCACTAAAAAATCCTTTTAAGGAGTAGAAAATTCCTTCCGATTGCGTAATTTGCAAAATAGATAGTAAACCACGCCACCAATAAAAGAAAGGGCTAGCCATAAACTGATAATTGTACCAATAACTAACAATGAGCCGACTATCGGATATGTTGCATTCCGTACCTCACTGAATCCCTGATCAAACTGCTCTGGATGAAAGAGCGCATTTTTAGTCACTCTAAATACCAAAATTAAACCGATGATTTGCATTGATCTGCTGAGACAGTGCTTAAAGCTTCCTTTATTATGCATTAGTTTCCTCTTAAAACGTGTATTTTATTTATTATTCTAACATAATCTCCTAACTCGAGGCAAGCCTTTGTCGCTTACTAAATTGTAAGTTAGTCGGCACATTTCTTTGTTAAAATTGCTCCTCTTCTTACTTATAATCAATGGCCACCTTCTATATCATGGAAGAGTGGTCAAGTAGCAATGCGCCACAAGAGGCAAAGCATCGACTTTGTGGAGATAAACGCAAAGAAGAGCGTTTTTTTAAACTTGAGATGGATCATCTTGATTTTCAAACAAATCGTGTAAAGTAACTACACCTACAGCTTGTGCTGCAATAAGCAAACTCTTTTCATTGAGTTTAAAACGCGGACTATGATGAGGATAGTCTCCTTCTTCGTCTGGATGTGCCCCAATATAAAAAAAGTTACTAGGCACTACCTGTCCATAATACGAAAAATCTTCAGAAGGAGTTTGTGGTCCCAGGTCCACTACTTCTGTGACGTCTGCTAACTCCTCTTTTTTAAGAACCTCAACAAGAAATTCTGTCAATTTTTTATCGTTATAAAGGACAGGATAGTTATTATCGTACTCTACTTTTGTTGAAACCCCAAAAGTCAGCTCCAGTCCTTTTGCCATCTGCCTAATTTGGCGCTCAATCATTTCTCGCGTAGATTCTTTCATTACCCGAACATCTCCTTTTAATATCACGCTATCTTTAATCGCATTAAACGTTCCTACTCCATCAAAAGAGCCAATAGTTAAGGTCGCTGTATCAAAAGGATCCACCCGCCTTGAAACGACAGTTTGAAGCTGCGTTACGAAATAACATCCCGCAATGATAGCATCATTACTAAGTTGAGGAATTGCAGCATGCCCTCCCCGACCCTGTAGCTCAATCGTAAAGTTAGACCGCCCTGTTTGGGTTTCGGCGGAATGAAAAGCAATCGTTCCAGTTTCCATCCCTGTCATGACGTGGACGCCAAAAACATGATCAACTCCCTCTAGAGCACCATCTTCAATCATCCCCTTTGCTCCTCCAGGAGCGACTTCCTCCGCAGGCTGATGAATAATTCGGATGGATCCAGGAAGTTGCTCTTTTAGCTGAATTAATGCCTTTGCCAGAATCATTATGTAAGCTGTATGCGCATCATGACCACAAGCGTGCATCACGCCAGGATTTTGCGATTTAAAAGAAAGATCATTTTCTTCATAAACCGCCAACGCATCAAAATCAGCCCTTAAAGCAACTTTTATGCCTGGTTTGCCCCCTATTATATCTACAACAAAACCATACCCTTCTCCTTTTTGTGTTAGGGTACAATCTAAAGTTTTATAAAATTCTTGGATGTATTTTGAAGTTTCCTTTTCCTGAAAGGAAATCTCAGGATGCTGATGAAAATAGCGCCTTAGATTAATCATATCCTGCTCATTGCTTTTTAGAGTTTCAAGCAATTCTTGAATGATTTGCATACCACCCCTCCCTTCTATCCTCTTTATCTAATATCTTAACACAGTTCTAGCTCTTAAGTTTTTCTTAGACCCAAGAGAACTATTAAAACTTTCTTTCATAAAGTCCTCGTTTATTTTTATAAATAAAAGAATACTTTTTAACCTTTATATCAAACAAGACACTATTTATCTTACTCACTAAGTAAAATGATTTTCCTTGATTTCAAAATCGATACAAAAAAGCCAAGACAATCGTCTCGGCCTTCTATCTAACTCTTAGATAAGTCTTTATGCTTTTGTGATGTTAACTGCTTGAGGTCCGCGTTGACCTTCTCCAACATCAAATTCCACTTTTTGACCTTCGTCAAGTGTCTTGAAACCATCAGTTTGAATTTCTGAGAAGTGAGCGAATAAATCTTTACCATTTTCATCAGTAATAAAACCGAATCCTTTAGTAGCGTTAAACCATTTTACTGTTCCATTTGCCATAATGTTTATTTCCTTTCGACAAAATTGTAAATTTTATTTTGCGAAAAGTGAATCTAAAAAACATTTAACTCATGACAAAATCTACCCTCTCATAGTAACATTAACCTCTCCTATTGTCAAATTTACTCCTTGATTAATAAAAAATACTCTACAAAGCAAGTACCAGAGAATATTAAAACTTTTTTATAATAATGGTATAATTATAAATGAGAAATTCGCCAAAATGTGTGAAAAATTAATAGATTGTGTTAAAACTTCTAATTCTCTAAGGAAAACTACTCGTAGTAAAGCATCTAATAGATTTTTTTAACAAATTAACGAGCAATATCTTGATTCTCGTTAAAAGCTAGTAGGAGAATTTTATGAATAGTGGATATGGGCCCGAAACTAAATGGGGTCGACAATCCTTTTTTGATGGGGGATTACTAAGTTTTATCGGATGGACTATACTAGGAGCAGTCATCACTGTCATAACCTTCGGTATATGTTACCCTTGGGCTTTGTGTATGGTTTATGGTTGGAAAATTAATCATACAGTTATTAATGGTTACCGGATGAGATTTGATGGCTCAGCCATTGGACTCTTTGGAAACTGGATAAAGTGGTTGCTTCTTTCTGTCATTACTATAGGAATTTATGGATTTTGGGTATCTATCAAACTTGAAGACTGGAAAGTAAAACATACAGCATTCATTAACTAATTAACAATGAGCAAAACTTGATCCTCATTAAAAGCTAGTAGGAGAATTTTATGAAAAAATTTTTGGTATTCCTAGGAGCATTCTTGTCGCTAGGCGTAGCTGGAGCAATTACTGCCCCTCAAACCTATGCAGCTACGAGTTCACCTGTTTATCGTTTGTACAACCATAACACAGGTGAGCATTTTTACACATTAAGCCAAGCAGAAAAGAACAATCTACAAAATGTAGGTTGGAGCTATGAAGGAATTGGTTGGCAAGCTGCCAAGCAAGGTAAACCGGTCTATCGTGTCTATAATCCTCAAGCAGCAGGTGGAGATCATTATTATACTTTAAGTAAATATGAAGCGCAAACTCTTGTAAATAAGGGATGGCGTTGGGATAATGGTGGGAAAGCTGCCTTTTATTCTGGGGGTAAGGTGAATCTTTACGTTGCGTATAACCCTCACGCGCAGTCTGGTTCTCATAATTATACGACTAATTCCTTTGAACAAAATAGTCTTCTAAAAGGGGGCTGGAAGTATGGTGCGGTAGCATGGAAAGTCCAAGGTGGCGGTTCTTCTGCTAGCGGAAGTAACTCCTCAAATGGTAATTACACGACTTCTGGAGGTTGGACCATAGCTGCAAATGGTTACTGTTTCGTTTCAGACTCTAATCTTTATTATTCGAAAGTCAAAAATCCTAAAAATTATCGCTACATGACTCGAGCACAAGCGAACAGTAAGGGATATCATTTAGCTCCAAAAGGTAACGGATACGCGCAACCGTAAATCTATACTTTTATTAAAATAAATAATCCGCCCAAAGTTTAGTGAAACGCAGGCGGATTTATTTTATATTCAACATCAAGTTTTTAAACAAAGTGCTTTTATTTTTTTAAAATCAAATGAAGAGGCAATAAGGAAACAATAGCTTCTAAGGGAGATCACCATGTTAATAACAAAGTGAAAAAAACATTCTCGAGGCACTTAATAGCTGATAAAAAAGAACCTGCTCTGAAAACAGGTTCTTATTTTTGCTACTTTTTCTGATTTTAGGAAAGCTCAACATCAACAAAGTGAGTCCTAACAATACTTTATTTTTTAAAATTATCCATCAAATCCATAAAATCATCAAAAAGATAGCTTGCGTCGTGTGGTCCTGGAGCAGCATCTGGGTGAAATTGTACAGAAAAAGCGGGATAATGGCGATGGCGCACTCCTTCAATGGATTGATCATTAATTTCGATATGAGTAATCATCAAATCCTCGGGTAAATCCTCTGAGGAAACCGCATAGCCATGGTTTTGAGAGGTGAAATCCACACGACCCGTTGCGATTTCTCTAACCGCATGGTTAAAGCCTCGGTGTCCAAATTTCATCTTGTATGTTGTGGCGCCATTAGCTAAGCTAAAGAGTTGGTGGCCTAAACAAATCCCAAATAGGGGAACCTTCCCTTGAATCTCTTGGATCATGGCGATGGCCTCGGGTACATCAGTAGGATCCCCTGGACCATTGGTCAGCATCACTCCATCTGGTGACATACCCAGAATCTCTTGGGCTGGAGTGTTATAAGGAACTACAGTAAGGTCACAATTTCTTTGAGAGAGTTCTCGTAAAATACTGTGTTTGAGTCCAAAGTCAACGACTACAACTTTTTTTCCTGAATTTGGTGAAGAATAGGCGGTGACTGTACTACTTGTTTCTACTTGATTAGTAGGAAGAACAGTTGCTTGAAGTTGACTCATTTGGTGTTCTACGCCATCAAGTGGTTGTACTAATGAGGCTTTCATCGTGCCATGCTCGCGCACAATTTTTGTAATAGCACGCGTATCAACCCCTGTAATTCCTGGAATATTTTTTGATTTTAAAAAGTCATCTAAAGACATTTTCATCCGCCAATTTGAAGGGCGGCGTGCGGCTTCTCTCACTACAACTGCTTTACAGGTTGGATGAATAGATTCGTAATCATCCCTGTTAATTCCATAATTGCCAATCATTGGATAGGTAAAAGTCAAGATTTGCCCATTATAGGATTGGTCAGTAATCGATTCTTGGTAACCAGTCATCCCCGTATTGAAGACCAATTCACCCGTCACATCAAGTGTTGCACCAATCGCTTCCCCTTCAAATATGGTCCCATCTTCTAAGATTAAGAGTCTTTTATTCATTTTTCTCCCTTTTCTTTTTCGGCCCACTACATTATTTTAAAGCATAATCTCAAACAATGCGTGCTATGCTTTTTTTCCGGCAATAATAGCTTCTAAAATGGCCATGCGAGTATAAACGCCGTTGCTCATTTGTTGAACAATACGACTTTGAGGACACTCCACAAGTGCATCTGCAATTTCTACATCGCGGTTAACGGGAGCTGGGTGCATGATAATAGCTGTTGGTTTCAAGGCGGCTGCACGATCTTGCGTCAGACCAAATTGACTGTGATAAACAGCTTTTGAAAAACTTTCGCTGCTGTCATGACGTTCATGTTGAACACGTAAGAGCATATGAACATCTAACTCTGGAAGAATCCGGTCAATATTAGCATAGCGGCCATATTGATCGAATTCTTCACTGTACCAAGCAGCAGGTCCTGTAAAGTAAAGCTTCGCGCCGAGTTTTTTGAGCATCATCATATTTGATTTAGCAACGCGTGAGTGTGTCAGGTCTCCAGAAATGGCAATGTTTAATCCTTCAAATTTGCCAAACTCCTCATAAATGGTCATCAGATCAAGAAGGCATTGGCTTGGATGCTGTCCTGATCCATCACCTCCATTAACAATAGCACAATGGATATTTTCAGAATTAACCAATTCTTCATAGTAATGCTCCACTCCTGAGCGGATGACACAGATTTCCACACCAAGAGCATCAAGGGTCAAAATCGTGTCATAAAGCGTCTCCCCTTTACTGATAGAACTGGCTTGTGCATCAAACTCAAGAACATCAAGTCCCAATTTTCGTTCAGCGATATGAAAACTGTGGTGCGTTCTTGTGCTATTTTCAAAGAAAAGATTGGAAGCAAAAGTCTGTTTTTCTAATTCAAAAACTGCTGTCCCTGCTTTAAAAGCAGAAGCTCTTTTGATTAAACCCATCACTTCTTCTTGAGTGAGTGCTTCCATGCTTGTGAGATTTGACAATTGGACTAAACCATTTTTAACTGACATTTTAGGTCTCCTTTACCCTAACCGTGTGCTCTCTGTCACATCGATTTTTTGACAATATCATTACTGACAATTCTGTCAGTATACTGATGAACATTTTTTTCTGATGTCTTAAACGCTTCTTTAGTTACACCAAAATTTTTTTAATCATGAATTTACTGACACGTCGGTCAGTAAATCAAAACTTTAAACTTCCTGCGTTTCTTTTGGCAAGACAAGATTTAAAACAATCCCAAGAATTGTCGCGATGGCTACTGATGAAATTTGTAAATTTTGAGTGATATTAATAATCATTCCGCCAATCCCGATAACAAGGACAACTGAACTGATTAGTAAGTTTCGTTTAATATCAAAATTAACTTTATTTTCAACCAAAATTTTCAAACCAGAAGCTGCAATTACTCCAAAAAGGGCAATTGATGCACCACCAATCACGGGTGCTGGAATGGATTGTAAAAGCGCCGTGATTTTCCCAATGAAGGAGACAATGACAGCAAGTACTGCGGCACCGGCAATAACATAAATCGAATGAATTTTTGTAATTGCCATAACTCCAATATTTTCACCGTATGAGGTTACAGGCGGTGCCCCCAAGAAACCTGCAATAATCTGAGCAGCTCCATCTCCAGCCAAAGTTTTTTCAAGACCTGGTTCTTTAAAGTAATCTTTTTTCGTTAATGAGTTCAAAACCATAATGTGGCCAAAATGCTCCGTCATTGTGACAAAAGCAATCGGTGCCATGGTCAAAATTGCTGACGGATAGAAGGCCCATTTGTAATTGGCAAATGGAATTTCCATTGGCGGAATGGTCAGCCATTTAGCATGTGAGATTCCAGTGAATGAAACAATATTCATCCCTGTAATCTTACCAATAATCAATGCTGCAACATAACCTGTGATGATTCCAAGTAAAATGGGAACAACTGACAGAAATCCTTTGCCATAAATACTGTAAATGACAATAGATAACACAGTGATGAGGGCAATAATGATATAAGCTAAACTGTATCCTTTTAGATTTGCAACGTCCGTGTACATGGCATCATTAATTGCGGTTGGCGCCAGCGATAAGCCAATGACCATAACGATGGGCCCAACGACGATTGGCGGTAAAACTTTGTCAATCCAGCCTTTACCTGCAAATTTTACAATTAAAGCGACAATCAGATAAACCAATCCACCGGTCATTGCCCCTTGAGCAATGGCTGGCATTCCACCATTTTTCATCAGTAAGGTCATCGCACCAATATAGGCAAAGCTTGAACCCATGTAAGCTGGCACTTTAAATTTTGTAACACTCATGTGTGCAAGTGTACCAAGTCCAGAACTCAAGAGGGCAATCGCTGGGTTAATCCCAACTAAAATTGGAACTAATACGGTTGAGCCAAACATGGCAAATAAATGTTGAAACGAGAGTCCAAACCACTGACTTGGGGCTGGTTTCTCATCTACCTTTAAGATAATATCATTATCGTTCACTGTTTTCTCCTTGCTATCCGTCTACTGACAGGCTGGTCAGTGCGTTTTTTAATCTTCACGTTTGATTAAAATACTATCTGCACCATCATGTTCGTTCATCTGAACAATAATGGCTTCGCCACGAGCTGTTGGGATATTTTTACCAACATAGTCTGCACGAATCGGCAATTCACGATGTCCCCGGTCTACAAGCACGGCCAATTGAACGCGCGCTGGGCGACCAAGTTTGACTAAGCCATCAATGGCTGCACGGATTGTCCGCCCAGTGTAGAGCACATCATCAACCAAAATTACATCTTTATCAGTGATATCCATGTCAATTTCTGTCGTATCTTCCTGAGCTTGTTTATCATCACGAAATGGACGAGTATCTAGCTCTCCAAATGGAATTTCCAAGCCTTCAAGTTGTTGCAAGCGTTCTTGAATGCGTTTAGCTAAATAAACGCCACGGGTTTTGATTCCAATAAGGACTAATTTGTCTAATTCTTTATTACGCTCAATGATTTCATAGGTAATCCGTGTAATTGCACGTTTCATCGTGATTTCATCAATAATCTCTTTCTTAGCCATCCCGGCTCCTTTCTTCTGACAGCTCTGTCAGTAACTGACAGAACACTATTAATTATGTGGTCTTGCTTCAAAAGTGTTTTGGCTGACTTCTCCATAGGCAAGCTGCTCATCAAGCATAAAAAAATCCTGCATTCCAAGAGAATGCAGGTATAGTATCAGAAAGTGGATAGTCTCCACCATTAAATTACATGTTTATTTCTGACCTTGCCTGCCTCTCTGGACACTCTTAAAGGTTAGAACGATTATAGCAAAGATTTCAAAATTTGTCAAAAATTTATTTTTCAGAGCACTGCTCTTTCGGAGGAAGCTTTTGATAGAGCGGAGCACTTCCTCCATACTCGTACGCTTGAAGATATGTCCTGAGCTGCATCCCAAGTTTCTTACTTAACTCCAGACAAACTTGGATTCCTTCCCAAGAAATACCATCAAAATGAACGCCCGCAGTTATCGTTGCACTTCCCTGCAAAACGTCTTGCAAAATATGGGCCACATTCTCTCCTAAAGCACCATCTTTATGACGGCGCCCATCATGGCTTGGAAAGGTATGCGTTGTTAATTTTTCGCTAGCAGTCAGCATAGTAACCGCACCAACATGGGGGTGAGTTCCTCCTTCAATACTTATCACAACATCAGTGCCGATCACCCTAAGGTTAGCTGTGAGGATAAAATCATCCTCACTTGCTTCAAACTGTTTCATTTCAGGCATCTTCTGTCCACCTTCTTGATAAATGATTTTCAATTTCTAACTGATCCATAATCTTCATAACAGTATGGTTAACAATGTCCTCAATCGTTTCAGGATGATTGTAAAAAGCAGGCATTGGAGGAATAATACGAACCCCCATTTGTGATAGTTTTAATAAATTTTCCAAATGAAGTGTAGAAAGTGGTGTTTCTCTTGGAACAAGGAGCAGTTTTCTTCCTTCCTTTAAACAAACATCCGCACTTCTTGCAATCAAATTATCTGAATAACCATGCGCAATCGCAGCAACAGTTTTCATACTGCTAGGTACTACTACCATCCCATCATGGAGAAAACTTCCGCTCGCAATACTAGCTCCCATATCGCGTGCATTGTAATATACATCAAACAAAGCCTTAACTTCAACTTTTTTCAAATTTGTTTCAAGTCGAATATTTTCATAAGCCCAGTCACTCACTGTTCCATGAACCTCAACTTCAGGTATTTCTTTTAATACTTGAAGCAAGCGAATCGCATAAATAGATCCCGAGGCACCTGAAACACCAATAACTATCTTCTTTTTTTTCATTCTTTTACCTTAAGAGAAAGCCTATCGCTCTGCTCTCCCCCACTTATTTCAAGTATTTTTCCCAGTCCTCAACTTTCATGAAAGGGGCACGCTTAAAGACCTCTTTCATATCATAAGGATATGTTCCATCCAAAATTGTTTTTGAACTCATTCCACGCACCCGAATAGATTTCGGATCGTACTCTGGACGCTCTGAAGGATCTAGTGGGTGATTACGCATTCCTGGAATGACGATTACATCTTGATCCCCTTGGAAACGAGTATTAAGTGTCCATACGACATCATTCATGTCAAAAATATCCACATCTTCATCCACTAAAATAACCGTTTTTAATTCTTTAAAAGCAGAGAGGGCTAGAATAGCCGCTTGACGTTGTATTCCTTCATCATTAACAGAGAATTTTTTAACTTGCATGATGGTCATTAACTTCCCACCGCCTGCTGGTGGATTGTAAACATTCAAAACATGACCTGGGATTGCTTTATCCGTCAGCTCTAAAATTGAGGCTTCGGTAGGGATACCAGCCATAGAAACGTGTTCTTCTGATGGACCGATGGTTGTTTGCATGATAGGACGATCTTTTCGATGCGTTACAGCTTTTACTTTTAAAACATTAACCGCAGGATTGGCTGCCCCGTTGTATCCTGGAAACTCTGGCATCGCATAGCCTGTATTTGTATTAATATCCTCTTGCATGGTGGTGTTGGGTAAAATCTCTGCTTCAATGACATATTCTGCGCGAGCAAGTCCCACTTCATTCACAGCCACACCATCTACGGTTTGAACAGGTTCTTGCCGTAGAGCTCCAGCACACCACAACTCATTGTAACCAAGTGGAGTTGTTGGTGGTTCAAAAGTTGCTCCGATATAGATAGCGGGATCCAAACCAATATTAATTGTTACTGGCATGGGCTCATTTTTAGCCTCAAACATTTTTTGAAAGGCCCCAATATGTCGTCCACCAGGCATAATATACATCCCGATGGTATCCTTGTCTTCCAAAACCATCCGGTGAATGGTAACGTCAGACATTGTCTTTTCTGGGTCTGAGCCAAGTACCAGCCCCATCGTAATGTAAGGACCAGCATCATCAGGCGTATTTGTAGGTGCCGGAATCAATTTTCGAATATCAAAATCAGCATCTGTCGCCAAATGAACAACCTCTTGGACAGGAGCCTCGTTTTTCGAAACCTTAACGGGTTTAACAGGATTTTCAACCGCTTCTTTTAAATGACGTCCTAACGTTTTCCAATCACTGTGAAGGATTTGTCCTACTCGGCGACGACTAGCCATGGTACCGATAGAAACACGGGCACCTGGAAAACCTTTGATTTTATTGAACATCATCGCAGGTCCTTCTTTTGTTGGACGTTCAACTGTCCCCCCTGCTCCAATATACCGAAAGACGCCTGATAACTCTGCTTCAGGATCAACTTCCACATCTGTTTCATGATATTGATCTGGAATTTCTTTTAATTCATCAAGGACTTTGCGCAAGTCCCAAGGTTGATTGCTCATTTGAACCCTCCATTTATTTTGATAACTTTATTTTAAGGGCTTTATGAAGGGAAATCAATTCAATTTTGGGAAGGCCTTATTCCATTTTGGAATAGTTGAGATTTAGTGGGTTTGAATATAGTCCCAAAATGTTTTAAGCACCGCAACTTCTTGATTTTTCTTTGCAATGAAAGATAAATGGCTTGTTTTATTAGGAGTGAGCGGACGGAGTACAACTTTATCACTAAGTTGGTGCTCAACACTTTTTCTCATCAATAT
This sequence comes from Lactococcus taiwanensis, assembly GCF_017068355.1. NCBI lineage: Bacteria > Bacillati > Bacillota > Bacilli > Lactobacillales > Streptococcaceae > Lactococcus > Lactococcus taiwanensis. Next base: position 1,481,032 of record NZ_CP070872.1, read on the forward strand.
ACTTACTCCCATCTCTTTTTCCACCATTTTCATGAGAATTTCCACTCGAACGCCGGTATAGGCGACCTCGGGTTCAAAATGAGCTTGGTGGCAAAGTTCTTCGACTTTCTGGTAGATCAAAGAACTTTCATTTTGAAGCAAAAAAGGCATCCCTTGAAGCTCTTCAATTTTAATTTCCTCATGCTCAGCAAGGGGGTGAGTTTTAGGAAGGATAACAGCAAATTCATCCGCTTCTGTTTTCAAAAGCCACCTATCTTTTGGCGCAGACTCCCAAGTCCTTGCAAAAGCAACTGCGTTGTTTTCCTGTTCTAAACAGTATTCGATAGCATTGGCTTCTGTTTCCTTTAATTCTACATCAATTTCAGGATGAGCTTTAATAAATGCTGAAATTTTTCCAAAACCTTGATAATCAGGTGCCGTAGGAATAAAAAAGATTGTCAAGTGCTGTTCTTGTTGCTTTTTATAGCCTTTGAGTACTTTTTGAAGCTCCTGATAATCTTTTAAAAGGCGTTGAGCATAACCTAAGGCTAGGTTTCCTTCTTCTGAAATCGTAATTTTTCGATGAGCACGATCAAATAAACGCACACCAAGCTCTTTTTCCAAGGCAATAATTCCTTTCGAGACATTCCCTTGCGTAGTAAAGAGCCGTTCTGCGGTTTCTGTATAATCCAAAGTCTTTGCTAAATCAACAAAAAATTCTATTTTTCTTATATCCATATGCCTATTATAGCTTAAAATTTTTATAAAAAAAATGAGCTTACACTCATTTCTATTTTAAAATCACATTAATCACATTTGTCCACAACCAGCTCAATGGAAAGACCAAGATGAGCGCTGGAAGCATATCAGCCAAGGGAAACATCTTGAGTTTTAACATTCTAAATCCTGTTGCCAACATCAACACCCCACCAGCTGCCTTGAAGTCAAAGATCATCGTTGGAGTAGTCAAAGGATAAATCCAGCTTCCTGCAAAAAACAGAATCATGAAGAAAATAAATTGGGGAATTGCAATAAAGCCTGCTACATAGCCGAGTTCAATAGCAAAGAACATTGCTGTGAAAAAGTCAAGAATGGCCTTAGCCACTAGTATTGAAGAATCTCCAGTGAAACCATTGAGAATCGATCCAAAAATACCTGTTCCCGAAGCACAAAAGAGGACTGTAATTGTGACAAGCTGAGCTTTGAAATCCTCCTCATTTAAAGTAGAACCGCTATTGGGCATGATTTTTGAAATCAAACCTTGCATAGCCATTGCCCCTTTATCAACTAGATGCCCCAAATGGATAATTACTCCGAGTAATGTTCCTAAAATTACAGCAAAAATAACTGCCGCCATGTTTTTCATTGGAGCGATAGCATAAGTTCCCATGACGAGAGAGGAGACTCCAAAAATCATGTTCATCTTGACTTTAAAATCATCTGGAATATATTTTCCAATCCCACCCCCAATTAATCCACCGAGTAAAACGGCAAGCGCATCAATAATGATACCTGTTGGCATAATAAGCCCCTTTCGAATATTTATTAATAAACGTTATTTAACAACGTTTAAATTGTAGCAATTTTATTGAACGCTATCAATTCAATTTTTCCTCCTTTTTATTCCTTTCTGGAATAGTTAATTCTCGCTTGACAAACATATTATAATATTATAATATGTTTATATGATGAATGAAAAAGCACTTGCTGATTTTTTTAAACTTTTCTCAAATGAAGGGCGCCTGAAGATAATTTCCAGCCTCGCCTCTGATAATTTGACGGTAAATGAAATAGTCCAGCAGACAGAACTCTCACAATCTTTGGTGAGTCAACAGTTAAAACTACTTAAAAGTGCCCGTATTCTAACTAATGAAAAACAAGGAAAGACTGTCACTTATTGTCTATATGACCGTCATATTCTTCATCTTTTAAAAGATGTTGCCGAGCATTTAAACGAGCAAGGAGGAGAAAGTGAGAAAGAAATTTAAATCCGTTAAACCAGAAGAACCCCAGAATGAAACACTTGAACATCTGGTTTCGCAAAATGTAACGATTGTTTTTATCCTGAATTTTTTCTTTGCTATCCTCGAATTTATCTTCGGTTTTTTGTTTAATTCGACGGCTATCCTGTCTGATGCAGTTCATGATACGGGGGATGCTGTAGCAATCGGTCTGGCGTGGTTTTTCCAAAAATTTTCAAAACGAGCAGAGGATCGTCACTTTTCATTTGGTTATCAGCGCTTTAGTCTTCTAGGCGCCAGCCTAACGAGTGTCATCTTGATCACCGGAAGTTTTATCGTCCTTTTTGAATCTGTTCCTCGCTTTTTTGAACCTCAACCCGTCAAAGCGACGGGGATGTTAGGACTCGCTATTTTCGCCATTGTAGCGAATGGTTTTGGAGCTTGGTTATTAGCCAGAGGCTCCTCACGCAACGAAAGCATTCTTAATCTTCATGCGTTAGAGGATGTACTAGGTTGGTTAGGCGTTTTGATTGTCTCTATTGTCCTCCATTTTGTTGACTGGTATTGGCTTGATCCGTTGCTCTCAATTGCAATTGCACTTTTCATTTTGACGAAGGCCATCCCTAAATTTTGGGGGACGCTGCGTATTTTATTAGAATCTGTTCCTGAAGATATTGATTACAGTCGTTTGTTGATTGAACTGGAACAATTACCAGAAGTTCGCGCAGTAACACAACTTATCATTTGGTCAATCGATGGCGAACAAAATGCTGCGATGATCCATATCCTCATCCCTGATGACGTCGAATTTACTGCCGCAAAAATCGCAGTACGCCAAGTTCTGGAAAGCAATAAAGTCTGTCAGTCAGCTATTGAGCTTGACGAAACAACATCTGAACATTTGACCCACCTCAAATATGAAAAAGGCTCAGTTCTTTAAGCTACAAAGTTACTGACAGCTCTGTCAGTAAAAAAAACTCACTTTCTAGTCGAAGTGAGTTTTTGTTTTAAGAAAATTTAACGAACTTGTCCCGTTCCATCGATGTAAAATTTTGTTGAAGTCAGGGCCTCAAGTCCCATCGGACCTCGTGCATGCAATTTCTGAGTGGAAATTCCGATTTCTGCACCAAGTCCAAAAACAAAACCATCCGTAAAACGTGTTGAGGCATTCACATAAACTGCTGCTGCATCAATTTCATCCTGAAACTTTTGGGCATTAAAGTAATCTCGAGTGACGATTGCTTCTGAGTGTCGACTTGAATATCGATTAATATGTTCAATAGCTTCTTCTAAAGTATCGACCGTTTTGACAGATAAAATATAATCAAGAAATTCTGTACCATAATCTTCGTCAGTAGCTGGCACAATATTCTGAGGATTTTTCACTGCTGACAGGGCGGTCAGTGCCCGCTCATCAGCCCGAAACTCTGTGGGATGAACTTGCCTGATCGCTTCGTATAATTTGGGTAGAAATTCATTCAAAACTTGACGATGGATCACCAGACTTTCTGCCGCATTGCAGACGCTCGGACGTTGTGTTTTTGCATTAATAACAATATTAACAGCCATCTCCAGATCAGCAGATTCATCCACATAGATGCTACAATTTCCAACTCCAGTCTCAATTACAGGGACTGTGGCTTTCGCCTTGACCGTATTAATTAAGCGGGCTGAGCCTCGCGGAATGAGCACATCAAGAAATTGGTCCGCTTGCATCATTTTTTCAGCTTCTGCATGACTTGTATCAGCTAAAAGTTCTACTGACGAAGCTGTCAGTCCACTTTTAATAAGATTTTCCTTAATAATCTCAACCAAAACAAGATTCGTGTGAAGGGCATCAGAACCACCTCGCAAAAGAACTGCATTCCCTGTTTTAAAACAAAGCGAAAAAGCATCAATGGTGACGTTCGGACGACTCTCAAAAATCATGCCGACTGCTCCCAGAGGCACGCGCTTCTGTATGATTTTTAAATCTTCTAAATTTGTGAAACCTTGCATCACTTGCCCGATTGGATCTGGCAGATCAGCTACTTGACGTAAACCTATCGCCATAGCCTCAATTCGTTTGTGATCTAAACGTAACCGATCTACCATAATCTCTGAGATGCCATGCTCTTTTGCGCGCGCTAAATCTTTTTGATTTTCACCTAAAATCCGTACTTCATTAGCAAGCAAAGCTTCTGCTAATTGGCGCAAAAAATTATTTTTATCAGCAGTAGGTAACTTCGCAAGGCGCTTGCTTGCTTCTTTTACTTTTGCCCCAAGTTCTTCTATCATCTTCGTACCTTTTATACCTTTTGTGAAAAATAAGTCCCAATCTCTTTGCCAGCTACGATCTCACGAATTTCTCGGATACGTGCCCCATTAGTCAAAACCATTTCTTGGCCATTGTCAAATAAGATTTGCGCAGCAGCAAGCTTTGATGTCATTCCCCCTGTGCCAAAGCGACTACCAGCTCCACCTGCCATCTGACGTAATTCATCAGTAATGTCATGAATTTCCTTAAAAATTGTCGCATCATCATAGATGTTGGGATTTTTATTGAACAAACCATCAATGTCCGAAAGCATAATTAACAAATCAGCACCCACCAATTTAGAAACAATGGCGCCCAACTTATCATTATCACCAAACTTTGTCTGATGATCCATCTCATCCACTGCAATGGCATCATTTTCATTAATAATAGGAATAATATCCAGTTCTAATAAAGCATTTAAAGCATTTTGAGCATTCTCACGGCTCGTCGGGAAGTCAGTAACATCACGTGTCAGAAGTAACTGTGATACTTTTTGAGAATAACGATGAAACATCTGTGTGTATAAACTCATCAGTTCTACTTGCCCAATGCTGGCTAAAGCTTGCTGTTGTGCAATCACTGTTGGCCGCTTCTCCATCCCCAAGACATTTAAGCCAACACCGACGGCACCAGAAGTCACTAGAATCACTTCATATCCTTGATTATTCAAGTCGGCTAGGACAAATGCAAGTTCATCAATATTCGATAAATTAATTTTTCCATTCGGCAAAATGAGCGAACTCGTCCCAATTTTAACTACGATACGCCGAGCTTTCAAAATATTTCTTCTTGTCATAATGACCTAGTATACCACACTCTACCACTAATGTTCAATATGGATTTTAGAGAAACATTTTCACTCTCTTTGTCCTCCTCTAAAAAAATAGAATCAGCAACATTAGCTGCTAGTGAAAAGCAACCATTCATGAGCAAACCTATTGCTATGTCCTGAGTTTATACCAATAAATCTGTTTTCTCTTATTTTTTTGAATAAAAACCCACACTAGCTTTAACATGCGTTATAGAATTTGATTTTTGATTTCTCCCCTGTGGATTATTATGATTAAGTACGATTTTCAAATCCTGTTTTAACTCATTACTTGCCTGGGCAACATCTTTTGCCGTATACGAATTTTTATCTTTTAAAGCTGTTGCAGTTACCGCAGTTGATTTATGCTCAAGAAATGTTTCCAATTGTTGCGCGTTTGCCTTGTCTTCTAATACTTGTTCGCTGTAAGCGTGCTTGTTATAGATAGCTAAAGATATACTGATAACGAGAAATCCCACTACCGTCAAACTGATAAAATATTTTTTATTGTGTGTCCCTAAATTCATTGCATCCTCTTGTATTTCAAAGTGGTTAGCTTTTTACAGAAATAACTGCTTCTATCCAAGCTTCCCTCTACGTTATATTGTTATTCTACATCAAAAAAAAATGTCCTGCAACACGTTATCGTTTTCACAAGCAAAATACTTGCAAGCTTTTGTTTTTTATGAAAGCTGTAAAATATCATGTTAACTACAAGCTTAGGCTAAAAATTAATTCTTAAATTGAATAAAAAAGAACTCTAATAGAGTTCTTTTTTATTTCCCCTTAAGATGGCACATCATTAATCGACCATTCAATGGTTGCTTCATATGCTTTATTTACAGAAAGTGAAGCACCGTTTGTTGCTAACGAAACATTAGAGAAATCGAGGTTCCAAGTCCCCTGCCCTGTTTCTTTCGGGGCATAAAAAATTGACACCGGTCCTGCTCCTTCATCCAAAGTGAAATTTTTACTTGTACTAGGTGCACTCGCGCTGTTCCCCTCCTCAGGTGTAATGCTTCCAGTGGTAAAGTCAAGAGTGGCGCCTGATAAAGTTGAAGCATCTTCAGCGGTAAATTGTTGTGTCATTTGAGCTGTGACAGACCACCCCTCATTCGTGTAAGTGTCATCTGTGACCTGTAAGACATCATTTGGAATCATCTCGTAAATCCCATCAGCTTGTAATTCCTGAAAACCAAAATCAAGGATAGGAACCTGATTAACCAGAACAGAAGCGGGAGGAGCCTCTACATTAAAAATAAAATTAAGCGTTGAAACTTGATAATATTTGTTAGCTTCTTGTGCAAGCGCTACAGTAAGACTACTATAAGACTTCCCGTCGGGACCCGTCACACTCTGTACCGTCGTCCCCTTTGGAACTTCTGGCAAACTTTTGCTCACATCATTAATAACACCACCTGTGACGCCTTCCTCGCTAAAAGCAGAAGGCAAATTTGGTACATTTGATTTTGTTTCATCTATATAGTGATAAGAAAAGGTTACTTTAGCTTTCTTAGCCTTAAAGTACAGACCAAAGTAATTCGCCCAGCTATTTTCAGTAAGATCGGTATAGTCAGGATTTGCTGCTAATGCGGCAGCCAAATCAGAGTAAGTTTTTCCCGCTACCCCGTCTGGTCCAACAACATGATCAAGTTCGTAACCATCAGGCACTTTTATGTCGGGTACCTCATCAATAGTTGAATCATAATAACCTTGTACCGTTTGTGTTTCAGAAAGTTCAGGAGCGATACCATTCATCACGGATTGAGAAGCGCTTGGTAACCCTCCAAGCAAGCCAGTCACCTCATCCTTCACTTGTCCAGTTCCGGGAGTTTCACTCAAATAGTAACTTTTAAAGGTTGCCGTTTCTTGGTCCGGTGTGTAATAAACATTAATAACGTTATCCACCTCAGTAGTGGAATCATCATTTAGGACCTTCAAAGACTCTCCTTTTGAAAAAGTATAGTGACTAATTTGAGGAGCACCATAGGTGTAATCGTCGGTGCTGTTAGCATCACCATTAGTGACACCTATAGTGTCACCCGTATTTGCTATAACCGTTGACTCACTAATATTCTTGATCGGCTGATTCGTCGTTTCATCAATATATTTTATGGTAACATTTTCGGTCCCACGAGTAGCACTAAAGGATGCTGCGGATGTCGCATTCCCTTCTTGAATAACCCCTGTATTAGTTCCAGTAATTGCCAATGTTCCAAATGTCATATTGCGGGATAAGGTAGCACTCCGTGATATTCCTGCATTATTATAAGTACCATTATTATTATAGTCTGCATCAGGTATTGATTGTAAGTTTAAATCTCCCGTATAAGTTCCATCACCGTTATCGATCACATTGTTCCAGGTCAAACGAAGAGTCTCAGCCCCTTTATAAGCAGTGGAGGTCAATACCCCACCAAGAATACCATTACCTTTTAAAGCAAGTGGAGCCGAAAATTGTTTCCATGAAACACTTGAAGTCGTTGAATATTCTAATTTACCTTCCTCATCCGTCTTACGTATTTCTGCGGTATTTTGACCAACATTTGTACTCGCAGTTCCATCAAATCCCCCATTATAATAAAGATCACGCCCTAGGAAGTAGGAATCTTTTAATCCCTGTATACCAAGATATTGACCTGTAGCACTCGGCGCGTTACTTTTTATCTGTTCAGTGCTCGCAGGCGTAAGAAAGAAACCGGCCGCATCACCATATAGCCACTGCAATGCGTTATCATAATAGAAAGGGGTGCTGATGCTTACCGGTTTAGAAAAATCAATGGTTGCATCTAAGACATGATAAACCCAAGAATTTTTTTTGGTATTAGCTAACCAGAAATAGTTATTCCCCGAAGGATCCCACTTATACCAGCTTCCATCTCCAGCGAGCGGAATCCAGCTATCTACATTTTGTTGAAAACTACTATCAAGTTCATGATTACCTGTATCCAAACTTTGTCCAGGAGATAAATTTCCTGAAATAGCAGTTGCTGCCTCTACTTCACTTGACTTAAAATGGCTTGCTAGAAAACCAGATATGACTACACTCGCAGCTATCAAACTAAATTTAAATCTTTTATTCATTCTTTGCCTCTACTGCTCTCTTTAGTTGGCTTTCCTTTTTTGAAAAAGGGAGGATCCATCCCCTTTTTCAAAAAAGGAAATAACTGGTTATATCCAAATTATTTCACTTCAAAATTATTTTTTATTACACCTTATGCTTCAGGAACAACGCTAAGAGAATATTCTAAAGTTGTTGTATAAGTTCCCGCCTTAGCAGATCCTGCAGGGACACTCAATGAAATAGGACCGCCTGTTTCATTACCTGTATAGTCATCTGCTGTACCGTATTTTGTAGCATATGTTCCGTAACTACCTTGGCTATTTGAAGTCATAACCGTTTCAGGAGTTCCGACTGCTAAATTTAAAATATTATTAGATGTAGGCATGTAAGCACTTGTTCCTGATGTTTCTGCAGTATAGACTGGTGTTGCAGAATTAAAGCTTAATTGCGCACCGCTCAACTCATTTGTACCATTTGTGAATTGTCCGAGTTGAGTTACAGTAACTGCCCATGTTCCTTCACCACGGAGGTCATGCATTGCTACGAAATCAGCATTGCCTGTATTTTCATCTTTTGAGGCATAATATGTCGAACTAGAAGTTGAAATTTCATGAGAACCAAAATCTAAATTTGAAGCATAATCCAAAGCAATAGTTCCTTCAACACCAGGGATATTTGGGTCTACTTCCCCACCAGGATTTTCTGGGTCAATAACTCCTGGGTTAGAAGTTTCTGGCGCTTGAGTAAAGCTTACAGTTCCCTCAGAATCATAAGTGTTTTGATCAATACTATCTGCTGATACAGAAGCAGCTCCAAGTAATGCAAAGGCAGACAATGTCATTGTTGAATAAGTAATAAGTTTTTTCATGATATTAAGTTCCTTTCTTAAGAACAATTGTTTTTATTTTTAAGTATTTTTGGGTTCAAATCCAAATACTCTGCAACACGATGGGCGAATTACCCTGACGATTTTATAAATTTAAATTGTCGGTACTTTCTCCATTCTGTTTAAAATTTATATTCTCAATTTATTTAAAATTGTGATTATCCTTTTTTAGTTTCTTCCTTATCTTCCTTTTTTCTTTTTTTGAAAAGAAGAAAAATTAAAATAATAAGTAAGATGATAATGATGATACCAATGATAATAAGCCAATTGAAGTTTTGTTTTTCAACTGTTGGATCAGTCTTATTCAATTTTTCGGCTTCTGAACTTGTCACCTCAAAGTCCTTATCAAATTCCCACTTGTACTTATATTTCACCTTATTGCCATCAACAGTTGTTTCATATTTTCCATCTGTTGATTTTTCACCATAGGCAATGAGATGTAAATGATACTTACCAGGTTTTAAGGCTGCTGATGAGCCACCATTTAAATCACCTTGTTTAGAAACAGGGATAGCTAGATCAAAGTTTGAGTTTGGTGCCATCTGCATCGCAGAGTTATTGTAAGTATAGCTTAGTTGAGAATCTGTCTTCGAAGTTACTGTTGAGCTGACGTTAAGTTGACTTAAATACGCAGGAGCCGAATTACTAAGATTGGCTTGGATCACATTTCTGCTATTGACTTGAGAGGCTTTTACTGTATTGAGGGCCAAAGATGGCGCTACACTTTCTTCACTTTGCCGCATGACCAATGCAATAACATAACGATATTCATTCTTCACTGTAACGGAAGTCTTTTTTGAAGAATTAGCTTGATCTGTTTCACTTTCCACTTGTTTGAACGTGAATCCACCCGCCATCACACCTTTGAAGCTTTCTTCAGGCATCTTCACTTTAGCTTTAACTTCCACCGTTGAATCGGCAGGTATTTTAACTTGTTTATCTATTGTGACGTAATCTGAGATATCACGGACCAGTGATTTATCTTTAGGTTTAGTACTAGGAACATATACCGCAAGTCCTGAATCGGCAGTAGTGGCATTCGAAAACGTTGTATCAACAGTAATTGCTTTTGAAGTCGTATTGGATAATTTGATTGTCAGATCTTGACTCTCTCCTGGCTTCATAAGGAGATCAAAGTACCCAGAATTTTTTGAAATTTGATTTTCTGGTAAATTAGGAACGACATTAAAGTTGGCCCCATCAGCAAGAGCAACTCTTGTTCCAAAAGCGACTATCAACAGTGTCATTAGAAATAAATATATTTTATATTTGTTGTATGGTTTACTCATTTTTTCCTTCTTTATCGATTAATTTGGCACGACATTGAGTGAGTACTCTAACGTACTTTGATAATCCCCAACCTGTGCAGCACCTGCTGGAACACTTAATGAAATTGGACCACCCTCTTCATTACCTAAATAATCACTTTTTGTACCATATTTTGTAGCATATGTCCCATAGCTCCCTGCTTCATTAGAGGACATAACCAGAGAAGGTGACCCAATCATAAGATTTGTAATATTAACGGCACTCGGCATATCTGCACCAACACCTGTCTCAATTCCCGTATTCACTGCAATAGCTTTTTCAAAGCTGATTTGTGCACCACTAAGCTCTACTGCTTTTTGATTAGTAAATTGATTGCTTTGCGTTACTGTGATCGACCATTCGCCTGCTCCTCTAAGGTCATGCATCGCTACAAAATCAGCTCCTCCAGTCGTCTTATCTGTTGAGGCATAATAAGTCGAATCTGTGGTAGAAATCTTATGTGATCCAAAATCCAAATCAGAAGCATAGTCTAAAGCGATAGAACCAGCGACACCTGGGATTTCAGGCTCCACACCCCCACCAGGATTTTCAGGATCTACAACTCCGGGATTAGTTGTCTCATCACCAGGAATAAAGGTAATCATACCCGTTGAATCAACACGGTTCCCTCCTTCAGTTCCGGAGACAGTGACAATTTCTGAGAGTGAGGTCTTATCCTCTTTTCCTTCTTGATGTCCTATTACTTTGGCTTGCACCTCATCGCCTTTTGCCAGTTGAAGCGCTTTGGTAGTAAAAGTACCGTTTTCGAGCAAGGTTGCTTGGCCTTTCGAATTACCGTTGACGAAAATTTCCACCTCATAATTTCGATCGAAATCTTTATTCTGATTACCGATATTACCACTAATTGTAACTTTTCCAGCTGTAAGCTCATGGATAGTTGCTTGTTCAACCTTCCAGTCCTCATAGGCTACTTTATACACAACAACCACTTCATCAGAAGTTTCAGACTTGTCTTCTTTCCCTGTTTGATGTCCAGTTACCTTAGCGGTTACCTTATCACCTTCGGATAAGGTTAACTTATCCGAGGTAAATGTACCATCGGCTTCCACTTTAGCTTGGCCTTTAGAACTTCCATTCACAAAAACTTCAACGGTATAATTACGGTCATAGTCCTTATCTTGGTTACCAATATTCCCCGTAATTACAGTATCCGTGGTATCCAAATCATCAACGGTTGGTTTCTCAACTTTCCAACCCTTATAATTTGTAGCATCTCCGACTGTAGCTTGCGTTTCTTCACTAACCTTATCTTCGCGTTTGTCTTGATGACCAATCACTTTTGCAGTGATAACTTGTCCTTCTTGCAAGTGCACATCATCTAGCTTGAATGTCCCATCTTCCGCTGGTGTCACATAAATAGGATCTTCATCATCAACAGATAAAGCCACTTCATAGGTTCGACCGGCATCTGTATTTTGCTTTCCGATATTTCCAGTAATCACTGTATCGGTATCTTTCATAGGGTCTAAGGTAGGACTTGCTACTGACCAGTCTTCATAACCAGTAGTTTCAGCAACTGTGAGAGTAGAAGTAGCTTGCTTATCAGGGTAAGTGGCCGTGACGTTGCCTTTTTCATCTGTATCATCAGGTTGGTGGCCAATCACTACTGCCTTAATCTTATCCCCATAAGCCAAAGCACGTTCTTGATCAGTATCTAATTCTGACAGGGCGTAGCTAAAGTAATAAGTCTTCAAAGCTACGTCTATATTCTTTTGATCAATGATCAGTTCATCACCAAGATAAACTTCTAAGTCATAGTTACGTCCAACTGCACGGTTTTGAATAGGAACATATCCCGAAATCGCCGTTCCTCCCTCATATAATGGACCATTAATTACCGCATCTTGAACTTGCCAGTTATCATAAGTTTCATCGGCTTGGGTAATAACCGTGGTGCTAATTGAGCTGCTATCTTTATCTTCTTCTCCGTCCTGTGAGCCTACAATCTTGGCTTTGACCACATCACCTTTTACCAAACCACTAAGATACGGAACATTGACATCCATATCATCTTTCACTGGTTTGTTATAAACTTCTTCATCATTTACGGTGACAATTAATTTATAAGTTCGACCAAGTTGTTGATTTTGTACAGGAGTATGAAGCGCTATAATCAAGTCATCCTCATAAAGAATAGGCATTGTAGGTTCTTCTACTTTCCAATCTTTCCAAGAGATGATGTTAGTTGCATCAGTCGGATAAGCAATTGTAGAGTATTTGGTTGGTTTAACTCCACTACTATTTTCTTCGCTTTCACGTCCCCGTACTCGTGCTGTGACCACATCACCTTCATTCAGATAACTCCCGAAATCAAAGTCCCAGTCACCTTTTTTAATGGTTTCACCTCGCGCATTGGTTCCACCGTCTGCAGTTGCCATTTGAACGTATTTATAAGGAATACCATTTACAGAAAGTTCAATATCATAATCTGTAGGGTGCTCATTACTTTCATCTTGGAGACCATTCCCATAAAAGTAAGAATTTTTCTCGGTCAAGTAATAGAGTGTTGTAGGCTCAACAGGGTTTTCAATCCAGGAATCTTCAATCCCATCACTTGCCACCGATCCAACAACCTTACTCGTGAATCCTAGCGCTGCTGAGTTCGCATCTGTTTTAGTTTGAATACTATAGTTGTCTTTTCTTTCAATCAGTTTTCCTGTATCTTTTGACCATTGACCTAAGTCGATGTACATATCCACTTCCATATCTACACCGGAAGCAAGCTGTACTGTATATTGAGAGGTTTTAAAGTAAATACAGCCTGCCTTACTATCGTAATTCATTGTATCACCAGTGTAAATCCAACTGCCTTTACCCCACAGTTCCGTAGCAATATCATACTCTTTTGTCCCATTAAGAGGCCAAACTGCATCTTTAGTTCGATAAGCTTTGCCATGAATATATTGTTTATAATTATCTGTACTAAAGAATTCCTTTGCAATCTCAGGATCAATCGTTATTTCTTGACGATATGCTTGCAGTACTCCGGTACCATTACCATGAGCTTTCGTATGAATATGAAGTACATCACTATCTGCTTCTAATTCACTGTAACTATCTTTAAATGTTGAGACTGCAATAGCTGGACTAATTCCTGAAAAGTCATTCTGACTAGATGACGTTTCACTACTACTTAAACTAGAGACTTCTGAGGTAGCAGTAGCATCAGACGACTTATCCTCGAAACTAGAAAAGCCCCCTATAGGAACAACAACAGGTTGTAAGGTTTTTTGTGTCGTTTTGGTACCTGCTTCGTCTTCACTCGCTGCTTTAACAACGGTATATCCAACCGCGCCTAATAGGCCTGGGATAAGCAACACACCAGCAAGTTGTTGTTTTATAACTTTTCTCATTTCTCTAGCCCTTCCTCATTTCAAAAAGATGTCAAATTTATTTACCTTATTTACCATTTAGCTTTATTAGTAAGCAAATTTTATTTTTTAAAAATGGTTAATTCGAATTTTCATTGGCTGAACGCCTTAACAGTAACTTATTCTAAAGGATAATTTTATGCTATTCAAAAAAGTTGTTTGGTTTTAAAATTCAGAAATATATCTCAAATAAAGTTATTAAGATACCATAAAGTAATTCTAGTAATTTTTCTGCCAATTTAAACATCCAAAACCCTTATTTATCAAGCTTTTCTTAACACCGTTACAGCTTCACATTAAAAAATGTAATATATTACGTATATGTTTTTTTTGCATATTCTCAATAGAGCTGGAATTTGTACTTGGGTAGGCGCATATTCAATCTTTTAACCTGAGCTAAATTACCAAAAATGAGAATTTTTTAGAGGGCTATAAGCGATGTAAAGAAGTATTTTTAGTGCTAAAATTGAAGGGGAGAGTCTCATTTGTACGAATCCTAAAATTTTGTGCTTCTGAATTAATCATATCTCGGAGCTTTTAAAAATCGGTACACTAAAACGCCTTATTCTTTTTGAGAATAAGGCGTTTTATTTGATTTTATATGTAAGTTTTATTTTAGAACGAAAAGACTAAAACTTCCAAAAATCGGAGAGTAAGTCTTTATTCAAATTCTTCATACTCATTTGGGTCTTGATTGTCAATGCGCCCATCTGATTTTTCTAAAGAATTGATTTGTTCGATTTCTTCTTGGGTCAGCTCAAAGTCAAAAATATTAAGATTCTCACGTTGGTGGATAAAATCCCTTGACTTAGGAATAGGAAGAATTCCCCGGTCTATATGCCAGCGTAATACAATCTGACCAGAGGTTTTTTTGTACTTTGTAGCGAGCTCTGTAATAATAGGTTCTTGCAAAGCATCGTTCCCCCGTCCCATGGGGCTCCAAGCTTCAGTGAGAATGCCTCGTTTTTTATTTTCCTCTAGCATTCGCTTTTGTACCCAGTAAGGGTGAATTTCGATTTGATTGACAGCAGGAGTAACCCCAGTTTTATCAATAATTTTATCTAAATGTTCTGGTTCGAAATTAGAAACCCCAATGGAACGAATAAGACCCAGCTTTTGTGCTCTGATAAGGGCTTCCCACGCTTCTACATAAAGGCCACGCTTTGGCAAAGGCCAGTGAATGAGGTACAAATCAAAGTACTCTAATCCCATGCGAAACAATGATTCTTGTATCATTGACAGTGCATCTTCATAGTGATGATATTTTCCTGGTAATTTTGTTGTTACGAAAAATTCGGAACGTGGTATACCCGAACGTCTGATTGCTTCTCCCACTACTCCTTCGCTGTCATAGTTTGTGGAGGTATCTAATAGGCGATAACCGCTTTGGATGGCCGTAAGAACTTGATCCAAACCGCTGCCTCCTCGAATCTGATAAGTCCCTAAACCAATAGTTGGTATTTCATGTCCGTCATTCATTGTCAATAATGGTGCTTTCATTGATAAAACCTCCTCGTATTTGAACTTTTCGGTGAGCGCGTTTACGCTTCTATACATTTTTCATTCTAACATAAGATAATGGCTCAATAAAATTTCCTGTTCGTTAACCTATAAACCCCTACTTTTAAAACCCATAGCTTTACTGACAGCTCGGTCAGTAAAGCTACGGGTTTCACTATCCTCATAATTTGATCCTTCCATTCTAAATGAAGACAGCAAAATTCTTAAAAGACGAGCTGAATTAAAGCTAGAGAAAAAATACCAACAAGTACGATAACTAGTAAGTTCTTAGTCAAAATGGCTGCCAAAAGCGTGGGAAGTGACGCCCCAAAATTATCCCAATTAATCATCGGAAGATGTCCCAAATCTTGTATAAATAGATTTGAAATCCATAGCGCAGACATAATCACGATAGGAACAAAGCTTAGATATTCCACAAGCAGTTTTGGTAATGTCATTTTCTTTAATAATAAAAAAGGAAGGACACGAGACAACCAAGTGACAAGACCACAACCAGCGATCGTCAACAAAATATATTCAAAAGAAGACACGTTTCCCCCCCACACCTAAAGCACATGCCACCAAAGTAACCACCAATACAAGTAGATTTTCTGGAATAAAAATAAGTCCCAGGTAGAACAAAATAAACGTTATTCCAATCATCAATAGCTGCAAAGCTCTTCCTAAAGTTTTATCACTTATCAACTGAAGATACATCAATCCGATAAACATTGCAATAACTGCAAAGCCTAAGCCAAGTTTTCGGGGATCGGTAAGTAGACGTCCTAAAAGTGCTCCCATTACACTTGCTAAAGCCCAGATAGTATAGGCAATCAAGTTGGCAGCATTAAACCAAGAGAAACTAAGTTTTCCCGCTGTATAATTTCGCTTATTCATTCCTAAAGCAAAACTTTCATCCGTTAGTAGAGTTCCCAAAACAATATTTTTTAGCAATTTCTCTTCTTTAAAAAAAGAAGCCGTAGTCATGCTCATAAGTATCATCCTTGAATTAACTAAAAAAACGCTCAACATAATAGATAATATCGGACTATGCGTTGCTAACATCGTTATCATAATAAATTGTGCTGATCCCGCGTAGACAATTGCTGACAACAAAAAAATGAGTCCAACGCTAAAACCAGCGCTGTGCCCAATCATCCCAAAAGCTATACCAATCCCAATATAGCCAAATACAGTTGGTAAAGTATCGATTAAACCTTGTTTAAATGTTAATTCTGAATTCATCCTACCCTAATTTTTCTAAAAATATAATATCTTTTTATTATCCCACATTCTATTCCTTCTTGTCAATTGACTACAAAATGATAATCCGTAGAATTAATACGAGCCTTTTTGATATCCCTCGAATTTTTCTAATGTTATAATAAAGGTATTAGAAAAATATAAAGGAGACTCATATGGCAAAAATCACTATTTTTGGACAAGGTAACATGGGACGTGCAATTGGGGGATTATTCTCTGAAGGTGACAACACCGTAAGCTACCTCGTTTCAGACTCACCACATGATCAACTTGGTGAAATTATTGTTCTTGCTGTTCCTTACACAGCGATAGCGCATATTCTTAGCGATTATAAAGATGAATTTAAAGGAAAAATAATCGTTGATCTTACGAATCCAGTTGATTTCACGACTTTTGACGAACTTGTAGTCCCTGCTGATCGTTCTGCTGCAGCTCTTATTGCTGAACAAGTTCCTGAGGCAGATGTGATAAAAGCTTTTAATACCAACTTTGCTGCCACACTTTCTTCAAAAAAAGTGGCTAATAATTTGAAAACAACTGTTCTTATGGCAGGTAATAGCGCTGAGGCTAAACATAAACTCGTTGACACATTAAAAACTAGTGGTATAGAAATGATGGATGCGGGCAATCTAAAACGAGCTCGTGAGCTAGAAGCGATTGGATTTTTGCAAATTTCCTTAGCGAATTCGGAAAAAATATCTTGGAATGAAGGATTTGGACTCTTCAAATAAGATATCATAAGCTTAAGTTAAGAAAGTTCTTCTAATCTATTAATAGAAGGCTTTTTAATATTGAGAGGCTTTTATTTAATTATGAGTTACTTTTAAAAACGATAAAGAACAGGAAAAATAAATTGGAAATTAGAGCATTAGAACGTACTGATTTAAAAAATATTCACATTATCAATAATAAAGCAGAAACAATGCGCCTGTGGTTTGAAGAACCTTATGAATCCTTGGATGAATTAACAAGCCTTTATGATAAACACATTCACGATAATGAAGAACGTCGCTTCGTCATTGATATAGAAGGTCAATTTGCTGGCATTGTCGAGCTTATGGCTATTGATTATATTCATCGTACTTGCGAAATTCAAATTGTCATTATGAGCCAATTTTCTGGTCAGGGATATGCTCAAAAGGCCCTCAAAAAAGGAGTTGATTACGCATTTAATACTTTGAATATGCATAAGGTTTATCTCTGGGTCGATGTCGATAACGCTCCAGCAGTTCATATTTACAAAAAATTAGGTTTTGAAATTGAAGGTACAATTAAAGAACAATTTTTTGCAGGGGGAAAATATCACGATAGCTATTTTATGGGAATATTGAAATCAGAATATTTAAAGGCAAAATAAAAAACAGGTAAATCACCTGTTTTTTTATTTATTTTTTCTTTTTGCCTTTTTTCATCTTTTTTTGAGCACGTTTCATAGCTTGCTTCATCGCAAATTCAGTCGCCTTACCTTTGAGACCTCCTCCAAACATGGAACTCATATCAGGTGTACTACCATTATTCGAACCCATCATTCCTTGTAAATCGCCAAGTGAAGACATATCAGGCATGTTTGAATTCATACCTGGCATGTTGGGCATTTTTCCGCCAGCGCCACCCATCATTTTTTGCATCATCGCATTCATATCACCATTCATGATGCCTTGCATCATTTCTTTAGATTGATTAAACTGCTTGATGAATTTGTTAACTTCGATAAAAGTATTTCCAGAACCTGCAGCAATACGACGTCTGCGCGCTGGTGAAAGTTCTACTTCCAGATGTCTTTCTTGGGGTGTCATAGACAAGACCATTGCTCTTTTTCTGGCAATATCTTTTGGATCAACTTTTACTTGATCTAAACCTGGCATCTGAGACATTCCTGGAATCATCTTCATGATATCTTCCATAGGGCCCATATTTGTCACTTGATCTAACTGTTCCACAAAATCTTCGTAGTCAAACCGATTTTCAGCCATTTTTTCAGCTAACTTAGCTGATTGTTCCTCATCATAATTGGCTTGAGCCTTCTCAATCAGAGTAAGCATATCTCCCATACCAAGAATACGTGAGCTCATACGATCTGGATAAAATATTTCTAAATCAGTTAATTTTTCACCAGTCCCGGTAAATTTAATGGGTTTTCCAGTAATTTCACGTATAGATAGAGCTGCACCACCACGAGTATCCCCATCAAGTTTAGTGATGATAACCCCTGTAATGTCAAGCTTTTCATCAAATGTTTTCGCAACTTGAGCTGCGACTTGACCAGTCATTGCATCTACAACGAGTAATATTTCAGTCGGAGTAGCGAGTGCCTTAATTTCCTGAAGCTCATTCATTAAGGTATCATCAATTTCAAGACGACCCGCTGTATCAATAAGAACATAATCTTTGCGTTCTTCTCTTGCTTTTGCTAAACCATTTTTTACGATATCAACTGGTTTTTGGCTAGTTCCTTCATCATAGACAGGAATATCAAGTTGCTCCCCTAGGGTTTTTAATTGATCTATCGCTGCAGGACGGTAGACGTCAGCTGCTATCATTAAAGGTCGAGCATCTTGTTCTTCTTTAAGTTTTTTTGCAAGCTTCCCTGCAAAAGTCGTTTTACCAGCCCCTTGTAACCCTACCATCATGATGATAGTTGGTATTTTTGGAGATTTAAGTAACTCAACTTCCCCACCACCTAAGATAGCTGTTAATTCTTCATCAACAATCTTGATAATTTGTTGAGCAGGGTTTAAAGCTTCAGAGACTTCTACACCAACAGCACGCTCTCTGATAGCTTTAATAAATTTTTTGACGACGGGAAGAGCAACGTCGGCTTCAAGAAGAGCAACACGAATTTCTTTCGTAATTTCTGTAACATCTGCTTCAGTAATTTTTTTCTTGCCACGCAGATTTTTAAATACATTCTGCAAGCGTTCAGTTAAGTTTTCAAATGCCATTTTTATTATCCAATTCTACTTTTTTACAATTACTTCATTATAACATTTCTTTAGAAAAATTTGAATACAGCAACAGCATTTGAGGTTTATTTTAGTCTGTTTTTCTTTGTAGGGACTGGAAGAAACTTTCCAAAAAGGACGCCAAACAAAAATGTGACTGATAAAAAAACATATTCTAGTTTTTCCAGCTTGTTGTGAGCAGAGGTGCCTGAGGGAATATTTGATTTTACGAAACTTTTAATAATTTTCTCTTGTGGTACTTGAACCGGGGTCTTAGGAATACCGTTTTTAGAGGTGGGTGCAGACATTGGTGCTGCAGCAGATAAAAGTGGCTTTTTCTTGTTTGAGGTAGGCTTTATTTGTCCTAAAAGTGTGGTGCATGGAACAATCTTTAATTTTGATTTCGCCTTAGACTGAGGCAAAAAACTTGGAATCACCATTGAAAAAGTTGGGTAGGCGAACCGTTTTAAGTTTTTTTGAGCCTTTAATTGGTCAGGCATCCATAAATTCTTTGAAGCTACCCCTCTCACAGGAATAACCGTTTTTGTTAGTCCAGTTTTCTCTGATGGATTATGAGTTGTTATACTACTTGATATGGAGAGCGATGAAGCTGCTGATACTGAAGGGTTTACCATAGTAAGCTCCGGACTTTCTATTAGGATAGGGCTAATATTTGTATTTTCTTCATTATTTTCTTTTTGAACTTCTTCTGATGAGCTTTTAGAAGGATCAGAATCTTGTACATTGGTCACAGCAAGATCAGGTATCATTCCAGAATCTTCTGTTGTTGGACTATCAAAGTTTGTTGCGTCTGTAGTTGTAGTTTCTAGCGATTTGATTTCATCTTGAGTGGGAGAATTTTCCGTTCCAGATAAACTTGGTGTAGAATTGCTATCATCCTGTTTTTCCACTTCCTCTTCAAGCGGTGCTTGGAGCAGCCAACTTTTTTGACAACTTCCTTCTGGACTTATGCTGACTGATCGTATCCCTGTTTCAGGAAGATCATCTAATTGATTGAATAGAAGACTTGCTTTATTAAGTGCATCGGATGGCCAGTATACCCCTGTTCCAAGTGTTAATGAGAGAACTGGACTTCCTGAAAAGGCAGCTGAACCTACTATTGTTTGAGCCGATGGGTCAAAACTGATTGTCGTGAGCTGATTACTTTGAAACGCTTTGCTCATGATATCCGTTACATTTTTTCCAATAGATAATGTAGTAAGTTGATTATTAGAAAAAGCACGGGTAGCTATTTTTTGAAGAGCATCGGGTAAAATAAGTTGTGATAACGCATTTCCTGCAAAAGCATCTGTTTTGATATTTTGTACTTTAGTGCCTAAAGTCACTTGTATCAATGCTTTTTTATAATAATCGGGAGCGGCTGTTGTAGTTTGAAAAGCGCTTGTATTAATATCCGACACATTATTCCCAATAACAACAGAATGAATCCCACTGTTTAAGAAAGCATAGGTCCCAATGGAAGTCACAGCATAACTCTTACCATTTACACAAAGGTTATCTGGGATGATTATGTCTACTCCAGGCTTTCCGCTATAAGTTGTTACTTCAGCAGTTTTCAGAGTGTCATCTAAAGTATAAGTAATCTGTTGCTCATCGGTGTAAGTCATATTAACGGTAGCGGCATGTGCTGCCCAAGAGGACAGTGAGACGGGAGAGCTCATCAAATAAGGATAAATCACACCTAAACACACACTTAGTGAGATAGAAACTTTAACTAATTGATTTTTTCGCATAAAAAACCTCCTAATCTTCTATACGAAAATAAGGAGGTTTTATCACTTTTATTTATTATTTTTTCTACCGTAACGTTTGTTAAGCTCTTGAGGTTGACGTGCTTCCATGACAACTGGCAATATAACTGGTTTACGTTTAGTTTGTTCATAAAGGAATTTTCCAAGTGCATCGCGGATACTTCCTTTAATTTCTGCCCAATCAAAATCTTTACCTGACAAATATTTATCAACCGTTACATTAACAAGTTCGCCCGCTTCTCGCATCAAATCACGGGAAGTTTTCACGTAGACAAAGCCGCGTGTATGAACACGAGATTTACTTACAATTTTACGTTCAGTCTTAGAAATTGTGATAACCGCAATGAAAATACCGTCTTCAGACAAAACCTTACGGTCACGCAAGACAACTGATCCAATATCACCTACTCCTGAGCCGTCAATCATTACATTTTCGGCTTGAATCACGCCAGAAGGGATCATCGCACCTTTTTCAAAGCTGACTGATTCACCACGTTTTGCAATAAAGATATGCTCAGGTAATACCCCCATCTCCATAGCTAAATTTGCATGAGCACTGAGTTCGCGATATTCTCCTTGAATAGGAATCAAATTCTTCGGACGCAAAATATCAATCAAAAATTGTAAGTCACGTGCATTGGCATGGCCCGAAATTTTTAAGTCCGAAGCCAACATCTTCATTACACCGCCGGCTTTGTAAATATCATTTTCAATACGAGCAATCATCGTTTCGTAAGAAACTGATGGACTTGTCACTGCAAGCACCAAGTCTCCTTCTTTGATTTTTACATACTTGTGACGACGGTGCGCCATATCTCCTAATGTTTTAAGAGGTTCGCCCATTCGACCAGTTTCCAAAATCACTAATTCATTATCGGGAAATTTTTTAATTTCGCTAGGTTTAATAATGGATTTACGATCAACAATACGCAATTTTTTCAGGCGCGTAGCCGTTTCAATGATTTGATCCATGTCTTCGCCTGTAAAGGCAACACGACGACCCAATTTGATGGCAACATCAATTGTTTGCTGAATACGTCCTAAATTCCCCGCATTACATGCAATGATAACGCGCCCCTCACTATCGTTGATATGATCATAGATTTTATCATAAATTTCATGTTCGCTCGCCGATTGTTGAGTAGAAAGGGCATTGGGTGAGGAAGAAAGCAAAGCAAGAACCCCATTGTTGCCTATTTCAGCTAAACGACGCATATTCGTGCGGTAGCCTTTTTCTACTGCAGGATCAAAACGGAAATCACCCGTATAAACCACATTACCTGATGGCGTCGAAATAACAATTCCGAGACTTTCAGGAATGGTGTGCGTAGTCGAGAAGAAAGAAATAACAGCTTGACCAAAATCGATCTCTGTATCTTCTGTTACCACATGAAAATCGTTAAATTTTCGGCTATCTGCATAATTTTTTACATTAATTTTAGCCAGTTCAATCGTTAATTCTGAACCAAAAACAGGAACTTTTAATTCAGAAACGATATAAGGAAGCGCTCCGATAGAATCTGCATGACCATGCGTCAAAAAGATTCCTGCTACCCGATCTGCGTTTTCTAACAGGTAGGTAATATCAGGAATAACAAAGTCTACTCCTAATTGATCCATCTCAGCGTATTTCAAACCTGCATCGAGAACAAAAATTTGTTCTCCGACTTCAGCTAGGTACATATTTTTACCGAACTCACGGACACCACCTAATGGGGTGATTTTAATATTTGACATAAAAACCTTTCTTATCAGTGTAATAATTTATTTTTTCGTTCAAAAAAGCTGACGTAAGTTACTGACAGACTGGTCAGTAAAATTTACGCTTCTTTTTAGCTGTTCCTTGCCGTATTCACTCTCGAAATCGGTCGAGTGGGACAAGCGATAAAAGATTGATTCTCTCTCGCAGAATCAAAATAAAAGAGGCTGGCTTTCCAGCCTCTACCGAGTATACACTTATAACAAGTTTAACCCAAAGTCGCCAAAAAATCAAGTTTCTTTCGCTGTAAACTTCTTTTGAAGACTTTAATTCAATTCTAAGCAAAATGAGCTATAATAATAAGAGAAGTCTTAACAAAAAGAAAGGAGAACCTATGACAATTACACTTTTAACACAAGTTGATTGGCTCATCCGTCTTATCATTGCTGGAATTTGTGGCTATGCGATCGGTTACGAACGAAACAGCCGTTCAAAAAATGCCGGAATTCGTACGCACCTGATTGTATCCCTTAGCGCGGCCTTGATGATCATTGTTTCTAAATATGGCTTTATGGACATCATTAACTTACAAGGTGTCGGTCTAGATCCCTCTCGTGTTGCTGCACAAGTTGTGAGTGGGATTGGTTTTCTTGGAGCAGGTATGATTTTTGTCCATAATCAATCTGTCAATGGCTTAACGACCGCAGCCGGCATCTGGGCCACTTCTGGTATCGGAATGGCTATCGGTTCTGGGCTATACTTTATAGGGGTTGCTGCAACTTTATTAATCATTATTTTCCAGATTATTTTGCACCAAAATTTTCGATGGACTAAAGCAGCGGTTAATGACCATTTGCATTTAAAACTTGCTGATATGGAAGGTTTTTATCGCGTTCAAGATAGTTTGAAAGAAAATAAGATTACACTTCTTAACCTAAAATTGGTTCGTCATCAAGACGGAACTTTCAGCGCTGATTTAAACTTGAAATTCCCTACGGATTATGATTCTGTCTTACTTTTAAAACATCTGGAGGCAAATGATAAGATTCAAAAAATAGAATTTTAGTAAATGCAACAGAAAAACCAGCACATCTGCTGGTTTTTTTATATAAAAATCTTTCAATACTGTATCCACTAAAAGAGCGGGTTAATTTTTTGTAGAATACTTTTGCTTTCATCAGCTGTACAAGCAACCAACGGCAAGCGGAGTCCCCCTACTTCGTAACCTTGGTGGTTTAACACTGTTTTGATTGGTGCTGGACTTGAAACGCTAAAAAGGGCATTGATTTTCGGTAAAATCTGCCGCTGGATATGGGCTGCCTTTTGGATAGAACCATGCTCTATCTCCTCAAACATTAGCGCTATCTCATCTCCCAAGATATGGCTTGCCACAGAGATTACCCCTTGAGCACCTAAGGCTTTCGCATGGAAAGCTAACCCATCTTCTCCAGTATATACCAGAAAATCTTCAGGACATTGGTCAATTAAAAAAGCCAGATTATCAGTGCTAGTACAGTCCTTAACAGCAATAATATTTTCGATTTCGGCCAATCTTAAAAGCGTTTCTGGTGCAATTTCCGTAATCACTCTACCTGGTATATTATAGAGAATAATGGGTAAGTCACTCGCCATTGCTATCGCTTTAAAATGCTGATAAATCCCCTCTTGGGTGGGTTTATTATAATAAGGGGTGACTGCAAGTCCTGCATCAATATAGCCAAGTCTAGCCACTTCTTTGACAAATTCGATGGAATCTCTGGTATCATTTGTTCCAATACCTGCAATTAAAGGAACACGCCCATCCACAATCTGATGTACTGTTTCAAAGATTTCTAGTTCTTCATCATGAGTCAATGTAGGGGATTCTGCAGTTGTACCCGCTAAAATCAACCCTTCTGTATGATGGGCCAGTAAGGCTTCAATTAATCGGGGAAATGCTTTGAAATTAATCGTTCCATCTTCATGAAATGGAGTGACTAAAGCAGTAATAATTCTTGCTTTTTTTAGTTTTTTTATTGTTTCTTTTGCTGGCATTTTCATCTCCTTTTGAGCAATTCGCTCTATTTGAGGGGTAAAAAAAGACCCCTGTTTATTGCAAAAGAGGCCCATAAAAGTTCGTCAAAAATGATTTTGATTAGCTCCCCTTTCTGTCAGAGCTGACAGAAAGACAGTTTGCAGGATTTAACCTTACAACCCAAGAAAAAGTCTGTGGAACTTTTCCTTTCGGCAAAAAACGCCGCCCTCAGCTTCCTCGCGTCCACCGCTCCACTGATTTTTTCGTTTTTGCAACCTCTAATATTGTTTGATTCATTATAGCACATTTACAGCCTCATAGCGAATGTTTTTTAGCTGGAAAGCTTTTAATTTTCTTCGTGCAACCATTTGATGAAATCTTCTAGAGGACGCCGATTAGGCAAATGCAGTGACACAGGAAGTTCATCAACATCAAACCAGTGAAGTTGTCTAACTTCAGCATCCTGTTTAAGAAGGCTCCCTGTAAAGTCTGAACACCGATAATAAATACAAGGCATATAAACTTGATCGCCATTAGGATAAGTCATGAAGCGATCCATACCAGAATAAACCCCAAACAATTGAAGTTCCCCCGCTTTAAGCCCGGTTTCCTCAAACAATTCTCGGCGAGCTGTTTGTTCTAAATCCTCACCCACTTCAATACCACCCGCATGCAAAGCCCACGCCCCATTGTCTTTACGCTCTTGAAACAATATGCGATGATCCTGATAGACAATTACTCCTGCACCAAGATAAATTAAAAGCTCATGGCCGACTTTTTTACGTAGCTCACTGATATAGCTCATTGTCTTTTTCCTGTTTGATAAAGTCTTTAAGTAAACGAGCATGCATAGAAAAAAGAGGACTAGGGAGTGGTTCATGGATATCAAACCATCGTAATTCAGTGACTTCTTCTTTTTGTGCTCTTAACGCTCCCGAAAAATCGCGACAAGTATACACAATGGTCGGAAAATAAACTTCATCACCATTTGGATAAGTCAAAAAACTATCTTCTCCGGAATAAGCTCCGAAGAAGTCCAACGCATTGGCTACAAGTCCACTCTCTTCATAAAGTTCTCTTTTTGCCGCCTCTTCAAAAGTTTCTCCTGGATCAATACCACCCGCATGTATCCCCCATCCTAGACCATCCGTGCGTTTCTGAAGGAGGACTTTTCCCTCTTTAACAATTATCACACCGCTTCCCACACCAATAAGTAAGTCGTGGCCAATCTTTTCGCGTATTTGACTGATATATCCCATTTACTCAACCTTATTTCAGTTCAAATTTTAACTCATGAGTTGGTCTAACTAAGCCACGCTCATGTAACGTTTCAGCAATTTGAACAGAATTCCAAGCTGCTCCTTTGAGTAAATTGTCAGAAACCACCCAAAGATGAATCCCATTTGCTGCATCCAAATCCCGGCGAATACGACCTACAAAAGTTTCACGACGACCAACTGAATTAATGGCTTGTGGATAAATTTGATGAGCAACATCATCTTCTAAAACAGCTCCTGGGAATTCAGAAATCAAACGTTTAACCTCAGCAATATCTGCTACTTTTTTCGTTTCAACATAAACTGACTCAGAATGACCGTAAAGAACTGGAATTCTGACACAAGTTGCCGAAACCGCAATTGAATCATCTTCCATGATTTTCTTGGTTTCATTTGTCATTTTCATTTCTTCATAAGTATAAGCGTTGTCAGTAAATACATCAATTTGTGCAAGCGCATTGTAAGCAATTGGATAATGTTTTTTATCTCCAGCAGACGGTAAAATTTCTGCTGACAATTCTGTCAGTGCTTTTCCATCAAGTGCTTCTTGGAGTTCACGATTTGTTTCATTAATTGCTGATTGACCCGCACCAGAGACCGCTTGATAAGTGCTGACAATTACTCGCTCAAGCCCATAAGCTTGCCGAATCGGCTCTAAAGCAACCATCATTTGAATCGTTGAGCAATTAGGACAGGCAATTATTCCATTGTGTTTTTCCAAAGCATGTGCATTAACTTCTGGAACAACCAAGGGAACATTAGGGTTTTGACGGAAAAATGAGGTATTATCTACGACAACAGCTCCAGCTTTCACAGCATAAGGGGCATATTTTTCTGATACTGATCCTCCGGCTGAAAAAAGTGCAATATCAATGCCTTCAAAACTATCCTCAGTCAGTTCTTCTACAACAAGCTCTTTATCTTTATAGGTGACAATTTTACCAGCGGAACGTTTACTCGCCAAAGCGTGTACCGTCTTAATCGGAAGAGTTGATTGAGCAAGTTGTTCAAGCATACGTGTGCCTACTGCACCTGTAGCGCCAACAACTGCGATATTATATTGTGTCATAATTGTCTATCCTTTTCAGTAAAATTATCATTATTATAACGCTTTTAAAGGATAAGAGCAAGAAAAAATCTGCCAAGGTTGGCAGATTTTCTTTTTGTTAGTTAAACATCAACTTAAAGACTGTTGCGGCAATTACAGCCCCTACAATTGTAGCGACTACAGGTACCCAAGCGTACCACCATTTTGCGTCTTTATTTTGTCCTACTACTGATTGTGGCATAAAGCTATAAACGAGTCGTGGACCAAGGTCACGAGCTGGGTTGAGTGCTGCACCAGTTGGACCACCAAAGGCAGTAACCAAACCAACGAACATCAAACCAATAGCTAAGGCTCCAACCATTTTTGCTGAAGAAGCCCCTGAAACAGAAGCCCAAATTTGACTCACGGTATCACTTGATGTCACATCAGCCCCTTGTTGTTGTGCATAACTTGTCATCCATTTGATGGATTCTGCACCAAAGAAGTTTGTGGTAAAGCTAAGGATACCAAAGACAAAGACAAACATCCCGATTACTTCATTTACAAATCCATTGAAAATAGCTTTAGCATGCGTCCCGCCATTTTCTAAAGCATTCGTTGTAGCAAAAGCTCCAAGCGCAATTGCTCCGTCATTTGTTTTGGCAAAGTATTCTTTATAAATTGCTACAACGAGCAATTGACCAATGATTGCACCAATAAGTTGTGCCAAAACATATTGAGCAACGTGTGCCCAAGGGAAATAGCCAGCTGAAGCAAGCCCAATAGTAATCGCAGGGTTGATATGTGCACCAGAGACATTAGCAAAGGCAAGAACTGGGACTAGAATTGCAATTCCATATCCCCAGGCGATCGCAAGGCCCCCCATTCCTTCATTTTTAGAGCCTTTTAAAGTTACTCCTGCAATTGTACCGTTACCGAGCAGAACAAGGAGCATTGTCCCCAATCCTTCGGCAAGGTACTTCACCATCCATGAAACATCCATGATAATTTCCTTCCTTTTTATAAAAATAATAATGATGTCAACACTTTTATTCTATCATATTTTTCTTAACTTATACTAATAATAAGATTTTCAAACAGGTTAAAAAATAAAAAGCCTCCGAGAGAGGAGGGCTTTCTCATAAATATTTATTTAAAAATTGAGCAACAATTTGTTGATAAAGGGCTTGGTCTGTTTCGTAAGCTTTAGCATGCCCCGCTTTTGGAACGATTAAGACTTCTTTTGGAGATGAAGTCGCAGCAAAGTTACGATGGACCATTTCTGTTGGCACAAATTGGTCATCTTCTCCATGAATAAACAAAAAAGGTCGCGTATTTTTAGCTAGCTGGTTGAGGGAAGAAACTTCTTTGAAATGATAGCCCGCCAAAAGTTTAGACCAGAAGGACAAGAGGTAAACAAGTGGGAAAGCTGGTAAATGAAAATCATGTTTGGCTTTAAACACAATTTCATTCCAAAGTGTATCGTAACCACAATCAGCGATGAAGCATTTCACTTGAATAGGAAGTTGTTCTCCTGAGACCATCATCGCCGAAGCGGCGCCCATTGAAATTCCGAACATCGCAATTTCTGCTGTACTCTCTTTTTCAATAATTTTATTCATCCACCGCTTGTAATCATCCCGATCAAGCCAGCCAAAACCAAGGTACTTTCCTTCTGCTTCTGCGCTCGCACGATAAGCAGGAATTAATACATTATAGCCTAATTCATGAAACATCCACCCATAGGCAGCAAAACGATCTCTGATAGAATGATAGCCATTCGCAACAATCACGGTCTTTGATGTCGGCTGATCAGCTGGTAAGTACCACGCATGTAATTTGAGGGCATCTTGTGTTTCAATCGTCCATTCTTGCGGCTGAGCCTCAACAAAACGTTTCCCATCTGCATAAAGAGGGTGACTACTTGCGACTTGCGCAATCACGCGTTTACTTTTATGAACCACCACATAAAAGATGAGCAAGGAGCTTAAAAGCAACAGGACTAAAATTCCAAAAATAATTCCAAAAACAATCATGCTCTTATTATATCATAAGTCATCTACGGACCCTCAAGTAAATCACACTCACAAAAAAAGATACCATTTTTCAATGGTATCTTTATCAGGCACTCGAAAGTGTGCCAAAAAGGTTCACACAATTTGACAAATACTCACCAATCCTTGGCGGAAAACCCAATTTCCCAGTATTCCTGTGCTTCGAAATTTTGCAAAATGCAAAATCATCGACTCATCGCATGAAGTCATTATAGCATATTTTTTACAAAATGACAGCTCTGTCAGTTCCATCCTGAAAATTTTGCTAACAAAATTAGACTTGAGCCCAAAACCGCTAATAATATCAGCGCAAAACGGAAAGTGAAAATTCGAGTGCCATCATGCTCATAAGAACTCCTTGATTTTTTTCCACGAAAAGTAAACAAAGCCACCCATGCTAACAAGGTCAGTAGTCCTTGGAGCAAAAGCTGTCCATCTAAAAGGTAGAGATTAAACAATGAGCCAATCCCTGAAATAAGAGCAAGTAAAACTGCCATGGGTCCTCCTTATATAGTTAATCTTTAGAAAAAACGCTGCAAAAGTTACTGACAGAGCTGTCAGTAACAAAAAAGCTCTGACACGCATGTCAGAGCCCTTTAGGAAAACTAATCCAGAGCCTTATAAGCTTTAATAACATTTTCAGTGGTGAAGCCATACTCAGGTAAGACTATGTTAGCAGGAGCAGATGCCCCCCATTTATCAACGGTCACAGTTGCACCGTCAAGTCCTACATATTTTCCCCAACCAAAACTTGTCCCAGCTTCTACTGCCAAACGACGTCGCACATTTTTAGGTAAGATTTCTTCTTGATAAGCCTTAGATTGTTCATCAAAAATATTCATTGAAGGCATAGAAACCACACGCACACCAGCACCTAAAGTTTTCTTCGCTTCCAAAGCCAAAGCCACTTCTGATCCTGTTGCAATGAGTATTCCTTCTAACTTACCTTCCTCTTTAGAAAGGATATAAGCGCCACGGTTCAGACCTTCTTCAGCCAATTCTGCAGTGCCCGGTAAAACAGGCAAGTTTTGACGGGTTAAAATCAAGGCAGTAGGACGTTTTTCACTTGTCACTGCATGACGCCAAGCTGCAATCACCTCATTCCCATCAGCGGGACGAATCACATCTAAATTAGGCATTGAACGCACTGAAGCCAGTTGTTCCACAGGTTCATGTGTTGGTCCATCTTCCCCAACAGCAATGGAGTCATGTGTCCAAACATAAGTTACAGGCAGATTTTGTAGAGCCGCCATACGGACGGCAGGGAGCATGTAGTTTGAGAAGACAAAGAAAGTTCCGCCATACACACGCGTTCCACCATGGAGTGCAATCCCGTTCATGATTGCTCCCATTGCAAACTCACGAACACCAAACCAGATATTGCGCCCCGCATAGTTGTCTGGCATAAAGTCAGACTCAGCCTTTGCCATCGTATTATTTGAAGCTGAAAGGTCAGCAGAGCCACCCCAGAAATTTGGCATTTGAGCTGACAATTCTTGAATCGCTTCTTGTGACGTTACACGACTGGCTTTACTTGTACCAAGTTCATGTTTAGTCAATTCCACTTCTGGCGTTTCATTTTCAAAAGCTTTAACGTATTGTTCAGCAAGTTCTGGATATTTTTGGGCATAGGCTTTGAACGTCTCACGCCATACCTGCTCCATCGCTTCGCCTCGTGCCACAGTGGTTTCTAAAAAGCGTTTTGAAACTTCTTCTGGCGCTGTAAATTCAGGGTAATCCCAACCATATGCTTTCTTGGCAAATGCAACACCTTCAGCTCCAAGAGGCGCCCCGTGAACTGCAGAAGTACCTTGTTTTTCAGCTCCAAAACCAATCACTGTTTTCACTTCAATAATTGTAGGCTTATCTGTCTCAGCCTTAGCGACTTCAATGGCAGCAGCAATTTCATCCAGATTATTGCCATCTTTTACTAAAAGGTGTTGCCAACCATACGATTCAAAGCGTTTTTGGATATCATCAATGAAGGACATGGATAAATCGCCATCAAGCGAAATATTATTAGAATCATAAAAAAGGATTAATTTGCCTAATTTTAGCTTACCTGCCAATGAAGCTGCTTCTTGTGAGACCCCTTCCATCAGATCACCATCACCATTTAAACCATAAGTGTAGTGATCGACAATTTTAAATCCAGGTTTATTATATTGCGCAGCAAGATGAGCTTCTGCCATTGCCATCCCTACAGCATTAGCGATACCTTGACCTAATGGGCCTGTTGTTGCTTCAACACCATCTGTATGCCCAACCTCAGGGTGACCTGGGGTCTTAGATTGCCACTGACGGAAACCTTTTAAATCATCAGTTGTTACATTATACCCCGCCAAATGTAACAAACTATATAACATTGCCGAACCATGACCTGCAGATAATACAAAACGATCACGGTTAGACCATTGACGGCTAGTTTTAGGATTAACATTCAAAAACTTGCTCCACAGCACATAAGCCATTGGTGCAGAGCCCATTGGAAGTCCTGGATGACCAGAATTTGCTTTTTGAATCGCATCCATAGATAAGGTACGAATCGTATTGACAGCTAATTGATCAGTAGTATCAAACATAAGATTTCTCCATATTTTTTATTTATAGTTCATTATAACACAAATTGAAAGCGGTTTTTACTTTTCAGGATTAAAATTATTTTCTTTTAGGACGTTTTTTTATGAAAATATTTTTAATCGATTTTATTAGCGGATCCTCAAGTTAGACCACTCCTGGCCCATAAAACCTGAAGATAATAAAAAACTGTCAAATTTGACAGTTTAGAAAAATTTTAGTACTTACTTCGTTGTTTTAGGATCCGGAATTAAAAATGAGGTAAAGAAAGCAATAATCACTAGAACCAGACCAGTAACAATTCCTGTAACATACCCTGTTGTACTTCCACCGACCGTAGTATGTATAGCAGAAGGAACAGCATATAATATAATAAAGCTCAAACCTGCTCCAAGGTTGAACATGCCCGCGTTTAATCCAGGAAGGTAGCCGGGATTATCTTCTGGAGAAAGTACAATACCGAGCCCATTAAGCATAATATTAGTAATACCGGCATAAGTAATCCCAATGAAGATAGAAAGTAAAAGCAATAACCAAATAGAAGGCTTAAGTGCACCAGCTATAGTTAGCCCAAAACCTAATACAGTTGCCAATAATCCAGCTCGCAATACCTTAGCAAAACCAAAGCGAGCAGCCAGCACACCTGAAATAGGACCAAAAACTAATCCTGCCACGGCATAAGGTGTCAAAGTAACAAATGAGACGAGATCAGCGCCTAACCCTAAGCCGAAGTTTTTATCTTGACCTAGAGCAGGTATGATCCCATTCATAATTGCAAAGACACCCGTCATTGCAAGGAGTGTAGTCAATAAAAGACCCCAAGTACGACGTTGTTTCAAATAATGAATAGGGACCATCGGATCACTTACACGCTTTTCAACTTGCCAAAAGCCAATGAAACAAACAATACCAATAATAAATAAAATAAGAGCGAGTGTCCCATTGGATAAACCAATGTTTCCAAAACTTCCTTGCAACGCATTGGCAGCTGTTAGCAAAGCGCCCATTGCAATAACTAAAAGTACTACTCCGCCCCAATCCATACGGGGGGTTTGCTTTGCTGTCGACTCTTCCGTCCCAATGGCTACTAAGATGACAGCCAGTATGGCTGTCAGTGCCATCGTTAAAAATACAGAGCGAAAGCCGCCATGACTTACTAGCCAGCCACCCGCTAAAGCGTCAACACCAGCAATCCCACCATTAACAGAAGTTAAAATAGCCATCAATTTTGCATATCTTTTCCCTTCTGTCACTCTCACATGAAGCATGATTAAGCAAAGTGGAACGATAGGACCAGCTGCCCCCTGTAGTATTCGCCCAATCATCAATACCCCAACATTGGTTGCAAGCCCAGAAATAAGGCATCCTATTCCTGTCAAAATCAACATTCCAAGTAAGACCTTTTTACGACCAATCAAGTCTGCTAAGCGAGGTAAAAATAAAGCAAAAAGTGCTGCTGCTGTAAAAAAGATGGTCTGAGTCAAAGCAATCGCTGAAGCGCTTGTGTGCAATTGTTCTTGCATTGTTACCAAAGCAGGTGAAAGCATTGAAGCGTTCAATTGAAAGGCAAAGATGGCAATCATTAAAGCTAACATGAGAACGATGATTGAACCCTGATCATCGCCAGATTTTTTTGAAGTCTGTGTTTCTGTCATTTCTTCTCCTTTTTTTAAGGTGGACTAGCTTAAATTCTTTCATTGAAAGTTTAAAAAGAGCCCCAACATACTATTATATTATAAAATTTGCTTTTTGCGAAGTTTAAAAATATTATGTGATCAATTTTAGGAGTTTACTTGCTACAGTCTCTTCTTTTTTATAAAAAAACTCTGTCTTAGCGACAGAAGATAATGCTTTAGTATCAACGTTTATTTGTGTATTTTAACAAAAGGGGATTAAAAGGGGCAGTATGGTTCTTGCTGGACTCGAACCAGCGACCGAACGGTTATGAGCCGTTAGCTCTAACCAACTGAGCTAAAGAACCTATTATAATGGCTTACAGCCCCTTTTCAGGTATGAGTGCCACTGTAAGCCATTTTTATAAACAAGATGAATTCCAACTTATATTGTTATTGTCACTCACATAATTCATTATAAACTAAATTGTATTTTATCCAAAATAAAAACCGACAAAAGTCGGCTGCCTAAGGTTAAGACTTTTTAATTTTATCACAAACTCATTTTTTCCTCAGAGCGAGTGATAATAAATACTAAGCAAAGGACCAGACTAGACCCTAATAATGTCCACTTCCCGAAATGTGTTCCAATTGTAACAGAAATAATTATTCCTGCAAAAAAGGATATTATTAGCCCCATATATATTCTAGTTGCCTGAAGATAGGTTATTTTTTTTGTCAAAATATATTGTGTAAGATTTGAGGCTAATGATTTTATATTACCAGACATAATAATATTGCTATATCCTAATTCCCTGATTTTCGAAAATGCATCAAATTGTATTGCCATAAAATAGCTAAACAAACCCACGTATAGGGTAGCTGATAAATCTACTCCCAGAGCAAATATTGTTGTTAAAATTGTAATACCGGATAATTGGAGTAAAATCAAACTGGAAAATTCGAATCGCCCCTTTTGAGTCAAATAATAGGAGTAAAAACCACGTGTGATCACACCTAAGATAAACAAAATAATTGGTATAGCGAAATCCCAAAAATTTATTATACTCCCTTTAGCTATACTAATTCCTGCCTGAATTACATTTCCTGACTGCATGCCAATAAATCGATAATCAAAGTGAAAGAATGAAAATCCATCGATAAATCCTGCGTTAAGCGCCAAAAGGAAGGGGACTACCAATTTTTCTTTAGCTCGTTTATTCATATTTAGAATTATAGCAGATTATTATTTTTTATACTCAACTCCATAAAAATAGAAGAAATTATCACTAAAGACGGAATAATTACCTAACTCCGAGGGAATTAAAGTATAAAGCAATTGTTGTTATAATCAACCAAATAAAAAAACACCTCTTAGGAGAGAAGTGCTTTAGAAGTATTTTATGAAAAGTAAGTTAATTATATAATCAGCGACTTAAATAAAACAAAAACCACAAAGGACTTTAGTGATTTTTATATAAAAATTACTGAGCATTTTGAACCGCTTGATCAGCCTTTTGACGTGTTGCTTGAACATCGCTTAAAGCTTGGTCATTTTGGCCTGATTTTGCTTGCAAATCACTAATTTGAGCTTGAAGACTACTAATTGTTTGATTAGCAGTATCAAGTTCTTTTTGTTTATCTGCTACTTTTTGATTCCCCTCCGCAATTTTTTCGTTAATTTCATTAATTTTTTGCTGAATTTCCTTTTGCTTATCAGAATTTGCTTGCTCCAACTGTAGGTTAAGTGATGTTGCCTGTTGTTTTTCTGAGTTTACTGTATTTTGTAAATCTTTGACAGTATTGTTGAGATCAGAAATTTTTTGATTCTTTGTTTGAATGCGATTGGTTAAAGTATCAATATTCTGATTAATAACTTCAATATCTGCATGTCCTGCCCAATAGTTTTCAGCTAAAGCTTTTGCACCCAAACAACCACTAAAGACGATTGCGAAAATAAATGCTGAAATAATTGTTTTTCTATAGTTCTTCATGTTTCTAAACTATCTCCATTTCTACATGGCTTCTATATTAGCAAATTGGTATAATTTATTCAATAGGTTATATTAAATTATCTTACACTTTTAGACACTTATAGTATATTTGTATTATTATATAGAGGGAAAATCGTTAAAGCGAGAGATGACTAGCATAACCTGAGTAAATAGAGGGCAGGGCACAATGTTAGTTGTTAGGAATAATTAGATTAAAAAGCACCTCAATGCAATGAGGCGCTTTAGGAGTAAACTTTATGAAAAATTTTTAATTGGAATAATTATATTATAGTTTGAGGTTCTTAAATAAAACAAAAAAGCCTTGACCGAAGTCAGATATTATCGTCGACTATCATGGTTCTTGCTGGACTCGAACCAGCGGTAACTCCGTTATGAGCGGAGGGCTTTAACCAGCTAAGCTAAAGAACCAATTGAAACCCACAGCACCTTAATAGGTGTGAGTGGAACTGCGGATTACAAATTTTTGAAAAGAATTTAGCTTCTCACTCACTAGACTCTATTATATAATTTTTAAATCAAAATAAAAACCGACAAAAAAGTCGGCTGCCTAAGGTTAAGACTTTTTAATTATACCACGTTAAACTCTACCAAACATATAATGGTCAATCTCCTACAACTTTAGCTAAGTCTGCTTGACCGATAATTCAATCGGTTGGTCAATGTAAATATGCCTGTTTTCTCTAATTGACCTTTAAATCTGGGCAAAAATATAAATTAATGTAGTAAGCCTTTCTTTTTCCGTAGATATTTTATGATTAAACCGGTAAGTCCACACACTAGTGCACCAATAAATTCCATAAATCCTATGAATTCAAGTATTTCATCTACGGCACCGTTAAACATTAAATGCCCTCCAATGCCAACTATCAATCCCATCGCCATTAAATAATACCAGCTTTTGCTGATTCTAACCATTTTATTTTTCCTTCTGCTAAATTTCTTCTTACAGATTATAGCATAGAACGTTTTTAGGTATATACCAAACAATGATCGGAATCATATTTAATGCAACGAACGTTTGTTAATACCAAACAATAACTGTGAAAACAGGGGTCAAACAAAAAGTAATCAGCTACTTGGGCACTAGGATTTACGAATAAACCTAAAGAAATCTTCTATACAAAAAACACCCCTTAGGAGAGAGGCGCTTAGGAATTTACTTTATGAAAAGTAAATCAATTATATATTTAATTGCTTAAATAAAACAAAAATGCCCTGGAGGGCGAAGAATTATTCGGTTTCAGTTGTTATAGATTGAGTTGCAAGAAATGCAACAATTAATCCAACAATGCATACGGTTATAAACATTAAACCAGGTATAAGACAATTTACCATAAAAAGTCCAATGCCTATTAGTGTACAAACTGTTATAAGCACTAATGCGCAAACCCCAGTACTAAAATTGTATTTATCACCATTACCTATAACTTTTTTCATCCCTACAAACATAATAATGATAAAAACATACATGATAGAAATATAAATCCCCCCGATAATCATTGCGTAACCAAGTGAAGACGAAGTTGGATTTTTTACATCCTTAAACAAATCTCCTAAAACCTGTAAAGAACCCATGGACATAAAAGAAATTGCCGTGAAGATACCTAATATAGCTATGAATTCAGAATATATCTTTCCTTTTACTTTCTCTGCTTCAACTGCAATTTTTTTCGCTTCTGTTGATATATTTTTTGCACTATTAGCAGAACGTTCAGCTTTTTTAACAGCTTGACCTACAGTGTCATAAGCATCTTTGGCTGTATCAGCTAATTCTAAAGTGCTCATGGCTATTTCTTCTGCATTTTTTGACACAGCCATCATAAAATTTCTTTGAAAGCAACATAAACGAATATGTTCGGAAAATTTCTTCGAAAACGCTTCATTCAACTTTTCCCCCTGAGGGGTAACTATCTCTTTATTTTTTATTTCTTCAATAAATCCCGAGAAATAATCTTCTTTGTCATCTTCCAGTAATCCAAAAAATCTCTGAATATTTATAAATTCATCTTCAGAAAACCCATAAATAATGCTGGCTATATTATCAACTCGATCAA
Organism: Lactococcus taiwanensis; assembly: GCF_017068355.1. NCBI lineage: Bacteria > Bacillati > Bacillota > Bacilli > Lactobacillales > Streptococcaceae > Lactococcus > Lactococcus taiwanensis. The sequence continues at coordinate 1,518,536 of NZ_CP070872.1, forward strand.
TACTTTTAACATTTGTGCTTAGATTAACATAAGTTAATTGCAAAGTTTTATTTATATATTGTTCACTATTAATATCAAAACTTTTCAGAATCAATTTCAGTAATTCAAATTCTGTTATTGTTTGTGCCATAAACTAACATTATCCTTACACGCTTTTTTTATCTCTTTATTTTCATAATCTGGAGCTGAATGTTTTACAATTTCATCTTTATAAGATGACCATATTTCCTGTTCATGCGAAATTTTTACCAATTCCCAAGGCGAAACATCTAACAACTCAAGAGTAATTTCTTTCAAATAACTATATACACTACTATTTCCGAGGCTTTCGCTTGTAGTTTTTGGTCCTTTCTCTATCTCAAATCCATTATTCTCAAAATTTACAGTCATAGATATATTTTCGATTGGCGATGGACCATTTTCTCTAAAAATTGCATAGACCTCTTTTATGACGGGACCATATTGCCACCTCGAAAAGGTACCATTTATTAATGGAGAATCATATTTATTTAAGAAGGCTCCCTGAATAAAATACATTATTTTTTGGAGCTGTAAATTTGAAACTGGCTTCTTTCTTTTTTTTGCATAATCAATGATAAAATTAGCCACTGAAACTGGATCTTGTAATGTAAAATCACTCATTATAAAACCTCCATATTTTATAAACCATTACGCCTATTAGTCGATGTATTATACTACTATTACTGTTTTTTGTCAATATTTCCACAAATTTTGATTAGACTGTTTAAGAACGAAATATCCGTTGGAGCAAATATAAATTATTCTAAATCATTTTATAATATTAGTGATATAATTACAAAAAAAGGAGTTTAATATGACACGGGAAGAATTAATAAATTTAGTTTTAAAAAATACTAATTCTTATGAGGATTACCCATTTAATGATAACACTCGTGAAAAGATCTTATGGACTGCCATTAGACAAAAAAGAAATAAAAAAATTATCGCTTTAATTTTTGAAAAAGATAATGATTTACTTATCGATTTAAAACTTGCTCCAGAACATGGTGAGGAAGTACGTGAATATGACGGTGTATTTCCTGGTTATCATATGAATAAAACTCATTGGAATACAGTGAGAGTTAACAATACCTCTTTACCACTAGAAGGTCTTATTAAGATGATTCAAGAAAGTGATAAGCTAACGCAATAAAAAATCCCTGACCGAAGTCAGGTCAGGTTATGAATATCTTACTTTTTATAAGATTGAAGTTCATTTTCTTCAAAATAAAGTTGCTGGGTACCGTTAAAACTAACTAAAATTCCTTTTTTATTTTCTGCTATAACAGTCCCCACTACACCGGGATATTTTGATTCTGGTAAATATACTGCTTCTCCAATTTTAAATTCCACAATATTATTCCTTCCTATACTATATATTAAAGTATAACAGAAAAGCTCGCAAAAACGGGGTGAATTTACAATTCTGTTAATTTTTCAACTTGCACTTTTATTAAATCTCTTGTATTTCTGAATGCTTCTAATATTTGATCATCTGTTCCTGATACTCGAGCTGGGTCTTGTAAATCCCAATGTTCGTGATTCGTCCCATTAGGTATCATTGGACATTTGTCGAGAGCATCTCCACATAAAGTAATGATTAAATCGCAACTATTAAAATAATCCATATCAATTAGTTCAGACTTTTGATTAGAAATATCAACACCAACTTCTGCCATAACTTCTACAGCTCTGGGATTCAATCCGTGCGTTTCTATGCCAGCCGATCGAACTTCCCATCCCTCTAAAAATTGATGACCATAGCCTTCAGCAATTTGAGAGCGACAAGAGTTCCCAGTGCAAAGAAAGTAAATCTTCTTCATAATATTTTTACCTCTACTAAATATTGTTATTTTATTATACCCTACTTAGATGGTTTTTTTAGCTAAAAAATCCCGCCGGAGCGACGGATAAACTATCCTAAAAAACCAATTACTAAGCCTATAGCAAGCAGGCCCAGAAAACCGTTGATTAAATGTAAGCCAACAAGCTTCTTAGATTGTCCCGAATAAACCGACATGACAAACGATGACACCCCATACACCCCTAACCAAAGTAATAAAGCCCCTTGAAGTGAGGTTATCATCCATGCGTCATTATCATTTTTTGAAAACCAATAAATGACCTGATAAGTCGCAGACGATAAAAGGAGTCCTCCAATAATTGTCCCACCAAACGTGAAGACCATATCACCAGCTGTCATCGTCTGATTTTCCATTTTAGCTTCCATGCCAGACTCCTTAGCCCAAAATTTACCCCAGCTATGTATAGGGTTATATAATAGGCTTTCTATAATAATCCATATTATCGTTCCAAAAAGAATTACTTGCCAATTAATCATCGTTTTCTCCTAAAATATTTTTATAGTTGAATTATACCATATAATTTCCAAACAAAAAAAACCCGCCGAAGCGGGTTAAAAAGCCATAAGAGGCGAACTAAGTTTGATGAACCTCTCATGCTTATATTCTAGCATAGTTTAATCTATTTTATTTACAAAATATCATAAAAAATCCCTGACCAAAGTCAGGGTTATTTTTTAATAATTATTTAGTATAAGCGTTAAATGCAATTCCTTCATTTTTCCATCCAGCTTTAATTAGTGAATCTCTCTCATAAGAACTCATTGTAAAGTGATGTGAACCCACTTTGGCATTTGGATTGTATAGGCGATATACAGGTACACCAGTTTTTGCTTTGGCAACTGGGAATGTAAATGCTTCTCCGTCATTACTCCAACCAACTGAAACTAAGCTCGTGGCTTCAAAATTACTTGTTGTGTAGTGATGATCACCTGCATTTGCGTTATATAAACGTTGCACAACTGGATATCCTGAGTATGGAGGTTCAGTTAAAGGTATATAAAACGCAACTCCTTCAGCTTTCCATCCTGCTTTCTCTAAAACTACAACTTCCCATCCGGCAGGTGTAAGTAAGTGTTCACCTGTATTTGGATTATAAATTCTAAAAATTCTTTCGTGGAGTTGCGCTGTATCTGCGGACACTTGATGGGCGTTAATAACTCCTCCAGTTATAAATGCTAACGCTGCTAAAGTACCTAAAACTATTTTTTTCATAATATCCTCCTAGATATTCTCCTAGACACCACATTTATATTCGATAAAAATGCTATAAAATACATTGTGAGTCTTTTAACATTTCAACGAGTAAATTATAGCACTTTATATTATTTGCTGCCACTATAAGCTAACAGATTTTTATTTTATATTTTATCTGCATTCAACCTCCGTTGAAGTTCTTTCACAGAATCAGAAACTGGACTGATGATGCCATCTTGAGTTGTTCCTAGGTGTTTTTGCAAAGCTTTAATAGTGGCTTGACCAAATAGACCATCTTTACCAATACCTAAGAATTTTTGTAACGCTTTAACCACGTTTGAACCTGTCAGCGAGCTATCAGACTGAGCAGTAATTATTATCTCATTAATTATTCTCATATCTTTTATTTACGTGATGATATCCAGGAAATCATTAGATAATTTACCGTGGGCTATCATTTGTATATTAGTTATCACTATTGCCGCGTTTTTCTTCAAAGAAAGTAAAATATAAAAAAGCCCGCCGAAGCGGGTTAAGAAGTCATAAGAGGTGAACTAAATTGCATGAACCTCTCATCGTACTTTCTAACATAGATTAATCCTTTTATTTTATTTACTAAAATATTTAAAAAAACCCTGACAAAAGTCAGGGAAGGGAAATGAAATTCATAGCTAAAGCTACGCCTAAAGTCCAAGCCTGAGTATCGGCTAGGGATAAAAATTATCTAATAATGAAGCTATTAGATATTTTCATTCTATAAATACCCCCTTAACTGTTTCTTAATAGATTGAAAAGTGTTTGTATACCATACAATAAGCTACAATTAGAAGATAAAAAAACCCTGACAAAAGTCAGGGTCCGAAAATAGGAAAACTGAGATTCACGCTTGAGTATCGGAAGCGGACAATCAATATCTAATAGTTAAACTAATTAGATGTTATTCATTCTATAAGTATCGCCTTAACAAATACTTAACATATACTATAGACTTTGTATACCATACAATAGCAGATTTTAAAAAATAAAAAATCCCCGCCGAAGCGGAGGATGAAGAAAGTTAACACCAATATTACGTTAAATATTAGTTGTTCTCATTCTATATATTTGTTCTTAATCTATACTTAAAAAGATAACGCCTCCAAACCATTAGTTGTAAGGCATACAATCTATAACAGAAACATCGAGAATTCATTTATCTAAATTCACAAAAAGAACGCCTCATAGGAGTAAGGCGTTCGTTATAGGAGTATATTTTATGAAAAACTTGGAGTATTTGTATTATAGTGCTGTCGTCTTAAATAAAACAAAAAAACCTGACCGAAGTCAGGTTGCTCATATGTCCCGCGCTTGCTACCCTGCCTACCAAGACACCCCATCGCTTGCGCGAAACATCCAAGCATAAATTTGACAACTGATACAATATATTTGTTCATATTAGCCACCTCTATTTTTTCTAAATATCTCGTAAGAAAGTCACAAAAGAAATCGATAAAAATTTCTAGTGCTACTCCTGTAAACAATAAAAGAATAATAGTAAATGAAGTTTCTCCGGTATGCAGCATATGATGAGGAAGGGAATCGAACCCTTTTAAACCCGAAAAACATAGTGTCAAACTTAATTTAAGTTTATCTAAAAATAAAGTAAAAATCAAGGCTTTACTGTATGTTTTTAATAGTTTAATTTTTGCCCAGCATAGATTAAGTTTGGATTCGTAATAACATTCAAATTAACTAGGTTTTGAACAGTAGTCCCTAAGCGTTGAGCAATGCTTGAAAGATTGTCACCAGAGCGAACAGTGTAAGTGCGTGATGTAGCACCAGAATGAACGTCTGGGATATTAATAATCTGTCCAACATAAATCATATTCGGATTAGGCAAACCGTTCTGAAGAGCCAGCTCCTGCCATGTCGTACCCCAAGTTGAAGCAATACCACTAAGTGTATCACCTTGTTTTACAATGTAACTTTTTGTGGAAGTTGTCGATTGGTCTGTGGAAGCATCGATAGTTTCAACATCGTGAATGGATAACCAACTCATAATACCATCGAGCAAGACTGTATCTCCATTCTTCTGGATAACTTTATGCGGTTGTCCTTTCACCCATTGAGGAATTGTTTCTCCTGTGGCATAATTCGTAGCACCAAAGTTTACTTTAACCGTCATTCCAACTTCTACATCATTTCCTTTGACTTCATTGGCTTCTTTACCATTGTCAATGGCTGGTGTATCAGTGTCAGGTTTAACTTCTTGACCTTGCTGTTCGCCATAGCCATTATCTGTGATTCCCGTCATATCAACATCGCCATCTAGTCCACCAGCGATATAAGTGGATGTAAATTGATAAACTCCGACACCTTCCATTGTTGGGAAAAAGTTGTAGTTAGGATATGGGGTAACATTATAATCAGGATAAGCAGCCATCCACAATGAATTAGGAAATTCTTTAAGGATTCGTTTGTAGTCAACATTTGCCAAAGTGTAGGGCTTGTATGAATAATACATAGGTGTGTAACCTGCTGCTTTAATGCGGCGCATACCATATAAAATTGCATCCGTATTGGCTTGCTTATCTCCACTTGCTCCACTCTCATAATCTAGAGCTACAATTGAGTTTTTTGGAGTTTGTACTCTAGGAAGATAACGATCAAGTGCAGCTTTTGCAATTTCTTGTGAGCCTCCAACTTGATACCAAATATAAGTATGGGCTCGTTTACCTTGCGCAATTGCTGAAGCTACCTGAGTTTCATAAGTGTCTTGATCTACAAAGGTTCCACCATATGTTCCACCAATTTGAGCAATCGCAAACTTATCATGAGCATAACCAAAATTACCGTAATCGCCATTATATTTTGACCAATCAACCCCTTGGTCACCCACTGCGGCAAAAACTGGCCCGCTTGCTGCAACAGCAAAAAAAGCCACCATGATAAGAGCGGCTCCCTTAATTAATTTTTTCATTTATTCTCCTCCGTACTTTCCTTTTCAATAACGTTTCCTTTAGCATTCTTTGATTTCATATAATCCACTAATTCTTGAAACATTGGATTAACTTGGCAAATGAGCTGAATCATGCGTGCACCAAAGAATGCGAGCGAACCGTTGATAATCCAATTCACTTCGTATTCGTAGGGCTTGACCATAGAGAACTGCCAAAATTCAAATACAATCCAAAATAAAGCAATTGTTGTCAAATCAATAATGATTCTTTTCTTCAAAGGTGGGTCCATTTTCTCCCCATCTTTTAACCATGTCAAACCTAATATAATTAATATTAGACCTGAAATTCCTAATAATTGATATTCCAATATCTTCTCCTTTCTTACTATTAAATAGGGTAATTAATTGTATCTCGGAATGATGTTCCCGAAGGTATATCCTGCGAAGCTTGCAACCCACCGTCCGGCCGCACTAGAACACGATATAGCTCCCCAGCGCCAAAACAATCATAATGCCATTCAGCACTAGGTCTAAATCCACTAGGAATTGAACCGATTAAATTACCATTAGCTACCTTACTTGATAAAGAACCAACAAGTCGAATGTAAACATTGTTGCCTGTCTTGTATATAGAGATGTCGGACATATTGTCACTGTTCAATTTTGTGCTACTTGTTTTGAGATTATCTACTGTACTTTCTAACTCAGTATTCAGCTTATTAAAATTTTCATCGATCGTCTCTGCACCATTTTGCATACCACGATAAATATCATTAAGATCTGCCATTTTTATTTCTCCTATTCTGTTGTAATTTCTATTGATTTATTTTCAGTTATAGCTGTAAATTTTTTATCCTTAATTTTTTTGGCCAACGCACCTCCTGTATTCCAATCACTTGAAATCTCAAGAAGTGTATTCTCTTCTAACACTTTCGTATTAAGAATAATAACCTCAACGGGTTCTGTTCCACCAAAAATTTCACCGGTATCAAGCCCTTGAAGCTCTGCCCCTATAGGATCTACACTTCCAAAAGCACTAACTACTGTATCCGTGGTGGGTATGATAATCGCTGGATTAACAGTAAGTTGACAAGTTCCCTTAATCCCATCTACTGACTCAGCTGTAATTTTAACAGTGCCTACGCCTACGGTTTCAATTAACCCTGTTTCGCTTACAGTCGCAATTAAAGCGTCACTCGTACTCCAAGTTATTTCTTTAAAGGTAGCATTATCTGGTTCAATCGTTGCGGAAAGCTGAAAACTCTCAGTGACTAGTAATGTCTCCTCTGTTGTATTGAGTACTATCTCTTCTACAGGAATGATAGTAGTAACGAATTTAACAGCTTCTGATAAAGGAGATTCTAACTCGCCATCGGTTTCACTGATTTGTATGGTATACTCTGTATCTTTGGTCAATCCATCAACAATAGTATTCAAATTTTCCACTTCTTTTAGAAAATTTCCATCTAAATATACTTTATAGGTTAGTGCCATTAGTCACCTCGCTTCCAATCTACTTGTACTGAAGTATCAGTAATGAGTTGCACTAGTAAATCTTGAGGTGTTTTGACTATCTGCACTGCTCCTGTTGTTACATTTGCGCTCTTAAGAGTAAAGCACAAAACATTCACTCCATTAATAAGCAAGACTACATTATCATGTATGGCTATCTCTCCATCCATTGTATAGTCATAAGGCATTTTTATATTAATTCGTTTTCGATCATAGCTTATCGAACAAGGTACTACCTGAATCCTATCCCCTCCAAATACTTCACTAGTATCAAAACCTTCTGGCTCGGTACCAATTGCATTTTTATAACTAGTCACCTTAACTTCTGGTTGATACTCTGAATCATGCTCAATAATAAAATTAAAGCCATTTGGTACTTCACGACTAATAATTTTTTCTATTGCTAAAACTTTGTCTAGAAGTTTTCCTCCAGGATCAATGGATTCAAGAACTTCTCTATTAGCTTCAACAAACTCTTCCCAACTCGTTCTACCATCTTCAATATATTGCTTAAAGATGCGATCCAGTTCTTTAAAGGTCCACCAATAATTTGAATCCTTGAAGGGCTGTGAATAGATCGATTTTTCTACAATGTAATGAAAATTACGTGTAGAAAACTGTTCTATCCAAAGTTCCCCGACTTGTTTTCTGAAACTAAAGTAAGCTTCATTTCTTCCCACAAACTGTAAAGCATTGTCACTAGCTGTATAGGTTAGAGTCCCCTTTTTTTCATCAAAAGTAGCTACGGGTTCTTCTGATACACCTTGTCCAGTGACTTCTTGGGCCAATAAACAAAAATAAGGCTGTAGCCCCTCAAAACTTTTGGATAAACCATTCTCTACGACTTGAACGACTATTTTTTGACTATTTTTATCTGCATGACGCATTTTTATAGCCCCAACATTATTGTTAGGTTCAGTAGTTGACAGCGTTATATATTGTTCTGTCATGTTACTCCTTTCTCATAACTTATTCTGGTGGAATACAAATTGAGGAAATATCAGAACTGCTATAAAACTCACGTTCCAATTCAGCACAAATTTGTCCTTTTTCTGTATTTTGCTCATAGGTCTGAATTTTTCCATTTTCTAAACCACGAATTATCCCAGTATGACCATATGTGCTGTCTGCATACCAACTTCCAACGTGCCCGCCTCGTGCATAGTTCATGATTGCACCGACAACTAAATCATCGTAAGATGGATTTTCCATAACTTTCCATCCCACTTCTGACCAGTTATAAGCGATACCAATATCTGCAGCAGCACTTGTTGAACCTTTTCCGCTGACATGAGATAGACCATATATTGTTCCAGCACCGAGACCACATCCACCAAGAAATCCTGAATACTCCGCACTTAGCCCATAACATTGACCATTGCCAACTCGTTGACCTAAAAGCAATTGAAGATGCTCCAACCCTTTCTCTCCTGTATTTTGGCTAGGTTTCAAATCCTTGAATTTGTCATACCAAGTTTGAGCATAGGTTTGTCGTTCCGAATGAGCAGTGGCTGGTCTTTCAAAGTTTTTCTCAAAAGCATAAGCTGCTTGTTTAGGGTCAGTGATGTTTTTTAATCCCTCAACAGTGGTAGGATCTACCGCACCAATCCATTGTCCATTGTACATGCACCAATTTAACAGTCGGATCTGCGCTTCCATTGTTCTGTAGTCTGTTGTAATTCCAGCTGCCGCCATTAAGCGTTGAACATACTCACGCCCATCCCATGTAGCCTCTCCTACAAGTGGGTATGCCGAGCCATCCCATTGAACAATACCATAACCTGGACCACCTACTTGTTCGGTATCTGGGTTCATGCTTGCCCCAGCTTCTCCTTGAATATTCCCAAGTATACCAGCTGCCGCTTGCTTAGAATATCCATTACTGATTAACCAGTACCACGCATCCCAAGCAAATTTATCAGCATCAGTAGTCACTTCTGGAGGATAACCGCCAGTTCCACCTCCGCCGCCTCCACCGTTTTGACCAGGTATTACTTTTTCACCGTTAATGTAGATTTCCTTGGCATCAATACGATCATTAACTTTGAGGTTGTCAACCTCGAGAGTTCCACCAGAGAACCCATTTTTGTCAATCTTAACGCCATTGACGTAGAAATTGCCATCAACGTTAACTTCCCCATATAGTTTCAATTTTCGATTCTCGGCCGTGCTATCCTCTGGTATTTCTAGGACATTTAGCAAGCCTCCGTTTGAAGCTTTTGAAGATAATGCAAATGAATAACCTTGGTTTTGAATGAGGTCAATCCCTCTTAAATCATTATCAGTATAGGTAGGGGCAAATGCTACCATTTCTTTCTCAGAATCACCTTCACGTTTCAAAAATTTTATTTTCCCATCATTAATTTCAACCACGAAATCATCAGAAATTGATCTAATCTTTATACCTTGTAGCGTTCCTGCTTGAATGAAATTGGCGTTGAATGTTCCATCTAAAGTCCATGCGGTATTACTTGCTCCATTATGAACATCCTGAATAGTAGTCCATTCGCCTTTCTTACATTGCTTGAAAGATATCCCTCTGTTATTCTGGATCATAAAATATTGGGACTGAGATATCTTAGGTCCGTCCATAAAGACTTGTTCATAACTCTCTCGAGAGTTAGATACACCTGCCTCGATACCATTAACTAAATAGATAGAACCACCATTTGCTCCAGCTCCTCGCATGATGTCATCTTGATATTTACCAATCTCAGTTGACTCGTAAAATGTCATTTTATTATTATCAAGGTCTGAGATATTACTTTGAACCTGTGATAACTGACGATCAAGAGAGTTACCGCTTAAATTATCTCCTAAGCTCGCTTGTACTCTTCCGCTTGTATAATCAGTAACAACTTTAAATACTCGTGTTTGATAGTGATATCCACGATCACCACGGTGAATTGATACTGTGTTACCGATTGAATCGGCACCTAGAATTTCAGTACTAAACTGTACCAAAGGACGGCAATAATATGCTAACTGATCATAAGTCTTTCGAAGTAATTCTGCGGGATCATCCACATCATCAAATACTACAACGGTTTTGCGTGGTAGCATTTTACCATTAGAAGGAATTCCGTATTCTGCTGTCATTTCTGGATACTCAATCCAATTTTGCCCCTTAGGTTTATCTAAGGGCTTGCCAGCTGACTTTTTCCATTCAACGTTAGTAAACTCAGTTCTTCGGCCATAGCCATCCCCAACTTCTTCACCTTTACCTCGTCCAATTAGAGCCGTGACAATATTTGTACGATCTTGTTGTCGTACAATGCTTAAAACTTCTTCCCCATATTCAAATCGTTTGTTAGTCACTTTACCAATTTGGTTATAACAATTAATGATTTTTTTAGAGATTTTATTTCCTGATATTTCGACAGAAAAAGTAAACTCAGCTCCTAACTCTTGTAGTGACTTTAAAGCTTCTTTCATTGACGTATAGTAAAAGGTACTTGAGACTGTAGCTGTAGGCTCACAAACACCCAGCACCCAATCACAACCAGAATCACTAAGCAGTTGCTGAATCACATAAGAAAAAGACCTGTTCTTAGGTCTTATATCTTTAATGATAAAATTATCAAGTTCATCAACAGCGAAATTTATAGATTCAATTTCAAGTGTATTGTCTTGATCACTACTGGTTAGAACACGGTACATAGAAAATTCTTTGCTTTTAGAATCATTTAGAGCGATATAACTTGCTGAATCTATTTTATTGTCGAAAGGCGCTGTAAGCGACAAGGTATCATTCAGGAGTTCAGAAGCATTTGTAGTAATTTCTTTAGTTTGTATACATGAAATCAATTCTTCTGAAGCCTTTGATGTCACTACTTTTTGCATCTTATCTAAAAATAAAATGTTTGCCACTATAAGACCGCCTTTCTATAAGTTATTTTTAATTCGTAATTACTTCCAGAGAAGTCACAACCTGTATTTAGTCTAATATTTTTAAAATCAGAATCTAAATCGAGGATATTATCGCTTTTTTTGTTATTTAAATAAACTTCTCCTCTCTGAAAATCGAATTTCAGCAAATCACCTTTAACAGCACTTGATACTTTTAAGTGATAGTTGCCATCTGTTGCATTTAATTTATTTTCTAGCATTTTTATTTCGAAAATATCAGGCTTAACTGCATAGGGTAACTCACTGATAATCTTGCCTTTAGAAGTTTGTTCCTTTCCATACTTGAATGGATTTTGACAATAGATTGTAAAAGTAGATACTGTAGAGTTTGTATCTCCTGGAACTGTATCAGCTGTTTGAAATCTCCCTACAAAATAGTATTCTAAATCATCTTTAAATCTAATGTGCACATCTTTATCTCTAATCAAAAAAGCTTTCAGAGTATCAAATTTTTCTTGAAGCAACTCAGGGCTTTTATCTTCTAGCTTGTACTTCACAGTTAACACACGAGCAGGAAGTTTCGCATTTGTGATTACTGATCCCATTTGTGTATCCTGTGTTTCAAACTCGAGGGAATACATTTCTCTCCCCTCAACGCTTAAAGTTTGATAGCCTTTAATTACCTCTTCCAAATAAGACGTATCATAGAGCATAGCGCTGGTAGGTAGAAAAGGAATATCATGATAATGTTTTCGTTTTACTGTGTCTCTGAATTTATACATTTTATCCTTTCTAGAATCCACCATTCAGATTTACTGCTTGTCCTTGAGCATTTAAAATGTCATCAACAAAAGCTTTAAACTGTTGATTACCAACCCGTACAGTTACGTAAGCTGGCTGTTTACCATTGTTCATATTGACTTCATGTGTTACGGTACCACCAATTGAACGATTGGCAGCAGCTACGTTTGCACCAATATCCATAGAATAATCTGAGCCCAGAACTTCGCCAATCCTATCTCCCATACTGGAGACATTAGACTGAACCGATTTGAAACCACTAAAAAGCCCTTTATTCAAGCCTCCCATAATGGCATTACCTGCTGGAGTTAAAAGTTTCTTATCCTTTCGAATAGGCCCTTTATGTTCACGGATCCAGTCACCAATACCACTAATGAACTCTTTACCAGCTTCCCAAGCTGATTTTAAACCCTTAACAAATCCATCAATAATGGCTTTACCGATGTCAAGCAGATTAATTTTAGATAAACTGTCAAATATTCCTTTAATAGTATCAACGCCATTTTTTATTAAATCTTTAGCCAGTCCCATTATATTATCGAAAGTACCAGTTACATAATCACCGAATGCTCCGACAATACCCTTAATACCGTCAAGTACACCACTCCAGTCTCCTTTAATAGCGGATAGAATTATTTTGAATATATTCTCTATTACTTTCATCACAGTATCAATAATCAGTTTGATTTGATTAATGACGGCAGTTACTATTGATAAAATATTTGCTAATGTTCCTTTGAAAGTATTCGAAATAATAGCCCAAGCAACTTGTACAATCGCTGAAGTAGTATTGCTCCAAATTTCCCAAGCTGATTGTAGTTGTCCTAAAACTAATGAAACAATAGCTTGGATTGCTATCATAGCCACTTCAAATATTCCTTCAATTACTCCCCAGACAGTAGTAACAATTGATAAGATATTGTTTTGATTCTCATTCCACCAAGTTAACAACATTCCAAAAACTTCTTTTATAAAATTCGAGATAGTTTCTACTATCGGTTGTATGAAGCCTAAAATTGATTCCCACACTTGATTTATTTTATTTCTAAATTCCTCATTAGTGTTATAGAAATAAAGAAAAGCAGCCGCTAATGCTACTACTACTGCGATAACAGCAGTAATTGGTAATAACAGACCACTTAAAGCTGTTCCAGTTAAACTTAACCCTGCCTGAATCGCCATCAATCCTATTTTCATCGTTTGAAATATCTTAATTGATTTTCCGATGACTAAAAGCAGCGGACCTATAGCAGTTACTATCAATCCAATAACAACTATTAGTCGTTGTATTGGTTCAGGAGCTGAAACAAATTTTTGAACTAAGTCAGATATCAAATCTGCTACCTGCCTTACTGCTGGTGCTAAAATCTTTTGAACAACAATAGCAGCAGATTCAAATGCTCCCATCATTTGTTCTAACGATGAGTTCATGTTATCCTGCATTGTTCTAGCCATCTTGTCGGCTGCACCGTCGGAATTTTCAAGTGATTTAGTAAGACTTCCTAATTTCTCAGGCCCTTTATCAATAAGTGCCATCATACCAGATAAAGATTCTTGACCATACAAAGTGACTAAAGCATTTTGTTGCTGCTCTGGTGTTAAATCTTTAAACGCTTTTTGCAACATCTCTATTTGATCTTTAAGAGGCTTCATTTTACCAGAGGCATCATAGAAACTTAAGCCTAATTGATTCATTACACCAATCATAGGCTCAGTAGGCTTAGCTAAACGAGATAGAGCACCACGGAGTGTTGTACCTGCTTGAGATCCTTTGATACCCGCATCTGACATAATACCTATTGCTGCCGCTACTTCTTCTAGAGAAAGTCCCATTGAATTAGCTACTGGAGCAATATACTTCATTGCATAACCCATATCTCCAACTTCAGCATTAGTATCTGCTGCTGCCTCAGCGAAGACATCAGCTACGTGTCCTGCCTCACTTGCATCAAGGTTAAACCCACGAAGCGCTGTTGCTGCATTTTCGGAAGCAAGTGCAACATCTCCGCCAGAAACAGCAGCTAAATCAAGCAATCCAGGCATAGCTTGCATAATTTCATTAGCATCAAAACCCGCAGAAGCTAAATTTTCCATACCTGCTGCAGACTCTTTTGCACTGAATGCAGTTTTGGCTCCGAGATCAATTGCTTGTTGTCGTAATTCATCAAATGCAGAACCTGTTGCACCAGAAATAGCTTTAACACGACTCATTTGCGCTTCAAAATCACCACCAACTTTTGTAGCAACCACACCCAAACCAACAATTGGTGCTGTAACAGTTTTAGTTAACGTTTTTCCTGTGCTCGCTGTAACTTGACCAACGGCTGCCATCGTACTGTTAGTATCTTTTTGAAAAGTCTTAACTTGTTTTGCAGCTTCTTTAAAGGTACTGACAAAATTATTATCAGTGGCTTTCAAGTAGGCTTGTACACTAAAAGATTCCATATTTTCCTCCTTTCCTATTTATTTGCCTTTTTAAGGAGCTCCATCAAACGTTTATCTGGTTCAGCTTTTTTAATTCCTAATATCTCATTCTCAATTTTTTCTTTATCAAAGAACTGTTTAAAGTTGCGATATACAGGAACTTCTGTTTTTCCTCTTGTTTTAGTTGCTTGTACTTGCCAATTGGCCCAAGCTTGCTGATGGATAAGTTCTTTCTGATCTAAGTTCTTTAAAGCTGTAGCGCTCATCCTTATTGAGTATTCTTTAATAGTCATACGCTCAAAATCAAGAAGACTAGTTAATCCAAAATAACGGAATGCATTCAGCATCATTTCGTCATAAACTACTTCTGAATTTAGGCGTTTTGAGCCGCTTGCTGAGCTTTCGCTACTCGCTCCTCTACCGTCTTCATTGCGATCTTTCCCGCATTGCTTTCAGCAAGTTCTTTTAGTACATCATCAAAAAGTTGCTCAATATCTTCACAATCATCGATATAATTATCAATGTCTCCCTGAGAAAGTTTCGGAGTTTCTGTGCGATTAGCTAAGTAAAGAACTGTGGCTAATGCATTTACATTCGCAGATTTAAGTTCTGGAATAACTTTTGCTGTCAATCCCATACCAAAAGCAATGCCTTCTTGCATGATTGGATAAGTCTTATCTAATTCACGCACGAATTTCACACCAAATTTAAAACCATATTGTTTATCATTAATTGTTAATTCCATTTATATTTCTCCTTAAAAAATAAAGACTAGGATTGTCCTAGTCTTTTGTTAGTATGGCCGCTTCACTCCAAGGTGATCCAGTAAAATCACCGTCATGAAGATAAGCTGCTTTGTCTACATCTGTTTCAATATCCGCTGGAGCTTTCTCAAAGTATGCCTGAACATACAGATAAATTTCATCTCCAGTCGTTAATGTTGGAACATTCTCAGCCGATAGAGTCCATGAGTTAGTTTCTGTATAACCCATGAATTTAGCGTTATGCGGGTCAGACTCATTAGCCTCTCCGTAATGTGTAAGGTAAGCTTGTGCATTTGGGTCTAAATCCCAATCAAGCTTAATTGACCCGTCTTCATTGATAACCCCAGTTACCATCTGGGGAGCATTAGGGTGTTCCCGTTTCTTTTGCAGTATCTTTGAATACATATTGCACGACATCTGCTTGCTCATCTGTCAAAGTAGCATAACCTTTTTGAGGTCTTCCAAGCACGCCGAACTCCATGCTTAATTCAAGTGCATCTTCTGAATTTGGTTCATAAGAAAAGCTTGTAAGATAAGCACGAAGATACTTCGCTTTATATTTACCTTTGTTTTCATCATCTGTACCCTTTTCAGCTTTATCAATTTCCCAAACTTCAATAATATCGCCGTTGTCCATTGCATCATCCATTTCATCAAGGTGAGGGTCACCATTTGCTGCAATAGATGTAGCAGACAAACTGTATTCAATTTCTGCAAGGGCACCAACTGGACCATCCTTGGTCGCAGTTGTATTATAATCACGTGTTTTTTCATTCGAGTGATCAGTTTGGAAAGCTAGTTTCCACGCAGCTTCTTCTGTTGCTTTATTAAGTAAACGGTAGAGCAAGATAATATCTTTACCCTGTTTAGCTGTTAAATCCGCCATGTTAATCTCCTATCTTAATCTAAATTCTAAGTTTATTAGCGCTCTTTTGAGCGGTGTATTAGTTGTTGTATCATCCATCATTTGGATCGTACTTGCTTGTGTATTTATAGCCCAAGAATAGCCGTCTGTAGCTTTAATATTCAACACTTGATTAAATATGTTACTTGCCATGTCAGACACCTCTTTGCGCTTTTTCTGCAATCCCCAAATGGATAATGAAAGACTTACCGTCCCTTTAATATCTGTTTTATTGGGTTCATGAATTGTTTGAGTGCTCTCCATTTCTACAAATGGATAATCTACTTCATTCATTGGCTTATAATCATAAACTGTATAACCCAAGCCTTGAATCCGTTTGAACAACTCATCAAAAATAGATTGGTCTCTTGTCTTTATCATTTCAACAACCTCTCTAAATCATTAATAAACACGCCTTTTTGAACATCAAATGCTGGTTTAACAAAAGGTTGTGCTGCCTGAAATCTTGTACCATATTCAACATAGGCCGAGTAATCAGTATGAGGTCCAGCTTCACCACTAAATCCACCATCAGTGATCTCCATCTTAATTGACCGCTTCATGTTACCAGTATCAACAGGAGAAAGTTTCTGCATTTTGGCTGTCATATCTGCTGTATTAGATTTAACAACATGCTTTACATCTTGTAAGGTCGCTGCTTTGTCTAAATGTTTAACAAGTTGATCTATTCCCTTGAATGATAGATTTGCTTTCATCCCTTTACCTCCTGCATAATAAATGTATTTTTTAGTCGTAATTCACGGCTGGTAACAATCTTATATTTGACGTCATTAATGAAAGCATAGTCCCAGTCTTTCAGATATGGTCTCATTAAACGAACAACTTTTGCACCTTGTTTAATATCCCCAAACAATACTTTAGAGCGCTCAGTTCCTAAGTCAGTGATATTAGCCATTTTTTCGACCATATCGCTCGTTGGTTCTATATGCTCGCCTGAGTCGGGATCATATCCACCTTCAGTTTCAATAACAAAAATGATTTTTTTATCATATCTCATATAACTGTCATTACTCCACGACGAGGAACACTCTTAGATTCCTCGTTTTGCTTGTAAGCATCTATATCATCCTCAAATTCGTCAAGAAGATTTCCATAAGATATGCTTTCTCCTTCTTGACCGTATGAGTCCATACCTTCGTTACCCTTTCGATTAAAACGCTTGATTGTACATTCTACTACGATGTAGGCCATAGACTCAGGGACTTCACTCAAAAAACCTAATCGGACACACAATTGTTTTGATGTTCTTTTTATAAAGTCTTCAAGTTGTTGGTCAAGTTTCTCGTCATCTTCAATTTCTAAAGAGCGCTTAACTTCGGCTAAAACTTCACTCATAGTTAACTCCTTTCAAAATAAAAGGATAGCCACGAGACTATCCTTTCTTTTTAGATGTTTTGTTTGATTTAGTTTTAACTTCTTTAACAGAAATCTCTTCTTCTTGTTCAGGGATCATTTCTAAATACCCTCCGCCAAACACTTCTAGATTTTTCTGCATTTCTTTAAAACGTTCATCGCTAATGTCCACTTCCTGACCAGCACGATACAGCTCTTTAGTTTTAATATCAGTAAAAGGTTTCAATACTTTACACTTATTCATCTCTTACTCCTAGCCTTCTGCTAAAACTGTTGCCTGGAAGACATTATCTGCTTCAGGGAAACTTGGCAAAGCAGTACCTGCTGCCTTAGTCCATGTTCCAACCGGATCAAGACTAGATTCATAAACCATAGCGAAAACATTTCCTACAGTATAGTTATTCGAGCCGCTAGATAGCAATCGTGACTCTTCGGGAGTTACTCCAAAGATAGATTCCCCAGGATTTTCTGCTCCAAACATAACAAGCTTATTTTCTGGGAAGTAGTGTTCTTTAACCAAAACTCCTTGAGCGTTTTCTTTGTAGTATTTAGCGTCATAAGTTGCGATGGTTGGTAAACCAAATTGTTGGAGTAGTTGGTTTAACGTACCAGCTGTTGGAAGCAAACCAGCGTCTTTGAAGTATGCCTTAATACCTGCATTCTGCAAAATAGCATTGCGGACTTTTGAAGAAGTTAAAATACGAGTAGGCGCCGTATCTAGCGTTCCTGCCCAAGTTGTTAACAAACCAATAACATCGGTTGCTGAGTCAGCGAAATCAACAGTTGCTTTGTGTTCGTCTGGTACTCCATAATCTACTACCAAATCAAGCCCGTTTTCATCAAGTGTAACAGTACCATTTGCGAGTACTTCCATCCGCATTTTTTCTACACGAGCATTTACTGAAGATACCATTGAATAGACATCGTTGTAAACTTCTTGTTCTAAGAATTGCTGTTCCTCAGCTGTACGTGGATTGCGGAGTGCAATGAGATCTTTTTCTTTTAGTTGGATTTTACGTTTGATAAAAGCCAGTTCCTGAGCACTTCGAGAAGCAACTCGAGAAGCAATTTCAGCCTCTGTATCAAATGCGTGCACACTAGCAATAGTTGGAATACGTGTGCCAGCTTTTAGAATATCAAACTCCAAACCTTGGACTTTTCGTGCTGGGAAGAGTGTTTCCCCTAAGAGAGGTGTAGCTTGACGATTATTAACGTAATCCAATACGTTTTTTTGTGAAAATAATTCTGCGATATTTACCATTTACTTGTTCTCCTTTTAATTATTCAATCGGTGCTGATGCAGCAGGTAGAGCAATCATTTTGCCATTAGCATCATAAAATTTAACCTCACGCATTGCTGTTTGAGCAGCATCTTCAGGTTTAACAGGCAAGCGTTCAATTAAAATATGTCCGGATACAATTACTCCAACAGGTTGTGCTCCTTTAGACACATCAACATCATTGATCGTAATACCTTCTGCTGTTTCGTCATTAGCTGGATAGATTGAGCCTGCTGGCAATACTCCATCAACTACACCTTTATGAGTTTTATCTACTTGTTTTGTGAATGATAGAAATTTTTGAGACTTCAAAAAATTAATATCTTGATAAGTTTGGGATTTTTGTACGTATACCATTTTTTTCCTCCTATTTAAGCGCCCATGGATCGTTATCGGGCTTTTTTGTTTGGTTATTTGCAGCTTTTGCTAATTGAGCACCACGTGATAATGTCGCAGTACCGCTTCCATCAAGTGGTATCTTACCACCTAACCTTTTTTCAAAATCAGCTTTGATAGATTCTCGCTCAGCTTCGATTGCCGCAATATAAGACTTCACATTATTAGAAGTTTTATCAGCATCTTCTGATACAATCATTTCTAAAACTTCTTTAGTGGGTTGTATACCTTTATCGTTCAGCATACCACTCGCCGTTTCAGACATTTCAGCCAATTGCTCCTTGCGTTCATAAGCAGCAATTTTATCTTGAAGCTGTTGCATCTCATAATCAGCTTTTTGCTTTTCATCCATAGCAGCTAATTTAGCAGCTTCGTTCTGCTTCTCATCAAGTTCCTTTTGCCAGCGAGAATATCTAGTGTTGATTATAGAATCTACATCAGTGTCATCTTTAAGCCCAAATTTGTCTTTGATTATTGCAACTTGCTCATCTGTCAGCTCATCTGGATTAAATTCAGGGGGAGTAGATTGGCCGGTTCCTGTTCCACCTTCATCACCTTCTTGTCCATCTGCAAAGAGTTGCAAGTTGAGTTGAAATAGTTCCTTATGTTTCATATTTGATGCTCCTTCCATATCTTTTAACGTGGATAAATGCTTGCACTTCCGAAGCTTTTAATGTCATCACGCTTGGACATAAGAAAAACCCATGGTATCCCAAGGGTTTGAAGTTTATATATAAAAAAGTACTGACTATATTCAGCACTCATTTTTTTAACCATCTATAAAAAAAATAAAATACAATTATTACTAATATGCTCACAATGATAATTGCTGCTGCATAAGCCGTAATGTTAATTTTCATATTTTTACCTACTTGATATTCTTTGATTAACTTCGTTAATCCTTGCCTTAAAAAGTGGTTCATACTTCACATAATCATTTATCTTAATCTTGATTATTTCTAACTCATCTATTTTTTGACCTGTAAAATCGTATTTTAAAGAAGAAAAAATCATAGCTAAAATCGTAAGAGTTCCTAAACCATTTTCTGTAAATCCATCTGTCTCCTCTATATCGACTGCTTCATTATTATAAAGATCTTGGAACATTATAGAAACAAGCGCTATTGTCCTAGGTGAACCATAACCTACCGTTTTCTGGAGTAATTCATTCAAATCTTTTTTACCTTTAGGTGTACTCATAGATTTTTCAACGAAATCCGGATCCATAGCATACTTAGCCCACTGCATCATTATCGTCTGTAAAGTACCATCTTTCCGATAAAATTGATCAATCTGTAAAGTTTTATTAAAACTGAATTCTCTTTCTGACTTTATCTTATCACCAATCATTTTCGGCATTTCTTTTAGAAGATTGTAAATAAACAAGCCAAATACAATAGCTATTAATGGCATGATAATAGAAATTGTAGCTAAGATAGTGGAAATAGTAGTCATGATTTACCTCTTACATTTTAATATCTATTATCATATCATTTATTTTAATCAAAAGCGCCTGTCAGTGACAAACGCTTAGTTATTTTTTCTTTTTCTGCGCAATTCTTCAATTGCTTTGTCAGCTTCTGCTCTGTCCTCAAAAGCCTGCTTATACTCATCTTGATTGATTACACCACGTTTCAATAAGCTATCCCAAAAAGCTTTATCATCTATATATGGAGCGGTGCTACATCTGCAAAACGGATGCATATTTGGTGCATTTATTCCTGGAGACATATCATTAACTTTAAATGTTCTACCATTTAACGCTCCGCAAGTTGGGCAAGCGTCAGGCTCTGCAATATATTTATATTCCTCGATTTCAGCCCTTTTGTAGCTATCTTCTTGTATAGAAGTTTGGACTCTGGTTGTCTCCGTCACTAATAAGCGTTGGGCGTAATAAGTCGCATTTTGCTTTCCTTTTTCCGTCATCAACCTTTTCAAGGGTTGCGTGAGTTCCTTTGGGTTCTTCCCTTGGGTAACTGATCTAATTAGAAGTTTTTCAAGGTCAGCTTTCAATTCATACTGATACTGCCACAACTTATCTGAAAAACTAGCAAAATTATCTGCTTGGAATCCACTGTTAACAACGGATTCTATTAGCGTTTTGTAACCTGTTTTTGGCACGCTTAGGCCTAGAATGCCCGCTTGCCTTTCAAATTCTTCTAAAGCAGTACCAGTGAGCGTATTTGAAAAGTATTTATCCAACTCATCGAATACAGCAATAAGCTCCAACCCTATATTTGCTTTCAATAACTCTAAGCGGTTTACTCGCATGGTTAAGTTATAAAGTTTCAATACTTGGTTAGCTCTATGTGAGAAATCTTTTGTTTCTACATACCTTTTAGCTTTCTTTCCAAACGATTTAACATCCATCTTATCTGCACGCTTCATAGCTTCACTAATTGAAACTCCCTGCCCATTCGTAAAATTATTCCAATTAGCATTAATCTCTTTTTGAATAGCTTCCTGAGCTTCAAATAGCTTGTTCATGATCTGCTTCATTCGCTTGGTGTCATCTTTAATTTGTTGCGCTTGCCATGCTTGTTCACGTTTGATCCAATAGTTAGGAGTTTTCATGAGCTACTCCTCAGCATCAGCTGGCGACTGTTCTTGTTTTTCGTAGGCTTGTTTGTCCTGATCGAAAATAGATGTAGAAGCTGCTTCTTTTTTTAGTCTTTTAAGTTCTTCATCTGCTGATACTCCAGTCAGCTTTTCAGCCATTTGACAAAGTGTTTCATCCGAAACAATACCATTCATACCAGAAATGACAGTCATTATTTCTTCATCAGATTGTGGAACATTAGGAGTAAATTTAATCTGTACTTCGTTAATTTTGTTATAAAGATCAGCCTTTTCTTTTTCATCATTGGTAAATATTGATTTAACTTTATCAACTAATGTTTGAGTCTGAGTTAGATTATCTTTAATACTCCATGAGTGAGTCAGTAACCTAAGTCTTCGCATGAGTGCTTTTTTCACCATCCGCTCTTTATTCTTTCTATCATTATCAGATCCCCAACCTTTAAACCGGAATCCAATACCTGACTGATTAGAGCCTATATTCTCGTCAGTGAAATCAATCAATGATGTGAAACGTAATATATCCGCAACGGTGCGACTATCATTGGCTTCAATTCCTTGAACATCATATTCTTTTTTTAAATAACTTGCATCAGGTTCAGCACCAGCTACACCGTCATATATCTTTTTATCTCCTAGTACAAGCATCCTTGCTTGCTGCATTGCTTTAAATAATTCTAATTTACTGTTATCCCCTGTCTCATCTTGACCAGTATCTGGATTACCTTTAATTACGAGATAAGCTTCAGAAGTATCTTGCTGAAAGTTAGCCATTTCCGAGCGAGATAAATCATAAGCATCAATAGAGTCCAGAACATTTTCAAAGTCGCTGAGCCTTTCTTCATTATTGATCCACTCATTTATCTGTACGCTATCAAAATAACTTTCTACCCTTCCTTCATCTTCTAGTTTCATCTCAGTTAAATTATTATTTTCGGCTCGCAAGAAGTAATTAAAACCTGTATTTGTATAAAGTTCTATCCGAGTCCACTGTTTGTCTAAGAATTTATCTTCGTAATAATGAACGCCACAGATTGAATTTTTATCTTTTGTATTGTCATAAATAACAAAGGTATGTTCAACATTGAATTTCGCTACAGTTTCTTTTCCGTACTCATCACGACCAATCCATTCATAGGCACGACCAAAGCCAAAAGTATCATGTCCCATTAATTGATTATGATAATCTTCATTCGTCTGACTAGAGAACTGCTCAATCCTATCTGTAATTGCTTTGTCTCCAGTATACTTCAAGGGATTTCCTAAAAGAACTCCCAATTTAAAAGAAACAATGAAGTTCGCAAAATCACTAGCAATCCGGTTATCTGATCGCCCTTCAGGTTTGGGCGGGCGATATTTAATATTATTATCTGCAAGCATATATCGCTTTAGCTGCTTCAATCTAGGTACTTGTTTTGATTTATGATGCTCGATAAACTCAATGATTAGTTTTCGCATATCTTCATGTTCAAAATCAATGACTTCTTCTATTTCCCCAGTACTCTTATCTAACATCGGTCTCTTCGGAAGCATATCAACAGGTACACGGTAGATTAAGTTCGCTTCTTTGTCAAAACGCTCTTTACCTAATAGATTAATAATTTTATCCACTTTTTCACCTCTATAAACCTAACTTTTTGAATTTATTTATTGTTTTAGCAACATCAACTGTGCTATTTATATTCATAGTCATTGTCTCAGCAATACCAGTTGTTGCATCTGGTGCATCATCATGCTTATTTTTTCCTTCTTTTTGGTAAGTGGTCATTGCTTGGTAGTATTCAGGGAACCTTGTTCTCCAATCGTTAGGAAAGCGAACGTGCTGCTCAATCCAGTAACTATTGGAATATATTCGTGCTTCTTTGTTGTTGCCTTGGTAGAAGTCCTCTACAGCACACGCAACCTTACCTTGAATTTTATCTCTGACAGAACGAGCAAAAGACCGACCGCCATTATTGCGCTCGATCCTTGATGCATTAACTTGGTTATTTATTAATTGATTCGCTACAGCATTTTCAGTGTACTCCATCGGTTTTTGTGTATAAATAACATCTAAGACATCTGCGTAACCATCTGCGGTCTCACCCCAAACTATAGAACAGAGATAGTCTTTACCAGTATCTGCTGTATCGCAATAGTTCCATATCTTCTTATAATCTGAACGAGCACTATATGTTTTAAACTCTCCATATAATCGCCCTTTTATATCAATTGGCTCTTGCTGATAGTTGGCGCTAGCTATATCAGCACCCATAGTTTTTACTTTACGTTGATAATCTTCAAAAGAAAGGACATCATCACATAGCATTTCATTTGTTTCTTCGTTGAATGCTTTAAAATTAATATGCTTTACTCGGTAACCATTTTGGGGAAGTTCTCGCAAAGCTCGTCCTGCCAAATCCTCGCTGTGCCAACGAGTCATATTGATAATAATCTTTCCGCCTGATTCCAAACGTGAAAGCATAGTGTTTACAAACCATTCCCAGTGCTTTTCCAAGACTGTCGCATTGTTTGCTTCCTCAGCATTCTTAATAACGTCGTCAATGATAATGATGTCAGCACCAAAACCTGTGGCAGTACCTGTTGGAGAAGTAGCCAGATAGTTATTATAACCATCCGACAGACTCCAAAGATTTTTCGCAGCGTCTCCATATTTGATTTCAGCATCGAAAATATCAGAGTAAACAATTTTATTTTCGTCTGCCTTTTCTTCTTGAAGTGTGTTACGAACATTTTTAGAAAAAACTGTGGATAAAGTTTCATTATATGAACCAGTCATAATCTTTTTATTATGATCGTTCCCCAAAACCCATTCAACAAACCGGCCAAGCGTTAGAGACTTACCGTGTCGTGGCGGAAGAGTTAGAACAAGGACATCGTGCTCATCATCGTCAAGAAATGCTTGAAATTCATTGCACATCTCAACTAGATAAGCTCTTTCTCGCTTATAAAAGCTCGGCATGATAAGATTACAATAGTCAAAGAAAAAGCGCTTAGCCAGCTCAATTTTAGCCCCTAGCGCTATTTTATCCATCACGGCTCGCCAACTTTCTAAGTTCTTCTGTTGTTAAATTTACAAAAGGATTAGTTTTGACTGAACCAGATAACTCAACTTTACTTGTGTAATCTCCATCCATTTTATTAAGCGTATCAATTGCCTTAATCATATCTGCTTCTTTTTCAGCGTTTTTAGCTATCTCTGATAAAGTGACCATTCGCTCTTTACGGGTCATGATGGCTGCATCCTGAGCTTCTTCCTGAAGTTCTTTATACCTTGCCCGAACCTTATCATTTTTAAACAAATTGGAGGCTTTAGAATCTACTGTTTCATCCTTCCAATTCTTTGATTGCTTGATTGCTTCTCTATAGGCTTTTCGTTGGCTCATGCCAGAAATCAGGCATTGAACAAACTTTTCGTGTCTTGCATTATCTAATACTGGCATTTTGTCTCCTTTCAGCAACATAAAAAGCCGTCATATCTGACGACTTCTTTTATTTTTTCAATTTCTTGATAATACTATAATACAATAAATAACGTGTCCGTTTAAAGGGGGCTAAAAGGACAATCTTACCAAAAGCCGCCGCATGCATCATCATACATTTCTAAAATTGCTCTCTTTTTCCTTCTAACTGTCCTATCACTCATTAAACACAGCTTGGCAAGCTCATCTTCTGTATAGTAATTAGTATCAATCCACTGATAATGGAAGAGCAATTTTGATGCATCATCCAATTTATTGATTAATTCATCAACCCTTTTTCTAAAATTCTCAATGTAAATAATCTGATCATCCATCATCCATTTTTCAACAATGTCATGTGTTGGATTTGAAATTTTGCTTGATCTGCCCCCTCCAATATTTTCATCATGTTGTTCCCTTATCATTAATTCTTGCTTTCGTATTGCTATTGCTTTATCTACCTCTCTGTAAAGATAAAGCTTCTTTGAAATTGATTTCATGTCCTGTTTTGAAAGTCTATATCTTCTACTCATGGTGTCTTAACTCCTTATATTTTGGTATAATAGAATTAAGAAAAGTTCTTTTTAAAGCGCATTGCAGTGCGCTTTTTGTATTTATTTCTTAGAAGTTCTGTATAATATAACCACATATAATAAACTCAGAAATGCGATACTTAGCCAAGTTGGAACTAGTGTCATTAGCCATGCGAATAATAATGTAACTGCAACCACTCCAATCGCCCTAAACAGTCGTTTTATATCAATTTTCATCTATCCCTCCTAATATCCTAACCAGACCCAACGAATTACACGAGCTAATAATCCAAGGATAATAATCGCAACAGCTGCAATTAATAGATAAGCAATCACTTCTCCAACTATAGTAGTAGTTGTTTTTTTATTTTTGTTATTAATCTTTACAACCTCCTCTTTGTTTGATACATCTTTTAGGTAGCACCTATCAATAGCTTCTTTAGCGACTCCCGCTTTTTTAAGTATCTCCAACTTTTGTTCTGGCTTCAAGATTTTGCCCATTGCTTTAATGGCAGTCATGGCTTGGTCTCTTCGATTCCATTCTTTTTCACCAATAACTGCATCTGCTATCACATCAAACTTTACGTCTGAGCCCATATGAGTGTAGCTATTTGAATCAATACATCTATGCCACAAATCATTCGCAGCTGATTCATTTACTTTTTTATTCACTAGATATCTCCTCCAGTCGCTGCTTACGTTCTTCCTTAATTCCATCATAGACAGTCATTAGAGTCTTCATTTCTTCAAATGATACATTTTGGAAGTTAACGTTGTAATTAATCGAATTTCCAAACAATCTTTGAATTGTATTTGTTTCAATTATTAACTCCATTGATTCATTCCTCCCCGAACACATTCTCCGACTCGTCAAGGTCAGAGCGGTTAATACGAGTTGCATTGCACCTCACACATGTTGCTAAAGCGTAGTGATATTGAACCCACTTATGCCTGAACAGCTTACACATTAGCTTCATTGGTTGTCCTCCTTATCAAAGGGTTTCAGATAACCTTTGAATTCTTCAATCTGACGCTCAATGTTTTTGAGAGCATTTTCAAGAGCTACTTCAATATCAACATTGTCTTTAAATGAATCTCTATTCTGCCAGATAAATTCCATCCGTGTTGCTGATTTATCAATTTGTTTTGCGTAATCAGTAATATAATTAAATTTATACTGTGTATATCCTAATTCCTGTTTCATCAAATCCCTCCCCACCAATCACACACTTTGATGATCAGCGTTAGTATTTTGTCTGTCATAATTTTTCTTTTTGTCTCCATTATTGTTTTAAATGTCTAATTAATTTAAATTCATGGTATAATCTCTTTATTAATATTTGGAGGACTTCCCCTTGAAGCAACTTTTTACTGCTCGTATGAGTAAGCCAGCTGTTCCTATTTCTTTAGTGTTACTTGCACTTGGATTCTCAGCACTAATTTATGAAATTCCATTCATTGCTCCATTCTCATTGGCCATTGCTGGATTTATAAGTCTTTACATCCTATTTGGAAAAGAGGGTATAACGTACACTTTTTCCAAGCCTAAAAAACTAACGAGTACTTTTTTCTTAGGATTAATTGCATCATATGCCTTCGCCCTAACTGGATTATATTTTGTCACTAAAGTTCTCCATAGCAACCCTCATGACAACCCTCTTGCACAAAATTTTGATCTATTAGAACTTTTAAAAACTATTCCTATGCTTTTGGGAGAAGAACTAATTACCATCGTGCTTCTCCTTATAATAGTAAATATCATGGGCGGAACACGTAAAGCTCTTGTAGTAGGCGTCATAGCGTCGGCAATAATTTTTGGTCTATTACATTTGTCTACATATGATTGGAACTTTGCACAAGTATTGCTAGTAATTTCTCTCGCTAGAATCCCTTTTACAATCGCTTCATTACGGAGTGATTCAATATACTCTGGTTATCTTATTCACATCGCTTACGATTGGATAGCATTCTTAAGTTACATGTTGACACATCACTAAACAATTGAGGTAAGAAGACTTACCTCTTTTTTCATCCCTCCACCACTTTCACGAGATCTTTATCCACCAAGTAGAGATAGATTATATTACGGTGTGAACATCCAAGTAAGGCGTCATTAGCTGGAAACATAAATTTATAAAGCTCACTATCATCACCAAGACCATCAGTGATTACTTTCATATAATCCCCTACATCACTATATGAGCGGATATAATCGCTACTATATGCTTCTTCGATTTCTTCTTCCAACTCATCCGCAACTTCCCTCGGAATCGTGAGCTGGGGTTGAGAAACCTCATCTAATAAATCAGATACTATTCTGATTACATCATCTTTAGGAACATAGAAAGTGCCCTCTTTTGTTTCAATACCAAAATTAAGTTCATTTTTGAATTTTAGAAGTCTTTCTTCTTTACTCATCCTCTCCCCCTTCTAGCGCTGCGAGTGCTTTGCCTGAAAGCAGAATCCCCTGCAAGGCCATATAACTTTTTGATGGTCATGAAGTTTGTTTTTACCATGTTATACCTCAGTTATTTCAATTTCTATCTTATTTTCATCGCCGTAAAACTTTCTTGCACAGACTACTACAAGCTGACTATCATCTGCATAATAGCCAAACTTAGTCATGTAATCTTGGATGTTCTTTAGAAGATTATCTAAATCAGGTCGAGTCGGTTTAGGCTTTCCCCACTGTTTCTTATTTTTTACGGCGTAAGTGAAGACAATATCCAGAATAAGATGCTGCTCTTTAGAGAAACCTTTCTTTGGTTTATATCGACTAAGTAAGTGTTGTAGCTCTCTGTTAGTCGTACCCTTGCGGTTATAAAAAGTTGGTTTACCGTTTTTATAACTAATTCCCTTTTGTTGCTGAGTCGTTGGCATCTTGCCTAGCTTAAACTCAAACTTCATTTACTTCTCCATATATCATTATCTCGGTAGCCGCTTCGTTACTGATTTTATTAACAGAAGCTATGAAAGTAACTGGATTCATTACAATCTCCTTTTCATGGGCCCATTTAACATATCTAACGAATTGCTGATAAGTTACACCAGGGACGAAGTTTAAATAATATGAAGCAAGTTTCTTATCAAAGGCACTCTTAGGTATCTCCCAAGCCATTTATTAAAGCCTCCACTTCTTCGTTTGACATATATTTTCTGTCTTTAAGAGTTTTAGGGTTGGACCACTCAGGCGCTCCTTGAACGATTTTGCTAGAATGATATGAGTTATTTTTCTGCTTACGATTTCTAAAATTAACATCATCTGCTTTAACATCTTGCAAAGTCTTAACCCCTTTTCGTTGCCAGTCTTTTAAGATGTTTTGTGCGCTCCTATAGTTTCGTTGAGATAGAGCAGCTCTTCTCATTGCTTCTTTTACCAAGTCATAACCAAAATCTTCTAAATCATATTTAATATTCTCCATGATGATAGAACTTGCCATTCCAAAATTTTCTTGGTAGATGTCTGAAAGCTTTTGGAAAAGATTCTGTTTCTCGCCAGAGAGAGTAGTTTTTATATTTTCAGTATTTTGTTTATTAGTACTTTGTATATTAGTATTTAGTAGCTGCTTATTTCCCACATCTGGGAAAGCCAGATCTGGAAAAGCCACATCTGGGAAATCGGAATCTGGCTTTTTAAAATCAGATACTTCCTTGTACCATTCTTTAACAGCTTTAGTTTCAGGATCAATTTTCCGTAATGTTCTTGCATAACCGTTGCTTTCAAGCTCTTTCCAAGCCGTTCTTAACGAAGCTTTTCCATCTTTATGGTGTTTTTCTATCTCTTCAAAATATATTTTCCAGTCATCTGGTAAACTCAAAATATATGCAAGCAAGCCCTTCGCCTTAAGTGAAAGTTTCTCATCCCGTAAAAATTCATTGCTAAGAATTGTAAAGTTATTACCCGCTTTTTTACGCTTTATACTTTGCATCTCTCTCCTTTCTGTTATTTTTAAATTTAATCAATATCATTAAATAGTTCGACTGCCGTATCATAATCGCAGTCATATTTTTCTATGATTCCTTTAATCATGTTCTCGTCATAGATCACGTTGACCTCCAACCGCAATGCGGCGAGCAGTTAAAAGCTTGCTCAGGCTGACTAAATACAAATCACTTGTCCAAAAATGATTTTAAAGTTGAGCTTAGTAGCTCTCTATCTGCTTAGGATTATTGAGGACTGCAGCTTTGCTCATGAACTTCTTGTTATTGATTAGGCAAACTATCTTGCATCATGCTATCCTCAGATGCTTTAATTGCAGCATCTTTTTTGGCTTCTACAAAACTTTCGATAGCGTTATATGCTGCATCAAGCGGCATGGCTAACCAGGCATTTTGCGCATCTACTGATGCCCCATATTGTTTGCCAGCAAATGATACCATTCTTTCAACAACACTTTGCATGTAAGTTTCATCAACTTCCTTTGATTTTCCGTGCTTATCTTTGATTGAATAAGTCTTTACAGATTTAATGGGCTCATCTTTTGGTAAAGCCCAATCAGGCAATTTAGGGTTTTCCCACCAATAATTTTTCTTTTTATCGCGGTCGTAAGCCTTATTCCAACCTTCAACTTTTTTGTCAGAAGTTTGGGCAAATGTAACAGGCAAATCGTATAAATAGCGACCCACACCCCACTGCACTGCAGCTCGCTTCATAGAACCAGATAGACCACCTTTCACTGCTTCTACTTGAGTTTTATCTGCTCCATCCCATTTTGTAACCCATTCTTCTTCGAATTTGACAGATATTCCACACAAGATTCCACCATCTGGACCACTTCTATACTCATTTTTCCACCCAGCAATCCCGAAAACTTCATCAAATCGTTCTTGTACTGCTCGATTATCTAAATAAGCAAGAACCAATACCCAGGGTTTATCATTACTCCATCCCATCTGTTGAACTCTCCAAACTATGCGATTTGGATGTAGAGGCTTTTGTAAAGCAAGCATTTGTTCTTCATAATTTGTCATAAGTTACCTCACGCATCCCATCTAAGAGGGGCTTTTTTTGGTTTTATAACAATAGACTGTTCAAGCTCTTGTTCAATACTGTTTCCAAACATACTCTTGAGTTTGGTTAAACTAATTGGCTCCACACAATCCCAACCATGATTCATTACTAGATCACGTTTCTGTTTACTGTTCATAGTCAAAACCTTTTGTTGTGCTGCTTTACCATAACTCAAACGATTGAATTGTTGTCCCTCATCCAGTCTTTTTTTAACTTCAGTATCAGCTTTCTTATAAAGGTCAGCTACTACTTTCAATTGAGAGTAAAACTCCGTAAGAGTTATATTATCCATCTCTTTTAAAACTGATGGATTCAAGTTGATTCTTTCCCCAGTATCACCATTTACTGGTATAAGTTGTAAGTCCATAATCCTCTCCGTTTCTTTTTTCATGTGAAACGTGATATAATCTTGTTATCATATTAAATAAGACACATCACGTCTTGTCCGCATTCCCGTGCGGACTTTTTATTTTGCATCCGTGATAAATTCAAAGCGATCAAGATTGTGGTCACGCTCCCACGCTTCTCTATACGCTTCGTTTTCCATAGCTCGCCGATACCAGTAACGTGTTTCAGCTATTGCTTCAGCATGTTCTCTGGAAAAGCGTGAAGCTTGTGCTACAGCTTGTTCATAGAGTGATTTATAATCTACATCTAATTCTTGAACTTTGTGACCAAATGGAGTCGGAATCAAGCCAACTGCTCTGCCGTTTCTAATTGCTCTTTGCATTGTTTTTCTTTCTATCTTAGTTCGTCTAAGCTGACGTTTAATGCATCAGCTATTTTTATTGCTGTTTGAAATGTCACATCTTTTATACGTCCACTTTTGAGATTATAAAAGACACTTACTCCAAGTCCTGTTAATTTTCCTAAGCGATAGATTGTAATACCTTTATCGCTTATTATCTTTTCTAATTTATTCCACATTATTAATTCTCCAGTTCATAAGTCTTAAGTTTTGTCAACCTTATTTGTTACTCGCGATATATTGATATTAAAATATAATATTTACTAAGAACATTGACCATTCGATTGGGCACTATTCAAATACATATTAAGGAAACAATTCATGATCCGAATTTCTCTCACCCGTTTTTTAGATTACACAGCCAAAGTTAGTCCAAGTGCTAAAATTAATACTGTCAGATCAATTAAGAAAGCTCCAGGATACAGTCCAGCTACTGATTATTGGAAACCACTTAGAGATGCAATTAAGAACATTCACGAAAAAGATTTACCGATTGAAACATTGAAGGAACTCCTAACAACCGTAGATGAAAAGAAAATTCCCAATTACTCTCGAAATATCACAAAATATATCTCCTTTATCAAAAAACATAATGTAGAATATTTTCCTGTCGGTAAAGCTCATTGGAGCATGTCCGATGACATATTTATTGGAAGTAATCCTGAGATTGGTTTGATCATCGATGGCAAGAAATACTACATAAAAAATTATTATAAAAAGCCCAATAAGGATACAAAAGTTGCTAAACGTAACATTAAATCTATGTTGACACTCATGCAAATATCAGAAAAAGATTTCCAAATAAAAGGAGACGAAAAGTTTGCTGTCCTTAATTTACAAAATGGTCAACTTATTGAAGCTGAACCTCCAACTCCTGAGGACGTTTTAGAACTAAAACTTGAAGCAGACCACTTTGTCAATACATGGAACAACATCTGATTAATAATCCGCTAGATCGCATTGAGATTGAGCACAAGATTCACAAATAAATGTTCCATCTTCAAACTCTAAATCTGTATCTGTATAATCTCCACAAATAATACATTTGTGGTATTTTTTCTTTTGGTTCATAATCATCTCTCTTTTCCATCTAAGAACCGCATTAAGCCTTTTAGCAATTCGCTTTAGGGCTTTTAAATTTTGTGTGATTAGATCATGGAATAGATCGAACAAGATTTCACCCGTTTCACGTTCGACGATATATCTGTATGCCATGAGTACCTCTTCTCATTTGATAACCGATTGACGTTTTTTTAGTTCTTGCTTGTACTCAGGTGTTCCAAAATATTGCATGAAGTCTCTAATTTCTTTGTAACGAAATCTTCGACCATTCATGAAAATTCCACACTTGAATTGTGGAAAAAGTTCCATTGCCTTTCTCCTTCTATAAACAGTTTGGGCATGAATAGAAAACTTTTCCGCAACTTGCTGAGTTGTCAAGTAATCATCATCTTTGTATTCCATCTGAACTCCTTTCTAATTTTCAAACTCAAAGCTTGTTTGTGAGTTTAAGCCACGAATTTCAAGTGTCGTGTTAAATGAAGGTTGCCACATATCTAGATATTCTAAAGCTTCATCATAACGACTTAATGGAATATCGCTGTATTTCACAACGTCGAAGCGATTATTTAAGTCTTTATAAAACTCTTTGAAAACTCTACCACCCATCTTTTTATGAGCGTTAGAATCTTTACCGCCAGTAAACATGTAGACCTTACTTGCGACTTTCTTTTGCAAAACTTTAGCTTTATTTGACGGAAGTCCGAATCTGTCTGTTAAATCAGCTACCTTATCCTCAACAACGTCAATTCGTTGGTTCGTTTCTTCATTAGCTGATAAAGCTAATTGAACAAGCTCATGTTGAGTAGTTGGAACTCGTAACTGTTGTTCTTTGGCTTGCTTTTCAACTTCAATGAAATACAGACGAGCTTGTTTTCCTTTTTCGTTACGCTGAATCATGGAAATTTCTTTTGCCATGTCAAGTTTGAGTGCATGATCAATGCTTGGGCGTCCGCCTTGAGGTTTTACTCTTTTTTCAGTAAAACCTATAAAATCAATGTTCTCTGTAAACCCGTACTTAACCATATCTTCAAACCAGTCATTGTATCGAGTTTTAACTCCTAAAAATTTGTGCAATTCACGACCGCTTACTACTTAGTCGTTATTTTCGTTTTGTGTGATTTTAATTAACTCATTCATAGCTTTCTCCTAGTCTAGTTCAATCCCTAAAATATCAGCTGCTAGCCAAATCTTTTGACCAACTAAATCAGCAAATTCTTTTACAGTCACTTGTTCTCCGTCTTCATTTTGAATTCCATGATCTGTGAATGCTGCTTTTATTAATTCGTTTGCTTCGACAAGCGCAGATTTTACTGTTACTTCTTGTTCGCTCATTTCTGAACACCTTTCTGTGATCTTTGTGTGTTTTAAACACAATTAAGGATAAAAATTAATATTTTTATATGGAACACTAAAATATTCTTCAATTTTTTCCAAGTCTTGAATATCAGGAAATGTTTTCCCAGATTCCCAATTCATCCAAGTATTCTTGTGAATACCCAGTTCTTTAGCCATTTCTTCTTGGTTTAAACCCTTGTTAACACGTAGAGCAGCCAAGGTCAATTTAAAATTTTCAGGCATCATTGTTCTCCTTTCTCAATTTCGATAAATTCATTTTACTGTGTTTTTAACACAATGTCAAGTCAAAAACACAAAAAAACACAATTTTTTATATTTTTATTTGTGTTTTTTGTGTTTTTTGTGTACAATGTTTCTAAAACTATTATAGAAAGAAATAATTATGAGCGGACATTTAGGAAATAAAGAAATAATGGCTGAAAATCTCAAGAGGTACATGAAAATGTACGGCTTAGACAGAAATGATATCGCTGAAATAGCTGGTGTTAGCTATTTTACCGTTAGAGACTGGTTAGTCGCTAGAACTTATCCTCGCATTGATAAAATAGAAATACTGGCAAACCATTGGAATATTTCTAAAGCTGACTTAGTTGAGCCTGAAAGTGAACGTCCAAAACCACCTACTCCTATAGTAGAAGAAATAGGAAAGGTAAGTTCTAAGCTCGAAGAACCTCGTCAAAAAGTAGTACTTGAAACGGCCGAAGTACAATTTAAAGAACAGGAAGAAGAAAAAGCTAAAGTTATCTCTCTCACAAATGAACAAAAACAGACTATTGATCTCGCCGATTTGGTAGATGATAGTAAGATTGATTGGGATAAATGGGTTTCATTTGATGGTAAGCCATTAACTGATGAAGTTAAGGAGGCTATGAAGCAAGCACTCGGAAAACGTTTGGAAGATAATAAATAAGGAGGTCTCTATGAGCGAACAGGAGCTTTTAGACTACCTCCTCAAAGAAATTGAAAAATGTGGTTTTGAAGTCGTTGATGTAGATTCTTTCCCTGTTCCCGCAGCGGTTAACGTTGATAATAAGGTTATGATTTATAATTCTAAAGAAGCTTCACCTTTTGAGATTGCCCATGAATTGATACACATTATAAATAAAGACAATCATCGTGGAGATTATTTTGATGCAACTAATCCCCAGGAAGTAAGAGCAAACCATGAGGCAATTCTTCTTCTTTGGGAAATATTCGAGGCCAACGGGGGTAGCTTTGAATATTTTAACGTCTACATCAACATAACTCATGCACCTTTTGAACTTGCTGAATCATTAATTAAATCTGAATATACGGAGATGCACAAAGCCATTAACGAAATATTTGAAGATGAAATACAGGTTAAAATCAATAAGGAAGAAATGAGACAATACATCGCCGATTATATAAGTTACTTTGATGTTATTGAAACAATCAATATTTATAATTTTTTAGATGCTTATCATCTTAGCCATTCTAATTATAATTTGGCTAAGAGTGAGTTTCAAAAAGTTTTAGGTATTGTTTAATAAATACGAGCAAGCTCTGAACCTCGATAAAAGCTAAGCAGGAGATTTTTTATGAGAACAGCTGCAGAGATGTATGATTATTGTCAAAGAAATAATTTTGGTAAAGGGGTATCTAAAAAGTGGGCTCTTAAACATTTCGGATTACTTGAAAAAAATTTGGATGGTAACGAAAATATACTAATGTGTTTTTGTGGACTCCATAATTATATTAGCGCAACAAAACATGATAGTACTTTTGCTTATGCAATTACGGATCGTAGAATTATTATGGGACAAAAAAAGATGGTTGGAGAACATTTCCAATCAGTATCTCTTAATAATTTGAATGACATTACATTTTCATCAGGGGTGTTAATGGGTATAATTACTATTGATACCTTCAAAGAAAAATTTAATGTAGCAGTTGATAAGGTTAGCGGCAGAAATATTAACGATGCAATTCATAGTGTCTTAATTACTAACTCTAGCAACAATCAAGCTAATTCTAACAACGATAATAACGAAAGATCTTTGAGCATTGCTGAGGAAATAAAGAAGTTCAAAGATTTGCTAGATATTGGAGCAATATCTCAGGAAGAATACGACCAACAAAAAGAAAAATTGTTGAAATAAAAAAATCCGACCAAACTTTGAACAAATAAATTAAATTTTTAGTAGCACACGAGCAAGCCTTGATTCTCACTAAAAGCTAGGTAGGAGAATTTTATGGGAGTTTTTAAGAAACTTAAACAATTAACGACATTAAATAAGGATATAGAAAATGCTGACCTTGCCTTAGTTAAGCTGAAGTCCGAAATTCATTCTCTTGATTTAAAAATAGGGAAGAATAAAGAATTACTTGAGAACCAAGAATTACTAATTGACAAATTTTCTAAAGAATTTCAAGAAAAAAATAATGAAACTAGACTTAAAATTATTGAAGACGCGATGTCAGAAAGCGAAAAAATAAAAAAAGAATCTGATGAATATGCGGCAAATATTTCTAGTCAATTTCATGAAACTGTAAAAAATAATGAAGAACTTTCAATAAAAAATGAAGCCTTAAAAAAAGAAAATGCTAAGTTATTGCGCCAAGGTAGAAAATGGCGGGCTGATATTCAATTTATAAAAACGTTGAGTTCTTCTACAAAATTTACAATTGATGATGAGGAACTCTACAATAAAATAAAAGAAACTCTCTCTGAAGAACATTTATTAGACACAATTTCTAATCTTCATTTACATTCAGATGATTCTAAGGAGCTTAGAAAACTATCTACTGCAACTAAAAAAGAAATAACTACTATTCTCGCTAAATACGAGAAAAATTATACAACTAAAACAAATAGAACCATATATGCTCTGATGGTTATTGGCTTACAAGCAGAAATAAAGATTTTAATGTATAATTTAACATTTAATAAAATATCTGAATCAAAAGAAAAACTAGAAGAAATAATCCATAAATTTCTTATCATAGCAGGGGAAGGGAATCAAAGTATCCTTCCAACTATAACTAAGTTTTTATTAGAAATTCAACCTTTATATTCTGAACTTCTAGATATTGAATATAAATACTTCATCTATCGAGAACGTGAAAAAGAAGAACAACGTCTCTTGAAAGAACAAATGAAACAAGAAGCTGTGGAACGAAAAGCTATGGAGGCTGAACGTAAAAAGCTTGAAATCGAAGAAGGAAAATATAAAACAGAAATAGAAAAGAATTCATTGTTGTTAGAAAATGAGACTGACGATGAAAAAGTCAGACAACTTCAGCTTAGGATTCAGGAACTCCAAACACAACTATCATCAGTTGAAGATAAAAAAGAAGAAATTGCAAGTTTAGCCCTTGGTAAGGCAGGTTATGTTTATATCATCTCCAATATTGGATCATTCGGAAACGGTATATTTAAAATTGGTATGACAAGACGTCTTGAGCCACAACAGCGAATAGATGAGCTTGGAAGTGCATCTGTACCATTTAAATTTGATGTTCACGCCTTTATTTTTAGTGATGATGCCGTTGGCTTAGAATATAAATTGCATAAAATGTTAAATCAAAATAGAGTCAATAAAGTTAATCTTAGAAAAGAATTTTTCAAAGTTGATATAGAAAAAATTGAAAAAATTGTAGAAGATATTGATCCCACTGCTAGTTTTAATAAAACAATCCTAGCACAGGAATATCGACAGTCCATCGCAATTGCTGAAAATCAGCTTTAAATAACAAAAAATCCGCTCGAACTTTGAACAAATAAATTAAATTTTTAGTAACACACGAGCAAGCCTTGATCCTCGTTAAAAGCTAGGTGAGGAAATGTAATTTATTTATGGAAAACAAAAATGAGTCAAAAGTGTTAGCTATTGTAGCTTTGATCCTTGGGATACTTGCGCTAATATTATCCTGGGTACCGATTGTTAACAACTTCGCTGCCGTGTTAGCTGTTATTTCAGCTATTCTTGGCTTAATTGCAATTATTTTAAATAGAAAAAACAAAAAAACGTTGAG
The DNA here is from genome assembly GCF_017068355.1 of Lactococcus taiwanensis. Taxonomy (NCBI): domain Bacteria; kingdom Bacillati; phylum Bacillota; class Bacilli; order Lactobacillales; family Streptococcaceae; genus Lactococcus; species Lactococcus taiwanensis. Next base: position 1,556,602 of record NZ_CP070872.1, read on the forward strand.
TGTTGTGTCTTTTGTTATCTCAATATTAGCGTTTATTATTGTGTTAGCAACACAATCTATGTACTCAAGTGCCATTGATAGTGTTGGTAAACAAGTAAGTAGTGATATTTCAAGCTCACAAAAGAAAGCTGATGAAAATTTCAAATGGTCAAAAGCGGACTATGATGCGTTAGTAGTCGGGGATACACTTACTGGTGCTGGCGGAACAGATTATAACGAACTTGAAACAAAATTCGGCAAACCTTCCAATTCCTCTGAATCATCTTCGGGTGATTACACAATAAAAAATGCTTCTTGGGATAATATGGGGTCTTCCAAGTTTAAATCTGTTTCATTGTCATTCACAAAACAGGCAGACGGATCTTGGCTACTTTCAAATAAATCTCAATCAGGTTTAGAATAAAATAAAAAACCCGCCCAAACTTTGGCGAGTACCGGGCGGATTTACTGAAAATGGTTTACAAAAAGAAATTCCAATCTTGGAAACTTTTTATTGTACCATTTTATCATGAAATGAGGTACAAAATCAAATGTGGATAGAAGATTTACCAAACGGCAAATATAAGTATTGTGAGCGTTATACAGACACTAAAGGCATGTTAAGGAAAGTTTCAGTAACACTAGATAAAAATAGCTCTAGGGCGCAAAATGAAGCTTCTAGGCTACTGTATAACAAAATAGATGCAAAGATTGAAAAAGAAAAGAAAAAAATTAATGATGAACAAACTAAATTAGCTTCCATCACATTTTGGGAGGTCCAGGACGAATATTTTTCGATTTATGAAGAAACTGTAAAAGCTAAAACAGCATCGCTAAGAGAAACAGCAAAGAAAAAAATTAGAAGTTTAATCAGCGAAAAAACTTTATTATCTGATGTTGACTCTGTTTTTATTTTAGAGATATTGGAAAAATTATACTATCAAGAAAATTATTCTTACTCTTATGTCAAGACAATCAAAGCATCATTTAATATGGTTTTAGATTATGCTATATCAAAAAAATATATAACAGTTAATCCTATTTCTAATGTGAGAATTAAAAAGAAAACTCAAACTTTAGAGCAACGAGAAAAGAAAAAAGAAAAATATCTTGAGCGTAGTGAATTAAAGCAAGTCATAAAAGATATGGCTGTAATAGATAAATCAACCTCACTACTTATCGAATTCATGTCATTGACGGGACTAAGGTTTGGTGAATGTGTAGCAATCCAAAAGAAAAATATCGAAAATAACATCTTACACGTAAACGGAACATGGGATAGCGTTTCTAATTCTAAAACAACAACTAAAAATATTTATTCAGACAGAAAAATAACCCTACCTAAAAGATGCGTCCAAATAATTGAAGAATATCCTCTGAAATATCCAAACGATAAAATAAGCAACGATAATTATATTTTTATTTATAAAAATCATAAACCATATAGCCTATCAGTTGTTAATAGTAGACTAAAAAAAATAAATTCATCTAAAAATTTAAGTACACATATTTTTAGGCATACTCATATTGCTTTATTAACTGAGCTGGGAATACCTCTAAAGTCTATTATGGAAAGAGTAGGGCATAATAACCCACAAACAACACTTTCCATATATTCTCATGTAACTGAAGAAATGAGCAAAAATATAATTGAAAAACTAAATGAAATAGACCTCTTAAATTAGAGGTCTATTTTAATTAAAAAGGGGCAGAAAAAGGGGCAAAAATTTGATAAAGTTTAATAATCTTCGATAACTTTAAAAAATAAAAGAATCCCCATCCCCCTTTATTTACCAAGTGTTTGATAACTTTTTATGATAAAAGTTAATCTAGTATAATCTATATAAAACTACCTTAGCGACAGAATTTTTATTTTTATCTCACCATTGATGTTCAGCGATATTATCTTTAGCCCCCGGATAAATTGGCAATTCATCATAGGGAACTTGCAAAGCCTTTTAAGGGGCTACAGCATCAGCTCAATCAAAGACACGATCAAAAATTTCATCGACTCTTGTTAAATGATAATTGTAATCAAAAGCTTTATCAATAGCTTCATCATCCAAATACTGACGAATTTGTTCATTTTCTTCAAGCAATGGTCTAAACATCACTTGTTCATCCCAAGATTTTGCAGTCAAAGGTTGAACTAAATCGTAAGCTGCTTCACGCGTCATTCCTTTTTCAATCAACATTAACATGACATGTTGGCTGTAAATCAAGCCAAAAGTCGCATCCATATTTCGTTTCATATTTTCTGGGAAAACAGTCAAGTTTTTAACGATATTCCCAAAGCGATTCAACATGTAATCCAATAATTCTGTTGTATCTGGTGCAATGATGCGTTCAGCAGAACTGTGTGAAATGTCACGTTCATGCCAAAGACTAACATCTTCAAGAGCTGTAATGGCATGTCCACGAATAACGCGGGCTAAACCGGTCATATTTTCAGAACCAATTGGGTTACGTTTGTGTGGCATTGCGGATGAGCCTTTTTGACCTTTAGCAAAGAATTCTTCAACTTCACGTTGTTCAGATTTTTGCAAGCCACGGATTTCTGTGGCCATGCGTTCAATTGAGGTCGCAATGAGTGCCAACGTTTGGAAGTATTCTGCATGTAAATCACGTGGTAAGACTTGCGTTGAAATCTCTTGTGGACGCGTCCCTAATTTTTCACAAACATAGGCTTCAACAAATGGAGGAATATTCGCAAATGTTCCAACAGCACCAGAAATTTTCCCAGCTTCAACAGCTTTCGCAGCATGTTCAAAACGTTCAATATTTCGTTTCATTTCGCTGTACCAAGTGGCTAATTTCAAGCCAAAAGTTGTTGGTTCAGCGTGAACGCCGTGAGTTCGACCCATCATGACGGTGTATTTATGCTCTAAAGCTTTATTTTTAACAATTTCTGCGAAGTTTTGTAGGTCCTTGCGCAAAATATCATTGGCTTGTTTATAAAGATAACCATAGGCTGTATCAACGACGTCTGTTGAGGTCAGACCATAATGCACCCATTTGCGTTCTTCACCTAAAGTTTCTGACACGGCACGTGTGAAGGCCACCACGTCGTGGCGTGTTTCTTTTTCAATTTCCAATATGCGCGCTACATCAAAGCTAGCATTTTGGCGAATCTTTTGAACATCTTCTGTTGGGATTTCCCCAAGCTCTGCCCAAGCTTCATCCGCAAGGATTTCAACTTCAAGCCATGCCTTATATTTATTTTCTTCTGACCAAATATTTGCCATTTCTGGGCGTGAATAACGACTGATAACCACTTTTTACTCCTTTTTTACTGACAGCTCTGTCAGTAATCTTTTTACTCTTTATTATAGCATTTTCACCCTAAAAGCATTCGGTATTTTCCCAATATCATGTAATAAGCAAAAAAAATATCCGCTATTATCGAACAATTAGGGGGGACATTGCTCACTCAGTTAAATCAGACTCTAGTAAATCTAGGATTTGGCGAGTGTGCTGGAGAGAAAGCTGTCCGGGCGCACTTTCCGCAGTCAAACTCGCAAAGGTCCAACATGATCCCGTCAAATAGCCCGAAATACGGGTAAGCCGCCCTAGCTCACCCATGGCCATAGTAATGAACTTTTCACCATATTCCAATGTCAAATCTCGGGTGATCTGCATTAAATCTAGCACATCACATTCGTGTCCTGGCATCACTGCAACTTTCACATAAGCTGTCTTTTCTTGATGCATTTTTAACAGACGCTTGGTTAAATCTGTCGGTACTTCCTCAAAATTATGGTAAGACAAGACGATTTTATCAGCGAAAGCCGCCAGTTGATGGAGGGCGCGCCCATGTGTAAAATACTCTATGTCAATGTAGGCAGGATTATAAGTTAAAATTTTTTGAAGTAAAGCTAAATATTTCTTCTCTGAAAGTTGAATATTCCCCCCCTCTCGCACTGTTCGTAAAGTAAATAAAACTTTAAAATCCTTAAATTTTTCAAAGAATTGCGGAGCAAGAATTAAAATATCTTCTTCTGATAAAAAATCAGCACGCCACTCAATCAAATCTACATCTTCATAATCATTGATATTAACCCGTTCAAGATCTGACGGCTCTGTCAGCATTACTGGAACAACAATTTTAGTTCTTCTCATAAATTTCTCCTTACTTTCCCATAACTTCTTTCTTTATTCTAGCATATTTTAGAAAAAGAAAAAAAGGGAAAACTGTTCCCTTTTCTCTTTTTATTTTCTCAATTTTCGAAGACTAACTGGGGTAGCTGGATTCGAACCAACGCATGAGGGAGTCAAAGTCCCTTGCCTTACCGCTTGGCTATACCCCACTGTTATTTTGTGACAACGAGAATATTTTATCAAACTTTAACATAAATTTCAAGTTTGAGCTCATAAAAAGTATTTATAATTTTTTTGAAACTTTCTCCTCACAAAATAAGAGATTAAACAGATAAATTATAAGCCTTAATGCCTTCTTCAAGTGCTTCTTCAAAAGTACGTACGACCGCTACTTCTTTACCTGATACCTTCACGACAAACGTTCCAAATTCTTCTTTAATTTCAGCAATGGTTTTTTTACCGCTTTTAATGACCGCACCGTCAGTAGTGTCAATAATCTCAAGTTCTGTATCTTTCTTCTTTGACATCGTCAACTCCTTTGTTTCGTTGTATTTTTGCTTTAACAATCATATCATTTTCCGCTCTTTTTGTCACGCCCACTTTAGAAGTCATAAACAGCTTGAACAGCAAATAAAAAAATACTGACAGAGCTGTCAGCATTTTTTATTATGATAATTCAGCAATAGCAGCTTTAAGTTGTGCTTTTGTTTGAACACCAACAATGCGTTTTACTTCTTCACCATCTTTTTTGAACATCAATGTTGGGATAGACATAATGCCAAATCCTTGAGCTGTTGCTGGGTTTTCATCAACATCCATTTTGCAAATCTTAAGTTCTGATTCGTCAAGTTCTTCGGAAAGTTGTTCCAAAATTGGCGCTTGCATGCGACATGGGCCACACCAAGTTGCCCAAAAGTCAATTAAAACAAGCCCTTCTTTTGTTTCTTCATCAAACGTTGCATCAGTAATATTATATTCCATATCTTTCTCCTTCGAAGTGGTCTTTTTACTTAGTAAGACTATTTTAGAGTAAATTCCAAGGAAATTCAAGGAAAGAGATTTTCAGCGCAAAAGCCCACCTACCAAAAGGTAGATGGACTGGATGACATCAACTCAGAGCGGTTGCTCAATACGACTTTTCAACGGAAAAACTTTAAATCCACCTCCCCGTCTTAAACAACCGGTCAATGATTAGCCATCATGAGGTTATTACGGCTACGTTTGCCCACGACGACTTGGAACAAGCGAAAGCGTATTGAGTTTCTCTGAGATGCAACCTCGTTTAACTATCTTTATTGTAGCAAATTATATAGAATTATACAAACAATTCGCTTTTTGGTTATTGCTCCTTCTTATTTAAGGATCGCAATAGTTGCCCCAGAACCCCCAGCATTGATAGGTGCATAGTCGTAAGACTTGATATGACGATGCTTTTGTAGTTTTTTCTGCACCATCTCGCGAATTACTCCGGTACCAATCCCATGAACAATCGTAATCTGGATAAGATTAGCTAAGAGGGCTTGATCGATATAGTTTTCTAACTCTAGCTCGGCTTCTTCATAACGCATCCCTCTTAGATCAAGTTGGGCCTTAACTTTACTCGTTACTTTTTTATTGACATTTTTTGTTTTTGTTTGTTTTTGCGCTTCAGTTTCTATTAGTTCAAACTGATCTTCTGACAGTCGCGTCGTAATAGCGCCCATCTGTACAGTCCAACGCCCATCTTTTTCAAGGCGAATTAATTTACCAGGTTGACCATAAGAGATGACATTGACCTGTGCCCCCTGCTTGAGTCCACGCTGTGCTTTTGCTTTTTTGAGGACTTTATTTTTACTGAAGTCAATGGTTGGTGCTAAGGCCTCAAGCTCAGCTCGAGCAGCAATGATTTCATGGGGCTTCAGTGCAGCCTTCTCATTAAGATTTTTCAAAATCTCTTGCGCTTCAAGACTTGCTTTCTTCACAACTTCTTGTGCTTCTTTATGCGCTTTTTCAAGTTCAGATTCTCTTTGACGATTGACTTGCTGATAAACTTTTGTTAAATCCTTGTGTAGGGTAAGATTCTCGCGCTCAATCTGTTTAATATGGCGCGTACGCTCGATTACCTCATGCGTTTTTTCCTCAAGTTTTTGAATCATCTCATTGACATCATGCTCGCTATCTGAGAGTTGATCACTTGCTTGATGAATAATATCCTCAGAGAGTCCCAAACGCCGAGATATTTCTAAGGCGTTAGAACGTCCAGGTACGCCCAATTGTAAATGATAAGTAGGCTGCATTTGATCAATATCAAATTCCATGCTGGCATTAATAACCTGATCAGTTTCTACCCCATAGGCCTTCAACTCAGGGTAATGGGTGCTCGCTATCGTTTTCACTTGACCAGCTCGCAATTTTTCAAGGATAGCTATTGCTAACGCTGCTCCCTCTTTAGGATCTGTCCCAGCACCCAACTCATCAAAGAGGACTAAACTCTTTTCATTCGCTTCACTCAAGATTCGGACGATATTGGTCATATGGCTTGAAAAAGTGGAAAGACTTTGCTCAATAGACTGTTCATCCCCAATATCAGCGAAGATTTCATCAAAAAGATGGATGCGACTCCCTTCACTTGCTAAGATAGGAAGTCCTGACTGAGCCAAGGCGGTCAATAATCCAACTGTTTTCAAGGTGATGGTTTTCCCACCCGTGTTAGGCCCCGTAATGACAATGGTATTTAATTGCGCATCAAATTTGATATCGTTAGCGACAACTACCTTTGGATCAATCAACGGATGGCGTGCCTCAAAAAGGATAATATCTTTTTGTGTCACCATTTCAGGCAAAGTCGCCTTATGGGCTACAAGATAAAGATATTTGGCCCGAATAAAATCAATATGCCCAATCAACCAAGCATTCTGACGAAGTTCTGGGGTAAACGGTTTAAGTTGAACCGAAAGTTCGCGATAAATTCGCGTCATTTCATTTTTTTCTTCCATCCGTTTCTGATTGAGTTTGTTGTTTAAACTCACTACTGCATTGGGCTCAATATAGAGCGTTTGACCTGAGGCAGACATATCATGCACCACGCCTGGAATCTTATTTTTATTCTCCGCCTTAACAGGTAAAACCTGTCGCTCATTACGGATGGTGATGACATTTTCCGATAAAGCAGGAAGATTCTTATTTAGCAGCTCTTGCATAATTTTGCGAATCTCTGCCTGGTGCGTTTTGATTGCACCGCGAATATGCATCAACTCTGGGCTAGCATTATCATATAAGCTCCCCGCGTTGTCAAAAATCTCGAGCATTTTCATCAGTGCTGACAGATCTGTCAGTTTGTCAAGGGTCACATCCAAAGCGGGAGTTTCAACGTTTTCAGCTTCCGCAAAAAAACGGGTGATATTCAAACCCACTTGAATTACTTTTTTTATCTCAACAAATTCTTTTCCATTAAGACTTGCTTCAAGTTCTAAGCGACGTAGAATCTCACTTAAATCAGTAGTTTTTGAGAGATTAAGCAGACCGTTTTCTTGAGTTAAGCTTTGAAAATCAGCGACTTCATCAAAAAGAAGTTGAATTTTAGAGGCATCGGTAAGAGGGACTAATTCTGCCAATTCTTTTTTCCCTTGGGCAGTGGTCAAGTTTTCCAAAAATTGGTCTTTGACCTTATCATATTCTAATATTTGGAGTATTTTTTTATTCATAATATTTTTTCAGCTTAAATAATTAAAGCTAACATTTCTATGCTAGCGGATTGATATGGACAATATTTTCGATAAATAAATTTTGTAAAAGATTCGAAGTTATCGGGGTATGTAAAACCATCAAGCGGGCAAGCCCACTCGCGTCGATATGACTTTGTACGGTTGCCAGTGGAACAAGACTCAGGGTAACAAGCAACATCTGTAAACCAAAATAAGTGGTAGCTATGCTTAAGACACCAGCAATAATTTTTCCTTGCTTTCCTAGTGGGCTTAGCGTAATTCTTATAAAAAGGCCTATCAAACGAACGACTACATAAGCTAGTGTAAAGATAATCAAGAAAGAGGCACCAGCATAGAAAGCTTCATCCAATTGGAATAAGAGGTTATCACTAAACAAAAGAAGGTGAGAGCCTTCAGTTGCACTTGAAAAAGGCACCCAAATACTAATCTGCTGTGCTAATTCTTGATAGTAACTTCCTGCGATGAGCGCTGCAATCACAGTCCCAACACAATAAATCAACTGGAGGAGCAAACCTCGAGAATAGCCCACCATAAAGGCCCAGACTAATGCAATAACAATAATTAAATTTAAAATCATCTGAATTTCCTAATATTTATATCTGTGCAATCTCACCTGAGATTAAAGATGAAGCGCGAGGTTATTCGCTTACTTCATTTATCGTCTTCTATTATAACATTATAACATAACTTATAAAAAGCCTCTGGGCTTGTTCGTTTTACTGACCCGTCCATCAGCAGACTTTTAAGGATAAAAAAACGTCTTCTTTAAGTCGACGTTTTATTTTTCTTAAAAAATCGAGGAAGAATGCCCTTTTCTTATGGCATGATCTAAAGTTAAAACTTGGGTCATCGCATTGATAGCTAACACCGCTTCCCCAAAACCAACTGACATCAGAGGGACTTTGCCTTCATAATCACTCGCATCACCCGCCACATAGAGCCCTTCGATGTTAGAGCGCATTTGGCGATTCGCCGTCACCCGACCATTACGGGTCACTTCTAGCCCCTCAATCAAATCCAGCTGATTCGTCAAAAAGCCATAATTGACAAGAATTTTATCCACTGACAGCTCGGTCAGTAAATCAGACTTAACTTTTTGAAGCTGGACACCTTTTTCTGTAAATTCTGAAAGGGTATAGGGAGTGTGGAGCTGAATAGAGGAATCTTCTAGACGCCTTACTGTATGCTCATGTGCCCGAAAAGAGGTCCGACGGTGAATTAAATGAACTTCTGAAGCTACTTTTTCAAGCATCAATGCCCAATCTAAGGCTGAATCTCCCCCGCCAAAAACAGCAACTTTTTCGCCTTTGAAAGCTTGTAAAGAAGTGATAAAGTAAGAAAGTTTACCAGAAACTTCCAGTGCTTCCTCACCCGTCACTCCCAACTTACGCGGTGTTAATAAGCCCGCACCAGTGGTTAGAAGGACCGCTTTTGCTTTTCTGACCGCCTGGTCAGTAGTAATCGTAAATCCAGTGCTCGTTTTTTCTAATTTTTGAACAGCTTCACCTAGAAAAAGACGGTGAGGAATTTGCGCCAGCTGCTCCAAAAGATTACGTGTCAAATCAGCTCCAGTAACTGCTGGTAAGCCCGCAATATCATAAATTAATTTTTCAGGATAAAGATTTTGCGGCTGGCCGCCCGCTACCTCTGCTGATTCGATGATTGCCACAGACAAGCCCCGCATTCCCGCGTAAAAAGCTGCATAAAGGCCAACAGGACCTGCACCAACAATGATTAAATCAATCTCTTGCATTTCAAACTCCTTGAGTAAATTCGGAGAGCACCCCAAACTAATTTTTATCGTCTTTCTATTATCACGACTTTTCCTCAAAATGTCAAATACTTTTGACTTTGGTTCATTATTAAAAAAACAACCCATTGCTGGGCTGTAATTTTATTTTGTAGAGTGGCGAGAAATGATCTCGTGATCCAAGACTAATTGATTCTCATCAACTTCTTCTTTAAGCATTAATTTGGTCAGCAAACGCATCGCAACAGCACCTAAGTCGTAAAGAGGTTGATTGACTGAAGTCATGCGTGGATAGGTATATTGTGTGATTGGAGAATTTGCCCCAGCGATAATTTCAAAGTCTTCTGGAACATTGATTCCTTTTTCCATCAAAGCTGACAACAGACCAACTGCTGTAGTATCTTGAGCGACAACTGCTGCCGTTACCCCTTTTTCAAGCAGACGTTCCGCCAAAGCTCTTCCTTGCTCATAGCTGTAGTTGCCTTCAAAAACAAGCCCTTCATCAAACTCAATCCCTGCTTCAATCAAAGCTTCTTGATAACCAACCATACGTTCAGTATTTTCAGCATCTTTCAGTGATCCCATGATATAAGCAATTTTTTTATTTCCACTATTGACCAATTTTGTTGTGGCTTGATAAGCTGATAAATGATAATCAATATTGACAGAAGCCAACTCTTTATCACCATCAATCGTTCCAACTAGGACAACAGGAGTACGTGCATTTTTAAGAGCCAAACGCACTTTTTCATCCAAGGTTGAACCCATATACACAATCCCATCAACCTGTTTTGATAAGAATGTTTCTAACACTTTTTCTTCTTTTTCAACATCATTATCACTGTTAGCTAATATCATGTTGTATTTGTACATGGAAGCGATATCATCTACCCCGCGTGCAATAGCTGCGAAGTAAGTTGAAGTAATGGTTGGCAAGATAACACCCACTGTTGTTGTGCGTTTGCTTGCCAGTCCGCGAGCGACTGCGTTGGGACGATAATCTAGTTCGGCGATTGCATCCAAAACCTTCTGCCGTGTCTTTTCTTTAACGTTTGCATTACCATTTACTACACGGCTGACTGTTGCCATTGAGACTCCGGCGACACGTGCCACGTCGTAAATTGTTGTTGTTGATTCTACCATATTTTTGGCTAACCTCTTTCTTATTTTTTGATTACAGTATTTATGAAAACCATTTTCATTTTTAAATTATATCATGAACTGTAAACCTTTTCAACCATAAAAGGTAGGATTTAACGTGATTTTTTGAGAAAAATAGCGTAAAATGGAAGTAAGATGCTTTTTAATTATGAAAATGATTGAAAAACTCATTTTTTACACTTTCAGGAGGACACTTTATGACTAAAATTGAACGCATAGCGACTTATCTCAACGAGAAACAAGTCGACATGACCTTCATCACTAACCCTACTACCTTAAACTACTTAACGGGGCTAGAGATTGATCCACACGAACGTATCGCAGGACTCATGATTTTCCCAAATCATGCCCCTATGCTTTTTACACCAGCTTTAGAAGTTGAAAAAGCTAAAACTCATACAACTGGTTTTGACATTTTTGGATACGAAGATGCTCAAAACCCTTGGGAAGTTGTTAAAAATCATGTAAAATCAGAAGTTAAATCAATTGCGGTTGAATTTTCAGATATTCCTTTAGCTAAAACTGAAGGGTTGAAAGCACAATTTGGTGATATTAATTTTGTGAATTTGACTCCTTTGATTGAACAAATGCGTTTGATTAAGTCAGCAGATGAAATTGAAAAAATGAAAGTTGCTGGTGATTTTGCTGACAAGTGTTTCGAAATTGGCTTTGCCACTGCTGCTGAACGTCATGGTGTGACTGAATCTGATATCGTTGCAAAAATTGAATATGAAATGAAACGGATGGGTGTGCCACAGATGTCATTTGACACGCTTGTTTTATCAGGAGCTCGCGCTGCTAATCCACATGGTGCACCTGAAAATGTTGAAATTCAAGAAAATAAACTTTTGCTCTTTGACTTGGGTGTGATGAGTGGCGGATATGCTTCTGATGCGACACGTACCATCGCAATTGGTCAACCTAATGACTTTGATGCTGAGATCCATAAAATCGTTAAGGAAGCTCAACAAGCAGCCATGGACTTCATTAAACCTGGTGTAACTGCACATGAAATTGATGCTGTTGCCCGTGATTTAATTACTAAAGCAGGATATGGTGAATATTTCAATCACCGCCTTGGACATGGTATCGGAATGGACGTTCACGAATATCCATCTATTGTTGCCGGAAATGACCTCGTAATTCAAGAAGGAATGTGCTTCTCTAACGAACCTGGAATTTATATTCCAGGTAAAGTAGGTGTGCGTATTGAAGACTGTCTTTACGTAACAGAAAATGGTTGTGAAAGTTTCACGCATACCAATCATGACCTCATGATTTTTTAAGCTTTTTCCTCTCCAAAGCTTACTTACACTTAAAATAAATACTGACCATCTGGTCAGTAAACAAAAAAAGCCTTATCCTGTATGGATAAGCTTTTTTTATCTTCAATAATCCAAATTATCAGAATGACCAGAGCCATTTCCAACAAAATAACCCGTTTTTGCATTAATCGAAACGAGATAAGTTCCATTTGGTGCGTAGAGGTTGTAGTAACCACTGACGATTCCAGCAGGAAAACCTTGTGTGCCATTTGTGGTATGAATAGCACTTGGTACTAGGATATAGTCATTCCCTGTGATATAGCCGCGATCACGCGCAATATTTAGTACCTTTTCTTTAATGCCTGCTCCCCAAGTGAAAGCAGGATCAGATGTATTCACGCCCGCTTGGGGTTGCACACGTGCCTTGGCCGTTTCAAGAGTTACCCCTGCCGAACTTACACCTTCTGAATTTGTTGTTGATGACTGACCACTGTTTTGATTGGCAGAACTTGTATCAGCTGCAGATGAAGAAGGAGTAGTCGTACTTCCTGTATCTGTGGCACTTTGAGCGGTTGATGAAGCGACAGCTTTATCTTGTGATGTGGAAGCTGCTGCGCTTGAAGCTTTTGCTGCGGCTTGAGAACTACTTGCTTTAGTTTTTTGTGCTTGAGCCAAATCAATCGCTTGTGCTAACAGTTTGTTGAGGGTAGCGTTAGCTGTCTTAGGAGTTTCAGGGATCTTAACATCCTTTACAATTTGGACTTGCTTATCCAATTTACCATCGGTGATGGCCGGTTTAGTGAATAGAGCATTTACTTTCTCAATAGCTGCGATTTGTGTTTTCAAGTCCTCAGTCTCAGAAACTGCGCTGGCCCAAGCCGTTGCTGTCTTGTGAGTATTTACTAATTTTTCAAGTTTTGGCAATGCGCTAAACTGGCTATTTTTCAAACCTTCGTGAGATTTATCTGTGAAAAAGGCCTCATATTGGCTTTTAAAATTATCCAAATCCGAGCGACTACTAGAACTTGTCTGCACTGTTTTTGGTTTTTGATGGGCATTATATTGCGCAAAACCAACAGCACCTGCTGCAATCAAGACCAGGGCGCATAGTCCAATAATAATAGGAACTTTCCGCTTATTACTTACGGGCGCGGCTTTTTCTTGGGACGTTTCACCTTCTGGTTCACTTTCTGCTTCATCAGAAGGTGTGACAGTTTGATAAGGCACTCCAGCTGGTTGGGATTCAGCTTGTGGGGGAACCAATGGAGCAACTGTTTTCCTAGTTTCTTGCTCACTGTCGTTAGCTGACATAATAACTGGCGAAACTGGGGAAGACTGATCCTCTACTGCTTTTTTGTCTTCCCTCGCTTCAGTTTCATCTGCAACAGCTGGCTTAGTCTCTTGAGGGGCTTTATCAGCAAGGCTTGAATCGCTGATGGCGCCATCAGCCATAATGACGGGATCTAAGACCACTTCTTGCTTTTCATCAGAGGAATCTAACTGATCTTCTGCAGAACTTTTTGAGTCTTCCCTATTTTCTTGTCTCTCTGGCTCAACTTTTGTTTCTTTAAGAGCTTCCTCTGCTTGTTCAGAAGTCGTCTCTGATAGCTCGACAGATTGCTTTTCTTCTTCTGACGACGAGGTCAGCGTACCCTTTAGCTCAGTGGTGTTATCAGTTCCTTCTGTGGAATGAACGTCTGGTGTTGAAATTTGCTCCCGCTCATTTTGAATAAAGTCATCCAAATTCTTATTTTTGGCTTCTTCTATTTCGCCGCGATGCTGGCGAATGTATTTATCCAAAACAGATTCATTATCTTGATTTTCTTGATCCACACGCTTTGATTGCTCGACAATCTCACCAACTGTAAAATCTTGCAAATCTTGCAGTTTCAGTGTTTTTTCACCAATTTGCTTTGTTCTATTTTTATTTTTGTTCTTGTTTTTATTTTTTTTGTTTGACATTTCTCCTCCGATCAGACCAACTTTTATTCTATAAGAGCTAAAGCATGGCCCAAATCCTTTGAAGTCTTCTTAAAATGAGCTTCTTGGCCACTGACAGACCTGTCAGTAAAATTTATTTAATCCGCTTGCCAAAGTACATATACAAGTCAGTACGCAAAGTCCCATTATAAAGCTTACGCTTCTTGGTTGCTTTTGCACCAAAATGTTTTTCAAAATCAACATCACTCGTCAAAATATACTTGCTCCAAGTTTCAAGAGGGGCAAAGGTTTTGCCCATCTCACCATAAAGCGTAGCGACCGCTTCTTCATCCTCGAGGCGCACACCATACGGTGGGTTCGAGACAAGCACACCGTCAAGTTTTTCAGTCTGAAAATCTTGCAGTCGCATTTGTTTATATTTTATCACATCTGAAAGGCCCGCCGCAAGCGCATTGCGTTTTGCAATTTCTACCATACGGCCGTCAATATCAAAACCTTGTATATCCAAGTCCAAATCTGTGCGCACTTGTTTTTGGGCCAACGCTTTTTCGTGCTTGAGAATTTCTGCATCAAACCAAGGCCAAGCCTCAAAAGCAAAGTCACGTTTCAGTCCTGGTGCCATATTTAATGCCAACATTGCTGCCTCAATCGTAAAGGTCCCAGAACCACACGTTGGATCGACAAAAGCACGGCGGGGATTAGCCAACCAATTGGTCAACATCACGATACTCGCTGCCATATTTTCTTTCAGTGGTGCTTCCCCTTTTTCCGAACGATAGCCACGTTTAAATAAAGAATCACCTGTTGTATCAATCATCACCGTTGCCACGTCTTTGTGCAGAGCAATTTCAATTGAAAATTTAGGGCCGTTTTCTGGAATAGGTACACCTTCAGGTCGATGGAAAGTCGTTTGCAACTTTTTAACAATCGCTTTTTTCGTGATTCCTTGCACTGAAGGTTCATTATGCAGCGTTGATTTGACCGATTTTGCCTTGCTGACTGGAAATTGGCAGCCAAAAGGAATCAATTCTTCCCACGGCAACGCATAAACCTGCTCAAACAATTCTTCAAAAGTACGTGCTTTAAACTCACCAACTACGATTTTCACCCGATCAGCAGTACGCAGCCAGAGGTTTGCTTTAGCAATAGTAGCTAAATCTCCCTCAAAAAATACCCGTGAGCGATCATCAATCGCCACATCAGTGATATCCAGATTGCGTAACTCACGTGCAACCAAGCTCTCAAGTCCAGCGGAAGCCGTAGCTAATAATTTAAATTTTTTTATCATTTCTTAGTATCCAAATTCTATTTAAAAAAAGCTGAGGCTAAAAGCCCCAGCCTGTGTCATACAGTTTTCTATAAGCCATGTTTTGTTCCGGTCTCTACGACCTTCGATAACCATCTGTCTGCTAAAATACAAGATTTTAGCCTCGACCACGCCTTCATTTCGGCTAGTCAAGTGCCCCGACCATAAGTTTGGGTTGCTCGCTTGAGGGGTTTACCACGTTCCATTCTTACGGTTTCCCGTAAGTCTCGTCTCTATGGCACTTTTACAGGCTTACTTACGCATATCAAAAGACTTAGCGCTTTGGCCAGCCGTTAGGCATGACGCTCCTACCCAGGTTTATTGTTTCACCTAGCACAAACACTACGGACATCTCAGTCCGTGCGAGCATGGACTTTCCTCACGACTCAAAAAAATCGCGCGATTATCCGAAAACTATTTTTATTATTCTTATTGAGGTCCTGACCTTATGCAGGACACTCAACTTATCCATTTGCAAGAGGATAAGTTACAAACTAATCATGCTCACTAGCAATGCCATTTGGCCCAAAGACAGCTTGTTCCAAACGATTAATCCGCTTCAACAAATCAAAGTTACTTGGATTACGTACTTCAACTTTTGGTTTATTAGAACGTGTTTGTTGTAATAACTGACTCGGATCAAAGCGTTGTGTATCATCAAGATTAGCTTGGTTGGGTTTAGAAACTTGCATTTCTAACTCAGCAATTTTTTTCTTTAAAAATTCATTTTCTTCTTGTAAACGTAAAACCTCTGTCTGATAAGCTTCATAGTCAGCAATCACGTCATCAAGGAGTTCGTCGACTTCTTCTTTATCGTAACCACGCATCTTTGTGGAGAAGTCTGCTTCATAAATATCTTTAGGCGTAAATTTAAATGTTGGCATTTTTACCTCTTCATCATCATTATAAAATGTCCGTTATTAATCATACCAAATTTTCAGATTTTTTTCAAGGTCAACCTGATTAAAGTAATATCAAAAAGATAAGCCTTATCTGCCAAACTGGTTTTAATCGCATAGTCCAATTCAATTAATTCAAGCAGGCCTTTTTTCAATTGAGACAGTGGCAACTTCCGGACTAACTGGTTAGCTAATTTTACTGGATAAGGGTGCATTTTCAAATAGGAAACCTGCTGATTTTCTTGCCAGCTTTTTTCTTGAAAGAGTTTGACCTGCAGATATAAACGGTAAGAATTTGTCAAAATCGCCAAAATTTTGATTAAATCCTCACCCTGTAAAGTCAAATCATGCACCAGTGCACGTGCCTCATTAATTTTCCCTTTGAAAATTAAGTCAGTTAAGGCAAAGATATTATCTTGTAGTGATTTGGGAACAACTTTTTCGACATCCTCCACCGTGACCTCGCGTCCAAGTGCATAAGTTTCGACCAAATCAATATTTTGCTTCATGACCGAAAAATTATCGTTTGACTTAGCTGCAATCAAACTTAATACCGCTTTTGATAAGCTACTTCCTTGACTGAAATAGTGAATTAATTCTTGACTTTTTAATTCACGCGCTTCAAGGAGAGTTGCCTTAGCTTTTAATTTTTTTACAACTTTCAGACGACTATCTAACTTCCCATACAGAATTACCACAAGTTGGGTTGTCTCTGCCGGATTGTCCAAAAAACTTTCAAAGCGCTTCATCTGCTTTTCATCGAGAACGCTCTTTTTAACCGTTGTTAAATTGACCAAATTGTCCAAGATTACCAACCGAGAATCTGAGAAAAAGGGTAACGATTCCAAATCTTCAAGTGCTAAATCACTGTTGTTAGGGGTTAAGTCATAATAAGCCTGACTCAAATCCGTTGGTTCAAAGTTCACCTCAGATAAGAGCTGCTTTTTCAATTCGCCCACTATTTCGGTTGGCTCGCCAAAGATAACTAAAATCTGCGGCAGGCCTTTTCTTTTGATTTCATTAAATTCATCAAATACTGTCATTTTTAACTACCTCGTTACCATTTTTAAAGCAAACCCCAAGAGAACTAGGAGCAGGATGAGCAAAGCAAAAACTAAACAACCAACTTGAAAGAGTTTAGCAAAACTTGATTTTGCATTTCTAACAATTTCATTATCAGATACAGCTATTCTCTCTTCCATTGATTTATATTTTTCATTAGAGTCAAAAGTGACATAGCCCCCACCGATAAAGCCATCGTCTTCCGTCATTTTATTTCCATACAAAGCATCATTCCATGTAATCGGTCGATAAGCTTCAACTCCTGGAATAAATTTTTGTGAAGAAGTGATATTTTTATCCGCCTTTAATGCTTCATAAAGTGTTCTGACTGGGGCCTTCATGCCACCTTTTAAAATCTCATCATCAGCAGGCCGATTCCAAAATTCTAAACGCATATAAAGCTGCCCTAAGATTTTTAAAACTGGTTCTTTGCGTTCATTTAAAATCAGGGCATCGGCTAGAACGGCTTTCTCCTGCTTGGACAATTTTTTATTTTGCTCATCTTCGCGTAAAATCTCATAAATTTGCAGAAAAAAGTGATGGTAATCTAGTTCTCCACTCATTCCTCTCCTCCAATGAACTCACCATCCGGACTAACAAGGACTTTACGAGGCGTCGTTCCTTTAGCAGGACCAACAATTCCTTGCGCTTCCAATTCATTCATCAAGTCAGAGGCACGATTGAATCCAACTTTTAAAGCCCGTTGCAATTGAGCCGTTGAAGCTTTTTGAGCCATAATAACCATATTTCGTGCTTCTTCAAATAAGGGGTCACCAGAGCCTGTATTTGAAGCGCCCGCACCAACTTGACTCTCATCTACCTCACCGGGGTCAAAGCTTTCGTCATACTGAGCTTCTGATTGGTCTTTAATAAAGGTCACAACAGATTCGACATCATCGTCAGATAAGAAAGCCCCTTGCAAACGAATCGGATGATTTTCATCAATTGGTTTAAAGAGCATATCCCCACGACCTAGTAATTTTTCAGCCCCATTAGTATCCAAAATTGTTCGTGAATCTGTTCCAGATGAAACAGCAAAGGCAATTCTTGAAGGAACATTTGCTTTAATTAGTCCAGAAATGACATCAACAGATGGTCGTTGCGTTGCAAGAATCATATGAATTCCTGCTGCTCGAGCCTTTTGTCCCAAACGAATAATGGCATCTTCCACTTCTTTACTGGCAACCATCATTAAATCGGCTAATTCATCAACAATGACTACAATCAAAGGAAGTTCAAGCATTTTTTCATCTGATTCTGCATTATATCTTTGGACTTTTTCATTATATCCCGCAATGTTACGAACGCCATAACGACTAAAGAGTTCATAGCGTTCTTCCATTTGGTCAACAACTTTTTGGAGGGCACGTGAAGCTTTACGTGGATTTGTTACGACTGGAATCAATAGATGAGGAATATCATTGTAAACAGAAAGTTCGACCATTTTAGGGTCAACCATCAGAAACTTCACTTGACTGGGCAAAGCCTTCATCAAAATTGAAGTAATAATCCCATTTACTGCTACTGATTTACCAGAACCAGTGGAACCTGCGATGAGTAGATGAGGCATTCTCGTTAAATCAAAAGTTCGAATACCACCGTCAAGCGATTTTCCAAGTGGAATTTCCAAAAGTTTAGCGGGATTCGTTTTTCCACCGTCCCACATTTCCCGAAAACCTACAGTCGCTACTTCAGCGTTCGGAATTTCCACCCCAATCAAAGATTTTCCAGGAATAGGGGCTTCGATTCGGATATCTTTGGCAGCCAATGCTAATGCCAAATCATCTGAGAGATTGACAACGCGTGACACTTTCGTTCCAGTGGCTAATTTGATTTCATATTTTGTAATTGATGGGCCGACAACGGCAGATTCCACATTGGCAGTGATTCCAAAAGAGCGGAAAGTTTCTTCTAAAATTCCAATGTTTTTACGAACATTTTCGCGTTCCCCAGCCTGATTTTTGACAGGTATCTCTGCAAGTAAACCAATTGTTGGAAGCTGATAGTTTCCTTCATAAGTCTGACTACTGTTAGTTTCAAAATGAACTTCATCATTTTCATCTTCTTTAGGATAATTTTGTTCAAAATCCATCATATTTTCTGTAACGGCAGTTGTTGAATCAGGAATGTTAATAGGAACCTCAGCGGGTGCGCTAGCAAATAAAGCATCTACTTGTTCTTCTCGAGGAGCTAGGAGTGCCTCCTCCTGCGCATTTTTTTCAGCCTCTAAGGCAGCGAGCGCTTTAGCCGCCTTTTTAGCTTCACGTTTTTCGTGGTGTTTTACTTTCCAATGAGCCAAACGCTCGTGAAGGCTTTGACGTACCTTCGGAAATAGTCCTGGCAAAAGGAGGTAAAGGGCAGCAAGCCAAAAAACAACCGCTAAAATGTAAACACCTGCCACAGAAAACAGAGCCTTCGCTGGTCCAAAAATGGCCGCTCCAATCACTCCTGAACCTACAAAATAAGTCACGCGACCAGCCGTTAAATCTGCTAAGATAAGGTGCAACGTCCGCCCAAAACTAAGCCCTAATTGAATTTGAAAGACGAGCATCAGCCCGATAAAAGCAATGCTAATAGCTGGGATAATGCGTTTATTATCTTTTAAAACGTTCTTCTTGAAAACCATGAGAAACATCATAAGGACCACTAACAATAAAAACAAAATCGCTAATGAGCCCACAAAGAGTCGGACAAGGTTATAAATTAGAACCCCTACAATCCCGAGACGAGCGAGGGCAAATAATATTAAGATAAGCGCAACAAAAAAAGCAATCATTTTTCGGGTAGCAGCTTTTTTTTGTAATTCTTTTTTTGTATTTCTTCGTGTATTTTTTTTCTTCGTAGCCATTTTTATATTTTACTTTCAGGTTCTTCTAATTTTAAAAAGGTCATCAGGTGCTGGTTCAAAATAGAATACTCTTTGCTTTGCTGACCAGCCTGTCAGAGAAGACTAGCTCTGGCATCTGTGGATAAATCTACTTACAATTATATCATAAATTTGATACAATAAAATTATGGAAAATATCAATGATTATAAGGCTTTAGCCTTCTTTGACCTCGATGGAACTTTGCTCAATGCCCAAAGTCAATTAGATCAAGAAGTAATTGACGGAGTACATCGGATTCGAGAAAACGGGATTTTACCTTTCATCGCAACTGGGCGAGGACATTTTGAGCTTGACGCAATCATGGAACAAACTGGCATTACCGGTGCGGTTGCCATGAATGGTCAGTATATTGTTTTAGATGGTAAAACCATTTACAAAGAGGAAATACCGACATCCAGTGTGAAAAAATTACTTCAAGCTTCAGAAACACAACGTGAGGCCCTCTCTTTTTATGACAGCCACGGTTACTGGGTCAACGCTCTGACTGATTTTGCAAAAAAAGCCTATGCTTACACGCATATGCCAATGCCTGAAGTCGATGCCACGCGCTATCTTTCTCAAGAAGTCAACATGCTCCTTGTCCTCACAAATCAACTCAGCCAGGTTGATTACTACAAAGAAGCCGTGCCCGAACTGAACTTTTTTATGAACTCACCAAGTTCAATCGATGTCACCAATCGTACAACAAATAAAGGAACTGGGCTGCTTCATGTTAAAGATGTCCTTGGTTTTGAAGGGGATACCTTTGCTTTTGGAGATGGACGTAATGATTTGGACCTTTTTAAAGCTGCGGATTATCGTACTGCAATGGGAAATTCTGTTTCAGAATTGAAAGAACTTGCTGATTTCATTTCTACAGAAAATACTAATCATGGCATTATCAATGCCTTTAAGCACTGGGATTTAATGTAAAATACTTTATTTTCATTTATAAAAAGCACCTGTTGAACGCGGTGCTTTTTATTTTTCTACTTTTATTTCTTGTTGCTTAAACACATAACTTAAAACCAAACAAATCGCAATGGGCAAGGTAATCAAAAGACCAGCTCCATTAAATAGCGACGCCAAGCCATAAAATATGCCAACAATCAGTAAATAAAGACGCCATCCCCTAGAATGATGGAAGCGAATAAAGGCTATCCAATTTAATATCACTAGTAAGATGAGAACACCCGCAGCGATGATCAGAGCTGAAACTAACATATTCATCTCTAAACCAGCATCTTGCACATCTTGAATTACCGCAGAAGAATTTCTCATGAGAAAAATAAACCAAAAACCTGCTAAGGCAATCAACACAAAAGCGGTGAAGATAAGATTAGCAATTAAGGCAAAAATTTTAGATTTTTTCATAGCTGCTCATTTCATATTTTGATTTTATCATTATAACATTTTTAAAAGAATTAAAAAATCCTCCAAGAATGAAGGATTTTATTAAAAACGGCGTGCATCATTTACTGACAGCACCGTCAGTAAGTCAGAATTAATCTTTTAAGGCTTGTGCCGCTGTAATGATGGCTAATTTATAGACATCTTCTTCATTACAGCCACGTGAAAGGTCGGATACCGGGGCGTTTAAGCCTTGTAAGATAGGACCGATAGCTTCAAAATTACCGAGACGCTGTGCGATCTTATAACCAATATTTCCAGATTGAATATCAGGGAAGATAAAGACATTGGCTTTCCCAGCTACAGAAGATTCAGGTGCTTTTTGACGAGCTACCGCAGGAACAAAAGCTGCGTCGAATTGGAGTTCGCCATCCAGTTCGATTTCAGGATGATTTTCTTTGACGAGCTTAGTTGCTTCTACCACTTTTTCAACATCTTCAGATTTACCAGAGCCCTTTGTTGAGAAAGAAAGCATCGCTACTTTAGGATCGATGTCAAAGAGGGCTGCTGTTTCAGCTGAAGCCACAGCAATATCTGCAAGCGTTGGCGCATCAGGTTTGATATTAATCGCACAATCGCCAAAAATATATTTTTCATTATCGTCACGCCCACGTACCATAATGAAAGCTCCAGAAACAGATTTAACACCTGGCTTTGTTTTAATAATTTGGAGTGCTGGGCGGACTGTATCCGCAGTGGAGTGAATTGCTCCAGACACCATACCATCTGCAATACCCATATAAACCAACATGGTACCAAAGTAATTAGGGTCTTTCAAAATTTCACGCGCTTGCGCTTCGGTCGCTTTTCCTTTACGACGTTCAATGAAAAGTTCTACCATTTGCTCAAAGCGATCACAATTCATTGGATCATAAATTTGAAAACCTTCAGGATTAATCCCCCGCGAAGTCAAAGTTGCTGTTACTTCCTTGATGTTTCCAATAAATACTGGTGTGACCAATTTGTCCGCATAAAGTCTGTTGGCCGCCCCCAAAATACGAGCATCTGTACCTTCTGGAAAGACGATTCTAAGTCCTTTTCCGCCGATTTTTTGTTTTAACGATTCAAAAAGTTCCATTTTGAAATTATCCCTCACTATGACCCTGTCATAGCACGCCGCTTTTTAAAGCGACTATCCTTTCTGCAAATGTTACGAAACAAGTATAACACACTTTCACAAAAAAAGTAAGCATTACCATTGTTGATTTATCAGGAAATAACTTCACTTCTCTTGAAGATTATTTCACAAAATAGATCTTAGCAAAGTTAAAAGAAAAACCTGTCTCAAACAGGCTTAATCATTCAAAATACTGGCAATCTTTGTTGTAATAATATCGACTCCTACCGTATTTGAAACTCCCTCAGGAATAATCACATCCGCATAACGCTTAGTAGGTTCAATAAACTGATGATACATTGGTTTGACAGCATCCAGATATTGAGTAATGACCGAATCCAAAGTACGTCCACGTTCTTCAATGTCCCGACGAATACGACGAATAATTCGCACATCATCATCTGTATCCACGAAAATCTTGATATCCATCAAATCACGTAAACGTTCATCTTCAAGGACTAAAATTCCTTCTACAATCAACACATCCACAGGTTCTTGACGATAAGTGTCCTCAGAACGCGTATGGCGAGCATAATCATAAATGGGAATATCAACAGCACGCCCTTCTTGGAGTTCCTTGAGTTGAGCAATCAGGTAATCTGTATCGAAAGCCAACGGATGGTCGTAATTTGTTTTCGTGCGTTCTTCAAAAGTGAGATGGGATTGGTCTTTATAGTAGCTATCATGTTCAATCATAGCGATTCTCTCATTAGAGAATGTCTCTAAAATCGCATGCGAAACACTTGTCTTACCACTAGCCGAACCACCAGTTACACCGATAATTAATGTTTTTTTCAAAATATGTGCCTTTCTGCAGAATAAATTCCACCGATTAATTGCACACTTGGGTCACAATTAATTCAAAAATTTTTCCTATATATTTTACCACATTTTATCAAATTTTGTCATTCACTTACCAAACCGTCAGTACACTGATAGTTCAGCAGAGGTACTTTAGTATAATTTTTGATATAATAGAGGTAGATTTTGACAGAAAATAGAAGTCCTTCTGATGAATTACTTCTGCCCCATAAAAGGAGATTAGGATGTTAAAACTTGGTGTTATCGGAACGAGTTGGATTGCTCGCTCTTTTATTGATGCAGCCCATCTGACTGAAAAATTTAAATTTTCAGCGGTCTATTCTCGCCGACTTGAATCCGCTGCGCGTTTTAGCGCTGATTTTGAAGAGATTGAGCAGTTTGATCAGTTAGAGCAATTTTTTGAGGCCCATTTAGATGTAATTTATATTGCAAGTCCCAATGCCTTACACTTTGAACAAGCAAAAGGCGCACTTCTTGCAGGGCATCATGTAATTGTTGAAAAACCAGCTTTTTCAAATCCTTCGGAACTTTTGGAAATTATGAAATTGGCTGAAGAAAAGGACTTACTTTTCTTTGAAGGCGCTCGTAACATTCACGAAACAGCTTTTACTACAATCAAAGACTTTCTTGCTGACAAGACTGTCAAGGGTGCGGACTTTACCTACTCCAAGTATTCTTCAAAAATGCCAGCACTTTTGCAAGGAGAACTCCCCAACAAGTTTAATGCGAAATTCTCAGGAGGGCTTCTTGCCGATCTTGGCGTTTATCTTTTATATGCAGCAATTTTTTGGTTTGGTAAACCTCAGAAAGCGACATATGACGCCGTTATTCTACCTTCCGGCGTTGACTTATCAGGTGTCGGTGTACTTGATTATAGTGAGTTCAAAGTCGCTATAAAATGTGCCGGAAATGTCAATAGCTACTTACCAAGCGAAATCTACACAGAAGATGGAACATTGATTTTAGATGGAGTGAATGCAATCACGTCAGCAACCTTTGTCAACTTAGCGGGCGAAAAAACAAGGCTAGATATTACAGCTCCTAAACATTCTCTTTATGATGAAGCAAACGAGTTTGCAAAACTCCTCGAATCTCATGATACGACAACCGCTAAACACCTTCAAAGCTATGCCAAAGCTGTTGCAGAAACTTCTTATGAAATGCGGCAGAGTGCTGGTATCGTCTTTACAGCAGATCATCAATAAACATTCTGTTTCACCCGTTACTGATTTAGAGGGCTTACCTTTACTCCTTTCTCTGACAGCTCTGTCAGTAACTTTTTACGGTCCCTTAGTTAAATTGGATATAACTACCGCCTCCTAAGCAGTGGTTGCCAGTTCGATCCTGGCAGGGGCCATATAAAAAAAGACACACTTGTTGTCTTTTTTATTTACTCAAATTTAATCCATTAAAGGAGTATGTTTAACTTCATCAATCGTTTTTGTACCTGCAAGTTGCATCGTAATGCTTAGCTCCTTATTAAGGTGTTCAAAAACCGCCTCAACTCCTTGTGCTCCACCAAGATTTAAACCATACAGAACTGGACGTCCAATAGCGACCACATCTGCTCCAAGTGCTAATGCCTTGAATACATGTGAACCACGTCTGATACCACTGTCAAAAACAATCGGAACCCGATGGTTTACTTGCTCGGCAATAAGAGGTAACACCTCTATTGATGCTGGTCCTCCGTCAAGCTGTCTTCCACCATGATTAGAAACCCAAATTCCATCAGCCCCTGCTTCAATGGCTTCAGCAGCATCGATAGGAGATTGGATACCTTTTACAATAACAGGGAGATGAGTGAACGCTTTAATTTTTTGGATATCTTCCATCACTAACCCTTGTTTAGCAGCTGCATAAATCTCACTTATCCCTCTACCTTTCCCGTCACTTTCAGAAAAAGCTGCAAGATTAGGCATTGGAAGCGGAAATTGAAAATGGTTCACAACATCTTCTTCACGGTACCCTCCCAACGTAGAATCAGCTGTTAAAATGATTGCTTTAACTCCTGCAGCCACCGCCTTCGCTAAGAGAAATTCATTAAAATGATCATCCTTACTCATATACAATTGGAAAAATTGTGGTGCTCCAGGGGCAGCCTGAGCAGCTTCTTCAACCGCAGTACTGCCGTAGGTACTAATAGAGAATATTGATCCTATCTTTGCTAGAGCCTTCGCCGTAGCAACTTCTCCCTCTTCATGAGCAAGTCCTTGAGCAGCCACAGGAGCTTGTATGATAGGTGTAGTCAGCGGTATTCCAAAAAGAGAAGTTGATAAATCTGCATGATCAATTCCTCTTAAGACACGTGGCATTATTTTCTTTTTATTGAATGCTAGGGTATTTTCTCGCATGGTCCACTCATCCTCAGCACCACCTCGAATATAACCAAAAGCCCCTCCATTTCCTGCAGCTTCCATACTTTTTTTCACTCTAGCTTCAAGTGATTGCAAGTTGATAATTTCAATTTTCTTATTTTCTTGACTTGTTTGATATTTCATTTTTTTCTCCCTAATCCTTAAATTCAAAAACCACCTTGTTCAATTGAATCATGTTTATTAAGCCCCTCTTCTTGTAAATATTTAGAGAAAGGTTCCAATAGCTGAGCGTGATAGCGTGCTTTAAACGCTTCAATTTCCTCATTAGAAAATTGTTCAGGTTCAAGTTTGAGTGCTTCTACAGGCAAAGGACTTTCATTAGTTATCTTGGCATCAATCAAGACCGTTTCCCCTGAGTCAGCAAGCTCTACCGCTTGTGCAAAAACTTGATGAAGTTCTTCTAACTTGGTGACGGTAAAACCATGCGCTCCCATCGCTTGAGCTACCTTAGCAAAATCAATCCCTGTAAAAGCTACACCTAAATATCCTCTATTCGTTGATTCTTGCTCATCCTTAATAAATCCATATTGCTGATTAGAGAAGACCACATTAATAATCCCTAATTTTTCTTGAACTTGTGTAGCCAGGTCTTGCATAACCATTGAAAAAGCACCATCTCCTGAAAGAGACCAAACTTGTTGTTCGGGAAAATCAAGTTTAGCAGCGATAGCTCCCGGTAACCCGATCCCCATAGTAGCAAACAGCCCTGAAGTTCGCCATTGTTGCCCTTCCTTGAGATGCAGATGACGTACCGAAGTCATCGTGACATCGCCTACATCTACTGAAAAGAGGGCTTGCGGTTTTGTCACTTCGTTAAGAGCATGGTAAACCTGATAAAGTGTCAGTGCACTATTATTGAGATCATTTTCTAAATGATCCGTATACGCTTTCCAATTGTTAATATTCTTCAGATTAGCACGATACCAGGAACTTTCTTGTTTTTGTGGCACTTCGTCCAACAAGCTAGCCACTACCTTTTGAGCATCTGCCAAAATAGTTAACTCAGTTTGTTGGCGTTTGCCCAAATGAGCGGGATTGATGTCCACTTGGATGACGTGTTTTACATTTTTGAACATATTGGTAACGTCAATAAAGGGTTGATTAGTTCCAAGCATTAAGATCGTATCAGCATTTGCCACCGCGTCATTAGCAGGTTTCCTTGCCACACGAACAGCAGAACCTAAAAAGCCTTCATATTTATGATCAATAACATCAATTGCCAAAGCAGAAACCATGATCGGAGCTTGGATCTTACGAGATAATTCAACAAGAGCTTTTCCTGCCCCACGTGCTCCAATCCCCGCAAAAATTAGCGGACGTTCCGCCTTGCTTAAAATTTCAACAGCTTTATTAATTTCCGCTGGTTCGGGTGCCGCAAACTTTAGGGGTCTGTAAACTTGACTAGCGTCAAACCACCCATCTGCTGGTATTTTTTCCCAACCAAGATTAACGGGGAGCTGAACCACTGCAACACCATGCTTACTATAAGCTTGTCGAATGGCCTCATCAATAATATGAGGAAGAGAAGCTGCTGTCATCACCACGCGGTGATATACCGCCACATCAGCATAAATTGGATCCTCATTCATCTCTTGAAAGGTATCCATATTCATACCCGTTGTCCCAAATTGACCGACAAGGGCTAACACTGGAACTCCATCCTCACGTGCATCATAGAGCCCATTTAACAAATGAGTCCCTCCAGGTCCTGCAGAACCAAAAGCTACACCAATCTCTCCAGTAAACTTGGCATGCATACTTGCTGCCATAGCACCAACTTCTTCATGCCGTACTTGAACATAACGAATTTTTTCCCTTTCCTTATCTAATGCGTCCATTAGAGAATTAATGGATCCACCAGGAATTCCATAAATATGGCTCACACCCCAATTTTCAAGAACTTTTACAGCTGCAACACCTGCTTCAATTTTATTTTCCATTGATAGCTCCCTTCTTGTGTTTACGTTTGTAAACTATAAATATAGTATACTCCTTCTTAAAGAAAAGTGCACATATTTTGTCATCTTCTTTTAGATTTCTTTAAACACAAAACAGTTAAATTTTTTAAATTAAAAAATTTATAACTAAAAAATCTCCCTTTTAAGGGAGGTTTTTTAATATCATTGTTAGTTGACCCGTCCTTTTTCAGGGGTCATATCATCAACTTTGTCTTTCACTTTATCTACTTGTTTAGAAGTGAATTTACCAGTGCTTTGTGCAGCACCTACCACACGGTCTTGCACTGTAACTTCATCCTCTTCTTGTTCAGCTTTAGTTTTGATATCCGTCACAGTCACATTGACTTCCACAACATCTAAATCTGTCATATTTGCCACTTCTTTAAGAATAACGGCTTTGATTTTTTCATAAATATCCGGTACGTTTTTGCCATACTCGGTGATGACTTTCAAGTCCACTGCGACTTGAGTTTTACCCACTTCCACATCAACGCCAGAAGTGACATTATCCGTATTGACTAACTTGCCCGTCAAATTAGAGAAGAACCCTCCTTCAACCGCAAGTAAGCCATCAACGTTTTCCAAAGCATACCCTACGATTTTTTGAACCACTTTATCTTCATAAGTCAGTTCGCCATTAATTTCATGAGCAGGTGTTGTCTTATCAGAAGGGTTAGTTTGTGTTTCAGCCATTGTGCCAAAAGGTTTCATATTTTCTTGTACCATATTATTTCTCCTCGTCTATCTTTATTTACGGTTTTTAAATTGTTCGATTAATCCTGTCCTTTGTAAATACAGAGCTACAAAGATGCCTATCACGATAAAAATAAGGAGCAGAATTGTTTTCCAAAATCCAAGGGTGAAGAAGGCAATAGCAACTACGCCACCAATTACCCCTCCGATGAT
Source organism: Lactococcus taiwanensis (assembly GCF_017068355.1). Taxonomy (NCBI): domain Bacteria; kingdom Bacillati; phylum Bacillota; class Bacilli; order Lactobacillales; family Streptococcaceae; genus Lactococcus; species Lactococcus taiwanensis. The sequence goes on from NZ_CP070872.1 coordinate 1,585,225, forward strand.
TGGATAACGATATTTTTCCAGTTCTTCCATCGTTTCCTCCTTTTATACGACTCGCAAACTTTTTGAGCTCGTTTTTTTATGAATATTATTGACTGCCACATCAATTTTAACCTGTTGCTCTAAGCCAAAGAAGTTTTTAAGTGCTTCAACGATTTCCTGTTCCAAAAGTTGAGCTTTCTGGGCCACTTCGACCCGTGGGATAATCTCACCCTTCACCTCTACCTCTACTTTATGCTTGTGTAGGGTAACAATGATGTTGGGGGATTTGAGATAGTCGTTCTCAATAACTTTTTCTCTTACCAACCCTTCAATCGCAGAACGTTTCAAATTTAATGTTCCACCTTCATCAGAGAGGTTGATTTCGAGATAAGTTCTTGGATAGAACAAAATGATAAGTAAGCCTAAGATAAGAAGAAGACTTAAAGCCGTAAAGCCCCAAAAGAGATAGGTGGGCAGGTATTGCCCCACATAAGGGAGCTGGCTTGAATCATTGACCATCCACTGATAATCCATCGTTTGGTAATAATCCCAAGCTGCTGGAATCACTAAAGTCAGCAAAAGGAGATCAAGAATGAAGAGTATAATTTTCTTTCCAGTAGACATAAGGCCTCCTTTCTGGAGTGTTACTCTTAATGGTTCATTCTAGCTAAGATAAAGGATACCACGGCCACAACGATTACCGCTCCAATGATGGAAGGAATCAAGGCCATCCCCGCAAGGGAAGGTCCCCACGTCCCAAGGAGGGATTGTCCGACAAAGGATCCGACAAGTCCGGCTAGGATATTAGCGATCCAGCCCATCGATCCCCCTTTATTTGTGATTGCCCCGGCAATCAAACCAATAATAGCTCCTACTATTAACGACCAAATCATAAAATACCTCTTTCTAGTATGCACTGTCTTTTTAGGTAATTTATTGCATACATCTTTAATATTAATCTAACATAATAAGAAAACGTCTTCAAGAAATCTGACTCGCTTTTCTCTGTTTTAGCATAATTCCAAAGAGTTACTGGTAATTTTAAACTTCCAATTTAAAATGTAAATAATTGTAAAAAAAAAGAGTTAACTACTCTTTCGTATTTTTATGCTTACGGTTGTGTGCAGAATAGACAAATGATTTCGCTATAACGGAAATAAACATGGCCATAAAACCGAGGCCTACGGTAGCGTAACACATCGTAAAGATTTTACCGATTGCTGTGATAGGGTGTAAATCTCCATAACCAATCGTTGTTAAAGTAATAAAACTCAGATACAATGCATCTAGTGGACTCATCTTCTCTACACTGGTGTAAAAAAGTGTTCCTATCCCTAAAGTAGCAATAATTAGGGCAAAGAGAGCTCGCGTATCTTTAGACTTAAAAATAAACTTAAAAGATTGAAATAATTCTTTTATTGATAATAATAACGAAAACATCCTTTTTCCTTTATTGAAGTTAACTTTTATAGCAATTTTTTCTATAAGTCCATAAAATTTCCACTAAGGAGACTGAATTGGGACAAGAACTTCCAGCACGCGCTTATACCATAAATATGCTGCAAGGCTTATTAATAAAATAATTATTATAAAAACTACAAGATTCAACAAGAACGTAATGATCGGTTTGCGAGAAGAATGCATCTGATACCTCCTTTCTTTAATCATAATGTTGTATTTTTAGAGGTGAGCTAACCCTAGCATGATAATGAAATCAATGAGAAGACCAAACAGCCAAGTTATACGAAAATACCATTTCCTTGTCTTATGATGACAAAGCATACCAGCTAAAAAAGCCCCTACTCCTCCAGCGAGCAAAGCTGAGCTAATTAAAGTTTTTTCTGATATTCTCCACTGATGTAAGCGTGCCTTATGTTTATCAATAGCATAGATTTTAAATACTAAGACATTCCATAGTATTAGGAACAAAAATAAAATATCCTTCATTTGTCTCTTTCTAAAGTAGCGGTTCAACTTTCTAGATAATTAAAATACTTTTCATTATGATAATAGTGACGTTATCTTTATAATACTCTATCCATTTAACCATAAGCCATAAAGGTCTGCAAGCTTTACATTTATTTCTTTTTCTAATAATCAAAGGGTAACCTACTTTAGATTACCCTTTGATTCGCCCTTTACTGGTCCATCTCTTCTAATATATACTTACCTATATACTCCGCTCCATAATATGAAGGATGATTGGTATAATCATACATGACAATGGAATTTATGGTAGAAGGTGAACTTTCTTTCACTCCATTTGAGAGCAGCGAACGAATATCAAGCACCTTTATATTCGCATCCGGATGCTGATTCAATGCTTTTTCAAAGAGCTTATTCATTGCATCAGAATACTTATTTAAACTCCTATCCGCAACACTATGTGAATTGTTCGCTGTATTAGTCATATAGATTTGGATGCCTTGATCTTGGAAAAAATGTATAAGTTTTGAAAATTGTACGAAGTATCTTTCCTCAAATTCTTCTGACGGGATACGAATTTTCACCCCATTAACAACCATAGTGGCCTGGTCAGCAAAACCAAATATTAAGAGGGCTTTTTTAGGGTGGTATTTATCAATTGCATCTTGCCAATAATTGAGATAACCTTGGAATGACTTGAACGCAGGGAGACTTTGTCCATCTGCTGAAATAAGATATTCAGGATCCATAATACTGCCATTCCCTACGCCATAGACTAGAAGTTTATATTCATTACTATTGCTATCCTTCTGAGCTTGATTGATTCCAAAAGCGATACGACGAGACCATGAATCACCGACAATAAGCAAAGGAGTCTTACCTTTTTCAATAATGGGATTAGTCCCTACCCACTTTTCGGCTATTTCTGGTTGAGACGATACAATTCTCACTTTTGTTAAGGCGGGGGCAGATGTCCCCAAAATCATCAACAAAGGCAAAATTATAACAACTGAAAAAGCTATTTTTGATGTTTTAAACTTTATTAATTGTTCAAAAAGCTTGTTTGAAACAATAGCTACGGTGATAGAAAGTATCAATTGCAGTCCCATTAAAGCCAGGGTATTGCTAATTGTAATGCCTAAAATAGTTTGGATATTCGCCTGAGTGACAAAAACAATTACGGGAATGTGCCATAAGTACAGTGAATAGCTAATTTTCCCAAGATAGGTTAAAGGAGGTTGCTCTAATATCCATTTAAAAAGGTGATTTCTATTAGTGATCGAAAAATAAAACATCAAAAAACCAATTAAAAGAGTATAGGAGAGAAACATTCCCCTGAACAACTTCATGTCATTAAGTTTAAAGCAGAATGTTTCCAGAATCAGCACACACACTACCATATATGAAGGAATTAAAAGTTTTTTAGATGAGAGTTCTTTATATTTAGATGACAATGCTGCAAAGATTCCGCCTACCAAAAATGAAGATATTCTGGAAAAAGTTGAATAATAAAGAGAGTTAAAATCAAAGTGAAAAGAACAATAGAATGTTGCCAAAATCAAAAAAGTGGTCAAAATTATTGTTGATCGGATATACTTTTCCCGGAAATTATTTTTTAACCTTTGGATATTAAAAACAAGATAGACGTAAAAAGGATAGACTAAATAAAATTGCATCTCAATAGCAATAGACCACATATGTAGCAAAGGTGATTTGGTACCTGATTCCCAATATCCGCTGTTATGTGCGATCTCATACCAATTAACCGCACCAATACTAGTGTAGAATAATTCCTGATGCACTCTATTAATTATGGGTATTACGGGCAAGTTTGTGAACACAAAAATGACTACTCCCAACATTACAATCATCGGAGGGTAAATACGTGAAATCCGTCGCCTAAAAAAAGAGAGCAAGTTAATATTATGGCTTTCACCTTGCTCAATTATTAAAAAGTGCGTGATAATATATCCTGATAGAACAAAAAATAGTTCTACACCCACAAAACCTTGCTTGAAAATCCCGAAATGAAAAAGAAGGACCATCAATACTGCTATACCTCGAAAACCATCTAAATACTTTATTCGCTTCATTACTAAATCCTCTTATTACAGTTGTAAAGACGCTCAAGTTACTACTGTGTCTTTATTCTTATTCTATATTATAAGATATTAGAATAAGAATTTAGATTTATTTTTTATCATGAAAAAGTCTAAATTTTGAATTTCTACCCTTAGTTATACCACAGTTATACCACCGAACATCTTCTAATTTAACTCCATAAGATTATTTCTAGTAGCAGTTCTAAACAAAAAAACACCAACTCTTTTGGTGTTTTCATTATTGATTTTGCTGGAATAAACCAGCCCTAACATCTTATGAGCGGTTTTATATGACGCACTTATTTTATTTAGAAGAGGTGCTCGTCTGCGCTTAATTATATACGACCCAGCTTCCTGCTGGAAGTTTACTTGCCATAGCAATTTGTTCGGCAAGAGTCATCCCTGAGTATTCACCATGTCCGAGCAGTTGGAAAGCTCCATAGGCGCCTGAACTAGCATTCACACTATTGACAAGACCATTAGATTCATGGGTAATGATATACGCCCACTCGCTTGCAGAGTACCCTGCAGCATTCGCTGTATTGCTTGCCATATAATTTGCTAATGCTTGAACATCAACTTGCCCAGATGTTTGGCTCAAATTAAGCCCACCCGCTGTAGTTGCTACAGATGTAGATGCAGCTTTAGTAGGTTGTGTTTCAACAGTGGTAGTTTTAGAAACAGTCGTTTTAGTAACTTTTCCTGTCAAAATATTATTGACTTCCGTTTGAATAGCTTGGGCATCCAACCCCTTTGCTTTCAAGTTGGTAATACGTGTATCACCATCACCGTAACTTCCGTTAATAACTTCTAACGCAACATCATGTGTTGATGTAGCAGGTGTATCTGCATGAGCGATACCGCCAACAAACATAAACGATGCAACTAAACCAGTTGAAATAGCAACTTTACTGAATTTCATTTAGACCTTTCGATTTCGCCACTAGGATTACTCCATAAGACTATCACAGCCCAGTCTGTACTCCATCATCATGGTTACTTCCCATACACATCATAAAGTCTATTAACGCTTGTGTAGGATTACCGTAAGCAGTTTAACGTCATTGCACGCTATGGACGTTAGCTTCTTTAAAAAGAAAATTTCTTAGCCTAAACTCTTAACCTCATTAAGCTAAATTTTCTCAGAGAGCTTTAAAAATGTAGTTTTTAAAATTAATATTTCGTATGAGGGCTTATTATAGTATCATTACCTTAACTAAAACTTAATCAAATTATGTATACTAAGTGTGCAATTTTTGCTTTTATGAATAGATATTCTTTTTATAACTTAAGGTTAATCGGAGATATGAGATTTTATCCGTTTTTTTACAATGTTTCCCATAATAGTCCTCTTCTTGCAACATAAACTTCTCATTTATAGGTCTTTTTTTCATAAACTTCCAATATATATGCTTTTCATTAAATGATTGCAGAATTTTTTTCATGTATCCCCTCTCCTCACATGCTTAATAATTCTCGTTTTATTAACATTTGTTAATGCAAAATACCAGATATTGTGCTTTGTATTGATTGTTCACGCTTAATTAAGTATAATAAACTGTATGTGAGTAAGATAAAGATAACAATTATTTGTCTATTTTCTCATTAACTCTCTCAAAGGCATTTAATACATAGAAAGAAAAATTTTCTATAAACTGTGTTCTTATTCAACAAAAAAGGATAATTATGAATTTTAAAATTTTTTTGGAACTCGTGGAAATTAAGACTAAAATTGCCAGTATCTTCCCTTTTATAATCGGTTTACTTTTCAGTTTGTGCTATTTTAACGAATTTGATCCCCTCTTTACATTACTTTTTCTCCTAGCGATGCTTCTCTTTGATATGACCGTAACTGCTATTAATAACTATCAAGACTATGTCAAAGCCAAGGATGAGCATTATAAAAATGAACAAAATATTATTGGACAAGCCAATCTTTCACCCTCATATGTTCGTAACCTGATTATTGTGATGCTTTTAATCAGCTTAAGCTTAGGGCTTAGCATCGCTTATTTCACAGGATGGCTCTTCTTGTTTGTGGGTGCCGTTGTATTTTTTATTGGTGTTTTTTATACATATGGTCCTATTCCGCTGTCGCGCATGCCTTTAGGAGAAATATTTTCTGGGGGAACAATGGGCTTGGGGATCTTTACAATGGTCGTTTTGATCAATACTAATTCCTCGCCCATCTTTAGATTTTCTATCAATTTTTCTCAAAACCGTTTTGCTTTAACAGGATCTATTTTTGCAGTATTTGCACTCATTATCGCAAGCCTCCCCCTCATTTTTACTATTGCGAACATTATGCTAGCCAATAACTTAAGAGATCTGGACACCGACATCAAAAATCACCGTTATACGCTAGTTTACTATATTGGAAGAGTCACTGGAATGAAACTTTTCCGAGTGTTGATGTATGGTTCTTATGTTGCCATCTTACTGGGATTGGTACTTCGACTTTTCGACTGGCCCATCTTAACCACTTTCCTTACCTTTCCTCTCGTTCAAAAGAATTTGAAAGCTCATGCCAAGGAGGTTCCTGCCCCCCATAGTTTTGTATATTCCTTAAAAAATATGGTCCTTTTTAATAGCAGCTATGCCCTCGGTCTTCTTTTTTCTCTCATCTGGCAGAGTGTCATAAAATAAAAAAGTGGTTATAACCACTTTTTTATTTTTCAGTCAAAACTTTTCGAAGTTCTTCTCTTGCAAGAAGCTCATCCTCTCGTTTAATCAAAATAGTCAGATAATCTCCCGCTTGGAGCTCTGTCTTTCCTTGAGGAATGATATCGCGGCCTGAACGGTGAACTGAAACAAGTAAGCACCCTTCTGGAAGAGCAAGTTGGGCAACTGTCGAATGATCTGCGATAGAATCAAAAGGCACTATTGTTTCAAACATCATCTGTCCTTCTTCAACTTCCTGTTTTCCTTCACGGTCATCAAGCATTATTTCTAATAATGAATCATAGATAGGTGCAGCATGCAATAAGTCTGCAACGACATAGGCAACTAATGAAACCAGTGCAAGTGGCAACAAATGATCAAACGATCCCGTCATTTCAACTAAAAGTAAAATACCTGTCATCGGGGCACGTACAATCGCGGTAAAAGTGCCAGCCATCGCCAGAATCACAAAATTTGCAAAGAGATGATGGGGCAGTTGAAAACCATTAATCACGATTGTAGCAAAGACAGCCCCAAGACTCGCTCCTAAAACTAATAAAGGAAAGAAAATTCCACCTGGAACACCAGAAGCGTAAGAAATCATCGAAATCACATACTTGCTAACTAAAATAACGCATAAAAAACCAAGTCCCATTCCAAAACTAAAGCGTTCCATTAAATGGTGTCCACTCCCGACCACAAGCGGAAAAATTAGGGCAGTGACTGCAACAACAGCAAAACTGATAAAAACTCTTAAAAATGAAGAATTAATCTTTTTCATTAACCCTTGACTTTTTAATAAAGTCCAGTTATAAAATGCTCCGAAGAACCCTAACACAACTCCTAAAAGAAGTAATAACCAATAATCAGACAGTTCGATTGAGCCAACAATTTGAAAATGAAAGACTGGCTCAGCACCAAATATCAGTCTTGAAACCATATCCGCGACCATCGCTGAAGCCATACAGGTAACTAAAATAAGAGGAGAAAAGTACTTAAATACTTCCTCCAGTGTGAACATTACTCCAGAAAGGGGAGCATTAAAAGCCGCGGAAAGTCCAGCAGAAGCGCCTGAGGCAATAAGGATCCTTTTATGTCGCTCTGTTTCGGCTAAACGACTTGATACCATTTGCCCCATTGAAGCACCTAATTGGATAGAAGGGCCTTCTCTCCCTAAAGAGAGCCCGCCTAACATTGCCAGTGTTCCTGCAACGAACTTAGAAAAAGCTGTCGTGAACCAATTATTTTTAAAATAGCCCTGCAATTGACCCTTTACTTGGGGAATCCCTGAACCTGAACTCATGGGATAGCGCTTCATCAAAAAAGTAATCACTGCAGTGAGGAGAAGTAAACCCAGAATAAGCAAAGGAAGCGTAAGCAACTGATGGCTTGTAAAGTTATAAATTTTTAAACCAAGGTTTTCTGCCTTTTCTAGTGCAAGGCGATAAAGACTCGTCAAAAAACCCGCAGATAACCCCACGAGTACGCTTAAGAACAGGAGATAAAGGTTTTTATTCGTTGATTTTTCAATATCTTTGAGTTTCATTACTTATTTCCAATACGAATATTAGTTTTGGGTTTAGCTGATTTTGTAGCAAAATGAGTGGCTACTGCTCCCCCACCATGTCGTTTATACCGAACGCTGATAAAACCTGCTTCTTCAAACAGAGCCTTGAGCGTCTTAGCGTCAGGAAAATCTTGTGCAGATTTTTGTAACCATTGATATTCTTTTAAGGATTTTGCGAATAATTTTCCAAAAAGAGGCATGAGATGTTTGAAATAAAAATTGAAAGCTTGCTTATAGCCTGGTAAGTCAGGATGTGAGGTCTCAATACATACCGCCTTGCCTCCTGGTTTAAGCACTCGGTAAATTTCACGCAGGACAGTCAGATAATCAGGAGTGTTACGTAAACCATAGCCAATGGTGACAACATCAAAAGTGTTATTTTCAAAAGGAAGTGCCATTGCATTGCCTTGTAGCAAGGAGATGTTTTCTACCTTTTTTTGCTTGATTTTTTCTTGAGCTACCTCTAGCATGTTTTCAGAAAAATCTAAGCCGACTACATGCCCTTTTTCCCCCACTGCTGCTGCTAAATCAAATGTCCAATCGCCTGTCCCGCAGCATAAATCCAGTGCTGACAGACCGGTAAGTGGCCCCATTTGCTTCATCGTAGCCGCCCGCCAAAGATCATGTTGTTTAAAACTGATAATGGCATTCATTTTATCATAATCTGCAGAAATATTATTAAATATCTCATGCACCCGTTCTTCATTCACTTTTGTCATATATTTAGTATACCATACTCAATCAATAGGATACAATATCACTTCTCTAATAGGAATTTTGAAGTTTGTGGGGAAAATTCTGGGTAAGAGTCCGAATATTTACTTAACGCATCACTAAAATCATCACTCATTATTTTTGATATCTCCGTAGGATAGTTCTTAAAAAGTGAGTTTTTTAAATAAAAAATCTGTCCCTACGGACAGAAATAAAGACGACTTTAAAGAGTTAAGTTACTTTCTTACAAAGCTGTAAAAAAGGTGAACAAACCGAAGATAATCCCAGGAAAATTAGCTGTTGCTAAGGCCAAGTCTTTTGGTTTCTTCCAAACGCCATAAATCACCCACAGCGTACAATTGATTGCTGCTACCAAAGGTTGGATAGGATTTCCCTTCACCCCACTAAGGTTATTAGCAATTTGAGGAAGATATGACACATACATCATTACGGACATACCAGTAGCTATCCAGCTAAGATATTTAATAAATTTTTCTTGATCCATCTACTATTTTCCTCTCTATTTATTCAAAGAGTTCCGGAGCGTACACCACTAAACTAATAAATAATTCCAAGGGTGTTGCCCACGCTCTTTTCAACATTCAAAAAGTTTGTTATTACATTATAACACATCTCAACATTTGTACGTTTAAAATGAATAAATCTCTTTTACTAAGCTACCTTCTAGATAAATGTTTCTTATTATATTTATAATAGGATCGCTATCATCCCGCTCATTCATTTTTCAATAATACAAGCTCGTGAAATTATAGCTGTATTTTTCCTATTATTCTAAGGAGCTTACTCATTCCAGGAAGAATCAAAAGTTTATCTCTTTTAAGCCCAGTAATCATCGTCTGTACTACTTTCTCTATAGGCATTTGTGGGATTCTGTCGACTTGTGCATTATCTTCTTCTGATCCGCTAAACATTGGCTTATCGGTTCGTGGTGGGGCAAGCTCAAAAATTTTGACGTTTGTCTTTTTTAACTGTTTACGAAGGCTCTGCGTATACGAATGCAGACCTAATTTGGAAGCACTGTAAAGCGGTGCTTTATCAAACGGAAAATAAGCAATTCCACTGGTAACATTTAAAATAGCACTATTTTTTTGACGTAAAATATGAGGGAGAAAGGTCTGAGTCATAAGTATAGGACCAGCTAGATTGGTTGTTATCTCATCCGTCAAAATTTCCATTTTCGCTGATGTAAATTGAATAGATTTCATTAAGCCCGCATTATTAATTAAGATATTTAGTTTAGGAAAATCTTTTATCAAGCGATCATAAAGAGAATGAATGGAAGTGACATCAGTCACATCAAGGGGATAAACATTTAGAGAAGGATACATCTTTTTTACACTTTCCATCTTCTCTTTATTTCTTCCTGTTACAATGACAGTGTTGTCTAAATTCATGAGTTGTTTAGCCATTTCTAGCCCAATTCCAGAAGTCGCCCCTGTGATTAAAATCGTATTATTTTTGAGTTCCATATCTTTTCCTTTCAAGAAAATCCACAACCTTAGGTTATAAATTAAAGATATTATAACCTAAATTGACAATATTTTCAAGGAAATACTCATAAGGTTCAGATTTTTTGTTTTCTTAAGCTAATCGGTCATTCTAAACTTTTATCAAAAATTATTGTCTAATCCTATCCATTAAAGCCCAAGTGTAAGTTTCAAAAAAGTTACTGACAGCTCTGTCAGTAACTTTGACTCATTCTTCTTTAGTTTGATAATTAGAAAATCCGTGTGTAGTCCCAGCGGTCCCAGGACCCACACGCATTCTCTGGCGCGCCGCCTCAGCAAACTCTACCACAGGTTTTGACTGAGGAAGATACATAAGCTGTTTAAAAAGTCCACTGAGCACTGGATCAAAAGCTTTTCCTGCTTCAATTTTATCCCTCGCCCCTTTAAACAAAGCACGCTCTTTGACTGAAGTTTGCGGGTTTAGCAAAACGTTATAGAGCAACTCATACAACTGCTCTTGTTGCTTGTTTAAGTTTGTCATTTTTTAGAAGACGTTGGTCTCCATTCACTTCCCTTCTGTATATCTGCTTTCACTCAAGCCCTTCTACGGTTTAATTTTACTGCAAACGTTCTCAAAAGTAAAGCTGATGGGAGTAAAAAAGTTACTGGCAGCAATGTCAGTAACTTTTTTAGATTTTTCCATTAATGGAAGAGATGACTTTGACGAGAAAGTTCGGCAATTTTTTTCGTTCTTTCCTCAAAGTGAGGGAAGAGCAGAGCACCAATGACAAGGAAAACCACAGCTACAGCCACTAAAATGACGATAGCAAACCAGGCATTTGGCCAATAAATCCCCCCTGCCGACTCGCGCAACAAGTTAACCGCATGAGTAAATGGAAGATAAGGATTGATGGCCTGGAAGAATTTTCCTGAAACCTGAATAGGATAATTCCCACCCCCACCAGAGATAGAGAGTACGAGGATAATAATCGCAATCCCTTTCCCGATATTACCAAAAAGAGCGACAAGCACATAGACCATAATCATAAAGGTTATCGCAATCAATAAGGCAAAGAGGACACTGTAAAATGGAGCCCGCACATCAACACCCAAGGCGAAATAATTTCCTAAAGTAACAATGAGCGCTTGTCCCAAGCCCATAACGATGAAAGTTAGCATCCGTGCAAAGAATTGCTCCCGTTTGGAGTAGCGTTTTTTATCTTTATCACGCAGGTAAACCTCAGTCGTCGCCACACTTGAAAAGAGGACCGCACCGACCCAAAGACACAGTGCAGTATAAAATGGTGTGCTGGCTGAACCATTATTTGCAATAGGATAAATCATATTTTCTTGAACTTCCACAGGCTGTGTCAAAAACTCACTTTCCTTTGTTGCATCAAGTTTAAGGAGTTTGACAAGTTCGCCAAGATCGACTTCTTTTTCACCTTTTTTAATTGCGGTAGCGGCCTTTTGAATCCCTTTTTTGATATTTGGCCAATCATTTTGTATTAAATCATTGGCTTGGTTCAAGGCGGCTTCGACATCTGGCATTTTTTCATTCAGGGTAGTTAAAGTATTGGTTAGATCATTTCTGATACCTGCATAATCATTTTGGAAGAAATTAGCGGCAATTCCCAACTTGTTTTTAACCAGTGGAAACTCATTTTGATAAAGTGAGGCCCCTTCATTGATGGCACTGACAATCTTATCCATATTGCCATTTAACATCGTATTGGCATCATGGACCTCTTGCTTAATAGCCGGCATTTCTGCTTGGTATTTTTCCAAAATCGTGATTGCATTTGACACAGTTTTATTCGTTGCATTTAACAAAGACTCAAAATCAATCTGTTGGGCCTTGTTCAGTAGACCTTGAGCATCCGTAATCGTCGTCATTAATTTTGTAATAACTTGATTTAAGGTCTCTGTGATACTTTCTACATTAATTTGTCCGACGAGATTAGAAATATTGGTAGCCACTGTACTGATTTCACCAAGATATTCATCAACCGCAGAAACATTTCCATTTTGAACGAGCGTGTTAAGGTGTTCCATCCGTTGGCTCAAATCTCCCAACAAATTATCTGCACTTTGTAAATTTTTGATTGCAGCATCCAGTTCGGTACTTCCTGTACTTTCTTGCACTTGCTGAAGATAATCAACCAAACCTTTTATTGCTTGGCGTTGCTGCTCAATTTTTGCAATAGACTGGTTAATGAGATCACGAATATCTTGCTTTTCTTGATCCGACAATTGATTATCATCTATCGCTTGCTGAATGGTTGAGATAATTGATGAAGTATCAGTAGCAAACGTTTGAATGGATTGAAGCGTAATTTTTACACTATTGGTGACACTTGGTAAGGCTTCTTGGAGTTTTTTGGCTCCTTGAAGTGTTGTTGTTCCAAGATCATTTGCTTCGTCTCCCAACCTTTGAATATCTGGAAGGGATTGTTGAACTTGTTGGATAATCGTCAAGCCTTCTTTAGCTTCTTGAATCCCTTCGGTCATGGTTTGTTCAACAGAAGCAAAATCTTCATCAATCATGGCTAGTTGCTGCCCAGCATTTTGTATTTCTGGAATTTTTTCTTGTAAAGTTAGAATTACACCAAGTTGTTCATTAATCTCTGGCATCTTGCCATTCAGCGCAACAATTTTTGTACCCAAAGCATCCACATCAGGTAAATATTTTGTAAATTCATTCGCTTTAGCTAATTTTTCCTTTAACTCTGGCACCTTACCATGCAGCTCCACCACTTGTTTAGTGTAGTTATCGATTGTACCTAAATTATCATTTGTAGTCAAAATAGCACTTTTAACTTTTTGAATGCTGACCATATTTTTATCAAGGTCGTAACCGATGTTATTGAACACTTTTAGTAAGGTACTACTTGCTGTCTGTATAAACTCTTCAGAGATTTGGCTTTGTAAAGATGTGGCGCCCTTTTCGGTAATCTTTGGGGCAATGGCATTAATCTTTTCATTAATAGAGTAAACAATTTGAGGCTTTTTAATATCCCCAGTCGTAAAGCTAAGCAAATCTTTGGAAAAATCCTTGGGTAAGTATATCCCTGCATAATATTTCCCAGACTTCACTCCTTTATCAAGTTGTGCCTTAGAATCTACAAAGCGCCAACCTAACTGATGATTTTTTTTGAGGTTCTTGAGAACCTCATCACCAATATTAATGCTTTTGTCTTCAAATTTCTGTGTTTTATCTTCACTGTAGACAGCGATAGGTAATTGGGAAGTATTCGCATAAGGATCCCAGAGGGCCTTAATATTAAACCAAGCATATAATGAAGGAACAATCATCAAAGCCACCACTAAAAATATAGCGATGGGATTTTTGAATATTCTCTTCCAATCTATAACAAATAATTTCCAAGTATTTTTTAAATGTTTCACAGGTGCTCCTTTTCTGTCTTATTCCTCATCGTTGTATGAGGTGGATCAGTTTTCCATTGCTTAATTTTTAAAGCGTCTTTTTGACATTAATTTTTAAAATTACAATAAACGATTGTAGCATATTTTGGACACCTTGTCCATCATGACTTGACTACAAATTTCTTTAACCTGTCTAAAAATTATAGCATGTTTTACCCTTTCCCTCAGAAAAAGTACTCTTAAGATGACTTAATAAGTTTAAAAAAGCGGGGGTAATAAGTCCCTCGCTTTTTAAATTTATTCATTGGTCAAATCTTCGCCATTGGTGGCAATTACTTTTTTATACCATTCAAAAGATTTCTTAGGTGTTCGTTTTAAGGTGCCCTCTCCAGAATCATCGCGGTCGACATAAATAAAGCCATATCGCTTACTCATTTCACCCGTTCCTGCAGACACTAGGTCAATACATCCCCAAGAAGTATAGCCCATTAATTCCACACCGTCTAACTCAACTGCTTTTTTCATTTCCTTAATGTGAGCAGCCATGTAAGCAATCCGGTAATCATCTGTCACAAAACCATCACTATCTGGTTTATCGATTGCACCTAGACCATTTTCAACGATAAATAAAGGTTTTTGATAACGATCATAAATCGTATTCATCGTAATTCGAAGACCCAGAGGATCAATCTGCCATCCCCACTCACTCGCTTCAAGATACGGATTCGTAACCGATTCAAAGATATTGCCAGCTGATTTATCCGCATCTTGCTCTTTCACTTTAGCGACACGGCTCGCATAATAGCTAAAGGAAACAAAGTCAACTGTATTTTTTGCTAGTAGTTCTAAATCTCCCGGTTGAATAGGTAATTCAATCTCTTCACGTTCTAGTCGCTTCAGGAGGTAATTTGGGTATTTTCCTCGTGATTGCACATCGATGAAAAAGAGATTATCATGATTTTGTTGCTGAGCTTCAAAGACATTTTCAGGATGACAATCGTAAGGATAATAATCTCCTGCCGCTAGCATGCAACCAATTTTATTTTCTGAGTCAATCTCATGTCCAATCTTTGTCGCTAAGGCTGAAGCCAAGAGTTCATGATGTGCAGCCAAATATTTAGCTTGCTCCTTATTTTCTCCTTCTTCAAAGACTAGGCCAGCTCCCATAAAAGGTGCATGTAAAAGCATATTAATTTCATTAAAGGTCAACCAGTAATGGACTAAGCCCTTATAACGTGTAAACAAGGTACGCGCCAGATTTTCGTAAAAGTCAACCATCTTGCGGTTGCGCCAACCACCATACGCTTTAATGAGGTGTATTGGGCAATCAAAGTGTGTGATAGTAACCAGCGGCTCAATGCCTAATCGTTGGCACTCTTTAAAGATTTCTTCATAAAAAGCAAGTCCTTCTTCATTTGGCTCTTTCTCATCCCCTTGAGGAAAAATCCGCGTCCAAGCGATAGACATCCGATAAGTCTTAAAACCCATTTCTGCAAATAATGCTAGGTCTTCTTTCCAGTGATGGTACATATCAATAGCTTCCTTGGCGGGATAAAAATGCTGGTCATCAAAATTGAGATGTTTCATTTCACCCGTGATAATGGGAAAACGATCCTTTCCATGTGGAACAACATCCACATTGGCAAGTCCTCGTCCACCCAGATTATAGCCGCCTTCACACTGGTTGGCTGCGGTTGCACCGCCCCAAAGAAAATCTTTACTAAATGGCATACATAGCTCCTTTTTAATATAAATATAAAGTGGTTCTAACAAAAGAAGAAAGAGGTGATAGAACGCTTCTTTCTTCATTGTAACATTTTTTGGGTCCGCTTACAACGCTTTTTGTGAAGCGGTTTCAATTATTTTATCATCATGTGAGAGGTAGGTTTTAACCTCAGAATAATCTTGAGAATTAGTCAGAATCACGGGCGTTTCCGTCACATAACCGGCAGCTTCGATGGCTTCTCGATCGAATTTTATGAGTAAATCTCCTTTGTGAATCTGATCGCCTGATTGGACAAAAGTTTCATAATGTTTTCCTCCTAATTCTACAGTATTCATTCCAATGTGAATGAGCAACTCTGCACCGTTATTAGAACGGATCCCGATCGCATGTCCTGTCGGGAATATCGTCACTACTTCCCCATCAAAAGGGGCGAAGACTTCACCTTTTTGAGGAAGGACGATAACCCCTTGTCCCATTGCCCCACTAGAAAATAGTTCATCGGATCCCTCATGTAAAGCTTTAATTTCACCAGGAACAGGTGTATCAAAACTTTCGCCAGCCAATGCAGCTTGGAGTGGCGAGTGATTAAAGTGCCATGATTTTGGATTTTTTGTCTTCACTTTTTCATTTCCTTCAGCCGTTTCACTGTAGAATAACCAAGTTAGAGCAAAGGCGACAAGCATTGAGACAGCAATAGCCATGATGGCACTCCATACAAACGCTAGGTTTCCATCTGGTGAGATAAAATTCGGTAAACCAAAGATTCCTAACCCTCCGAGCGTATAAAAACCAGAATTTGCCATTCCTAAGATTGCGCCACCGGCCGCTCCTCCTATCATAGAGTATAAAAATGCGCTTTTTCTCTTGAGAGTTAGTCCGTAGATTGCGGGTTCAGTAACGCCAGCAAGCCCTGAGATCATCGCTGGAATACCTAGTGTTTTTAGTCCCTTATCATTTTTTCTAAATTTTAACCAGAGTGCAAAAACTACAGCTACTTGGGCAAAAGATGCACCAAATGTTCCTGCAAGCATTTGTGTAAAGCCTTCTGCTCCCACTTGCACTAACGCTACTGAAACCACTGCCCAATGTAAACCAAAAATTACTAAAACCTGCCAGAGCAAACCAAGGAGCGCCATAAAGATAATCGGATTAAAGGCGAGTAAGTTTTGGAACCCCGTACTAAGTAAATCTGTAGCAACATTAAGTGTTGGTCCAATTAGAAGGAGGGCAAGAGGTGCTGCGATGAGTAGTGTAAAGAAAGGTACAAAGAAAGTTTGCAACATTTCTGGAATGATTTTCTTTGCCCGTCTCTGAATGATACTCGCAAACCAAACCGTAAAGAGGATTGGTACCACTGTACCAGAGTAATTTTGGGCGATTATTGGCAAGCCCAAGAAGGTTGAGAAATAATTGCTCTCAATAATCGTCCCTGAAAAAAGACTTCCAATGGGTGTACTTCCTTCAAATGCTGAAAGCTGGATTGATGGATACATCATTATCATCCCTAAAACCAATCCGATGAATTCGTTAAGTTTGAATTTACGGGCGGCTGTAAGTCCAACAACAAGCGGAAGGAATGTAAAAATCGCATCTCCAACCGCATTGAGTAAAACCGAAGTCCCATCTGTAGCTGCTACAAGATTAAAGGCGATAAGCATCGCATTCAACCCTTTAATCATCCCACCAGCGGCAAGTACCCCAAGGAAGGGCTGGAAAGAACCTGAAATAATATCAATCAACCGATTAAAGGGTGACATTTTTTCAACTTCTTCCTCGTCAGAAGCATCTGTTCCTGTAAGTTTGATAACTTCTTCGTAAACCTGTGCCACATGATTACCAATAACCACTTGATATTGTCCGCCTGCTTGCATCACAGTAACAACGCCATCTAGATCCTCGAGATAAGGGGTATCCGCTTTGGCTACATCCTTAAGCTTAAATCGCAACCGAGTGATACAATGACCTACTGAGTTGACATTTGCTCTGCCTCCGACATTTTTCACAATGTCCCGTGCAAGTGTTTCGTATTTTCCCATTTTTCATACCTCCTTGGGATTCTTTGGGTCTATATAAAACGACCGCTCTATGTTTTCGCTTTCTTTTTACTCTTTCAGTATAACTCATTTTTTTCTCATTTCGTAATGATATTATTAGCAAAAAAAAAAAAACAAACCTCATTTTTGAGATTTGTTTTTTGTAGGTTCGCTCCAGTTTCGTCGGAGACTAAAATGATTTGGAACTAAATCATAACCCGGTGTACAAAAAGGATGGCAACGTAATATTCTTGCTGTTCCCATTGCTAAGCCTTTGGCAGGGCCATGTTTATCAATTGCCTCAATCATATAATTTGAACAGGTAGGGTAATAACGACAGGCTGGAGGTAATATTGGTGAAATCCAGCGCTGATAGCCCTGTACAGTTTTTACTAATATTTTTCTCATTTTTCACTTTCATCAGTTACTGACAGTTCTGTCAGTAACTTAATTTTTAAAAGCGATGCTTACGAATAACCGCTTGTTTTATCTCCGACTTTATTTTAGAAGTTTAAGGATATCGGCAGCCATCAGTTCTGGTGTCAAATGATAACGGTCATAAAGTTCACTGACCGGCACGGAATCATTGAACTCACGTTTCGCTCCATAGTTTAAAACCTTAACATCGTATTTGCCAAGGAAAGAAGCTACTTTTTGCCCAAAGCCTCCATCCAGAATCCCATCTTCAAGCGTCACGATCACCTCATGGTTTTCAGTCAATTTATCCAAAAAGTCTTCATCAAGATCATTGATAAACAAAGGGTTCACTAACGTTGGATGGATCCCTTTTTCAGCAAGCTCAGCAGCTACTTTTTCGCCATGTGAATAAAGTCCACCAAGTGCTAAGAGCGCCACTTTTTCACCTGCTTTTTCAAGTTGATAAGTACTTTCTGAGAAATCAGTCAATACAGTCGTTCTTGATTCAACCCCGTGCTCTGGAAGTTGAATGACAACAGGCTCTTCATGTTGGGCCAAAGCCCAATCCAAAATTGCCGTAAACTCTTCTTGAGAAGTTGGTGCTAAATATTTCAGATTAGGAATATTAGAAATCCAAGTCATCGCTGATGAGCCTTGGTGAGTTTCATCAGATCCGGAAATTACTCCACCTTTGACAATAATAATTGCTGGCTCTTTGTTGATGGCAATATCATGCCAGAGTTGGTCATAAGCGCGTTGCAAGAAAGTAGAATTATGGAAAATAATCGGACGAACACCCTCTGTAGCCATCGCTCCGCCAAAAGTAATTGTGAATTGTTCAGCGATCCCCGCATCAATATAACGTTCAGGGTATTTTGCTGCAAATTGTTTTAAGCCAAAAATACCTGGTATTGCCGCATTAATTGCAACAAGTGGGATGCCTTCTGAAAGTTTTTGATCCATATAATCTAACATGATGCTCGTGTAAGATTTACCAGCAGGAGTTGCTTTCAAAGCTCCTGTTTCGAGTTCAAAAGCACCGCGCCAGTGGAAAGCTTCTTTATTCTCAGTAGCAGGAAGATAACCGCGCCCTTTTTCCGTATGAATGTGTAGGACAATCGGATGGTCGATTCCTTTTACTTCTTCAAAGAGTGCAATCAATGCTTCAAGATCATTCCCTTCTTCAAGGTACTTGTAATCTAAACCAAATGACTTAAACAAGTTATTTTCAGCTTGTCCCTTTGTAGCACGTAATTCAGCTAGATTACGGTAAAGTCCACCATGATTTTCGGCAATAGACATTTGATTATCATTTACGATAATAATAAGATTTCCATCAAAGTCACCGGCATTATTGAGTGCTTCCATTGCAAGACCACCAGAGAGAGAGCCATCACCAATAATAGCAATACGGTCGCCCTTCCCATTTGTCAGATCACGCGCTTTTGCCAACCCCAATGCATTAGCAATAGATGTTGACGTATGGCCTACTGTAAAGAAATCATGTTCTGACTCATTTTGGTTTGTATAAGGCGTGATATCATGAAAATGTCCGTCTGTAAAACCTACTTTTCGACCTGTCAGAATCTTATGGGGATAAGTTTGATGTGAAACATCCCAGACAAATTTATCCACAGGTGAATCAAAAACTTTATGTAAAGCAATAGTCAGCTCAGTCACTCCAAGATTTGGACCGACGTGTCCTCCTACGTTTGATACTTTATGCAGGACAGTTTGACGTACTTCTTGCGCCAACTCTACCAACTCTTGACTGGTCAACTTTTTAACATCTTTAGGTGAATTAATACGATCTAAAATCGCCATTTTTTCCTCTTTCTAACAATGAAAATTAGCGTTACTGACAGGGCTGTCAGTAACAAACATCTCATTGTTTACATTTTCGTTTATTATTTTACAACTTTTGAAAGATTTTTGCAGGATTTGTAATTGGGTTATCCAATCGAATTCGAATGACGAATTTTGTACCTTGCGGCTTATTATCTTCCACTGTGATTTTACCATTATAGGCGTCCACGATCTGTTTTGCAAGT
This sequence comes from Lactococcus taiwanensis, assembly GCF_017068355.1. Taxonomy (NCBI): domain Bacteria; kingdom Bacillati; phylum Bacillota; class Bacilli; order Lactobacillales; family Streptococcaceae; genus Lactococcus; species Lactococcus taiwanensis. The sequence continues at coordinate 1,605,257 of NZ_CP070872.1, forward strand.
GACAATCCTAAACCAAGTCCACCTTTTTGACGCGTACGTGCTTTATCTACGCGGAAGAAACGGTCGAATATTTTCTTTTTATCCTCATCCGAGATGCCTTCTCCATTATCCGCTACTGTGAAAATTAAAATTCCGCCAGCCTTCTGGACATCTAGAGAGATTTCGCCGTTATCATGGGTATACTTCAAGGCATTATCAAATAAAATGGTTAAGAGCTGTTTAATCAGAGCTTGATCAAGATTAATTGTTCCATCTAACTTCAAATTACCCGTGAATGATTTGCCTGCATTTTCAGCAAGCATCTCATAACTACTAAAAATATTTTCAAAGTAACTTGCCGTGGTGGGCTCTGGACTAATCTTAATTCCCGATTCACGACGTGCTAAATTTAAAAGATTAGTGGTAAGTAAGCGCATGTTGCGTACTTCTGACAGACTTTCCGAGATGTTCTCTGACTCATCGATAATTGTTGAGGTCGGATTTTGAAAAAGCAACTCTAACCGATTTTGCAAAATTGCTAGAGGGGTCCGCAATTCGTGAGAAGCATTTTCCACAAATTCTTTTTGCTTTTCATAAGCTGAAAGGATAGGTTTTAAGGTCCAATTGGCCAGATACAAACTAATTACTACGGACAAGAGCCAAAAAGCAATCATCGTCGTGATAATGACAAACATCGCCCGACTCATTGCATCCTGAATCTGGTCAACATTTGAAAAGATTTGCACATACACGGGTGTGATACTTCCGTCGACATTGTTGATAATAAAGCGGGAAGTTAAATAACGATAGTGCCAATCATCCCCATAGGGATTATTCACCGATACCGATGAAATCGAATTAAGTTGACTCTCTTTGAACTTCATTGACTTTTGTAAATGGGTCAAGACGAAATCTGAGCTCTGAGCCGTGCTACTTGACGGCATGAAGCTCTCACCATCCGAATTATAAAAGATAACACTGTTATTTGGCCCATAATCTCCTCTACTTTGAGGACTATTGGTACCTAACTGATTATTTGCGGCATCTTGTAAGAAAGCTTGATTCTGGGACAGGTCTCGTAAATTTTGGTCAGTCGCACGATACATTCCCAACTGCATAACTTGTATAATAATCACTGCTAAAGCGACAAAAATTACTGTAAAAGCTAGAAAAAAATGAAGGAAATTCTTCCCATCATTCTTTACAATTGCCGAAGATTTTATTTTTTTAATTACTTTCTTCAAATTTTCTCGTTTCTAGATTCACTCCTTACTGACAGCTCGGTAAGTGCCCTTTCTATCAGTAAAAGCAAATCTTTGCTAAATCATTATCTCAAAATATAGCCTACATTTCGCAGGGTGGAGAGATTGTTTACAAACTCTGTATCTTTCAATTTTTTTCGAATCTTACTCATATAAACTTCAACAACAGTTACCGTTGTATCACTATCGTAGCCCCAAATCCGGTCAAAAATTTGTTCTTTTGGGAGAATAACATTTTGATTTTGCATCAAGTAAACAACCAAATCAAATTCTTTCCCAATCAAATCTACTGCTTTATCCCCTACCATAGTGGACTTATTAGAGAGATTCAAACGCACTTCACCGTAGCTTAAACCATGAGAATCTTCCAACTTACCGGTCCGTTTCAAAAGTGCTTGAATGCGCGCTTTTAATTCATCCAGATAAAAAGGCTTCGTGAGGTAATCATCAGCACCAATATCAAATCCATGCATTTTATCATCCAAAGATTCCTTTGCTGTCATAATTAACACCGGAGTTTCAACATTTTGCTCGCGCAACTCTTTGAGTACTTCAAAACCATTTTTTTCTGGGAGCATCAAATCAAGCAAAATCAAATCATAAATCCCTAATTCTGCTTCGTAGAGGCCTTCCACCCCATCATAAACCTGTTTAACCTCCGCAAAAGATTTTAAAAAGTCATATACCGACTTTGAAAGTGACAAATCATCCTCTACCAATAATATTTTAATCATCGAATCCATTCCTCTTCACATTTCCGAGCTCGAAAAAATTTTCTCTCATCTGTCCCTTTAGGCTCAATAAAGTCGACTAGAATGCGCTCTTCCCTTTCTTTTTATTTTACACTATTATGTTATTTTTGTCTTGTATTGGACTTAAACTTGACTTAAATGAAACTAAAAAGCTAGATCTCAAATTCTAGCTTTAGTTGTTTCTCGCTCAATAAGTTGAAAGGGAATAATTGTTTTTTCAGGTAATTTTTCCTCTTCATCTCGTAAATCAAGAAATTTTTTTACTGCTGTTGCTCCCAATTGTTCAATATTGATATCAAAAGTAGTCAAATAAGGATGAATAATCGTTGTAAAAATAGAATTATTATAAGTGATGATACTGATGTCCTCTGGGACACGGAGACCTTGGCTGGTTAACTGCTTTACTACTTTCAAGGCCAGCACGTCATCAATCACAACCAGAGCCGTTTCATTAGTAACAGAAAAATCACGATCCATCACTAACAACTTCTCGTTTATTCCGTAACGTTGGGCCTCATCTTTAAAGCCATGATAACGTTCTTCAAAAACCTCCCCTTGCGTGGTATCAGTGACAAAGGAAATATTTTCATGATGCAAGTCTACTAAGTGATGGACTGCCTCTCTTCCTAGGAGCATGTTATCATTATCCACATGCGTAATTTCGTTTTTATGGTCTGAAGGTGTCCCCACAAGGACGAACGGGATTTTATTATTTAGTAAATATTCCCTAATCGGATCACTTTTTCCGGCATAAAGCACAATAAAGCCATCCACTCTTTTTTCGGAGTACTGCAATTCGACCTGTTTTTTGAGTTGTGCCACAGTATGACCTGTCGCAATCGCAACTGAAATATCATAATCACGTGCTGTTTCATTGATAGAAGATAGAATCTTCATATAAAAAGGTTGACTTTCCTTATCATTCACTGCAGGGAAAACAACACCAATCGTATTGGTTTTTCCAGAAGCCAGTACCTGAGCAGCGGCGTTACGCCGATAGCCTAACTCATGCATGGCTTTGCGCACCTTAGCTTTGGTTTTATCACTAATTTCAGAGCTATCTTTAATCGCACGGCTGACTGTTGAAGCGTTAACTCCAGCCTTCTTAGCGACATCTTTTATAGTAACTGCCATTTTTTCTTCCTGAGATTCGCTCAGACTGGAAATTTCCAGCACTCCTTTCTTACAGTGTTCTCGGATTATTATTTTCCCAAATTTTTACTTATTTTTCAATAGTTTTCAGGAGTTGACAAGAAAATGTCTTTTTTTCGACACCTTTTTATTTCGTTTCTGTCACATAATTTGTAATTAACTCAATAGTTTTCCCATACACGTCTAATTTCAGGGCTTTCCCCTTAAGCAATTCAATCTCCACTTTCTCCCCAACTGAAATTTTAAGAAGGCGTCCTCGGTAGTTAATGTGAAAGGTGTAGCCAGTCCAAACTTCCGGCAAGAAGGGCGCAAAACTCAATTTACCGTTCCAAGTTTTCATTTGAGCAAAGCCATGCACAATCGCTAACCATGAACCCGTCATCGAAGTGATATGTAAGCCATCTTCTGTATCATTATTATAGTCATCCAGATCCAATCGGGCCGTGCGTTCATACATTTCAACTGCTTTATCAGCAAACCCTAGCTCTGCTGCTAAAATGGCATGAATGGATGGTGAGAGCGAACTCTCATGCACTGTCAAAGGTTCATAAAACTCAAAGTTTTTTCTCTTTTGTTCCATCGTATAATGGTCACCAAACAAGTAAATTCCTTGCAAAACATCTGCCTGCTTGATATAAGGGCTACGTAAAACGCGATCCCAAGACCAATTTTGGTTGAGCGGAAGATTTTTAGGGTCTAAGTCAGCCACCGGTGTTAAATCTTTATCAAGATATCCATCATGTTGAACAAATATACCAAGCGTCTCATCCTCCGGAAGATACATCTTTTGAATAATTTCTTCCCATGTTTGCTTTTCTTTTTGACTCACCTTCAAATCTTCTCGCGGATACTTTTGAAGACTTTCAAGGGTATATTTTAAAACCCAAGTCGCTAACGTATTAGTGTACCAGTTATTATTGATATTATTTTCATATTCGTTTGGTCCTGTCACACCGTGAATCATATACTTGTCATTTCGTTTACTATAGTGGACACGATCAGCCCAAAAACGGGCGATTTCGACCAATACTTCCAAACCTTCATTTGCCAGATAGGTTTCATCTCCAGTATAATTGGTATAGTTGTAAATGGCATAGGCCATTGCGCCATTTCTGTGAATTTCTTCAAAGGTAATTTCCCACTCGTTGTGGCATTCGATACCGGTAAAAGTAACCATTGGATAAAGAGCTCCTGCCAAACCTTGTTGTCTTGCGTTATGTTGTGCTTGAGGCAACTGTTGATGTCGATATTTGAGGAGATTTTTGGTGACAGCTGTATCAGCTAGTGCTAAATAAAGTGGGACAGCATAGGCTTCTGTATCCCAGTAAGTAGCCCCACCATATTTTTCACCCGTAAAACCTTTAGGGCCGATATTGAGTCGATCATCTTCGCCATAGTAAGTGCTAAAAAGTTGGAAAAGATTAAAGCGAATCCCTTGTTGGGCCTCATCCGATCCATCAATTTGTACATCCGCAAGTTCCCAACGCTTTGCCCAAGCTTGCGCCTGTGCTGTAAAAAGTTGTTCATAAGTTTGAGCATTAACTTCTTGGCTTAATTCCTCTGACACTTTGGTCAGCTCAGGAAGCGTTTGGTAATCTCGGCTGGTCAGAACAAGAACGCGTTTTTCAAAGTTGAGAGGTCTTGTTGGTTTCAATTCTCCTTCAAAGTAGTCTATTACCTGATCTTCCAAGCTTTCTTGATTTGTACAATGGAAATCTCCTTTGAAAGTTTGCTTTGTTAAAACAGTAAATTGCTCCACTCCAAAAAGATTAGGAACGGTTTCACTGATTAAAAACGATCCATCACTTGTATTTTCAGTTTTTAAGGTTTTCCAAAATTTTTCATCATAATTTGCATCTTCATTGTGTACATCGGCATCAATAACTGATTCCAGGCGAATATCATGATTTTCCCCGTCTGTTGCTTCAAATGAAAATCTGAAAACTGCAAGTTCTGGTGTGGCGATTGAAAAGAAGCGCTCTACAACTACCTGAACTCCCCCTACCACATAACGATAGGTTAGAACCCCCTGTTTCATATCTAGAGCCATCTCAAAATCTGCTAGATCAGCAATCGCCAAGTCAATCTCACTCTGATCAATCAACAAGCTGACCTTTGCAAAATTCACTGCATTGATAGCTTTACCAAAGTATTCGGGGTAGCCATTTTTCCACCAACCAACGCGGGTTTTATCGGGGAACCACACCCCTGCAATATAAGTTCCTTGGTGATGATCAGCACTAAACGTTTCACTAAAATTACCGCGCATCCCCATATAACCATTTCCAATAGAGGTAAGCGATTCTTGGAGACGCCGATTTTCTACTTCTACCTTATTTGCAGTGATTTTCCAAGGATCAATGCCCATGATTCTTTTAATTTGTTTCATTTTTTATTTCTTCCTTTACTTCTTATAAACCTGATATTCAAAAGGGGCTAAGGACATGCTTCGTTCAAAAGGACGTGGCTGACTGCTTAAGACGCTGTGGTAATTACTGACAGATCCGTCAGTAAACGCTTCTACTTTTGAAAAATCTAAATGCGCTTTTTTCGTCCCTAGATTAACGATGACTAAAAATTCATCACGCGTATAAACTAACACCTGCGGATGCCGCTCAAAGTAAAAATAGATTGAGCCACTAGCAATGGCTTGATTATCGTGGCGCAATTGAATTAGTTTTTGATAGAGTTCAAAAAGTTCCGTTTGTTTTTCAGCATTAACTTGAGGGTAATTAGGATGAATGTCCATCCAGGGACGCCCTGTCGTAAAACCTGCATTCGCCTTGTCAGACCATTGCATTGGGGTTCTGGCATGCTCTCGGCTATCTTGTGTCACTTTTTGCAAAGCCTCTTGAGCTGACAAGTCCGTCAGTAAATTCTCGTATTGCGCAATGACTTCTTCTGAGCGCAACTGATCAGAGGAAGTAAACGGGAAGTTACGCATTCCTAGCTCTTGCCCTTGATAGATAAAGGGCGTGCCCCGTAAAAGCATATAACTCACCGCAAGGGCTTTAGCGGAGGCTAATGATCCGTTGCCAAAGACATCAATGCTACGCGGTTGATCGTGATTCTCTAGATAAAGGGCGTTCCAGCCCCGGGCTAGTAAATCATTTTGCCAACGCATGATCACTTTTTTGTAACCATAAATCGATCCTCGACCATTTGCTTTTCTCACATTGTGTTCCAGCTCAAAAATCATATTGACATAGCCCTTTTCGTCAGTCCAATCAGGCGCTTGCATTGATCGTACACCAGAGGCTTCACCAACTGTTAATGCGCCATATGAATCAAAAATTGCTTTTAGTTCCGTCATATAGTCTTCAATACCTGAGACATTCATAAAAGGAACCCATGGTCCATCACCTCGCCAAGACTTAATCTTGTATGACCAGGGCATTTTTTGAAGGTGGGAAATAGCATCCAGACGAAAACCATCCACACCTAATTCCAGCCACCAGCGAACCATTTTATAAATTTCTTGTCGTACTTTGGGATTTTTCCAGTTCAAATCAGGCTGCTCTTTTGCAAAAGCATGAAAATACGCTTGTTCTGTTTCCTTATCATAAGTCCAAGCTGATCCTCCAAAAAAGGATCGCCATTCGTTAGGAAGTTGCTGAGCTGTAGCATCTTCCCATAAGTAAAAATCTCGATAGGGGTTATCTTTTGACTTTTTACTTTCTAAAAACCAAGGGTGTTGATCCGAAGTATGATTAACTACCAAATCCATGATAACCTTCAGTCCATATTCGTGGGATTTATGAAGTAAAGTCTTAAAATCCTCTAAACTTCCAAAACGCTCATCAATCGCATAATAATCTGAAATATCATAGCCACCATCTACCTGCGGACTTTTATAAATTGGATTAATCCATATAAAATCAACACCTAACTGCTGGATATAAGGTAGCTTTTCAATAATGCCTTGAAGGTCACCAATGCCATCTCCATTCGTATCTTTAAAAGACTTAGGATAAATTTGATAGCCTACCATTTTACGAAAATCATTTTCCATAATATTTTTCTTCTTTTTCTTCCCAAAAAACTCGATCTTCATCATCTATCTTGCGCAGGACCCGTGCAGGGTTACCTACTGCAATAACATTTGGCGGTAAGCTTTTAGTCACAACACTTCCTGAGCCTACAATGGTGTTCTCTCCAATTTCAACACCAGGATTGACAATAACGCCAGCACCTAACCACACCCGGTCGCCAATCTTAATCGCCTGTGCATATTCCAGACCTCGCCCTCGCACCGCTGCATCAATCGGATGTGTCGCTGTAATCAAGCTTACACGTGGACCAAACATAACATCATCTCCAATGGATATCGGAGCAACATCCAAAAAGATACAATCTAAATTGGCATAAAAATTTTCACCAATCTTTGTATTAAAACCATAATCAACATAAAGCGGGGGATTGACATAAATCTGCTCACCAGTCTTGCCAAATAATTTCTTTTCTAGTTGAACGATCTTTTCTTTTTCAAGACTATGGAGTTGGTTAATTTCTTGTGCTAGAGCTCTTGATTTATCCGGACGATAAGCTGCTTCAATCTTTTCAGCACTATAGAGTTGCCCCGATATCATTTTGTGGTATTCACTCATCTTGTTGACCTCCCAAATTTCTATTCCACTTCATAAGCAAAAGCTTCCCAAGGTTTGAGTTCAATTTGTGAAATTTCTTGCCGTACTTTGTCATTTGTGATTACTGATTTGTAGGGGACAAAACCGGTGGTGAAGGGATTGACCTGATCTGATAAATTGACCACAACCAAGTATTTCTTGCCTTGATACTTACGTAAGTAAGCAAAAACTTCATCAGCAGAGTTCAATAACTCAAAGTCACCATAAATAATCCAGTCATTATGCTTACGTAAGTTAATTAGCGCCTTGTAAGTATTGAATACCGAGTCAGGGTTATTGATGGCATCTTCAGCATTAATATTCTGATAATTAGGATTGACTGCAAGCCAAGGCTTTCCTGTCGTGAAGCCCGCATGAGGCCGTACATTCCATTGCATGGGGGTTCTCGCATTATCACGACCAACACGACGGATAGCATCTAAAATTTCCGTCTCACTGTAGCCCTGCTCAAGACGCTCCACACGCATATTTCGAGATTCTACATCGTTCACTTCTTCAATTGTCTGAAAAGGGTAGTTCGTCATCCCCAATTCTTCTCCTTGATAAATATAAGGTGTCCCTTTCATCAAATGAAGTAAAATGGCAAAGGCCTTAGCAGAATGTACTCGGTATGTCTTATCATTTCCCCAAATAGATACAATTCGGGGCAAATCATGATTATTCCAAAACAGTGAATTCCAGCCTTTTTCAAGTCCTTGCCACTTTGCAAAAATTTCCTTTAGTAAGGGCACCGAAAAATTCTTTTTATCCCATTTTTCCCCTTCATCCAGATAAGTGTTTGTCACATGCTCAAATTGGAAAACCATCGAGAGCTCTTCGCGCTCGGGTGCCGAATAAAGCTCTGCTATCTCAGGCGTAGCTCCCCACGTTTCACCAACGGTCAGTAAATCTTTGTCACCAAAGGTTGCGCGATTCATCTCATGGAGGTACTCATGAAGTCTGGGGCCATTACCTGTTAACTCTTGGTCAATATCCTTTCCTATCAAATCAATGACATCCATACGAAAGCCACCAATCCCCTTATCAATCCAAAAATTCATCATGTCATACACTTCTTGATGGACTTTGGGATTCTCCCAATTAAGATCGGGTTGCCGTTTACTAAACAAATGCAAGTAATATTGACCCGTTCCTTCATCAAGTTGCCATGCTGACCCAGAAAAGATTGATTTTAAGCCGTTTGGTTTATCCCGCCATATATAATAATCACGATAAGGATTATTTTTTGATTGTCTTGCTTCAACAAACCAAGCGTGCTCATCAGAAGTATGGTTAACCACTAAATCCATAACAATTTCAATATCTCGTCGATGTGCCTCAGCTAATAGCTCATCCATATCAGCCATTGTGCCAAATTCTTCAGAAATTGCTTGATAATCAGAAATATCATAACCATTATCATCCATAGGTGATTGATAAACCGGACTCAGCCAAATCGCACCAATGCCCAGTTCTTGTAAATAGTCTAACTTAGAAATAATTCCTTGCAAATCTCCAATACCATCGCCATTAGCATCCATAAAAGAGCGTGGATAGATTTGGTAAACCACCGTTTTTTGCCACCATTTTTTATTCATCACTTTACTCCAATACTTGACTGACCAAACGGTCAGTTTCAAAAATACAGGCTGTCAGTAAAAATTTTACTGACAGCATCCTATTTATTTATAAACTACGAATCCAAAAGGCAAAATCGTTTCATCTTCCACTAAATTTGAGAAAATAATCTCATCCGCCTCAAATTTGACTGCATTTTCTCCAATATTAAAGCATCCTTTTAGTTCACCACGCTGGATTTCCACGACACCTTTTTTGCCATCCACTTCTTGCCAAACTACGGCTGCGTCGCTCAAAACTTCTTGATAAGCATGGCGTAGCGCGATGAGTTCTTTAAAGAACTCAAACATCTCCACATCTTGTTCTTCTTTTATCCAAGGCATACACTTCCGACATTCAGGATCCATTCCGCCTGTTAAAGCATACTCATCACCATAATAGATACAGGGTACTCCGGGCTGTAAGAAGGTGAACGTCTCTACCAATTTCATCAACGCTTTATTTTCGTTAGCAACAGTTAAAATGCGCGGCGTATCATGTGAATCTAAAACATTAAACATCACTTGATTGACTTGTTTTCTATAAAGTGTCAATTGAGTGTTAATATTCGATACCATCTGAGGTAAAGAAATTTTCTTGGTAATCAACCCATCTTTGATGGCATCCGTATAAGCATAGTTCATCACAGCAGTAAATTCATCACCAACCAGCCAAGGCTGTGCAGAATGCCAAACCTCTCCTAAAATGTAAAAATCTTTTTTAGCCGCATCACACGTTGCACGGAATTTTTTCCAAAAAGTATGGTCCACTTCATCTGCAACATCCAAACGCCAAGCGTCAATGTCAAATTCACGTATCCAATAATCCGCAATTTCCAAGAGGTAAGCTTCCACCTCAGGATTTGCTGTGTTTAATTTGGGCATGTGTGGCGTAAAAGCAAATGTATCATAAGTCGCATTTTCAGCGTTCTCAAAATCATCAGTTGGTGTATAAGTTGCAGGCCAACTATTCACATGGAACCAATCCGCATATTTGGACTTTTCTTGATGCTTTAGAACATCTTGCCATTGTGGTGAAGTATCACCGATATGATTAAAGACCGCGTCAAGCATCACTTTGATGCCACGCGCGTGAGCTTCTTCGACCAAATGCTTGAATAACGCTTTATCACCAAAGTTTTTATCTATAGCTAAATAGTCTTCTGTGTCATATTTATGATTGGAGTAGGCTTGAAAAATAGGAGTAAAATATATCCCGTTTACACCAAGTTCCGTCAAATGATCCAAATGATCAAGCACCCCTTGCAAATCCCCACCGTAAAAATCTTGCCGATCTGGCACATCTAATGCATTCCAGGCTTTTGTACCCTCAGGATCATTTTGAGTGTCCCCATTAGCAAACCGCTCAGGAAAAATCTGATACCAAACTGTTTCTTTAACCCACCCAGGTGTTTTAAAACGATCCGTCTCATGAAAATACGGCAAACGAAATGCTCCATATTTTTTGGTAATCAGCGTTTCATCATAGTCTAACAATCCTTGATCAGTATAAACCACCTTCTCACCATCTAACCCAGTCACTACGAAAAGATAATCGACACGTTTTGTTGCTACCGTGATTTCTGCTTCGAAAAAATCACTTCTATTAGTAGAAAGAACTTTTTTCATCTCTACTTGAGCACTTTTCCAAGTTTGGTGCTCTGGGTCTTCAACTCCCTCCCAAAGATAAGGATCGCCATAGAAAAGCTCAACTTTTTCAATATCATCTTTTTGAGCTTGAAGTCGGACCTGCATCGTATCACGCGTATAGAGATATGCAAATTCTGATTCGGGACGATGGTAAAGAGCTGCTTTGTTCATAAAATAGAACCTCCAAATTTTTTTGATGGCTGTACTAGTGTCATTTCCACCACATCTGGAGAACATAAATCTCACATTGGTATCATTTTATCATAACGCTTTCAAAAGCGCAATCGTTTGCATATTTTGTTGCGTTTTCTATTTTTTTACAAGTCTATTTCTTAATTTATTAGGAGAAAATAAGCTAGTTTATAAAGCAATACACTCCGTCATCAAAATGTAATATGATTTTTCTTGACAAAAAGCAAACGTTTGCGTAAAATAAGAATCATAGAAAATAAAACCGTTTTCATTAGGAGGAAACAAAATGAAATCTTGGAAAAAAGTAGCCTTGGGCGGAGCTTCTGTTCTCGCAGTCACAACGCTTGCAGCTTGTGGCAATTCTACAAGTGGTAGTAAAACCTCTTCAAGCTCTTCTGACATCAAAGGGACAGTCCGTGTCTATGTAGATACCCAGCAAAAAGCAACTTACGAATCTATCGCTAAAGGAATGTCAGCTAAATACCCTGACCTTACTGTAAAAGTTATCGCCAACGCTTCTGGCTCTGCCAATGCTAAAACAGATATCGCTAAAGATCCTTCTAAATATGCTGATGTCTTCGCTGTACCAAATGACCAATTGGGAGATATGGCTGATAAAGGATTCATCAGCCCAATTCAATCCAAAATGGCAAGTGAAGTCAAATCTGACAGCACCGATACAGCTTACGCGGGAATGTCTTATAAAGATAAACTTTATGCTTTCCCAGGTTCTACTGAAGCCCAAGTCCTTTTCTATAACAAATCTAAATTAACAGCTGATGATGTTAAAACATGGGATACAATGACTTCTAAAGCGGTTTTCGCTACTGATTTCACTAATGCTTATAACTTCTATCCTGTCTTCTTCACAGCTGGAACTACTCTTTTTGGAACTTCTGGTGAGGACGTATCTGGCACAGATGTCGCTTCTGAAAATGGCGTAAAGGCGATGCAATGGTTTGCAGATCAAAAATCCAATAAAAATGTTATGCAAACTTCTAACGCTTTGAACCAACTTCAATCCGGTAAAGCCTCAGCTATCGTTGATGGACCTTGGGACACTGCAAACATTAAGAAGATTTTAGGGGATAACTATGCTGTTGCTCCTTACCCAACTATTACTATTGGTGGTGAACAAAAACAATTACAAGCCTTCCAAGGTGTTAAAGGCTTTGCAATTAATTCTGAAACTAAAAACCAAGCCGCAGCCCAAACAGTTGCTCAATATTTGACAAGCGAAGATGCACAAATCAAACTCTTCAAAGCTTTAGGTAACGTCCCAACAAACAAGGATGCTCAAGAAAATGAAGCGGTGAAAAACGATGATGCAACGAAAGCAGTAATTACCATGTCTCAAAAAGGCTACTCTGTTGTAATGCCTAAGCTTCCACAAATGGCAACATTCTGGAACAACTCTGCTCCTTTGATTAATGGTGCATACACTGGATCAATCAAACCTGCTGATTTCTCTGCTCAACTGCAAAAATTCCAAGATAGTATCTCTAAATAAGAGATCCACTTATGTTAATACGTGAATAAGAGGTTGGGCTCCTTCAGCCTGACCTTTTAATTTATTAAAGGAAATATTATGACTAAAAGAAAAAAAAGAAGACTCACAGAGAGTTCTATTTCTCCAGAAGAAAAGTCCATAAGTATCCGCGAAGTTTTTTCTAAAGGAGACGCCGTAACAAAGCTAACTTTCTTTGTGATGGGCTTAAATCAAATCAGAAATAAACAGTGGGTAAAGGGATTTACATTTCTAATACTTGAAATTGCATTTATTGGTTGGCTCTTGTTTTCTGGGCTTAGCGCCTTTTCACTCTTGAGTAGTTTAGGTCCCAACAAAACTTTACGCGAAACGACAGATGCTAATGGTTTCCCTGTTATCGTGCAACCTGACCATTCAGTCCTCATTTTATTATGGGGGATCATCGCCTGTTTAATCGTCATTTTGTTCGTTTTGCTTTATTGGTTTAACTATCGCTCGAACAAACATCTTTATTACCTGAAACGTGAAGGAAAAGCTATCCCATCTAATAAAGAAGAACTTGCCTCTTTGCTTGACGAACGTTTATATGCGACGTTGATGGCTATACCATTATTAGGAATTTTAGCATTTACTGTTCTGCCAACTGTCTACATGATTTCAATGGCATTTACTAACTATGATCGTCTACATGCGACTGCCTTTTCTTGGACTGGGTTTCAAGCTTTTGGTAACGTGTTGACAGGCGACTTAGCAGGTACTTTCTTTCCAGTCCTAGGTTGGACTTTAGTATGGGCTGTAGTTGCCACCGCAACAACTTTTTTAGGTGGTGTTCTTCTAGCTTTACTGATTGAATCAACTGGAATCAAATTTAAAGGTTTTTGGCGGACAATTTTTGTTATTGTATTTGCTGTTCCACAATTTGTAACTTTGTTGATGATGGCGCAATTTTTAGATCAGCAGGGAGCTTTTAATGGCATATTAATGAATCTTCATCTCATTTCTCACCCTATTAATTTTATTGGTGCAGCGTCAGATCCAATGGTAGCTCGAATCACTGTTATTTTTGTTAATATGTGGATTGGTATACCCGTTTCGATGCTGGTGTCCACAGCCATTATCCAAAACCTTCCGCAAGATCAAATCGAAGCAGCACGTATCGATGGAGCAAATACATTTAACATTTTCCGCTCCATCACTTTTCCTCAAATCCTCTTTGTAATGACACCTGCTCTTATTCAACAGTTCATTGGTAACATTAATAATTTCAATGTGATTTACCTTTTAACTAAGGGCTGGCCAATGAATCCTGATTATCAGGGCGCAGGATCAACTGACTTACTTGTTACTTGGCTTTATAACTTGGTCTTCGGTCAAACACAGCGCTACAATGCGGCAGCCGTACTTGGTATCTTAATATTTATTGTTAATGCCTCTATTTCCCTTGTCGCATATCGCCGTACAAATGCATTTAAGGAGGGATAATTGAAATGAAATCATATAAAACTCAACGTCGCGTATCACTGACGCTTCGATATATCCTGCTTGGGCTTTTAGCATTAATCTGGATTTTCCCGATTATTTGGATTGTTCTTGCAAGTCTTACTCAAAATAACACTGGATTTGTCTCAACGATTATCCCTAAAAGTTTTACTTTGACTAATTATATCCAGCTTTTTCAAAATAAGAGTGGGAGTTTCCCATTTGTGGCTTGGATTGGTAACACCTTCCTTGTAGCCATCGTTTCAGCGACACTTTCTACTTTTATTACCATCATTATGTCTTATACCCTTTCACGTCTACGCTTTGCATTTCGTAAACCTTTCTTACAAATCGCTCTCGTTTTAGGGATGTTCCCTGGTTTCATGTCAATGATAGCCTTGTATTATATCTTGAAAGCCATTAATATGCTGAATATTGGTGGGCTGGTCTTAGTATATGTCGGTGGTGCTGGACTAGGATTTTATATTGCTAAAGGATTCTTCGATACTATTCCACACTCTATTGATGAGGCAGCAACGATTGATGGTGCAAACAAATGGCAAATCTTCACACACATCACTCTTCCGCTCTCTCGTCCCATCATTGTTTATACAGCTTTGATGGCCTTCATTGCACCCTGGACCGACTTCATCTTCTCAGGGATTATCTTAGGAAATAACCAAGCACATCCTGAAACGTTCACCATCGCCTACGGGCTTTATTCAATGGTCAACAGTCAAAAAGGGGCTGCTACTGCATTCTTCACACAATTTATCGCTGGTTGTGTCATCATTGCAATTCCAATTACAATCCTCTTTGTCATCATGCAAAAATTTTATGTCAATGGGATCACTGCTGGTGCAGACAAAGGCTAATAACCTAGTAATACATCATTACTTTTTCATTTGAGGGTATACTAAAAGTAAAAAAACTTACTGACCAGCTGGTCAGTAAGTTTTTTATTGTCCAAGAAGACTTTGTGCTTTGGTTCTGTATTTTGACATATCAATCAATAAACCTAGACCGCCATATTTATCATAAGCATTTGTCCAGTCATTGTCAGCTGGGATAGTCGTGGAATCAAGTCCACCTGCACTACTAAACAGAGTTCTTACGCCCGTTGTCAAAAAGAAGCTGTTGGGGATGTTTGTCATCGTTACAGCACGCGCCGTCCCTAAAGCGCTCGCACCAGTAAATAACATCAAAGGATTTTTAAGTTGCGACATCACTGTGGACATTACTTGTTGCTGGCGAGCTACCCGGCCCGCGTCTCCTTGATCATCGTGACGAAAACGCGCGTAATTGAGCAACGTCCGTCCGTCCATCTTTTGTTTGCCTTGTTTAATCATCATGAAGGTACCGCCTCCGTCAGGGTAGCCTAACTCAGCAGCTTGCTCAGCGGTCAACACCTTGTCAGAACTTGCCATCCCTTGCGTCTCTGACAAATCATCAGGCACAGGTACTTCATCCATTGTTTGGCCATTAATTGTAGAGAATTTTGCATCTATCTCCACTCCGTTTGGAAACAGTGAGTCGATAACCGTTGAAAAGCTTGAAAAATCAACGACCGCATAATATTGGATATTTATTCCAAAATTTTTCTTCAATGTATCACTTAATAAATTTATTCCCTGCCCATTATAATTTTCACCAATGGTAAAGGAGGCATTGATTTTGACATTCGGCTCACCAGTATCAGAGGTCACGCCAGGAACCAGAACGAGTGTATCCCGCATGAAACTCACAAGGCGTACTGTTTTTTTATCTTTACTAATGTGCAAAACCATGATCGAATCTGTATGAGCCACATCACTTGACTGGCCTGGGCGCTTATCTGCTCCAAGTACTAAAATGTTAGTAGAGCCATCAGAATTTTTGGTACCCGTAAAAGATTCATTTTTTATCGTTCCACCTTCTTGTTTCACACCACGGTTGTAACCATATACAAAGAACCCTGCCATGACAATAATAATCAGAATAATAAAAGCAAGTATGCCTCTTAGCCAACGTCTTTTCTTGCGAGGCTTATCCTTTTTAGGCTTTTTAGGCTTTTTAGGAAGCTTTATATTTGTATTTCTGGGTGAAGGTGATGCACTTGCATGATTTCTGGACGCTCTTCGAGAAGAGCCGCCCTCACTATTTGAGGCACCACTATAAGCGTAGTCAGGTTCTTGCCAATGTTCTTGTGAATCTTCATAAGCGTCTGCTTCAACTTCCTCTTGCATGTCATCGTCAGAATAACCATCATAACGTTTCAACTCATTGAGGAGCTCATAGTACTCTTGGCGCTCTCGGATACTGAGATAATCAATATTATGTCTCAAATATTCCAAGCGTTTATATTTTTTTTCATTCATTTCTTCACTATTATACCAAAGTTTGTATTTTACTGCAAAGCTGGCTCTCTTCTTGATTACTGACAGCTCTGTCAGTAAAAAAAAGACTTTAAATAAGTCTTTTTGCTCGCGTTTCAATGAAGGCGACAACGTCAGCAATTGACTTGCCCGTACTATCTAACAAAACAGCATCCTCAGCTTGTTTCAAGGGAGACACTTTGCGCGTACTATCCTTATGATCTCGAGCAGCAATCTCTGATTTTAAGCGCTCCAAGTCTGTTGGAATACCTTTAGATCGATTTTCTTTGTAACGACGTTCTGCCCGCTCTTCAACAGAGGCTACTAAGAAAATTTTAAGCTCAGCGTTTGGAAGAACAACTGTACCAATATCACGTCCATCCATAATGATCCCGCCTTCCTTAGCAATCCGCTGTTGCTCAGCTACTAGAAAACTACGAATTTCAGGCATGGCTGAAATTTTTGAAACTGCGTTCGTCACTTCATTAGTTCGAATCACATCCGTCACATTGCGCTCACCTAAGAACACTTCCTGCCCCTTCGGGCCATTCGCAAAAGAAATCGGATTTTCTTCAATAAAATTAATAATAACCTGTGGATCTTGTGTCTGTTCTTGCATGGCCACCAATGTCGCCACACGGTACATAGCGCCCGTATCTAAATAAATTAAATCAAGATCCCGCGCTACAATTTTAGCCACCGTTGATTTCCCACTTGAAGCAGGACCGTCTACAGCAATTTGGATTTTTTTCATCACTTTTAAATTTTCTACCTTATCTTTTAAATCTTTTTTCTGACAAACTTTAAAAAATTTACTGACCAAACTGTCAGTAAATTTTTATTTCAATTTGAGGACTTGTCCTGCGTGAATAGCACTACCATCAGCATTATATCCATCGGAAGAGATATTATTCAAGCTAGCAATCTGATCCCATGACAGCCCTGTTTTAGCAGCAATGGTGCTTGGGTAATCTCCTGCCACGATTGTGTAAGTCGTACCAGCTTCTGCGCTGCTTGACGAAGAGGAGGCAGGGGTACTACTTGATGAAGCTTCCGTTTGACTAGTCGCCGTCGATGAAGAGGATGAGGCAGGCGTGCTACTGCTTGACTGTGTTGCAGCCGTTGAAGTACTTGAAGATTGATGGAAATTTTTGGCGATTGCTTCATTACTTTGATTTTGGCTGTTCCAAAGAATAAACACAATTGCAAAACCAACAATAATAAACATTAATGCAACGAGAAAGGTCAGAAAACGCGTTGTCAAAGGACGTTTATGTTCATCTTTAGTACGGACTTTGCGTTTAAGTTCCGTAGGCTCTTCTTTCATTGCACGATAAATTTCGTTATTCCAGGGTTCTTTTGTTGCCACGACCTTTTCCTTTCATTTTTAGTCTTTTTTTATTATCATTCTTTATATGAAGATAAAAATAATTCCTGATAAATGCATTGCCTGTGGCTTATGCCATATTCATGCACCAGAGGCTTTTGACTATCATGATAATGGGATTGTAAAATTTTATGATACTCAAGACCAAGAAAAGACTTTTCCTGATGCTCCGTCGCTTCGCACAGCGGTCAAATCGTGTCCTACTGGAGCCCTCAAAATTGATAAAGACATCTAGATATTTTATCACTTTCTATTTTACCATAAGTTTTCAATTTCAAGGTATTTTTCAATAAAAAAACTTTTTTATTTATGAAAATTTGTGAAAAAAATTGTGAAAGCTTGACCTAAAGCTATCTATACAGTTTGTTTTATAAAAGGGTTTCCATAAGCGTGGAAACCCTTATTATTATTCTATGAAAACATTTGCAAATGTGGAATGAAAATAGTATAATGACTAGGTAATAATTTTTATTATAATCTTATATAGGAGGTTACTCACATTGAGTATCGGAATTGTTATTGCGAGCCATGGTGAATTCGCCGCAGGCATCAAACAATCTGGTTCTATGATTTTCGGAGAGCAAGAAAAAGTACAAGTAGTTACTTTTATGCCTAACGAAGGACCAACTGATTTGCATGCTAAAATCGAAGCTGCCATCGCAACATTTGATGCTGAAGATGAAGTTCTTGTCCTTGCTGACTTGTGGAGCGGTTCTCCATTTAACCAAGCAAGTGCAGTGATGGGTGAAAACCCTGATCGCAAGATTGCTATCATCACAGGCCTCAACCTGCCTATGCTTATTCAAGCCTACACAGAACGCATGATGGATGCATCTGCTGGCGTTGAACAAGTTGCGGCTAACATTATGAAAGAAGCGAAAGGTGGTATTAAAGTACTCCCTGAGGAACTTCAACCTGCAGAGGAAACTGCTGTTGCAGCCGCTCCTGCTGCTGTACAAGGCGCAATTCCTGAAGGAACTGTCATTGGCGATGGGAAAATTAAAATCAACCTTGCGCGTATTGACTCTCGTTTGCTTCACGGTCAAGTTGCGACTGCTTGGACTCCAGATTCAAAAGCCAACCGTATCATTGTAGTTTCTGACACTGTCTCAAAAGACGAATTGCGTAAGAAACTCATTGAACAAGCAGCTCCAACTGGTGTAAAAGCTAACGTTGTTCCAATCAAGAAAATGATTGAAGTAGCTAAAGATCCACGTTTTGGTGAAACTAGAGCACTTCTTCTTTTCGAAACTCCGCAAGACGCTCTTGCAACTATCGAAGGTGGCGTACCAATTGATACCTTGAACGTTGGTTCTATGGCTCACTCAACTGGTAAAACAATGCTCAACAAAGTTCTTTCTATGGACAAAGATGATGTTGCTACTTTTGAAAAATTGCGTGACCTCGGAGTTAAATTCGACGTACGTAAAGTTCCAGCTGATTCTAAAGCTGACCTCTTTGGCTTAATTAACAAAGCTGACGTACAATAATCAGAATATGAGCTTGTCTGATATTCCGATTATTATTTAAAATTGAATATTAGGCAGCCAAATTATTAAGGAGATATATTAAACATGGAATACGGTGTTTTATCTGTAATCTTGGTCATTATCGTTGCCTTCCTTGCTGGACTTGAAGGTATCCTTGACCAATGGCAATTCCACCAACCAATTATCGCCTGCTCGCTTATCGGTATCGTTACCGGTCACGCTTCTGCAGGGATTATCCTTGGTGGTTCGCTTCAATTGATCGCTCTTGGTTGGGCTAACGTTGGTGCCGCTGTCGCACCCGATGCTGCCCTTGCCTCTATTGCTTCATCTATCTTGATGGTTCAATCAAATAACTTTGACTTAAACCATATCATGGGTACAATCGTTCCTGCTGCTATCTTGCTTGCAACTGCTGGTCTTGTCTTGACTACTCTTGTACGTATGCTCTCAGTTGTGCTCGTTCACCAAGCTGACCGTGCTGCTGAAAATGGATCATACTCAGGTGTTGAAATGTGGCACTTTATCGCACTTATCTGTCAAGGTTTGCGTATTGCTATCCCTGCTGGACTTCTTTTGGTTATCTCACCACAAGTTATCCAAGATGCTTTGAACGCTATTCCTCCAGTTATCTCTGGTGGTCTTGCCGTTGGTGGTGGTATGGTTGTTGCCGTTGGTTATGCAATGGTTATCAACCTTATGGCTACACGTGAAGTATGGCCATTCTTCTTCCTTGGTTTCGCTATCGCCCCAATCTCAGAATTGACTTTGATTGCAACTGGTGTCCTCGGTGTTGTTATCGCTGTTGTTTACCTTAACCTCCAAGCTTCTGGTGGTTCTGGAAATGGCGCTGCAGCTTCATCAGGTGACCCAATCGGCGACATCTTGAACGACTACTAAGAAAGGAGGATCTAAAAAATGTCTGAAAATAAAATAACTCTTGATAAGAAAATCCGTCGTAGCGTTATGTGGCGTTCAATGTTCCTCCAAGGTTCTTGGAACTACGAACGTATGCAAAATGGTGGTTGGGCTTACTCGCTCATTCCAGCATTGAAAAAACTCTACCCTTCTGGCGAAGAAGCTAAAGAAGCTTTGAAACGTCACTTGGAATTCTTTAATACTCACCCATACGTTGCCGCTCCAATCATCGGTGTAACGCTTGCCCTTGAAGAAGAACGTGCTAACGGTGCTGAAATCGACGATGCCGCTATTCAAGGGGTTAAAGTTGGTATGATGGGTCCTCTTGCCGGTATCGGTGACCCTGTCTTCTGGTTCACAGTACGTCCTATCGTTGGTGCGATTGCAGCTTCATTGGCTACTGGTGGATCAATCATCGCTCCACTCTTCTTCTTCATCGTGTGGAATGCTATTCGTATCGCTTTCTTGTGGTACACTCAAGAATTTGGTTACAAATCAGGTTCTGCAATCACTAAAGACCTCGGTGGAGGACTCCTCCAAACCGTTACTAAAGGTGCTTCTATCCTTGGTATGTTTGTCCTTGGTGTGTTAATCCAACGTTGGGTAACCATTAACTTCAACGGTGCGAATGCAGTCGTTTCAAGAATTCCTTTGCAAAAAGGTGCTTATGTAGAATTCCCTAAAGGTAATGTATCTGGTACACAACTCCACGATATTCTTGGTCAAGTCGGCAGCAACCTTCCACTTGATTCTACAAAAGTCACTTACCTTCAAGACAACTTGAATCAATTGATTCCTGGTCTTGCTGGTTTGCTTATCACATTCCTTTGCATGTGGTTGCTTAAGAAAAAGGTTTCTCCAATCGTTATCATCTTCGGTCTCTTCATCGTGGGTATCCTCGGTCGTTGGGCACAAATCATGTAATCGATTAGCGATGTTTAAAGTCAATCTTCGGATTGGCTTTTTTGTTCATTCTTTTTCTGATGATTAAGGAAAATAAAGCGTTTTTATGCTATAATTAAATAGTTATTATGAGGTTTTCATCACTGCTAAGTTAGTGATAAAATACTATTTTTTTAATCTAAACTATGAAATGGAGTAACTTGCGTGGCTCAATCACTAAATACTAAAGCTGATTTTTCAACAGAAGGGATTGCTTACCTCGGTTTTGCTGAATATGGCAAAATCTTAATTGGCGATGTTGCCTTTGAATTTTATAATGATCGAAATGTAGAAAAAAATATGACCTTCCCTTGGTCTTCGATTTTACGTGTGGAGGGTGATGTTACAAAAACCCTCAAAGGACAAGTCAAGGTCGGTCGTCAATTTTCCATCGTACTTCAAAATGGCTCCAAGGTTCGCTTTTCTTCTAAAGAATCCGGAACTGTTTTACGCTGGATGCGCGATTATTTAGGAAATGAGAAGGTAGTGAAATCGCCAAGCTTTCTGGGAACATTTAAAAATGCCTTTAAGCGTAAAAGAAAGAAATGAGCAAGTCGTTAAAAAAACAGTAAAAATCAACGTTTTACTGTTTTTTTATTAACATAACTCTCTCTCATGATAAGATATCCTTTTGAGTGTCAATTAGCGATGGGGGCATGGAGATGACGAACAGCTACAAGTTTGAGTTTTCTTTGGAAAGCCAAACTTTTGTAACGTTTTGGCCCGATATTCCGCACGTCCCACAAATCTGGTAACTTTACTAAAGATAAAGCAGGACAAAAGGGTTACTAAAAAGTTTGGCAAGGCCAAATAAGTGATGACCGCTAGTAACATCACCCCTACATCAATCCCAAAAAGTGTACGGTCAATACTAATATGCCACTTATTTTCAAACAGACGTGCCAGTAAGATTGAACCGCCAAACGTTCCTTGAGAAAGGACCACAAGCCCCGCACCAAGTCCCGAAAGTAAACCATCTAGTAGCCCGACAACAACCAATGAAGGGATCTGAAAACCAGTGACACCAAGTGCTTCATAAACCATCATCCAACCACTCATGGCAAGCGCACCAGGAATTGTGAGCAAAAGTTCTCGCTTATTGAGAAGTTTCCAGCTCAGGAAAAAGAGTGGGATGTTTACTGCAAAAAATGTCAAAGCTGGATTAACTCCAAAGACAAATTGGATAAAAACTGAAAACCCTGCAATGCCATTGCTTGCCATCGCATTGGGTACAACAAAAAGCTGTATAGAGAGGATATAGAGCCCTACACCCAAAAGTAAAAGGACGAGATCTCTCATAAATTTCTTATCTATTTTTACACCTAATAGGGCCATGCTGCCTCCTTTAATTAAAATAACATTAAAATATTCTTCTATTATAATGATAACATTTTTTAGAGCATTTCTTAAATCATGTCCTCGTTGCCACGTTAATTTATTGATGAAAATGTATCCGTTTTTATGGTATAATAACTTAATGATTAGAAAAGAGGACATTGCTTTGATAACTCATCCGACGGAGCATTTTTATGAAACAAAAGGGACGGCGTATTTAGGTTCTGTAGAAAATGGTACTTTGAAAATTAGTGATGAAGGAGTCACTTTTACTTATAAAAATCCTCGGCGTGGGCAACCTCTTGTTTTTTCGTGGGAAGATATTTTACAAGCAGAGGTTGATGTAAAAATGAATGGAAAATTAGGTCAACAATTTGCATTAATCCTACGTACTCAGGCAAAGGTTCGTTTTGGTTCTAAGGAAGCAGGTCATCTCGTAAAAATGATTTCAGAACGTATTGGCAAAGAAAATGTGGTGCGTGCGCCAAGTATTCTTGATCCCTTGCGCCGTGCCATCCGTAAATCTTGAAAAAAATACTGACGCAATGGTCAGTATTTTTACAAGGTGAATATTGCTTTGTAAGCCAACTTTTTTACTGATAATTTTTTGACAAATGCCTTCTTAAAATGGTAAAATGGGCTTAAGGAGCTGGTCTTGTAAGGTTTTTTAAGAGAACTTGTGGTGCTGCGAACAAGTAAAACTGATCGATGACTTTCTACTTCTTTCTGATTTTCTCATGAAAGTGAGAGCGCTTGGCTAGCGTTACAAGCTACCAAAGTTCTACTCTACTGCTGACTTCTCAGTCAGTAAAGTGAGGTAGATAATTTAGGTGGAACCGTGCAATGACAGCGCCCTAATTCTTCGGAAATAGGGCGTTTTTTTGTGATTACACGGTCAGAATATGCTAAAAATTTGTAATTGAAAAAGGAGAGCTTATGCTTGATATTAAAAAAATTCGTGCTGATTTTGACGGTGTTGCTGCAAAATTAGCCACTCGTGGTGTTGAAAAAGAAAAACTTGAAAAACTTCATGACTTAGACATTAAACGTCGTGAACTCATTGTAAAATCTGAGGCTTTGAAAGCTGAACGTAATAGCGTTTCTGATGAAATTTCACAAGTAAAACGTGCAAAAGGTGATGCCAGCGCACAAATTGCTGCAATGCAAAAAGTTTCTGCTGAAATCAAAGCCATTGATGCTGAACTTGCTGAAATCGAAGAAAACTTGAATGAAATCATTATCATGTTGCCAAATCTTCCTCATGAAAGTACACCAATTGGTGCTGATGAAGAGGATAACGTTGAGGTTCGTCGTGTTGGTCAAACTCCAACTTTCAATTTTGAACCTAAAGCTCACTGGGATTTGGGTGAAGATTTAGGAATTTTGGATTGGGAACGTGGTGGTAAAGTCACTGGTTCACGCTTCCTATTCTACAAAGGTGCTGGCGCAAGACTTGAACGTGCCCTTTATAACTTCATGCTTGATGAGCACGGTAAAGAAGGTTATACTGAAATGATTACTCCTTATATGGTTAATCAAGAGTCAATGTTTGGAACGGGTCAATATCCGAAGTTTAAAGAAGACACTTTTGAATTGAAAGATGACCGTGGTTTTGTTTTAATTCCAACTGCTGAAGTTCCTTTGACTAACTACTATCGTGGGGAAATTTTGGATGGCGCAGAATTGCCAATCAAATTCACAGCAATGAGTCCTTCTTTCCGTTCTGAAGCTGGTTCTGCTGGTCGTGATACGCGTGGTTTGATTCGTTTGCACCAATTCCATAAAGTTGAAATGGTTAAATTTACTAAACCTGACCAATCTTATGATGAACTTGAAAAAATGACAGCAAACGCTGAAAATATTCTTAAAAAATTGGGTCTTGCTTACCGTGTTGTGGCTTTGTCAACTGGTGACATGGGCTTCTCTGCGGCTAAAACTTATGATTTAGAAGTTTGGATTCCTGCGCAAAATACTTACCGTGAAATTTCTTCATGTTCAAACTGTGAAGATTTCCAAGCCCGTCGTGCCCAAATTCGTTATCGTGACGAAGAGGGTAAAGTTCAACTTGTTCACACTTTGAATGGTTCTGGACTTGCTGTTGGACGTACTGTGGCTGCTATTCTTGAAAATTATCAAAATGAAGATGGTTCAATCACTGTTCCTGAAGTGCTTCGTCCTTATATGGGTGGACTTGAAGTAATTAAATAACTAATAAAAAAGATACTGACAGAGCGGTCAGTATTTTTTTGTGAATGAATGACACAGTTCTTTGAGGTAAGGTAAGCTGACAAAGCCGTCAGTAAATGCTATAATAGGTTCAATTTAGGAGTGGAGGTTTGGATGACTAAAATTTTTCCCCATAAACTTAAAAAAGGTGATGAAATTCGCGTGATTTCCCCAAGTTCTTCTCTTTTGCGAACTGGCCGTTTCGAAGATAAACTTAAAGCAAAAACACGACTTGAAAAGCTTGGCTATAAGGTCACTTTTGGTGCCCATATTTTAGAAAATGATTTACTCTCTTCAAGTTCAATTGCTTCACGTGTCAGTGACTTTCATGCGGCATTTGCTGATCCCAATGTCAAGGCAGTGCTTTGTACTATCGGCGGTTTTAACAGCAATGAATTGCTGCCTTATATTGACTGGGAAATTGTGCGACAAAACCCTAAAATTTTCTGTGGATTTTCGGACATTACAGTCCTTCATCAGGCCATTTTTTCTAAAACGGGTTTGGTCACTTACTATGGTCCAGGCTATATTGCCTTCTTGATGGATGAATTACAAGATTTCCAAACGGCGGAGTGGTTAAAAGCAGTCGCAGGTCCGTCGACTTATTCTTTAAGTGCCAGTGAGGTTTATACCAGCGATGCTTGGTATGATCCAACGCAAGCACGACATCCGCTCCCAGCAAGTTGGAAAATATACAATCACGGTACGGCTTCAGGAACAATCTTGGGTGGCAATCTCAATACCTTGATGCTCGTGACAGGAACTTCTGCACAAGTCAAGCTTACAAGTCCGATTGCCTTTTTAGAAAATGCTGAAGAGGAAGATTTTTATGCTTGGGACCGTGAACTTGCTCATTTCCTACAAGTTTATCCTGATATTGCAGGATTAGTCATTGGCCGTTTTCCCAAAGAAGAGGGGATGACTGAGGAGATTTTGTGGTTTATTCTCGATAAATATCCCCTTTTACAGCACATCCCCGTCATTTATGATGTTGACTTTGGTCACAGCCAACCTATTTTTACTTTTCCTTTAGGGGGTGAAATTCAACTCACGACCAAACCTTTAAAACTAGAAATCCTGAAAGGATAAGCATTTATACGGAGTTTACTATGACAGAAATTTATTTTATTCGCCACTCATTACGCGACTCAGCAGCCTATGACGATATGGACGTTCCTCTTACCGATGAAGGGGAAAAAAGAGCCCTGGTCTTAGCAGAGGCTTTTGAACCAGTTGCGCTTGATCAGATCTATTCAAGTCCTTTTTTGCGCTCTGTTCGAACCGTCCAGCCTCTAGCCGAGGCTAAAGCACTTGAAATACAGCTTCTAAGCGCGCTACGAGAAAGAAACGTCGGTCCATGGATTGATGATTTTTGGAGTTTTGCCCAAATGCAGTGGCAAGATTTTGACTATAAACTGGAGCAAGGAGAATCTTTGCGTGAGGTTCAAGAACGAAATATTCAGGCAGTGCAGCAGATTCTTAAAAATGCTAGCGGTCAAAAAGTAGCGGTCGGAACACATGGAACCTCCCTCTCGACCATCCTTAATTATTATCAACCGGACTTTCAATTTAATGATTTTAAAGTTTTAGCAGGAAAGATGCCCTATGTTATCAAAATGAATTTTGATGGACACCGCTATCTCTCACATGAGGAAATTCCGATTGATTATGAATAAAAAAGTTACTGACAGCTTGGTCAGTAACTTTTTTACTTAAAGTTCGATGATATTTCCAGAATTAAGATAAACAATCCATTCGCAAAGATTGACAGC
Organism: Lactococcus taiwanensis; assembly: GCF_017068355.1. NCBI lineage: Bacteria > Bacillati > Bacillota > Bacilli > Lactobacillales > Streptococcaceae > Lactococcus > Lactococcus taiwanensis. The sequence goes on from NZ_CP070872.1 coordinate 1,631,874, forward strand.
GTAGCCCGTAATTCGCTCTAAGTAAACTAAAGTTAAAAGATACTCTTTTCCTGTCGTCACTGTTTCAGAATTCTCTTTCATTCCTTCAAGCACTTTTTCTTGAATTTCGTGGCTCATGCTTTTAATAACATTTTGCTGTTCTGCCACTTCATGCGCACGTAAATCATCGCCTTGAATATAAGCATTCAAAGAGGCGTCAACGATGGATTTAACTTTTTCTCCAAGCAAACTAATATCTTCTTCAACGATGTGAATCCGTTCCTCACCCTTCAAAGAAATTGTCGCTTTGGCAATCGAAGCAACATGGTCACCCATGCGTTCGATATCTGATGAGGCTTTGAGCACCGTAATAATAGTTCTCAAATCACTAGATACAGGTTGTTGGAGCGCGATCATTTCTAGAGATTGGTTCTCAAGACTTTTTTCTTGTTCATTGATGGCATGATCACCTTCAATAACTTGTTCAGCCAAATCACGGTCGTGACTTACGAAGGCTCGAACTGCTTTATTTAATTGAGCAGAAACTTGCGTGCCCATCGAGTAAAATTGATTGTGAAGTTTATTAAGATCTTCTTCAAATTGTGTACGCAACATTAAACACTCCTCTAATTTTTTATTGAAAATTTATTCTGTTATTATAGCATATTTCCCACTGCTGAGGGGAAATAGCTAAGTTTTACATGTTTTGTGGCCAGTTGATTAACCAAATTTACCTGAAATATAATCAGAAGTTTCTTGTTTTTCTGGATTAAGGAAGATGCTCTTGGTATCATTATATTCCACCAAATTTCCGTCTAGCATAAAGGCCGTACGATCAGAAATCCGTGAGGCTTGTTGCATACTGTGCGTCACTATGGCGATGGTATAGTCTTCTTTTAACTCTAACATCGTTTCCTCTACACGAGCAGCTGAGATCGGGTCTAAGGCCGATGTCGGCTCGTCCATCAGGATAATTTCAGGATTGACGGCAAGGACACGTGCGATACAAACCCTTTGTTGCTGACCACCTGATAAGCCTAGTGCTGAACTGTGCAAAATATCTTTGACCTCATCCCAGATGTTTGCCGCTTTGAGCGAATTTTCTACCACTTCATCAAGCAAGGCTTTATCTTTGACGCCTTTTAATCTTAGGCCATATACGACATTTTCATAGATTGAAAAGGGGAAGGGATTGGGTTGTTGGAACACCATTCCAATTTCTTTACGTAGATCAACCGTATCGATTTTCGGACTATAGATATTTTTCCCTTTATAATCAATCGCACCTGTGATCGTCACTGTTGGGATCAAATCATTCATTCGGTTGATTGAACGTAAAAGTGTAGATTTCCCACAGCCGGATGGACCAATCAGTGCGGTGATTTCATTTTTATAAAATGTCATGTTAATGGTATTCAGCGCCTTTTTCTTACCATAATAGAGTGAAAGGTCACTGACTGTTAAAACTGCTTCTTTTTCCATATTTTCCCTTTTTATCAGTTACTGACCAACTGGTCAGTCATCTTCTTTTCTTATGTCAGCGGGCTTTAGGGCAAAACCCTTAGCACGGGCAAAGTCGAACTTTAGTTCTAGCCAAAATGCCCTGACACATAGTCTTCAGTTGATTTTAGGCTAGGTTGTGTAAAGATTGTACTTGTCTTATCATATTCAATCAAATCACCAGAGTAGAAAAAGGCGGTGTTATCAGAGGCACGTGAAGCCTGTGCCATATTGTGAGTGACGATGATAATCGTATAATTCTTTTTCAATTCCATCATTGTTTCTTCAATCTGCATTGTTGAAATCGGATCAAGAGCTGATGCGGGTTCATCCATCAAGATAATTTCTGGTTTTACAGATAGAGCACGAGCGATACAAAGCCGTTGTGCTTGTCCTCCAGACATTGCCAGCGCAGATTTATTAAGATTGTCTTTCACTTGGTCCCACAAAGCAGCCTGCTTCAAAGAAGTTTCGACAATTTCATCTAATTTCTTCTTATCCTTAACTCCTTCACGACGATGGATAAAAGCGATGTTTTCATAGATAGATTTTGGGAAGGGATTAGGTCGTTGAAAAACCATTCCGATTTGCTTACGGACTTCAAATACGTTTACTTTAGCGTCATTAATATTGACCCCTTCATAATTAATTTCACCTGTCACACGTGCACCATCAATTGTATCATTCATCCGATTGAGCGCACGCAAATAGGTAGATTTACCAGATCCCGAAGGTCCAATCAATGCCGTAATTTCATTTTTTGGAAAAGCCATGGTAACCCCATGGATTGCTTCTTTTGTGCCATTATAGAATACGCGTAAATCAGTGGTAGATAATGCAATTTCTTCTTGCTCAGGCACCATTATTTTGCGCTGAGTCCAGTCATAAGTTGTTGCCATAATATTCCTTTTAACTAAAAGTTCAGCGGTTTTTCTTATCACTTTTATAAGTGACAAAGCCGCCTATTCTATTTACCGTCATTAATTTGATGAGGTTAATTTCTTGTGGATTCGATTACCAAGGAAACGTGCGCCTAAGTTGAAAAGTAAGACAAAGATAATCAATACCGCAGATGCACCTGCAGAGATTTGCTGAGCAGTCGCAATCGTTCCCTCTGTGTTCAAAGCCCAGATATGTACAGCCAAGGTTTCCGCTGGTCTAAAAAGTGAGAGAGGAGAGGTTAAACTCATTGGATTCCAGTTGGCCCAATTGATTGGAAGGTTCGTCTGACCCGCAGTATAGATTAACGCAGCGGCTTCACCAAATACCCGTCCAGAAGATAAGATTACTCCTGTAATAATCCCTGGTACGGCGGCCGGTAAGATAACTTGAGTAGCCGTTTCCCAGCGGGACATTCCAAGCGCCAAGCCCCCTTCACGTTGAGACGTTGGAATTGCGCGTAATGACTCTTCCACATTACGTGTCATCAAAGGAAGATTAAAGACCGTCAAGGCCAAAGCTCCAGACAGAACGGAAAAGCCAAGGTCAAATTGAAGTACAAAGATTAACATCCCAAAAAGCCCTACTACGATAGAAGGTAAAGACGAAAGCACTTCAATCGCAGAACGCACCACACCAGTCAACCAGTGTTTTTGATTGGCGTATTCAGAAAGATAAATACCAGCACCCAGTGACAAAGGAATGGAAATAATTAGTGTCACAATCAAAAGATAGATCGAATTGAAAAGCTGTACAGCGATCCCTCCCCCTGTTAAAGGATTAGAAGCTGTCGTGATAAATTTCCATGAAATATGAGGAATCCCTTTAGCTAAGATATAAATCAGCAAAAAGGCTAGAATAGCAACGATAATGCCAGAAAGGACGTAGAGCACGCCAGTGGCAATCTTGTCAGAGCGTTTAGCGTTCATTATTTCAGACTTCCTTTCTTAGCAATTGCACGCATTGCGAGGTTAAAGATAAGCGACATGATCAGGAGCAACAAGGCTAATGACCATAGGGCATTAAGTTGGATACCCGGTGTTGCATTTGGAATACCTGACGTCAAGATTGAAGTCAACGTTGATGCTGGGGAAATCAAATCCTTAGGCATGGTCACCGCATTACCAACCACCATCTGAATCGCTAAAGCTTCACCAAAAGCTCGAGCCATCCCAAAGATAACGGCCGTCAAGATTCCAGGGGCGGCAGCACGTAAAAGCACTCGCCAAATTGTTTGCCAGCGCGTTGCTCCAAGCCCAAGAGAAGCTTCTTTGTAGTAACCCGGCACAGATTTAAGCGCATCAACAGTCATTGAAGTGACTGTTGGTAAGATCATAACAAAGAGAACAAAAACACCAGAAAGGAGTCCTAAACCAGTCCCCCCAAAGATACCACGGATAAAAGGAACGACCACCGTTAAACCAATAAATCCATAGACTACTGATGGAATCCCAACCAAAAGTTCAATAACAGGCTGCAAGATTTTCTTTCCGTATTTCGGTGAAATCTCTGTCATATAGATCCCCGCACCAATAGCAAATGGTGTCGCAACAAGCGCTGCAAGAATCGTTACAATCAGCGAACCTGTAAACATTGGCAGCGCACCTACAGCTGGCTTACCATCGGGACCAAGATTTCCTGGTGACCAATCTGTACCAAAAAGGAAGCGCAATGGATTAACCCCATCTGAATAAAAAGTGGACAAACCTTTTTGAGCCACAAATACTAAGATAGCGCCAACTACAAAAACGATGAGAGCGATACACAAGAATGTCAAACTCTTACCAAATTTTTCGAGTTTAGAATTTTTATTGCTTGAGAGCAATTTTTCTTTGATTTTTGAATTTTCCATAGGGACCTAACTATATTTATTCATTTTGCATTTTGCTTGACAAATGCCGTTTTTTTATTTTGAAAAAAAGGCAATCGGACACAAATTAAAGCTGACTTGCGCCAGTTTTAACTGTTCGAACTTACTGACAGCTTGGTCAGTAAAGTTTACTTAATTTTAGTAACATTTCCATCAGCGTCTCGATCAACTTTCATTTCAGACACGCGAATATAACCTAACTCTTCAAGCGTTTTTTTATCATTTTGAACATACTCAATGAATTTATTTTCAATCGTATTGTCCTTTGATTTATTGGTGTACATGTGCTCGTAAGACCAAATCTTCCAAGCATTTGTTTTAACATTATCGTAAGTAGGTTTAACCCCATCAACCGTGACTGCTTTTACTCCAGGTTTTTCGGTATAACTGAAAGCAACATACGAGATGGCGCCAGGAGTTTGTCCAACCAATTGCACAACAGAACCAGAGGCATCTTGTGTAGGACCATTTACTTCTGTCGCTCCATTCAAACCATACTTGTCAAAGTTAACTCGTGTACCCGATCCAGCAGCACGTCCAATGACCGTAATTTTTTGGTCTTGTCCACCTACTTCTTTCCAGTTGGTAATTTTGCCACTGAAAATATCAATCATTTGCTCTTGAGTCAAATTTGAAACTTTAATATTTTTGTTAATAATCGGAGCAAAGCCAATTACAGCAACTTTGTGATCAATAATTTTATCTGCATCAATCCCTGATTTTTCTTCAGCAAAGATGTCAGAGTTCCCAATTTGAAAAGAACCTGCCACAACTTGAGCTAATCCAACACCGGATCCTCCGCCTTGCACCATAATAATGTCATCAGGATTTTGTTTCATATAGGCCATCGAGGCATGCTCAACCATCGGCTGAAGTGCGGTAGAACCTCCCGCCGTCACTTGCTTGTTTCCGGCACCACAGGCGGTCAAAACAAACAAGCCCAAACTTGCCATCAAAGCGATAAAAATTTTCTTCTTCATGCCTTAATTATACCATAATGAAGGGACAATTTAAGAAAAATCACAGGTTTTCTATGTAAATGTTTTGTAAATAACAGCGTAAAATGCTCAACTTCACAAGGGGTTGAGCATCATCAGCCGACTTCGATGAGGGAAATCATGAAATCTAAATTTTATAAGTTTTTACAGCACCTTTTTATCAGTTTTCCTGTTGCCTTACTGACAGGCTGGTCAGCTGTACTGGCGGCTCTTTTTTGAAATTTTCTTATCTTAAATAACTTATCAAGCGGTCAGTACTAAAAAAATTAATTTATGAAGAAGAATTTTAATATCACTTCCGTTGAACAAAGTAAGAACCGTCAGCACAACCGACCACTTGGTTGGCTGCAGCTATAAAGTAACAACGCCTACATTTCTTTTTATTTTTGGGTAATGTTCCCCTCTGCATCGCGCTCTACTTTCATATCACTGATGGGGATGTAACCTAATTTTTTGATGTCTTTTTCATTATTGGCTACATATTTGATGAAAGCTTTATCAGCGGCTGTTTCTTTTTTACTGTTAGTGTACATATGCTCATAGGACCAAACTTTGTAATCATTGGTTACGACATTTTTTTCTGTGGGTGCCACGCCATCAATCGAAACGGATTTGATTTCTTTGCTCGTCTCAACGTAGGAGAGTGCGACATAAGAGATGGCACCAGGAGTTTGTCCAACCATTTGTACAACAGATCCGGAAGCATCTTGTGTAGGACCTTTAACTTCTGTCGCTCCACCTAGTGCAAATTGATCAAAGTTAACCCGTGTACCAGAGCCTTCTGTACGACCGATGACGGTAATTTTTTGATCTGACCCGCCCACTTCTTTCCAGTTTGTTACTTTACCTGTAAAGACGTCTTGCAGTTGTTGAGAGGTCAAATTTTTCACATCTAATTTCGCATTTACTATTGGTGCAAAGCCGACAACAGCGACTTTATGATCGGTGATTGCCGAGGCATCAATCCCTGATTTTTCTTCTGCGAAAATATCAGAGTTCCCAATTTGGAAGGAACCTGCCGCAACTTGCGTCAACCCTACACCTGAACCACCGCCCTGGACAGTGACTTGTACGCTAGGATTTTTTGCCATAAACTCTGTAGAAGATTGTTGTGCTAAAGGTTGTAGCGCTGTCGAGCCTCCGGCAATGATTTTACCTGACAAGTTCTTGCTTGACGAAGAACTTGATGAAGCATCATTTGAGCCGCAAGCCGCAAGTGTCAAGAGTGCTCCAGCAGCGATCATACCAACAAGAAATTTCTTTTTCATAAAAGAGGTCTCCAATAATTTTTCTAATGAATTGTTAAGCACTTTTGCTTACAAAACTATTTTATCACTGAAAACCTTTCTTGCTTGTAAACACTTCGTAAATACTAAGTAAATGCTATGTAAATTCTATAATATTTGCTGTTTTGTTCACTTCAGTACGATAATAAAAGTTACTGACCCACTGGTCAGTAACTTTTTAACGATTATAGGCCTTTAATTGGCGTGCAATATCTCGATTTTGTTCTTTACGTTTAAGACTTTCTCGTTTATCATAGTCTTTTTTACCCCGCGCTAGCCCCATCAAAACTTTGGCAAAGCCGTTTTTAAGATAAACTTTTAAAGGAATTAAAGTTACACCAGAACCTGAAAGTTCTTTTTCAATCTTATTGATTTCGGCTTTTTTTAATAATAATTTACGAGTACGTAGCTCATCAACATTAAAGATATTTCCCTGTTCAAAAGGAGAAATATGGACATTTGAAAGCCAAACTTCTCCATTTCTCACCCGTGCAAAGCCGTCTTTAAGCTGAATTTTTGCCTGACGAACCGACTTGATTTCCGTCCCCGTAAGCACCATCCCCGCTTCAAAAGTTTCATAAATTTCATAATCATGCCGCGCTTTTTTATTTTGAGCTAACGGCTTATCTACTGTATTTTTTACCATATCTATTATTCTCCCTGAATCTCTTAATTCTATTTTACCACAAAGTCTCAAGCAATCAGAAGAAGATTAAGCTATTTTTAATTTGCTCTCTCCAAGAAACCCACTATTTCATCTGCTAAAAGAAGGTAGGCTGCTTCAGTGAAATGTAAACCATCAGCTCTTAACAATTCCTTTGTATTTTCATGATTAATCATCACTTGATAGAAATCAAGTAACTGAATTCCTTTCAAATTTGCTAAATCAAGCATTGCTTTCCTAAAGAGCTGTACCTCAGAAAGTCGACTATAATGCATCGGTGCATCATCGTTATAAAACGGAGGGGTAACAAGCACCGTCTTTTGCTTTCCAAGCTCGCTGACGATTCTTAATAGGTTTTCCTGAAATTCCCAAGGTCTTATAAGATGATACGGTGAAGCATCATTTGCTCCAAAAAATACAAAGTTTAAATCCGCCGCTTCTTCCACGACGTACTTTAGACGTAGCAAAGCCCCATAAGTATCATCTCCATTCATTCCGTGAAGCACAACTTCAACACCTGATTTTTTCTTTTCAATTAACCTTGCAATAATATTTGACGAACCTCCTTCATCCATTCCAAAACCATTGGTAATTGAATCTCCAAAAATTGTAATCTTCATTTTAGGCATCTCTTTCAAGTATTTTCATCATTTTACCATAAATATTTATTGACCCATATCCAGAAAATAAAAAAATATCGTAGAAAATCTACGATATTTATTTTTTTAAGCTAATTTTTCAGCAACTGCGGCCAAAAGTTCAGGAATTCCTGCTGCTTTTGAACCACCAGCCATGGCCATATCTGGTTTTCCACCACCACGACCATCAACAAAAGGTGCTAATTCTTTAACTAAATTACCTGCTTTTACATCTGATGACTTAGAAGCCACTAAAAGACTTACTTTTTCACCAATTTTAGCAACTAAAACAAGAACATCTGAAAGTTCTTTTTGTTTCCAAATATCTGCCAAATTACGCAAACCATTAGCGTCAGGAACAGTTACTTCACTGGCGATAAAGTTGAGAGAACCAGCTGTTTGCACATTTTTGAAAATTTCATCTGATTGACTTGCTGCAAGTTTTCCAGCCAAAGCATCATTTTCTTTTTGAGCTGTTTTAAGCTCATCTTGTAAGCTAGTAACTTTTGCTAAAACTTGTGAAGTTTGCGGCGCTTTAAGCATTGTTGCTACTTCATTCAAAGTATTTTCAGCATCTTTAAAGGCTTCATAAGCTTTTTGACCTGTTACAGCAATAATCCGACGAACACCAGAACCAATTCCTTCTTCTTTAACAATCTTGAATAAACCAATTTCAGAAGTTGTTTGTGTATGTGTTCCACCACAAAGTTCGATAGAGTAGTCGCCAATTTTTACAACGCGAACGTTTTTCCCATATTTCTCACCAAAGAGGGCCATCGCTCCCATTTCTTTGGCTGTAGCAATATCAGTTTCAACTGTTTCAACTTTTAATGATTGCCAAATTACTTCATTAACTTGACGTTCAATCTCAGTCAATTCTTCTTTAGTCACTTGTGCAAAGTGCGTAAAGTCAAAACGTAAGAATTCAACCTCATTAAGTGAACCAGCTTGTAGTGCATGATTCCCAACAATATTATGCAAAGCAGCATGAAGTAAGTGAGTCGCTGTGTGATTTTTCACAACAGCAGCTCGGCGTTCTTGGTCAATCTCTAAAGTATAGCTTTCGCCAACTTTAAGTGGTGAAACTGTTTCAACGGAATGAAGATTTTGGCCATGAGGCGCATGTTGTACATCTAATACATTAGCCACAACTTGACCCTCAGCATCTTTAATGACACCATGGTCAGCCACTTGACCACCCATTTCAGCATAAAAAGGAGTCACATCAAAAACAAGTTGAGCTTTCCCAGAAACTTCATCAACAATTTCATCGTCTTGTATAGCTACAAGTAATTTTCCTTGCGCAGTCTTATCTTCATAAAGGAATTCTGATTCTACTTCGATAGATGACAAGGTTTCATTTTGAGCGCCCATTGAACCCCCTTTGACAACAGCAGCACGTGCACGCTCTTGTTGAGCTTTCATGGCTACTTTGAATCCTTCATGGTCAATTTTGAATCCTTCATCTTCTGCCAATTCTTCTGTCAATTCCACAGGGAAACCATAAGTATCGTAGAGGCGGAAAATATCTGCCCCGTCAAGTCTATCTTTTCCTTCAGCTTTAAGATTTACCAAAAGTTCATCAATCAATTTTTGACCCGCATCAATCGTGCGGTTGAACGTTTCTTCTTCACGATCAATGATTTGCATGATGAAATCTTGTTTTTCAAGCACTTCTGGATAATAGGATTGCATGATTTTCCCAACAGTCGGAACGAGTGAAGCCAAGAATTTCCCTTGAATTCCCAATTTTTTACCATGCATAACCGCGCGACGAAGTAAGCGACGTAAAACATAACCACGTCCTTCATTTCCTGGCAAAGCACCATCACCAATAGCAAACGAGAGTGAGCGAATATGGTCAGCAATCACTTTGAAACTCATATTTTCGCTGTCTGGACTATACGTTTTTCCAGATAGTTTTTCAATTTCACGAATGATTGGTAAGAATAAGTCTGTATCAAAGTTTGTTTTTCCGCCTTGAATAATGCAAACCATTCGTTCAAGTCCCATTCCCGTATCAATATTTTTTTGTGGCAATTCAGGATATTCTGAACGCGGGATTGATGGATCTGCATTAAATTGGGAAAGCACAATGTTCCAGATTTCAATATAACGGTCATTTTCAATATCTTCAGCCAATAATTTTAAGCCCACATGTTCTGGGTCATAAACTTCTCCACGGTCAAAGAAAATTTCTGTATCTGGACCAGAAGGACCAGCACCAATTTCCCAAAAGTTGTCTTCAATTGGCACAAGATGTGTTGGATCTACCCCAACTTCAACCCAACGATTATAAGTATCCTTATCAGCTGGGTAATAAGTGATGTAAAGTTTTTCTGCGGGGAATTCAAACCATTCAGAACTTGTCAATAATTCCCAAGCAAAAGCAATTGCTTCTTTACGGAAATAATCACCAATTGAGAAGTTACCTAGCATTTCAAACATGGTATGGTGACGTGCTGTTTTACCGACATTTTCAATATCGTTAGTTCGAATCGCTTTTTGAGCGTTGGTAATCCGTGGATTTTCTGGAACGACTGACCCGTCAAAATATTTTTTGAGTGTTGCTACCCCAGAGTTAATCCAAAGCAAAGTTGGATCATTGACAGGGACAAGACTTTGTGAAGGTTCAATGGCATGACCTTTTGATTTAAAAAAGTCAAGAAACATTTGGCGAACTTCTGCGGAAGTCATGGTTTTCATTATTTTTCTCCTTTTATGAAAGTTTAAAATTGAGGTTAAACTTTTCTCACAATCTTTGTTAATACATTCACAATAAAACAATAAAATTCCACCGTAAACAAAGGGGCGTATACAGTTATACCGCGGTACCACCCTTATTCACGATAGAATTTCTATCATCTTAGTTCGGTTGTTAAAGCAGTTATCGCTGCTTTTAAGCACAACATTGACCTACCCATTTTCACCACTCTGAGCTCTCTTTAAAGTCAATTTTTATTCTCTAAATTATTTAGAGGATGAAGAAGTTGATGAAGTTTGTGTAAATTGAGAGAAGAGTGTTGAGAATGCTTCTTCTTTCACTGTTACATTGTATTTCTTCAAGTATTTAGCAATGACACTACTTACGTAAGTTGTGTCTTGTTCTTTTTCTGATTTGATAACAGACTGAAGTTCTTTCTTGTACTTATTCATGTCTTTTCCTTTATCAGAAGTTTTTACCATTTCAACAATATAATAAGAACTTGCACCAGTTGAAGAATTTGTTGCTTCGATTACATTTGAAAACTCACCATTTTTAAGTTTAAAGGCAGCGGTTTGAACTTCACTTGGTACAGTTGTAGAAGTAGAATTAAACGTTACCTTGCTAGATGCATTTGTTTTCTCAAAGCTTGCTTTACCAGCATCATCTTTCTTAGCAGCTGCTAAAGCTTTGTCTGCAGCGTCTTTTGACGTTTCTGCTACAACATAAGCAGTTACGTCTGGATGGTAAGTTTTCCACGCTGCTTCAAGATTGGCTTTTGTATATTGTGTTGACTTGATTTCATGGTCAATTGCAGCTTGCTCTAACATTTGAGTACGCATGTAAGGAGTAAAGCTAGCTTCTGTCAAACCTTGTTGTTGAAGCACTGAAGAAAATTGATCTCCATATTGAGTTTTAATCTCTTTAACTTGCTTACTGACGTCCTTGTCAGTGACTTCTTTTCCAAAATCTTTTGCAAAAATCTTATCAAAAGTCATGTTTTGGAGCAAGGTTGTTGTAGGCATAGATGGAAATTGTTTTGCTTCTTTATACAAATCAGAAACACGTATGGTATCACCCTTCATTGTAATGATATCCTTACTTGCAGAATCATCGTTTGAGCATCCAGACAAGGTAACAAGTGCTGCGCCGGCAAAAACTGTTGCCATAACTAATCCGAGTTTTTTGAGTTTCAAAATATTCTCCTTCGAATAATGTTCTTATAAACATACTGGTTAAAATAGCGGTATATTTCTAACTTGTTGTAATTATAACATAAAAAGTTAAATAAAACTTTAATTATGCAAATTCAACCACATCATCCTTTTGGATTTCTCTGACGGTATCGTCAGTAACTTATTCTGCGCGCTTAATCATTAACAACCCATCCCCTAAGGGTAAAACGCTTGTCAGGTATTTTGGATTATCGAAAACTTCATCAAATAACCGTCTCAGCCCTCTCTCGAGCGCCCGTTGATTCCTTTTTATTTCCATAATTGGAATTAAAATCTCTCCTGCTTGGAAAATGTCATCCATCAAAATGACCCCATTTGGAGCAAGGAGCTCCATTGCTCTAGGAAGAAACTCTACGTATTTTGATTTGGCAGAGTCCATAAAAATAATATCAAAAGCTCCTGACAGCTCTGTCAGTACTTCTTGTGCGTCACCCTCTTTTAAAATAATTTGTTGACGATGGTCATATTTAGACAGGTTTTCTTTTGCAAGTTCAATCATTTCCAGATTTCGATCGATGGTAACAATCTCAGCTTCTGGTGACGCTTGGGCCATCACTAAAGCCGAAAAACCTATCGCTGTTCCAATTTCAAGAATTCTCTTAGGACGCAACAAACTTAAAAGCATTTGAAAATACAGTACCGTTTCGTGAGGAATTACCGGAATATTATTATTTTTAGCAAATGAAAGTACCTCTGTAATCTCTCCTGAAAGTTGTGTTTGACTTTCACGCATCCATTTCACCAGCTCTGGTTTTACAACAGGACGATGCATCATAGGATTACTTGTGCGTTTATAGGTGTCAACCATACTTATAAATGTACTCCTTTTTCTACTAATTTTTCTAGTTCAGTTAAACGACGTTCGAATAAATCAAAAGCTGCGGTTAGATATTCTCCTGAAGCCATATTAACGCCGGCCTTTGAGATGACATCAAGGGGATAAGCAGATGACCCTGCTTTCAAATAATCAATATATTTTTCACGATCTCCATCATTACCGTGCACAACTTTTTCTGCTAAGTAACTTGCAGCTGCAAATCCCGTTGCATATTGAAAAACGTAAAAATCATAGTAAAAGTGCGGAATTCTAGCCCACTCATACTGTATTTCTTTATTTTCATCAGCTAAAAGACCGTAATATTTCTCATTAAGTTCTGCGTAACAACGGTTAAGATATTCACTCGTAAGCACTTCTCCCCTTGCATCTTGTTCATGAATAAGTTGCTCAAACTCTGCAAACTGACTTTGACGAAATACTGTTCCTTTAAAACTATCTAGCCAGTGGTTAAGTAAAGCAAAACGTTCTTTATCGTCTTCGCTTTCTTTCAATAGAGTCTCTGTTAAAATATTTTCATTAGTAGTTGATGCTATCTCCGCAAGAAAGATTGGATATTCTCCGTATACATAAGGTTGATTTTCTCGAGTAAAAGTACTGTGCATTGAATGGCCCATTTCATGAACTAAGGTGAACAAATCATCTAATGTTTCTTGCCAATTCAATAACATAAAAGCCTTGGTATCATAAGAACCTCCAGAATAAGCACCTGAACGCTTTCCGATATTTTCTTCGACATCAATCCATCGTTCTTTGAAGGCACTTTCTACCCGTCTACGATATTCGTTACCAAAAATCGCTAGAACTTCTTTTGCCTTTTCTACCCCTTCCTTGTAATTAAATTTATAGTCCAATTTGGACAGCGGTGTATAAACATCATACATTTTAAGGTCTGGTAGTTGCAGAACGGTTTGACGGAGTTTCATATATCGATGCAGTAGTGGAAGAGCTTGATTTATCTCTTCAATCAGAATATCATATACGCGCTCAGGGATAAAATCACGCGCTAAAGCAGCTTCACGTGCAGAATGATAACCTCTAATTTGAGCATTAAAATTATGAACTTTCACGTTTGTTTGTAGTGTTTTTGCATAGGTGTGTTGAAATTGTTCATAATGGCTGTATAGTGCCTGGTAAGCGGCTTTACGAACTGATCTATCTTTGCTCTCCATTAAAGTAATGAAGTTGCCATGTGTTAATTGAACTTGTTCACCCTCTTCGTTTTTCACCTTAGGAAAGGTAATGTCAGCATTATCAAAGATTTCGAAAGTTTCTGAAGCACTCCCAAAAATTTCACTCGCAGAAGCCAACAATTTTTCTTCCTTAGGGCTAAGAATATGTTGTTTTTTAGCAAATAGGCGTTCAAACATATGTTGATAAGCTTGTAAAGCTGGTGCTATCCCCATCATTTCATCCAATTGACTGGGTTGTAAAGTCAAAAATTCAGGTTCGTAAAAAGCGAAGGCTTCCCCAAACTTCGCATATAAATTTGATGCCTTGGATTGATATTCTTGATATTTCGCTACACGTGTATCCTGATCATTCTTCATAGAGGCATAAACATATAGTTTCTCAACCTTTTGAGACAATTCTAGCATAACTTCTGTTATCTTTAAAAGACTCTGTGCCGAATCAAGCAAATGTCCCGAAAAGCGTTCCCCAGAATTTTCGACACTCTGTTTCACATGTTCTAATTCTTTTTCCCAAGCTTCGTCAGTCGCAAAAATGGTGGATAAGTCCCATGTATGCGCTTCTTGAATTTCACTTCTTTCTTTAGCCATCGTCACTTCTCCTTTTAGCCGCAGGATACTCGTTAATTAATAAGAAAGGACTCAATCTCTCCCCTATTTTTAGTTGCCAAGTTTTCCTTATTTTTGTTTCTTCATTATAGCATAGAACCGCGGTGGATAGAGTATCTCAATTTTCTTCTTTTGGAACACATCCAGAAAATTTTGATAATAGCTTACAGGAATTTTAGAGAGTTGTTCAAATGAGGATCCTGTTAGGTTATCCATAAAAGGAACAAGAAGATTTAATCCAGGTGGGGCAATGTAAGGACGCATAAAGTCCAGATCTAAGATATTTTTACCTTTCTGATAGTATAACGATTGGAGATGTAACCATTTCGGGGATTTGTGGAAAAGCTGCTTGTGGATAAAGTGTTGCAATTGATTATCCGGGTAAACAGCCATTTTTAAAAGCTCTTGCTGAACAAATGGAGTTCTCAAGCAGTCCAAAAGCGGTTTTTCTTTAAACAAAAAGGAATGTGTCACATAAAACAACCGTCCCCTTAAGTCTTCATGAATCAGGGACTGTAGTCTTAACACACGTTTAGTTAGATCCAATTCCCAGTAATGAAAACCGTGATTTTCGGAATAACAAAGCAGTTGTTTTTTCAATTCTGTTAAACGATTACCTAACCATAAATCTCTCCCCATTAACCACACCACCTTAAAACCATGTAAGCGATAATTCATTGTACGCTCATGCAGCCGTTTCAAGGAGAGGGGGGAACATTGAATTTCTAGGGCAACTTTCCCATTAATTAATAGATCTGGGGTTTGCCTAAGCTCTGGTAAGTAATGTTCAATTTCCACTGATTCTGTTTCTTTCAGCCATTCATAAAGTTCTTTTTTGAGCATCAGATGTTGCTCTGACTCATTTTCGTTCCCTAACGTACATGTTTTCAACTGCTTATGCGCAAAATGGGGTAATTTGATGGAGCCATTTTTAAAAACCACCTCACTATGACAGAATGGACAAAAATATTGTTTACTTCGTGAGGCGGGAAGGGTTTCTAGCAAGTTAATCAGGCAATTTTTTTCATCTACGGCAGTCAGCATATTATTGTATACGTAAAAAAGGAGACTTTGTCACAAAAAAAGTCACTGACAGCTCTGTCAGCAACTTATTTTCACTAATTGATGTTAATTTGGTAGAGGATTGCTGTGAAGATAGAAAGAAAGGCAAAGAAAACTACAATAAGACTCACCCAAATGATATGCTTTTTCTTCTCATAATTCATTACCGCAATAAATTCACGAAGAAAGGCAGGAACCCGATAGTACATGGCGGTCTTTCCTCCTCGTCCCCCTTGGGCATTCAGACCTAACTTGGCAGCAAAGAGTGCTGCCCGGAAAACGTGATAATCTGAGGTGAAAAATATAAATTTTGTTTGAATCAAACGAGAAGAAAAGACAAGATTCTCATAGGTTGTGCGTGACTGATCCTCAACCATCGTGCGCTCGTATGGGAACCCCAATTCCTCTACAGCATAGCGTTGCATTGCTAAACCCTCAGGAATTTTTTCATCTTCTCCTTGACCTCCTGAAAATACGAGTATTGTCTCTTCATCACGCACAGCTTTTACTGCAGCCTTTATCCGATTTCCTAAAAGCTTACCCACGTTTTCACCTTGAATAAGTCCAGCCCCTAGCACCACATAATAAGGAGCCTTTTCCTTACGAACCCGCCTTCCATAGACCCAACTTGACAAAAAGAAAATACCAAATTGCCAAGCAAGATAAACAGAGAGTGCAGGATAAACCATACTCAAAATTTTCAACCAAGTCCAGCTGTCAGGCAATCTTCCCATAGACAAATAAATCCAGTCAATAATTAAAAAGGCAAACACGACAATTGGCAGCAAGAGGTTACTGATGGATTTAGATTCACGGCGCCACATTTTTACTGTTAAGACAACAATACTAATCGGAACCACAATACCAATCACAAAAGGTAAAAAAAGCAAAACAAATACTTCAAAGGCTAGTAAGCTAAGTAGGACGCTTTGATGCAGCTCTGTTAAGACCAAACCACTCCCAATAATCCCATTGACCGTAATCCACAAACTGATTAGATAAAAAAAAGAGAGTCGCCCTAAGCGAAGGGTTCTAATATCTCTTAATTGTCGCATTTCCCACCAAAACAGAAAAGTTATCCCGGCAAAAAATAAGGTTAAAATTACCCCAATAATAAATAATCCATAATCTTCCATGAGCTTATTCTATCATATTTTCTAGCTGCTTCAAACTAGCCAGCCTCTTCCTTTTTAAAAATCTCAAACTGTGAATAACTCAGATAGAAATATATTTTTCTCGATATAAAAAAACTTATCCCATTTGGATAAGTTTTTGAGGTTATAAAACAGCAAGTACGGCGAAATTAATAATAAACAATATCGCAACCACCCAAATAACAGGTTTGACTTCTTTTACTTTACCCGTAAAGAGTTTTACAAAGATGTAAGTAATGAATCCTGCTGCAATCCCATAAGAGATTGAGTAAGCAAGTCCCATAAATACTGAGGCAAAGAAAGCAGGAATTGCTTCAGTCAAATCACCCCATTTAATTTCTTTAAATGATCCAAGCATCATCATCCCAACAATAATCAAGATTGGTGCCGTTGCTTGTGTTGGAACAATTGCAAGTAGTGGTAAGAATAAACTTGAGATAGCAAACATAATCGCTGTTACAACAGAGGCAAGACCAGTACGTCCTCCTGCTCCGATACCGGCTGCAGATTCAACATAAACGGTTGTGTTTGATGTTCCGAAAATGGCTCCGATTGGAGTAGCAATCATATCAGCAAACAAAGCTTTATCCATTTTAGAAGAGAAACCATGGCTTGTTTCCATATCTTTCAGATCTTCATCCGTAAAGATTCCTGTCGCACGTCCTGTTCCAATGAAGGTACCAATTGGATCAAAAACAGAGGTCAATGAAAAGGCAAGGATAGTCATCAATACTTCTATATAACGTGAAGAATCAGAAAAGAGTGTTCCAAAACCTTTAGGGCCAAAAGCAGCTCCAAATGTTGTTCCCATCTGATTTATCGCTGTACCCAAGTTGTTTTCTGCAAACAAAGTGTGAACATCTACTTTAACTACACCAGTAAGAAGGGCTAATATCGTCGTAATCAAAATAGACAGTAAGATCCCCGCTTTCCACTTCCGGATAACAAAGAACATGGTAACGACTATACCAACTAAGGCAATAAGAACAGCCGGATCATTGAAAGTCACAAGTTCCGGTACAATTGAGGAATTAGCAGTAATTGTTCCATGATTGTTCACATAAGTCCCTGGATCTGCAAGAAAACGGAGCAAACCAGCATTTTTAATTCCGATATAGGCGATGAAGATCCCAATCCCACCACCAATTGCGTGCTGGAGACTTTCTGGAATACCTAGGATAATGGCCTTCCGAATGGAAGTAAAAGTGATAATGATATTGATCACACCACAGATGAAGACCATCGCCAATGCTTCTTGCCAGGTATAACCCAGAGAAAGGACAACGGTATAGGCAAAGAAGGCATTTAACCCCATACCTGGAGCGAGCGCATAAGGGACGTTCGCAATTAGCGCAATGGCCAATGTCCCAACAATTGAAGCTAAAATTGTCGCCAAGAATACTGCTTGGACAGGCATACCCGTTGTACTTAATACTTGTGGGTTGACAAAGAGGATGTAGCTCATAGCAAAGAAGGTTGTCACCCCTGCCATTATCTCACGGCCAACTGTAGTGCCGTTTTCTTCAAGTTTAAAGAACTTGTTCACAAATAATTTCTCCTTTTTAGGGGTAAGATTTTACCCCTTTTGATAAAAAGTTGGACATCGTTCAACAACATCCGTCATAAAATTTAAAAAGATTATATTATTATTCTAATCAGTTTTAGTTAAGGAAACAAGATTTAACTCAGTCTTTTTCTCAAAAAAGTGCTCATCGTTCGGAAATATCGAACTTGTTTTAGGATTCAGTGGTTATTGTTCGCTGTATTTTAAGAAGGACTGAGGTATCCAAGTATGTTATAATAGTTAAATTGAGAGAATACGATGTGAAAGGGCGTTTCGATGAAAAATGTTAAGGAAAGAAAACTTATTGCTATAGACCTTGATGGGACAACTTTACAATCAGACGGACGGACAATAAGTCGGTATACAAAATATGTTTTTAAACGAGTAGAAGCTTTAGGTCATATTATTTGCATTACAACGGGTAGACCTTTTCGGATGTCGCTTGAGGTTTATCGCGAACTGGAATTAAAAAGCCCAGTCATTAACTTTAATGGAGCACTCATTTCCATGCCCAATGATCGTAACTGGCCTTATACCAAAGCTCATTATATTGACCGCTCCTTTATCTTTGATCTTCTGCGTCACCAACAAAATTTCAATCTTAATTTTTTCGCGGTTGAATACCGTAGAAAATTTTTCTTAAACACCTTCAAAAATGTTGAACCCCAGCTTTTTGGTGTGGAACGTTTTCAACCTTATAATCGTCTAAGGGCTGACCGAGTGACTGACAACCCACACGCAGTTCTGCTTTCAACACGACAAAAAGATAAACTAGCGCTTGCTGCTGAAATGAAACGGCATTATAATGGCAAGATTGATGTCGGAGTCTGGGGTGGCCCGAACGGTATTCTTGAAGTTGTCCCTAAAGGAATCAGCAAAGCATCTGGCCTGAAATATTTACTCAAAATTTTAGATATTTCAGTGGAAAACCTGATTGCTTTCGGTGATGAACATAATGATATCGAAATGTTCAAACTCGCCCCCAATGCTTTTGCCATGAAAAATGCTTCGGCTCGCTTAACGCCATATGCCACCGAAATTTTACCATGGACGAATGATGAGGATGGAGTGGCACGCCAACTCGAAAAACTCTTCCTCATGCCAGAACAAAACACTCCTCTATGAGACTCAAACATCACTTCAGGCTTCATCTTCAAAAGAACTGACCTTTTCTTGTCAGTTCTTTTTTCTAGTCATGTGAACGGGTCTACCTACTAGCAAAAAAGAAACATGACTCACTAGTAACTTCCCTCTCTTAAAAGGCTCCTTTTCATAGCATTAAAAAAACCTAAGCTTTTGCTCAGGTTTCTTATTTTTAATCACGATTGTTTCCACCTGCAATACCGAAAATGCGAAGTAAGAAAAGGAACATATTGAGGAAGTCAAGGTAGAGTGCCAAGGCCATAGAGATAGCCCAACCATCACTCACTTGTCCATTATTATGATTGTAGACTTGGGTAATTTTTTGATTATCCCAAGCAATTAAACCAGCGAAAATCACTACCCCAGCAATGCTCGTCACGAACATTAAAGCAGTCCCACCAACAAAAAAGTTCAAAAACATAGCAACGATAAGCCCCCAAACAGCAACTCCCAGAGCTTTACCCATTGCAGAGAGGTTACGTTTTGTTAGACGTCCATAGAGCGAAAGTCCAAAGAACATGGCCGCCGCTGTAACAAAAGCTAAAGTAATACTTGTTGCTGTGTACATAAGCAAAGTAAAGCTAATCAAAAATCCCATAAATGCTGCATAACCGATAAAGATGGGTAGTGCCATTTTAGAATTCTTCATCGCTAAGCTTTGCAGCGAAACAACCATCACAAGCGGGATAATCCAAAGCACTAAGAAGAATAAGCTTCCACTTTGGAGAATTGCAGTCATGTTATCTAGAAAAAATGTTATCATTATCCAAGAAACCAGCGCAGAAACGAGCACTCCTACTCCCATCAGCGCATAAATCTTGCTGAAAAAGGCGTTCAAGCCATCTCTTTGTTGGTCAAAGATAATATCGTTATCATTCATATTTTGCATTAAATTTGGCCTCCTATTTTTAATTTAATTCTAAGTTTATTCTATCAAAAAATTGTCGCCTTGTCATCCGACTTAAGGCTGATTTTTCCCTTAACTCAAAACGCAACTCATACTTCTTTTGGTGTGATGGTCGTTAAGGCTTTGTGATAAACCTTGATTTCAAGTGGAAGTGGATCACTTTTGTCTCCATCAATTCGTGAATAAGGGATATCTTTCTTACGCTGTGAGCGTGTCGCCATCTTCAAATGTGCGGTGTCAAAATGATTCATTTCTGTGAAATTTTCAAATTGACCTTTTCTTAACTTACGGAGATGTAAGAGAATCTTCAAAAGATTAATTTCTTTCAAAGAATAAACACGCATGAGTCCATCATCAACTTTAGCTTCAGGCGAGAGGGCTTGCATCCCACCAATCGTGTTTGTCATGGTGATCAGTAATAATTTTGTCTTAAGATGCTCTGTCTTACCATTATATGTGACTTCAATATGATACGTTTTATTATAACGCAAAACTTTATAGGCATCTTTGAGATAAGCTAATGGTCCAAATTTTTTCTTTTCAGACGTCCGAACATTTGCTGCGATATCAGCAAGTATTCCTAAAGTCAGACTTGACATCATATAGTCTTCATTCACTTTTGCAATATCAATCTTCCGAACTTCCCCCTCTTTTAGATTTTCAAGGGCTTCTTCTAATTTTTGCGGAATCTGAAGAGATTTGGACAAATTATTTACTGTACCATTGGGAACAATTCCAAGCAGACTCTTGCCTCCTCCTTCGAAAACACCGCCGCAAATTTTATTGATGGTACCGTCCCCTCCTAAGGCTATAACCAAATTTGTTTCTTCTTCACTGGCTTTTTTAGCCAGTGCCACTGCCTCTTTAGGACTCTCTGGATTGACAAATTCAAGTTCAAATTCTTTATTATCATCCCGTTCAAAGAAGTCTTTAATAGTTTGCAATACTTTTTCTTGATCATTATTTCCTGACTTTTTATTGTAGAAAACTTTTACTTTTTTCATACGAGACTCCTTACATTTGACACCTTTTTTCCTAAAAATAATGCCAGCTCTTCCTTCTATATTATAACATAGCCTCTAAAAAATACACTTTCGCCTGTTTTTGTCTTTTTTTATCCTTCATAAGTTACTGACAGCAGGGTCAGTAAAATAAAAAGAGCCTGTCAATAACTGACAAGCTCCTCTAATATACATTTTTAAAAAATTTTAATCCAAGCTGAAAGAAGGTAAACGTTTGAAATGTTTACGTTTGTTCCATTTGTATTTAAGATTGGCTGACCCTTCTAAGGTTGCCACATATTTATCTACTGCTGTCACAATCCAACTTTCTTTATAGCGTGGCGGATTGATTGTTGCACCGAACATATGTTTGATAATGATATCTTTTTCAAGCTCTGACAAAGTGGTCAGCTTGCGCGCATTACGGTAGGCGATATGCGGGTGGACATAAGCATGACTTTTAGCAAATTTTGTTTCGCGCCAGTCATAGTAGAAAAGGTCATGCAAAAGACCTGCTCTCGCTGTCGCTTTAGCATTAAGGCCTCGTTTTTTTGCAATAACATAGCTCACATAGCTTACTCTCAAGCAGTGTTGCAAGCGGGTAGAAGTGTAGTGATGTGTGATTTCATCAAGTTTTTTTAGTTCATCCATTTCCAATAGATGACCTACATAACTCATATATTCTGCATCGTTGAACCACGGTTTTTCATCTAAATTCATGATTCGATTATAACACTAAATTTCCTATTGTCAATACAATATGCCCTTTTTTTTAATTAAAATTTTCTTTTATAACCCTTAGTTTGTTAAATTAAACTCTTATGATTACTCCTCCCCTAGCCTAAAAGTTGATTTCCCATATTTATTTGTTTATTATTTTCAAGGTCATTTCCCACTATTTTTTCAAAAAAATAGACCAGTAATAGTTTACAAAAAAGTATTTTTCCTGTATAATTGATAGGTATTAGAAAAATCTTGGAGGGTGTAGTGTGCCCACCTGGGACATTAAATCAACCACTTTTCTATGAAAAGTAATAAAGGAGATAAAAAATGGCTAACATCAAATCTGCAATCAAACGTGCTGAATTGAATAAAATCGCAAACGAACGTAACGCTCAACAAAAATCTGCAATGCGTACTGCTATCAAAAAATTTGAAGTAGCACCTTCAGAAGAGCTTTTCAAAGTTGCATCTTCATCAATCGATAAAGCTGCATCAAAAGGCCTTATTCATGCTAACAAAGCTGCACGTGATAAATCACGTCTTGCTGCTAAACTTGGCTAATTAAAATTTCTGTCAGCTCTGACAGATTTTTTTTTACAAAAAAACCTTCCTTTGGAAGGCTTTTTTATTTAAAAATAGCGAAATCTTGTGCAGTCAAGCCAATAAGTGGATCAATACTACCGGCTAAAATGGCGCGTTCGCTTAAGCCCTCCGTAGGATTTGCAACCTCATTTTCATCTTCAAAGAGCGAAATTTCTTGAGTGTCACTGATGGGATCATCAGTACGTTTTTGCGTAAAAGTTTGTGCGCCAGTTATGCTAGAGTCCTTTTGGAGGTCAGCAGACGAATCACCCTCCTTATCCATTAATTCGGTAGTGATTGGTTGGCTTGACTTCTCAGAAATTTCAGTGAAGCGTTCAATCAAATAGGTTTGACGATTAGCTCCTTCACGTGCAACAGCTTGTGCAAAAGCTTGTTGTTCCCCAAGTAAAATTAAACTCTGTTTAGCCCTAGTGATGGCAGTATAGAGAAGATTACGTTCTAACATTCTTGAATAGGAACGAACCATCGGTACAATTACCGTAGAAAATTCTGAGCCTTGGGATTTATGAATGGACATGGCGTAAGCCAAAGTGATTTTGTACCATTCTGCACGAGGATAGGACAATTCTTGCCCGTCAAAATCCATGACAAGCTCATCTTGCTTACTTTCTGTGTATTTAGCTGGGATCAACTCAGTGATCTTACCCAAATCTCCATTGAAAACATTGGCCTGCGCATCGTTGACAAGATGTAATACTTTATCTCCTTCACGAAAATGCAATTCTCCAAGGTTAAACTCTAAGCGTTCTTCTAAAGGATTAAAAAGATTTTGCAAGAGAACATTCATCGCGTTGATTCCCGCCAACCCTTTATACATCGGAGCTAAGACTTGTAACTCAAAAGGGTCATTCCCTTTTTTTTGCCAAGCTGAAGCGATTTGCTCGACCATTTTTGGTACAAGATTGGCTCCAACTTCAAAGTAAGATCGATCTGTTTTTTTCATTGTAAAGTCAGTGGGCAAATGACCATCTTTGATGTGATGTGCCAAGTCGGTGATGGTCGAATCATCCCCTTGTCGAAAAATTTTATCCAACTTAATTGAAGGGAGAGCTTCGATTTTCAACAAATCTGCAAAAACTTGCCCAGGACCCACTGAAGGAAGCTGATCACTATCCCCTACTAACAAGACCTTCATCGAACCCGGTATCGCTTGAAAAAGTTTATGAGCAAGCCACGTATCGACCATTGAAAATTCATCTACAATCAATAAAGCACCAGATAATTCATTTCCCATTGCTTCTTCTGACTCATCCTGTCCTAAACCAAGATGACGGTGAATAGTCGCAGCGGGTAAGCCTGTTAATTCATTCATGCGCCGAGAGGCTCGCCCTGTTGGTGCTGCTAACAATATCGGAAAAATATCATCATTGTAGTGCATCGGATCTAGATCAAGCTGATGAACACGGGCGTAAGTTTCAATGAACCCATTAATAATTGTCGTTTTACCTGTACCGGGGCCTCCTGTGAGGATGAAAAATTGCTCATTCATTGCGCCTAGGATAGCTTGCTTCTGCAAGGAATCATACGTTATTCCGAGGTCCTTTTCAACCTCTGACACCACTGTCAGTAATTTTTCTTCTGAGACTTGGTCCCCATGCCGTCTTGTCAGCGCCGTCAAAGATTGACGGATACCATCTTCCGCAAAGTAAAGGGAATTTTCAAAAATTTTGGTTCCCTCTTGTTGTACCTTCCCATCAATAATTAATTCATTAATCGCCTCAGCAACCTTTACCGGATCGACCTCCCGATTTCTCGATTCTTCAAGCAATTCGACCGTTTGTTCCAATAAATTTTTGGCTTCGATATAAGTATCACCAGTCGTTGCTGAGTGAGTATTTACCATGTGTATAAGTGCTGCGCGAAAACGGTTTGCACTATCTGCTTCAATGCCTAGCCGTTTTGCAATGCCATCTGCTGTTTTGAACCCCACCCCTTTAACATCTTCTACCAGTTGATAGGGGTTTTCTTCAATCGTCGCAAGTGTTTTATCCTTATAAAGCTCGTAAATTTGGAAAGTTACTTTACTAGGCAGACCATACTCGGCGAGTTTTGCCAAGATTTTTTCCATGCCATGATTTTCTCGTAATCGTTTCACAAATGAATTTTTGCGTGCTAAAGACAAGATACCATCCAATTGCTCAGGCGCTTCTAAAATCTGATCCACAGTATTTTCTGGAAAAGTTTCAACGATTTTCTCAGCTGTTTTTCTACCAATGCCAGGAAATTTATCTGAAGAAAAATATTTGATAAGGCCAGCTCCAGAAGTGGGGAGGGCTTTTTCGTACTGACTGACCTGTAATTGTTCACCATATTTTGGATGTTGAGTCAACTGACCATAAAAAGTGTAGGCATCTCCTTCTACCACATCACCGATAGTACCATTTACCACAATTTCAAGGTCATCGTAGTTTGCATTTGTTTCTTCAATTTCTACTAGTAAGACTTTGTAAAAATTACTTGGATTAGAAAAAAAGATTGCCTCGATTGTCCCCGTCACATAAGTTTTTTCGGTCATAACTTTTCATCCCAAACTTTTAATTCAAAACCATCCGCCACATTTTCTAAAACGGTTATTGTATTATTGGCGAGGCCCCCCACAGCCCGAAGTTCGGAAATGCTATAACCTGCTAAATGGCGCATTCCTGCTGTACCAGATGCCCCGTGTCCTACAAGTAAAACATTTTCAGCATCAGATTGGAGAAGCTCCTCAGCGAGTGAATCAAAACGTCTCAAAACCGACGCAACAGATTCTGCTCCAAAAGCAGATCCATCAAACTGGTCCAGCTGAAATCGTGAATCATGCATTGCTTTAGGATATTTAGCGATAGCATCTTGAATATACCAGCCTTCCAACTCGCCAAAATTCCACTCTGACAAACGTTGATCAGAGCTAACAGGAGCATCAGTTAACAAATGAGCCGTCGTCAATGCGCGAGGTTGAGGGCTAGATAAAACTTGATCAAATTTGATGACAGACAGATGTTTACGGACACGTGCTATCGCTTCATAAGACTCTGGCAATAATGGTGAATCTCCTTTTTGTCCCTGTAAACGTCGTGCCAAGTTCCACTCCGTCCTACCATGTCGTACAAAATAAATTTTCACTTCTTACACCTCATCTACTGCATATACTAAATAATCCCCTAATACTCGTACTTGTACCCCTAAGGTCACAAGTTCTTCAATAGCAAAGGAGATTTTGGATCGATTTTCTTTATTATTGACGACATCAATCACAAAGAAATATTGTCCCAATTGTGTTTTCAAAGGACGTGATTCAATTTTTGTCATATCAATATCACGCCAGGCAAATACTGAAATTGCTTTATGCAAGGCCCCCGGTAAGTTATGGGGTAAAGTCAAAGCTAAACTGACTTTTTGGCCTTGCACAGGTAAATCAAATCTCTGCTTATCTTTTCCTAATAACCAAAATCTCGTAGTGTTTTGTGCGCTATCTTGGATATTTTCAGCTAATATTTCTAAGTCAAACATCTCAGCTGCTTGATAATTAGCTACCGCAGCAATTGGTCGCTCTGGATGTTGCTGGACAAACTCTGCTGCTGCTGAAGTCGATGGCATCACCTGTACTTGGGCATAGGGATAATGTGCGCGAAGATAGTTTCTTGTTTGAGCTAAGGCCTGCGGATGCGAATAAATCAGCTCAAGAGGTTGTTCCGAGGCGTGTCCCAATAAATTTTGAGAAATGGGTAGGGTAAACTCTCCCACTACATCTGCTTTAGAATCATGAAAAAGCTTATCAATACTCATAGTGACAGAGCCTTCTGTAGAGTTTTCAATAGGAATCAATGCAAAATCACAGCAGGCTTGCTCATATGCTTCAATAACTTCTATAATCGAATCATAGGCGCACCGCTTATCCGTGGGGAAGGCGTATTCTGCAACAACTGAACAAAATGAGCCGCGCGGCCCCAAATAAGCTACTTTCATTTATTCATTCCTCCACTTATTTTGTATCTCAGCTACTATTTCTTCTGGGGACTTTTGGGCAACTTCAACCACTAAATCAGCAACCGCCTCATAATATTTTTGGCGTTGTTCAAACAAATCTTTTGCTTTAGTTTTATCTTGAGCTAAAGGTCGATTCGTCAGGTCATCATTGATAATTCTCTGCCAGAGTGTATCAAAATCTGAGGTTAAATAAACGACTTGTGAGTGGGCTGCCAAGGCTGTTCTATTTTTTTCATTTTCAACGATTCCACCACCAGTGGCGATAATCCAATCTTTTTCGATCACTTCTTGAAAAATTTCATTTTCCACTTTACGGAATTCTAGTTCGCTAAATTCTGCAAAAAAATCAGCGATAGGCATTCCAATACGTAATTCAATCAATTGATCTAAATCTACCACCTCTTTTCCTAAACGTTTAGCAATGGTAGATTTTCCAGCACCCATAAAACCTATTAAGATGATACTCATTTTAGCCTTTTCCTTTAGATTTCTTATTGTGACTTCTTCATCAAGTGATTCAGATCTTCAAAGAATTGAGGATAACTGGTTTTGATTGCTTCAGCGCGTTCCAATTCCATTTCCCCTTCTTCTACCAAGAGGGCTGCAATGGCTGCCATCATTCCGATGCGATGGTCCCCCAAAGTATTGATGGCACGCTGAGGAGCATGTAACTTTGTTTTTCCCTCAATGATCATTCCATCATCAGTTGGCGTAATCTTTGCACCCATCGCATTTAATACATCAGCCACCACTGCAATACGATCCGTTTCTTTCACTTTTAACTCAGCAGCATCTCGAATAATCGTTTGCCCATTCGCTTGGGTAGCTAGTAAGGCAATGATAGGGAGTTCATCAATTAAGCGAGGAATCAAATCACCCGAAATCTCCGTTCCTTGGAGGCTGCTTGTACGCACAGTTACGGTGGCTGATTTTGCTGTCTCATCAACTTCAGAAATTTCTAGCAGCCCTTGCATAGCTGTAATGACTTCCAAAATTCCTGTTCTCGTCTCATTAATCCCCACATTTTTTAAGGTTACCTTAGAATGTTCGACAATTAAAGCGGCAACCAACCAAAAAGCGGCCGAGCTGATATCTCCAGGCACTGTCACTTCCTGTCCCTTAAGCTCTTGCTGTCCTGGAATATAAATTGTTTTTCCTATGACTTTGATTTCTCCACCAAACTGAGCTAACATTTCTTCTGTGTGAGATCGGGTATGCTCTTTCTCAACAATTATTGAGTCCCCTTCAGCTTGTAATGCTGCAAAAATAAGCGCTGATTTTACTTGAGCAGAGGCTACTGGTAGAGTATACTCTATCTTCTGGAGACGGGAGCGTCCTTGAATCGTCATTGGAAGTTTAACCCGTGACGTTTCCCCTGTAATGCTCGCCCCCATCAATCGCAATGGAATTGCCACACGATCCATCGGACGTTTAGATAAGCTATCATCCCCCAGTAGGGTAGTCTCAAAAGGCAAGCCAGCTAGGATACCTGATAATAGACGAGTTGATGTCCCAGAATTGCCCATGTCTAATGCTTTTTGGGGTTTCTTTAGTCCTTTAAAGCCTTGACCTAAAACACGTATATCCTGTTCGTCATCTTCAATCTGCACACCCATCGCTCTGAAAGCTTCTATCGTAGAATATACGTCTTCACCACGCAAAATATCATGAATCAGAGTTTCACCATGAGCAATTGCCCCAAACATAATACTACGATGGGAAATTGATTTATCGCCAGGGACACTCAGCACCCCATTTAATCCTTTTGAATGTATTGTTAATTTCATTTTATATCCTAAACGTTTTTAGTATTTATTATAACATAAAAGGGCGCTAAGCACCCTTACTGCTAATAGGTCCATCTTGTGAAGCGCTCACGCTCTGACTTCAAAATCTGTCGCTAACTGTATGATTTGATAAGCACGCTCCAAATCTGTTTCCGTTTTAAAGCTAATTTGAAGTTGACCATGCGTATCTTCACGATTTTCCTCATTTATTTTAATATTTGTGATAGAAAAATCTTGGAGTAAGGCGAGAATACGCAGAACTACACCTTTTTCATCGGGGATAGCTACAAATAAATCATAAAAGTTCGGAATCGCTCCGCGATGGATTTCCATGTTTTGTCGGATGGATTTGCCTTCGTCAAAAAAATGCTTCAACCCTTTTTCATCTTGTGCTTTTATTTTGACACTTAAAGCGTCCAATTGTTCTTTGAAGGTTTCTATTCGCTCTATAATAACATCTGGATTTGATAAAAGTATTCCTGTCCACATCGTGCTATCGGCTTCTGCAATTCGAGTCATGTCTCGAAAACCACCAGCCCCTAATTGTCTAACCAGGGGATGAGTTACGGCATATTCTTCTGCTTGAAGTACTAAACTCGAAGCAAGGACATGAGGAAAATGAGAAACCTGTCCCGTGACCTGATCGTGTTCTTTAGGATTAACGATAATGAACTTTGCTCCTAAACCTTTTAATAAATCTCGGAGTGCTACGTTTTCTTCCGTCAAGACATAATAGGCATTTTCAAAAAGATGCACATCCGCTGCTCTTACACCTGATTTATGTGAACCAGCCATTGGATGCCCTCCGACAAAAATTATTTTTTTGGACTCAAATAACTCTTGTGCGAGTTGAATTATCGACTGTTTAGTTGAACCTGTATCGGTAATTAAAACTTGCTCTTTTAGTTCAAGCTCGGCCAATTCACGCAGCGTCTCTAGGGTCGCTTCAAGGGGGAGGGCGATGAGGATGATATCAGCTTGTTCAGCTGAACAAAGGTTAGGTGCTGCATGATCAATAATCGTTTGCTCTAAAGCAATCGTTTGAACTTCTGGTCGATCATAGCCCCATATTTCATAGTGTGGATGTGCACGCTTAATACCAAGGGCTATGGAGCCTCCAATTAAGCCCAAACCAATAATCAGTATTTTCTTCATCTTTTTATTCTTTCGTTATAGTAACAGTAGTTCCTTGACCAATGTCTGAATGGATAGTAATTTGAAATTCTAACTTGTCTAAGATTAATTTTGATAAATAGAGGCCTAAGCCTGTTGATTTCTGCTGAATCCGACCATTAAAACCTGTAAAGCCATGTTCAAAAAGTCGGGGGATATCTTCTTTGAGGATACCGATACCCGTATCTCTAATCTCAAGTTTTCCTGGCTCTATCTGAATAAAAATCCCACCAGAGTTGGTATACTTGACCGCATTATTCAAAAGTTGTTCAATAGCTAATGTCAACCAACGTTGATCAGAGGTCACCACCCACTCTCCTTCAATGTTTAGGCTAAGTTCCTTTTGGATAAAAAAAGTGCTGTACTTTTTTATAAGTTCTCGCATAATGTCGGCCATACTTACCTTATCAAAGCGGAAATCCGTAGCTAAATTATTAATACGTTGATATTCAAGCAACATCTTAAGGTAATTTTCAAGCGAAAAAACCTGATTTTTTAATTCTTTGGGATCGACTTCTGTTTGAGTCATCAGATCAATTGCGGAAAGTGGAATTTTCATTTGATGGGACCAAACACGGATAATATCTTCTAACTCTCGTTCTGCTAAGTTCTGCTGATCGAGTTTTTTTTGTAAGGTTTGATTATCTTGGACAACAGAACAAATGGCTTGTTGGACTCCTTTCCATCGAAAATAAGAAGAAATAAGATAGATAACAAAGATAATCAGAGCAAATAAACTACTGTTGAAAAATGCCATCATCGGTAAGCGCCAAAGCCAAAAATTGACGATATAGATTGCCAGCATGAGCAAAAACACACCAATTTGGGGGATTTTTGCTTTTAAAAATTTAAACCAAAGCATAGCCACATCCTCGTTTTGTCATAATGTGTTGATCAAAGCCAATTTCAGAAAGTTTTTTACGCAGGCGAGTCATTTTTACATTCAGCGTATTGGTATCAATGAACTCATCTGTTTGCCAAAGCTCTTGCAATATTTTTTCTTTCGTAACGACTTGTCCATTTGCACGAAAAAGTAAGGTTAAAATCTTGTTTTCAGAACTGGTCAACTCTACTTCTAACTGTTCGCTCTCCTCTTTTAAAATCAGTGTATTTTCAGTTAGAAAATAATCTGCAAACTCTAATTTTTCAGCACCAGCGAAGGCATAAGTTCTGCGAAGGAGGGCTTTAATTTTAGCAGTGAGAATCTCTAGGGAAAATGGTTTAGTGACAAAATCATCAGCCCCTTGATTCATTGCTGTAATTTGATTCATGTCATCCGAGGAAGAGGAAATAAAAATAATGGGGATTTGTGAAACTTTGCGAAGCTCATTTGTCCAATAAAAGCCACTGTAAAACGGAAGCCCAATATCCATCAAAACAAGATCAGCATTGAATTCCAAAATTTCCTGCTTTACTGCTCTAAAATTAGCCACACTCCGAACTTGGAATTCATTTTTTAGTGCGGAAGTGATGGCTTTGACGATAATTTGGTCATCTTCTACAATAAATATTTTTGCCATGATCTAGTCTTCCTTTCTTAGATTTATTTGTGAAATTATCTGTGTTCCACTAATGCGTTCATACCAGAGTCTTCTTGTTTTTGAAAAACTTGCTACAAGTAAATCAAATAAAGGAAGAATCATCAGCGCAAGAAAAAGTAGAATGAGGAGGTAATTCTGTGCTAACTGCTCATGCGGAATCGTACCTGAACGTTCCAAAAAATACCCTTCTAAGCCAACCGGTATAAAACTGACACAAAACAACATTTGTCTTATCAAAACTCGAAAACGATTTTTTCCATCAATCTTAATTTTGAGCACCATTTGTCCTAGGGTCACTTTGAAAAGAATTGGGATGAGAAGGAGAAGGACTGCTTGTGCCACATAAGGTTGAGGTAAAAATATTCCAACAATCGAGATGAGAAAAACGTCCACCAATAATGCCGTAAAGCGTCTCAAAAGACTGACTCTAGATGAAGGGAAATAGGTTGCTTCTAAATCGGGCAAAAAGCGGCTAAAAAGGACAGCAAAACCAAAGCCAACCAAGCTCCCTAACGTGTTAATCATCAAATCGTCAACATCAAATAAGCGATAAGGACGCGGGTAAAGACCGAGCAAAGCTGAACGTTGCAATAACTCAAAGGATAATGTCAAAAGAAAGCTTAATATCAAGGTTTGTTTGAATGTTCTTTTAAATAAATAGCGAAGATAAAGCCCAAATGGGAGCGTCAGTAATAAATTAAAAAAGGGCTGAATAAACGTGAAGTTTTTAAGTCCTGCAAGCCATGTTGAAGGATCATCCCATCTAAATGGACTATATAACATAAACTGTTTGACAAACTCGAAAGGGATTAAATTTTGCTTAGGCCCCGTCATCTGCACTACTTCTTCTACGGGCGGAAGCGGAAAAATCGTCATGGCATAGGCGCAAATAAGATATAAAACGAAAGAAAAATTAACAAAAAAGCGCCAAGAATTGACGTGACCATAGCGTCGATACTGGATAATCAGATAAGGGATAAGGGCAAGTAATAAAAAAACAAAAAAAAGGAGTACTCCAATTTGGATGGAGTGAAGATAGATAGACATGGGTTCCTCTCAAGTAAGCGAATTAGAATCTAAGACCCACAACCAAATAAAAAAATTTTCTGGAAAGGTGGTCTTTTGTTACTATCATTATAACAAAAACTCGTCCCTTCCTCCTTTTTCTACTTTCATAAAAGCAAACAAAAAACTGACAGAACTGTCAGAGCTTACGTCAATTGTTTTAACAACTTTTCGATAAGTTCAGTGGTCCGTCAGTTAATTTTTAGCGTTCAACGATATGATAATAAACACGACTCGTTGCTTTGTAAATCAGATAGTAGATTGCTGCTAACAAGGCAATCGTTGCAAGTCCAATCATGAAAATCAAACTGCGATTAGTAATCCCAAAGAGCATGACTATTTTTTCAATCATCAGATAAGCCCCAGCATAGTGCAAAATCGTAATTACAAGTGGGAGGAAGAAAATCATACGTACTTGCGATTTAATTGTTTTTTGAACTTCATCCTTAGATAGTCCAACTTCTTGTAAAATCTTGAACGAGCGTTTATCTTGTGCTCCTTCAGAGAGCTGTTTATAGTAGATGATTAAAGCTGCACCAAGAATAAAGCTCATTCCCAAAACGAAACCAACAAAGACAAATCCGCCAATTTGTGCGCGTTGATCTTGTAAAGCTTCACTCCGGTAAGAAAGACTCAGATTATTATCAGCTCCAAACGTTTGTTTAAAAGCCTTATTCATTGCTTTTTTATCCGCAGCAGGGAGATCAAAAAGTGTTAAAGTCATCGGCGATTGGCTATAACCTTGATCTTTATTAATCACATTGTTATAGTTATCCAAAGCCTTTTCTA
Source organism: Lactococcus taiwanensis (assembly GCF_017068355.1). Taxonomy (NCBI): domain Bacteria; kingdom Bacillati; phylum Bacillota; class Bacilli; order Lactobacillales; family Streptococcaceae; genus Lactococcus; species Lactococcus taiwanensis. The sequence continues at coordinate 1,664,802 of NZ_CP070872.1, forward strand.
AGGCTTGGTTATTTGCAAAAATAATCATCATTGAGTTGGTCAAGCTCACATCTTCTGGAAAGTTCTTCACATCTTTTAGAATATCTTTAACTTGATAATCTTTGCCATACCAGTGAACTGTCTTTAACCCAGTAGCTAATGAGCCATCTTTACTGGCTGACGAGCCTGTCAGTAAAATTTCTTGATCGTCCAAAGCTGGTAAGTCTTTATTTCCGATTGCCTCCAAGCTATCGCGCGTGGTCAACGTCACTGTATAATTATTTTTATCAATCATACTTCCCAATTCATTCGAAGTGATAAATTGATCGTTGGAGGAAGCTTTACGTTGCGCAGACAAACTGGACGCCATGTAAATGCTTGATAAGTGACTAATTTTGATCCCATGAGCTGTAGCCATTTTTTGTGTCGTTTGGCGCAATTGATCTGGCGTTTCTTGGGTATCAACTGAGAAAATTTGCGCTTCACGAGGGTATTGGGTCTGTACGACATTTTCCGTACCAATGAAAACTCCCAAACTCACCACAACCGTCACAATCGTCATGGAAAGTAAAATAGTAATATTTCCCAATCCAACTGCATTGGCTTTCATGCGATAAAGCATTGAGCTTGTGGTAATAAAATTATGGGGTTTGTAATAACTGGCTCTTTTTTTCTTTCGTTTGAGGTACCAGACAGTAAAACTTACATAGAAGAAATAAGTTCCAAAGATGACCAGCAAGACAGCAATGAAGAAATTAGTCAGAGCAGAAATCGGATTATCCACACTCAAGGCGATATAGTATCCAATCGCAAGAAGAATCACAGCAAGCCCTGCTAAAAAGATATTGGCTTTAGGTTCCTTTTCCCCTTTGGACTCTTCACGGAGTAAGTCAAGGCTTGAAGAGCGCCAAATGATCCACATCCCAATAAACATTAAAATAATGAAAAAGATGAGATAAAGGGCAGCCACCAATAAAATAGAACTAGGATTGATTTCGAGATTGAAATAATTTCCCCCAATCATATTAACAAAAATAAGATAAAGGAATTTAGAAAAGGCAATCCCACAGATGGATCCCACAACGACTGTAATCAAATAACTCAATAACAATTCGAGAAAGGCGACACCTGCGATCCGTGTTTTGCCAAAACCGAGTATATCGTAAAGCCCAAATTCACGAGAACGTTGAAGTTGTAAGAAACGATAACTATAAATTAATATCAAGACTGAAAAGATTGCGAGTACAACTAAAGCAAAACTCATCACTTCAGAGAGTGCAGCACCGCCGCGAAGTTTATCGATAGAAGGCGAGAGTGCGATAGATGCTGTGACAAAAATCATCACAAACATCGTGATACAAGCCATTAAAAAAGGAGCAAAACTTTTAAAACCCTTTTTCAGATTTCTTGTGGCAAGCTTGAAACTAAGCATTTGCCGTCACCTCCTCATCATCTTGCGCACCAAGAAATGCGGTCATAGAGAGTGTAATTTCTTTGGCAAATTCTGTAGAAGATTTGTCCCCTCGATAAAGCTGATGATAAAGCACACCATCTTTGATGAATAACACGCGTTTGGCATGGCTAGCTGCTAGGCTAGAGTGAGTTACCATAATAATGGTTTGACCAGCATCGTTGATTTCTTCAAAAAGATTGAGTAAGTCTTCTGAATTTTTATAGTCGAGCGCAGCAGTTGGCTCATCTGCAAGAATTAAGTCCGGTTGGCTAATTAATGCACGCGCTACGGCAACCCGTTGTTTTTGTCCCCCTGAGAGCTCAAACGGTTGTTTGTCCAACAAATTTTCAATATTTAATTTTGGGGCAAGTTGGGCCAATCGTTCTTTCATAAGCTTGACATTAGCTTTAGAAAGCACTAGCGGTAGATAGATATTATCCCGAACGCTCAATGTATCTAATAAGTTAAAGTCTTGAAAGACAAAGCCCAAGTGGTCTCTGCGAAAGGCAGAGATTTCTTTATCTTTAATAGCTGTTATGTCTTCTTGGTTCAATAAGACTTGACCTGAGGTAGGTTTCTCAAGTGTCGAGAGAATATTTAGAAGTGTGGTTTTCCCTGAACCAGATTCACCCATAATAGCGATGTATTCCCCCTCTTCGACCCCAAAATCGATATCGACAAGCGCAGTCGTTTCTTCTTTTGAAAATCGTGTTTTAAAAATTTTTTTGAGATGTTTAACTTCGAGTAACATAAATCTTCCTTTTCTAGTTGTGTGTTTCTTTCATATCTTCAAGTTTCATCAGGCGTTTCTTAACGGCTCTCATCGTATAAAGTAAGCAGCCTCCCATTAGTGAAGCAAGAATGATGGTAAGGGTCATCAAAGCGATGTTAATTTGCAAAAATGTCATGAGGGTTCCTCCTATTTTCGGATTTAAGTCTTACGGAAAGTTCTGATTTACTGACCGCTTGGTCAGTAACTGATGAAGACTTTAGGGATTTTGAGCGGTAATCTTGGCGAGTGCTTTTTCTGGTACGTCAGCTTTTTTTACTTCTTCCCAGCTTGTCACGCCTTTACGGTTATTGTAGGTGATTTCTAAATAAGCTTGGTGGCGCAAATTATGTGTGGCAGTAAAATCTAAGTGCTTTGCTTTACCTGCTTTTTGATAAGCAACGGTTTTATATTCATAATCAGTATAGCTTTTTCCGCTATCATCTTTAGATTTTACTTTCTCACCATCTTGAGTAACCTGCATATAGTAGTTTTCACCACCATAGCTTATATGATACCAAGTATAAGCTCCTCCTACAACGACAAGCAATAATGCAACTAAACCAATTAAAATTTTCTTCATGTTATTTTCCTTTATCCTTTTTGTTGATAAATTCATTTTAACAAGAAAGACAATAATTAAAACTTACAAATTCGTAAGTTATTTTTTTAAAGCCAAACATTTGAGTCGCTAAAAAAACGAGTAAACAAAAAACCTCTTTGCGTCCAAGAGGTTTTGAAAAGTTTTTTTACTTTTATTTTATCGTTTAATAAGCTTGTAGATGTTTTTTATAGCGCTGTAAGTCTTCTTTTAGTTTAGAAAAAGAGTCCGCATTGAACTGTTGACAGAGTTCCTGAGCAAGCACTGTGGCGATCACATTCTCCATCACTACACCCGCAGCAGGAAGTGCTGTAGGATCAGAGCGTTCGACACTCGCTTTATAAGGTTCATGCGTTTCCTTATCAACAGACATCAAAGGTTTATAAAGGGTTGGAATGGGTTTCATCACCCCCCGGATGATCAATTGTTCCCCGTTCGTCATTCCCCCTTCAAAACCACCTAACTGATTAGTCGAGCGCGCATAGCCTTGCTCTTTAGACCAAATGATTTCATCCATGACCTGACTGCCGGGACGTTTTCCAGCTTCAAACCCTAAACCAAATTCTACTCCCTTAAAGGCATTAATCGATACGACAGCCCCCGCGATTTTGGCATCTAATTTTCGATCATACTGAACATAAGAGCCTAGACCAGCGGGGACGCCTTCTACACGAGTCTCAATGATACCACCAATGGTATCGCCCGCCTTTTTGATCTGATCAATATAAGTGCGCAACTCCTCCGCTTGACGCTCATCATAGATAGATAAGTCACTGGCACCAGCTTTTTCTCGGATTTCTGACACGCTCAGCTGACTCGGACTATCAATTGGTTTTCCCCCAAAGTTGACAATATGATTAGCAACTTCGATACCAAGTTCGTGCAACAGTTTTTTGGCTACAGCCCCAACCGCTACACGCATCGTTGTTTCTCGGGCGGAAGAGCGCTCTAATACATTGCGCAAATCTTCAAAATCGTACTTCATCCCCCCTACAAGATCTGCATGACCAGGACGTGGTTTTGTGAGACGACGCTGAGATTTGATTTTATCCTCTACATCTTCTACTGCCATAATTTTTTCCCAATTTTTGAAATCGCGGTTTACCACGCTCAAAGTGATAGGGCTCCCCATCGTTAAACCATGACGCACACCAGAGGTGATTTCGACTTGGTCTGACTCTATCTTCATTCTTCCACCACGCCCGTAGCCACCTTGGCGGCGTTTGAGTTCGTAATTAATATCAGCTGCAGTGAGGGGTAAGCCTGCAGGGATTCCCTCAATAATGGCTGTCAGTTTTGGTCCGTGTGACTCTCCTGCTGTAAAATAGCGCATAGTTGTTCCTCCAATAGTTGATTTAGTCTTCGCCTATTTTAAAGTTTTTTTTCTTCAAAAAGGGAAATGATGTCCGTAAGTTTGTCGATTTTTTGCGATGTTTTGGCTTCTAAGAAATTGATGGATTGAATTCCGCTGTTCATTGCGACTTCTACATCTAGCTTGCGATCTCCAATATAATATGTTGCTTTAGGATCTAAAGCGTATTTATTCAATAAATAATGAATTCCTGCCGGATGAGGTTTGCGTTCAAATCCATTTTGACTAGTGATGACTTCTGTAAAATAATTTAAGATATCAAGTGCTTCTAGTAATACATAAGCATTTTGTCCTTTATGGGTATAGATAAAACTAGGAATGTGGCGTCCTTGAGCCCATTCAAGCACTTCCCTTGCTCCTGGCATTAGCTTGACTTCCTTATTAAGCATCACGCAAGCCTGATTGAATTCATCCTTGAGTAGGCCTTCATCAACAGGTTGAGCTTTCAGTAGCTCATTGACCGAACGCTCCTTAATAAATCGATAAATTTCTTCACGCTCAAAAGGCAAATCATGTTTTTCAAAGGTGGTTTCAAGCGCTTTTATAAAAACGCCATAAGAATCAATCAATGTCCCATCTAAATCCCAAATAAAAGTCACCATTTTAGACCTCCATCAATTGTTGATAAATTGGCATAAGTTGATTGAGAGTGGCCATCATTTCTGAAAAGATGACCTCACTAGACTGGTCTTCGAAACGCTCAGCAGGCCATACCCTTCCAAGTTCGAATTCAGCTTTTTTAACTTTTCCTAGACGTTCTACTGCTGCTGACCAGTCTGTCAGCGGGAAGAATTCAGCTTTCGTGTGATCTTTAGAGAGCACAAAGTCTTTTGGGACAATATCTCTGAGTGAAGGATCCGCCAAACGCTCAGCATAGCGCTGTTGATTTTTAGGCTGATCAATAATAGACAGATAGAGAAAAACATAATCTTGCCAGATACCCAGTTGAAAATGAGCTTCCATTTTATAACCACGAGGCTTCGTTGAAAGAGCACACCAGGTATTTTCGGGTGGATTTGTCGTACGACGCAGGTGCTTTGCAATGTGCAAGTAAAAATTTTCCGTTGGAAAGTTTACTGACAGCTCTGTCAGTAACTTATTTCCTAATTGAGCAAAATCCGGTTGGATTATTGAGCGAATAGCTGCCATACGAGGTGTCAATCCCGCGACTTCAAAAACTTCAAATGATTTTTTTGTGAACATAGTTATTGTTGTAATCCTCAATCACTTTTAAGTGGTTCTTATTAAAGAGTGTAACATCTAAGTGCGCTAAATCAATCCAGCGCAACTCAAGTGTTTCCTCATCCGTGTAGGTCAAGTCTACTTCCGCTCCAGCATCGCAGACAAACCAATGTTCGATAGGTTGTGCTTGATCGCCGTTGGGATAGACAAAGTCAGACCAAGTATAGGTGCCAAATTTTTCAATATTGAGCAGTTGTTTTAGACCTGTTTCTTCATAGATTTCACGGCGAAGTGTTTCTTCAAAATCCTCACCCAACTCCATACAGCCGCCGATAAATCCCCAAAGATTGGAGTCCCCACGACGATTCATTAAAACTTTACCTTCTTTATTTCGAATGATTCCTACCGAAAAATTTAAAAAAACAGTTTCGTGACCAACTTTTGAGCGTAACCATTTGATATAATCTGCCATCTTTTCCTCCTCGTTTTTATAAAAATTTGATAAATACTATCCCTACTAACATGACCAATACCCCAATAATTTGCCAAATTTGAATCCGATAGCGACTTGAGCGCCACCAACCAAATTGTTGGACCAACATACTCCCAAGAATTTGTCCGATCAGACCCATCATGATTGTCAAACCAGCACCAATTTGGGGAACGGCTAATACAGTAGCAAAAACAAACATCGCGCCCAAAAACCCGCCAATTCCATTCCAAACTTTAGCATTTTTGAGTTCATTCCTACGAGGCAAACGACGATCGACTACTAAAGAGACAATAAAAATAGCTAAAAAACCAATGAAAAATGAGACAAAAGCAGCCTGTGCTGAATTATGCAATAAAACACCCAGTCGGCCATTGATAGCCTGTTGCGCAGCTGACATCGCTCCGACCGTGATTGCCCAGAGGCGCCACCCCAGTAAGTTTGCTGTCTTTTTTGCTTGATCCTTTTCCTTTAAACTTGGCAAAACCACGGCAATTATCACACCCAATAAAGTAATCACAATCCCCACTGCTCTAATGAGCGAAAGTGGCAAATGCATGGCTCCGAACCAGCCAAAATTGTCGATTAAACTTCCCATTAAAATTTGTCCAAGAATCGGTAAAATAACAGTCTGTACTGCACCTAAACGTGGAAAGAGGAGAACATTAGAGGTAAGAAAAATCCCACCAAGCAGCCCCCCGAGCCAAATCCAAGCCGGATGCGAGCTGACAAATCCCCAACTAGGAAAAAGGGTTTGAGTCGTCACAAGCGTGATGACTCCTAAAAAGACCGAACCCACAAAATTTGAAATTCCCGATGCCAAAAAAGGGGAGCCCACGATACGTCGTAAATCAGCATTGATCGGATTTTGATTGGCTAATAAGAAGCCTCCAAGCAAAGCAAAACCTAGATAAAGATACATTGTTTTTCTCCTTTAGAATTATTTTAGCAACTCCAATGAGTTGGGAGTTTTTCAATGCTACCACATTTTATAAACGAGATTGGCGCTTACCAATCACTTATTTTTTGAGATAGGTTTTCATCTCCTCAAGCGCTATCTCATTAACTTTTGCTTGACCAATTTCAGGGACAATGATCGTCTTGATTCGTTTTCCTCTCGCCTTTTTATCATGGGTTAACGCTGCATATAAGGCAGTCTCGTCCCAGGGTTCATAAGTCGTAGGAAGACCAAATTTTTGAACCATCTGCTGGATTTGTAAAGTAATCCCTTCTGGCATCAACCCTTTTTCTTCTGCGACTTGACTGATTTGTACCATGCCGATCGCGACGGCTTCGCCGTGCATGACCTTTCCATATCCCGCTGTCGCTTCGATCGCGTGACCAATGGTATGCCCAAAGTTCAGATAAAGACGCACGCCATTATCTAATTCATCATCCACTACTACTTTGCGTTTAACTTCGCAAGAGCGTGCAATGATTTCATCAATATGCTGCCACTTTTTCAATAAATCTTCTGCTGACAGGTCTGTCAGCAATTCCCAAAGGGCCTTGTCAGCAATGAGGGCACATTTTATGACTTCTCCCATTCCTTCTCGCAATTCCCGATCTCCTAAGGTTTTTAAAACATTAGGATCAATCAAAACACCGTCAGGTTGAGCAAATGTACCAATCATATTTTTAGCCATGCGTGAATTAATCCCTGTTTTTCCTCCAATCGAGCTATCCACTTGAGCCGTTAAACTCGTAGGAATTTGCAGAAAATGAATACCGCGCATATAGGTTGAAGCTACAAAAGCGGCTAAATCACCTGTCACACCCCCACCCAATGCAAGAATTCCATCTGACCTTGTTAAGCCAAAGTGAGCACAAAAATCCCAAGCTTGCTCAGCCGTAGTGAGATTTTTGCTGGCCTCACCTGCCGGAAATTCAAAGAGGGCCACCTCAAAGCCAACATTTGATAAGGCATTAAGAACCTTTTGACTGTAGAATGCACTGATCTTGTCGTCCGAAATAAGCACGATTTTTTGTGGTTGCCACTGGGCTGCTACCCACTGTCCTACTTGGTCAAGTGCCCCCTTTTCAACCCAAACCTCATACGGCTGATGAGGTAAATTAACCTTTATTCTCATTTTCAATCTCCCTTAACAAAGCTTCTTTAACTTGCGAAGTGGGCATCACTTTTCCAGTCCATAAGCGAAAGCTCTCCGCTGCTTGACCAATTAACATGCCCAAACCATTTTCTGTCTGCGCCCCTTGCCGTTTGGCCCACTTTAAAAACGGCGTCTCTTTAACTTTATAGATGATATCAATAACTAACGTACTTGAAAGAATTCGTACCTCTTCATCCAGCGGCATTCCAACTCCATCCATGCCCACAGAAGTCGCATTGACTAAGAGAGCTGATTCATCCAGTAGACTTTGCAAGCGAAAGCGTTCTGACAGACTAATCAGCTCAATCCTTATGCCAGTACGTACTGACAGAGCTGTCAGTCGGTGCTGCAAGGGCTCAAAAGAAGCTGACGGACGAGCTAGGACGTTAATTTTTTTAGCTCCCAATAACGCTGCTTGTGCAATAATCGCAATTGCGGCACCACCGCCACCAATAATCGTCAAGATTTCCCCCCTCATCTGAAAATCATAGGGCTTGAGGCTCTCAAAAAAACCACGGCCATCTGTATTATAAGCCACTAACTTTCCTTGGCTGTTGACAATTGTATTGGCAGCACCAATCAAGCGTACTTCCTCGCTCTGCTCATCCACAAAATCAAGGACAGCGCTCTTAAAGGGCATTGAGAGATTGATGCCATACATGCCCAAATTACGCACATTTGCAACACATTCGGCGAGATGCTCCGCCGGAATTTCCCAGGCCAAATACACTCCATTTTCTTCTGTCCAATCAAACGTAAAGTTATGAATAAAAGGAGATAAGCTGTGCTTAATGGGATTAGCGACCACAGCAGCCATCCGTGTATGTCCATTTATTTTCATTAAAAGTGCTCCCAACATTTACTGACCAAGCTGTCAGCTAATTTTTGAATAAAAAAAGAGGACTGACAGATTCGTAAGTCCTATTTTATCATAAAATTATGAAGCCTTGCGCCCTGCAAGTATGCGTTTTAATACCCCGATGAGTGCGGGAAGCAAGGAAACCACGACAATAGCAATCATAATGATTTCAAAATGCTGCTTCACAAAAGGAATACCGCCAAAGAGATAGCCTGCCCCTAGAGCGACAATTACCCAAGCAAAACCTCCTAAAAAGTTAAAGAATACAAATTTTTTGTGCGGCATTTTTCCTGCTCCAGCAGTAAAAGGAACAACCGTCCGGATGATCGGCATGAACCTCCCTAAAAATATCGCCCACGCACCCCATTTATCAAAGAAATGATGTGCCTCTTCCATATATTCTGGCTTCAAAAACCGCGATAACGTTTTATGTTTGGGGATAACATCTCCAAAACGTCGTCCAATCTCATAGTTGAGCAGATTAGCAATAAAAGCGGTTAGACCCATTGAAAGAATTAACAAGCCCAAAGAAAGTTTCCCATTGGACATTGCGGCAAGCGAACCCACAAAGAACAAAATCGAATCACCAGGTAAAAAGGGGAAAATGACTAGACCTGTTTCTATGAAAATAATGGCGCCAAGAACCAGATAAATCCAAATATGACCATTCGGCATCTGTGCAAAATTAGCCATCCATTCATTAAAAAATCCAAAAATCGAAAGTTGTATAAACATAATGTTCCTTTTCAAGCTCAGCTGACCCTATTCAAGAACGGCTGAGCATCTTTTTTACTTGTTTTAAGCATATACAAGCACTCGTACAATTTTACACTAAAAAGCCTTTTTTGACAACAACAGTTCCGTGACAAACCCTCAGAAAGCTAACAAAATCACAAAATGTAAGAAAACCTTACATGAGCTTGAAACCTTTTCATTTTTGTGATATAATTTTTCCAGAAATAAAATATACTGAGCTCGCCTCTTAAAAATCCAGAAAATAAATCGTGTGTTCTTTAGGTTTAACTAGCACGATTTTCTAATTTCCTTGATTTTTAATAGTCGAGTTCAAATCTTATAATAGGGGGACGAAATGAAGAAATTCTTTCTTGCTCTGGCAGTTCTCATTGCCACCGTCACAGGCTTTTCAGCACTATCTACAAAGGTACAGGCTGAAACAACCGTAAAAATTGCATCTGATAGTGCTTATGCACCCTTCGAATTTCAGAATGATCAGAAAAAATGGGTAGGGATTGATGTCGACATCATGAACGAGGTCGCTAAAATCAACGACTGGAAAGTTGAAATGACCTATCCAGGATTTGATGCCGCGCTTCAAAACCTTAAAGCGGGTAAAGTGGATGGAGTCATCGCAGGGATGACAATCACTGACGAACGTAAAGAAACTTTTGATTTTTCAAATCCTTACTATACTTCTGCTTTGACTATCGCTACAGCAAAAAACTCAGATATCAAAGACTATAGCCAGTTAAAAGGAAAAGCAGTCGGTGCGAAAAACGGCACTGCAGCTCAAACATGGCTACAAGAAAACCAGAAGAAGTATGGTTATACCATCAAAACCTATGCTGACGGCGTTCACATGTTTGCTGCTCTCACTTCTGGTAACATCGCAGGAGCGATGGACGAAGTTCCCGTCATCTCATACGCAATCAAACAAGGGCAAGATTTAGCAATGAACTTCCCTTCTATCTCTCTTTCTGGTGGCTATGGCTTTGCTGTAATGAAGGGTGAAAATAAAAACCTCATTGACGGCTTTAATAAAGCACTCGCTCAAATGAAATCAAATGGCGAGTATGATAAAATCTTAGAAAAATATGGTGTCACTTCTTCTAAAAAAGCTACGCCTAAAAAGGCGGTCTATACTATCGCCTCAGATAATAGTTTTGCACCGTTTGAATTTCAAAATGAAGACAAAAAATTCACAGGGATTGACGTTGATCTCTTGACTGCCATTGCTAAAGATCAAGGATTCAAACTGAAATGGAATTTCGTTGGGTTCCAAGCCGCTGTAGATTCTATTCAGGCAGGACACGCTGATGGGATGATGTCTGGAATGTCCATTACCGATGCCCGTAAAGAAGTATTCAACTTCGGTGATCCTTACTTCTCATCCAACTTAACGCTCGCCGTTTCAAGTACTGACGACAGCATCAAAGCTTGGAAAGACCTCAAAGGTAAGACCTTAGGGGCCAAAAATGGGACAGCTTCATTTGATTATCTCAACAAGCATGCTAAAGAATATGGCTATACCGTCAAAACTTTCTCTGATGCTACAACAATGTACTCCTCATTAAATAACGGTTCCATTAATGCTTTGATGGATGATGAACCTGTCATTCAATATGCCATTAAACAAGGCCAAAAATTCGCTACACCTCTCAAAGCTATTCCTGATGGACAGTATGGTTTTGCTGTTAAAAAAGGCTCTAATCCTGAACTTATCGAAATGTTTAACAATGGCTTAGCTAATCTTCGGGCAAATGGACAGTACGACAAAATCATCAATAAATATCTCGCCAATGATGCCAAAACCGTTAAAGCAGGAACCAAAGAAAATACAGTCCTTGGGATTTTAAAAAATAACTGGGACCAAATTGGACATGGCTTACTTGTTACTCTTGAGTTGGCACTCCTTTCCTTTATACTTGCAATGATTGTCGGTGTAATCTTTGGTTTATTCTCTGTATCACCAAGCAAGATTTTGCGTACCATTGCACGGATTTATGTCGATCTTAATCGTTCAGTACCCCTTCTAGTATTGACAATCTTCATTTTCTATGGCATACCAAACCTTCTTCAGATGATTACCGGACACCAATCACCGCTCAATGAATTCACTGCTGGTGTTATCGCACTGACTCTTAATTCTTCAGCTTATATCTCTGAAATCGTCCGCTCTGGTGTACAAGCTGTTCCAGCTGGGCAAATGGAAGCCAGTCGTTCACTAGGACTTCCTTACGCTACTTCAATGCGTAAAGTCATCCTACCTCAAGCCATTAAAATTACAATCCCTAGTTTGATTAACCAATTCATCATTACATTAAAAGATACCACACTGGTTTCCGTTATCGGACTGGTTGAATTGCTCCAAACAGGGCAAATTATCGTCGCACGTAACTTCCAAGCCTTCCGTGTTTATGGATTAATTGGTTTAGTTTACATGATTGTCCTCCTCTTCTTGATGTGGGTTGGTCGTCGTGTAGAAAAAAGAATGAAATAAGGAGAACATACTAAATATGGGAATCAATACTCAAATCGAAGTCACTGATCTTCACAAATCTTTTGGAAAAAACGAAGTTCTAAAAGGAATTACAACAAAATTTGAAAAAGGTGATGTCGTCTGCATCATTGGCCCTTCAGGTTCTGGAAAATCAACTTTTCTTAGAGCTTTAAACGGCCTTGAAATAGCTACATCTGGCGACATTATTATTGATGGCTTTAACCTTACTGACAAAAATACAAACCTTAATCTTGTTCGTCAAAACGTTGGAATGGTTTTCCAACATTTCAATCTTTTCCCAAACATGACTGTTTTAGAAAACATTACTTATGCTCCTACAGAATTGAAGAAAATGACGAAAGATGAGGCAAATAAAAAAGCCCTCGAGTTACTCGAAACTGTAGGATTGTCGGATAAAAAAGATGCTATGCCAGAAATGCTTTCCGGTGGTCAAAAACAACGCGTAGCGATAGCACGAGCTCTTGCTATGAATCCTGATGTCATGCTCTTTGACGAGCCTACATCTGCACTGGATCCGGAAATGGTCGGCGATGTGCTCGCTGTTATGCAAAAATTGGCTGAAGAAGGGATGACCATGCTGATTGTAACCCATGAAATGGGATTTGCTCGTAAGGTCGCTAACCGGGTGATCTTTACTGACGGTGGCGTAATCCTAGAGGATGGTACTCCAGAGGAACTTTTTGATCATCCAAAGCATCCCCGTTTACAAGATTTTCTATCTAAAGTTCTAAATGCCTAAAAAAGCACCTCTAAGAGGTGCTTTTTTACTAACCCTCAAGCTGCTTTCTGAGTATCAGAAGTTTAATGCTATGATGCGTTAAATTTTAGTCCATTCTCCCTAGAGAATGAGTGGATTTTTAATTAGCCTTTGAGCTTTTGTAATAGTGTCTTCTTCTGTCACCACTACATCATGCACTTGTATATCTTTGGATTCTAAAACTAGCAGGTGTGTGGCTTCAGCGAGGGTATTTGCTTCCTTTGCCTCCAAGCAACCGATAATATAACTCAGGCTTCGTGTGTTCAGATATATTTGGGGAAGTTCTGTAGATTCAAGAATTTCATCATTAAGATGTACTTTTATCTTAAGGAAAATATCAGTCTGTTTCCTTAAATATCCCTTTCGTAAAAGATGAGCAATATGTTTTTGGCCAAGTGGTAAATAATCATGTTTCCAACACCAATGTGAAATAAGCTGCGCGCCATAACCAATAATCAAAGCAATGAAGGTTATAGCAAACATTTTAAAAAAAATATCAAAGGAACCTGCACCAGGAACGAGATCGCTGAAGAACTCTTCTCGACTGGGCAATATTAGAATAATGAGAACAAGAGCAATCAAAGAACCCGTAATAACTGACTGTCGCTCAATATTTTTCATTACTCGTTCCTCATACTCACTCTTTAACTCTTCCACTTGCTGTATAAGTACTTCTAGTTTCTCCAATAATCTAAAAATTTTCCAACAATCATCCAGTACCAATGCAGTTCTCTCCCTTAATACTTCTTTTATACTACCAAAAACTTTCCTTAGTTTAACATGTTCACAGCCTTTTGGCAATAAAAATAAAAAACACCAGATGGTGTTTTTTATTTTTATTATTTATGGGATGAAACATTCAAACGGTTCAGAGCACGATGAAGCGCTACTTGTGCACGTTTGATCTCATCTGTTTTCTTCTCAGCTTTAGCCGCTTCAAGTGCTTTTTCAGCACGTATTTTCGCCCGTTCAGCACGAGAAACATCAATGTCTCGATTACGTTCAGCAGAGTCAGCAACTATCGTTACTAAACTGTCCTTAATCTCAATAATACCTCCATTTACAGCGATATAATCGACATGTGTTTCATCATCTGGACGACGCACTTTTAACTCATCAATTTCAAGACCAGCAATCGTTGAAATCATGTTAGGCAAGATACCGATCTCACCGTTTGTTGTACGAGCAGTAATATAAGAGGCGTGATGATCATAGACCATACCAGCCGGCGTAATCACTTGAAGTGTCATGACGTTTTCAGACATTCGAATCCTCCAATTTATCTATGAAAATCTCACTTACAAAGAGAGGTCTTTCTCTATTAAGTCGCTTTTAACACGTTGTCATCTCTCCGACAAAAATATCAGAAACAGAGACACTCAGTATAAAGCGTACTTTTTAAGATGTCTCACTCTTTTTCAATCCATAAAAAATTGAATTAGTAACCCATTGATTTTGCTTTTTCAAGGACGTCTTCAATAGGACCTACGCCACGGAAAGCATCTTCAGGGATTTCGTCATATTTACCTTCCAAGATTTCCTTGAAGTCATGAACAGTTTTATCAATTGGTACATATGAACCAGGTTGACCAGTAAATTGTTCAGCAACGTGGAAGTTTTGTGAAAGGAAGAATTGGATACGACGTGCACGTCCAACAAGAACTTTTTCATCGTCAGACAATTCATCCATACCAAGAATGGCAATGATATCTTGCAATTCTTTATAACGTTGGAGGACACGTTGAACTTCCATTGCCACTTCATAGTGCTCTTCACCAACAATTTCAGGTGTAAGCGCACGTGATGATGAAGCAAGTGGGTCAACGGCTGGATAAATACCCATTTGTGTCAAGCGACGTTCCAAGTTAGTTGTTGCATCCAAGTGAGCGAAGGCTGTAGCTGGCGCTGGGTCAGTATAGTCATCGGCAGGGACATAAATCGCTTGGATAGATGTAACAGAACCCTTCTTAGTAGAAGTGATACGTTCTTGCAATTGTCCCATTTCAGTAGCAAGTGTTGGTTGGTAACCAACGGCAGAAGGCATACGTCCCAAAAGGGCAGAAACTTCTGAACCAGCTTGTGTGAAACGGAAGATATTGTCAATGAAAAGCAATACGTCTTGACCTTGGACATCACGGAAATATTCCGCAATTGTCAAACCAGTAAGGGCAACACGCATACGTGCTCCTGGTGGTTCATTCATTTGACCAAAGACCATGGCAGTTTTTTCAATAACGCCTGATTCTTTCATTTCCCAGTAAAGGTCATTCCCTTCACGAGTACGTTCCCCAACACCGGTAAACACAGAAATACCTCCGTGTTCTTGGGCGATGTTGTGAATCAATTCTTGAATAAGGACAGTTTTACCAACTCCGGCACCACCGAAAAGTCCAACTTTACCACCTTTAAGGTAAGGTGCAAGCAAATCGACAACTTTGATCCCAGTTACAAGTACTTCATTTGCAGTTGATAATTCATCAAATGTTGGAGCTTTTTTATGGATAGGATTACGTTCTGCATCAGCAGCAAACTCTTCCCCACCGTCAATGACATCACCAAGGACGTTAAAAACACGACCAAGAGTAGCTTCACCAACAGGGACGCTGACTGCTTTACCTGTATCAAGGACTTCAAGTCCACGAGTCAAACCATCAGTAGATTCCATAGCGATTGTACGTACTGCACCATCACCAAGTTCCAAAGCGACTTCAAGCGTAATTTTTGTTTTTACACCATTGACATCTTTATAGACAATCAAGGCATTGTTAATCTCAGGTAATTTGGCATCAGAGCCAAATTCCACGTCAACGACGGGACCGATAACCTGAGTAATTTTACCAGAACTCAATGTTTTTCCTCCTGTTTTTATTTTCTGTAAAAACACAGAATTTCTATTCTTTTATTTTTGCCAGTAAAAAATTACTGACGAAGACAATTAAGATTCTTAGCCATTACTGACAAAGCCATCAGTAATTAAAGCGCTGAAGCACCTGCCACGATTTCCGTAATTTCTTGCGTAATCGAAGCTTGGCGGGCACGGTTATATTGAATCGTCAAATCATTGATAACAGAGTGTGCATTGTCTGTTGCAGTACGCATAGCTGTCATACCTGCCGCATGTTCTGCTGTCTTAGCATCAACAATTGATCCATAAATCATGCTCTCAGCATATTGTGGCAACAATTGGTTTAAGATTGTTTCACGATCTGGTTCTAATTCAAATGTTTCAAGAGAAGGCTTTTGGTCTCCCTTAGCCTCAAAAGAGATTGGTAACATTTTTTCCATACGTGCATCACTGACTAATGAATTCACATGGTGATTATAGCAAACATAGAGTTCATCAAATTCACCAGCTTGATATTCAGTCACGGCTTCTGTTACAATCGCGCGCACTTCTTCAAAAGTAGGTTGATCTGAAAGCCCACGTAAAACGTAGGATACTTTCACATTACGTGCTTTAAAGAAGTCTGCACCAGTACCACCAAGAGCAAGGATCGTATATTCACTTTCACTTGCATGACGACTTCGAATGGTATTCATAACAGATTTTAAAATATTTGAATTATAACCACCGACAAGTCCCCTATCCGATGTAATCACTAGATAGCCCGTTTTTTTAACTTCGCGCTTAATCATCATTGGATTTTTGGCAGGTTCTTTGTCTGAAGAAACCAAGTCAGTAGTAATCTTGCGAACTTTTTCAGCATAAGTCTGAAAAGCTTTTGCATGAGATTCTGCTTTTTGAAGTTTCGCAGCGGAAACCATTTGCATGGCTCCTGTGATTTGACTTGTTTTCTTCGTTGAGGCAATCTTTGTTTTAATTTCGTTAAGTGAAGCTCCCATTAGTTAGCCTCCTTATCAATAATTCGTTGTATTTTTGAATGCTTTAATTGCTTCGTCGAGTTTTGCTTCTTCAGGCAAATCTTTAGTTTCAGTAATTACGTTCAAGAGTTCTGCATAATTTGCATCGAAGAAATCGAACATTTTAGTTTCAAAATCAAGAATATCATCAACTGGAACATCATCAAGATGACCATGAGTCAGTGCATAAAGTACCAAAACTTGTTTTTCCACAGCCAAAGGTTTGTGCAATGGTTGTTTCAAAACTTCAACAGTACGACGACCACGGTTCAATTTTGCTTGAGTTGCTTCATCAAGGTCAGATCCAAATTGCGTAAAGGCTTCAAGCTCACGGAATGATGCAAGGTCAAGACGTAAAGTACCAGCAACTTTCTTCATGGCTTTGATTTGTGCAGCACCACCAACCCGAGAGACTGAAGAACCAGCATCGATGGCAGGACGTACACCTGAATAGAATAAGTCATTTTCGAGGAAAATTTGACCGTCAGTAATAGAAATAACGTTGGTTGCAATATAAGCTGAGATATCTCCGGCTTGTGTTTCAATGAAAGGCAATGCAGTCATTGAACCACCACCAAGATCATCAGACAACTTAGCTGCACGTTCCAAGAGGCGTGAGTGTAAATAGAATACGTCACCTGGGTAAGCTTCACGTCCTGGTGGACGACGAAGCAAGAGTGAAAGTTCACGATAAGCTACCGCTTGTTTTGACAAATCATCGTAAACTACCAAGACATGCTTACCGTTGTACATGAATTCTTCACCCATTGCAGCTCCAGCATAAGGAGCGATGTAAAGGAGTGGAGAAGGTTGAGATGCTGACGCGGTTACAACGATTGTATAATCCATGGCACCGAGCTTACGGAGCGTTTCAACTTGTGTACGTACTGTTGACTCTTTTTGACCAATCGCAACATAGATACAAATCATATCTTGTCCTTTTTGGTTCAAGATTGCATCAATTGCGACCGAAGTTTTACCTGTTTGACGGTCTCCGATAATTAATTCACGTTGTCCACGTCCAATTGGAACGAGGGCATCAATCGCTTTAAGACCTGTTTGTAAAGGTTCAGAGACTGATTTACGTTGCATAACACCAGGAGCTTTTGCTTCTACAGGACGAGTTTTCCCAGTATTGAGTTCCCCAAGTCCATCTACAGGTTGTCCCAAAGGATTTACTACACGTCCAATAAGTTCTTCCCCAACTTGGATTTCCATGATTTTACCTGTACGTTTTACAGTGTCACCTTCACGAATTGAGAGGAAATCACCAAGTACAATAATACCAACGTCAGTAGCATCCAAGTTTTGCGCCATACCAAGTACGCCATTTGAAAATTCAACAAGCTCACCGCTCATCGCATTTTCAAGGCCATAGGCACGCGCGATACCGTCACCAACATAGGTAACGACACCAGTTTCAGCAACTTCGAAATCTGGTGTAAAATTTTCAATTTGTTTTTTAATCAGTGAGCTGATTTCATTAGCTTTAATTGCCAAAAATATGCTCCCTTCTATAAGATTTCAGCGGCGATTTTAGCCAGTTGTGTTTTAAGTGAAGCGTCAATGATTTTACCTCGTGAGTTTACAATAAAACCACCAAGTATTTTTTCATTGACAGTATTGATTACTTTCACTTCATTCAAATCAAATTTTGATTTTGCGAGTCTAATAAATTTTTCGATTTGTGTCTCTGTAAGAGGAATACTTGATACGACCTCAACATCAGCAATTTTAAACATATCATCCGCTGTATTTTTGATCTCATCAAGTATTTCTGCCAAATCACTCAAACGCCCGTTTGAACGCACCGTATTAAGAAAATTTGACATCAGTTCTGAACCAGATTGAATAAGGGTATCAATTAATTCAGATTTTACAGAATATGAATAGACGTCACTGCTTAAGAAATGATTGATTTGATTTTCTTTAAAGAGCTGTATCATTTCACTCACTTCAGCGAGAACCGCTTCAAGTTGTCCTTTTTCTTGAGCAACTTCAAGCAAAGCTTTACTATATTTTTGAGAGTTGACTTTAGTCATGCGGTCGCCTCCCTTACTCGCCAAGTTTTGCTAAATAGCTATCAATGAGTTCTGATTGTTCGTTCGTGTCAAGAGATTGCCCAATCAACTTTTCAGCAATTTGAACTGAAATGTTCGCCACTTCCCCTTTAACAGAGTTAAGCGCTTCTTTACGTTCTTGTTCAATGTCTTCTTGAGCGCGTTTTTTCAAGCTACTAGCTTCTTCATTCGCGGTCGCAAGTACTTTTGCACGATTTTGTGAAGCAGTATCGTTCGCAACTTGAATGATGTTAGCAGCTTCTTCTTTCGAACCAGCAAGTTCCGCTTGACGTTGTTTTACCAAGTCAGCAGCTTGTTTGTTATTCGCTTCTGCTGCATCGATATCATCAGATATTTTTTTTGCACGATTTGCAAACACACTTGTGATTGCATTCCAAGCAAAGAGGCGCAACAATATCAGCAAAATGATAAAGGCACCTGAAACAACGATGATGTTACCGAGAACGGTATTTGGAGCAGCTTCTAATAATAATGTTGACAATTTCTACTCCTTTCTTAATGTTCTGCTATGATTTTATGGCTAATGTACAAGTTTGTCAAAAGGACAAAGACATAAGCTTGGAGGGCTGAAATAAATAATGAGAAGCCGATCCATGCAATTTCCAAGATCCAAGCCACAGGAAGCATCCACATCGTAGACTGAATCATACCTGCAATAAGGCCAAGCATGATTTCACCTGCAAAGATATTCCCGTAAAGCCGGAGTCCCAAGGAGAGCGCATTTGTGAATTCTTCCAAAATATTCATTGGAAGAAGCCCTTTTGGATCTTTCCAAAAAGCGACTTTCAGATAACCTTTAAAACCAAATTTTTGAACACCTAAAGTGTTTGACAAGACGACTACAAGAAGCGCAAGCGTCAAATCGACTGTGGGATTCGCTGTTGGTGATTTCCACAGTGAAACATCTCCTGGTGTGCTAATTTTGGTTACCAGCCCGATGCAGTTGGCAATAAGAAGGAAAGAAAAGAGGGTAAAGTTCAAGAGCGCAAAGCGTGGCGCTTCATGGGGCCCGACATTGTCTTTGGAAACACCATTGACAAAATCAACCACCCACTCAAGAACATTTTGTTTACCTTTGGGTTTGAGCTGCATATTACGGCTCGCCCAAAATACCAGACCGAACACAATGAGGACAGTCACAAATGTCATCACAGTGATTGTTCCATCAAATGGAATTGGCCCAATATTAAAGGTCCATGTTGATTCCATATCTGTTCTTCCTTTCTGTTTTTAAAATTTCTTTGAGAAAAATTTTAACGGAAAAGGAATGCCATAGCAAGGGCGATGAAGAATGTACCTTCGACGAAGGCGATACCCATGAACATTGAACCACGAAGTTTTCCTTCAAGTTCTGGTTGGCGTGCAACGGCTTGGAGGAAGTTTGAGACGATAAGTCCATCACCGATAGCGGCTCCGAGTGCTGCAAGACCGATAGCAATTGCTCCAAGAGCGGCAAGTGTAATTGTCATTATAGACCTCTTTCTATATTGCGATTTTCGCAAATTTATTTTACTAAGAAATTCTACTACTATTAGTAGTTTTTGTCAAAGACTAGCATGTAATTTTCATAGATTTTCATCATATTTTACATTTTTGTCTTTGTAAGCGGTTGATGTTTGATAAGGTTTGCATGAAAAGGTTCTCCTCGTACTGAGCAGAATTTATTTTTAGCTAAGACGTTCCTCTTGCACATAATCAATCGGAAGCCACTGTAAAATGCTTTCGATTTTTTGAGACCAATAATACCATTCATGTGTTCCGGGAGCAGTCTCATAAGTCAAATCATAGCCCAATTTTTTTAAACGTGAGGCAACAAACTCATTTCCTGGAAAGAGTTCATCCTGTTCACCACACCACGCATAGAGTTTAGGACGTTTTCCTGTGAAGCTTTCAGCAAGAGTAAGGATTTCATTTGGAGAGCCTTTAAATTGCTCCCAACTTCCAAATAATCCTCCCCAAAAAGCTGCATTTTCATCAAAACGTTCTTGCATGCCCTCAAAGGTTAAGACACCTGATAAACTTGCAACATAACTAAACTGTTCTGTACCCAACCCTATGCGATAGGCCCCATAACCGCCCATTGATAGGCCAGCAATAAAGTTTTTCTCTCGTTTGTTTGACAAGTTGGGAAAGAAATTATGGATGACTTTAGGTAATTCATGAGCCGTTGCCTCAAAATAATTCATACCATAAGTGGTATTGACATAGAAGCCTAACTCCGTAGCTGGCATAACAATTGCAAGATTGGTATGTCGCACAAGCCGCTCTATTCCTGAGCGTATGAGCCATGAATTCTCATTCCCAGACATACCATGTAAAAGATAAAGAACTGGAATATCTGTTTCCGTAAGCGCATCAACCTTGCTGGCTTCAGGATAAATTACTTTAACATTCCGGTTCATCCCAAGCGTTTCGGAATAATATTCCAAATTAATGAGTGCCATATTTACTCCCTACTGCTCTTTTCAAGCAGTACTCATCGGTTAAAGCCGATGTTCCTTTCATTAAATTTTCACCGCTTTCCTTTACAGTCAAAAGCTTTATCGTACTGTTTTTGGTATGCAAATGAAATAGCGGTAGGCGCCGTTTTACAAACAATCAACGTCTAGTTTATTGTACCATTTTATTGGGTACTTAGATATGTTTTTTCATTGAAATTTTATGTATTATCTTACAGTTTTTACTTGCCATTTTCGATGATGATATATGAGTTGAACTGCACCTACTTGATCTGTACGTAAGATTTTGATCTGAGCTTTTTTCAGCGTAGCGAGTGTCTCTTGATTGGGATGACCATATCGATTCTTCTTTCCAACAGAAATAAGAGCCAATTGCGGGTCAATTTGTCTAATAAAGTAGGGATTAGAACTCGTTTTACTTCCATGATGTCCGACTTTTAAGACATCTACTTTTAGGCGAGGGTATGCTTTTAAAAGTTTAAGCTCTCCTTCTTGTTCTAAATCTCCCGTAAATAAAAATTTTTTATTAAAAAAATCGCCATAAGTAACAATAGAATCGTCGTTATCCCCTTTATGCGTATAGCCCTTGGAAAGAATTTCTAAATGACCATTAAAAATAGGAAGCTTATCCCCGCTCTTCACAATATGAATTGGAAGCTGAGCTCTTTTAAGCTGGTGAACAAAAGTGGGTACTTTCAACTCTCCTGGACTTACCCAAACATCCCTTATTTTTATAGTTCGTGCCAACGTTAAAAAATCGCCAACGTGATCCGCATCAGTATGCGTTAAAATCAGGTGATCAAGTGTTGAAATCCCCTCAGCTTTTAAATAAGGAATAAGTGTGTTATCTGCATTTGTAGAGAAGTGTGCCTTTTTCCATTTTGGCTGAGGTAAGGTAAGACGTCCACCTGTATCAATAAGTACCGTTTCTTGATTCCACCGATCCTGCAATAAAATACTATCACCCTGGCCCACATCTATCATCGTGATAGTCGGCGCTACAGGATGTTTGACAAAAAATAAAATCAACAAGAGAGAAAAAGCACAAAAAAATCGTAATTTTTTCTTTCGCAGGGCATCGACTAAAAGTCCAGCTGTCAAGAATAAACCTAAAAGCCCAATGAGACTCGGTTTGCCAAAAACTGGTGTATAGGAGAACCACTGGTAAAGGTGACGCATCATTTTCTCTAGTAGTAAAAATAGTACGTTCAAATTTACTGACAGACCTGTCAGAGATAATAAAAAGGTGATCAATAATAGAGGAAGCATGATCTTATCAAAAATTAAGCCAAAACCAATTGTCAAAATAATTGAGAGAGGTTGAAAACTAAAAAAATCAAAGATCAGTAGGGGGAAGGCAATTAGATTTAATGCAAACGTTTTAAATAAAGCTTCACGTATGTTACTTTTTGTAAATGAAAATTGCTGGAGCATACTTATAGTAAAAGCATACAAAAGTGTTAGTTGCCCGCCTTTATCTAACAGAAATCCTGGGTAAACTAAAAGTAAGCCCAGTGTGGTAATTGCCATATTGTCCAAACCTTTAGCAGGGATATTTTTTTGAAAGAGCGCACGAAGTACTGAGAGTGAAAAACCTGTCAGAATAGCATAAAAGATAGAAAATAAGAATTTAAAGAAGGGAATAAATTCAAGCCTTATTCCAATTTTTAGCAAAATTTTACGCAATACTTCTACAAAAAAATTGACTTGCATACCGGAAAGGGCAAAGAGGTGGATAATTCCAAGGGCACTGTAAATCGTAGTCATCTGACTAAAGTCCTTCCCTAAATAACCAAAAAGAAGACCAGTCATATAGCTGGACATCGGGCGAGGAAAATGGGATTGTGCCCAGACAATCCCCTTACGTCTTAGGAGCCAAATGTTAAAATTATGCGTTAACTTTACAGCGTTAATTTGTCTGATTTTAATCTGTCTGTAGATGTTCTGATTGGAATAGTATTTTTGTTCATCAAACCCTTCAAAATTGCGTTGCGCTGCTGGTTTTTCGAGGTTTCCTGTGAAACTGATCCGACAATTTTGAGCTAAATTTTTAAAGAAAGTTTGTTCTTTTTTAGATTGAAGTGTGGCATAGACTTGGTAATTTCGATCGTGAACTCTCCCACGAAAGCTAAGCAAATCACCATTGACTTGAAGGGTATCTATACGAGGGGTTATTTGATGAAAAGCAACCTCAGGAAGGGCCATTTTTTGACTATGGTAAGCATTGAATAAATAAAAATAGATACCAAAGATTAAAAGAAGAGGAAAAAACACATAAAATTTCCGCCAAAGGGCGATTCCTAAACTGAGTAAAAAAATACAACCAATAATAATATTATTACTAAAAATACAGAAATATAAAAGGACAGTCAAATAGGCTAAAAAAATTAAGGGCACTTTAATCAATACAAATACTATCTTTCAATGTTTCTAAAGTCTTCACACCAAATCCTGATACATTGCCGAGATCTTCTAATTTCTGAAAATTACCATTTTTAGTACGGTAATCAATAATATCTTGAGCTTTCTTCTCACCAATCCCGCTTAAGGTCTCCAGACTTGCTAGGTCGGCAGTATTAATGTTGACTTTTGCTGCTGATGATGTGGTAAGCGGTTGATCCGTTGCATCTGAAGTATTTGTCACTCCTTCTGGACTATTCTCACCTTTTTTACTGACATACACCACTTCCTCATCTTTGAGTTTAGCTGCAAGATTAACTCTCCGTTGATCTGCATCTGCGGTAAATCCACCTGCCAACTGTATCAAGTCATCAACACGCTCGTCAGCTGCTATCCTATAAACTTTGGGGTATTTGACCGCACCTTTTAAATCCACAACGATCTGGCTAGTGCTTATCGGATTTTCACTTTTACTGACAGACTGGTCAGTATCACTTGAAGTAGGCTGATTTTCAAGCTGGGTGACAGCTACTGGCTGATCCGACGTTCTAGGCTGAGTAAGGACATAGCCACTCCCACCTGCTATTACTCCCACCAAGATTAATACCATCATTTTCCAATTTTCTTTGATTATTTCAACTATTTTTTCCATACTCTTCTATACGCAAATACTGTTATTTTGTAACAAAAAAAACACTTGGTTAACCAAGTGCCATAATCTATTTATTTTGCTAAAAATCGGTAAAGTAGCACGACAATAATGATAACTCCTGCAATCACTATTCTTAAATAAAGTTTTTTGACATCTCTTTTTTTACTGACCGCTCTGTCAGTAACTTTTTTACTCCGCTCACGCCCTGTGATATTCATCCAGAGTTGTATCATAATCTTTTCGTCACTGTAAGATAAGACATTTCGGGCATAAATTTTCTCACCCACCTTCGCAACCGCTATGGTGGCGAGCGCTTGGAGGGCGAGGGCTATCCAAGCTTCGGTCGTGGTAGAATATTGAATGGCAAAGCGGCTTGTCATCAATGTAGGGCTGATGAATGGAAGAAAACTGAGCACTTTAAGAATGAGATTCCCCGGTACAGCGGCTCCAGCAATCCCCCCAATATAACCAATCATGGATAAAAATGCAATCGGCTGGGTAGCTTGCTGAACTTGCGCCTGCTCATTAACAAGGGAAGCAACGATAGACGCCAAGAATAAATAACCTAAAATCCCGACAATTGCCATTAGAATGAGATAAACTCCAAAACCAAAGGTAATACCAGACAGCATTGCACTAATCGTTTTAACCTGATCCAAATCCTTCACAAAAGGATAAGCAAGCCCAAAACCAAAAATATAAATGCCAATCTGTGTGGCCGCAAGCATGATTACACCGAGTATTTTTCCATAGTATTGAACGTTGGTATTTGTTGCCGCTAAGAGCGTCTCCATAATCCTACTTGATTTCTCGTTTCCAATCTCTTGTCCAATAATGCCGACATACATCATTAAAAGAACGAATATTAAGATGGAGGCAATGGTTCCAATAGCAATATTAGCCCCTACACGTGCATCCCCTCCCTGAGTTTCACCAGTGGTTGTTTGTGTTTTCATGGTCAGCTGAGCAGGGCTTAGTAGCGCTTTGACATCAGCAGCTGTCAAGCCTAGGCGCTGGGCTGTTTTAGAAAGATTAACCTGACTGAGCGCTGTCTGAAAAGTTGTCTGATCAAATTTCATCCCTGATCGCGCATCCGTCACTAGTGTATATTTTCCCGCTTGCTCGATTAAAAAACCGTCAATTTTACCCGAATCAAGTTTGCTCTGTGCACTTGCTAGACTTGGTGTGTTACTCACTTCAGCATCTAAATCCTTATCTGCGCTCAGTACCTCGGTTAAAGCTGGATTATTAACCACAGCCATCTTTGGAACCTGGTTAATCCCATTGCTAACGACGAGTCCAATAATTAGATAAACAGTTGCTACTAAAAACGGAGAGATTACTAAGGCCCAAAAGCCCGCTCCTTTGATGCGATTCCGATATATATTTTTGGCAACAAGCCATGTTTGATGTGTCATCGCTACTCTCCTTTTTGTTGTTCTAGTGCATTATTTTCTGAGACTTCCATACGAAAAATTTCATCCAAAGATGGCGGAGCTTGCATAAAGGCTTGGACATAGCCTTGCTGCGTAACAAGCTTAAAAAGGACCCGTCCAACTTCTTCTTGTGCAAGTTTAATTGTACGTCCTGACCCCTGTTTTCTAACATTCAGCACTCCTGGCACAGCTAATAGTTCTTCGTCAGAAAGAGGGGACTCTAGATATACACGAGTTCGCCCATAGCTTTCACGGATTGCTCCTATTGTACCCTGCAGAATCGTTTTTCCTCCTTTGAGCATCAATAAATGATCAGATAACTGCTCCACATCACTCATATTATGGTTAGAAAAAATCACTGCGGCCCCATTGTCGCGACACCGTTTTATTTCATTTCGCAAAAGTTCAGTATTTACTGGATCTAGACCGGTAAAAGGCTCATCTAGAATTAAAAATTCGGGTTCATGAAGTAAAGTCGCAATGAACTGGATTTTTTGTGCATTACCTTTAGACAAGGTCTGGACCTTATCCGTAACCTTGCCGACCACTTCAAGGCGCTTCATCCACTCTTGAAGCTTTAAACGCGCATCAGAACGTTTCATCCCATGCAACTCTGCAAAAAATAGAATTTGATTTTCTACAGTCATTTTTTGATAAAGGCCGCGTTCTTCAGGAAGAAAGCCGATTTTTTGTTTAACTTGCTGAGTGATCGGTCCACCCTGCCAAGTAATTTGCCCCTGATCCGCCTTGATGAAATCAAGAATCATCCGAAAAGTTGTTGTTTTCCCCGCTCCATTTTGTCCGATAAGCCCCATTACTTCACCGGGTTGGACAACCATATTAAGATGATCTACAGCTGTTTTTTCACCAAAATGCTTGCTCACCTTGTCAATTATTAATGTCATAATTCCCCTTTTTCTGTTTTTTCTAATTATATCATTTTATTTTTAATAAAAAACACTTTTTTAGCACTATTACAACAAAAAAATCACATTTTATTGTGATTTTACGTGTGCTAGTCGAATCTGTGTTCGTAATCCAATAAAAGCAAAAGTCAGTAATATCAAACTCCCTATAAATGCCGCTCCTGCAGGACTAATTTGTCTGTTCTCCCATAATAAGCCCTGCCCTGATAACAAATAGAGTGTGGTATTACTTACGTCAGTAGCAAATACTACAAATAGAAGGCCAAAGAGGACCCTCAATTCCTTAATGCTACGAAATTGCACTCCCATTCGCCATAGTCTAAAACCAATAAAAGTGAGAATTAACGTGCTGTAAAGGTAAAGCATCTCAAAATTTTGAAACCAAAAAAATACATGTGTTTCAACGAGAAAACCTGCGGTCAATAAAAGACCTGCGAAGATGAGTGTGGGAATAAAAATGCACCAGATAATTTTGTTCATTTTTTTCTCCTTTCAAACTTATTTTATTCTAATACTATTTTAATACTTTGTCCTTTTTCTACAAAATAATACGCTTACTTTTATCTCAATAGCAACAAAAAAAGCTATGAGCTCCTCATAGCTTTTTTATTATTTAAACTCTCAGTTTATATTAGTGAATCAAGAAATCCACAACCCAATACCCGACATAGGCCCAACTCATCAGACCATGAAGGACAGCAGTGAAAAGTTGCCCACCACTTTCTGCATACTTCATCCCTGAAGCTAGAAGAAAGCCAGTAAAATAAAGTCCTGAGGAGACATCAATATTAATCTTGTTCTTTTGCATAACTCTCCCTCCTTTATTTCATCATAACAAAAAAGTTGGCCAAAACCAACTTCTTTCACTACTAACCAATAATCGTTACAATAATCAGTCCAATCACAATTAGGATTGCGAAAAATGAAGCATTAACGATAGAAAAATATTTGACAAAGCCGCGCGTTTCACCACGTGCATTCATTCGTATGACTTTATACGCAATCAAAGTAGCCATTGAGGAAACAATTGTACCAATCCCACCAATATCCGCTCCCAAGATAACAGGGACGGCATGAGGCGTAAAAGGAGAAATCAAAATAGGTGAAGCAATATTTGAAATGACTTGGCTTAAAATAGCTGTACCTAAAAAGGCTGCCTGTGGTCCTACTAACGTTTGACTAATAAAATCTGTCAGTGCATGAATGTTAGCGATATTTCCTACAATCAAAAAGAAGAAAACAAAAGTTAACAAAAGGTGATAGTCCACTCCTTTAAAAAGATGAGGACGGTAGAAAAGAACGATAACGGCTACGATAGCTCCCGCTAAGTAGAAGTTAATATAACCAAACACAGAAGCCGCCATAAGTAACATCAATACGACGAAAATAGATGTTTCTAGTTTATTAAACTTTGTCACATGAGTTTTAATGACTAAAGGTTCATTATCAATAAACTGACAAGCAATCATCAGAATCAATAGCCCCAATAGCCACAAAGCACCTGTACCTTTGAAAAATTCCAAATTAGTAAGTGCAGCACCATTATGATTTGCCGCAACTTTATAGAAAGAATACAAATACAGATTATGCGGATTGCCCTGCGGAAGTAAGCCCGAACCGATATGACAAGCTGGAACGATTAGGGCAGCACCTATATAGACTGATTTACGATTTTTTATCTCTCTTGTAATGGCGAGATAAAGTGGGAGGATTGTTAATATTGTTAAATCATTTGTAAAGAAAATGGCTAAGAAGAAAGTAAGTAAAGTTGTTGCACGAACCAATTGACGCGTGGTAGTACTTCTCTTGACTAAGGTCTGACCGAGAAACTGGAGTAAGCCTGTTTCTTTAAAACCACCAATGACTAGCATTAATCCAGCTACTGTGACAATCACGTGATAATTAAAGAATCGTGTCGTAAACCCACCAAAACTGATTGCAATAATTGCAATAATGAACGAAACAAGAAAAACCTTGTCTACCAAAAACCAATTCATAATGGCTGACCAGATTTTTTTTGATTCGTTATGAGTAGCTGAATGTTCCACTACTTCTCCTAACTAGCATGTATAAAATTTTTGCACCTTTTAAATTATAACATCAAAAAATAGGACTGACAAGCTTTTTTTCAGCATTTCATTACTTTCTTCGAATTCTGACATTTTCATTTATTTGTTACTGACAGAGCTGTCAGCCTATTTTATTGAATCCCTCTTTTTTGACTCACTCAATCGTGGCTCTTTTAGCTTTTAAACTAGGAACTGCATAAAGCAACCTTTTTTGTTGTTTATTTTCTCACTTATTTTTGCACTTTTTAAGTTCACTTTCTGACCTCAATTATTTTCTTGTCATAAGTTAGCTTATTGAGGGGGTTAGGCTCCTTTTTGCGTCCAAAATGCTTCTTCTTTCTTCCTACCTATTCTTTAGTGCCTGTATTAAATAAATGTTATAATAGAAAGAATAATCGTACTTTTTCTTAATTAATAAATTATTATGGAGGAGAAATGAAAGTTAAATTACATCAAATTGCCTACGAATTTGGTAAATCCACGCTGTTAGTTTTATCAAATACAGTCATTATGGTTCCTTTTCTATTGTTTTTAGGATTAAGTGATGGACGTACGGAAACCTCAGTCCTCCCATTTGCCCTTTATTACGCCTGTCGAATTCTTGGCGTTTTCTTAATCCGAGCAATAAAAAATACCATTTCTAGCCTAGAACTTCTAGTCGCTGCGCTTAGCGTCGGGCTACTAGGCTCAATATTAGCCCTATTTGGTCCCCTTCTACCCATTCTCTACCTCTTTTCTGGGATCTTAATTGGCCTAAGTGCTTCTTGGCTTCCCTCTGCCAATGTGACACTCAATCATTTTCAGCCGAATAAAGAAAAGAAAGTTTACTATCCTGTCGTTCTAGTCGGTTTACTTGCCCTTTTCTGGGGGCTATCCCTTTCTGGAAATGCGGGCGTTTGGTTAAGTTTTGGGGTTTATACTGTTTTTTATATCATTGCGCTCTTATATGCAAGAGAGGCCACATTGAGGCAAATCTTGATTAACCGCACAATGCCTAAAGAGTCTTCTGTTCTCTTCTCCAAACGAGAATTTTGGATTTTTACAGGCTTATGTCTCTTATTGATTGTATTGCGTTCGGGACGTCTTTTAGATTCAGCGCTCTCTATTAATATTGCCCTCATTGGTTTTTGTATCTTTTTCCTCTTATTAATTTATAAAACTGGGAAAGAATATCGAAACTATCAAGTACCACTTCCTCTTAATATTTTAACTTTCTTAAATGGTGCCGTAGGAAATTTCCTCTTTCTCTTTGGCTCATTATATGTTGTGAATATTTTTGGTAAGGGATCAGAAACCTTACTTTTATATGTTCCCTATGCCCTAGGAATGGTCATTGCCTTAGGTAGCTTTGGAAAATTATCAAAAATGGTCTCGAAGAATTTTGAACACTATATTCTTATCGGCCTCTTTATCGGTTTTATCGCAATGCTTTTTCCTGCAGCACTTAGTGTCGGTTTTTTTCTTCTTAGCTACACACATTTTTTACTGAACCGATGGCTAAATAATCAATATTTCTTAGAAAATCATATACCTGAAGATCAGCGTATTCTTTTAAAAAACACCACCCAAAAGAAAGGATCTTTAATCCATCAGTTTTTCTTAGTTATTCTTATGTTTATAATTACAGAAAAGCAGACAACCTCACAGTCTCTCTTTTTACAACTCATGAATCCTCAGTCAGCGCATCTTAGCGCTTCAACAATCTTCCATCTGATGTCAGAGATTTCAATCATCGGATTTCTAATTCTTATTGTCAGTTATTTCTATCTCAAATACCGAAAGCATCATTAAAAAAAAGGAGCATATGCTCCTTTTTTTAGTGATGCTTTTCTTATCCTATAG
Source organism: Lactococcus taiwanensis (assembly GCF_017068355.1). Taxonomy (NCBI): domain Bacteria; kingdom Bacillati; phylum Bacillota; class Bacilli; order Lactobacillales; family Streptococcaceae; genus Lactococcus; species Lactococcus taiwanensis. The sequence goes on from NZ_CP070872.1 coordinate 1,695,360, forward strand.
AACCTTCCATCGAATAAGAAATTAAACGATTTAGCTCGACTGCATACTCCATCGGAAGTTCTTTTGTGAAGGGCTCAATAAAGCCCATGACGATCATATCAGTTGCTTCTTTTTCTGTTAAACCACGACTCATCAAATAATAAAGTTGTTCTTCAGAAATTTTTGAAACTTTTGCTTCATGTTCTAAGGCAACTTGAGAGTTATGAATTTCATTAAAAGGTACCGTATCTGATTTGGATAAGTCATCCATTAAGATGGTATCACATTCAATATGCGATGCTGATTTTTTGGAATTTTTGTTAAAAGTAACTTGTCCTCGATAGTTGACAGCTCCCCCATTTTTGGCAATGGATTTAGAGATGATAGAACTCGAGGTATTGGGTGCGTTATGAATCATTTTAGCACCTGTATCTTGATTCTGATTAGCCCCAGCAAAGGCAATCGAGAGCATTGTGCCACGAGCTCCAGGCCCATTTAAGTGAACCGCAGGATATTTCATTGATACCTTAGAGCCTAAATTACCATCTACCCACTCAACTGTCGCATTTGCTGCTGCACTGGCGCGTTTCGTTACAAGGTTATAAACATTATCCGACCAATTTTGAATCGTAGAATAACGCATATAGCCTCCTTCTTCAACAAAGATTTCGACTACTGCTGCATGCAAGCTTGAAGCACTATAAGTCGGAGCTGTACAACCTTCTACATATTGAATTGATGCTCCTTCTTCAACAATAATCAAAGTCCGTTCAAACTGTCCAGATTTTTCATTGTTGATCCGGAAGTAAGCTTGAATAGGGATTTCACATTTTACACCTTTTGGGACATAAACAAATGAGCCACCTGACCAAACCGCAGAATTCAAAGCTGCCAACTTATTATCTGTTGGTGGTACTAATTTACTGAAATATTTTTTGAACAGTTCTGGATACTCACGTAAAGCCGTATCTGTATCCGTAAACACAATACCCAGCTTTTCAAATTCTTCTTTCATGTTGTGGTAAACAACTTCTGATTCATATTGAGCTGAAGCACCAGCCAAATAGGAACGTTCAGCTTCAGGAATCCCGATTTTTTCAAAGGTATTCTTAATCTCATCAGGGACATCATCCCAATCGCGTGCTGCTTTTGCAGAGGGTTTTTGGTAATAGACAATATCATTAAAATCTATTTCTGAAAGATCTGGTCCCCACTTTGGCATATCTAATTTTTTAAATGCTTCAAAAGATTTCAGACGAAATTCTAACATCCATTCCGGCTCTTTTTTTGTTGCTGAGATTTCTCGGATGACCTCCTCAGTTAAGCCCAATCCTGTAGTGAACTCAAGTTCCGCATCATCGTGGAAACCGTATTTATATTCCTCGAGGTCTTTGACGACTTCTTGTGTACTATTTTCTGTCATTTTTTCCTCTTTAAAACTCTTATTTTTATCTCAACCTAAACCCATCAGAGAGCTGACAGGTTGGTCAGTACATTTTATTGACCATGCACTAAGTTATTTTCTGCGTATCCTTCATCCAATGCTTTTTTCAGCGCATTCCAGGCTAAGGTTGAACATTTTACCCGCGCAGGGAACTTACTGACCCCTGCTAAAAACTGGGCATCTCCCAAAGCTTCTTGACGTTCGTCTTCTTCTCCGGTCACCATCGCTGAAAAGAGTTTGGCTAACTCTAGAGCTTGTGCTTTTGTCTTTCCTAATACGGCGACGGTCATCATTGAAGCAGAGGCAGTGGAGATGGTACAACCGTGACCACTAAACGCAATATTTGAAATCTTATCTCCATCCAACTCAACAGTCAGACGAATGACATCCCCACAAGTGGGATTATTCAAATCTACCATGCAACCAGTCTGCAGCTCTCCAGCATGTCGCGGATTTGAGGAATGGTCAAGGATCACTGCACGATATAAATTATCTAATTTAGATAAAGCCATTCTTTTACACTTTCTTATCAATTTAATTGAAACTAGAGCAATTGCTCCAATTTAAGAGGGGTCATTTCCAAAGCTTGACGTGCAAAGGGATATTTTTGGTGAACAATTTCAAACGTACTGCCTTGGCCAATGAGTTTTGCTTTAACAGTCAGACGAAAGCCAATGCCTTGATAACCATTACGCCCCTCAACTTCCCGTACCCCAAGCATTAGGAACAATTTGTCATTTTTTGCGATATCAGCTTCTAAATGATGCATTCCTGCTGCTGGTGCCAAAAGTTTCTCATCTTCGGACAAAGTTAAGTAAGAAATCCACGTCCCCGTTGCATGAGGTTCTGCTTCAGCTCCCCATGAAATCAAACTTACGGCTCCTTCATATTTGAGCGTTTCCAAAAATTTATCAGTTAAGATTGTCACGTTTTCTCTTTTCGTTCTCTTTTTCTTCTTTTCTTGCTCTTTTAATGCTTGTTCAAGCTGGAGATCTCCTATAGAAGAAAAATCCAATAGTCCTTGAAATATTTGACCAATCGTTCCACTATCCTTGATTGTTTTAGACATTAAAAAATTCTTTTGTTACCCAAAGTGCTTTGATCAACTTATCGCAATCCGCCTTGGTATTATAGAGATAAAAACTTGCACGTGCTGTCGCAGCAACCTTCAAGTCGTGAAGTAAAGGTTGAGCACAGTGGTGGCCTGCTCTCACCGCAATCCCTTCCATATCAAGTGCTGTTGCTAAATCATGGGGGTGAAGGCCTTGCAAATTAAAAGCAATAACTCCTGCTCTCTGACGGGGCTCAGCAGGACCGTAAAGTGTTAATCCTGGAATCTCCTTGAGTTTGGGCAAGAGGTATTCTACCAGCTCACGTTCATGCTGTTGGATGTTTTCTATACCGATACTGTTGATATAATCAATTGCTGCACCCAAACCAATTGCACCTGCGATATTTGGTGTGCCGGCTTCGAATTTCCAAGGTAATTCAGTCCAAGTAGAATGGCTTTCATAAACAAAGTCAATCATCTCTCCTCCGAATTCTACGGGTTCAAAGCGTTGCAGTAACTCTTCCTTTCCGTAGAGAACGCCAATTCCTGTCGGTCCCATCATCTTATGACCAGAAAAGGCAAAAAAGTCTACATCCAACTCTTGAACATCTACTGCCATGTGAGGAACAGATTGTGCCCCATCTACTACAACATAAGCACCATGAGCATGTGCAAGGTCCGCAATTTCTTTTATAGGATTAATACAACCCAGCACATTAGAGACATGAGCAACAGATACAAATTTCGTTTTTGTAGAAATTTTTTCATTCAAGTCAGTCCAATCAAGTCCTCCATCCTTAAGATAGACGAACTTTAACGTTGCGCCTGTACGCTGTGCAATTTCTTGCCAAGGTACAATGTTGGAATGGTGTTCCATAATTGTAATGATGACTTCGTCAGCCGGTGTAAGTATTTGTCCAGCAAACTGAGCGACCCAATTGAGAGAGGTGGTGGTACCGCGCGTAAATAAGATTTCTTTAGTGGACTGCGCATTGATAAAAGCACGAACTTTTTCACGAGCAGCTTCATAGTCTGCAGTAGCTCGTTCAGCTAAGGTATGTACCCCCCGATGGACATTAGCATTATCTTGCTGATAAAAATCATTGATTGCTGATAGAACGGTCAGAGGTTTTTGAGTTGTAGCAGCATTATCCAGATAGACTAAAGGCTCATCATTGACCTTTTGATTTAATATTGGAAAATCTTCTCTCAGTTTTTCAATCTCAAGCATCACATGCCCAGCTTTCTTTCAATAGTCGCGATAAACTCATCTCTCACTGATTTGACGGGAATTTCACTGACCACTGATCCCAGAAAGCCACGAATAACCAAGCGTTTTGCTGTTTCTTCATCAATTCCCCGAGATTGTAGGTAGAACAAATCTTCTTCATCAACCTGACCCACAGAAGCTGCGTGTCCTGCCGTCACATCGTTCTCATCAATGAGTAGGATAGGATTGGCATCGCCACGCCCTTTATCTGAGAGCATCAAGACATGAGAAGATTGTTGAGCATCCGCATTTTTGGCTCCTTTTATAATATGCCCAATAGCATTAAAAGTGAGCGTCCCCTTATCAAGGATAACACCATTTTGCATAATATGACCCATGGAATTTTTCCCAAAGTTAGTGACACGTGTATCAATTCCTTGGGTTTGATGTCCTGTTGAAATTCCTACGACTTTAATTTGGGAATGTGAACCATTTCCTTTGAGGTCACTGTCAAAATCAGCTACAACATTGCCATCATTCATCACTCCAACAGACCAATCTATTGTAGCATTTTCACCAATTAATCCTCGGCGGATAACTGATGCTGTGACGTTTTCACCGAGTCGATCGATAGCTGAAAATTTAACTTGAGCACCTGCTTCAGCAATCACCTCGACCACTAAATTTGCCGTCGCTTTTGCCGTTTGAGCTCCCGTTGTCTCTAAGCGCTCTAAGTATTCCACCTTAGCATTTTTACCAACGATAAGTAAAATACGCTTATTGAAAGGAACCTCTGAGCTACCTTCTTGCATCAAAAGGCTCTCAACTGGTTCATCAACCTCCACACCATCTGGAACGTAGAGCACTAAACCAGAATTAAAAGTCGCTGTACTAGCTGCCGTTAGGCTACTCTCTGTAAAAGGAACTACACGTCCTAATTGATTCTTGACTACCTCGGGAAGCTCTACCAAAGCATTCGCAAAATCAGTGAAAATCACTCCTTTATCCGCTAAGGTGGGTGTAATCTGCTCTACAACCGTTTGAGAGCCTACTTGAACCAAAAACGGATGAGAAGGAAGTTCAGTAAAGTCAGGAACATTTCCTACTTCTTCCATTTCAGATATTTTTAGGTGATCCAGTCCCCAGCGATTAATTTTAACGCGTTCAATATTAGGTAATTCCAATTGTGCAGCTTGTTGAGCAGCTTCCTGACGTAATTCAGATAACCATTCAGGTTCAGCATGCATTTGTGAAAAGTTTAAGATTTCTTGATTCATTCTGTTCTTGGTAAGTATTTTACAAAAGCACTGACCAGCCTGTCAGGAGGAGGGTGAAACGTAGCTTACAGTTTTTTTCCTTCCTCACTTTTACTGACAGAGCTGTCAGGAGATAAAACCTCTTACCTTCTCCTTTCCTTAAACTTCTTCGACATATTCAATGCCAAGTTCGGCAGCAATATTGACATAACCTTCAGTTTCAAGACGTTTTGCAAGTTCTGCTCCACCTGTTTTAACAACGCGTCCATCCATCATAATATGTACCACATCAGGCGTAATATAATCAAGTAATCGTTGATAGTGGGTGATAATGAGTGCACCAAATTTATCGCCACGCATTGAATTAACACCTTTTGCTACTACTTTAAGGGCATCAATATCAAGTCCTGAATCAATTTCGTCTAAAATAGCAAAAGTAGGTTCGAGCATCAAAAGCTGAAGAATTTCATTACGTTTCTTTTCACCACCTGAAAAACCTTCATTAAGGTAGCGTTCTGCCATTTCCTCTTTCATGCTCAAAAGTTCCATGTTTTGGTCTAATTTTTTGATAAACTCCATGACAGAAATCTTATCTGCTTCACCACGCTTAGCATTGATGGCTGCGCGCAAAAATTCTGCATTAGTAATACCTGGAATTTCTGATGGATACTGCATAGCTAAGAAAAGTCCCAGTCGAGCACGTTCATCAACGTCTAACTCTAGAACATTTTTCCCATCAAAAAGTACTTCTCCCTTAGTCACTGTATAGTTTGGATTTCCCATAATAGCCGCAGATAAAGTAGATTTCCCTGTACCATTTGGTCCCATAATTGCATGGATTTCTCCCGTATTTATAGTCATATCCACGCCTTTAAGAATCTCTTTATCCTCAATTGCTACGTGCAGATTTTTAATTTCAAGTGTAGCCATTTTTCACTCCTTTGAATTGTCAATTATTTTTGACATTTATAATGTCTATTTTAACAAATTTTTGACAAGATGTGTATTTCTTGAGGATATTTCTTTTCAAGAAAAAACCACTATCCAAAGGATTGTGGTTCATCAATTTTTTATTTTTTATCTCGCCGTCTTAACCTTGTTACAGGGAACTCCTGCGTGGGCTCATCTATCTCTTCTCTACTTTCTTGGCTATCAACGTCATCTTTTGCTTTTTGTCCATGGATTACTGTTTCTCGATAACTGGAATTTCCTACAAACTTCAAAGCTTTTAAAACAGGTTGTCGATTTTCGCCAAGTATCCCTACTAGTTCAATAAAAATCTCTAAACCGAAGATACAAGCAACAATGAGAAGAATCCCCCCGATACGGCTTGAAAATTGTAAAAGAAGAGAAATAAAAGCAAAGATAAAGGCAATCCCATAAATGACTAATACTGCCCCGCGATGCGTAAATCCTAGAGCCATCAAGCGGTGATGAAGATGCCGCTTATCAGCAGTAGCAATAGATTGACGATTCAATTTTCGCCTAATCATAGCAACCACTGTGTCTGTTATGGGAACTCCTAAAATAAGAAGAGGTGTTAATACAGCCACGGCAGTTGCATTTTTTAGTCCTTGCAAAGAAGTCACAGCTATTATAAATCCGAGAAACAGAGCTCCCGTATCTCCTAAGTAAATAATAGCCGGATGGTAGTTATAAGGGAAAAACCCCATGATAGCTGCCACTACGATAAAAATCGTAATCGGTAAAAAGACGTTCGGACTAGGCAAAAAGAAGTAAGAAACCACACCCATTGTTGTTAAGGATATGATAGAGACCCCACTAGCTAAACCATCTAAGCCATCAATTAAATTAATCGCATTGGTTATTGCCAAAATCCAAAAAACAGTAAATATAAAAGATAACCAGGCTGGGAAAATAAGAAGAGGTCCCCCAAATGGAATCTTCAAATTATCAAAACGTGCATTGGTAAAGAACCAAATAAAGCTTGCCGCAACAATCAGCCCCAAGAGTTTCATTTTTGGAGAAATCTCTTTTATATCATCAATTAGACCTGTACATACGACAATAGCGCCTCCTGCCACAAAAGGCCAAATATAATCAAAATAGCTTTGAACTTGTGGAGGATGAGGTCCTGTGCCCGGACCGCCCCCAGCAGGAGGTTGACCCGCATGTAATAATGGTTGGTTATGCACAATATGGGGCAAAATCAATAATGTAGCAATGGCAAATGCTATAAAAATCACTACTCCACCTGCGGAAGGCATTGGCTTCTTATTGACCCGCCGTTCATTAGGCTTATCCACTGCTCCGATAATTTTTGACACAAATGTCATGACTGGCGTCAAAATAACCGAGATCCCAAAAGTCATAATGGCTACAACTAAAAATTTGAGTGCAAACGGAATTTCTTTTAATGTATCAACCATATTCAAATTTTTCTAAGAACGTCTAAAGCGCGCGTTGCAATCAAACACTCCCCATACTCCTGCAAAAATTCTCGGCTTATTTTTGAAGCTTCACCGTATTCCATCATTCGAGCACGCGTACTTTCTACATGCATCTTCCCTTTGGCTTTTTGATTATCTAAAACTACTAAATAAAAATCACCCTCATAGCGATAAAACTCAGATTCTTCATCAGCAAACTTAACGTTCTTAACACCCGCGAGCGCTGACATCATGTCGTCATACCGAACAGAATAATAGATAAAATCAGGTTCTTGGTCTGTTTCTTCCTTTTGCGAACCTGGAAGTTCCAAGCCTGGTTTGAAATCTGTAATTCCACGCTCACGCGCCATATCTGCACCTATTTCATTAAGTTTATTATAAAAACCTGTCATGAGTTCTTCAAATTCTTCTGGGTCATCAGGGATTTCACCTCCCTCATTCAACAACGCTTCTTCGTGTACAATCATATGTACCCCTTGTGGGAAAGGTTGAATTTGGAAAGTCAACATCCCTACATTACCAAAACGGTTTTCCAACCCCAGTTCATCTACTAATTCATAGAAGAACTGTTCAATGACTTCTTGGTTACCAAAAAAGTCTGATAATTTAATATCATAATCTGTTAAGTCATCGAAAGAGAGGGTAATTTTTATCGTGTTTTCATTGATATCTTCAAATTTCATCTTCTTCTCTTTTCTATATTATTCTAGCACATTTCAATTTCTTATTTAATATTATACCACACCAATAAAAAAAAGCAGCATGACTACTGCTTTTTTTAAGCTCACCAAACCATCCCAGACTTAAGCATTCAAGCTTAAAGTACTTTAGCGAGAAACTCTTGCGTTCTTTTTTCTTTTGGATGGTCAAAAAGTTCTTCGGGAGTTCCTTCCTCTACGATATTTCCATCTGCCATAAATAAGACACGATCTGCAACATTTTTTGCAAAACCCATCTCATGTGTCACCACCACCATTGTCATTCCTTCCTGTGCTAATTCTTGCATTACTGCAAGTACTTCTCCCACCATTTCTGGATCCAAAGCAGAGGTTGGCTCATCAAAAAGCATCACATCAGGATTCATAGCCAATGCTCGCGCAATGGCCACCCTTTGTTGCTGTCCGCCTGATAAAGCTTGTGGATAAGCTTCTGATTTTTCAGAGAGACCCACTCGGTTTAAAAGTTGGTCAGCTACCTTACTTGCTTGTATTTTAGATAATTTTTCAGTTTTTATGGGCGCTAACATCAAGTTATCTTTGACAGTCATATGAGGGAAGAGATTAAACTGCTGAAAAACCATCCCCATTTTTTCACGGTGTTTAAAAACATCTACAGATTTATCAGCAAGATTTGTTCCTTCAAAATAAACCTGTCCTCGAGTCGGTTTTTCAAGTAGATTCATCGTTCGTAAAAATGTTGATTTGCCAGATCCAGAAGGACCAATCATGACAACCACTTCACCTTTTTTTATTTGTATGTCCAGCCCTTTTAAAACTTCATTACTTCCAAAATTTTTATACAATTTTTTTACTTCTATTAAATAATTACTCATTATTTTGCATATCCTTTCCTAAGGCGTTTTTCCAATCTTGCCAACAAGCGACTCACCACAAAAGTTACTACAAAATAATAGAGGGCTACAACCAAGAGAGGAGAAATGGTCTGGTAAGTTAAGCTCACTACTGTTTGAGCACCACTAAATACTTCCATGACACCGATCGTGTAAAGGAGTGAACTATCTTTGATAATCGTTACAAATTCATTTCCTACTGCAGGTAATATGTTTCGTATCGCCTGCGGTAAAATTACATTAACCATCGTTTTTCTAGGGCGTATCCCTAAAGAATAAGCTGCTTCTTGCTGACCGATGGGGACAGCTTCAATTCCTGCTCGAACAATCTCAGCCATATAAGCACCAGAATTGAGTGCAAGTACAATAATCCCTGGGACTAAACGCCCTAAATCTTGTTGTAAAATTCCTATATGAAAAGTAGGAAAATTCAAATTACCAGCAAGAGCAAAGCCAAGCATGATTTGAACAAGCATGGGCGTCCCCCTAAATATTTCAATATATGCTTTTGCAAGCCAACGCAATGGGGGGAAACTCGAAAGTTTTCCCAGAGCTACAATAATCCCTAAACACGTTCCTATCAGTACCACAAATGCGGATATAATAAGCGTTACTAACATTCCATCATTAAAATAGGAAAAGTACTTGGGTAAAAAATTAAAATTCATTTTTTCTCTTTTCTTTTATATTTATTAACAATAATAGCATAATTATAATATAAAAAGTATTTTAATACAAGAATAAATGAATAATAATAAAAAACCACCAAGTGGTGGTCATTTACTTTATATTTTATAAGTCCTAATAAAAAATTTTTCTTTTTTCTGGCTGAATGGAAAGAATTTCTCCTGCCTGAAGATGATAAATTTCACCATCTATCTGGACAGGTTGTTCCTCAGAAAGTTTTACCGTAAAATATTTTCTTACCTTATGCAAGAAAAGTGGATGTTGTAAATGCGTGCCTTTTAAAACACTTGGAATTAAAGAAAAAGTGCGCAATAGTCTGTGCTTATCATACTCTACAAGGTGAATTTCACTATTTTTATTGGAGGCCGTAGGTGAAATTTTTACACCTCCACCAAAATAGGGATGCTTAGTAAACGTCATTAGAAAAGCTTTATTTTTTTCAAGCACTTCCTCACCACTCGTGATTACTGTTCCAAAAGATTTTTTAGTGATTAAAACTTGCAGTGCAGTTGCAACATAAGATAAACTACCTAACTTCAAGCGGTTAAGAACATTCTTTAACTTTCCATCATTTGCCGCTTGGACAATTGTCGCATCGAGTCCAATGCCAATATTGTTTAATGAATAACCACTTAAATCTTTCGATTGATAGCGCATGACATAAATTTCGTGCGGCTGAGTACGCTGACGCGCTGCTTCAAAGGCTTCAATCGGGTCAAGACTCAAATTTAAACTACGTGCAAAATCATTGCCAGAACCAGAAGGGATATAAGAAAAAGACTCTGATGCTGGAAGTTCATTGATAACTAGCGAAAGCGTCCCATCGCCTCCAATAATAACCAGCCGGTCTTCTTTTGTCTTTTGCGTCAATATTTTATCCACTAATGCAGCTTCATTGGAAGTATGATTTTGAAATTTTTTAGTGGTATAAAGTTGATAATCAAATTCATGTTCTTCCAAATAAGGAAGAAGGATCTCTAATGTCCGTGCTCCTTTACCTGAACCAGAATTTGGATTTGCCAGGAGATAATATTTCATGTTATTATTTTACCAAAAATTACAGTTTTTTAAAATCATTACTGACTCACCTAATTCATAAAAAAAAGTTACTGACAGCTCTGTCAGTAACTTTTTTATTTGTAAATGGAAATATTAGCTTTCCACAGTTTCTGTTTCAACCTCTTTAACTTCAGGTGCATTTGATAAATCAGCCAAAGGTTCAATGTTACGGTAACGGAACATACCGGTACCAGCAGGAATAATCTTACCGATGATAACATTTTCCTTCAAACCAAGCAAGTGATCTTCTTTACCACGAATTGCGGCATCAGTAAGGACACGAGTTGTTTCTTGGAATGATGCAGCTGACAAGAATGAATTGGTTTCAAGAGAGGCTTTAGTAATCCCCATCAAGACTGGACGTCCTGTTGCAGGCATTTCACCTTTCAAGAGTGCTTCTTCATTTGCTTTTTCGAAATCTGAAATATCCATCAAAGTACCTGGCAAGATATCAACTGAACCATTATCCATGATACGAACTTTACGAAGCATTTGACGAACCATCACTTCGATGTGCTTATCTCCGATTTCAACCCCTTGTGAACGGTAAGTTTTTTGAACTTCACCGAGCAAGTAAGTTTCAACTGATAAAGCATCACGAACTTGAAGCAAGTGTTTAGGTTCGATAGAACCTTGAATCAAAGGTGCACCACGGTGAATGAATTCACCTTCTTCAACCATCAGGACATCAGCCATACCAACAGTATAACTACGTGTATCCGTTTGTCCTTTAACAGTAATTTCGCGAGTACGAGTAGCAGGATCTTCAACAATTGATTCAACTGTACCAGTTACTTCAGTGATGATTGCTTCCCCTTTAGGGTTACGTGCTTCAAAGATTTCTTGAACACGAGGCAAACCTTGAGTGATATCTGAACTTGACGCAACACCACCCGTGTGGAATGTACGCATTGTCAACTGAGTACCAGGTTCACCGATTGATTGAGCAGCGATGGTACCAACAGCTTCACCAACTTCAACCGCATCACCTGTTGCCAAGTTGATACCGTAACAGTGTTTACATACACCATGTGGCGTTTTACATGTAAATACTGAGCGGATGGTTACTTCTTTGACGCCAGCATCAACGATTTGGCGCGCTACATCTTCGGAAATCAAGGTATCATCAGCGATAATCATTTCACCAGTTTCTGGATGGAAGACTGATTTACGGGTATAACGACCAACCAAGCGTTCAAACAAAGGTTCAACCATTTCTTTACCAGTAGCGATGTCTGAAATCACAAGTCCACGGTCAGTTCCACAGTCGTCTTCACGAATGATAACATCTTGGGCAACGTCAACCAAACGACGAGTAAGATAACCAGAGTCGGCTGTCTTAAGGGCCGTATCGGTCATCCCTTTACGAGCACCGTGAGTTGAGAAGAACATTTCCAAGACAGAAAGCCCTTCACGGAAGTTGGAGATGATAGGCAATTCCATAATTTTACCATTAGGAGCAGCCATCAAACCACGCATACCAGCAAGTTGAGAGAAGTTAGAGATGTTACCACGGGCTCCAGAGTCCATCATCATAACGATTGGGTTAGTCAAATCTTGTTCTTCAATCAGACGTTTTTCAAGTGATTCTTTAGCATCACGCCAAACACCGGTCACTGCGTTATAACGTTCATCATCAGTAATCAAACCACGGCGGAATTGTTTCGTGATTTGTTCCACACGTTTGTGTGCAGCATCGATGATTTCATGTTTATCTTCAACAACAGGGATATCAGCGATACCCACAGTCAAACCAGCCAAAGTAGATTGGTGGTAGCCAAGGTCTTTCAAGCGGTCAAGGTACTCAGACGTTGCTGTCGTACGGTAACGTTTGAAGACTTCAGCGATGATATTTCCAAGATAGCCTTTTTTGAATGGACGCACAGTATCAAGATTAGCCAAGACTTCTTGGATATCTTGTCCTGGTTCCATAAAGAACCGGTCATCTGTTTTACCTGTCAAGTTGATGTCAGTAGGTTCATTAAGGTAAGGCATTCCTTCTGGAATGATTGAATTAAAGATCACTTTACCAACTGTTGTAATCAAGATTTTATCTTGATGTTCAGGCGTCCAAGGTTTGTTGATAGATTTAGTAGCAATACCAATACGTGTATGTAAATGTACATAACCATTGCGCATTGCAATCTCAACTTCTTCAGGAGTTGAGAAAATCATTCCTTCACCCTCACGACCTTTTTCTTCCATCGTAAGGTAGTAGTTACCAAGGACCATATCTTGAGATGGTGTAACGACTGGTTTACCATCTTTAGGGTTCAAGATATGTTCAGCAGCAAGCATCAAAAGACGTGCTTCAGCTTGAGCTTCTTCAGACAATGGCAAGTGAATCGCCATTTGGTCACCGTCAAAGTCGGCGTTGTAGGCTTCACAAGCAAGTGGGTGAAGACGCATCGCTTTACCATCAATCAAGACTGGCTCAAACGCTTGAATACCCAAGCGGTGAAGCGTAGGTGCGCGGTTAAGAAGAACAGGGTGTTCTTTAACAACTTCTTCAAGTACATCCCAGACATCTGAATCTTGACGTTCCACTTTACGTTTAGCCGCACGAATGTTCGCAGCCAACTCACGTTTCACGAGTTCAGACATGACGAATGGTTTGAACAATTCAATCGCCATTTCACGTGGTACACCGCATTGGTACATCTTCAAAGTAGGACCAACAGCGATAACCGAACGTCCAGAATAGTCAACCCGTTTACCAAGCAAGTTTTGACGGAAACGTCCTTGTTTCCCTTTCAACATATGTGAAAGAGACTTCAATGGACGGTTACCGGCACCAGTGATTGGACGACCACGACGACCGTTGTCAATCAAAGTATCCACGGCTTCTTGCAGCATCCGTTTTTCATTTTGCACAATAATGTTTGGTGCGTTAAGCTCCATCAATCGTTTCAAACGATTGTTACGGTTAATAACACGACGATACAAATCATTCAAGTCAGATGTGGCAAAACGTCCACCATCCAACTGTACCATCGGACGTAAATCTGGTGGAATGACTGGCAATACGTTCAAGACCATCCAAGAAAGGGAATTCCCTGACTTTTTGAAGGCTGTCAAAACATCTAAACGGCGAATGATTTTAACACGACGTTGTCCAGTGACTGCTTTTAACTCTTCCTTAAGTTCTGATACTTCTTTATCAATATCTACATCGTTCAACAAATCTTGAATCGCTTCTGCACCCATCTTTGCAACGAATGAACCAAAACCATTTTTCAAGAGTTGTTCACGATATTCACGTTCTGTTAAGAGTTGTTTTTTCTCAAGATCTGTTTCTTTAGGATCAATGACCACATAACTTGCAAAGTAAATCACTTCTTCAAGCGCACGTGGGCTCATATCAAGCGCAAGTCCCATCCGTGACGGAATACCTTTGAAATACCAGATATGTGAAGTTGGCGCAGCCAATTCAATGTGCCCCATGCGTTCGCGACGCGCTTTTGCAGTTGTTACTTGAACTCCACAAAGTTCACAGACTTGATTCTTGTAGAAAACACCTTTGAGTTTTCCACAGGCACATTCCCAGTCTTTTTGAGGACCGAAGATACGTTCATCAAAGAGTCCTTCACGTTCAGGCTTTTGTGTACGATAGTTGATTGTTTCTGGTTTTTTAACTTCGCCAAATGACCAGTAACGAATTTTTTGTGGAGATGCGATACCAATTCGCATGCTCTCAAATTTATTTACATCGACCAATTCTTTCTCCACTTCTAATCAATTTAACACAGGATACTTTTGTACATTTTTTCACTGATAACCGATATTGACTCACTGACCGCTCTGTCAGCAGCATTAAATCTTCGTCAGTTGTTTCAGCAAAAATATTTCTCAAAAGTTTTATATTTCTATTACTGACAGCTCTGTCAGTAATATTATTCTTCATTTCCAGCGTTAATCAGAGCTTCTTCTTCAGCTTCTGCTTGGGCAACAATTGCTTCCTGTGCTTCAAGCATTTCAGGAGTAATTTCTGTATTGTCTGGACGCGTCATGACTTCATCTTCGTCCAATTCACGTAAGTCAAGAACATTGCTATCTGCATCGAGCACTTTCATATCAAGACCCAATGATTGCAATTCTTTAACTAATACACGGAATGATTCAGGAAGACCTGGTTTAGGAATACGTTCACCTTTAACGATTGCTTCATAAGCACGTGTACGTCCAATCACGTCATCTGACTTGTATGTCAAGATTTCTTGAAGGACATTGGCCGCACCATAAGCTTCCAGTGCCCAAACTTCCATTTCTCCGAAACGTTGTCCACCGAACTGTGCTTTACCACCGAGCGGTTGTTGTGTAACGAGTGAGTAAGGACCAACTGAACGAGCATGGAGTTTATCATCAACCATGTGGTGAAGTTTAATCATGTACATGACACCGACTGAAATTCGGTTGTCAAATGGTTCACCAGTACGACCGTCATAAAGGACAGTCTTAGCATCAGCAGCCATACCAGCTTCTTTAACGGTATCCCAGATATCTTCATCAGATGCTCCATCAAACACTGGTGTTGCAATGTGAATTCCAAGTGTACGAGCCGCCATCCCTAAATGAAGCTCCATAACTTGTCCGATATTCATCCGTGATGGCACCCCAAGTGGATTCAACATGATATCAATAGGTGTTCCATCTGGTAAGTAAGGCATATCTTCCACAGGCACAATGTTTGAAACAACCCCCTTGTTACCATGGCGTCCAGCCATTTTATCCCCAACGTGAATCTTACGTTTTTGAGCGATAAAGACACGAACCAATTTATTCACACCTGAAGGTAATTCATCACCATTTTCGCGTGTAAATACACGAACGTCATGAACAATACCGCCACCTCCATGAGGAACACGAAGGGATGTATCACGCACTTCACGAGCTTTTTCACCAAAGATTGCACGAAGCAAACGTTCTTCTGGTGTTGGATCAGTTTCACCTTTAGGAGTTACTTTACCAACAAGCAAGTCACCGTCTTTCACTTCGGCACCAATACGGATAATACCCGCTTCGTCAAGGTTTTTGAGTGCTTCATCCCCAACGTTTGGAATTTCACGCGTAATTTCTTCAGGGCCAAGTTTTGTATCGCGTGTTTCTGATTCATATTCTTCGATAGCAATAGAGGTATAAACGTCGTCTTTAATCAAACGTTCTGACATGATTACCGCATCCTCGAAGTTGTAACCTTCCCAAGTCATATAAGCAACAAGTGGATTTTGACCAAGGGCCATTTCCCCATTTTCCATTGAAGGACCATCAGCAATGATGTCTCCTTTTTCAACTTTTTCTCCAAGTTGAGCCAATGGACGTTGATTATAAGAAGTTCCTGAGTTTGAACGACGATATTTAGTGATGTGGTAAATATCCAGCTCACCAGAAGTACGACGAACGCGAATCTCATTTCCGTCTACATATTCAACTACTCCGTCATGTTTGGCAAGCAAAGCTGCACCAGAATCACGCGCAGTTTGATGTTCCATCCCAGTACCAATCCAAGGAGCATGTGGGTCAATCAGTGGCACTGCTTGACGTTGCATGTTAGCACCCATGAGGGCACGGTTGGAGTCATCGTTTTCCAAAAATGGAATACATGCAGCAGCAACGGCGATAACCTGTTTAGGTGAAACGTCCATATAGTCTGCTGTTGAAGCTTCAACTTCAATATTGTTACCCGTATGACGAGCCATAACTGTTTCATTAGCAAAGCGGCTATCTTCCGTCAATGGTGAGTTGGCTTGGGCAACAGTATAGTTGTCTTCTTCATCGGCAGTTAAATATTCAACTTCGTCAGTAACAATACCATTTACACGGTCAACGCGACGATATGGTGACATAATGAAACCATATTCGTTTACTTTGGCATATGATGACAAGTTGTTAATCAAACCGATGTTTGGTCCTTCAGGTGTTTCAATAGGACACATACGGCCGTAGTGAGTATAGTGAACGTCACGTACTTCATATGAAGCACGGTCACGTGAGATACCCCCAGGTCCTAAGGCAGAAAAACGACGTTTGTGTGAAAGCTCAGACAAAGGATTGTGTTGGTCCATGAACTGTGAAAGTTGTGAAGAACCAAAGAATTCTTTGATTGAAGCTGTTACAGGACGAATGTTAATCAAACCTTGTGGTGTGATATTTTCATTTTCTGAAGATGACATCCGTTCGCGAATGACACGCTCCATACGTGAAAGTCCGATACGTACTTGGTTTTGGAGTAATTCACCTACTGAACGGATACGACGGTTACCTAAGTGGTCAATATCGTCCACTTTACCAATACCTTCAGCAAGACCCAGCCAATAACTAATATTCGCAATTACATCTGCTGGTGTCAAAACACGGCACTCAGCGTCTGGTGTACCATTTGACAATAATGTAACCACACGTTCTGGATCTTTAGGTGAGTAAACTTTGATGCTTTGCAAAGTGATAGGTTCTGGAATAACAGCATCATCAGAAGGTTCAACTACAAAGTTTCCAAGACCGTTATCAAGCAATGGTTCAATCAAATCAAGCACATCACGAGTAACAAGCGTATCAGTATTTACAAGAATTTCACCAGTCTCTGGGTCAACAATTGGTTCAGCCAAAGTCAAGCCAAGCAAACGATTTTTAAGTGCTAATTTCTTGTTAAATTTATAACGTCCAACAGGGGCAAAATCATAACGTTTTGGATCAAAGAAACGCGCAACAAGCAAACCACGTGAACTATCCGCTGTTTTTGGTTCCCCTGGGCGCAAGCGGTCATAAATGTCTTTGAGGGCTTCTTCTACACGAGTATCCGCTGGATTTTTATGCACATCTTTGCCCAAAGTATCCGTCAAGAGTTGAGTTTCACCCAACAATTCAAGAATTTCTTCATCTGAGCCAAAACCAAGCGCACGCAACATTGTTGTAAAGGTTAATTTACGTGTACGGTCAATACGAACATAACCAATGCCTTTGGCATCAGTGTCTAACTCAAACCATGCCCCACGGTTAGGAATAGTGGTATGACCGAAGCTTTCCAGACCATTTTTATCCGTTTTGAGGTGGAAATAAGAACCTGGGCTACGTACCAATTGGCTGACGATCAAACGTTCTGAACCATTGTTGATAAATGTACCCATTTCAGTCATGAGTGGGAAGTCCCCAAAGAAGACTTCTTGTGTTTTCAGCTCGCCCGTTTCTTTATTCACGAGACGGAAGGTTACATAGATAGGTGCTGAATAGTTTGCATCATGAGCGCGAGCTTCTTCAACAGTGTATTTAGGTGTCTTCATTTCATAACCGACAAATTCAAGCTCCATTGTGCCTGCGAAGTTGTCGATCGGGAACATTTCTTTAAAGACATTTGCTAGACCTTCATCGAGAAAGTTCTTATAACTTAATGTTTGAACTTCGATAAGGTTTGGCAAACCGATTACTTCTTTAATACGTGAAAAGCTGCGTCTTGTACGGTGTTTACCGTATTTTACGTCATGTCCTGCCAAGTGTTTTCTCCTCTATTTTTTAGATTAGATTAAAAAAGTCTGTGTTTTTGGTGAATTTATGATGAAAAACACTGAAAAGTCTGTAGTTTGTCTTTTTCATAACTTTTCGTATTTTCCACTGTAAAAGACGCCAAAAAAGCAACGAAAACATCATGTGTTCCGTTGCTTACAAAGCCTATGGGGACAAGAGATCCCACAGATTTTGCTGACAAACCATTATTTCTATTATACCTTATTCTTCGAGTTTTAGCAAGAGAAATTTTAGGATAGAAAAAAGGAATCAGCTCTCTATGAATTTATAAATCTATTTTCTCGATAATAGTTTTGAAGGATTCCAGTTCTGGACGTGAAAGTGTTTGGATCAATGCTTGAAATGTGCTATTTCGCCGCTTTTCTTCAAGGGCATCGAGCATCATATAGGACAATTGATTTCCGATAAATGTCGCAAAAATATCCAAAAGAATCATTTGTTCTTCATTTAAGGGTTTAGAGCTTAAGACAAATAATGTCCCTAAACGTAAATCACTTCCTTCGATAGGTATAGTAGTTAGCAAATGCTCTGAGAAGTTAGAAAGGAGTTCTTTTACTAAAGCTAATGATGAATCTTGGAGCGCAACATTTGCTTGGCTCTGGTATTGTGAAAGAATCTGCTCAGAAACCTCTTCTGAAAGTTTCTGATGTGTAAAAAAATTTTTAAGGGTAAGATTGCTTGTCAAATCTTCACTGAAATAGCCATAGCCCAGACAGCTTCTCTTGGTATCAACCATAAATAGTTCACCAGAAATGATGTGCGCCACCTGCTCAAACATTTTTTGATACGGAAGTTGTTCGGAGAAATCAACTGATGTCTCTCTTAAAATGGCATTCAATTGTTTTGTCTTTTTGATGATTTTTTCCACATTTTCTCCTTTTTTATTGTATTGTTTAAAACACTATCGTAATTTTTCAATTACCTTTATCCTATCACATGACCTTTCACGTGTCAAATGTCATATACTATTGGGAAAAATTAAGTTTTTATCCAAAATATTTCTAGATGACGTTAGTTTTTCCTTTTATATCATAAATACATGTTATATAATATAAACATTACAAATATATTAAAGATGACGTATTTATACGCCGAGAGGTAAGCCTTGTTATTTTATGATCGTTTAAAAAATCTAGTTATTGATGCTCAAAAATCTTTCAACCAGGTCGAAAGAGAGTTGGGCTATCCAAGAAATGCACTTGCCAACTATCGTTTAGGCAAGGAACCTAGTGCAAAGCGTTTAGCAGAGATTGCAGATTACTTCGGTGTCACCACCGAGTATTTGATGGGCAAAGGGGAAGATTACAACTTAAAGAAAGCTGAACTTTTATTTGATTACTTAAGTACTGAGAAAAAGCAAGTTTTGCTTGATTATGTCCAACAACGTATTGATGACTTGAAAAGGCAAGAAAAGAATTACACGCCTTTAAAGGTTCAACAATATGTTTATTGCGGTAATCAAACCTGGACTTTACGCACAAGCGATGCTGCTTTAGATGTTTTATCTGAACAGCTTCCAGAAGACTATGATATAGTATTTGAGCTGCTTAAAAAAGAACACGAACACTCAAATTCTTTTGCACAAGGTAAGCTTGTTTTTATCAAGTACACTACTTCCATCCCTAAAGAAACCATCTATTCTTTTGTGGTCGAGAATCACCAAGTCGCAAAAGTACTAACTAAGGATGAGGGAGGCTATACGCTAAAAGAGTACGATCTCACTGAAGAAGAATTCTATGGAAAAGTGGTTAAGATTACTGACCATTAGTACCTCTACTTCTAGATAAAAAGAGTGGTTCATAATAAACCACTCTTTTTCATTTTACCATTCCCTATTACTTACCAAATCTTTAATCGTTGGCTTGGTTTACGATACATTTTATCATTAGGCTGAATATCAAAAGCTTCATAAAACTCTTCTAGATTAGTAGGAGGAATATTAGCACGGAGTTTCGCAGGGGCGTGTACGTCCATTGAAAGAAGCATTTGCTGAAATTCGGTGCTTGCTTTCATGCGCCATATTTTTGCCCATTGGGTAAAGAAAGCTTGCAAATCAACATCTTTTTCTCGTTTAGCAGCAGTTAGAGCCGCTGTGATGCCCCCCTGATCGGCAATGTTTTCAGAGACAATAAGTTTACCGTTAGCGGGACCAGCATCGGTTTCTACACCATCAAATAGGGCAATCATCTCTTGTTGTTTTTCTTCAAAGGCTTTGTAATCTTCATCACGCCACCATTTATTAAGATTGCCATATTGGTCAAATTGCGCACCATTATTATCAAAGGCATGAGAAATCTCATGGGCAATCACAGCACCAATTCCTCCATAGTTTTGAGAAGCAGATTGATTCAAATCATAGAAAGGAGCCTGAAGAATCGCTGCTGGAAAAACAATTGTATTGCTATCTGGGCTATAGTAAGCATTGACCATATGCGCAGGCATATGCCATGTTGTTTTATCTACATCCTCATTAAATTTTTCATACAAACGAGCAGTTAAGACTTCATCAAAGAATACGGCATCTTCATATAATGTTCCTTCACCCACTTTGAGTTTTCGGTAAACTTCTGGTAGATGATCAGGATAACCGATAAAGGGGGTAATGGCATCGAGTTTTTCAATGGCTTTTTCTGCTGTTTCCTGACTGAGCCAGTCATTGTTACGCAAACGTTCCTGATAGACTTTGATCATCGCAAAAACCATATGCTCTACATCTGCTTTTGCTGCTGCACCAAAATATTTTTCCCCATAAAAACGACCAATAACTTGACTAAAGTATGTTTCTGTGAGGTCTAACTGATGTTTTTCTTGACTGCGAGCTTCTTGAACATTTGATAGAAGGCGACTATAGGCACCTCCAAGTACACGTAGCTCTTCGGTAAGAAAGGAGGTTGCACGTCGTGCAGCTTTGGTAAGCATCCAAGCTTTAATTAAAGCCCAATTCTCTTCGTTCACTAACTGATTAAAAGTTTCATAAAAACGGTCTTCGTAAACGATAATCTTTTGTGGCTCGGCTTGAACAAGTCCTTTAATAAAACCTTTAAAATCAATCGTGTTGATGTGGCTGACGAACGCGTCAGTAGCCACAGGGTGGTATAATTCTGCATATTTGGCCCATTCTTCAGATGTATTTGCTGATGGGACCAAAAGTGCATCAAATTTCACTGCGTCAGCAGCAATTTGCTCTGCTTCCTCTACTCCGAAGGCCTTTAAGATTTCTGCTGAGTTTTTAGCCCAGAAATCCAAGAGTTCACTGCGGCGTGGATGCTCTTTTGCATAATAGGTCGTATCTGGCAAAATCAACCCAGGGCTCGAAAAACCTAAGGCATAATGGACGGCGTCTTTCATATCAGGCTCAACACCAAAAGCAAAGGGCAAGGGAGCTTGTGAATGAAAGACGAGGTTGATCAGTTGTTCTTGGAAATCCTCAAAGCTTGATAAGTTTTGTATCTTAGCCAACTCGGCTTTGACTGCTGTAAAGTCCGCCTGCTCACGTGCTGCCCAATCTCCTGCTTTATTGTAAAACTTGATTGCTTCACGTAATTCAGCATTATCTGTCGGTAAGTTTGCTGACAGCTCCGTCAAATCTGCTGCAAGATTTTTTTCATTTTTTAAAACGAGTTCATCAAAAGCAGAAATCCGCGGTTTATCCGATGGGATTTTAGCGTTTTCTAGCCATTCAGCATTTACTGCAGCAAAGAGATCATCTTGAATTCTTACCATATCATTCCTCCAGAATTTTTTATTTTCTACATTATAACACAGTCTGGTAATTTTGGTTATACAAATTTAATAGAAAATTCAGAAAAAAAGTACTGACCAGCTGGTCAGTACTTTTCAGATATTTTAGATGTGTAATTTCTTTCGGAGTGTCAGGCCTCTGGGACCAAACCATTTTTCTAAAAGGCCGAGCTGTGCAGCAAACCAAAGATAAGTGTAGAATCCTGCTCCCCCAGCAATCAAGGTAATAATTGCTGAGCCGGTGCGACCTGGGGTCTTTCCAAAAATCAAGCCCAAAATAACTTCTACAAGGATGACCACTACGCTCATGAAAAGTGTTAATAAAGCCGCACCTTGTATACCTCGTACTGTGTTTTTAATTGAAAAATGAGTGATTTCATGGAGTTTTCTAATGAAGAGGATAACTCCTACCAAGAATGAAATTGTTGTCGCAAGAAGCGGACCATAACTATGGAAGAGCAAAATCATTGGGGTCTGCAAGACAACTTTCACAATCAAAGTAATTGTAAAGAAGCGCATCGCTAGACGTTTATGATCCATCACTGTTAGTGGTGGATAGACAAGCATATACAGCCCTAACAAGAAGCTTTGCAAGATAGCAAAGACAAATAGATGTGATTGCAAACTAGAAGGGACTTGATAAAAAAGCGTATAGATAGGCTTTGTCAGTAAGGCCATCCCAATAACAGCTGGCAACATAAAGCCCACATAAAGTTGAAAATTATAGCCAATCAACGTCGCCAGCTCACGCCGATTCCCCTTTACATAGTGCTCAGTGATAAGGGGATCAGATACAGATCCTAAGGTTAAAGCCACACCCAACAAAACCATCGTCAACTTATCGGTGTTGGCAGAAAAATAACTCATTAGCGCCAGTAATTCGTTATGGCTATAGTCTGTGACCCAAGGCATCATGTTCATGAAGGTTGAGTTATCAATAATCTTAAATATTTGAATGGCTGATCCTATGACGATGAAAGGAATTGCTGTATGCATCGTCGTTTTCAATATCTCTAAGGCATTAATTTTCGATTTGGCAGGGCCTGGGTGCAGGAGTTCCTTCATATTACCAGATTTGTAAAGGTAAAAGAATAAAACAGCATAAGAACCAAGCATCCCAACAAAAGCCGCAGTTGTCGACTGAGTAACGGCGTGTTGCCAATTATGGGAGCCAAGTTTCATGATAGCAAAAGTTGCCCCAAGCATCCAGATTACACGGACCACTTGCTCAAGCAATTGACTCATGGCATAAGCCTTGACCTGATTGAGACCTTGGAAATAACCTCGAATGACCGACATTGAAGGGAATATTAAAACAGCAAGCGCAAGACTCTTCATCACTGGAATTAAATCTGCGCTGTCCTTTCCGCCAACCAAAGTGGAGAGGGGACCAGACAGGAAAAACATTAAACCAGCAGCAACCACTCCCAATATTGCCATCACTCCTAGCATTTGTCGCACGAGACGATAAGCCATATTAGGATCTTCCAAAGTATTATAACGCGCTACCTCGCGAGCAACTGCTGCAGGAATCCCGACAGTTGAGATAAGTAAAAAGAGCGCATAGATGTTATACCCCATGCTAAAGAGAGAGTTGGCTTCGTTACCAAACTTCCCCATCCAAGCATACCATGGGATAATATAGATAACACCCAAAATCTTACCAATCATATCTGCACCTGTACGCCATGCAGTACCTGAGAGCATCTGATCTTTCGACTTTGCAGCCGTCTTACCAGGCTGTAAGCCCGGGTTCATTATTTTTTCTGAATCTTCCATTGTTCCATTTTACCCTAACTTGGCTTTTTTGACAATAATATAACGATATTTGTCCTTTAACTTTAGCACTTTATTGAATTATTCTAAAGTAAAATACCTAAGCGAGCCTAAAACAAAGATGCGGCTATTGCTGGCTTATGCTATAATAAGAGAGATAGGGCAACAGCCCTTTAACTCCTTCTCCATTAGAAAGGCATCGTGTGCGCCACGATAGAGGGCAATTTTGATCATGATTAAACTTGAACAGATTTTAGAAATCCTTAAAAAAGATAACAATTTTCGTGAAATTTCCGCAGCTGGTGAATATTATTTTAACTGGGACAAAGAGGTCGTGTTTGAACAGCTCTCCTACGATTCACGTCAAACCACAGCAGATACACTCTTCTTTGCAAAAGGGCTCAACTTTAAAAAAGAATATTTGACCAAACTATCCGCTCCTTTTTATGTTTCAGAGTTCGACTACGAAATGTCTATTCCAGCAATTATTGTGACCGACGTCAAAAGAGCAATGGCACTTATTGCTGCAGCTTTCTTTGACTATCCGCAAGAAAAGCTCAAAATCCTCGCGCTGACTGGGACAAAAGGTAAAACTACCTCGGCATATTTTGGCAAGGCCATCCTTGATGAAATGAATGGTGGCAAAACAGCCCTTCTCTCTACTGCTCAAACAACGCTAGATGGTCATAATTATTTCAAATCTGAATTAACCACTCCTGAAAGTCTTGATTTGCTAGAGATGATGGCCAAGGCAGTCGAAAATGGCATGTCCCATCTCGTGATGGAAGTTTCCAGTCAAGCTTATAAAACAGAGCGTGTCTACGGTTTAACCTTTGATGTAGGTGTCTTTTTAAACATTTTCCCCGATCATATCGGACCAGTTGAGCATCCAACTTTAGAGGATTACTTCTATTGTAAACGACAACTTTTACGCAACTCCCGCTATTTTGTAGCCAATCATGAGATGAAACACTTTGGCATCATTCAAGAGGAATTGCTCGCACGGGCTATACCTCACGTTTTTTACGGTGAAGGCTCAGAAAATGTTATTACCGCCTCATCAGGCTTACATTTTGTTACTGACGGAGCTGTCAGTGGTGAATTTGATATTCGTTTACTTGGACGATTCAATCAGGAAAATGCTTTGGCAACTGCCTTAGCTACTCAAGCCCTTGGCGCTAGCCCGGCACAAATCCGACGTGGTTTACAAAACGCTATCGTTCCTGGTCGTATGGAATTGCTGACTGCCTCAAATGGCGCACATATTTATATTGATTATGCTCATAATGGTGTTTCACTTGAAAATCTTGTCCAAGTCGTAGAGCGTCATCATACAGGGCGCCTCCTTATGGTCCTTGGTTCGACAGGAAACAAAGGCGAAAGTCGTCGTCAGGATTTTGGTCAAGTTATTGAGCATCACCCTCGTCTTGAAGTGATATTGACGACCGACGATGCCAATTATGAAGACCCTCAAAATATTGCTGACGAAATCGCAAGCCAGGTCAGTCGCAAACTAGAATTTGAGCGTGATCGGGCCCTTGCCATCGCCAAAGCGATAAAAGCAACAAAAAACAGTGATGATGCAGTCATTATTCCCGGCAAGGGAGCTGACCAGTTTCAACTCCTTAATGGTAAGCGTGAACCTTATATTGGTGATCGAAAAGCTGCTGAGCAAGCTCTATAAAGTCACTGACGGCGTGGTCAGTAAGCACAAAGCAAAAAAGAGCAAGTTTCAAACACTTCTTTATAAAAAAGGACTCCTAAAGGAGCCTTTTTTTAACTTAAAAGTTATTTGATAAAATGATTCACCACTACGAGAAGCCGCTGAAGTTCCGCATGGGTCTCATAATTGACTGTGTCAGAGTTCAAAAGTGCCGACAAATCATGTGCAGTATAACCTGCTTCTTCACTAATTTCATCAATATTGAGCTTTTTTTCCTTCATTTTATACAAAATCGCTTGTTTAAAATTATTCGTGATTTCTTCTTGTTGAAATTGGGAAAGGGTGTCAAATTCTTCGCTAGAATAATTCACTAAATGTTCTGCATCCATAGGATCGCCTCTTTTTTAAATTATTTTATTTTGTAAAATCAATGACCATCCGGCCTTCAATTTTTCCTGCTTTCATCTCATCATAATAGCATTCACTTCTTCAAGTCGACGTGTCGCAACGATAGGTTTCACTTTCCCTTCAGCTGCAAATTGGAAAGCTTCAGCTAAATCCAACCGAGTTCCCACTAAAGAACCCGCAACTTCAACACCATCAAAAACGGTGGTTGGGACAGACAACGTCATGTCTGTATTAGGCAAGGCAACCGCCACCATTTTACCCATGGGTTTCAAACAAGCAACAGCTTGTTCAAAAGCCACGCGTGCAACAGCACATACGATAGAAGATTGAGCACCCAATCCTCCAGTGACTTCTTTAATCGCAGCTATAGGATCTTTCTCTCCTGAATTGATTATGACATCTGCTCCAATCGCTTTAGCCAAGTTCAATTTATCTTGATTGATATCTACGGCAATCACTTTTGCACCAAAAACATTTTTAGCGTATTGAATGGCCAAATTTCCAAGTCCACCAGCACCAAAGATAACTTGCCATTCTCCTGGTTTCACGCCTGAAACTTTGATGGCTTTATAAGTGGTTACACCAGCGCAAGTAATCGAGCTGGCTTCAATCGGACTTAAATTTTGAGGAACTTTCACCGCATAATCAGCCACGACAATAGCTTGCTCAGCCATACCACCATCGACTGAGTAGCCAGCATTTTTAACTTCACGACAGAATGTTTCATTACCAGATACGCAGTATTCACAGTGTCCGCAACCTTCAAAGAACCAAGCAACAGACACGCGATCCCCAACTTTGAGAGAAGTGACATCACTTCCAATTGCTTTCACAATACCAATTCCTTCATGCCCAAGGACGGTACCTGCTTTATTTCCATAATCCCCTGCGGCAACATGGAGATCAGTATGGCAAACCCCACAATATTCCATATCAAGAAGTGCCTCATTCGCACGAATTGGGCGAAGTTCTTTTTCGATAACATCTGCATATCCATCTGGATTTTGACGTACTACTGCTGCTTTCATCTGAAAGTCTCCTTTTATCTTTGTATAATGCAAGCGCATTCATTTTCACTCATTTATTATATCATCTTAATAAATGTAATACAAGTATTTTTGTGTATTTTTTCACATAAATTAAATTCGCTTAATTTTTTATTTCTACAACTTTTCACGTATAATAGAAACAAGATGAATTTAGAAGTAAAATTAAAAGAAGTCTTTGGCTATGAAAAATTTCGTGCTGGTCAAAAACAAATTATTGAACAAGTCCTATCGAACCACGACACTTTAGGCATTCTCCCCACTGGAGCTGGCAAGTCTATCTGTTATCAACTTCCAGCTGTAATTCAATCTGGAATAACGCTTGTGATCTCTCCGCTGATTAGCCTAATGAAAGATCAGGTGGACCAACTCAATATCACGGGTATTCCAGCGACGTTTATTAACTCTACACTCAACGAACAAGAAAGCAAAGAACGCATGCAACAAGTTCTCCAGGGTCACATCAAGATTCTCTTTGTTGCCCCGGAACGTTTTGAACTTGAAACATTTAATCACTTTGTAAAAAGTCTTCCCCTTGACCTGATTGCCATCGATGAGGCTCATTGTATCTCGCAGTGGGGGCATGATTTTCGTCCCAGTTATCTCACTTTTGCTCACCATCTAAGGAGTCTGCCCACTCAGCCCACTGTGCTAGCTTTAACAGCAACGGCTACACCTCAAGTAACAAGCGATATCCAAACGCTATTATCAATTTCTGCTAACCACACCGTCAAAACAGGATTTCTCAGAGAAAATCTTCATTTTGAAGTAGTCAAGGGAATAGAAAAACGGTCTTTTTTAAAAAAATATCTTCACGCGCAGGAAGCTTTGAGTGCTGGTATTATCTATGCCAGCACACGCAAAGAAGTAGATGAAGTTTACACTTGGCTCAACAACCAAAATTTTCCTGCTGTACGTTATCATGCAGGCCTTAGTGAAAGCGAACGTCAACATAACCAAGAGCAATTTCTGTTTGATGAAATTCCACTGATGGTTGCGACTAATGCTTTTGGAATGGGGATAAATAAACCAAATGTTCGGTTTGTTATCCATTATGGTATGCCTGCTACGATTGAAAGTTACTATCAAGAAGCTGGGCGGGCAGGGCGTGATGGTTTGGAAGCCGACGCTATCCTCCTCTACTCTCCTAATGATTTAAGGATCCGTAACTTCTTGATTGAGCAGGGTGATGGGGATGAACAACACAAAGAACAGGCCTATGAAAAACTACGTCAAATGCAAGCTTATACTCATTCTGAAACTTGTCTTCAACGCTATATTCTCCAATATTTTGGCGATGAAGGTGAAAATTGTGGAAAATGTACGAATTGCTTAGACGACCGTGAACAATTAGATATTACGGTAGACGCGCAAAAAGTACTTTCCTGTGTCATAAGGATGGGTGAGCGCTTTGGAAAAACAATGGTCGCACAAGTTCTCGTTGGTTCTAAAAATAAAAATTTAACCAAATGGAACTTTGAACAACTTTCTACCTTTGGGATTATGAAACAACACTCACAAAAAAATGTAGGAGAGTTGATTGACTTCTTGGTAGCCGAAGGTTATCTCCAAGTCACACCTGGAAAATTTCCTCTATTATTTGTGTCAACTGAGGGTCATCAGGTTTTACGAGGTCATTTGAATGTTTTTAGACGTGCTCCCTTTGTCACGGTTGCTCAGAATGAAACGGGGGACAACTTTAATTCCAAACTTTTTGATCACTTGCGTACCCTTCGCCTAGAAGTTGCAAAGGACGAGGGAGTGCCTCCTTTTATGATTTTCTCTGACAGTAGTCTGAAAGATATGGCAGAAAAATCGCCTCAAGACGAAACAAGTTTTTTATCTATCAGTGGAGTGGGCCCTATCAAGCTCAAAAAATATGGGCAAGAATTTATCCAAGTAATTCAAAATTTTAATAACAAAAAATGAGATATTTCTATCTCATTTTTTCTTTTCAAAGCTTATCAATCGCCTGACAATATCGTTTCATCTACCTCAAAGCTACATGTTTGAGAAATTTCTTTAAACCAATATGCAGATTTTTTTAATTTTTTTTCTTGCGTATGAATATTTGTAGAAATAAGTCCATATCGATTGCGATAGGCATTTAACCAGCTCCAACAATCAATTGGAGTCCACAAATGATAGCCTAGACAGTTGCTTCCCTCCTCCATAGCACGATTGAGCCAATAGAGATGCTCTTTAATAAATTGAATCCGATAGTCATCTTCAATGACCCCTTGCTCATTTACATAGCGTTCTTCGTTGGATACACCCATACCATTTTCAGAGACAAACCAATCAATATTCCCATAATTTTCTTGAATATCTTTTGCAATATCATAGAGGGCTTTCGGATAAATTTCCCAGCCTTTATCCACATTCATACGGCAAGCTGGCATTTCATAGGGTTGCCAAAATTTATCCGGTACAAAGTCAACGGCTAAAGAATTAGCAGAATAGCGCGGACGCTGTACCCGATTAGGATGATAAAAATTAATTCCTAACAAGTCCACTCTATTAGCTTTTATAATTTCAAGTTCTTCCTCACTATTTTCCCAAAGGACACCCTCTTTTTCTAGAAGTTTTATTAATTTTACAGGGAAACTTCCCTTGACGGAGGCATCCAAATACATGCGATTAAGCCATAAATCTGCAATTTCACTGGCCTGGACATCTTCGGCTTCTTGTGTGGC
Source organism: Lactococcus taiwanensis (assembly GCF_017068355.1). Taxonomy (NCBI): domain Bacteria; kingdom Bacillati; phylum Bacillota; class Bacilli; order Lactobacillales; family Streptococcaceae; genus Lactococcus; species Lactococcus taiwanensis. The sequence continues at coordinate 1,724,872 of NZ_CP070872.1, forward strand.
TGGGTAAGGAGGGGTAAGGTTCAAAATCATGCCAATTTGACCATCAAGTTTCAAAGCTCTGTACTTTTCAATTGCCTTGCTTGATGCTAATTGCAAGTTATAAGCGACTTGTACCGCCGTTTTCCCCTCAATTTTCATCGGATAATGGAATTGTTTGTAGTAGCCTCCTTCCACTACTACGAGTGGTTCATTGTGAGTAAACCATGTTTTGACACGATCACCAAAAAGTCTAAAAGCCTGCTCAGCAAAACCTGCATACAAATCTACAACGGTTTTTGAGGCCCAACCACCATAACGATGATAAAGTTCAACGGGTAAATCAAAGTGATGAAGATTCATCATGGGGGTGATACCTTGAGCAATGAACTCATCGATAACCGCATTGTAAAAAGTCACCGCTTCTTCGTTCAGCGTATTAAGCTCTAAATCATCAATTAAGCGAGACCACTGAATCGAAGTTCGGACCGTTTTTAATCCTGCTTCTTTCATCAAGCGTATATCTTTTTTGTAGTCATTATAAAAGTTACTAGCGGTATCTGGCCCTTGATGTTTATAAAATCTTTCTGGCTGTATTTCATAGAAATAATCAAACATATTGGCATGTTTTTTTTGAAAACGTCCTTCAGTTTGTGGGCCACTTGTCGCTGCGCCCCACCAAAAATTTTTTGGAAATTGTACTCTCATTTCACTCTCCTTTAATAAAATAGTTTTTCCAAGTCCTACTGGAAAAACTAACTTTTTTTATTTTTAAGCTATTTCTTGGTTATCAATCGCCTTTAAGAATGGGAACCAAATTAAACCAATAATTAAGAATTGAACCAGTTGTAATACTGCTCCCATCACAGAGTTTGTAGCTAAAAAGCCAGAGATAAAGATAGGCATGGTCCATGGAACTTGCGCACCAGTGGTTAGTGGTACAAGTCCAGAAGCAAAACCAAGATAAGCAATGACTACCGAAACAATTGGTGCTAAAAGCCAAGGAATAAAGAGTGATACGTTCATTACCATTGGTAGCCCAAAAATTACTGGTTCATTCACGTTGAAAAGTCCTGGAGCTAAAGCTAATCTAGCCACTTCTTTATATTGTTTTCGCTTCATCACAAAAGCCATGAGCAGGACCACAACGAGCGTCGATCCAGATCCACCTAATCCCACTGTGAAGGTGTCCATAAAGGATTTTGTAACAATATGGCCATGTTCTGCCAAGGCATTAGTCCCCTGTTGAGTAAGACTTGCGTTATCAAGCATGTTCGTTTGCCAAAAAGGTTCAAAGACTGAGTTAACAATAACCTGACCATGCAGGCCGAAAAACCACAGAAATTGAACGAGGAAAATAGCAATAATTGTCGCTGGTAATCCTGTGCCTAGCCCTGTTAAAGGTTTTTGGATCAGATTATAAATGACATCATGAAGATTTGTGGTGAACACGCCCACCATAATTGCATTAATGATTAGAAACACAAAGAGGGTTCCGAGGGCAGGAATCAAAGAGGCAAAAGATTTAGATACAGCAGGTGGCACTCCATCGGGCATTTTGATGACGTAGCCCTTTTTTGTCAACCACACAAAAATCTTTGCAGCAAGGAAGGCTGAAAGAATTCCCAGAAACATTCCTTTTGCTCCGAGACGATCTAGACTCAGTAAACCTGTGCCTTCGATTGATTTCCCATTGGCACCGGTCACTAATACCGTAAATGGGGTTAAAATAAGGAAAGAAGCCAGGGCAACTACTCCGCCAAATATTCCTTCAACTTCTTCGGTTTTCGCCCAGTAATATCCAATAGCTAAAGTGACAAAAACGGTCATGATGGACATCGTTGCACTTTGCCCATTACCAAATAAGTTAGCGAAATTATTCTTTAGCGTGTCTGGCCAGAAGGGGAGATTATTGAAAACCACAATCAAGGAACCAAACATCGTTAACGGAAAAGAAACCATAAAGGCGTCACGCAACGTGATGAGATACTTATTTGCCCCAATCTTTGTAGCGACAGGCAAAACTTTTTCCGATAAAACCTCCATAAACTTATTCATGGAAATCCTCCTTTTATAAAATATATAAATTACTCTACAAAAGAAGTATATCATAAACAGAAATATATTTCAATATTTATTTTATTTTTGAAATATATTTCATCAATCAAGTTCTCCATTGTCAATATAGGCAGCTAACATGGAGGAAAAAATATAAAATGCGAAACGATTATCTAATTGTTGGAGGTGGTGAGAAACTGAAAAATCCGTGATATTTGATGGTAGGACTACCACTACTTCTGCGGCTTCTTTCAATTTTTTATCATGATTCATGGTAATAAACACAAGTTTTGCTCCCGTTTTTTGAGAGCGTTCAATAATCTCTGAATAAGCTTCACTATTACCAGAAACCGAAAAAATGATAAGAACATCATCAGCGGTAAGAATCCTTGATAAGTAAAAGATCTTGGTACGACTGGTCACAGCTTCCATATAATGATCTTGATAAAGTAATGAATAAACAAATTGTTCGGCAGAAAGTCCAGATGAGCCTATCCCCAAGGCGCGCGTCACTTTTGCTTTTTTTACCAAATCGACGATTTTTTCTAAGTCTTTTTCAGATACACTTTTTTCGATGGCATCAAGTTGACTCTTAAAGCCGGAGATTACTGATTTTGAAAAGTTATGAGTTTCACTTTTCTCTTCTTTATTTTGCATTTCCGACTGATAGATTTCTAGAGATTGTTTAAACTCAGCTAAGCCTCTATATTTTAATTTCTTAGCGACACGCATGATGGCAGCAGGGGAAACTTCCAAAAGGTTGGCTGCTTCTTGCACAGAATGTTGAATAAGAATTTCAGGTTTTTCAATTAGCTGTCCGGTAATTTTTCGGTCTGTTTTGGTCAGTTCAGTAAAATGAATCGAAATTTTTTCTTGTAATCGCATCTTTCATCCTTTGTTTTTTTGAATGGTATCTTCCTCTCATTATAACAAAAACAAAACTCTGGTGCTTATGAACTCTTATTTAAGAGAAGAATAAAAAGCTGGACCTAAAGTCCAACTTTTTATTCTTTATTGTTTTTTTGGTAATGGTGCATCATGAAGTAAGCAATGATACCGAAAATAACTGGTCCACCAATCATTGAAACGACTGATGTAACGGTCTCTCTTACAGCTTGAGCGGTCTGAGCTGCAGCTGGCAACTGCACGTAATTAACAATCGGTTGGATAATGGTAAAGAAATTAGCCCCAATAACGACAATCAACACAAGAATAGTTAAACAAGTCGCCACAAGATGAGATTTGAAAAATTCAATAGGTTTATTGATGCTCTTATTTCGCTTGAAGAACCAATAAGCAATGACAATAAAGATATAAGGTAGTGTCATTGATACATTCGCCATGTAAGTCAAAATCAAGAAGAATTCACTTGCGCCACCTTGAGAGGTCAAAAAGTTCAAAATGATAATTAGCGTTACGATAGCAAATTGGATCCACATTGCAAATTTTGGCATACCGTCTTTGTCAAGTTTTCCAAGTTTACCTGGCCAAAGTTTTTCTGGTGTTCCTGCAATAATTTGTTTGATTGGGCTGTAAGTAAGAGTGAAGAATGCACCCATATAAGCGAGTAACATTGATAAGCCAATGTAACGCGCAAAAATGCCTCCAAGAAGATCTGCTCCTGAGCTGGACATACCAAAGGCCTGACCCACAGCTTGTCCGAGATTTTGTAAGAGCATATAAGGGACAGTTCCAAGATTCATCGTTCCAGCTTTAATTGCTGGAATCCATTGGTTGTAGTCCACAAAGAATCCAACACTCAAAATGGCAACGGAGTAGCCGACAGCGATAACGAGAGCTGAGGTAATAATCCCACGAGGAAAGTTTTTTTCTGGTTCATGTGTTTGATCGACCAAACCTGCAATAGATTCTACACCACCATAAGCAAAGATGGCAAAGACAAGAAAGGCAATAAAGGCAACTGCGCTACCATCAAATGTTGGATTAGGCGAGGAAGCAAAGGCCGAAAGCGTAATTGGAGTTGCGGGATGACCATTGGCAATAAGAACAATAATAGCGCCAAGAATCAAAATAATATTCAAAGAAAGGACGGCAATCCCAGCGACAGAAGTGAATTTTTTAATCGTATCTACCCCTTTAGAAACCATAAAGGTTACTAAAGCCATCCAGATTACAGCAGCTACTGAAATCCACAGTAGGGAAGGAGTATGATCAGAGTTACCAAAAATAAGATTTACCAAAGGAATTAATATTTTATTTGCAACGGTAACCATCCAGATTACGTAAGAGGCATACCACATGAAAGTACCAACAAAAGCAAAAGTTGGATTGACTGCTTTACTCATCCAAGAATAGATACCGCCCTTTTCGTCCTTAAAAGCAGAACCCATCTCGGTTGCCATAAAGGCAAAGGGAAGGAAAAAGAGCAGAGCACCGATAATATACCACGGTATGGCACCATATCCCATTTGATAGAAGGCTACTGGAATATTTCCAAAGCCAAAGACGGTCGTAAAGATCATAAGCGACAGACCTACGAGCGAGAGTTTACCTTTTGTATCTTTTGACATAAGGTTTCCTTTCTTATTTGAGAACGCCCAAACGTTCTTCTTAATTTTTAAATGTTATAAGCAATATATTTTTTTACTGACGACTCTGTCAGTAATAAATATGCTGATAGTACGTTCTAAAAAATCATCTTTTGATTTTACGATTTAGAAAAATAATTATGACAGTAACAGAACTATAGCGAAAAGTAGGGATTAGTCTGAATTTTTCAGATTAACAACAAAGCAAGCCGCTAGGTAGGAATTTGGTGTACAAAATCCGACCGAGCGACTTGTTTTAATCTCTGTATGAGCTTCAATGCTCAAACTTTTTTCGTTTATTATTTTGAAACTTCGTTGTTCAAGCGAATGATTTCAAGAAGCGTATCCACTGCTTTTTCCATGGTTTGAAGTGACACAAACTCAAAACGTCCGTGCATGTTTTCACCACCGGCAAAAAGGTTAGGTGTTGGAAGACCCATAAATGAAATTTTTGAGCCATCCGTACCGCCCCGAATTGGTTCAATCACAGGCGTGATGTCCAGATTTTCCATAGCTGTCTTGGCAATATCAATAATGGACATGTCTTTTTCGATGACTTGTGCCATATTGTAATATTGGTCTTTAATCACAGGTTTGACACGAGTTTGTCCAAGTTCAGCATTCATTTTATCTGCAATTTCTTGCATCAACGCTTTACGTTCGTTGAATTTACCTTCTTCATGGTCACGAATGATATATTGAGCGCGTGCTTCTTCTGGTGTTCCTTCAAGTTTCAAAAGATGGAAGAAGCCTTCACGCCCTTCTGTTTTTTCAGGACGGTCAAATTCTGGAAGTGCATTGTGGTAATCAATAGCCAATTGCAAAGCATTGACCATCATATTCTTAGCTGTACCTGGGTGAACATTTTTACCTTGAAATTCAATCACTGCACCAGCTGCTGAGAAAGTTTCGTATTGAAGTTCTCCAAGAGGTCCGCCGTCTACAGTATAAGCAAAGTCAACATCAAAGTCAGCGACGTCAAATTTATCAGCACCTACACCAATTTCTTCATCAGGACCAAATCCCACACGAATTTCCCCATGTTCAAAATCAGGATTGATATTCAAAAGATAGTCGGCCAAAGTCATGATTTCAGCCACACCCGATTTATCATCTGAACCAAGCAAAGTTGTGCCATCAGTATGAATCAAAGTTTGACCTTTGTAGTTTTTCAGATTTGGGAAATCTTTTGGATCAAGTGTAAACTCAGTATCGCCGAGTTTAATCACAGATTCACCATCATAATTTTCTAAAATTTGTGGGTTAACACCCTCTGCGTTGAAATCAGCGGTATCTAAGTGAGCTAGAAGTCCAATTTTACGGACATTTTTATCAGTATTTGAAGGAATAGTCCCAATAATATAACCATTGGACTCCAGATAATGAACATCTTTGAGACCAAGGGCTTTCATATCTTCGCCCATTTTGTGAGCAAATTCTACGAGCGCTTGAGTTGAAGGTGTTGTTGTGCTGTTTTCATCTGAACGTGTATTTACTTTAACATATTCAAGAAAACGTGGTAACAGTTTTTCGTACTTCATTGATTCTCCTTAAATTTAATCTAATAGCCTATTTGTCTCCAAGTGAGATAAATGGCTCAATAGCTTTATTTTGTTGAATTTGAGCAATTATAAAAGATTTAGCATCAGTAAATTTCTGATCTGGAATCACTTGTTCTGAAAATTTCAAAAGACATTTGTATTCTTTTTCTGAAATTTTTTCAATAACCTTATATTTCTCCAGCACATTGACAAAAATATCTGGTTTAGATTTGACAACCTCTTTACGCATAAATTTCAAGAGAAAAGTCGTCATATACTTAAGCGCATATTCTGGGTCAACATCGCCAATCATTTGATAAACCTCTTTTTCCAGAGGAGTCAAAGGTAAATTTTTGGCCACTTTATCAAAATAATTGGCAAGTGTCTGTGGAATTTCAGTATTTTGTGGGTCTTCTTTGTAAGAAAAAGAGGTCATAAAATTCAAGATGACTTGATTCGTTTGATTAGGTAAAGCTTGATAAAGCATACTTTTAGCTAATAACTTTTCAATCTGTGACGCTTTTTCAACAAAGATTGGAGCTTCGTAGCTGTTTTTCTGGGGTTCAGCAATTTTGTCTTTTAAAGTTTCCCAATCAAACTCACTGTCATTAAAAATATGAAAGCCTAGTGAATAACGTTTATCAGACCGTAAGATTAATCCAGCAGCAATAAATGAGTCAATCTGCCGATCAATATTTTTTACATCAGCAAAATCTTTATGAATCTGTCTGAGCATGACTTCATCATGTTTTGCTAAATATTCTATCAAAGCTTTGAAAAAAGGCTGGCGGGTCAGGCGATTTTCATTGTAGACTTTAATCGTCATTAAGCGTTGAAGCTTTCTGTCAATTGTGGTACTACTTGTTTTTTACGTGAAACAGCACCAGCAAGAAAGGCATGGTCATCAACCAAAGTGAAGTTAAAAGCTGCTTCTGATTTTTCAGGATGTGCACCCAAGGCAATGATTTCAGAATTTGAGTTAACGATGTCAGTAATCATAAAGACAAAGTCATCATAGCCATTTGCAACCATTGAATCTTTAATAGCAGCTTTAATATCTGAAAGGCGTTCTAAAACTTCAGGGATATCCACTGTATTAACTTGAGCAATGCGTACTTTTGAACCATTTAACTCGAAAGTTTTAGCATCAATGTCAATCAATTCTTCAGCTGATTTATTAGACAAGTTTGTACCAGCTTTAAGCATCGCAAGGCCGTATTCTTCAAGGTTTACACCAGCAATTTTAGCCAATTCTTCAGCGACTTTGTGGTCGGTCACGTGAGTCGTTGGTGATTTCAAAAGTAAAGTATCAGAAATCAAACCTGAAAGTAAAAGTCCAGCAACATCTTTTGGAATTTCAACACCAGCCTCAAGGAATTTACGGTAAACAATAGATGATGCCGAACCAACAGGCTCAACAGTCATAAACAAAGGTGCTGCTGTATTAAAGTTAGCTACACGGTGATGATCAACCACACCAAAAATCGTAACTTCTTCAATATCAGAAATTGATTGTTGAAACTCGTTATGGTCAGTCAAAATCACTGTGTCCACGCCTTCTTCTTTAGCAGATTTGACAACACGTGGTGCTTCAACTCCAAAATAGTCCAAGACAAATTGCGTTTCTTCATTAGGCGTACCTAAAGCTACAACTTCGGTATTGAGCGCACCATTTGGACGGTGATTACTCAAGTATGAGAAACCATAAGATGAGCCAATCGCATCAGTATCGGGTTTTTGGTGACCAAAGACGAGAATTTTATCAGACATTTTTTTACCTCATTTGTTAAAAATTTTTATAAAACACCAAGTCATTACTTAATGTTCGACATTGTTCGCATAAAGCGGACGATATTCTTTTAAATTATACCAAAAAAAGCGCCAACACGCACGCTTTCTTTATATTTATGGACAAACTGATGCCCCTTGTTTTGCTGACAGAGCCGTCAGTAAATCTAGAATCCTGTTTTTAAGCCTCTACCGCGTTGACTGCTTCCTTCTCGTTATCTCGGACAGGATGCTTTTCATCACATATCAGCTCATCATGATTGCTTAAGACTTCATGGAGTTCAAAAAGTTCTTCACGTCGTTTTTCTAACATTTTCTTTCCTTTTCTTCTGCAAATTTTATTTACAGGAGCCCTTTCTTTTTGTATTATTATCATTATCTCATTTTTATGAGAGCGCTTCAAATAATATGGGTCAAGAAAATAGAAAAAGAGCAAGCTCAAAAAGCTGCTCTCTTTAACGGATCCGCTCAAGATAATCTTGATAGGATTCGGTATCCATTAATGTTTTGGCATTCTTAACGCGATCTTTAGTTGGTGGTTTAACCCCTTCAAGCGGGTACTTCCAACCAAGTTCTCGCCATTTAAATTCGCCCATCGTATGATAAGTTAGAATTTCAAATTTCAAAACATTCTTCAAGGTTTTTACAAAGGCACCCAGTTTTATTAAGTCTTCGTCGTGGTCAGATTCACCAGGAACAAGGACATGTCGAATCCATACTGCAGTTCCGCGGTCAGATAAATATTGTGCAAAAGCCAAGATGTTATCATTTTTATGAGCAGTCAACTCTTTATGACGCTCCGGATTGATTTCTTTAATATCTAGCAATACTAAATCCGTATAGTCCAGTAATTCTGAAATCCGTTCGGTAACGTGCTTATCCGTAAGGTAGGGTTGGGCGGCAGTATCTAGCGTTGTATGAATCCCCAATGATTTAGCATACTTAAAGAGGGCTGTCACAAAATCAATTTGCAAGAGGGCTTCACCACCAGAAACAGTGATTCCCCCTTTTTCACCCCAAAAACCTCTAAAACGAAGCGCCTCTTCCATGACCTCTTCAACCGTGCGTTCTGTTGCCTTATCAGATTTTAAAGCCCATGTATCAGGATTGTGACAGTATTTGCACCGCATCCGACATCCTTGCATAAAGATAATAAAACGCACACCCGGACCATCAACAGAACCAAAGGACTCTGTTGAATGAATCAAGCCCGTTACTTTCTTTAATTCTTCTATATTTTCACCCATTTTATTCTCCAATTTCAAGCACTCTTTTCCCCTCTATCATACCGCAATTCACTTGATTTGGCAACTTAAATTAAGAAAACCTATCCTGATTACAGCAACAATGGTAACCCTATCATTTTTCAAATTTCTGTGCTAATAAAAAAGTTACTGACGGATCTGTCAGTAACTTCTATTTACTTTTTAATTTCTTCTTCGATCTCTTCAGGTGTAATCTCAAACTCAACACGCAGTTTCACCACGCGTTTGCCTGAAACTTCCAAACTAGTCAGTGAAAAATGGTCTTCCTCATTATCCACCTTGCAAACAATTTGTTGACCTTTTTCAGGAATCTGTCCTGTTTCTGAAAGAAAATATCCAGCGATGGTATCAACATCATTGCTTTCCAGATGTGTTTCAAACTCTTCATTGAAATCATTCAGTGTCATTTTTCCTTGGACAACATAAAGATTTTCACCGATTTTGAAAACTTCTTTTTCAGCAATATCTGTTTCATCGTCGATTTCCCCGACAATTTCTTCAAGTAAATCTTCAAGTGTGACTAAACCTTCAACACCGCCATACTCATTCAGTAGCACGGCCATTTGATTTTGCGTTTTACGCATTTGACGCATCAAATCATCTACAAAAATTGTTTCTGGAACAAATAAAGGCTCTTGCAAAATTTCACGTAAATCAATTTCTTCAAATCCATGTTCAAATCCATATCTCAAGAGTTTTTTTACATGGAGGATTCCCAAAATATTATCCTTATCATCATCATAGACAGGAATACGCGAATACGATTCACTCAGCATCGCAGTAATATTTTCATGAGCATCATCATTAATATCAATCATGAACGCATCTGTTCTTGGCACCATGATTTCACGTGCGACAAGCTCATCTAAGCTGAACACCCCTGTAATCATTTCCCGCTCACTATCGTCAAGCGCTTCGTCATTCGTATTAAGAAGATACTCAATCTCATCACGGGTCATCCCTTCATCAGCATCATCAAATTTCATTGGTGTGATGCGACTCAGGAGGTTGGTTGAACTTGCCAAAAACCAGACGAAAGGCTTCATAATGACCCCTAAAAACTGAATAGGAGGTGCCACACGCAGGGCCATCTTTTCTTTGAGATTTTGTGCAATACGTTTTGGATAAAGCTCTCCGAAAACTAAAGATACATAAGTCAAGATTGCTAAAACGATGATTTGAGCCAAAGTTTTAGCAAAAGTCGTCCCACCTAAAAGAGGCGCCAAACGTGAAGCTAAGGCATCTGCTAAACTTGCCCCGGCTAAGATATTAATTAAGGTAATCCCAATTTGAATCGTTGAGAGGAAATTACTAGGTTGATTAAGAATACGAACAAGATTGATGTATTTTTTATCTCCCTCGCTCGCCTTTTGTTCAACTTTTGTTCGACTGAGACTGACCATTGCCATCTCACTCGCTGAGAAAAAGGCATTTAAAGCCGTCAAGAAAATAAGTAAGAGAATCTGCAAGAGTATCGATACACTCTCGGGATCAGGGTTTGACATTATTGCTCCTTGAATTTAAGATATGAGTACAACGGGTAAAAAGGATAAAAGACAGAGAAAAATTTCTCCACCTTATCACCAGTTTCACCCATTGTGCTCTTGTTATTAGCCCTATTTAGAAACAGCGCAAGATAAAAAATCAGGCTTGCATCAAAAGGGGCTTAGATAGCATCTATTATAACATATTTTTACTATTATTTTGAAATAATTTTCTTCTGTTGAGCCTTATGGTTACGATATAAACCATTCAAGAATTTTACAATTTCTTTGACGAGACAGTAAGCTGGTACAGCGATAATCATCCCCAAGATACCATATAAACTTCCTGAAATCAGCATAAGGATCATAACCGTAACAGGATGGACTTTCACTGCAGAACCGACAATTTTGGGATAAACGAGATTTCCATCCAGTTGTTGTAAAACCAACACATAAATCACTGCAATCAGGGCTGTGATGGGATGGTTGAAAGCCACAGTAACCACCATTGGTAGCACGCCGATATATGGTCCAGCATAAGGAATCAAGTTGGTCACTCCCGCAAAAAGGGCAAACAAGAACGCATACGGAATTCCTAAAATAAGATAGCCAATAAATACAACAACAAAAACTAATAAAGCATCGAGCGCCACACCAGAAATATAACGTGAGATTGTATGATTCATGTTCTCTAGGAGTTCAAAAATATTGAGTTTATCTTCCGTTAAGACATTTTCTTTAAGAAAAGGAATAATTTTTTCTCCATCTTTGAGCATATAATAAAGTAAGATAGGAACTAAAATCATGACCATCACAATACTGGTGACAATACTGACGATACTCCCCAAACTGACAGTGATACTGTTGAGGAGGTTATGGAGAATATCCGTGTAAGAAATATTCAATTTCTCAACAAGACTGTTCACATCAATCTGTTTATAAAGTTCTGCAAAACGGGGGTCATGCTGAAGGCTCTCTATCCAGTGACGCACCTCCGGATAGGCCTTAGCAGTCGCATTAATCAGGTCTGTTAATTGCGAAATGAGGCTTGGAATAACTGATGCCATCGCAAAAATAATCAGTCCCAGTATCACAAGTAATACAATAAAAATTCCCAGTGTTTTTTTAATCTTTAGTTTCTTCTCCATAAAGATGACCACAGGATTAAAAATATAGTACAAAAACCCTGCGATGATAAATGGGATAAAGAGTAAGGCCAGTAAAGTTTTAATGGGTTGGAATACAAACTGGATTTGAGTCAATAGATAGATTAGCAAAGCAACCGCTAGAATCTCTATCGTCCAGAAAAATAATTTGCTTTTTTTGAACATAAATTTCCTTTATCTATAGAAGATAGCCTCCATTAGGAGAAGGTCATCATCAGTTAATCTGGTCTTATTTTTTAGTTACTGGTGATTTGCGTATCAATTCACATCTAGAGTTTTTCAGTATCGTTTTAAGACTATTTATATTATAATAAATCCAGAGCTTTTAAGCAAACTAAGCCATAGGAGGATAAAATGGAAATTAGAGTCACACGCGATACAATGTCCGATATTTATTTTGATGCTTTACGCATTCGCAATCAAGTTTTTGTAAAAGAACAAGGTGTTCCTTATGAGCTTGAAGTAGGAAATGCTTTGGAAGAAGCTTCGGCTGTACATTTCGTTCTCTACGATGGGGGTGTTGCACAAGGGACTGTCCGTCTCCTGCCTCATTTAGATGAGCATTCCGCACTTATTCAACGTATGGCCATTCTTAAAGAGGGACGTAATAAGGGGTATGGCACGCTTTTAATGGAACGCTTGCTTGAGTTTTCCAAAGCCTCTCATATTGATAAGTTAGAACTCCATGCCCAAGTTTCTGCCAAAGCTTTCTATCATAAGTATCTGTTTACGGAGGTGGGAGCAATCTTTGAAGAAGCTGGAATTGCTCATATTCAAATGGAACGAACAGGCTTAGCTGAATAAATGTTAGAAGCCACTTTTTGATCAAATCTACTGAAACTTAAGGAGGGATTATATGTTGTTAGTTACCATGCTTGATGGACCAGTCAGCCAGATAGTTTTCAAAAGCTTATGGTTTGGTATTCTTTCCGGAATGGTTTCTGGTATGGTTAAAATTGGATGGGAAGCTCTCTTACCTCCACGTACTCTTGAGAGGGATTCGACCAATCCCCCACAGCGGCTCATGGAACAAATGGGGGTCCCAAAATCTCTAACCCATGCCTTTATTTTCTATTCACGGAATCAAAAAGTTTACTGGTTTTCGCTGATTTTACATTTTAGTTTCTCTATTTTTTTTGCCTTTCTTTTTATTTTAGTTGGCCAGTTCTGGCCACTAATAGGACTTTGGCAAGGGATGGCTTACGGACTTTTAATCTGGATCATCTGGCACCTTCTCTTACTCCCCCTTTTAAGAACGGTACCACCTGCCTGGCAACAACCTTTTGCTGAACATTTTTCCGAATGTTTCGGTCACATTGTTTGGGCCTGGACAATAGCTGCATGCGCCTATTACCTGATTAGTAAGGACACGAGTGGTATTTTATGCACACTTTAGGAAAGAAGTTAAGTTAGCTTCTTTTTTTATGCGAATGGGGACATAGGATAAATTCTAAATTAGTTCCTTTGTTGTAAAACAAAATACTTGACTTTTCTCAAGAAGATTGTAAAATTAAATTGTACATAATAATGTACACGATTAAAAGGAGGACCGCACCATGAACTATGTAATCAATAAAAATGGAGACTTCGATAGTGCACACGAGGTCCACAAAGAGACATGTCCCCACCGCCCTCACTTCGCAGACGCTTTTGTAATTAATGATGCATTCGATAGTGACCTTAGCGCAGTCAACCATACGCAAATGACCTATCCGAGCTTTAAGCTCCGACCATGTACTGCTTGCATGGATATGTCTGCTCGCTAATATCTAATGATCCCTCAGGGCCCTTGTCAAAGACAAGGGCTTTTGTCATCATCGGTTATCCTCTCTATAGGCTGAAAATGATAAAATAACTCTGGTTAAATTATTAATGGATATGACTTACACCTTTTAAACTCGAACCTTGCCAGTTCGAGTTTTTTTAGTGCAGCCTCTCATGAGCAATGCAAACTGTCCAAAGTTTAACAGTTTCATTGGATTTTTCCCTTTTCATCGGGCTTGAGCGTGAGACCCTCCCGATAGCTTCCCCGCTGCTCCATTGCTCCCAAGTTATAAAAATGTTTTTTTTGCAACTCTAACCTAAAAAAGTTACTGACAGCTCTGTCAGTAACTTTTTTTTAATCTTTCATTAGCTCTGCCACTCTTTTTTTCAAAGCAGGTAAAACTTCTGGTTCGAACCATGGATTCTTTGCCAACCAAATATTATTTCTTGGGCTCGGATGCACCAAAGGAAAATAGTGGGGAAGATAAGCTTCATAATCCCGAATTATCTCAGTAGTTTTGGTAGAAGATTTTAAGTTTAGATAATATTTCATGGCATAAGAACCGACCAAAACAAATAATTCAATATGCGGCATTTCTTTAAGAAGTGGCTCGTGCCATTTCTCTGCAAACCCCTTACGAGGGGGAAGGTCTCCCGATTTTCCCTTACCAGGAAAATAAAAATCTAGAGGTAAAATAGAGAGCTTATCAGATTGATAAAAAGTTGTCCGATCAATCCCTAACCAATCACGCAACCGGTCACCAGAGGGATCATTCCAAAATAAGCGTGAAACCTCAGCACGTATCCCAGGTGCTTGCCCCACAATACAAATCTTTGCTGCCCTGTGTGCAGAGTAAAGTGGCTCGATTCCTCTTTTAGTATAAGCTTCATTTTGAGGATCGGCTTTGATTTCTTCAAAAATTTCTTCTAATCTGTCCATTTTCTGTCCTCAGCTAGGAGTAATAAGCCAAATCATACCTTCCTAAAGTACTGACCAGTCTGTCAGTACTTACCGATTCAGTTTGTCTTTCAAATATTGCCCCGTATAACTTTCAGCTACCTTAGCGACTTCTTCAGGGGTACCTTTAGCAAGGATGGTCCCACCACCAGCGCCACCTTCTGGTCCAAGGTCAATGATGTAATCAGCTGTTTTGATGACATCCAAATTATGCTCGATAACCACAATGGTGTTTCCTTGATCAACAAGACGATCGAGTACCTGAATCAGCGTTGCAATATCCTCACTATGTAAGCCAGTCGTTGGCTCATCTAAAATGTAAAAAGCTTTCCCATTTGAACGTTTTTGTAATTCACTGGCTAATTTCATCCGTTGAGCTTCCCCACCAGACAGGGTCGTGGCAGGTTGACCAAGCGTCACATAGCCCAGTCCTACGTCAACAATAGTCTGTAATTTTCGCTCAATTTTTGGAATATGACGGAAGAATTCTAATGCTTCGGCAACACGCATATCCAATACTTCTGAAATGTTCTTGCCTTTGTAATGAACCTCCAAAGTTTCCGAATTATAACGTCTACCGTGACACACTTCACAAGGCACATAGACATCTGGCAAAAAGTGCATTTCAATCTTGATAATCCCATCGCCAGAACAGGCTTCACAACGTCCACCTTTAACATTAAATGAGAAACGTCCTTTTTTATAACCACGAATTTTGGCTTCATTTGTATTGGCAAATAAATCACGAATGTCATCAAATACACTGGTATAAGTGGCGGGGTTGGAGCGTGGAGTCCGCCCAATTGGACTTTGGTCAATATCAATCAACCGCTCAATACCTTCATAACCTGTAATTTTCTTATATTTACCTGGTTTTTCTGAGTTGTGGTTGAGTTTTTGCGCTAAAGCCTTCTTCAAGATGGTATTCACTAAGGTTGATTTTCCAGAACCGGAAACCCCCGTTACTGCAGTCATAACTCCCATTGGAAACTCAACGTCAAGATTTTGCAAGTTGTTCTCACTTGCACCTGTAATCTTGACCATTTTTTTCTTATCAATGGAGCGTCGTTTTTCAGGTACAGGAATCGCACGTTTACCTGATAAATATTGGCCTGTCAGTGATTTTTTATTTTTCATGACTTGTTTTGGCGTGCCACTAGCGATAATCTCGCCTCCCAAGTCACCCGCCCCAGGTCCCACGTCAATTAGCCAGTCTGCTGCCATCATCGTATCTTCGTCATGTTCCACTACAATCAATGTATTGCCCAAATCGCGCATTTTCTGTAAGGAAGCAATCAAGCGGTCATTATCCCTTTGATGCAAGCCAATCGAAGGTTCATCCAAAATGTAAAGCACTCCTGATAAGTTTGAACCAATCTGTGTCGCCAAACGAATCCGTTGAGATTCGCCACCTGACAAAGTCCCACTTGAACGCGACAAAGTCAGGTAGTCTAGCCCAACATTTTTGAGGAAGGTTAAGCGATCTTTGATTTCTTTCAAAATGGGCTTTGCAATGATCTCATTATTTTCGGATAGGGTTAAAGACGCGACATAATCAAGCGTATCTCCGATGGACAAAATTGAAAACTCGGCAATATTTTTATCGCCTACTTTGACCGAGAGTGCTTGATCATTCAAACGATAGCCATGACAAGTTGTACAAGGAAGTTCAGTCATATAGCTACGCGCCATTTCCCGGGAAGATTCACTCATTCCTGAACGATAACGGCGCCACAAGTTGGGAATGACTCCTACAAAGGCCATATCTTTATCCTGTAGACCAAAATCGCCTTGATGATAAAAGTGGAAAAGTTTATTGCCATTTCCATAAAGCACAATGTTTTGCGCCTTTTGAGATAATTTTTCCCAAGGTGTGTCCATGTCAATTCCAAACTGTTTCATCGCTTGTTCTAATAAGGCAGGATAATAATTTGAAGCTTTGCCATACCAATAGACAATTGCTCCTTCACGTAATGTCTTACTTGGGTCTGGAATCAATAAATCGACATCTGGTTCTAACTTGACCCCTAAACCATCACAATCTGGACATGAACCAAATGGTGCATTAAAGGAGAAAAGGCGGGGTTCGAGTTCAGGGACAGTGAACCCACAGACGGGGCAAGCATAAAACTCACTAAAGAGGAGCTCAGAACCGTCCATTTTATCCACAATCACATAACCTTCTGCTTGATGAAGTGCTGCTTCAACCGAATCAAACAAACGCGAACGAATTCCCTCTTTAACAACAATCCGGTCAATCACAATTTCAATCGTGTGATTTTTATTTTTATCTAATTCTGGTGCTTCGGAAATATCATAGACTTCTCCATCAACACGAACCCGAACATAGCCATCTTTTTGGATGCGTTCAAACATTTTGACGTGCGTTCCTTTTTTTCTGCGCACGACAGGTGCCAAAATTTGCAGGCGTGTTTTTTCTGGTAATTCGAGAATTTGTTCCACAATTTCTTCAACAGATTGTGCCGAAATTTTACCATGTCCATTGATACAATAAGGCGTTCCCACCCGAGCATACAAAAGGCGCAGATAATCATTGATTTCTGTGACCGTTCCCACCGTTGAACGTGGATTTTTTGAAGTGGTTTTTTGGTCAATGGAAATTGCGGGTGAAAGCCCATCAATCGAGTCAACATCAGGCTTGTCCATATTTCCCAAAAACTGTCTGGCATAGGCAGAGAGAGATTCTACGTAACGACGTTGCCCTTCGGCATACAACGTTTCAAAAGCAAGTGATGACTTACCTGAGCCTGATACTCCAGTAACCACGACCAATTTGTCGCGAGGAATCTCGACATCGATATTTTTTAAATTGTGCTCACGCGCACCATGAATAACTATTTTTTCTTGTGGCATCTTTTTTCCTTATTATCCTTCTACACAAGAGTAGAAGCTTTTATTTTAAAAGGGCTCAATCCAGTTTGAGCCTTTGAAGACTAGCTCTTCTTCACATCATATTACCTCTATTATATCACGAACAGGAAGGCAATTCTTAACATTGAGCACCCGAAATGGTATAATCTTACTATAAAATTTTTTCTTTTCCTTCTACGCTCAAACAGCTAAAAATTGAAAACGCAACCTCTTACTGACAGCTCTGTCAGTAATTTCAAATCTAGAAACGACTTAAAAATAAAACTTATGACGAAAGATTACTTTACCTATGTTTTACAATGTGCTGATCAAACCCTTTATTGTGGCTACACTACAGATTTAGAAAAACGAATTGCTGCCCATAATAACGGAAAAGGAGCAAAGTACACTAAAACAAGAGGGCCAGTCCAGCTCGTTACCGCCATTCACTTTGATACCAAAAGTGAAGCCATGCAGTGCGAATGGTGGTTTAAACATAAACTTCGGCGTACACAAAAACTTGAGCTCATCGCCACTCATAGTATCAAGCACCATTTCCAAAATTATCAAAAAGCCCGTCAAAAATGACGGACTTTTTTACTGACGGAGCTGTCAGCACTTTTTATGCGATAAAAGTTCCTGTTTTCCTTTTACCAGCTGCTTACTTTTTTCGAAAACTCAAAAAGCTAATGAGCCCGACTACGATAGCAAATATCGTGATGCCCCATGGATTTGATATAACCAAGTTATAACCCACAATCAGTAAAACAATCAAGGTAAGCCACGCCATCCCTTTTTTCAAAAGCGAAACTTTCGTCCTATAATAAAATACAAGCGAAGCAATTAAGAGCATCAACCATGTCATCAAAACAGTATAAGAAATCGATCCCGCCATATAACTAAACAAACGGTTACCAAAAATATACGAGAGAATCACGCCAATAAACAAGACGCCGGCACAAAAAGCAATTGCTCGAATAGGTGCCTGATGTTTTGATAACTTCCCAAGGTAGCCCCCCAAACCATGTTGAGTATTTTGTACTCGCGCATACAAAGAGCGCGACGTTGCATAAATCATAGAATTAATCACCGAAAATAAAGCGAGAACAATTACAAAATTCACAAGGACTGCTGCATAAGGAATTCCAAATTTATCAAAAATCAAAACAAAAGGACTTGCTTTGGTGGTGCTTAAAAATTTCCAAGAAAAAAGCTCCAAAAAAATAAAAATTGGAATAACGTAGAAGCTGACGATACGTAACATCAGCCCACGTATCGCTTTAGGAATCGCCTTTTTGGGATTTTCAACTTCTGAAATGGTCAATGCAATCATTTCTGATCCTCCATAAGAGTAGATGACCATGAGCATTGCTGCAAATACACCACTCATCCCATGAGGCATAAAGCCTCCGTAGGTATTCATCTGATTCAACCCATTTGCAATTCCGAGTTGTAAAATTTGAGTCATCAAAAACCAAAAACCAAGAATAATTAATAAAATAATGACAGCAATTTTCGCGATAGCTAGCCAATACTCAGTTTCCGCAAAAGCGCGCACGGAATAGAGATTAATTCCCAAAGCCAAAATAGCCACGACCAGCACAAAAATCCAGTTGGGAACCATAGGCCACCACGCATGTAGAAATTGCGCAATAGCTGCTGCCTCTGCGACCATAACCGCCATGGAGTCCGCCCAGTAGACCCAATCAGTAAAATGTCCGAGCCGTTCTCCAACAAATGGTGCGATTAAACCTGACATCCCTACCGATTTTTCTTGTTGTTGCAAGACAATTTGACCGACCCCATAAATCACTACAAATAAAATTAAGCCCGCTAAAATATAGGCCAACATAACCGATGGCCCTGCCGCAGCAATCGCTGTCCCTGATCCTGCAAATAAGCCAGCACCAATTGCTCCACCGAGTGAGAGCATGACCACATGTCGCGTCTTCATTGCTGATTTTAAGTGCTTTGTTTCTTTTTCTTCTTCCAATTTTTCCCCCTTATGTTTGTTCTAACAAACAAAACTATTATTTTTAAGATACAGTTTTTGGGTTCAAAAAAGAAAAAATGACCAAACGTCACGCGTCGGTCATTTTAGAGAATCACCGGCACAGATACTTTTTGAGTATACCCAAAAGCTGTATCTATGCCCTTTGCATACACACAACTATCCATGCCGATAATAATAATAGACTGTAATTATTGGTGTATTCATTGTGTTCTCCTTTCTGGCCAGAAACATCGAAACAACATTTCTGCAATTTATTTTTATCTATTATAGCATTTCTCTAAAAAATTGCAATTATTTTATCATGAGCCCTGCTTCTTTCGGTAAGAAAAGAAACTCACTAAACAGATAATGATGGCAAAGCCAGTTAAACCGAGTGGATTAGAAATTACTGTGAAGTAACCTACCACAAACAAAGCAATCAATGTTAAAATCGAAATTATTTTGATAAACATTGAAGCATGCCCCTCCTTAAAGTAAAAGATTAAACTTGATATCAAAAGCATAATCCATACTACCAAGAGCGTGTAAGAGATGGAGCCTGCCAAATAATTAAATAATTTAGCTCCAAAAATATAAGATAAGATAACGCCCACAAACAATAGGCCTGAGCAAAAACCAATCGCACGTAATGGAACATTTTTGTGAGAGAGAGTACTCAACCATTTTGCTGCACCACTCTTAGAGTCTTTAGTCCGTGAATAGAGCGAACGTGATGTCGCATAAATAGCAGAATTAATGACAGAAAACAAGGCCAAGATAATGATAAAGTTGATAATATTCGCGGCTCCTGGGATCCCAAACTTTTTGAAGATCAAGGCAAAAGGACTTTCTTGTGTCGTGCTCAAAAATTTCCATGAATAAAGTTCAATAAAAAGAAACATCGGGATAAAGTAAAAGGCCACGATCCGCATCATTACCCCACGAATTGCTTTAGGTATCGCCTTCTTAGGATCTTCTACCTCAGATACTGTGATGGCCACAAGCTCTGAACCGCCGTAAGAATAGATGACCATTAACATGGCGTTAAAGAAACCTTTCATTCCATGCGGAGCAAAGCCACCATAACTGTTCATTTTTCCTAAGCCTTGAGCTACACCGAGATGAAGAACTTGAACCAGTAAGAACCATATCCCCAAAACAATCAGTGCTATGATGACGGCAATTTTAGCAATAGCTAGCCAATATTCAGTCTCTGCAAAAGCGCGAACGGAATAGAGATTGATTCCCAATGTAATGAGAGCGACAATCAAGACAAAAATCCAGTCTGGAATCATCGGCCACCATACCCCTAAAAATTGTGCTATCGCAGAAGCTTCGGCCACCATCACACACATCCATGTGGACCAATACACCCAGTCCGTAAAATGAGCAAAACGTTTGCCCACATATGGCTCAATCAGCTCGGCCATTCCCACAGATTTTGTTTTTTGGTGCAGAACAATTTGTCCTACCCCATGCATAATAACAAATAAGATCAAACCAGCAATCAAATACGTAAAGATTACTGAAGGACCTGCCGATGCGATGGCCTGTCCTGAGCCGGCAAAAAGCCCTGCTCCAATCGCTCCCCCAAGTGAGAGCATTATGACGTGGCGAGTCTTAAGTGAAGACTTCAGCCCTGTTCCAGAATTTTCCATGAAATTCCCCTTTTCTTTTAAATTTGAAAGCAAAGCTTTCAAGTAGTTACTCCTTTAATTCATCACGTAAAACCCTGCTTGGAGTCGGTCGCTGTCGCTTTTATTGTATAAGCGACACGAAACAATCTCTGTAAGAGATTGAAACGCGATTAATTTTACTTTTGAATTGAACTAAAGGTCAAAAATTAAAAAAAGAAAGACCGAATAGTTAGCCTATCCGGTCTTGTTTAAGTCGCCGGCGTAGAATTTTGAGGTTACTCAAAAGTTGTATCTACGCCAAATGCATAAACACAAACTATCTGCGCCAAAAATAAAAGACTGTGAATGGTTTAGTGTTCATGAGGACTCCTTTTCGAATTTTTTATAATTATACTTCTTTCCTATCATAATTGCAAGAATTTACCAAATTTTCAACAAAAAAAGTTACTGACAGCTTGGTCAGTAACTTTTCACATTATTTTCTTCTAACATTTGGGCAATAATTTCATGCGACTTCAAAATATTATGTTGTTTCATCTTATCCAAAAGCACATCACGGTTGCTACCATCAAAAGCTGCGACTGCCTCTACCATACCTGAAATTAAATGATCAAAGCCTCGATTATAAGTGGCCGACTGCCAGCCATTGATGCCATAAGTTTGACAAGCTGTACCACTCCGCTTTTCAAGTTCGGTCAACTCTGATAGACGCAGTGTTGCTGTCGGCGCTTCCACTACAAACTCTTCACTAAAAGCGCCTGCTACAAGATTCATTGTCGCTAGTGCAGTCGTTGTCGCCGTTTCAACCATGACTGTTGCTCGGGTTAGTTTACCTTCGTCATCTAATTTGAGTGAGTGATGAATGTCTTCAATCTCGTCATCTAAAAGGTAAATCATTGTATCTAACGGATGGATAAAAATATCATACATTGTAAAACTCACATCATCACTCGCATTATTTGCCAAATTTTTACTCACTTTAATCATATTTTTGTGAGCGAGTGCTTTAAGTGGCGCAGTTTGGGGTGCAAAGCGGCGATTAAAAGCCACCACGAAAAGTACATTTTTTTCGGCTGCTAATTTCTGAAGAGCCCTTACCTCTTCTAAATTCTCAGAGACCGGTTTATCCATTAAAACAGGTACACCAGCACTAAGGTAACGTTTTGCTAATTGAAAGTGCTGAGCTGTAGCTGCATGGATAATGACTAAATCGACAGTCTCCAAAGCCGCCAAATCCTCTGTCGCATATTCAAATTTATATTGAGCTCTTATTTTTTCTGCACGCGCCCATTCTCTTGAATAAAGCACAAAACGATGCTGAGCTTGCATGCTTGCGTAGACAGGAAGGTAAGCTTTACTGGCAATGTTAGATGTTGCACCAATTACTCCGATTATCATTTTAGGGCCTCTTCATTCTAATATAACTCATTCTATTTTATCATTTTCTTAGGCAAAAAAGACAAATAAGCAAGCGTTATCAAAAAAGCTTTTCTCTAATTAGAATTTTCTTCCATCACCAGAATAGATGACCATGACCATCCCGCGCTCCAACGAAACCGTCATTTGTGAGCTGGTAAATTCATTACTAGCATAGATCGGGCTAAAATTTTCCTCCGGCTTTAAGGGATATTTAGCCCCTTCAATGGCTAATGTGTCCTCACTTCCCATCTGTACAAAGCCAATATACTTATAACGCTCGATTTTAGGAAGTTGATGTTTCCCCGGCAAAAGATAACGGACCAAGTTCTGTTGATCAAATAATGTAATATGGGGAGCAAGACTTTGATATTTAGGACGTTGCACCAAAAAAACATTCGTTAATAAATGATCCAACCGCCCCCCTAGCGCTCCCATAATCGTCAACTCGGCCTTACTAAAATGCTCTAAAACATAATCTAACGCTACTTCTAAATCTGTTTCATCTTTTTCAGCGGGTAATTTGATAAGTGCTTTTGTATCTTGCACAATGCGCTCATATTCCTTTTGATCAACCGAATCAAAATCACCCACAGCAAGATCAACTGGAATACCTTGTTTTATCAAAAAAAGGCTGCCGCGATCGACACCGATATATTTGTCATAAGTTCCTTCGATAACACAATCGGGTAAGCCTGCTACGATTAGTACTTTCATTACTGCCCTTATTTCCTCTACTCTATTTCGTCTTAAGACTCAACTTCACCTCTAAGTGAACTTCTTTAAGAATATTTTGAACCATTTTAAGATATTCTCGGTCCTGATACAGCGCTTCTTGCAAATATCCCTTCTCATAGTAGTGTTCACAAAGTTGTGTAAAGATCTGATGATACTGTTTGACTTCATGCATAGCCCCTGTCATATAGGCGTGCGCATGATCTACAAATGAAACAATCATCAGCTCATCATCGATAGTATCCTCTGCCGTTTGTATTTTATCATGGCTTTCCATGACAAACTCACTAACAAAACCTTCAATAAAGTTACACTCAAAAGTCCGATAATCGCTGGAATTATAACGTTCACGAAATCTATCAATCAATTCTTCTGCAAAGTGGGCCAGTTCTTGATCCTCATTGCCTGTTTCTTTCGATCCAATCATGCCATTTCTCCCTTTTCTCAATTATACCAAAAAGAACATCTTAAAAAGAAAAACTCCTCTTACTTAAAAGAGAAGTTATAAGCTTAAGGATGAATACGATTAATCATGCGTGGGAATGGAATAGCTTCACGGATATGTTCTGTCCCTGCCACGAAAGTAACCATACGTTCCAATCCAAGACCGAAGCCTGCATGAGGAACTGAACCGAATTTTCGTAGCTCCAAATACCACTCATAATCTTTTGGATCTAAACCAAAATCAACAATTTTTTGCAAGAGCACTTCATAGTCTGTTTCCCGCTCAGAACCACCGATAATTTCACCATAGCCTTCTGGCGCCAAAAGGTCTGCACAGAGTACACGCTCTGGATTACCTGGTACTGGGCGCATGTAGAAAGCTTTAAAGCTTGCAGGATAGTTAACAACAAAAGTTGGTACGCCATAGAAGTTAGAGAGCCATGTTTCATGAGGGCTACCAAAATCATCCCCATGTTCTACATGCTCATAGTCCGTATCTTCATCATTTTCATGCGCCTGTAATAAATCAATCGCATCATCATAAGACACGCGCATAAATGGAGTATCAACATATTTTTGTAACTTACTGATATCACGTTCCAAAGTTTCAAGGGCATAAGCAGCATTATTCAAAACACCTTGAATCATATGTTTTACATAGGCTTCTTGAATATCCAAAGATTCATCATGCGTTACAAAAGGATACTCAGCATCCATCATCCAAAACTCTGTCAAATGACGACGTGTTTTTGATTTTTCAGCACGGAAGACAGGTCCAAAGTCAAAGACACGACCAAGTGCCATTGCACCAGCTTCAAGATAGAGCTGACCTGATTGTGACAAGAAAGCAGGGTTGCCAAAATAATCCGTTTCAAAAAGTTCTGTAGTATTTTCCGCAGCATTGCCAGAAAGGATTGGGCTGTCAAATTTGATGAAACCATTCTTATCAAAGAAGTCATAGCTAGCATAAATAATCGCATTACGAATTTGCATGATAGCCATTTGGCGTTTTGAGCGCAACCAAAGATGACGGTTATCTAACAAAAACTCTACCCCATGTTCCTTCGGAGTGATTGGATAATCATGAGAATGACCAATCACTTCTAAGTCAGTCACATCAAGTTCATAACCAAACTTAGAGCGAGCGTCTTCTTTGACCACACCAGTCACATAAACAGATGTTTCTTGAGAAAGGTGTTTAATTTCATCAAACTTAGCTGTTCCTGCTTCTTCACCAAACTTTTCAATCATATTTGGTTTGAAAACCACTGCTTGGAAAAAAGCAGTTCCATCACGGAGCTGAAGAAATTGGAGTTTACCTTTACCTGATTTATCGGCAAGCCATGCACCGATTTTTACCGTTTCACCAACATGTTTTTTCACATCGATGATAGAGATTAAGTCTTTCATAAATAAGTCCTTCTATAATTTTTTTGATTTCATAATAGCTATAATAAAAAATGAAAAAATACCAAGGTACTGTCCATAAGAGGTTGGAACGCCATTTTTGACAGACCTATCACTCCTTTTTACCTTGCTCATCTTCTATTGCATGAGTAGCGAAAGTATTTTTTCTTGGGATATGCCCATATCTAACGTTTATCAGTCGTTAACTTTTCTTCCCAGATTTCTTTTAAGGTTTTCAAATCTTCCTTGAATGCTTGGGGACTTTGTAACTCATCTTTTTTGAGTTCTTCGAGTACTTCTAACTCAAAATCAGCGGTCTTGGCTGCTTTTTCAATCGCATAAGGCAAACCAAGTCCCGTTTTTTTAGCAAATTGAAAGCGATTTTTGATCCCTGCCAAATCTGGGGCAATGTCAAGATAGCGCTCGTTGGTCCTTAAATTTTTATAAGCAACCACTGCTCCAATTTTTTCTGAGTGTTTATAGTTAGCTTTAGCTTCTTTTTTATCAACCATTATTCATCCAATCTTTCAAGCGTTGCACTGCCTTTTCCAGATTTTCTAAACTAGTAGCATAGCTCAAGCGTACATTCTCGGGTGAACCAAAGCCTTCCCCCGTTACTAAAGCCACACCCGCTTCTTCTAAAATCGCTGTGGTAAAAGCAGTGACATCACTGAACCCTTTAAGTTCCATTGCTTTGGTGACTTTAGGAAAGAGGTAGAAAGCGCCATTCGGTTTAACCACTTCAAAACCTGGGACCTCTAAGAGCTGATTATAAATTTTATTGAGCCGTTCTTCAAAAGCCCTGTGCATTTGATCAAAAGCCGTATCACTATCACTACCTTGGAAAGCTTCGATAGCGGCATATTGAGCAACTGCTGTCGGATTAGAAGTGGTTTGACTAGCAATTTTAGTCATCGCAGCAATGATTTCAGGATCCCCCACAGCTACACCGATGCGCCACCCTGTCATTGCAAATGTTTTTGACACTCCATTGATGATGGTCGTGCGCTGACGAATAGCTGTGGACAAACTTGAAATAGCTGTAAATTCAGCTCCATTGTAAACGAGTCGATGATAGATATCATCTGCTAAAATCAGAAGATCATTTTCTACCGCCCACTCCCCTATTTCTTCCAGTTCTTTTTTAGTATAGATCATTCCTGTAGGATTAGAAGGTGAATTCAGCAGTAAAATCTTGGTTTTAGCTGTACGCGCTTGTTCAAGTTGCGCCACCGTGACTTTAAAATGGTTCTCTTGCTTTGCTTCTACGATTACTGGTGTCCCTTGGGCCATCTTGACTTGATCGACATAGGAGACCCAATAAGGTGCTGGGATAATCACTTCATCTCCGGGATCTATCGTTGCCATAAAGTAGGCATAGAGCGCAAATTTCGCCCCTGCTGTTACCAAAATTTGCGGTGTATCAATCGAATAACCATAAAAATTTTCCCAATACTTTTGTACTGCTGTTTTGAGAGCAGGAAGCCCTCCCACCTGTGTATAAAAGCTTGCCGAACCATTCTTGATTGCTTCTATTGCTGCCTCACCAATTTTTTTAGGTGTTGGGAAATCAGGCTGTCCAAGGGTTAAATCGATAATATCTCGCCCTTGGGCTTTCAATTTTTTGGCCCGGTTGGCCGCCGCCAAGGTGACCGACTCATCCATCTTTAATACAAAATCAGAACTCTTTTTCATAGTAACTCTTTTCCTGACTTAAAGTCATACACTTTAAAACCATCGCTATTATTCACTTCCCAAGCTGGTTGACCTTGATAGAGGGAGAGAACTACCGACTGCGTCTTTTGACTGGTCAAAGTCGTTGGTGAAACGCCATCTGCTAATCTTACTACCGTGATTTTTCCCGATTTTTTAGGAATCAGCACCCCAATCTCTTGCTTTGAGCTATCTAACCCTACGACCGAGTAGGTTGTCGTGTCAGTAGTCGCAATATCAAAAGCCGTTGCCGTTTTTAAGTCTGTTTTTTGTTGAGCAATGGCAATGGCTTGCTTACGGCCTGATTGGTAGGGCGTCAAACTTCTCCAAAAGAAAAAGGCAATCGCCAAATAAAGCGCCACTATAACTGTTAGAATCCCGATAATGATCTGCGAATGACGGGTCATTTTTCGCTTTCTCATATTTTTTCTTCTTTCAAGCTTTGCACAGCATATAAAAGCTGCGCTTTTTTCCACTTTTTATAGGCTGTGGTATTACGTATCATTATATCAAAAATTTCTTGATTTCGCTGACTGTATCAAGCAAGTTTAGCATTTTTACAGGGAGCGCTTCGGCGAGATTTCTACGCATGCGTTTAGCGTAAGATTTCCCTGCCAAACGATTATCTAAAACAATCACACTAGAATATTGATTGCGTCTACGATTGACACGACCAATAGCTTGTCTCAACTTTAAAGTAGCCATGGGAACATTGAAATCATAGAAAGGATTCTCAAATTTTTGAGCATATTTCTTCGTTAAAATGTCATCTGGTGTGGCAAAAGGGAGACGTGGAATAACGAGCAAAAGCTGATTCTGCTTATCAAAATCTACTCCTTCCCAGAAGGAGCCTAAGCCAAGAAGAATTTTACTTTCTCCCTTATCAAATTTTTTCTTGAGCTGAGCTGGTGTGCCATTGATATCTTGCGCTAAAATTTCAAACCCATCAGCAGACATTTTTTCCGCTACAAAAGTTAGAGCAATCTTTGAGGTAAAAAGTACAACCATTGGTAACTCAAGACGCGCAAGCTCAGATAAGGTCGATGCAGTGTAGTCTGCATAATCCACTACACTTAAATTTTTGATATTTGGTGCATCCGTCAAGGCGATTAATTCTTGATTGGGTACGGGATGTCCATCAATTTTGAAAAAGCGATAATCCGCGAAACCAAGTAACTCAGGAAAAGAAGGCTTATCTTTTGAAAGAGATAGTGTAGCCCCAATCATCATCAACTTGGTTGCTTGTGGAATCAGCTGAGCAAAATTATAAAAATCTCTCGTACTGGCAAAAAGCTGTCCGTTTTCTCGCCAGACGATCTGTTGTTCATCCTCTAAAAATGCTGACAGCTCTGTCAGTCCTAATTCTTGAGCATCCATTTTAATTTTAGCCAAATCAAGCTCTTTCTTATTGAGCTGGTAAACTAAACTTTCTTGCAAGCGTTTGATCAGTTGAGGATTTTCACTGACGGCTGCATCAATTTTGACCAGTTCATCAGCGATTTTTAGACTACGCTGGCCCGCACTTTCCATGATTGGAAACAATTGCTGCGCCTCATCGACCACAAGCACCCGCTCCTCAAGGAATGTCTCGGGATAATCTGCCAGACGCTCAATTAGATAAGCGTGGTTGACCACTTTTATTGAAGCAACCTGCGCTTCTTTTTGGGCTTTCAGCCAAAAATCTTGCTCATAATGAAATTGTTTAGGGTTAACATAGCCATCATGACAAATGCTTGCAAAATAATCCGCATTCGTCATGACTTTAGAGAGTTCATCAAGTTCTCCCGTACTTGTCTGGGTCAGCCAAATCAGTACCTTCATTTTGAAAATCTCAAAATTTTTCCCATCCGTGTCATTGAGTAAAAGCTTGGAAAATTTTGTGAGCGAAATATAATTCTGCGTCCCAACGATTTTGGCCATCTTCACACCAAAAACTTCTTCTAACCGCGGGGCAACATCGTGCAGAAGTTGCTTCTGCAAAACCTTTGTCGCTGTGGAAATTACAATTTTTTTACCCTGCGCCAAGAGGGGCAGCAGATAACCATAAGTTTTCCCCAGCCCCGTTGGTGCTTCCAAAAAAGATGGCTGTGGAAAAGCGAGTTCTTTTTGGATCAAGTGGGCTAATTTTTCTTGTTTGGTCC
This sequence comes from Lactococcus taiwanensis, assembly GCF_017068355.1. Taxonomy (NCBI): domain Bacteria; kingdom Bacillati; phylum Bacillota; class Bacilli; order Lactobacillales; family Streptococcaceae; genus Lactococcus; species Lactococcus taiwanensis. Next base: position 1,753,778 of record NZ_CP070872.1, read on the forward strand.
GTGGACTAAGTCCTAGCTTGTGGATATTTTCAGAAAAATCTGCTGACAGCTCTGTCAGTAGCCGGCTTTGGCTAGCGAGAGTGCCTTTTTTTCTGACCGACTCCCCTTTAGGAACACATTTTGTAGCAATATTGTGGACAATCTTTAAACCCGCTGGAGCCAGCTCCGTTTTTTCCAACTGCTCTTGTAAAAATAATTTGGTTTCAAAAAGTAAGTTATCCGCATGCCGCAATAATTCTTCAAGTACAACACGTGGAAGCGCACGGATTTCTTCTTGAATCTTTAATAAAAGCTCAGCTGTTGCGTAAGCATCAGATAGGGCCGCGTGAGGATGTTCATGAGAGAGATGTAAATGCTCACTCAGCGCTTCTAAGCCATATTTATCAAAAGTTGGAAAAAAGACCCGCGCTAAATCGACTGTATCCACCCGAGGCATCTCGTTAAACTCCAAGCCTGCCATAAAAAAACTTTTTTCTAAAAGCCCATAGTCAAAACGGGCATTGTGCGCAACAAAAACACAGTCCGTTAAAATCTCCCGGACTTCGCCCGCAATCTCAGAAAAATCAGGAGCAACACTTAGGCGCTTATCTGACAGCCCCGTCAGCTCACTGATTCTTGGTAGTAAGGTTTCATGAGGGTTCACATCAGTAGAAAAAGTCCCCACAATCCGGCCTTCTTCCACCAAGGCAATCCCTATCTGAATAATTTTATTTTCACTACTATGAGCATCGGTCGCTTCCAGATCCACCACAGCATATCGAGTCATATTTTCTCACCTATTTCTTACAGTTTTCTAAAGTCCTCATGATTCGCATGTCAAAGTGCTGTAAGCTAAAGCTTTAAGCTGGCACACCTTGTCATTTTTTTACTGACAGATTCGTCAGTAAAATTTTATTCGTAACCTTCAGAAATTCACTCTAACAATTATACCATATTCCACCAAAGCAGCAGTTTTCTTTTTACAAATGAACAAAATAAGAGTAAAATTAAAATATAAACAAATGAATTGATGGAGGAGTCGCCTATGTTAGACAACTATAAAAAAATCCTTGTTGGTCTTGATGGTTCCGTAGAAGCTACTAAAGCCTTCGATAAAGCTGTTGCTACTGCTATTCGTAACGATGCTGAACTGGTCATTGCCAATATTATTGACCTCCGTGCCTTCCAATCGATCTCAGCTTATGACTCTGTTGTAGCTGATGACACGCATAAAGGTGCTGAAAATCTCATCCGCGACTTTGCAGAAGAAGCAAAAAAAGCGGGTGTGAAAAACGTTAAAACACGTGTGGAATTTGGTTCACCAAAAATCATGCTTGGTCAAACCCTACCAAAAGAAGAAAACATTAACCTTATTGTTCTTGGAGCAACTGGTCTTTCTTACATTGAAAGAATCTTCATTGGATCCGTTGCCGATTACATCATTAAGAATGCACCGTGCGACGTCCTCGTAGTTCGCGACTAAAACGAAAAAAAGGAGCCTTAAACCGCTCCTTTTTTATTTGCTATGCTTTTTGATTTAAATAAAGCGCTTGAAAATACTCCATGTAATCCTTCTCAAGCGCAAGCCCTTCTCTTAAGTAACCCTCAAAAGACCCAAAATGTTTGTTCATAATTTCTCTCGCATGAAGCAAGTAATTCTTATCCACAGTAAGTGCAATCTGTAAGCCCTCAATTTGATCTTCAGTGAGCGTTGCTTTCACTGCATTAATGATTTCTTGATTGACCTCTTTGCGAGCACTGTTTGTTTTGAGATAATCTTTCATTATTTCCTCATCAGAAGCTCCTGATAATCTTAAAAGCAAGGCGGCAGCAAATCCTGTTCTATCTTTTCCAGCAAAACAATGAAAATAAACAGCTTGTTTTTGGTCTAAAAGATCAAGTAAAAAGGTGCGATAACCTTCTAAGGCAGACTCGCTGATGACAATACTTTCATAAGTTTTCATCATCGCTTCACGAATATCTGTGGCATTAATAATCATGTCCTGCAAGGAGCCGCTATTTCCTGAAGTCGCAGAAGCTAGAATATCTATATTTTCATAATTCACACCATCGAGGGAGACATCTGGTTGAGTAGTGACTTCTTCTTGCCCCCTAAAATCATAAATCTTCCCAATTTGAAACTTATCAGTAAGAATTTTTTTATCCTCAGCTGTTAAATCAGTCAACTGGCCTCCTCTAAAAAATAGATTCTTTTTTAGTCGAGATTCTTTTGAACTTTGTGCCTGAATATCTCTAAAATTTACTAACATATCTCCCCTTCTATCCACCATCAGTTCCCTTTATTATATCATTTTTAAAAGCGTTAATTTTTTATTCATCATGCTAAATTTTAAACATCAGTGCACAAAAGAAGCTCAAATCTAAGATTTGAGCTTCTTTGACTTTAGAATTACAAACTAAAGTGAGGGAAATTTTACAAAAAATTTGTAAACATTAGTTAATTAAAATCACTTGGTAGCTAACTTATTAGAAGAAACGCCAATTTTTGACCAAGTATTCATTGCACCGTAGTCCAGTGTCATCCCAACCACACGTTTATTGACTGGCGTGTAATTGATAGCATAAGCCGTTGGAATAACATAAGCTTTTTTATTCATATCTTCTTGATATTTAACAAAAGCTGCTTTACGGTAAGCGGGATCTTTCGCTTTGGTAGAATCAATATCATTTAAATCTTTTGTGATTTCAGGGTCATTAAAGTGACCAAAGTTGTAAGGTGCTGCTGCTGAGAACAAATCTTGTTGCGAAGGTTCTGATGAAAGCGACCAAGCACCATCAGTAATATCCCAGTCATTTGCTCCTGGAGGAGTGGTCATATGATCCACCCAAGAATTAAATTCCATCAATTTACCATTGTAAAGACTAACTTTCACACCAATTTTCTTCCATTGTTGGATGTAGTTTTGGGCAATAGTTTCAGAATTCGCATCTCCTACGCGAGCCGCATAAACAAGCGATAATTCTTTGCCGTCTTTTTCACGGTATCCAGTAGATTTATTCAATTTCCAACCGTCTTCATCCAAGAGCTTATTCGCTTTATCCAGGTCTTGTTTTTCATATCCTTTAACTGATGAACTCGTAAATTGCTTGAAGATGGGTGGAATCAATCCATTTGCTGCAGTGGCTAGTCCATTTGAGAATTTATCTTCTACTTGCGCGACATTCCGAGCATATCCAATAGCCTCACGAACTTTTTGATCTTGCAAAGGTGTTTTACGGTCTTGGACATTAATTGAATTTTTAGTGTCATAATGTCCAAGATTATAGTACATCAGTGAAATATAGAGTTCTTGCTGACCCAAAATTTTGTAACCCTTGACAGCTTTGGCTTGTTTATACTGACTTTCACGCATATCATTGATAAAATCATACTTATGCGCAGAAAGGGCTGCAACTGATTTTGCTGTTGACACAATTTCATAAGTAATCGAATTTAGTTTTGGTTTTTCACCCCAATAGTATGGATTTGGGACATACTTAATAGATTCACCAGCAACAACATTTTCAGGTTTGAAAGGTCCTGTAACTAAAGGTTTTGTGGTTGTTTTGGGACTAGAAGCCAAGTCTTTAGGGGCAACATCTTTCAAATATTGATAAGGCGCTACCGTTTCAAGGAAGTAACCATTTCCTGATTGAGTCATCCCCGGTTTCATTTCTTTAAATTGAACCTTGATGACTTTTCCGTTTTCACCATCTGGAAAAGTAATGCCTGAGATTGTTTTAGCTTTACCCGCATGATAATCACTTAAGCCAACAATATTCGCCAGAGAATCCGTCCAACGGTCAGAACCATAAGCAGGATTAGCAATCGTTTCATAAGTAAATTCATAATCTTTAGCCGTTACTTCTGAACCATCCGACCATTTCAAATCTTTACGAAGCGTAATCGTTGCTGTTTTAGCTTTTTGGTCAAGACTGACATTAGCAGGTCCCCCATTGATAAATTTAAAGGAACTGTTAGTAAAGAAGAGCGCATCTTGACCACCTGCAGGTCCAGACATTGTACCAAAGGTGGCATCATCAGAAAGTCCTGCCAACCATTCAGCTTTCATCGGTGAATCACTCTGATAAGCGATTTTCAAATTCCCACCTTTGATTGCTTTGTCTGGATTTTGATATGCAACATCGAAATCCCCTGCTTTTAATTTTTTCGTACTTGTACTCGAGCTTTGATTAGAGCCACAAGCGCTTAGGAGTGCAGCTGCTAAAACTACACTACTTGCCAATAAAGTTACTTTTAGTTTTTTCATCTTAGTTTCTCCAATAATTTCTTTTATTTCTAATATAATATTTAAATCATCATATCCATTTTCAATAGATGAACATCCTTTATCACTTTTGAATGATGTTTATCTTAACGATTGTCTTTGGTCAGCTACTCGTCTTAGCGCATTCCCGATAAAGATAATGGCAAGCACCACAGTTAGGATAACCACTGTTGCCGGAACCCAAGTCCAAGGCTTATCAGTCATTGTCTCTGGATTAGTCGCTTCATTAATCATTGTCCCCAAAGAAGGTGTTCCCGCTGGAAGGCCAAAACCTAAGAAAGAAAGTCCTGTTTCTAAACCAATATTCCCAGCAAAAACAAGCGTTGCTTCAGCAATGACTAAGGTTGATAAATTGGGCCATATTTCCCGAAACATAATTTTAAAATCAGAGGTTCCCGAAGTTTTTGATGCTCGAACATAATCTCGGTTGACTTCCGTCATTGTCCTTGCCCGAATCAAACGCGTTGTCCCTATCCAACTAAAGATACTGATAATTCCAATCAAAGACCAAGAATTAAAACGCGGGATAATGGTCACAAAAACAATAATAATCATCAATGATGGTAAAATCATGACAAAATCAGTGAAACGCATGAAGATTAAATCAAATCTTCCCCCAAAGTATCCCGTTATCACACCTAAGATATTTCCCACAACTAAAGTGATAAGCGTAACCGCAAAAGCGATATTGAAAGAATTTCGCGCAGAAATCATCAGCATCATGATAATATCTCGCCCACCATTATCAGTCCCCAGTAAATGTCCATTTGTCAGTGGTGCAAGATACTGATCCATAATATTAACATCAACATAAGTTGCTTTTTTTAAAAACATCGAGTAAATATAAACGATTAGAAAGACAGCAACTAGGAAAAGTGTTGAAATCATTGCTAATTTGTCATTCTTTAGTTCTTCTTTGATTGAGTAAACTAATGATAAAGAATTTTTGTGTTTTTTTTCTGTCATTTTCACTCCTTATTGAATCCGAATTCGTGGGTCAACCATTGCCATGATAATATCCGACAGGAGGGCTCCAAGAAGTCCCAAAAAACCATTTAATAAAATCAAAGCCGTAATCATTGAATAATCTCGCCCAGTGATTGAAGTAATAAAAAGTTGTCCTAAGCCAGGATAGCCAAAAATTGTTTCAGCAAAGATTGCTCCTCCCAAGAGTCCAGTAATCACAAATCCAAAATTAGAAGCAATTGGTAATGAGGCATTTCTCAAAATATGACGTCTAAAAATCACGCTTTCCTTGACCCCTTTGGCTCGAGCCGTTCGTACATAATCTTGTGTTTGTTCATCTAAAATTCCTGAGCGGAAGTAAGTAAAGATTCCTACCGTTCCAAATACCGCCAAGCTAAAAGCTGGAAGAATCATATGATAAATCTTACTAAAGAAAACAGGAATTGCTCCCATTGCATTTGGACTCACCGTCCCGCCTGTCGGAAACCAATTAAGACTATAACCAAAGATAAAGATAATCAACAGGTAGAATACGTAAGGTGGAATACCAAAAGTAATTGAATTATAGGTCAACCACAATTGGTCTTGCCATTTTCCTTCATTTCGAGCTGCAACTATTGACATCGGAATAGCAATTAAGTAAGTTAAAATAACTGACAAAAGTGACATCCAAAAAGTATTAACCGCTCTTTGTCCAATGACAGTCGTCACAGGCTCGTGCAGATTATAGGACATTCCTAAATTTCCATGAATGGCATGCCCTAACCACCTGAGATACTGCTCCCACCAAGGGTCATATAAACCTGCTGCCCGTCTTAATGCCTCAACTTCATGTGGGTCAGTATGAGGACCAATCAAACCTGAAAATGGATCACCAGGCATCAATTTAGCAAAGAAGAAAACAAGGATACTCAAGATAAATAATTGAGGAATCATCAATAAAACACGTCTAATAATTACTTTCCACATTTTCCCCTCCTTTTGGCAAAGCGGCCCAATGACTTTCACTTAATTTTTGTAAGGGCAAAGCGTGTCCGTCTTTGTCGTAAAAATTTGCTTTTTTATCTTCAAAGTCTTGTTCAACTTTTAGACGGTTTTCCCGATTTTCCGCTCTTCTTGTCACATCAATCGAAGGAATGGCAGATAAGAGTCGTTTAGTATAAATGTGCTGTGGCTCATCAAAAATATCTCTTCGTCTTCCTTTTTCGACAATTCGACCGTTGTGCATGACCGCAATATTATCCGTCATATGGCGGACAACCCCTAAATCATGAGAAATAAAGAGAAAAGCAATTCCTAAGTCTTTTTGAATGAGCTTCATGAAATTCAAAACTTGAGCTTGAACAGATAAGTCTAATGCTGAAACTGGTTCATCTGCCACAATTAACTTAGGATTAGTAGCAACTGCCCGTGCGATTCCAATTCTTTGTTGTTGTCCTCCAGAAAATTGGAAAGGATACTGTTCTAAAGCTTGTTTAGGTAGTCCAACAATATCCAATAATTCATGAATCCGTTTATTTTCTGTATTAGCATCTAATTTTTCAAAATTTCGAATAGGCTCCGCAATGATATCGTAAATTGTTTTCCGTGGATTCAAACTCGAAAATGCATCTTGAAAAATCATTTGAACATCTTTATTGTATTTGAGCTGGTTTCTTATCTTTTTCTTGCTGACATCTTGTCCTTTGTAAATCAATTGTCCTGATGTCATTTGTTCTAAACCAACAATTGTTTTGCCAATCGTTGATTTTCCAGAGCCAGATTCACCAACTAAACCGACAGTTTCTCCTTCATGAATCGTTAAATCTACTCCGTCAACAGCTAAAACATTATCTGTCACTCGATTAAAGAAACCAGATCGAATAGGATAATAAACTTTTAAGTCCTTTAAATTAAGAATTTCGCTCACTTTTCACCCCCTTTCAATTTTTGATCTGGAAATTCAAATTTTTTCCAAGCCTGACCTCGAACAAAATGATTTGGAGAAATTTCAGTCATTTTTTCCGAAATTACTTTTTGAGCTTCTTCTTTCATCCAAGGCACTCGAGCGAGAAATAAATCTTTGTCATACTCAATTTCTGACAGAGAAGGCACAGACCCTGGAATCACATATAAATCATCCGAAACTGTTTCGGCAGATGGATTTGAACGCAAAAGTGACCGGGTGTATGGATGTTTGGGATTTTGAAAAAGCTCTTCAACAGAAGCTTTTTCGACGAGTTGTCCGGCATACATCACCGCCACTGTATCAGCAACTTCAGCAACAACCCCTAAATCATGAGTAATTAGAATAACCCCAGCATTCTTCTTCTTCTGTACTTCTAAAATCAAGTCTAAAATCTGAGCTTGAATGGTAACGTCTAAGGCAGTCGTTGGCTCATCAGCAATAATCAAATCTGGGTCATTGGCAATGGCTATTGCAATCATTACTCTTTGTCTCATCCCGCCTGAAAGTTGGTGGGGGAATTGATTAACGACTCGTTTGGGATTTGGAATTCCTACTTGTTCTAAAAGTTGAAAGCTTCTACTTTCATACTGACTTTCTGGATAGACATCATGTACGGCCAACATTTCCTTGATTTGCTGCCCAATTTTCATCAATGGATTAAGCGCAGTGAGTGGATTTTGAAAAATCATTCCAACTTTACTTCCTCGAATACTTGCCATGGAAACACCCGTTTTACCGATCACTTCTTCCCCATCCAATAAAATAGAGCCAGTGATTTGAGTTTGCTTGGAATTATGCAACCCCATGACAGCAGTTGCGAATGTTGATTTGCCAGAACCCGATTCCCCAACAATAGCTAAAACTTCATTTCTTCTCACTTCCAGATTGATGTGATGAACTGCAGTTTGCAAGACACCATCAATTCTAAATGCAACACTTACTTGCTTTGCTTCTAAAATATTACTACCCATTATCTCACCAACTTTACTTTTATAATATTAATCAAACAAAAACTTCTACAACGTAACTAAAGTTACTTTTATTTCAAGGTATTTTGAATTATACACCTTTTTCTAAATTGTTGCAACAATTTAGAAAGCAAAATAACATATAAAAAAACCTCTGCCTAAACAGAGGTAAAAAAAAATCTATCAAAGGATAGATTTTAATGTAATTATTTAGCCAAAGCTTTCTTAGCTTCTTCTGCAAGTGAAGTGAATGCAGCTGCATCAGCAACAGCCAAGTCAGCAAGCATTTTACGGTTCACTTCGATTTCAGCTAATTTCAAACCGTGCATCATTTTGCTGTATGAAAGTCCATTCATACGTGCAGCTGCATTGATACGTGCAATCCACAATTTACGGAAGTCGCGTTTCTTTTGACGACGGTCGCGGAAAGCGTAGTAGTATGAGTTCATGACTTGCTCTTTAGCAGTCTTGAAGAGTTTATGTTTAGCTCCGTAGTAACCTTTTGCAAGTTTCAATACGCGTTTGCGACGTTTACGTGTAGCAACACTATTTTTAACACGTGCCATGTGTGTTCTCCTTTAATTCTTAGTAGATTTCAATTTTGTCTTCAAAGACAAATTTATTTTTAATTTTAATTGAAGCAAGAAAATTTAAAGTTCAACTGTCTAGATGAATTTCTAAAATCAGTTGAGTTATTTCATAGTCCCTTTAGTCGCTACGCTCCTGCAGGGCTTGCTCCTACCGTAACAGTCTCCCAGACTGTTACTTGAAATAATTCCTTTGGAAATTATTTCATAGTCGCAACCATGCGACGGATACGTTTGAAGTCACCTTTAGAAACCATAGAAGCTTTACGAAGTTGACGACGTTGTTTCACAGTTTTACCGTGGAAACGGTGAGAAGTGTAAGCGCGGAAGCGTTTAAGACCGCCTGAACCAGTACGTTTGAAACGTTTAGCAGATGCGCGGTGAGTTTTTTGTTTTGGCATTATAATTCTCCTTAATTTATATCAATACATGAAAGCTCACTTCCATGTCCTTTCTATCAAGACCTAGCAAGAAAGAAAGGGCGAAGGGCGATTTTCCCTTCTTGATGGCTCCAATGGCAAAGCTTCCTATTTTTTGATAGGAGCAAGTTGCAAGAACATTTGGCGTCCATCCATTTTGGCTCTTTGTTCAACAACAGCAACATCTTTTGTTGCTTGCGCGAACTTGTCCATCACTTGACGACCCACATCTTGGTGAGTAATCATCCGACCTTTGAATCGGATTGAAACCTTAACTTTGTCCCCTTTTTCAAGGAACTTGATAGCTTGACGAAGTTTTGTGTCAAAGTCATTTTGGTCAATCACTGGTGATAAACGTACTTCTTTGACAGAAACAACAGCTTGTTTCTTCTTCGCTTCTTTTTGCTTTTTCTTTTGCTCAAACATGAATTTTGTATAATCCATGATTTTTGCAACAGGTGGTTCTTGATTTGAAATCAAAACCAAATCCATGTTAAGATTTTCAGCTTGCATCAGCGCCTCAGACGTTGGTGTGACACCTAATTGTTCACCCTCAGCGCCGATGAGACGAACCTCACGAGCACGGATTGCACCGTTCATCATAGGTTTTCTATTGTCTTGTTTAGCTATATTCGTTCTCCTTCTAAATATGATATTTAAGAAAAACAAAAGCGGAACGACAATCTCGCCCCGCTCATGAAAACATTCGTTTTTGAATAATTCCATTCGTTTGCCCAGGGCTATAACCACTAAGGCGAGAAGCGGGTGCTTCTGCTTTTCAACTCTATTATTCTATCAGTTATTTTAAATCTTGTCAAGCTTTTTTTCTTGATTTCCTTGTTTTTTCTGTAAGCCTTCATTCTCTGATTGGAGCACTTGCTCTATTGGTAGGGCATCTTTGTTATATTTTGTGTGGCGCAAATCAAGTTCCATCATATAAATCGCTTCTTCCAAAAAGCCAGCGTGTCTTTTGTTAAGATAAGCGATAATTTGCCGCACCATTTCTGGTGTAAGATACTGCTGGGGCAGGCGAGGATTGGCGAGAGGTTCGCTCGTGGTTAAACGTTGCGAAAACTGATCAATTTTTGAGCGCTCGGTGCGAAACATTATCTCTTTGTGTAATGCGAGTCTTTTTTTACCTCTGTATTTCCACCATAAGAGGTCCAGCAGATAAAGCAAAGCACCGCCACTTAAAATCAAAAATTGTGTCTTCCCAAAGCTTGACTTTAGTAAGCTCAAGCTAAGCAATAAAAGTGTAAAAAGAGGAACGAAGCACACACTTCCCCAAGCAAAAAGTCGGCTTTTAACTTGCATTTGCTTTTGAAATTTTTCTTTCAATTTTGCCCGCGTGTTTTTATTTTGCTCAAGTTGTTCCAAAGCCGAGAGTAATTGGTGACAATAGGCTAAGTCATCATACTTGGTATCTTCAACTTGAATCATATGCTCCTCCTTTACTCCTTTATTTTTTCAAATGAGTGGATCTTTATCGCGGACAAGTTCCGCTAAGGTATTGATCATTCCTTCAGGATTTTTATAACCGTGTTTAAAATAAAAATCACTAAACTCCAGGTCTTCGGTTCGCAGGTCATTTTGGATAGCTAAAGAGAATAAATCAGCATAACTTGCAATCCCCACTGTGGTTCCTTCAACCTGAGCACCAAGAATTTTATGGCTACCTTTTTCATAAGTTAACCAGATATTCGTATAACTTTTTCCTGTAAGAGAGGCGTTTTTATAATGCACTTGGTCACAGTCAAAGCCTGCTTCTTGAGCTTTTTTCCGTGTAAGACCTGTCGCACATACGGTGTGTTCCTCAAGGTTCATACTATAAGTTCCTTGTGTTGGACGGATTTTTTGTCGTGGTGCTACCAAGTTAAGTGCAGCGATTTGGCCTTGCCGGATTGCTTCACTCGCATGGGGGAGATATTTATTCTCCTTCAGATGGGCCACTTTTGAAGTGGCACAATCACCAATTGCAAAAACATCTGGCTGACTACTGCGCATGTACTCATCTACTTCAATAGCCCCCATATCTCCAAGAATAACCTGATTAGCTAGCAGAAAAGAATTGGGACGAAAGCCCACTGAATAAATAATCGCGTCTGCTTCAATTTTATCATATTGATCTGTATAAAGATGAAGTTGACCATTCTCCTGCCGAATATCAATCGGAAAAGTAGAAAGGTGAAGTTGAACGCCTTCGCGTTGCAAGTTATCTTCAATGCAGCGTGCTGCTGGTTCATCTAAGTAACGATCCAGAAGATAATGATGGGCTTGGATGAGCGCCACTCCTATCTGACGTGCTGCAAAAATTCGGGCAATTTCAACGCCGATAAACCCGCCACCAACAACAATCACTTTTTTGGCGGTCTCAAATAAAGCTTTCACACGCTGGGCATCTTCCATATTTTTGATGACAATCACACGCTCTTGATTCTCTGCGCTAAACATTGGTAACAAGGGATAAGAACCTGTTGCCAGCACTAATTTATCATAGGAGATAGCCTCAATATTTTGACTGTTTTCCTTTGTGATAAAAAGTTGTTTTTGCTTCGTGTCAATCGTCCGTACTGTGGTTTCGGTAAAAGTCGTAATCCCTTGGGCTTGAAGTTCTTCGACAGTGGTATAGGTGGCATGCTCAAGTAAATCTTCTCTTCCCATCAAATACCAAGGAATACTCTGAGCAATAAATCCTAACTGCTTTTGTTTTTCATAAAGGACAATTTCTGCATCGGGATAGTTCTTACGGGCGCGGCGTGCACAGGCAATACCGGCATGAGATCCCCCAACGATGACTACTTTCATGCGTTTCTCCTTATCATTCGTTTTATTAATAAACCGGACTTGACTTAACTTTATTTTACACTAAGTCCACTGGCTTTTCTATAAATGTTGTCTTCTTTTTATAACCGTTTGGATCACTCCAACCGTAAATCATGGAACATATCGTTTCTTTAAATGATAAAAAAATGATAAAATTATTATAAATCACTAAAAAGGAGAGACTTATGAACAACAATAGCTACGTAACGGTCATCACGATAAAGCATCAGCATCCGAATTCGGATAAAATCGAACGCCCCTATCAAGTGATGGACGATCTCACCCTGCAGCCTCTCCCTACTCCCACGTCCTATTGAGGAAAGCGCAGAAAAATGATTAATTTTAAATACTTAAAAAACTTGATTGAAAGGAGATTATACATGACCCGGATTGACTTAAGCCACCTCTCAGAAGAAATCAAAAAAACGCAAAACTGGTCCAATCATCGAAAACAAATGTTTGGTATGGGTTTGATGAATGAACTCTATATTACTGACGGATCGGTCAGTAAAACTTCGCCAGTAATTATTCCTGCCAGTGACCGAGCAATGACCACTCAACTTGTCAGCGACGTCTTAGATGACTTGATTGCTTATGATGAGATTGATCCTATGGTCTACCCTTTAGAAGGTGAACCTGTCAGTGGTACGGAATTAGACTTTCCGCATCTCTTAATTTTAAACAACGAACCTGGCATTCAGTACATTCTTAATACTCACCTTTGGTTAAAGGTCATGGATGACCCAGAACGCACCCTCGCTCTTGTTGTAACGGGCAATCTTAGCGGCGCCTTTACTTTTTATATTGAGCAGGTATCTGGTCAATTTGAAAAGATGGTGGTTAATTTTGATAAGAATGGTATTTATCTGCTGACCAAGCTGTCAGTAGATGTCCTTCATCTTACGGATCAGCCCCTAACACTTCACTAAAAAATTTTTATAAGGGTCCTTAGGCCCCTTTTTTATTTGAGGAAAGCTTTAAAAAATTGTGCCAATGTCCTATATTCAAAGTCTGCTCCTGTGCCTTTTTTTGGACCAAGATAAGCTGTTTTTAAACCTAAAGATTGAGCAGGTAAGATATCATGTTCTACTAAATCACCAACCATTAAAGTTTCGGATGCCTCAAAGCTTTCTTTTTCAAGAAGGTGTGTAAAAGCACGGGGGTCAGGTTTCAAAAAACCCGTCTCTCCCGAAATATAAGTAGGAAAAAGTCCATCAAAACCTGCGCGTCGTAATTTTTCTCGTTGTTCCACATGTCCACCATTACTTAATAGCGCAATATTATAGTTTTTTGAGAGCTGTTGCATTGTCTCAAGTAATACTGGATCAGGACAAATCTCATCAAATAAAGTTAAGAGGAACTTCGCAAAGAAGCCTTTCACTTCTGATTCATCGATGGGTTTTCCAAAGTATTTTAAAGTCAGGCGCAAGCGCTCTTCGCGTAACTCAGCAATAGTCAGTTGATGCGCATGAACTTTCGGCCAAAGTTGCTCATCAAATTCATGATATTTTACCATGAACTGATCTAGCGCTTCTTCTTCCAAATCATAGGCCGCTTTAAAGAGTTTGCGGTGAGCACTCTCCCAATACTTTTCTTTGAAGGGAAAAAGGGTATTATCCCAATCGAAGATGATGTTTTTTATGTCCGTCATACCTTAGCAACTCCTTATTTAAGCTCATTTTAACAACTTTCTCATCAATGCACAAGAAAAAAGCGTTACTGACAGCTCTGTCAGTAACGCTTTTACTCTGTTTTTATCTGCCTTCGAGATAAACCATCAGAATACTAATATCGGCAGGGTTAACTCCCGAAATCCGACTTGCTTGTCCCAAAGTTTCAGGGTTAATTTTTTTAAATTTTTGACGCGCCTCTGTCGCAATAGAATCAAGTTTATCCCAGTCCATATTCTTAGGAATACGTTTTGCTTCTAAACGGTGCATCTTTTCAACCTGATCCATGGCTTTCTTGATATAACCTTCATAAGTGATTTCAGTTTCAATCAGCTCAATGACCGTACGGTCAATTTTTTCTGGGGCTGCGCCAATGAAATTAATGACATCATCATAATGAACCTCAGGACGTTTCAAAAATTCTGCACCTGTTAGAGCATCCTTAATTGGACCAAATCCCATCGCACCTAACTTTTCTTGCGTTTCAGGTAATGGTTTTAATTTTTCAGCTGATAACCGTTTCATTTCTCGATCAAATTGAGCCATCTTTTGTTCATAAATTTCCCATTGTTGATCCGATACCAAACCAACTTCTCGCCCCATTTTTGTCAAACGGCGATCCGCATTGTCGTGGCGGAGAATCAGGCGGTATTCTGCACGGGATGTCAGCAAACGGTAAGGCTCAAGCGTCCCTTTAGTGACCAAGTCATCGATCATTACGCCAATATATGCTTCACTCCGTTTTAAAATAAACTCAGGTTTTCCTTGAACTTTAAGCGCAGCATTGATTCCCGCTACCAAGCCTTGACCAGCAGCTTCTTCATAACCTGACGTCCCATTGGTTTGTCCCGCAGTAAAGAGGCCAGCGATGAGTTTAGTTTCTAAAGTTGGACGAAGTTGATGAGGCATGACGACATCATATTCTATCGCATAACCGGTCCGCATCATTTGTGCATTTTCAAGCCCTGGGATAGAGCGTACCAGATCAAATTGGACATCTTCTGGCATTGATGTTGAAAGTCCACCAATATAAACTTCTTCGGTGTTGCGTCCTTCCGGTTCAAGGAACAATTGGTGCCGTGGTTTATCAGCAAAGCGGGTAATTTTGTCTTCAATAGATGGACAATAACGAGGGCCTACACCTTTGACCATTCCTGAAAAGAGCGGTGCACGATGGAGGTTTTCTCGCAAGATGGTGTGACTATTTTCTGTTGTATAAGTCAACCAACAAGGGATTTGATCTTTGAGGTAATCTTCATCACGGCTCATAAAGCTGAAATGATTGGGTGCAGTGTCGCCAGGTTGAATCTCCGTTTTATCGTAATCAATCGAGCTGGCCAACACACGTGGAGGTGTACCCGTTTTAAAACGCCCAATTTCAAAACCAAGTTGGCGCAAATGATCTGCCAAGCCGATTGAAGAGAGCGAATTATTGGGGCCTGAGGCATATTTCAACTCCCCAATGATAATTTCTCCACGTAACGCCGTCCCGGTCGTGATCACGACTGTTTTAGCCCCATAACGTGTCCCAGTCGCAGTCTTTACACCTACCACTTCGTTTTGCGCTTCATTTACCAACAGTTCTTCTACCATTCCCTGACGAAGGGTTAAATTTTCTTGGTTAGAAACGGTATTTTTCATTGATAACGCATATTCATTTTTATCCGCTTGAGCTCTTAAGGCTCGAACCGCCGGTCCCTTACCTGTGTTGAGCATTTTCATTTGGATATAGGTCTTGTCAATATTGCGACCCATTTCACCACCTAAGGCGTCAATTTCTCGTACAACAATTCCCTTGGCTGAACCACCAATAGAAGGGTTGCAAGGCATAAAAGCAACCATATCTAAGTTGATGGTCAAAAGTAAGGTTTTACAGCCCATTCGCGCTGCAGCAAGACTAGCTTCTACACCCGCATGCCCGGCTCCTACAACAATGACATCATAATTTTCTTGAACGTCCATTTTTTTGCTTCGAATTTTACAAAATTCGTCCTTTTCTTTTAGATTTTCTAATCATAACTAAACGATTCTTTGTGCTTTATTTTTTTCAAACAAAAAAGCCAAAGCTGTGAAAAATACGACAAAAACTCACTCCGAAAATTACTGACCAAGCGGTCAGTGACTTCCAGTGACTTTCGCATATTTTCCCGAGCTTTGACCATCGAGTTCTTACTAAGATATTGATATTTTACCCTATTTCAGATTATATTTCAAGAGGATTTTCTCAAAAAAGAACTTTCTTCCCCATGCTAATTTTATTTTAGATTGTTTCTTCCATTTGACGATAGAAAACCTTTTGTTCAGTTTGTTGAGCATTCAAGTAACCTTGCCCGACAATCAGCCGATCTTGCTCCATATCCGTAGGATCACTTTCGCCTGTATAATCCACTTCACCTTGGGCTGTCCTTACGGGGATAGCACTGCCACGTGGATAAATGGCGATAATTACTTCTTCCTTTTCTTTAAGCCCTAGCCGGATCAATCCAGTATCACTATTTTTTTCCCGAAAAACGAGCTCATCAGAAGCACCATCACGCGTCAGTAATGGACCTGTGATTACCACTTCTTGTGCAGAATTTGCTTCCAGATGCTCATTTTTCCACAAGCCAGCTAAAGAATCAAATTTCCCTTCCACTAGCTCATCGGCAACAATTCTCAAAGCACGTTCAGAACTTTGACTAGAAGTACGTTGGGTCGTCGTGATGGAACGCTCATCGCGCTGATTTTGTACGCTGAAAAAAAGGGCAATGCCAAGAATCACAATTAAAGAGAGCAATAAACCGTCTAATATAATTAATGTTCTTTTCATCTCACCCTCCTTTACTAAGAAATTTATTATAAAATTATTATAATACTTTTCTTAGTAAATGGCTAGTAAAATGCTTAGATAGAAAAAAGTCCCTCCAGAAGAGCAACTTTTTTCTTAGGCTTCACCCCGCAGGGCACAAAATCGACCTGGAAGTTCGGCTGACTTTTTACTGTAGCCAGATCGTTTCTTCTCAAGCGGTATCGCATGCCAATCCTCAAGGAGCGCAATGCTATGATAGCGTTGGAGATATCCAACACATTCTTCACACCACTCCTCATCACCAGATTGCCAAAAGGCGGTTTGTAAACCTTCCTTGCTTGTGTATTCTTTAAACTTGCTGGCCATTTTTAACCATTCTTTTTTATAGCATTTTAAAGCTTTATAAAAATCATCAAATTCATCAACTGAAACAATATCTTCTTTCCAGCCATCGAAGAACCACCATGGCTCGTCGGTGCCGTACATCGTTACTACTCTATACATTTCTTCTTCTTTCCGCTGTTTTATACGCATACCTATTCTAGCGGATTATTTTTCTTTTTGAAAATAATTTGCTTAATACTTTCATTTTTCCTAAATAAAGGTGGTCAAAAGGCTGATGGCTTGTGGCTTTGCAAGCTTTTCATACCTTTGATGCTCTAGTAATTTTATGATTCCACTAGTTGAATAAAACGTATTCTAAAAATAACTTTATTTTTCTTCAGGTGTTGGATTTTCAATAACTTTAACACAAAATTCCCATAATTCTTGGAGACGCTCTTCTTGGTGGGTCAAATGTAAAATCCCAATGACCGCTTCGAATCCTGTAGAGATTCGATAAGTGACTACATCCGTATTTTTAGCTGTAGTTTTCGAATGGGCATTGCGCCCACGCTTAAAATAATTCAGCTCTTCTTCAGTGAGAAAACCCAGCGCTTCCATAGCTGCAAATATTTTTGCCTGTGCTTTGGCAGAAACAAACTGTGTCGCATGTTTTTGGAGTTGAGCTGGTTTGGTCAAGCCTTTGCTCAAGAGATAGTCTCTGACAAAGACCTCATAGACTCCATCTCCTATGTAGGCCAATGCGATTCCATTTAGTAATGCTGCTTGTTGTTTATTCACGATGCCAACGCACCCCTTCTTTCGTATCCTCCAAAACGATTCCCTCAGCTTTAAGTTGATCACGGATTTCGTCAGCTTTAGCAAAATCACGCACTTCACGCGCTACTTGGCGCGCCTCTATCATTGCTTCAATCTCACTTGCGAGTCGTTCTGCTTTTTCGAAATGAATGCCTAAGATTTCAAGCACTTGATCAAAGAACTCCAGTGTTAGCATACCGCCATGACCTTTGTTAACCCAGCTGATAAAGTCGTAAAAGACTGTAAGTCCATTTGCAATGTTGAAATCATCGTCCATCGCCTCTTTAAAACTAGTTTGAAATACTGACAGCTCTGTCAGCTCCGTTTCAGTTAATACAGCAGAGGCGTCAAGGTTACGATAAGCATTTTCAAGCTTTTTAACGTTATTTTCCGCATCCTGTAGCCCTTCTTCAGTAAAATTAACTGGGCGACGATAATGCGTCGTTGCTAGGAAAAATCGAAGAACACGTGGCTCAATAGCCTGTAAAAGCTCATGTACAGTGGTAAAATTTCCCAGTGATTTGGACATTTTTTCACCATCCACATTTACAAATCCATTGTGCATCCAGTAATTGGCAAACTTTTGTCCTGTCTTTGCTTCTGATTGGGCAATCTCATTCGTATGATGTGGGAATTCCAAATCGGCACCCCCACCATGGATATCAATTGTATCTCCTAAAAGTGACGTACTCATTACTGAACATTCAATATGCCAACCTGGTCTACCCGCACCCCAAGGAGCATCCCAAGAGATTTCTCCTGTTTTTTCTGCCTTCCATAAGGCAAAATCAGCAGCCGATTCTTTACGCGCAGCTTCCTCATCCAGGCGTCCTGAAGCTCCCTCTAAAAGCTCTGCAAGGTTCTTGTTTGCTAATTTGGCATAATCTTTAGCTTTTGCTACTCGGAAGTATACATCGCCATCGACGACATAAGCAAATTTTTTATCAATCAAATCTTGAATAAAGACGATCATATCTGAAATATATTCAGTCGCTTTGGGATTATGCGTTGCCTTTTTCACGCTTAATGCTGCAGTATCCTCATAAAAAGCTCTAATATAGCGCTCTGAGACTTCCTGAGGCGTTGTAGACTCATTGTGCGCTACCTTGATAATCTTATCATCCACATCTGTAAAATTAGAGACATAGTCCACAGTGAAACCACGATACTCCAGATATTTTCTGATCACATCAAACGCAACTACACTTCTTGCATTACCCACGTGGATATAATTGTAGACCGTTGGACCACAAACATACATTTTCACTTTTCCTGGTTCAAGTGGTTGAAATTCCTCTAGATGTCGACTCATCGTATTATAAATTTTCAGCATATTTTTCCATTTCCCTAACTGATGGAGCTGTCAGCTCCTGTTCTCTTTCAAAAAAGAAGCGTTAAGGCCTTCCTCAAAAAATTCTATCTGTTTTTCTTATTCTAGCTCTTTATTGGTCTGAGGGGTGATGAGAGGAATGGTAACTTGCTTCACGGCGCTCTTCTAGGGTCGTGATTTTCTTTATATCTTTCTTGCCATCTACCCTGACCACACGTGCAGGGATACCTACAACCGTTACCCGCTCAGGAACATCACTTACAACCACTGCACTTGCGCCAACTTTAGCATTTGCCCCCACCTCAATAGGTCCGAGCAGTTGAGCATGTGCTGAAATTAAAGCACCATGTCTTACAGTAGGATGTCTTTTTCCTTTATCTTTTCCAGTCCCACCAAGGGTGACGCCGTGATAAAGTTTCACATCATGTTCAACAACAGCCGTTTCTCCTATAACTAAACCAGAGCCATGATCAATAAAGACGCCATAATCAATCTGTGCCCCAGGATGAATCTCTATCTGTGTCCAAAAACGCCAAAATTGAGAATGCATCCTCGCCAAAAGTTTAAAATGGTGTCGCCACAGAAAATGAGAAAGCCGATGTGCCGCTAAAGCTTTAACTCCTGGATAAGTCAATAAGACTTCCAAGGCTGTCCGCGCTGCGGGATCATTTTCTTTGGTTACCCGAATGGCTTCTCGCCAGAAACCTTTCTTTTTTTCGCTCATTATTTCCTACTTCGTTAAAAAATACTTATAGTGATTATACCATAAGTATTCATCTCATTTCTCAGACCAAGGATGACCTAGACCCGCTCAATACAATTACAAGCCTAGTTCTTCCCATGTAATCATTGAATTTTTGACATCTTCTTGTGAATAATCTAAAGGATTAACTGTGATTCCAACCGTTTGGCCAAAATCATTGTTCG
The DNA here is from genome assembly GCF_017068355.1 of Lactococcus taiwanensis. Lineage (NCBI taxonomy): Bacteria > Bacillati > Bacillota > Bacilli > Lactobacillales > Streptococcaceae > Lactococcus > Lactococcus taiwanensis. The sequence continues at coordinate 1,773,612 of NZ_CP070872.1, forward strand.
CATCATCTGTTGGATGAAGCAACTCTGGCAACTTCATGAACAAAACCTGACCATTATTTTCCTTAAATTCTTTACTAAAATAAGCTTCACCATACCACTTTGAGAGACTATCCAAGTTATCAAAAAGAGGAAGATATTCTTGGTTCGTTTCACTCATTAGATTTGGAAAATGCCGTTTATTGTTCACCGTCACAAAAGCTGGGACAAAATAGTACTTATCTGCTTGAGGAGCCTGAAGGTTTTCTGGACTGAACGCTTTATTCAAAATATCTGTATAATGAACCAAAAATTGCATGAATTCAGACTTCCCAAAGTAGACAGTATTCCCCCGATCCTCATCTTGAGGCAATTTGGGGTTAATCGCCACCACATCTATATCTGTTGGCATGAGTTGATCCAAGAGATCGACTAAAGAGTGTAATTCCCACTCTGTCTCGAAATCCTCTAATTCCGATAAGAAAACCTCCAGTTCTTTTTCTGTCGTAAAAACAGGGATTGCTTTATGGTCTTCTAAAGGTACGAAGAATACTTCTTTAGGAACTAAAACAGGGAATTGATGAAATGCATAGACCAATGATAAGTCTTCCATGAATGACCCTGGGTTGTCAAGAGATAAACGCAAGCGCTCATCAAGTTCTGGATTAATAGTATATTTAGCCATATTTTTTGCTGACAGGGCTGTCAGTAACTTTTGTGCTCTGATTACCCCATTTTACAGCTTTTCCGTTTATTCAGGTTTTTGATTTGAAAGTTCTGGGAAGTCCTGATCTAGTTGAGGATGACGTTCGCGACGCTCAAATTGGTGTGGATAGGTCTTATCAGTCTTGACTTCTTCCTTATCAGCATATTGAGTACGCTCACGGCGTTCAAAATTATGATGACGGTTATTTCCCTTGCGGTAGGAAGAATTTTCCCGTTTCTCCCGTGGCTTCCGCTCTGGCTCAACATAGTCCTCTGGTTTTTCAACTAAAGCACGCATAGAGGCATCTACCCGTCCCTTGTCATCAATCTTTAAGATCTTGACTTTGACACTATCGCCTACTTTTAACAAATCTTCCACTTTATCCGTATGCGCCCAGGCCATTTCAGAAATATGAACCATTGCATCTTGCTTACCAAATAGATTTACAAAAGCACCAAAACTTTCGATACGAACTACTTTTGCATCATAAATTTCACCAACTTTTGCTTCACGAACAAGTTCAGCAATCAACGCTTTTGCTTGATCAATTGCTGCCTGATCAGATGAAAAGATTGAACAAAGTCCTTCGTCATCAATATCAATTTTTACGCCCGTTTCAGCAATAATTTTATCGATTTGCTCGCCACCTTTACCGATAACAACTTTAATTTTATCGACAGGAATTGAAATGGTATCAATTTTAGGCGCTGACGGTGCTAACTCTTTCCGAGGTTGTGCAATTGTTGCTTCAATCACATCAAGAATTTGGAAACGTGCAGTTTTTGCTTGTGCAAGAGCTTCGGCAAGAATTTCTGGTGTAATTCCTGAAATTTTAATATCCATTTGCAGCGCAGTAATCCCGTCACGAGTTCCCGCAACCTTGAAGTCCATATCACCAAAATGGTCTTCAAGCCCTTGAATATCTGTCAAAACAGTATAATTTGTTCCGTCAGAAATCAAGCCCATCGCAATCCCAGCAACTGGTGCTTTGATTGGCACACCACCAGCCATCAGCGCAAGTGTTCCTGCACAGATTGAAGCTTGTGATGACGACCCATTTGATTCTAAAACTTCAGCGACCAAACGAATGGCATAAGGGAATTCCTCTAAAGAAGGCAATACTTGTTCTAAAGCACGTTCACCGAGCGCTCCGTGACCAATTTCACGACGCCCAGGTGCCCCGTAACGTCCTGTTTCCCCAACAGAATACTGCGGGAAATTATAATGATGCATAAAACGTTTTTTATATTCATCATTCAAACCATCAATGATTTGTGCTTCACTCATTGGTGCCAAAGTCAATGTGGATAATGCTTGGGTTTGACCACGAGTAAATAAACCTGTCCCATGTGTAATATTACGTGGGGTAAAGTCAATTTCAGCATCAAGCGGACGAATTTCATCAATTTTACGACCGTCAGGACGGATTTTATCTTCAGTAATCAAGCGACGAACTTCTGCATGTTCCATTCCTTCAAGAATTTCAGCAAGATCACGCAAAATGATTGATAGATTTTCATCATTTTCATATTTTGCACTATAATCAGCAATCACTTTATTTTTGACTGCTTGTGTCGCAGCTTCACGCGCCAATTTTTCTTCGACTTGGACAGCTTGTTGCAGCTCTGCATTGTAAGCTGCAATCACTTCGGCTTTTAAAGCTTCATCAACATGCAAAAGTTCAACTTCAGCTTTTTCTTTTCCAACTTTTGCAACAATTTCATTTTGAAATTCAATTAATTCTTTAACAGCATTATGTCCTGCCAAAAGTGCACCAAGCATCACTTCTTCTGAAAGTTCCTTGGCTCCAGATTCAACCATATTGATTGCGTTGATATTTCCCGCAACAGAGAGCTCCAAACTTGAAGCCTCTTTTTCCGCAACAGTTGGATTGATGATATATTCTCCATCAATATAAGCAACTTCAACACCTGCAATTGGTCCATCAAATGGAATATCAGAAATTGCAAGCGCTAAAGAAGAGCCAAACATAGCTGCCACACGGCCAGAAGCATTTTCATCATAAGAAAGGACGGTATTAATGACTTGAACTTCATTACGAAAACCTTCAGCAAACATAGGACGAATAGGGCGGTCAATTAAACGCGCAGTCAAAGTTGCATCTGTTGAGGGACGTGCTTCACGTTTGTTGAACCCTCCTGGGAATTTACCCGCCGCATACATTTTTTCTTCATAGTTCACTTGAAGTGGAAAGAAATCGCCGGAGGACATCTTACCCATTGTAGCAGCTGTTAAGACAGTTGTATCCCCATAACGTACAACAACGGCTCCATTTGCTTGCTTGGCGACTTGCCCTGTTTCAACAGTTAGCGTTCGCCCTGCAAATTCGATTGAAAATGTTTCTTTTGCCAAATTTTATTTCTCCTCAATCTGAATCTACCAAAAGGTGTTTTGTAGATTCAGTTTACTGCATATTTTATTATTTAAGCTTTAACTCCATGTGTTACTAAACAAAAATCAGTCCATCAACACTGACAGCGCTGTCAGTAAATGCATTCAAAAATATCTTTCATTTTTGCGCCTTACTATAGCTTATTTTGATAAGCTTAACGTTGACCTACTCATCTTTGTATAGAACTACACGCATGTCTCATTATACAATAATTTGTCAAAGAAAAAAAGGCTCATTCAGAGCCTTTTCCTATTATCTATGACATCTTTTATTTAGCTGTTTTTACACCAACAGTGCCACTTACTTTAAATTGATTTGCAGCATCAAGTGCTTTATAAGTATCAAGTTGATCTTGAGTTGCGAAATAGAGGTTACCATCGATTTCTGATTGGATAGATTTTCCGTCAGTATCTTTCATATCACGTGCTTTGATTGATGCATTTTCAGCGACGTAAACATCACCTTTGATATTGCCACCTTCGAGATCAAATCCTGGTGATTTAATAATCAAACGGTCAACCGTCAAAGTATGTGATTTAGTAACTTGGTGTGAATCATTTTGATCAATCATCGCAAGTGTACGTTGAACCGTTGCATCTTCATTGAGGAATGTACCGTCTACAGTAATATCTTTACCAGAAGCATCCACATCACCATTAGCGGAAACAAGCCAAGCTCCATCTTTACCAAGCGCTTTTGTTAATACTGAAACATCTTTTGTACCAGTTGTTGCGCCTGTTTCAGTATCCGTACCATTTCCTTTGAATGAATAAGTTACATTACCATGTGAACCAGCAGTAATTCCACCAGCTTCAAATGAAACAACATCTCCTTTAACTACTGAGGTTGTTCCAGTTACTTTAACTTTTTGAGCATCTGGAAGTTCGTTATAAGCATCCAAGAGATCTTGACTAGCAAAGGTCAAGTTACCATCAATTGTTGCTTCACCTGCTACAGAACCCGCAACCGTACCATTTTGAGCGTGGAATCCAGGAGCAAAGACATCAACGTTACCTTTGACAGTACCATTTGAAATATAGAAGCCTGGTGATTTCACTTCAATTTTATCGACAGTCAAGGTATAACGATCAGTGATTTTATGGTTATCATCTTGATTATAGATGGCCAATTTACGAGCGACTTGTCCATCTCCTAAGAAAAGACCTTCAACAGTCAAAGTTTTTCCAGAAGCATCCATATCGCCTTTAGTTGCGTTCAACCAAGCTCCATTTTTAGCAAAGCCTTTTTGAAGATCGGCAAAGCTATCTGTCCCTTGAGTTGCTCCAGCAAAGACTTCAGCTTTTGAAGATTGTTCTGTTTTATTATCAGAACTTGAGCTTGAGTTGTTATTCCCACAAGCAGCAAGCAAAGATACAGAAAGTACTGATACTGCAAGCAATGAAATGACTTTAGTTTTTTTCATTTTATTTTCCCCTAAAATGGATATTTTGTTCGTAACCGTTTCCTTTAACGAACCTTACAGGATTATTATATCATTTAGAAAATTCAAATGCAAGACTTTGCCGTAAATTTCACAAACTTCACATCGTTTTTCATGAAAATGTTTTCAATGCCTTTATTATCAATATTTAAAGTTCTTTTATTTATTTTTTAGAATACTAAGTTTGTGAAATCTGAATTTTCTAACATTTGAATCTTCATCTTCTTTTTATACTTTTTTAAACTCAGCATTGAATATTTTGACTAAGTTTCTTGCAAAACAGACTATGAAAATCCTCATATTTTTGATAAAATAGTCCTATAAGTATTTCAATAGATAGAAAATGGAGAGAAATCGTGGTTTACTCTGACTCACACTTAAAGCTGTTCGCCTTAAACTCAAATCCTGGTCTTGCTGAGAAAATTAGCCAATTCACAGGTGTCCCTCTAGGAAAATTATCTTCAAAACAATTTTCCGATGGTGAAATCATGATTAACATGGAAGAAAGCGTACGTAGCCAAGACGTTTTTATTGTTCAATCTACGAGTTGCCCTGTTAATGATCATCTTTGGGAACTTTTGATTATGATTGATGCCTGCAAACGCGCTTCTGCTAATACCATCAACGTCGTAATTCCTTATTTTGGCTATGCCCGTCAAGACCGTACAGCAACTTCACGTGAGCCAATCACGGCTAAGCTTGTAGCTGATATGATTGTTAAAGCAGGAGCTGATCGACTCCTTACACTTGACATACATGCCGTTCAAGTCCAAGGCTTCTTTGATATACCTGTCGATAATCTCTTCACTGTTCCGCTTTTTGCGGACTACTATCGCAAGAGCGGGCTTTATGGCGATGATGTAATCGTCGTTGCTCCAAAAAATTCTGGGATTAAACGTGCTCGATCTCTAGCTGAATATCTTGAATCTGCTATCGCCATTGTCGATTATGAAGATGATGATACTAATCGAGAAAATGGCTATGTTATTGGGAATGTTGAGGGTAAAAAAGTTATTCTTATTGATGATATTCTCAATACGGGTAATACTTTTGCTAATGCTGCACAAGTCGTGCGTGAAGCAGGAGCGAGTGAAATCTATGCTGTAGCAAGCCACGGCCTCTTTACCACGAATGCTGCGGAAGCACTGGAAAAAGCTGATATTAAAGAAATCCTGGTGACTGATTCTGTAGTTACTGAACATCGGAAACCTCTGAACGTTAAATACCTGAGTGCTGCTGAATATCTTGCTAGTGCAATCTTACGTATTCATGAAGGACGCCCTGTCTCTCCTCTTTTTGAGCACGAGAAACCTCAGGACTAATTAACGATTTCTAATCTTCAAAAAAGATATTGTTGTTACAGCAATATCTTTTCTCATCTCACAACTTAATTCCTCCTAAAAACTTATCTTACTTTCTTGACGGATGACAGCCCAAAGGCTATACTAGTAAGATAATGTCCACTTAATTTAATAAAAAATAGTATTTTGAAAGCCTGCATTTTTCCGCTTTCAACCTAACTTAGAAAGAGAGAATAATACTATAATATATCTTGATAATGCTGCAACCACACCACTTCTTCCGGAAGTTGTGACCTCAATGAGTGACAGCTTAACTTTAACTTTTGGAAATCCATCAAGCATCCACGGACTGGGACGTCAAGCAAGCCACGTTGTACGTCAAGTTCGGGAAACAGTCGCACGGGCTTTGGCTGTCAATAGCCGCAATATTCTTTTTACTTCTGGTGCCAGTGAGGCCAACAACCAAGCGTTGATTGGCTACGCTCTAGCCAATAAAGCTAAAGGGAACCATATTATTACCACAGCTATTGAGCATCCTTCTGTCTTAAATACTGTACAATACCTTCATGACCGTTACGGTTTTGATGTTACCTTTGTAAAACCAAAAGCAGATGGGAGTTTCCCAGCTTCACTTATCGAAGAACAATTACGTGCTGACACAATTTTAGTCAGCATGATGTGGGCTAATAACGAAACAGGTCAACTCCTCCCCGTTACTGAGGTAGGGAAGCTTTTAGTAAATCATCAGGCTGCCTACCACGTAGATGCCACACAGGTGCTTGGGAAAATACCTGTCCATCCTGAAGAAGTTGGAGCTGATTTTCTTTCAGCCTCTGCTCACAAATTTCATGGACCAAAAGGGGTAGGTTTACTTTACTTTAATGAAAAATTACGTTTTGACGCCTTAATCCATGGGGGAGAACAAGAGGAAAAACGACGAGCTGGTACAGAAAATATCCATTCACTCGTTGGGATGGCAACGGCATTAGAATTTGCCATTGAACATATGGATGAAAACTATAAAAAAGTAGAACTCCTCCATAAAACACTTTTAGAAGAACTCAATTCTGACGCAGCACCCCTCACTTTTTATAAGAATCAGTTTGGTAAGAGCATGCCCCATGTCCTCAACATTGCTTTTCCTCATGAAAATCACGACCTTCTCTTAACAAAATTGGATCTGGCTGGTTTTGCTATTTCTACAGGCTCTGCATGTACAGCAGGAACCATTGAACCTTCACATGTTTTAGAAGCTATCTATGGTAGCGGATCTGAAAAACTAAAAGAAAATATACGAATATCTTTTTCGGAGCTGAATACAATTGATGAAATTAAAAAGTTTGCTGAACATCTTAAATTAATTTTAAAGAAGTAAGGAGAAAATATGGCTTTTGTCACTGAAAAACAACCAGAAGGCTGCAAATACATCTATAGTCTTGCACCTACACTCAAGAAATTTACACTCAAAGATATGACTTTTTCGGAAACAAAACTCGGAAATTACGAATTTAAACGGATGCTTGAGGAAATACCAAATTCAAACGAAGGTTTTTTACTCAAAATCATTGTTAATAAAGAGTTAAATGGTTTTAAACTCTCTCTCACTGATAAATCGGGTTTAAGAAATGTTAATATCTTTCAACATGCCAATAAAATTATTCAAGATAAGTTTTACTTCCAGATGGATACCTTCGTGGACCGTGGAATATTCAACAAGCAAGAAATCTAAAAACTTCCTAAGTCAGGAAGTTTTTTTAATAAGAATTAAAAAAAACTGTCATGAATGACAGTTTTTAATATACGTAAAAGTATGATTAAGCTTTGATTTCAGCAACGATACCTGAACCAACAGTACGTCCACCTTCACGGATAGAGAAAGTAGTACCTTGTTCGATCGCAACTGGGTGGATCAATTCAACGTCGATATGCACGTTGTCACCAGGCATTACCATTTCAGTTCCTTCAGGAAGTTTAACTGAACCAGTAACGTCAGTTGTGTGGAAGTAGAATTGAGGACGGTAGTTGTCGAAGAATGGAGTGTGACGTCCGCCTTCTTCTTTGCTCAATACATAAACTTCACCTTCGAATGTTGTGTGAGGTGTGATTGAACCTGGTTTAGCGATAACTTGACCACGTTCGATTTCGTCACGTTGGATACCACGGAGAAGGGCACCGACGTTATCACCAGCAAGTCCTTCAGTAAGTGTTTTACGGAACATTTCGATACCAGTAACAACAGCTTTTTTAGTTTCTTCTTTGATACCAACGATTTCGATTTCGTCACCAACTTTAACAGTACCACGTTCGATACGTCCTGAAGCAACTGTACCACGACCAGTGATAGAGAATACGTCTTCGACTGGAAGAAGGAGTGGTTTGTCAGTGTCGCGTTCTGGAGTTGGGATGTATTCGTCAACGATATCCATCAATTCTTCAACTTTAGCAACCCATTGTGGTTCACCGTTCAAAGCACCAAGTGCTGAACCAGCGATTACAGGGATATCATCACCTGGGAAGTCGTATTCTGAAAGGAGGTCACGGACTTCCATTTCAACGAGTTCCATCAATTCGTCGTCATCAACAAGGTCTGCTTTGTTAAGGAAAACGATAAGGTATTTAACACCAACTTGACGTGAAAGCAAGATGTGTTCACGAGTTTGTGGCATTGGTCCATCAGTTGCAGCAACAACGAGGATCGCACCGTCCATTTGGGCAGCACCAGTGATCATGTTTTTAACGTAGTCCGCGTGACCTGGAGCGTCGATGTGAGCGTAGTGACGTTTTTCAGTTTCGTACTCGATGTGAGCAGTGTTGATAGTGATACCACGTTCGCGTTCTTCAGGTGCAGCATCGATAGATGCGAAGTCAGTTGCTTTTGAGTAACCTTTGTCTGACAATACTTTAGAGATTGCAGCTGAGAGGGTAGTTTTACCATGGTCAACGTGTCCGATAGTACCGATATTTACGTGTGGTTTGCTACGGTCGTAAACTTCTTTAGCCATTTTAAAAATGTCTCCTTTGAGAAAATTGTTTTATAATAGGCAGGCTGCATAATCACAATCTACCGTTCCTTAACATTATACTCAAAATAAGCTAGAAATGCAAGCCTCATCAGTCCCATTCTTCTCGTTTTTTCCCTAAGTTTTTTATATACCTAGATTTTTTTCCTGTTAAGTAGTAAAATAAGGTTAAGAATCACTCCTCTTTTTGAGCGTGCTTCAAATAACTACTACTTTTAAGGGGATAAAACGATGGGACTTACATTTAGAAAACGTGATGATTTTGATAAAATGATGGATGATTTAGGTGTATCAACTGTAGACTTGGTAGATGACAATGAAAAAACGTCAGCTGATGAAGAGAAGAAAGTTGATCCTTTCGCCAAATTTTTAACCCCTCAAGTACAAAAAGATACAGATGAACTTAAAGATAAGCATTGAAAAGTCAGCTATTTCTTGTTACAATTAATTTAAAATAAATTTTACTGAGGGGTCTATGGCATATAAAAAACCAGAAAAAAGTACTTTTCAAAAAGTTACCATGGTTGTTGTGATAATTATGGTAATTCTAACACTTTTTAGCGTGCTCGCTTCCGTGTTGACTGTACTTTAAACAAAAATTACTAGTACTTAAATATTAAAAAAGTTACTGACCGAGCGGTCAGTAACTTTTTTAGTTTAAATTTCGAACCCTTCTTCTAAAACTTCGGGAAATTCTGTGGTCACAATTTGCGCACAATTTTCACAAAGCATATGCAATTGTTCATGTTCATTTTTTCCGACGGTTTCGTCTGTTCGACGGCAACGTTCACATACTTCTCCTGCCGCGTGCTCAACCACAATTGCAACATCCTCAAAGATCATTGCATTTTCTGGTGCAGCACTGACAGATCCGTCAGCGATATTAAAGTTTGACACAATTAAAAGTTGGGCGATGTTATCATCAATAACAGTAAGTAATGTGCGAACAACTTCATTTGGATAAACAGTAACAGTAGCTTCTAAAGACTTACCAATCTCTTTAGCTTCTCTGGCATTTTCCAAAGCTTTTAAGACTTTATCACGGAAGTCCAAGAATTCTTGCCAATTGGCCAACAACTCTTGACTGCCAGCGATATCGGCGGCTTCAGGCATTTCTGAAAGATAAGCAAATTCTTCTGCTTCGTGTGTGAGGTAAGTCCACGTTTCTTCAGCAGTATGTGGCAAGATCGGAACTAAAAGTTTTACCAAATCTTTCAAAACAACATACATGACTGTCTGCATAGAACGGCGTGCTTTCGAATTAGCTGCTTCGATATAAACAACATCTTTAGCAAAATCAAGATAGAATGCTGATAAATCATTCGTGATGAAATTAATGATTGATTTGTAAACAGTCATAAAGCTATAGTGATCATAAGCTGTACGAATTTGTTTTACAAGTTCATTAAATTTCACAAGCATATATTTGTCTACTGGACGAAGTTCTGCAAAATCGATGCCATCTTCTTTTGGATTAAAGTCCGATGTATTGGCGATTAAGAAGCGCAATGTATTCCGGATTTTACGGTAAACTTCAGAAACTTGACTGAGAATATCCATTGATACACGAACATCTGATTCAGTATCAATTGAGGCCACCCAAAGACGGAGAATGTCAGCACCAAATTTCTTAGTGACATCTTTTGGCACGATTGTATTTCCAATTGATTTAGACATCTTACGTCCTTTACCGTCTAAAACAAATCCTTGTGAAAGAACTGCTTTATATGGTGCAACGCCGTTTACCGCAACTGAGGTTGTAATTGATGAATTAAACCAACCACGGTATTGGTCTGAACCTTCAAGGTAAAGATCTGCAGGAAAGCTCAGGTAGTCACGTTCGTTAAGGACACCATTCCAAGAAGAACCTGAGTCAAACCAAACGTCCATGATATCTTTTTCTTTTGTGAATTCACCATTTGGTGAAGCTGGATGAGTGAAGCCTTCTGGTAAAAGGTCTTTTGCTTCACGTTCAAACCAAACTTTTGAACCAAATTCAGCAAAAAGATTCGCAACATGATCAATAGTTTCAGGTGTGATGATTGGCTCACCATTTTCACCATAGAAAATTGGTAATGGAACTCCCCAAGCACGTTGACGTGAGATGACCCAATCGCCGCGGTCACGAACCATATTGAATAAACGAGTTTTCCCCCATGGAATTACCCAATCTACTTTCTCAACTTCATCTAAAATATTTTGACGGAAGTCATCGATTGAAGCAAACCATTGTGGTGTCGCACGGAAAATGACTGGTTTTTTAGTACGCCAGTCATGTGGGTACGAGTGAGTGAAGAATTCGAGTTTCAATAAAGCATCTTTTTCTTCAAGCCATTTACTGACAACTTTATTTCCTTCATCGTAGAAAAGTCCTTCAAGTCCAGGGGCTTCATCAGTATAATAACCACGATTATCAATTGGTGATAAAACAGGCAATTTATACTTACGGCTTGCGAAGTAGTCATCTTCACCATGTCCTGGCGCAACGTGTACAAGGCCAGTACCAGAATCAAGTGTAACATAATCCGCATTCATGATGAGAGTTTCACGGTCATAGAATGGATGTTTTGCAACCATATATTCTAATTCAGAACCTTTAAGTGTTTGAAGAACTTCCGGATTTTCCCATTCTAATTTTTCAGCAACAGCTTCAAGCATTTCTGAGGCAATTACAAATTTACGACCATTTACTGCTACAACTGAATAATCATAATCAGGATGAGCAAAGATGCCCAGATTTGATGGAATGGTCCATGGTGTTGTTGTCCAGATTACAAATTCTACATCTTCTGGTAATTTACCTTTAGTATCTTTGGCTTTAAATGCCACAAAAATTGATGCTGAGCGAACATCTTGATATTCGATTTCAGCTTCAGCAAGTGAACTTTCTGACGATGGTGACCAATAAATTGGTTTTTGTCCTTTATAGATATAGCCTTTTTCAGCCATTTTACCAAAAACACGAATTTGAGCCGCCTCATATTCTGGCAATAGTGTCAAATAGGGACGGTCCCAATCAGCAAGAACACCAAGGGATTTGAAATCTGAACGTTGCATGTCTACTTGTTTCATCGCATATTTACGACATTCCTCAAGATAATCAAGCAAATCCATTTCTTTACGTTTCATACCTGCTTTAGCAAGTTGTTGCTCAATTGGTAAGCCGTGCGTATCCCAACCTGGAACATAAGGAGCACGAAATCCTGCCATTGATTTATAACGAACAATAATATCTTTTGAAATTTTGTTCAAAGAGTGTCCGAGGTGAATATTTCCGTTCGCATAAGGAGGACCATCATGAAGCATATAGGAAGGTTTACCTTCATTTAATTCTTGACGTTTTTCATAAAGGGACGCATCTGCCCAGTCTTTTTGCCAGTTTGGTTCTTTATTTGGCAAGCCTGCACGCATTGGGAAAGCTGTTTTTCCCAAATTCAAAGTATCTTTGATTTTCATATTTTCTTCTTTCTTTTTAATTTATTTTTTTGAATAAAAAAAACGATTTTTCGCAAAGGACGAAAAACCGTGGTACCACCTTCATTTTTTCTGTCAGTAAAATTTACTGACAGAAACTCTTTTGCGTAACGTGCAAGACGCTTGAACTTACTTTGAGTTCAGTCCAAGATTTTTCTAAAGCTTCTTTGAGAAAATAAATTCTGTCAGTCACTTTAGAAGTCCAATCAGCTGATAATAAGAAAAATAGGGAATACGAGTCTTCCATCGTCACTCGCTTGCTTGAATTATATTTTTTCTTATCTTGGTCTGATTTTTAATTTTTTAATTCGCTTAAATCAATTGTTTCTTGATTATCGAGCGGATCTGTCTTTTCTGGTGAAGCTTCTAATTCTGGAAAAAGTTCTGCATCTTCACTGGCTGAAGTTTCATCATCAGCCTTTGGAGAAGATTCTGATGGTGTTTCTGTTGGAAGTTCAGCCTGTTCGGCTGTATCAGCTTGTTTATCAGTGCTGACCGCTTCGTCAGTAACATCTGTCACTTCTTTTTCTGATTCAACAGGAACATTTTCTTGCTCAGTCGCTTCTATTTTGCTTTCATCTTCTGCAGAAGTATCATCAGATGAGTTTTCATCCGTTGAATTTTCAGCCATTTGTTCTTCCGTAAGAGGAGTAATGGCTTGGGTTTTAGCTAAAGTAGTTTCCGCATTTTCCAAATGTTCTTCAATAATTTCTTGAAGTTTTTCCTCAGGATTAATGACATAATCTTGGGTAGGTTTGAATATTTCTGACCAATCATCTGATTGAATTGAGGCCAATTGATTTTCAATAATTGAAGTCATTCGTTGATGATAAAGACGCATCTTGCGTTTCAAATCATCCGTATCGCGAACAAGTTTACGTGCATCATCTGAGGCAGCATTTAAGATGAAACCAGCTTCTTTTTTAGCGGCTTCAATAATTAGTGCACTCTTTTGACCGGCTTTAGCCACCACTTCGGTTGCTTCTTTCTCAGAATTAATTTTCATCGTATCTGCTTCGCTCTTAGCTTGTTCACGGAGGTTATCCGCTGCATCTTGAGCGACAACGATAGACTTATTCAATGAATCTTTCATATCATCGAAATATTTCACGCGTTCGCGCAAAGCTTTTAATTCCCGTTCTTGATCTTTTATTTTTTGTGCAAATTCGTCATAATCTCGAACTACGATATCCAAAAATTCATCAACTTCATGTTTACTGAAGCCACGAAATTGTGGGTTAAAGGTTTTGTTTTGAACGTCCAGACTGTTTAATGTCATCGATCACTCCTTTTTATCTTGAGAAAATCTTTTATTTAAATGAGATTTTCAAGTGCTTCGAATTTACTTCTTATTATTTTTAGTAATTTCTAATTCAACTCTCTGTTTGCCTTTTTTAGTTTGCCCTAAAACCGGGCCAACCTTAAAACGTCCATAACCTCGGACACTGATCAGGTCATCAGTACTTACAGAGAAATCTTTCTTATCTATTTCTAGGTAATTTATCTTAACCTTATTTGATTCTAACATATTTGAAGCGAGATTGCGAGAAATTTTGAAAGCGACTGCAATTAATTTATCAAGCCGTAAGTTATCCACAAGAACAACTTCACTGACCGCTCTGTCAGTAGGTTTTGCAAGCTCTGCGAGCGATATTTCCTTGATTTTTACCGCTGCTCTTCCAATTTTTTCGATAGCTTTAAATAGTTCAACCAAATGTTTACTGACAAAAACTTGTATTTTTTCTTCAGTGACAATGATGTCACCTAACTCTTGTCTTTTGATGCCAGTTTGTCCCAAAAACGTACCTAAGACTTGGGCGTGTGTAAGTTGGATAAACTTAGAGGCATAAGTGACTTCCAGAAGTGCAAGATCAAAATCATCAGGATCTAAAACATAAAATTCAGGAGCCATAATTATCTTGACCGTCTCTGTTTCGGCAAGGCTTCGACTTGAGTAAAGACAAAGGGCACGCCGATTTGAAAGGGCTGATAAGATTTCAGCTTCCCGTGGATTTAGAAAAGGTGTGGTAATCACACTGTAGGTTTCTTCAACTCGACTTATCCAATCCAAACATCGCTCAATAAAGCGACGTTCTTCTGCTTTATAATGCTGAAAAATTTGTTCTGTCAAAATAGAATCCCACGCAGTACAATAACAATGAATCGTTGAATAAATTGAAGCACGATAAGTGCCACAAGAATTGTAAAATCTAACCCAGCAATACGCAAAGGTAAATTTTCAAAGAGACTCAGGTAGGGGCGGGAGATTTTTACAATCACTCGTCCAAACCATGTATTGTATAAATTTGGAATCCAGCTCATCAAAGCATAAATCACTAAGACAAGTGAATAAGCATCTAATAACCAAAAGAGCCATTTAACAAGAGTAAGCGTAATAAACATTAGTATAAATCATAACTTTCAAAATTTTGACCAGCTAAGATAGACATTTCTTTAGCTGCATCGACTGTGATATTCGCAGGAGTCATCAAGAAGATTTGTCCCCCAACATTTTGAATATCACCATCAAGTGTAAAGACCACACCCGTCATGAAATCAATCGAGCGACGTGCTTGGGCGTCACCCATAAATTTGAAATTAACCAACACACATTCGCCATTTTTGACGATACGTGCAGATTCCATGATGTCCGCGTAGGCACGTGGCTCTTTAATTGCAATAGTTGAAACCGTCGCTGCAAGTGATTGTGATTGCGACGCAGTAGATTGTTGTACGATTTTTTCAGACATAGGTTTTGTGAAAGTTGAAGCAGGACGTTTAGGTGCTGCTGATTGAGTTTGAGGTTTTTGAGGAGGTACAGTACGACGTTGATAGTCATTGTGTACCTTACGCTCTTCGACCTTTTGTTGCGCTGCAGGTGCTACAGTTGGCTTAGATTCTTGCACAGGACGAACAGGTTCATCGAACTCTTCCTCATCCTCTACAAAATAATCGCGCAGATTATTCATCCAATCTTTAAATGCCATATTTTCCTCCGTTGTTTACTTTATCTAGGTTCACAAGTCTTTAAAAATTTCTGTGCCAATTCGTACAAAGGTTGCTCCTTCTTGGATTGCAATCTCGTAGTCCCGGCTCATCCCCATGCTCAATTCAGTACAAGGAATTTTTGGAAGATTCATTTCAGATATTTCAACTTGTAATTTTTTCAGTTGCCCGAAAATGTTATGACATTCTTCTTCAGTCGCTTCAAACGGAGCCATAGTCATCAAACCAACGATTTCAAGATGTGCAAGTTCTGACAATTCTGTCAGAGCTGACAGGAGTTCTGCTTTCGAAAACCCATGCTTGCTTGCCTCACCCGAGATGTTTACCTCAGCAAAACATTTGATAGGATGTTCAGCGCGTTTACTAATTTCTTGCGCCAACTTAACAGAATCTAGTGCATGGAAATAATCAACAAAATTGATAACGTTCTTGACCTTACGTCGTTGCAGATTACCAATAAGATGCCAAGTGAGTTCTCTCTCTTTAAGTGCTTCGTACTTTTCGAGAAAAAGCTCTACCCGATTTTCGGCAAGATGAGAAATACCCTGATCGACCACTTCTTTCGCTTCCTTGACACCTACATACTTTGTCACGGCAATTACTGAAACTGACTGATTAGAATAAGAAGACGCAGCTTTCGCCGCATCCACATTACTCATTATTTTTTTAACATTTTCTTCAATTGTCATTGATTATTTATTACGGAAAAATGGTGGAGTATCAAGATCTTCATCAGTTGAAGTTGGAATGCCACCAAAACTTGTTACAGAAGCTGTATCACGATTGTTATTTACATTTTGGCGTGGTGAGCTTTCGCGACGGATATCCCAATCTCCAAAGGCAGAAGGTTGGTTTTGGGTTTGTGCAGTTGATTGTTGCTGTTGTTGTTGAGCTGGGCGATGATTAACTTGCATGTTGGAGTTATGTGTCAAATTAGGTTGACGTCGTGATTCTGGTTGCAATCCCAATGCCTCATCAGCATCTTCTTTAGCAACGCCTGTTGCGACAACAGTAACACGAATTTCGTCTTTCAAATTAGGATCTATAGCAGTACCCAACATGATATTGACATCATTACCTGCTGCTTGAATAACAATCTCAGAAGCGTCTTGTGCTTCAATCAAGCTCATGTCCATACCACCGGTAACGTTCAAGAGCACATTTTCAGCTCCCTCAATAGTTGTTTCGAGTAAAGGTGAATAGATAGCTTTACGAGTTGCTTCGATAACGCGATCTTCTCCAGAAGCCACACCGATTCCCATAAGGGCATCACCTTTGTTTTCCATGACGGTCTTAACATCGGCAAAGTCAAGGTTAATCATTCCTGGGTTGGTAATCAAATCTGTAACCCCTTGAACACCTTGACGCAATACATTATCCGCTTCACGCAATGCTTCGGTCAATGGTGTTTTCTTATCAACAATTTCAAGCAAGTTATTATTTGAAATAATGAGAAGGGTATCAACATTGGCACGAAGGGCTTCAATACCTTCAGTAGCAAAGTATGAACGTTTTGAACCTTCAAAACCAAATGGACGAGTAACAACACCCACAGTCAAAGCGCCAAGTTCTTTTGCGATTTGTGCAATAACTGGTGCAGCACCTGTACCAGTTCCACCACCCATACCAGCAGTGATGAAGATCATATCTGAGCCTTCAAGCGCTTGTGAAACTGTTTCAGCTGATTCTTCAGCTGCACGTTTCCCAACTTCAGGTTGTGCTCCAGCACCTAAACCACGTGTTAATTTAGGCCCAAGTTGAATGACTGTGTCTGCCTTAGAGCTACGTAAAGCTTGTACATCAGTGTTTGCTGCGATAAATTCTACACCAGAAACACCTTCTTCAATCATGCGGTTGATGGCATTACCACCACCGCCTCCAACACCGATGACTTTAATCACAGCACCAGTAGTCAAGTCTGTATCAAATGAAAATTCCATGATTTATATTTCTCCGTTTTTACTTTCAGAATTGAAATAATCCGCTTAGAAAACACCGGATGCTCTGAGTCCATAACCCTTACATCATCCTTTTCAAAGACGGATTGTTTTCTTAATAATTAGTCAAAAAGATTGCCAAAGAAGTTTTTGGCACGATCCATAAGACCTTCCTTATCTTCTTCAGGTTCAGTTGCCTTTTGAGTAGCAACTGGGCGAGCTTGAGGTTCAACGTAGAAGTCATTTTCTACATTCGCTGGCACTGTTGTCGTTTGAGTTGGAACTGTTGTTACAGGAGCAACATAAGTTTCCTCTGCCGCAGTATAAGCATAATCACCTGAAAATGCTTGGGATACTAAAACATCAATATCACTACGATTACCTACATAACTTACAACACTGATCACTTGCGCAAAAGCAGGATTACGTAATCCCATTTCCCCCGGAACAAACAATCGCGCATTCATACCCAGAGCTTTTGTTGCTAAATCAACTACTCCAGGCATTGCAGCCGTTCCACCTACAAGAATCAAACCACCAGGAGTCTCAAAAGTATGCCCATGGTCTAAATCTTGGCGAACGCGGTCAAAAATTTGTGTCATTCTCGCTTCAATGATTTGTGATAAATAATACTCTGTCACTTGTTCAGGTTCATCTTTACCTACAACATCAACCAAGAAATACTCATCTTGACTCGCACGCTCTGTGCTTGCTTCACCATAATTGACTTTTAAATCTTCTGCAGCTGAGAGTGAAGTGTTCAAGACAGTTGAAATATCTTTGGTAACATAATCACCACCCTCAGGGCTAGTATGGGTAAATCTTAAAGCTTGTTCTTTAACAGCACTTACCGTTGTTTGTCCAGCTCCAAGGTCAACCATAATGGTACCAAATTCACGTTCACCTTCAGTCAGAACATACTGAGCCATGGCAAGTGGGGCAATCACAATATTATCCACGATTAGTCCTGCACGTTCCACAACTTTTCGCACGTTATGTACTAAAGTTTTAGGACCTGTGTAAACAACACCACGAATTTCTAAACGAACACCAAACATGCCGCGGGGATCAGATATTCCTGTAAACCCGTCAACTGTAAACTCTTTTGTTTCCAGTGCTATTATTTCACGTTCAGGGACGATGCCACGCATTAAGGCGTTTTGAACGACCTGAATCACATCATTATCTGTAATTTCTTTTGTTTCACTAACAATTGGAACCATTCCTTGGCAAGGTTCCATTTCGAGGGAGTTTGCTGGGATACTCACATTGATTCGATCAATCGTGATTCCTGCACGTTCTTCAGCAGCATTTACGGCTTTACGTAAAGCTTGTGCCACCTTCTCAATATCTACAATGATCCCATTTTTCAATCCGTCAGATTTTGCATTTCCGACGCCTATTATATTCATTTCACCTGAGACGTACTCTGCAACAAGCACTTTAATTGTGTTTGTGCCGATATCTACGCCTGTATAAAGTCCACTTTTGGCCATAAAAGCGACTCCTTTCCCTCACACATCACGATTCATATTTTTTTAATAAATTGGAGAGTGTATAGACAATTTTGTATGCAATTACACTCACTAATTATTTTAACATAAAATCACAGTAAAACAAGAGTTTAGCTGTGATTTTTTGAGTTTTTTATTAAATTAGAGACGATCTTCTCTTGACATTGAGAAAATCGAGATAGTTCCTTCTCCCGTATGGGTTACAATCGTTGAACTAAGGGGGCGAATTTTTATGTCTTGAATGTCACTGTTTTTCATAATTTCTGATTTGATTTCTTGAGCCACTTCATCAGTGCCAGAATAAGAAATAATGAGTCGGGGGTAGTTCATGTCCATACCCTCTAAAGTCTTTTCAACCATTTGATGAAGCGCCTTTTTCTTCCCTCTGACCTTTGTGACTTGACGGAGTTTCCCTTCTGGATCTACATCCAAGAGCGGCTTGATACTAGCCATTGTTCCCACAAGAGCAAGCGCTTTAGGTATCCTTCCCCCACGCGCCAAGTGATTTAGGTCGTCCACCATGAAACGGCTTTGCAACCGTTTAATCATCACTGCTAAAGCAGCAACTGTTTCAGCTAAACTCTTGCCAGCATCTCGTAACTTAACGGCTTCTTCAACCAAAAAGCCTTCTCCAGAAGCTGCAGCCAATGTGTCAACAATCGTTATCTTTGCTTCTGGGTCTTCTTCTAAAAGCATTTCTCGAGCAATGACAGCCGACTGATAGGTACCTGAAAGTCCCGATGAAAATGCGAGGTATAGAAGTTCTTCTTTAGTGGCAGCGAAGGTTTTGAAAACCTCTAAAAACTGGCCCGAATTAATTTGTGAGGTATGAACAGCCTCTCCTTTTTTTAAAGCGGCTAGCAAGGTGCTATTATCCAGCGGATGCTCTCCCACAGTTTCATAAGTCTTATCGCCGATGGTTACCGTCATGCCAAGGGTCGTGATATCGTGTTCGTCAAGATAAGACTGACTTAAATCGGCGGTAGAGTCTGTCATAATTTGAAAAGTCATAAAATTTTTTCCTTTTTCAGTTTAATCCGTTTACTGACAAAGCTGTCAGTAACTTTTTCCAATTCCTTATTTTTTATTTTCGATTTTTAAATATCTCATACATCAAAATACTGGCTGCTACAGAAGCATTCAGACTTTGCACATGCCCAGTCATTGGTATCGTGACCATCTCATCTACTTGCTTTTTGAGATTTTGACCAATCCCATGTCCTTCATTACCAATGATGAGAGCTACCTTGCCAGAAGTGTTCCATTGGTTATAGGGCGTGCCGTCCATATCCGTCCCAAAAATCCAAAATCCAGCTTCTTTGAGCTTATCTAACGCTTGTGACAGGTTGGTTACACGTACTACAGGAACGTGTTGGAGTGCACCTGTAGAAGCTTTTACGGCTGTTGGCGTAATCCCAACAGCACGATGTTTAGGGATGATAATGGCATCAACGCCTGTAGCATCCGCAGTCCGTGCAATTGAACCCAGATTATGAGGATCAGTTAATTCATCTAAAAGCAATATCGTAGCTTCTGACCGGTCTGTCAGCCCATCCAAAATGGTTGTCAACTCAGCGTAAGCAAACTCTGACACTCGGGCCATGAAACCTTGATGAACTCCATTTTCCGTAAGTTTGTTTAATTCAGTTTTAGGCGTCCATGAAATATTGACTTTTTTTGTGCGCGCAAGCTCTTTTACTTTTTCAACATTTTTTCCACGCAGGTCCTCTTGAACGTAAAGCTTATTGACAAGTCCGCCATTCAAAGCCTCTACCACCGCATGTAATCCGTAGATTAAATCTGTATTTTCCATGAAATCATTATATCATTTTTACACAAAAAAACCTGACTCCATTCGTCGGGCTTTTTGTTATGTAAGAGTATCAAAAAATTATGTAAAAAGTACATTTGACTTTTTTATCGGTTTTACATAATTAATTTAAGAAAATTATAATTTAAAATTTTTCCTAAATGCTTATTTAACCCTAATATAGTGACTTAGTTCTTTTTGATACTTAGAGGTTTCCCATTTTCTTAAAGGTGAATTAAAATACGATGCAAGCAAATGAGCAATGAGTGGGCCGGTGGTAAGACCAGAAGAACCCAAGCCACTGGCTACCGCCAGAGTTGGTTCAAGAGGAAGCGGGCCAAAAAATGGTGCAAAATCAGGGGTGTAAGCGCGTGTGCCTACACGATATTCATACGGGTAGGTTGTTAATTGCTCTGTCTCGAAATATTTCTCAGACGTTTGCGTAAGCTCATCAAAAGCGCTTTGAGTTGGTGTCAGGTCCCATTTAGCTTCATTTTCATGCGTAGCTCCTAAAAGAATCTGACCATTTTGAAAGGGGATCAAATCTGCTGCACCTTCCAAGAAGGCCACGGGCCAGTTTTGTGACGCATAAGGTGTTTGAAAGGCTATAAGTTGCCCCTTTTGTGGTGACACTTCTGCATCATAACCCAATGGTGCCAAGATATGTTTTAAAGCGGGCCCAGGGCAAAGCACCAGTTCGTCCACACTCATGGCATATTCATCCGTTTGAACCTTCCATCCTATTGCTAGCTTTTCCACACTTGCATGTGCTTCTATCCACTTCACTCCTCTTGAGAGGGCTCGTTTTTTAAGACGGGTGAGATAAGCTTTGCCATCTAAACGAGCACCTCCTGTGATATATAAACTTTCCATTGGTTTAAGTAGGGGCAGTAAGCGGTTAGTTTCTTCTGGGGTAAGGCGATTAATTTCACCAAGTTCGGGGGCCTCCCGTCGTCGTTCTTTAGCGAGCTCTGCTAATTCATTCAGTGATTGGGGTTCTCTCACAAAGAGCGTGCCACATTTTTCATAGATTTCTGGACCAAGCTCAAAATCCTGAACCACTTTTTCAAAAAATGCTGCCCCATCTTTTGCTAATTGATACCATTTTTTATTTCTTCTTTTTGATAGCCAAGGCGAAATGATCCCCGCACTGGCTCTTGTAGCTTGCTGTCTCGGATCATCAAAAAGATAAATTTCAAATTGTTTCGGGTCTAAATAATTTACTAAGGTCAGTCCAATAATCCCCCCACCAATAACCGCTATTTTTTTCATTTCTTTTCTTTCCTCTCTTTTACAAAGAAAAAATCATGGTATAAAACCTGATTTTTATTTTCTTGCTGCTTTAGACTTGTTGCTTTTGTTTCTTAGAATGCTTTAGCCTCACATAGAAAAGTGCTGATTTATATAACGCTATGCTGCTAAGTTACCTTTTATCCTCCGTTAGAAGGGCCGTTTCACTAGGTATCATCACCTCATCATAATGTTCAATCTTGTAGGTCAAATAGTCTAAGGCCGACTGCTTTTCTTCAATTTCGCAACGCAGCTGCTCAACTTGCGCTTCTAAAATGGCGATCCGTTCCCCTTTTGTTTCTGGATTTCCTTGAGCAACAAGTGCCATATACCGCGTAAGTGGCTCTACCTGAACGCCTGCATCACGCATATGTTTAACAAATTTTAACGTCTTAATGTCTTGCTCACTAAAATTACGAAGTCCCGACTCCGTACGTTTGATATGAGGAATGAGCCCTATTTTTTCATAATATCTAATATTATCCGCTTTTATCCCGGAACGTTCTGCTGCTTTTTTGATATTCATTCTTTTATTTTAACATTTAACCCTAGCTTCAAGTCAAGAAAAGTTCTTTTAAAAAAACACCTCGCTATCAGCAAGATGTTTTCAATGTTTAAGCTAAAGCTCCCATTGGATCCCAAGGAAGTAGAACTTGTGGTTTAGCTTCATAAGCTGCGCGTTCTTCTTGACTCAGCAAGTCTTTACGCACGACAATTTGATAGGTATACTCGTCCATCCATGCATCAGAAGCGACAAAGTAGCCCTGATTACCCGCATCTTTCCCCCAAGAATTTTCAACTTTCCATTTCACTGAGTTTCCATCTGCATCCAAATCAACACCCGCTAAAACCATGGCATGCGTCATGAGTGATTCGCCGTAATCGAGCCGACCCGCTTTAGTCTGTGTGAATTCAATATCTAATGAAGATTTGAAATCATAGGCATCCATTGTTAATAAACCTGCTGTACGATTTGATTCTTGACCTACGTCACATCCAAACCAGACCGTTTCTCCAGCTTGCATTTGTGCAATAGCCAATTTTTTAAAGCGATCCATATCAACATTCAGATGTTTGACTTCCTTACCTCCGACAACATTTCCTAAAAATTCTACCGTGTAGCTCTTATTATAGGGTTTGTCTTGTGTAGGCGCATTGATAACAGAAACATAATTGTTCAAATCAATATCCACATATTCTTTATAGAAGTCTTGCGGTGTACCTACAAATTTATTATATTCATTGTCTTTATTTCGGAAAGCAAATTCGAAATTTTGTGGTGGTAAACCTAAAGTTACAGCAAGGAAATTGAAAATTTCTTGGAGCAATTCTTCTTTAATTGCTTGAACATCGCCTCCTTGCTCGAGGGTATAACGTAAAATTTCAGCATCTTGTCGAAGCAATTTATTCAAGTATTGGTTAAGTTCACGTGAGTTGCTAGATGCTTTTGATTCTGGATAGACAGCCTTGGGCACAATCCCATATTTATCAAAAATCGCAACCATCATATCCCACTGTCCACCATCTTGTTGTGGTGTTTGGAGCAAGAATTTCAGGCGACGATCATCCATATTAACATCCCCGATGATTTGTTCCATAAACCAGTTTGATTTTTCATATTTATCCCAAAAGAAAGTGTAAGCTTGTGAAAACTCAAAATCTTCTGTTTTAAAATCATTGATGAATTTATGACGAAATGTATTTAAAGCTGCAAACATCCAGCAACGACCTGATTGTTTTTGGTTTGTCACAGGATCTTTTGTCAAATCAATGGAAAACTCAGGCAAATTAGCAGCGTGCGAGCCACGTACTTCAAGAGAAGCAAGTAAACCGTTGCTTGTTACGGCGTTTTCCAAGGCTCTTAATTTTGTATTTTCAGCAAAATTTTCATAGAGTTTTTGTGTAAAATCTGATGTTACTGTCATAATCCCTCCCAGTCGTGCGACGGCTATAAGTACGCGCACTTGCCCTCCCGTTTTCGGTAAAGAGCTTTTATTATTTTTTATATTCTTTTATTATAATCTAAATTGTCAAAAAAATCAGCTTTGAAGATGACGGCGTAAATCTTTCCTTGCTTCAAGTAACCACGGATGAGCAACTTTCAATCCCTCTGCAAGGATGAAATCGATATAATAAAGTGCCGCACTTTCTAAACTTACTGACAGCTCTGTCAGTAAACCTTCTTTAAAAGGAGCATCATCTCCACCATCCCAACGAATCTTGTCTGCCAAAAAAATAATCAAATCTAAATCTGAAAAATTTTTACGTAGCGTTGTATGACATTCAATCGCTGCAAGCACTTGTTCATCATTTACTGCAAAATACTCCCGCGCTAAATATTTAGAAAGTTTTTGATGGATAATTAAAGGAAATTCTTTTTCTTGAGGCAAAAGTTTAAGCCCCCATTTCTCGGCCTGACTTATCCGTTGGTATGAAGGGTAAACACCCCCAATATCGTGAAGCAGTCCACCGACAAATGCTTGAGATTTACTGACAGAACCGTCAGTAAACTTCTTATTTGCCTCTTTTGAACTATGCCGAATATTTAAGCGTTGATTTAAACAATCGTCAGCGAGCTGCTCAGCCATCTGAGCGACAGCCAAGCTATGTTCAAAGAGCAGTGGTCGCTTAAGAAAACTGCGTGTTTCTTCTATTAAAACTTCCTTTTTGATCATCACTCCCCCCTATCAGATAAGAAAAAAGCTACCCGAAAGTAGATTTTTATTAGTTTTAAATATCGACAGCAGTACCTGAAGCAATGATCATCATCATATTACTCCCACCGTTACCAACGGTTTCGTAATCTACCTTCACGCCAACAACCGCACTTGCACCTAGCGCAGCTGCACGTTGTTCCAATTCTTCCAAGGCTTCTTGTCGCGCTTGAATCAATTCATTTTCATAAGATTTAGAGCGTCCTCCCAAAATATTAGTAAAACTCGCTTTAAAATCTTTGATAAAATCAACCCCAGCTACTACTTCGCCAAAGACGATTCCTTTGTACCCCTTGATTTCAACACCCTCAATGCTGTTTGTTGTCGTAACGATCATCGCCTACTCCTTCACTTCTTGTAACGTTTTTCTTTATTATACCATTTCTTGAAGCAGACGAATCAGGCCTTGGGCTGATTTTTGACCCGCTTCAATGATAAATTCATCGAAGTTAACGTTGGCATTGTGATCAGCTGTATCTGACATGGCGCGAATAATGACAAAAGGTTTCCCTAAAGCTGTTGCAGCTTGGGCGATTGAGGCCCCTTCCATTTCCACTGCCAAAACTTCTGGAAAATGATTTTTAATCTCTACAATCTTGCTAGGGCTACTGATGAAGCTGTCAGAGCTTGTAATCAGGCCAACATGAACATTTTCAAGTACTTTTTTCAACTCAGAAACAAAATATTTGCTTGATTCAAAATACAAAGGTTGTTGAGCCATTTGACCATAAGCATAACCAAAAGCAGTAACATCAACATCATGATAAGCAAGTTTATCAGCCACTACAACATCCCCAATAGCTAATCCTTGCGCAACTGCTCCTGCTGAACCCGTGTTAATAATAGCATCAACATCAAAGATATCTACCAAAAATCCAACAGCAAGTGCAGACATCACCTTACCAATACCAGATTGCACCAAAACCACTTCATGGCGGCCAATCGAACCTGTGTGAAAGACAAGCCCGTGCCGCGTTTGTTTGCCTGCATTTTCCAAATTTTCAACAAGAACACGGATTTCTTCATCCATTGCACAAATAATACCAATTTTCATCGTTAATAAACTTCTTTCTATTTTTCCATCTTTTATTAGAAAAGATGGGGCTGATCATGTTTTCTTTTTTCTATTTAAAAATAATATAAGAAGAAAGCCAAGGCTAACACTAAAACGATCCCAACCACAATCATCAACCATTTATTAATGGTTTTACCACGTTTTTGAGCCTTTGCATTTTCTATTCGTCGACTTTTATAGACCGAGTTTTTGCTAAGTTCCTTTTCAATGTTATCATATTTTTGAGCAATTTCCTCATCGCGCTCAAGTTCTTCTTGAAGACGCCGCTCCAAAGCTTTTTTATCTTGCTTTGCCTTCTCTATAATATCATCTGTTAAAAGTGGTCTAGGCATGACGCTCAACCTCCGATTTTAATTGTTGCATTTCCCAATACCAAATCGCCATAATTGTCTTAGCGTCCGCAATTTGTTCAGTTTCGATCATTGCTTTAGCTTCGGCAAGAGTCACTTCTATCTGCTCTAAAAACTCTCCATCATCAGCTGCGCGGGGATGTTCAACTTTTGTTAAATTAGAAGAGAAATAGACATAAGTTTTTTCGGATGAAAAACCTGGTGTGCCATAAAAAGCGCTGATTTCGACTAAATCAGCCGCAAGATAACCCGTTTCTTCTTCTAATTCACGTAAAGCTGCTGCTTGTGGATCTTTTTCCTCACCCTCTTCTAACTTTCCAGCAGGAATCTCAAAAATAAACTTCTCTAAAGCTTTACGATACTGTCCTACTAAAACCATTTTCCCTTCATGAACCGGAGCGATTGCTGTTCCTCCATTATGAAAAACAAGTTCACGAAAACTCGTCTGGTCATCCGGCAAACTTACAATATCTCGTACGACATGAAAAATCTTCCCATGAAAAATTTCTTCCCGAGATAAGGTTTTTTCTTCAAATTTTTTATCGTCAAACGTTAGCATTTTTTCCTTCCTTGAAAAGTTTTGCGTTTTCAGCCTCAAACTTTTCTCACCTAAAATCGAACGAAAGAGCTTCATGAGAAACTCTTTGTCCTAGGTAAATTATTATTGACCACGATAGTGTGGCATTTTTTTGGCACGTCCTAGCTTATTGACTTGCTTGCCCCGTCCAATTTCAACAGCATCTTCTGGAACGTCTTCAGTTACAATCGATCCCGCTGCAGTCAAAGCATTTTTTCCGATATGTACTGGTGCGATAATTGTAGAGTTAGAACCAATGAAAGCAAAATCATCTATCTCCGTATTAAATTTATTTTGTCCATCATAGTTAGCTGTGATGGTACCCGCACCAAAGTTTACCTTTTCGCCGACCGTAGCATTTCCGATATAAGTCAAATGTCCCGCTTTAGTGCCTTTGCCAAGTGTTGAGCCTTTGATTTCAACGAAGTTTCCGACGTGAACTTCTTCACTAAGAACTGTTCCTGGACGAAGATGCGCATAAGGACCGCAGTTACTACCGACACTCATTTTAGTGCCTTCTACAGTTGAATTACGTACTTCACAGTTAGAATGAATCTCAGAGTTCTCAATCCGGCTTCCATTGGTGATGAGGACATTTTTACCAATAAAGCTATTTCCCTTAATAGTAACATTTGGTTCAATAATCGTTTCTTCCTCAATGGTTACGTCACTCTCAATATAGATTGTAGCGGGATCAATTAGCGTCACGCCATTAACCATATGACCATGATTAATACGTTTACGCATGGTCACCTCAGCTTGAGCCAGTGCCACACGATCATTGACACCTAAGCTTTCTTCGAAGTCATCCAGCACATGAGCTGCGACGGTTTGCCCTGCTTTTTTAAATATTTCAATCACATCGGTCAAATAGTATTCGCCTTGAGCATTATCTGTCGTCAACTCACCCAAAGCTTTGAAGAGGGCTTTATTATCAAAAACATAAGTTCCTGTATTAATCTCTGTAATAGCTTTTTCAAAATCATTCGCATCTTTTTGCTCAACAATTTTTTCAACTGTTTCATCTGCTCCACGCACGATTCGTCCATAACCTGTTGGATTAGGAGCAATTGCCGTTAAAATCGTTGCTGTCGCATTTTGCGCAAAATGATAGTTAAAAAGCTCATCTATAGTTTGGCCAGTAATCAATGGAGTATCCCCAGCAATAACAAGCGTTGCACCCTCTTCATTTGCCAACAAATCAGCTGCAATCTTAACCGCATGACCTGTCCCCAACTGTTCGGCTTGTTTTACAAATTGAGTACCGCGCGGGAGGGTCGCAATGACACGGTCTGCTTCGTGCCCAACAATCACGACATTTTTTGTCATATCAACTTCTGACACGCTTGTCAGTACATGCGCTAACATGGACTTACCAGCTACCTTATGTAGTACTTTAGGTAAAGCTGACTTCATTCGTGTCCCTTTCCCAGCAGCTAAAATAATCGCAAATTTATTCATGTGAATCTCCTTTAATGTCACTAAGCAAAATATAAATCTTTAACCAATTATATCATATTAAAAAAAGATTTTTATAATCGTTCTTCATTTTTATGTTAAAATAGATACCAGTAATCCTCATTGAACGTTGCAAATTTAAAGCTTTGTAAGTTCATCTCAACACAGTTGAACCTGTGCTTGTGGGGTATCAGAAAGGTTTTCCATTATGCAAAAGATTGGTTTTATTGGTATTGGTAAGATGGCTACAGCGATTATCGCTGGTCTCGATCCTACAAGATTTGAAATTCTTATCTCTGGTCGGGATTTTAGTAAAACACAAAAACAAGCCCAAGAACTTTCAGCACAAGCTGTTACACAGCATGAACTTGTGACAAAATCAGACTTAATCGTCTTGGCGGTCAAACCCCAAGTCCTCCCAAAAGTTCTGACAGAGCTGTCAGTAGATTTAACTTCTGACAAGACCCTTGTTTCCATAGCCGCTGGCTTAACATTAGCTGATTTGACGGAGCTTGCTCAAACAGCCCATCAACCTATTATCCGAGTAATGCCCAATATCAACGCTCAAATCGGTCAGTCTACTTCTGCTATCGTTAAAAATGATTTCGTCACTGATCAAGCGTATCAGGCGACCCAAGAAATTTTTCAAGCTGTGGGGTCAGTCCACGAGATTGCAGAAAAAGATTTTTCAACTTTTGCTGCGATCGCTGGCTCAAGTCCCGCCTTTATCTATATGTTTATTGATGCGTTAGCCCGTGCGGGTGTTTTACATGGGCTACCTAAAGACAAAGCCACAAAAATTGTTGCGGAAACTGTACAAGCTTCCGCCGAAATGATCTTGCAAAGCGGGGAAAATCCTTGGAGTTTGGTCGACAAAGTTTCAAGTCCAGGAGGGACCACTGTTGCTGGAGTAGTCAGTCTTGAACAAAATCATTTTATCGGGACAGTTATTGATGCTATCACCGCTACAGTTGAGAAAGAAAAAAATTTAAAATAAGAAAAAGAACTTACAACGCTGTAAGTTCTTTTTCTTATTTTAGTTCCTCGTTATCCGATTTTTTCCAAATAAAAAATGCCTTCTGGCATTTTTATTACTTTGCTTTATCCGACGATAATGCCAAAGTTTTCTTAACGACGAAGTCCCAATGAAGAGATGAGTTCGCGGTAACGTTGAACGTCTTTTTCACGGAGATAACCAAGGAGGTTACGACGGTGACCGATTTTTTTCATCAAACCACGGTATGTAGCGTGGTCTTTCTTGTGAGATTTAATGTGGTCGTTAAGGTGGTTGATTTCCCAAGTCAATACAGCGATTTGTACTTCAGGTGAACCAGTATCGCCTTCTTTACGAGCGTATTGAGCGATGATTTCTTGTTTTTTTTCTTTTGAAATTGCCATGAGTTTTTCTCCTTTTTTTATATTGCCCAGTCCGAGTGACAGCTTGGCGAGCATGAAACCAAGAATGGGTTGTAAAAAACTACTCTCTCATCATACACTTTTTTCCTTTTTATTTCAAGTAAAGAAAAGCTTACCCAGAGGTAAGATTTTCCTTTTTATTCACTCGAACTTGTAGAAGTTGTTGTATCTCCTGACGAGTCTTTGGTTTCCTCTTTTGAGGAATGTGTAGTCTCAGCTTTTGCACTGCTTTCACTTTCAGAGGTACTACTTTGCGTTGTTGTAGACTCTGGTGTGCTACTTTCTGTTGTTGAGGTAGTACTTGTTGTACTTTCTGGCGTACTCTGTGTCGTCGTAGACTCTGGCGTCGTCGTTGATGTCGAAGCAGGTTGGTAAGCCCCCAAATAAGTTAAAGTAATTTGCTGTGTAGCGATATTGAAAGTATCTCCCGCAGCAACGTTCGAGTCATAAACGTAGTTTTCTCCATTTGGATAATTCGTATTAGGTTGCTCATCCAAAATGATATTCTCCTCAGGAACACCCATTGAAATCAAATCTGCCTTGACTTGCTTATAGGTCCGATTTTTGAACTCAGGCATTGTACCCTGTTCGCCTTCAGAGACTTCCAATACAATTT
Organism: Lactococcus taiwanensis; assembly: GCF_017068355.1. Lineage (NCBI taxonomy): Bacteria > Bacillati > Bacillota > Bacilli > Lactobacillales > Streptococcaceae > Lactococcus > Lactococcus taiwanensis. The sequence goes on from NZ_CP070872.1 coordinate 1,803,706, forward strand.
GAGCATCCCCATCTAAATCAAAATAATCCCCTGATTTAGGTGTTTGGCTAACAACAGTCCCTGCAGGTTGAGAACTTTCCACCGTTTTAGATACAATCTGATTTTCAGCAACATCATGCTCAATCATCAGATCATCTTTAACATCCTGGTAATCTTTTCCTACGTAATTCTTCATCTTAAAGGAATTACCCCCTTCAGACAAATAGATATTGACTTTGCTTCCTGAACGTACTGAACTTCCAGATTTAGGATTTGAACGGGTGACTTTATTTTTGGCAACTTCTTTACTTGTTTCGTGATATACCGTACCAAGTCCTAACTTAGCAGTTTCAAGCTTTGTTTTTGCTTGATTTTCCGTTAAATTAGTTAAATTTGGAACCTTCACATTATTAGGCGTTGAAGCCATCCAAGCGGCCACACCGCCCCCAATAAGTATAAAGGCAAGAACTAGAGCTAAAATCAATTTTTTCTTTGATTTTTTAGGCTTTCTTTGAGCCGTCCCAGCAGCTCTTTGTGCCACTTCAGTGGACTCAGGTATTTTTTCAACATTCGCATGATGTTTACCAGCTGCTAAAGCTTCTTGCTCAGTCATGGTCACTACTTTATCCCAGACTGTGGTCGATGGCATGTTATTTTTATCATACCAATAAACTTCTGCATTCCCCTCATCAGCGACATATACCGTTCGTTCAGAGGTTGAGGACTTATCAATAAGCGGCTTGGTATCATAGGGGTTGATCAAATTTGCTGGCATGATCTTCGTCTCGTCTTGATCTTTGGTAAAGACGAGTTTTTCCTCACCTTTACGATCTAAACTCGTCGATGTAGCCAGATCAGTCATCATTTCTTCAACATCTGCGTAACGGTTTTTAATATCTTTTGCCGTCGCACGTATGACCACATTCTCAAGTGACTGTGGAACATCCGGATTAAGATTAATGATGCTGGGGATATTTTCTTGAAAATGCTTCAAAGCAATGGCTACTGCAGAGTCGCCATCAAAGGGAATTTGTCCCGTCAACAATTCAAATAAGATAATCCCAATAGCATAGATATCTGATTGAACCGTGGCATTAGAGCCACGCGCTTGTTCAGGTGAGAGGTAATGTACCGAGCCAAACATCGTATTCGTCTGAGTTAATGACGTTTCCGAGAGCGCTTTTGCAATTCCGAAATCCGTTACTTTAACCGTTCCACTTTGAGCTACTAAAACATTTTGCGGTTTTAAGTCTCGGTGAATAATACCGTGAGAGTGGGCCATGTCCATCGCAGATAAAATTTCAGTAGTGATTTCTATAGCTTCATCATTCGAAAGCGGTGCTTTTTGAATGATGTATTGCTTAAGCGTCATTCCATCAACATATTCCATGACAATGTATTGTTGATTTTCAAATTCGCCCACATCAGAAATACCGACGATGTTTGGATGGGAAAGTTCAGCCATAGCAAAAGCTTCTCTTTGAAAACGAGCAATTGCAATATCGTCATTTTCAAAATTAGAGCGTAAAACTTTAATGGCTACTTGACGATTCCCAAGGAAAGTGTCCTCGCCTTGATAGACGTTCGCCATTCCTCCACGGCCAATCTCTTTGATAATCCGGTAACGATCAGCAAAGATTTTACCGATTTGAATCATCAGTCGACCTCCTGTGCTTGTGACTCGGCCACGCCATCAAAAGCCACTAAGATGACAGTAACATTATCAAGCCCTCCGTGTTCATTCGCTAAGCGAATCAAGGCTTCTGATTTATTATCTAATGTTAAATCTTCTCTATCTAAAATTTCTTGGATCTCAGCGGCTGAAACCATATTTGTCAGCCCATCTGAGTTCATCAAAATAATATCACCAGAGTGAAGAAGTAAACTCTGGATATCGGCCTGAACTTCATTTGTTTGGCCTAAAGAGCGCGTGATGATGTTTTTATTAGGATGAACTTCGGCTTCTTCCTCAGTAATTTGTCCTGCATCAACTAATTCTTGAACTAAAGAGTGGTCAGTTGTGATTTTGGTTAAAAGACCATCTCGAACAAGGTAAGTGCGACTATCGCCAACATGGGCAGAGATAGCTACATCTCCTTTGATCATGACCGCTTCAAGCGTTGTCCCCATTCCTTGATATTCGTCCAGCTTGCCCAGACTTGCAATATTATCATTTTCATTACGAATTTGATTTCTCAACCAAACTTCGAGCGTAGTTTCTGGTGTGTCCACATCAAAAAATGTCTCTGACCAAAGTTTGCCGAGATCTTCAACAGTAAGCTTACTGGCTACATTACCTGCTTTGTGTCCACCCATTCCATCAGCTAACAAAAAGAGTCGATAGCCTGCGCGGTTGATATAACTATCGGCATAGTCCTGATTGGTACTACGTTTTGAGCCGATATCTGATAAAATACTATATTCCACTTTTTCTCCTTGAAAGAACAAAGTTTTTATTGTGAGTTAAAAAAGTAATGATAGAGTGGTAGCGAACTTCTCCCTAACACTCACTTCGTTCTTAACCTTTTTTCTTAAATTTCGCTACAAAGAAACCGTCCGTGTGATACATCTCGGGGGTAATGAAAATACAACCGTCTGTAATAAGGTCCGTTTTTTCATGCGAAATCTCGACTTGTTCAAAATCTGGATGTGACTCAAGAAACTGATGAACAACATCAAAGTTTTCTTCATTGAAAATTGTACAAGTACTGTACACCATTATACCACTTTTTTTCAAGCTTTTCGAGGTACTGTCGAGGATTTCTAGCTGAATTTGTTGTAAAGCTTCAAAGTCTGAGTTTTCTTTGCGGTAACGAATGTCAGGTTTACGACGAATCAGTCCAACCCCAGAACAAGGTGCATCAACTAAGATACGGTCAAAACGCTCGGCGCCGAAAGTTTCGAAAACCTTTGTTGCATCTCCTTTTTGAGTTATTATTCTGTCTGAAACGTGCTGGCGCTGTGCATTTTGTTGAATTAACTCCAGCTTATGATCGTACAAATCCAAAGCTGTGATATGACCTGTTGTCAGGTACTGAGCCATATGCGTGCTCTTGCCTCCAGGAGCAGCACAAGCATCAAGAACTTCTTCCTCTCCTTTAAGTTCAAGCTGTGGCGCAACAAGCTGACTGCTTTCATCTTGGATGGTAATCTTTCCTGTCAAGAAAGCTTCACTGCTTGCAAAATTTCCGCTGTCTGCTACCAAACCTGACTCAACCAAAACGGAAGGGCGAGTGTTCGCTAGCTCGATGTCAGGATCAATCTTACGCAAACTAACATGGCTCGGTTTTTCCAGACTCTCAAGAATTTCGCCTGTACGCTTACCCCCAAATTGCCGAACCATTTTGTCCAGTAACAGCTTCGGCATCGAGTATTTAGTCTCCCAATCTTTCGGTTCTTCTTGTCGACGATCAGAGCGCATAAAGTTACGCAATACTGCATTGATAAAATTGGCTGTCGCTTGTCCATCATGCCGTTTAGCAATTTTGACCGCTTCATCTACTGCTGCAGAAGTCGGGACTTTATCCATAAACAAAATCTGGTAAGCCGTCAAGTGAAGAAGGGTTCTTGCCCAAGGCTTTGGTTGTTTTTTGAGAAAGGGTGCAATATACCAATCCAAAAGCGTTCTTTTTGAAACGACGCCATAAACCAATGCGGTCACAAATCCCTTATCAACTTGAGAGAGTTCCGAATCCCTCAAATTTCGATCGAGGGAAATATTCGCATAGGCATCATTACCAAAAATATCGTTAAGAATGTCTAAAGCAGTTTGTCTTGCATTTTTTTTCATAGAGCTAGTATAGCATACCCCTAGCATAATCGCTACTGCCATTTTTTATTTTTGTCTGACTTTGGCCTTCTTTTAAACAAAAAGAGAAGATTTATCCAAATACGCTCTTACTATCAATAAAAGCTTGCAAACTTAGAGATGAAAGCGTATGATTATTCTAAACTTTTATGACTAGAATTTTCTCTTGTCTGAAATTAGGAGGTAAACTGATGAGTACAACCAATCTTATTTTAGCTCAACATAACACTTTTTTGACTGAACATCTGTTCTTACGAAAGTTGAAATTAGAAGACGCAACAGAGATGAATGCCTTTACTTCTGATCCTGAGGTTGCGCGTTATATGAGCTGGCTCCCTCATGAATCTCTGGAGGAGACCCAACGTATAATAGCTAATCTCTTTCTCCCCAATCAGCTGCACCACTGGGGGATTGTGGAGAAAAAAAGTCACACATTAATTGGAGTCATTAGCCTTTCACTTCATCATCCGCACCTTGCAGAATTCGGCTGGATGTTACATCGAAATTATTGGGGGAAGAGCTACATGGCTGAAGCTGCCCTCCCTTTATTGCAACTTTGCTTTGAAGATTTAGCATTAGATGTTGTCCAAGCAAAACATCTGAGTGAAAATCAAAAATCCGGACGAGTGATGGAAAAGATTGGAATGCGAAACCTGGGTCACGTTTTTGTTTGGTTCCCTAAATTTGAAAAAGCACGTACCGCAGATTATTGGGCACTAAGCGCTGAAGATTATTTCAGACAAAAGCAAATTACATAAAAAAAGCTGGAATCAATCCAGCTTTTTCTTAATGAACGCGGGGTTCTTGGGACTTACGATCTCCCACTTTGTCTTTCACCTTGTCCACTTGTTTGGAAGTAAATTGGCTTGTGGTTTGTGCCACATCGACAACTCGATCTTGTAAACTTACCTCAGCTTCTTTTTGCTGAGATTTCGTTTTGATATCTACCACGTCCACGTTTACTTCCACCACATCTAAGTCTGTCATTGCGGCGACTTCTTTACGAATCACTGACTTGATCTTTTCATAAATATCTGGCACATGGCGTTGATATTCTATAACAACTTTTAAATCAACGGCGACTTGTTCTTTGCCGACTTCAACACCAACGCCTGTTGTAACATCATCATTATTCACAAGTTTTCCTGTGAGATTTGAAAAAAATCCGCCGTCTACAGCTAAAAGTCCCTCTACTGATTCAAGGGCTAAACCAACAATTTTCTGAATAACTTTGTCATCATAGGCTAATTCTCCACTCACTTTATTAGGGGATTCTGTTGTAAATTCTTGTTTCATCTTAAAAACTCCTTTACTATAACTCCTGATTTCGAAGAAAAAGGAAATCAACGCTTAAATAGATTTCTAACGGTTTGCTTTGCTCAAAAAGAAAGAGACTACAGCAACCACAATAATAGCACCAACAATTGAAGGGATTAAAGCCATTCCTGCTAGGCTTGGCCCCCATGTTCCTAGGAGAGCTTGCCCTACTGCAGAACCAATCAGTCCAGCAAGAATATTGGCAATCCATCCCATTGACTTTCCTTTATTTGTAATTGCTCCTGCAATCACACCAATCAAGGCTCCAACAATTAACGACCAAATCATAAAGCACCTCTTTCTAGTACATTATCTTGTACATTTTAACTATACCAAAAAATGTATTCTATAAAAAGCAAACGGTTTCGCTTTTTTGATGCTTCGAATCAATTAAAAAAATCACCTGTTCACAGATGACTTTGTTTCACTTATTCTCCAAATTTATCCCCAACTTGCAGTTTTTGTCCAAGTCCATTGAGGAAACTCACCACATCCATTTTTGGTTTACCAGCAGGTTGAACCAAAAGAAGCTCAAGAACGCCTTTACCTGTGACAACTTTAAGTACTTTTTTGGTTTTTTCAACCACTTGTCCCGGCTGTAAGTCACTGACAGAGCTGTCAGTAATATTTTCTGATACTTTTGTTTCATAAATCTTGAAACGCTCGCCATTCCATGTGGTATGAGCAACTGGGAATGGATTCATACCGCGAACTTTATTGAAAATTTCACGTGCAGATTGATTCCAGTCGATTTTTTCTTCTTCTGATGAAATATTAGGACTAAAAGTTACTTCATCTTCATTTTGAGCTTGGGGGCTCAGTTCACCCGTCAGATATTTTGGTAAGGTTTCAAGTAACAAATCACGTCCAACAAGGGCCAATTTTTCAAACATGGTCCCGACGTTATCTTCCTCAAGGATCGGGGTAGAAGCTTGAGCAATCATGTCACCCGCATCCATTTTACGAATCATCTCCATGATGGTTACACCCGCTTCTTTTTCGCCATTCATAATGGCATAGTGAATAGGTGCTCCGCCGCGATATTTTGGTAGTAAAGAAGCATGCGTATTGACTGCAAATTGAGCAGCATCTAATAATTTACCTGGCAAAAATTGTCCAAAGGCGGCAGTCACAATTCCAACTTCTCCTGATTCAAGCAGAGCCATGATTTGAGTCATTTCTACTGATCCAGAAAGTTTTTCTGGTTGAAGAACAGGCAAGTTAACCGTTAAAGCAAGTTCTTTAACTGGTGTCATTCTTAATTCCTGTTTCCGACCCACCTTACGGTCTGGTTGAGTCACTACTGCTAGAATTTCATATTGATTAGAATCAATCAAACCTTTTAAAACGGTCGCAGCAAATTGTGGTGTCCCCATAAAGATAATTTTTGTTTTTGTCATAAGTTTTCAAACTCCTCGATAATAATTTTCTTTTGTTTCATTAATACTTGAACAGCCTTATCGCCTTTTGCCATGAGCTGTCCAAGATTTTCTGGAATAATTTGCCAAGAAATACCAAATTTATCTTTGCACCAACCGCACTGCTCGGCTTCTTTAACATGAGAAAGTTTTGACCAATAATCATCAATTTCGGCTTGATTTTTACAAGTCACGGTAAAACTCACTGCTTCATTAAATTTGAAAATTGGCCCGCCATCAAGGCAGATAAAGTCAAGGCCATTCAGACTAAATTCACCATTTAATACTTTTCCAGACATGCCTACAAAATGCTCATCTAGCTTTTCATCCGGATAATATTCGATGTTTTTGATTTTTGAATTTGGAAAGACTGAGACATAATAGTTCATCGCTTCTTTGGCGTTGTTATCAAACCAAAGGCTTGGGATAATTTTTGCTTCCATAGTTGACCTTCCAATCTCTGTAAATTTCGGCTTTGTTCACATGGGGATAATTATTGATTTCAGCAATTAATTTTAGGACAAGGGGAGATGAATTTTCTACTGACAATTCTGTCAGTAACTTCCAAACTGCTCTGTCAGAATCATTTTTTCCGTCAGCAACAAATTGTGGTAATTTTTTGGCTACACTATTTAATTTTACATCAAAAAGATTGAAAACGTGGTGTGTGACGACTCGACGGTCATTTTCATAAATCCAAGCCGAATACAGGCGATTATTAGTACTTGCAAGAACCGTAAAGCCTGTTTCTTCAAGAACTTCTCGCTCTAATGTGTCAACCATTGATTCACCAACTTCTTGCGAACCGCCAGGTAAATCATAGCGATTTTGATAGGGACCTGAATTTTTTTCAATGACAAGTAATTTATCATTGTCAATTGCCACACCATAGACTCCAAAATGCTTCAATAAATCAAATTTCTCAACCATATTTACCTCATTTCATTTCAAAAACGGCCGAAATTTTTCATGTTTTTGTTCAAATTCCTGAATTTCACAAATTTTATTTCCAGAAAATTTAACAAGAGAAAGACCGTCAAAAATATTTTCTTCCCCTTTATAAACATAGTGGAAAGTCCATGTGAAAAACCCAGTTTCCTTATCTACATAAGACTTATCCACAAACCATGACTTCACTTTGTTTTCCACAGGATGATTCCACTGACGAAACCATTTTTCAATTTCCGCTTTTCCTTGGTATTGCGCCCCATAGCATTCGGTGTAGCTAATGTCTTCTGACAGGGCTGTCAGTAACTTTTTGATGTCTTTGGTCAGCCATCCGTCAATTGTTTGTTGAAAAAGTTCTATTTTCTGCATTTTCCACACCAACTTTCGTTTGTTTTCAAATTCTCAACTTTTCCACCTGTGGAAATTTTTATACAAAATTTTGTGGCTCGCTATCAATCAACACGCGTAAATTTTTGTTATCCCGAAGTTGGGTTAATTCAAGCACTTGATTCAAAGCTGATTCTAATTCTTCTTCAAAACGATATTTAACTAAAATCTGATAATGATAAAGGTTATGTGTTCTGGCAATTGGTCTAGCGGTTGGCCCTAAAATTTTAGCTTTTTCTGTCAAATTTTGCTTGAGTAATTGAGCGATCTCATAAGATTTTTGAATAGCAACTTCTTCATCTTGATGAGAAACAAGCACTTGAACGGTGAAATAATAAGGTGGATAGGAAAGTTCACGACGAAATCTCATTTCCATTTCATAAAATTTTTCGTAATCTTGAGCCTTGGTCATTTCAATGGCGTAATGATGTGGATTGAAAGTTTGAATGAAGACTTCACCTTTTTTATCTGCTCGTCCAGCTCGTCCAGCCACCTGCATTAACAATTCAAAGGAACGCTCACTCGCTCTAAAATCAGGTAGATTTAGGCCAGTATCTGCGTTAATGACACCCACTAAGGTTACGTTTGGAAAATCTAAACCTTTGGCAATCATCTGAGTTCCTAAGAGGATATCAGCTTCATGATTACCAAACTTTTCAAGAATTTTTTCGTGAGCATTTTTTGTCCGAGTTGTATCGACATCCATTCGCAAAACTCGTGCTTCAGGCATGATTTCTCGAAGTTCTTCTTCGACTTTTTGCGTCCCTGAACCATAATAACGAATTTTTCGTGAATGACAATTAGGACAAGTTTGCGGAATTCCTTCGACATGACCACAATAATGACAATTCAAAGTTCGGGTATCCATGTGAAGGGTCAAGGAAATGTCGCAATTGGGACAATCAACAACAAAACCACATTCGCGACACATGACAAATGAAGAATAACCCCTTCGATTCAACATCAAAATGACTTGTTCATCTTTGTCAATTTTTTCTTTTATTTTTGTCAGTAAAGAGTGTGAGAAATTAGCAGATTGGTCAGAAATTTCACTGCGCATATCAATGATTTTTATTTCTGGCAGGATTGCTGCTTCATTTGCCCTTTTTGTCAGTAATAAAAGTTCATAAACGCCACGCATGGCACGTGCTCGCGTTTCTAAACTTGGCGTTGCAGAGCCTAAAACAAGTCTTGCTCCATGCCATTTTGCACGCAAAAGCGCAATATCTCTTGCATGATAACGGGGACTTGAATCTTGCTTATATGAAGTTTCATGTTCTTCATCAATGATGATAATTCCCAAATTTTCAACAGGTGCAAAAATAGCTGAACGTGCACCGACAACTACCTGAGCTTTGCCAGATTTAATTTTTCGCCATTCATCATATTTTTCACCATCAGATAAACCAGAATGCATAATCGCCACTTTATCTCCAAAACGAGCAATAAATCGATTAGTAATCTGTGGCGTCAAAGAAATTTCTGGCACAAGCATAATTGCTGTTTTACCGAGTTTGAGAAAATGGTCAATGGTCTGTAAGTAAACTTCTGTTTTACCGGAACCAGTAATTCCTTCCAACAAAAATGGTTTGTCAGAAGATGCAATTATTTTTTCGTAAGCTGCATTTTGTTCGAAGTTGAGAATTTTAGCACTGTCATTTTCCACAGCTTCAAATTTTTCTTTCGTCCTCGAAATTTCAACCTCTTCAATTTTGACTAGGTCATGCTCAACGAAAAATTTAATGATTTGTGAAGAAAAATTTAATGATTTGACCGCAATTTTTTCTTCTTGAAGTCGTAATAGAAAATATTTCAACTCTAAGCGTTTTTTAGCTCTCTTTTCAATTTCAAATTCAGCTAGTTTTTCGATATCTGGAATAGATAAGAATTTTTCTGTTTTTCTATTTTCTTTAGATTTTGCTAAATATTCTACTGACAGCTGACCCAAACGTACAGCCTTTGCTGATGAGATTTTTTCAGCTTCTGTCAGCTGTGACCATTTGACAGAAGTTCCGTCAGTCGATTTTAGGAGCTTGTCATAATTAGAATTCAAAAGATTAGGTAACATGGCTTTTAGACATGAAATTTTATAAGAAAATACGGAATGACGCATTTCATCTGCCAACCAAAGCTGTTCATCCGTTAGGACTGGCTCAACGTCGAGTAATTCAGAAACTTCTTTCAAATTTACTGACGGCTCAAGTTCTTCATCTTCAAATCCAATGACAATGCCTTGAACAAGCCGGTTGCCACTTCCAAAAGGAACATGGACCCGCATGCCACGCTCGATCAGCTCTTCCATTTCGCTAGGGATGACGTAAGAAAAGGGCTTATCTGTCTGCATCAGTGGCACATCAACAATAACTTTAGCAATTTTCATATAAGCCCCAACTTTCTCTTGTTCTCTAAAAATGCAGATTGGCGTACATAGCACAACTCATAGACGCCGTAAAAGCAGCTTGACACTTTTCTACTTTTTGTCCGACAAATCATAACATCGTATCTTTTATTATATCAAAAAAGCACCTTAAACGCTGTGAACCCCTACGCACTTTTTAGAAATTTTAAGCCTTTAACTACACATAAAAAAGCGCCCAAGGCGCTCTTAAGATGTTATTCTGCAGCAGCTGCGGCAGCTTTTGCTGCGCGACTTGTTTTTTGTTTTGCTTCTTCTTCAGCTTCTTCTTTTGCAATTTGTTCTTTGATGAGCTGTTCTTTCATCTTCGCTTGCAAACGTTCCAATTCGCGTTTTTCAACTAGAGTTTCACGCTTTAATTCTGGTGCTGGGTGAATCTTGACCGTACCATCTGCAATTTCTTCCAAAGCTTGCAATGTACGTTTAACTGCTTTAAATTCTTTCGTAGGGCGTTCGCCATCGCGCAATTCATGCGCGCGCTTTGCTTCTAATACTACTAAAGAATATTTTGAGTCCACTTGATCCAATAACTTGTCAATAGAAGGTTCCAACATCATAATTCACTACCTCATTTTCTAAACTTTTCATTTTATGTTTACTGACAGCTCTGTCAGTAAGTTTTAATTTCATTCAAGAGCTTTGGATTACATTTTTACATCATCAATCATATGAATATAACGCTCGATCACGCGATCAACGCGGTAATGCTCCGCCTCAATGATTTTCTTCACACGCTCTGCAGCAAGCTCCACTTCATCATTGACCACCGCATAATCGTATTCGCTCATCAGGCGAATTTCTTCTTTGGCTTTCTCTAGCCGTGAAGCAATGACTTCTGCTGAATCCGTGCCACGCCCAACCAAACGACCACGTAATTCTTCCAAATCTGGCGGTGTTAAGAAGACGAAGACACCATCTGGTACTTTTTCCTTCACTTGAAGGGCGCCTTGAACTTCAATTTCCAGAAAAACATCTTTTCCTTCGTCCAATGTCTGATTAACATAAGTCAAAGGGGTACCATAATAATTTCCCACATATTCCGCATATTCCAACATTTGGCCATTACGGATCATTTCTTCAAATTCCTCACGTGTCCGGAAGTAGTAATCTTTTCCATCCACCTCTCCTGGACGTTGCTTTCGTGTTGTCATTGAGACCGAATACTCAAAATTATTTTCACTCTCAAAAATTTTCGCACGAACTGTTCCTTTGCCCACCCCAGAAGGGCCAGAAAAAACAATTAATAATCCACGCTCACGCATCTTTTCCTCCGATTTATGTTTTCAAATTTTCTTAATCAACGATTAGTTCTATTCTAACAAAGCTTTGCTAAAAATACCAGTTTTTGTCTTCAAATTGAAATTTATCGTTTTATTTTTGTAACTTATATAAAAAATCTGCCCTAGGGCAGATTCTTATTTTGCATAATCAATGGCACGTGTTTCACGTATCACTGTTATTTTGATGTTTCCTGGATAATCCATTTCATTTTCAATCCGGTTTTTGATGTCCCGTGCGAGGACAGTCATCTTATCATCGGACAATTTATCAGGTTTTACCATCACGCGGATTTCGCGACCAGCTTGTAAGGCGAAAGCTGTATCCACCCCAGCAAAGCTAGTAGAAATTGCTTCCAAATCCTTCAAGCGTTTGATGTAATTTTCCACAGATTCGCGGCGTGCTCCAGGACGTGCAGCAGATAAGGCATCAGCCGCTGCCACAAGTACTGCGATATTGCTCATCGGATCAGTATCGCCATGGTGACTCGCAATCGCATTAATGACCACTGGATTTTCCTTGTACTTACGGGCAAGTTCTGTACCAATCTCAACGTGGCTTCCCTCAACTTCATGGTCAAGTGCTTTACCAATATCATGCAAGAAACCTGCACGTTTAGCAAGTGCCACATTTTCTCCCATTTCGCCAGCCAAATTACCAGCAATATGAGCAACTTCAACTGAGTGATCAAGTACGTTTTGTCCATATGAAGTACGGAAATGCAAACGTCCCATAATCTTCATCAAGTCAGGATGCAAGTTATGCGCCCCAACTTCAAAGGCTGCTTGTTCACCATATTCACGCATTTTATGATCAAGTGCTTTGCGGTTTTTCTCAACCAACTCTTCAATTCGCGCTGGATGAATGCGACCATCTTGAACCAATTGTTCAAGCGTCATACGAGCAATTTCACGACGTATTGGGTCAAATCCTGAAAGTACCACGGCTTCTGGCGTATCATCAATGATGACATCAATCCCAGTTAATGCTTCAAAAGTACGGATATTTCGACCTTCACGACCAATGATCCGCCCCTTCATCCCATCATCTGGCAAATTGACCACTGAGACAGTTTGCTCAGCGACCGAATCAGATGAAACGCGTTGAATAGCAAGTGAAATAATATTCTTAGCTCGTTTATCCGCTTCAGCTTGAGCTTTTTCTTCACTTTGACGGATGATTTGAGCCATTTCTTTAGTCAAACCATCTCGTGTTTCGTTCAAGATGATATCACGCGCGTCTTCCACGCTCAAATTAGAGATGCGCTCTAATTCAAGACGTTTCTTTTCTTCAATATGGGTTAATTGTTCTTCACGCTTACTGAGTGTATCAGTTTTTCTAACGAGGTTTTCCTCTTTAGAATCTAAGTTTTCTTCTTTTTTCGTCAAGGTATCATCCTTACGATCCAAGATTTCTTCACGTTGTTTTAGGCGTTTTTCAGTCTCCTTTAACTCCTGACGTTCTTGCTTAAATTCATTTTCGATTTCACGACGTTGCTTTTGTTCTTCTTCACGAAGGGTGTAACGGGCTTCTTTTTTGAAGGCTTCAGCCTCCAACTTTACAGACTCCGCCTCACGTTTAGCACGCGCCATCACCTCATTTGCTTTATTTTCCGCTTCATTAAAGAGTGATTCAGCATCTTGCTTATTTTTCTTAATGTTTTGAGCATAAAAAATAAATGCGACAACCAATACAATCAATAAGAGTAACAGAACGATAGAAATAATGTTCATTAGTCTCCTCTAAAGCTAGTATTACTGCGGTTCAATCTTACTAGCAGCTTGATTATATATTAATGTATTTCATCTAATAAAATACTTAACTATTATACCATTTTAAGCTTCATTATTCAACGAAATATTGCGTAACGCTTTCAAAAAACAAACGGAGAAAAGGAGATGAATAAAAAGTACCTTTTAGAGGCACCTTATTCGCTTAACTGAGAAGCTGCTGCTTCGTCTAAAATAAAAGTAACATTGGGATGAGTTCGCAAAATGGAGGCAGGTACCTCTTCTGTGATTGGACCTTCTAGGACGGCTTTCATGATCTCCGCTTTAGTCTTGCCTTCTGCTAAAACTAGAAGTTGTTTACCGGCAAGAACAGTACGAGGTCCAAACGTAACGTAAGGAGAGGCGGGCTCTTTATCTGTTAGAGTCAAAAGATTATTATAAATCTCATCTCCCTCTTCAAAAGAGACCGCATAGGTTTCACGATCAAAGCTTGTATAACCAGGCATATTAGCACAAAAATGACCATCAGTCCCTATCCCCATGACTATCAAATCCAATCCTCCATCCTGCAAGATTTTTTGATCATAGGCTTGATTATTTTGCGAAGTGAGCTCATGCAAATTGCCATCATCAATATGTACACGGTCATAAAAGGCTGTTTTTAAGGCACGCATTGTCAATCCATAACGCTCTCCAACCAGAGGCACCTCATCAAAATTGTAATAATGTATACTCGAACGATCAAAATCCATTCGTTGCAATTTATCAATCAAAATTTCATACATACCAAGGGGTGTATTTCCCGCTGTCAAGGAGAGATTAACGCGCTTAGATTCCATCATTTTTTCAAGCACAATCGCCGCAGCAAGCTCACTCATTGTCCCATAGTCTTTTGCTATAATTTTTTTCATCTTCAACTCCTTCTTCCTCTTAACTCCATTTTACAGGAATGGGGAACCGATTTAAAGCGATTTCACTCATGGAAAATAAAAAAGCGGAAATCCGCTTTTTATTTATTAAAGTAAGCTTTAAGTTCTGCTGCTTTATCTGTGTGTTCCCAAGGTAAATCTACGTCGACGCGACCAAAATGTCCGTAAGCTGCAGTTTGACCATAAATTGGGCGCAAGAGATCGAGCATTTTGATAATACCGGCTGGGCGGAGATCAAAGACTTTACGTACTGCTGCCAAAAGTTCATCGTCTGAGACTTTACCAGTACCAAAAGTGTCAACGTTGATAGAGGTTGGCGTCGCTACACCGATGGCATAAGACAATTGGATTTGCGCTTTATCAGCAAGTCCAGCAGATACAATGTTCTTAGCAACATAACGCGCTGCATAAGAGGCTGAACGGTCAACTTTTGTTGCATCCTTACCAGAGAAAGCACCACCTCCGTGGGGAGCATAGCCACCATAAGTATCAACAATAATTTTACGTCCAGTCAACCCTGAATCCCCTTGAGGACCACCAATAACAAAACGTCCTGTTGGATTGATGAAGTATTTCGTTTCATCATCTAAAAGTTCAGCTGGAATAACTGCCTTGATGACTTTGTTAATCACATCATCGTGAATTTCTTCGTTTGTTGCTGACGCAGCATGTTGAGTAGAAATAACGACTGTATCAATGCGTTTTGCTTTGCCATTATCATCATATTCTACAGTGACTTGTGATTTTGCATCAGGACGCAAGTATGAAATTTCACCTGACTTACGTAAATCAGCTAATTTTTTAACTAATTTATGTGAAAGAGAGATGGCAAGTGGCATATATTCGGCAGTTTCGTTAGTTGCAAAACCGAACATCATTCCTTGGTCACCAGCACCAATCAAGTCAAGTGGGTCAATGGCATTTCCATCTTTATCCCGTACTTCTTCCGCTTCATTAACACCTTGAGCAATATCCGCAGACTGTTCAACAAGCGAGACGTGAACGCCGACTGATTTATAATCAAAACCATTTTCAGAGTCCGTGTACCCAATTTTTTTGATGGTTTCACGAACGACATGCGCAATATCAACGTAAGCTGATGTTGAGATTTCACCAAAGACATTGACTGTCCCTGTATATACGACTGTTTCACAAGCAACGTGTGCATGTGGGTCTTGTGCAAGAATGGCATCAAGAATGGCATCTGAGATTTGGTCTGCAACCTTATCTGGATGGCCTTCTGATACGGATTCTGATGTAAATAAATGTTTTTCTGACATTAAAAATGTCCCCCAATCTAAATTATGGTTACAAGGCGTCTTTGAAGGACGTGCCGTTTTACTGACCAGCTGGTCAGTAAACTTACAGCCCTATCAAATCCTTTCGGGACTCGTAACTCTTCTATTTTACCTTTTTTTTATGAAAATTGCACTCTTCTTTTTACAAAAATTCGCACATCATTTTACTGACACGTCTGTCAGTAAATTTTTTCATTCCTGACTTAACTTTTATCCCGTCATTAGCGGCTAGCCAAGCATCCTTTGTTTAATGTTTTTTAAACATGTATTCGCGAGTCATTGGCAAGCCTTGACCTGAAGCACCTTTAGTCAAAAGATATTGTACAACATCAATATTTCCTGCTTCAAAACTTGCTGCACAGGCTTGGAGATAGAGTGTCCACATCCGAGCAAACGGACGACCCATTTCTTTTTCAACTTCATCAAAAACAGCCAAGTAATTTTCATTCCAAATTTCAAGCGTTTTTTGATAATGACGCCGTAAAGGTTCTAAATCATCCAATTGTAATTTTGCAGTCATGATATGTTCAACATTTTCTGCGATATTTGGAATATAACCGCCTGGGAAAATATATTTTTCAATAAAGGGATCTACTCCAGCACCACGGTGTTGTCCTGTAATCCCATGGATAAGTGCACGTCCATTTGGTTTCAAATAATCGTACACTTTTTGGAAATACATTTCCAAGTTTTCTTTTCCTACGTGCTCAAACATGCCTACTGAAGTAACATAATCAAAGTCTTTATCTTTGAGGTCACGATAGTCAATCAGATAAACTTTAACTTGATCTTCTAAACCTAACTCTTTGGCTTTATTTACCACATAGTCATACTGCTCTTCAGACAATGTCACGCCGACTGCTTGCAAACCGTACTCTTGTGCAGCAGTAAAGATCAGAGTCCCCCATCCGCAACCGATATCAAGCAAGCGACCACCTGCTTTGCTGTCTAATTTATCTAAAATATGGTGAACTTTAGCAATTTGTGCTTCTTCAAGTGTCATTTGATCATTTTCAAAATAAGCACAAGAATAAGTCATTGTTTTATCTAACCATTTATTATAAAAATCATTCCCGATATCATAGTGGCTGTGGATGTCTTCTTTAGATTGCTTTTGGGAATGATTCCCCAAAAGTTTCATCATTGACTTTCCAAAACCTGATTGATCTGTCAAAAAACTATCAGCTTTTCGATAAGCTGATGCTACAAGTTCTTGGATACTACCTTCAATCTCAATGTCTTCATGCATATAGGCTTCGGCTAGGACCAAAGTTGGCATTGATGATAAATCACTAAAAGAGAACTTTTTATTAAAAGTGATGCGAACTTGCGTGTCGCCCTCCCCATACTTTTCTGTTTTTCCATCCCAATAAGTAACCTCGATTGGAATATCAAAGGCTGAGGCAAGTGCTTTGTTCAAAACTGTTTTTTCAAATACCAAATTAATTTTCCTTTCCTAACTTTGCTATATTAAAACTATACTCCGAGCTTTTTTGAAAGTCAAATAGTTACTACTGTTAGAAAATCTGAAAATTCTTTCTTTTGTTTTTTCCTTTCACTTTTGGATAAAGTTGTACTGCTAAAAGCACATTTTCTGATATAATAAAAAAATGAGCGACAAACTAGAAAAAACAGGAATTTTATTAAAAAATAAGTGGCTTTCTGATGTGAAAATCGTAGCCGAATCAGAATCCACTCAAAAAGACGCTAAGCTTGATGCCCAAGCCAACTGTTTATATCTAACAGAGCAGCAGACAGCTACCTACGGCCGCTTTGGACGTCATTATTTTTCAGCTAAGGAGGGGGGGATTTATATGAGCCTTTCTCTTTTTCCAGAATCAGCACCTGAAAATTGGCCTGATTACACCTTATTAACTGGTGCCGCTGTGGTCTCCGCCATCGAAAGATTAACAGATAAAAGTCCACAGATTAAATGGGTTAATGATATCTATCTGGGACAATATAAAATCGCGGGAATTTTAGCTGAGGCTGTGATCAATACTGAAAGGGCCAATCAAGTAGTAATCGGAGTAGGGATTAACTTTAATATCACTGAATTTCCTGAAGAGATTGCCCATCGCGCAGGCTCGCTCTTTCAAGGGGAAACACCAACGGTAAGCCGCTCTGCATTGATTGCCGAAATCTGGTCCGAATTTCATCGTTTGTATAAGACGCGTACTTTTTTTGACTTTTACAAAGCCCACTCCTTTATTCTCGGCAAAGAAGTTGAATTTATTCAAAATGGCACAACTTATAGTGGACGAGCACTTGATCTTACCCCCAGAGGTGAATTGATTGTTCAACTTGAAAACGGTGAAAAAAAGATTTTATCCAGCGGAGAAATTTCATTAAAAAAATGGACTTAATAAAGTCCATTTTCTATTGGGAGTAATTATTATATAGGAGACCAGTTTTAGGTCATAGCGGACCAGATGTTTCATGGAAAGTTTACTGACAGCTCTGTCAGTAAAGAGCACAGTATTTTTTACCCTGTAAGCAGCCTATTTTAAAAGTCAGACCAATCATCTTCTTTTTCTACGGGCTCTGCTTCTTTCATTTTCCGTTTTTGTTTTGGATCAGGCTCGTCCCATGGATTTCCCCAATTGTTCGCTTGCCCTTTGTTTTGATTAAATTTATCTTCATAACGTTGTGACCAGCTATTCATCTTATCAGAATAACGTTGCGACCAACCGTCCATTTTTTCATCAAAATTTTGTGCTTTCCGATCCCAGTTTGCTTGATAAGTGTCCCCTTGATCGTCGTAATAACGGTTATTCCGAGCACTAGGCATAATCCAACTTGCTACAAAGTAAAGTGGAATCAAACCACCCCAGCTTCCAAAAGCAAGCACAACAAACAGAATGCGTAGAATAGTTACCACATCACGACCCAAGCCGAAGTATTCACAAATACCAGCGATAACGCCACTTACTCTACGGTTCGTTGTTGATTTTGTTAATTGTCTTTGTGACATTTTTTATCCTTTCTTCATAAACTTACTTTTGCGATTGCGTCATTAACAGACTCACAATCACATAAACAATGAGCAATGATCCCCAACTACCGAAAGTTCCAATCACAAGTAACACGCGAATGATGGTAATCATCCTGCGACTCAAGTCAAAGTACTCACCAAGTCCCCCAACCGTTCCTGCAATAACTCGATTTGTGTCTGATCTTTTCAGTCTTTTCTTCTTCATTTCTCACCATTTATTAACTTATGAACTGACAGCTTGGTCATTTACTGACCGCACCGTAAGTGCTTAATTTTCTTCTTGAGTGGTATCTTTCAACCAAATTGTTCCTGATTTTGTTTCAAATTCAAACGTCAGTGTATCTTCACCTTGGCGTACCAATGCCGCTCCATTGCGTCCAGCTTCAAAAGGAGTATCCAAGTTCAAACGTGTCTTATAACCACCAAAGATTGTTCTTACGTGACCGACGAGCCCTAATTTTTCTGGTACAGAAACCTTAATATCTCCATTAACATTTTTCATGTTTAATTGACGAGCTGTACCAGCTTTTTCTGTCAGTAAAATATTGCCATTAACCAGTGAGACATCGGCTGAGTTAAAGGCTGTAGTAATACGGATATTACCGTTCACTCCATTCAGGTCAAGACGATCAGTTTGACCTTCTAAAACTTTGATTTCTCCATTTTTATTATCAATTTTAATCTTATCACTGGTTACTTCTGAAAGTTCAGCGCCCCCGTTGATCAAGCCGATACTCATTTCCTTCACTGAAACTTTTTTCACCTTTAATTCTGCATGTGGTGCATTGATTTCAAAATTATCATATTCTTTTTCAGGAAGATAAAGTTCGATATCAGCAGCGATTCGACCACTCGCACTAAACTCTAGTGTCCCATCGACTACCTCAAACTTAGTTTTTTCAGCAACATAAGCAGCAATATTTCCTTCATCAACAGCGCCATAGATTTTGTATTCAACCTTGGCATGTGCTTTTTCACCAGGTAAAATAAGCACTTTACCACTCTTAATATCTAAATTGAGTCTTTGGAAATCCTCTTCAATGTCTTTTTCCACGGTATGTGATGTCGATTTTACTTTTGGAAAACCATTAGAAAAATCAATATTGTCATCTACTGCCTTTGAAACACCTTGGAAGATTTCTTTACCTTTTGTCAACAGACTTTCTGCAACATTCTTCATTGCATCTGGGAAGTCTACATTATGGTTCACATATCCCTCCTTATCGGTATAGGTAAATTGTGTTGATTCTTCATCACCAGAATTTCCCCCTTTCGGTGCAGTCCCATTTTTTTCAAGAAGTTCTAAAGCCTCCTCTTCTGTGATAATTCCGCGACGCATCAAGTCCATAATTCTATCTTTTTTATTAGCCATTATATCTGATCCTTTCTTTGCTTTATCAAATCAAAGCACTAAAATCTTTTAAACTTTTATATGAGATTGTCTTAACCTCGTAACCTTATTATCTCAAACTTTTCCCCCAAAAAAATCAGCCCAAAGGCTGATTTTTCAACAGTTTTTTATAAGGAACGATCTTTTCTAGCAACTTTTACTCCATCACGTGAATACCCGATTAGGATACTCAGTCATCAAGTTAATTACTATAAAAGTCAATTCTAGGTACCTTTTTTACAGAGTATCCCTTTATTTAGGTTGGATATAGGTTGCTAAAGCAGCAACACTCGCAGAAATATGTCGCTGACTTACTACATTGTTACCACGAACATTCATCTCCGAGACTAAGATAGAGTGGTCATCATAAACTTTCTCAACAAAGGCCACGTGACCATATTCAGAACTTGAGCCCGCAACCCCTGGTGGAAAGCTTACCGCATATCCCTCTGTAGGAACCATCGTAGTGAAATAACCTTGTTGTTGGGCATTTACACCCCATTCACCACCATTTCCCATGTGTGTGCCAATTTTGCCTCCTAATTGGATAATTCGGTTATAGACATATTGTGTACAATTACCAAATGCATAACTTTCTGCGCCTGGGTATTCAACTCCATTATAGGCTGGGAAGTCACTCTCTGCAGCTTTTGACGTCATGACAGGACTAGTGGGAATATTTTCTCCCCAAACCTCTGTTTTACTGTCTACATTATCGTAAAAATCCAAGTGATATTCCTGAATCAAGTCGATTAATTTTTGAGCGTATTCTGGGTCTGTAGCAAAAACTCCCTGAAGAGCTTGTGCAGCTTCTGTATAATTTTTGGCATGAGTTTTCCAACTTCCAGCATAAATATTCGGATTCCAAGTTGTTCCACTAAGCATAAGATTGATGTAATCTTCTAGAGATTGGTCATAGTTGCTATATACTCGAAAACTTTGTTCCATCAAATAAGCCTGATCACCTGCATACTCTTGTGTTTTAAAAGAGATAGACTTTCCAAAATAGGAGCCCGTAATATTGAAAATGTTAAAATAATTCACAGCCATATCACTTTGACCCGAGCCAGATTCCAAAATAGCCTGCGCCAAAATAATAGAAGCAAACAAATTATTTTTTCCAGCTAAAATTTGTATACGAGGAGCGATACTCTTAATAAAAGCTTCTGTACTAGAGTTATCAATCTTATCAATTGTTTTTGCAGCCTGAATTTTTTTCAGTGTAGGCCCCTCATAAACCGAGTCGCCAGTCCCCGCCTCTGAAGCTGTTCTCGTCACAGAGGTATTTGATGCTGGCTGAGCATATGTCCCACCAACATAGCTTTGCGCATTTTCAGTAGGCGTAGCTACAGGAGTTGCTGTAGAAGTTTGATTTGCTTGGGGGGCAGCTAATGATGGTGAAACAGCAACCTTTGATTGGCTCCCAGTACTCTTAGCTTCTGATGACTTACTAGGTGAACTAGGGGCTTTTTGGGACGTTGAAGGTTTCGTAGTAGTTGAAGGTCGAGTTGTGGAAGGTTTTTCTGATGAAGAGGGCTTAGGTTTTGAAGATGATGTCCCACTACTCTCACCACCTACTGCTGCAGAACTACTATTGCCAGTAGTCGTTTTATCTCCCTCATCTGTTGTTCCAGAATTGTTCGTTGATTCGTCTGAACTCTCGCTAGTGCTTGATTCCTGGCTAGAACTACTCGTTTCATCTGCGCTCGACGAAGAAGTGAGATTTGTCGCTGTTCCCTTTTCACTTGTCATTGTGGTCGCATCATTAGAAAGAGTAGAAGTTAAATCAGCAGCTTTAGCTGCCCCACCGAAACTTCCCAGACTAATCAGCAATGTTGTACCCGCTAGCAGTTTTAAGTTAGTATTCACACGTCGATTCTTTTTATTCATCTATTTATATTCCTCCATGGTTAGTGCTGTTGCTCGCATTATAATCATTCTATCGCCTTTTAAATCTTAAATCAAATATAACCCTTCTAAATTAATATACGATAAACGAGCGATAATGTAACCAAAATATTCTAGATGAAAACTCTTCTCTTTAGTCAAAGCGTGACTAAGCCCAATATATTCACTTTTTCTCCTTTTTTAAATTTTATATTTATTCATAGTAAAATGATAGTTATTTAAAAAATATCAAGATTTAGACTCATGAAGAGAAATAAAATGTTTTTATAGAAGCACTCATATCAAATCTTATCGCTTACCACTGCCTTAATGCGGCAACTGAAAAACTTGAACTCAATATGACTAGAAAATAGCCAATTACAAGTAGCTTAAGAATATTCTCATCATAACGAATTAATAATGGAAGTATAAATCCCATGAAGGAAAATAATGGCAGCCACGTTCTCACCAAGTAGTTTTTCCACACTAATGCGAAAATGATAAGAGACAAGAGCGCCCCACCTAAAAGTAAAGCGATCAATAAAGGTGCAGTGAGAGAATGCAAGTTACCAGGAATCCAAAAAACGCCATGCTTCAATATTTTGTCAACCTTCTCCTCATAAGTAATATTGTTATAATATCGTTTCCAGTTCACTTTAAAAAATTCATGGTTAAAAGCAATATAAACACCACTTACAAATAAAGAGAGAAGTGCGTAATCAAATAAAATCCACTTTTTAAACTTAGACAACCGTTTTGGCATAATAACACCTCTTCAAAAAGGATAAATACTAATCAAATTATTTCCGTAACCATACTACCATTTTTTTAAATCATTTGCAATCTTTTATATAATTTTCTTAACATTCACTCAACTTTGCTTTTGTGGGTATACAAAGAAAAAAAGACTGCTCAAGAGCAGCCCTTTTTTTAAGTATGAAAATTGATTAAGCTTTGTTTGCTGAACCAAATACATCGATACGTTCTTCAACAGCAGTTGTAATTGCATCGAAACCAGGTTTCAAGAATTTACGTGGGTCAAAGAGTTTTTTCTTCATGTATTCTGCTTCGTTTGCATCAAATTCGTTAACGAATTTACGTGTAGCAGCTGCGAAAGCAAGTTGACATTCAGTATTAACGTTAACTTTAGCAACACCGTTAGCGATAGCTTGACGAATTTGATCATCAGGAATACCAGAACCACCGTGCAATACGATTGGTACATTGTGTCCCATAGCTTCAACGAGTGCTTTGTTCAATTTTTCAAGGTGATCAATGTGGAGACCTTTCCAGTTTTCTGGATAAGGTCCGTGGATGTTACCAATACCTGCAGCGAGGAAGTCAACACCAAGTTTAGCCATAGCTACAGCATCATCGATAGGAGCAAGTTCACCTTCACCGATAATACCATCTTCTTCACCACCGATAGAACCAACTTCACATTCTACAGAGATACCTTTGGCATGTGCCAATTCAATAATTTCTTTAGCATCTTTCAAGTTTTCTTCAATAGGAAGATGTGAACCATCAAACATAACTGAAGTATAACCGATTTCGATACATTCTTTAGCATCTTCAAAGTGACCGTGGTCAAGGTGAATTGCTACTGGTACTGTGATACCCATTGATTCTACAAGAGTTTCAATGAGGAGCTTGCACATTTTGTAACCACCCATGTATTTAGCCGCACCCATAGAAGTTTGGATCAATACTGGAGTCTTCTTAGCTTCTGCTGCACGCAAGATAGCTTGAGTCCATTCAAGGTTGTTTGTGTTGAAACCACCGATAGCGTATCCGTTATCACGAGCGGCTTGTACGAATTTTTCTGCTGAAACGATTGCCATTTCAAAATCCTCCGAATATTTTATTACTTACTTAGTATAGCATTTTGTGAAGTATTTTTCTAGTGTAAGCTCATAAAATCCCTAAGTAACCGCTTCACTCCAACGTTTAAACTGAAACAAAAAAAGTTAGTAACATTTGCTACTAACTTTGGCTATCCCGAGGACCGGTTTCGAACCGGTACGAAGGTTACCCCTCGCAGGATTTTAAGTCCTGTGCGTCTGCCAGTTCCGCCACCCCGGGTTATTATAGAAAAACTCCCACTGGGAGGATTAACAAGCGAACGACGAGATTCGAACTCGCGACCCCAACCATGGCAAGGTTGTGTTCTACCCCTGAACTACGTTCGCAATACCTTTTCTGCCTTTCGACAATGCCGACTACATGATTCGAACACGCGACCCTCTGATTACAAATCAGATGCTCTACCAACTGAGCTAAGTCGGCTAATACCTAAGATGCGGATGAAGGGACTTGAACCCCCACGCCGTTAAGCGCTAGATCCTAAATCTAGTGCGTCTGCCAATTCCGCCACATCCGCTAGGATTATGACCCGTGCTGGGCTCGAACCAGCGACCCTTTGATTAAAAGTCAAATGCTCTACCAACTGAGCTAACGAGTCATTAGTATTTCTACTAACGGTTCCGACGGGAATCGAACCCGCGATCTTCGCCGTGACAGGGCGACGTGATAACCGCTACACTACGGAACCTATTCAATTAAGGCTGAACCAACCTATGGGAGTTAACGGGATCGAACCGCTGACCCTCTGCTTGTAAGGCAGATGCTCTCCCAGCTGAGCTAAACTCCCAAACTTGGCCACTCGCCTATCTCCCAGGGGGCAACCCCCAAGTACTTCCGCCGTAGATGGACTTAACTTCTGTGTTCGACATGGGAACAGGTGTATCTCCATCGCAATGATGACCAAATCATTAAATGTTACCTTGAACATTCAAAACTAAATAACAATTCTTCTAACTCATAAACCTTAAGCATTTTATATTTGACTCTTTGGTAAAGTCCTCGAGCGATTAGTACTGGTCCGCTCCACGTCTCGCAACGCTCCCACTTCCAGCCTATCTACCAGATCATCTCTCTGGGCTCTTAATTCTTACGAATGGGTAATCTCATCTTGAGGTGGGCTTCGCACTTAGATGCTTTCAGCGCTTATCCCTTCCCTACATAGCTATCCAGCCGTGCTCCTGGCGGAACAACTGGTACACCAGCGGTAAGTCCATCCCGGTCCTCTCGTACTAAGGACAGATCCTCTCAAATTACCTACGCCCGCGACGGATAGGGACCGAACTGTCTCACGACGTTCTGAACCCAGCTCGCGTGCCGCTTTAATGGGCGAACAGCCCAACCCTTGGGACCGACTACAGCCCCAGGATGCGACGAGCCGACATCGAGGTGCCAAACCTCCCCGTCGATGTGAACTCTTGGGGGAGATAAGCCTGTTATCCCCAGGGTAGCTTTTATCCGTTGAGCGATGGCCCTTCCATGCGGTACCACCGGATCACTAAGTCCTAGTTTCCTACCTGCTCGAGTTGTAGCTCTCGCAGTCAAGCTGGCTTTTACCTTTACACTCTACGATTGATTTCCAACCAATCTGAGCCAACCTTTGAGCGCCTCCGTTACTCTTTAGGAGGCGACCGCCCCAGTCAAACTGTCCGTCAGACACTGTCTCCCTGGCCGATTATGCCAGCGGGTTAGAGTAACCATAAGTCAAGGGTAGTATCCCAACAACGCCTCAATAGAAACTAGCGTCCCTATTTCAATGGCTCCTACCTATCCTGTACATGACTTACAGGTACTCAATATCAAACTACAGTAAAGCTCCATGGGGTCTTTCCGTCCTGTCGCGGGTAACCTGCATCTTCACAGGTACTAAAATTTCACCGAGTCTCTCGTTGAGACAGTGCCCAAATCATTACGCCTTTCGTGCGGGTCGGAACTTACCCGACAAGGAATTTCGCTACCTTAGGACCGTTATAGTTACGGCCGCCGTTTACTGGGGCTTCAATTCATACCTTCGACTTACGTCTAAGCACTCCTCTTAACCTTCCAGCACCGGGCAGGCGTCACCCCCTATACATCACCTTGCGGTTTAGCAGAGAGCTGTGTTTTTGATAAACAGTTGCTTGGGCCTATTCACTGCGGCTGGCTTTTACACCAGCACCCCTTCTCCCGAAGTTACGGGGCTATTTTGCCGAGTTCCTTAACGAGAGTTCTCTCGATCACCTGAGGCTACTCGCCTCGACTACCTGTGTCGGTTTGCGGTACGGGTAGATATGACTTTACGCTAGAAGCTTTTCTTGGCAGTGTGACATCACGGAGTTCGCAACCGTAGTTGCTTCCCCATCACAGCTCAATGTTAAAGAGAAATGCATTTGACACATCTCACACCTCACTGCTTAGACCAGAATCCATTAACTGGCATCCGTTAGCCTACTGCGTCCCTCCATCACGATCATATCTAGTACTGGAATATCAACCAGTTGTCCATCGACTACGCCTTTCGGCCTCGCCTTAGGTCCCGACTAACCCAGGGCGGACGAGCCTTCCCCTGGAAACCTTAGTCTTACGGTGGATAAGATTCTCACTTATCTTGCGCTACTCATACCGGCATTCTCACTTCTTAACGCTCCAGCACTCCTCACGGTATACCTTCATCGCGGTTAAGAACGCTCTCCTACCATTGATAAAATATCAATCCAAAGCTTCGGTAATATGTTTAGCCCCGGTACATTTTCGGCGCAGGGTCACTCGACTAGTGAGCTATTACGCACTCTTTGAATGATAGCTGCTTCTGAGCTAACATCCTAGTTGTCTGTGCAACCCCACATCCTTTTCCACTTAACATATATTTTGGGACCTTAGCTGTTGGTCTGGGCTGTTTCCCTTTCGACTACGGATCTTAGCACTCGCAGTCTGACTGCCGAACATGTGTATTAGCATTCGGAGTTTATCTGAGATTGGTAATCCGAGATGGACCCCTCACCCAAACAGTGCTCTACCTCCAATACACTTACATTTCGACGCTAGCCCTAAAGCTATTTCGGAGAGAACCAGCTATCTCCCAGTTCGTTTGGAATTTCTCCGCTATCCACAAGTCATCCAAACACTTTTCAACGTGTCCTGGTTCGGGCCTCCAGTGCGTCTTACCACACCTTCACCCTGCTCATGGATAGGTCACTAGGTTTCGGGTCTACATCATGATACTAAGTCGCCCTATTCAGACTCGGTTTCCCTACGGCTCCGTCTCTTCAACTTAACCTCGCATCATAACGTAACTCGCCGGTTCATTCTACAAAAGGCACGCT
The DNA here is from genome assembly GCF_017068355.1 of Lactococcus taiwanensis. Taxonomy (NCBI): domain Bacteria; kingdom Bacillati; phylum Bacillota; class Bacilli; order Lactobacillales; family Streptococcaceae; genus Lactococcus; species Lactococcus taiwanensis. The sequence continues at coordinate 1,830,651 of NZ_CP070872.1, forward strand.
CTCACCCATTAACGGGCTCGAACTTCTTGTAGGCACACGGTTTCAGGTGCTATTTCACTCCCCTCTCGGGGTTCTTTTCACCTTTCCCTCACGGTACTGGTTCACTATCGGTCACTAAGGAGTATTTAGGGTTGGGAGATGGTCCTCCCGGATTCAAACTGGATTTCGCGTGTCCAGCCCTACTCAGGATACTGCTAGGTATAAGCGCTATTTCGTCTACGGGATTATTACCCTCTTTGATTAACCTTCCCAGGTTATTCGACTATAATGCTTAAGTCCACGTTGCAGTCCTACAACCCCAAGAAGCAAGCTTCTTGGTTTGCCCTTCTTCGCGTTCGCTCGCCGCTACTTACGAAATCGTTTTTACTTTCTCTTCCTGCAGGTACTTAGATGTTTCAGTTCTCTGCGTTACCTTCACGTAAGCTATGTATTCACTTACGGATAACTGCTAGTAGCAGCTGGGTTTCCCCATTCGGAGACCTAGGGATCAATGCGTACTTACTGCTCCCCCTAGAATATCGTCGTTAGTCACGTCCTTCATCGGCTCTTAGTGCCAAGGCATCCACCGTGCGCCCTTATTAACTTTGCCATGATGATTTAAATCATCGTTTTTCAAGTATAAGTTTGTAAATTCTTTAAAATTCACAGCTTTTCGGTTTATTTATCGTTATTAGATATTGTTATTTAGTTTTCAATGTTCAAGTTTGAAACTTTCGTTTCAATGGAGCCTAGCGGGATCGAACCGCTGACCTCCTGCGTGCAAAGCAGGCGCTCTCCCAGCTGAGCTAAGGCCCCACAATCAAGAAGTTGATTCTTGTGTAGGTTTTTTACTAAACCCCTCAAAACTGAATAAAGTTGAATGCTCACTCTTGTATATATTCCTTAGAAAGGAGGTGATCCAGCCGCACCTTCCGATACGGCTACCTTGTTACGACTTCACCCCAGTCATCGGTCTTACCTTAGGTAGCGCCCTCCTTGCGGTTAGGCAACCAACTTCGGGTACTCCCAACTCCCGTGGTGTGACGGGCGGTGTGTACAAGGCCCGGGAACGTATTCACCGCGGCGTGCTGATCCGCGATTACTAGCGATTCCGACTTCATGTAGGCGAGTTGCAGCCTACAATCCGAACTGAGAATGGTTTTAAGAGATTAGCTAAACATCACTGTCTCGCGACTCGTTGTACCATCCATTGTAGCACGTGTGTAGCCCAGGTCATAAGGGGCATGATGATTTGACGTCATCCCCACCTTCCTCCGGTTTATCACCGGCAGTCTCGTTAGAGTGCCCAACTTAATGATGGCAACTAACAATAGGGGTTGCGCTCGTTGCGGGACTTAACCCAACATCTCACGACACGAGCTGACGACAACCATGCACCACCTGTATCCCGTGTCCCGAAGGAACTTCCTATCTCTAGGAATAGCACGAGTATGTCAAGACCTGGTAAGGTTCTTCGCGTTGCTTCGAATTAAACCACATGCTCCACCGCTTGTGCGGGCCCCCGTCAATTCCTTTGAGTTTCAACCTTGCGGTCGTACTCCCCAGGCGGAGTGCTTATTGCGTTAGCTGCGATACAGAGAACTTATAGCTCCCTACATCTAGCACTCATCGTTTACGGCGTGGACTACCAGGGTATCTAATCCTGTTTGCTCCCCACGCTTTCGAGCCTCAGTGTCAGTTACAGGCCAGAGAGCCGCTTTCGCCACCGGTGTTCCTCCATATATCTACGCATTTCACCGCTACACATGGAATTCCACTCTCCTCTCCTGCACTCAAGTCTACCAGTTTCCAATGCATACAATGGTTGAGCCACTGCCTTTTACACCAGACTTAATAAACCACCTGCGCTCGCTTTACGCCCAATAAATCCGGACAACGCTCGGGACCTACGTATTACCGCGGCTGCTGGCACGTAGTTAGCCGTCCCTTTCTGGTTAGATACCGTCACACGAGGAGCTTTCCACTCTCCTCGTCGTTCTTCTCTAACAACAGAGTTTTACGATCCGAAAACCTTCTTCACTCACGCGGCGTTGCTCGGTCAGACTTTCGTCCATTGCCGAAGATTCCCTACTGCTGCCTCCCGTAGGAGTTTGGGCCGTGTCTCAGTCCCAATGTGGCCGATCACCCTCTCAGGTCGGCTATGTATCATCGCCTTGGTGAGCCTTTACCTCACCAACTAGCTAATACAACGCGGGATCATCTTTGAGTGATGCAATTGCATCTTTCAAACTTAAAACTTATGTTTAAAGCTATTATGCGGTATTAGCATTCGTTTCCAAATGTTGTCCCCCGCTCAAAGGCAGATTCCCCACGCGTTACTCACCCGTTCGCTGCTCATCCAATCGGTACAAGTACCAATCTTCAGCGCTCAACTTGCATGTATTAGGCACGCCGCCAGCGTTCGTCCTGAGCCAGGATCAAACTCTCAAATAAAGTATTTAAGTCACCGAAGTGACTGGCTTGTCTTTCATTATTGATTGACAGATTTTTGATGTATTTCTACATCACATGAGTCATTCTTCTTTATTCAGTTTTCAATGGTCTAGCTCGCTTCAAGACCCTCGTCTCTCGCGACAACTATTATATTCTATCAAACCTAACTCCCCTTGTCAAGAATAAACTGTGACTTTTTCACCTTTTTATTCAGTAAACCTCTCAAAACCCTCTGTTGTCACATTTTTCCTATGCTCGGTAAATTCCATTTTCGCTCTTCGGTAACAATACGAACGATAACAATAAACAGTACAGCTAAAATTAAGGCGGTATCTCTACTAAATAGATCATAAGTATAGACGTATAGTAGCCCACCAATGACACAAGGAAGGGCGTAGATATTTTCTCGGAAGATCATAGGCACTTGGTTTGCGACGATATCTCTAAGCATTCCTCCCCCTACTCCTGTAAGGACGCCTAAGAAAATAATCAGGAATTCATTATGGATGTAGCCTTTCGAAATTCCAGCATCAATCCCCAACACTGTAAATATCCCTAAACCAATAGCATCAGAGATAAGAAGGAGCCGATTATAAAATCGTGATAGTTTTAATATTGTTAATCCCGTCTGGTATTTGTTGATAACAGTAGCTCCTATCATAGCTACTATTGAGGAAATAATAGATAAAGTGATAAAAAAAGGAGATTTAAGTGCAGATGGTGGCGTATTTCCTAGAAGAAGATCTCTAAATATTCCCCCTCCTACAGCAGTGATAGCTGCAAGAACTGACACTCCAAAAACATCCAATCCATGACGCATCCCTACAACAGTTCCCGAAATTGCAAAGGCTACTGTTCCAAGTATTTCAAGGAATAGATAAATATTACTGATTGCCATATACACCTGCCTTAATTGTTTAATATTTTTGCTTTATATATTATACCTCATGTTGGTCTTTAAATAACAAAAAAGACTGCACTTCACAGTCTTTTATATTTTTAATTTACACGGCTAAAGTTAGCGACATCTGTTTCCAAGTTTTTGATAAACTCTTCTAAAGGCAATACGGATGTTTCTTTTGAGCCATAGCGTCGAACATTTACCGTTCCTTCTTCTAATTCTTGGTCACCAACTACGATTTGATATGGAATTTTATGCGTTTGGGACTGACGAATCTTCCATCCCATTTTTTCGTTTGCTTCGTCTACCACAACTCGGAAGCCTTTATCTGACAATGTTTTTTGAATTTTCCATGCATAATCAGAATGAAGATCAAGATTTACCGGAATAATTGTCGCTTGGGTTGGTGCTAGCCAAGTTGGGAAAGCTCCTTTGTAAACTTCGATAAGATAAGCAATGAAGCGTTCTAGCGTTGAGATTACTCCCCGGTGAATCATGACTGGACGATGTTTTTCACCATCAGGCCCAATATAATTAATGTCAAAGTTTTCGGGATTTAAGAAATCCAGCTGAATGGTTGATAATGTTTCCTCGTTACCGAGTGCTGTACGCACTTGAATATCGAGTTTAGGCCCGTAAAAAGCGGCTTCACCTTCAGCTTCAACATACTCTAAATTCATATCATCCATCGTTGCTTTGAGCATTGACTGAGATTTCTCCCACATTTCATCATCTTGGAAATATTTCTCAGTGTCTTCTGGATCACGATAGCTTAACCGGAAACTGTAATCATTAATGCCAAAATCACGATACATTTCCATGATAAGTTGAAGGATTTTACCAAATTCTTCTTGAACTTGTTCAAGCATCACAAAAGTATGGCCATCATTGAGCGTCATCTCGCGAACACGTTGGAGTCCTGATAAAGCACCAGATTTTTCATAGCGGTGCATCATTCCAAATTCTGCGATACGAATTGGGAGCTCACGATAGCTGTGAACATCGTGTTGGTAGATCGCAATATGACTTGGACAGTTCATAGGACGAAGTTCCATTTCCTCACCATCGCCCATATCCATTGGTGGGTACATATCTTCATGATAATGTTGCCAGTGTCCTGAACGTTTATAAGTATTAAGGTTCATCATTACAGGCGTGATGACATGTTTATAACCATTTGCAACTTCTTGATCTTCCACGTAGCGTTGGATAATTCGACGAATTGTCGCACCATCTGGAAGCCAATAAGCTGTTCCTGCTCCAAGTTCTGCATCGTTAAAGAAAAGGTTTAATTCGCGACCAAGCTTACGATGGTCACGTTCTTTGGCTTCTTCGCGCATTTTAAGATTTTCTTCCAAATCTTCTTTCGTGAACCAAGCTGTACCATAGACCCGTTGCATCATTGTATTATCTGAGTTACCACGCCAATAAGCTCCAGCGACATTCAAAAGATGGAAAAATTTGATAACCCCAGTTGATGGAACATGAGGGCCACGGCAAAGATCTGTATATTCTCCTTGCTCGTAAATCGTCAAACCACCTTCATCTTCATTATGCTCTTCAATAAGCTCAAGCTTATAAGGATCATTAGCAAAAATTTCTTTTGCTTCTTCTTTTGAAACTTCTTTACGGATAGATTTGAAATTTTCTTTGACAATTTTCTTCATTTCCGCTTCAATAACTGGCAAATCTTCATTAGAAATTTGTCCAGCTGCATTGTCTGTGTCATAGTAGAAACCGTCTCGAATTGCTGGACCGACCCCTAAATGAATCTCTGGAAAATGTCGTTTAGCCGCTTGGGCGAAAAGGTGAGCCGCACTGTGCCGTAAAATTCCAAGAGCGTCTTCATGGTCTGGTGTGACAATCTCAAAGTTAGCATCTTCAGTAATTGGTCGTGTTGCGTCAATCAATTTCCCATTAACTTTACCAGCGAGTGTCTTTTTCGCAAGGCTAGGTGAGATTGATTTAGCAATGACAAATGTCGTTACACCTGATTCAAATTCTTTGACGTTGCCATCTGGAAAAGTTATTTTAATCATATTTTTTGCCTTTCTGCTGTTTGTTTTCGGTTTTCGTCAGCTTTGACGAAATAAAAAAACGCAAATCGCTCCTTATTGAAAAGGACGCAATTTGCGTGTTACCACCTTAGTTCAGACTTTGCTTTACTGACCATGCTGTCAGTAAAGCAAAGTATTCTCATCATTGACGTAACGTGTCAGGGACGCTTTTCTGTTATCCAGAAAGAATTTTTGGAAGAGTGGTATTTTTAGCTGCCATTTTCAGGCTCGCATCAACCGCCTGATTTCTGAAAAATTTTCACTAAAAACTTGTCTCTTCTACTATTGTAAGGGTTCATTCATTTTTTGTCAAGAACGAAATCAAGGAAGAACTAAAAATTTTTAAGGAAAATTACTGACGGTGCGATCAGTGACGTTTTGATCAAAAAAATGCTGAAAATCAGCATTTTTTATTTTTTTAATGTCTTTGTTCAATATTTTGCTTTGTCTTGTAAGCTAGAAAGTCTCGCGCCACGTCTTTATCAAAATCGTTAAGTTGCTTAACGACTTGATTTTGTATCGTCTCAATCTCGATTTTTTCAAATGAAAGTTCAGCAATGACCTTCTCTACAACTTTTGTCACGTTATTAGCGATCATATTCGCATGGAGCGGTTTATCCTTATACTTGCCATTTATAGCTGCTTTGAATACTGCAGTTTGAATACGAAAACTATCCCAGTCTACAACATGTCCATTTCGCTTTATGACCACTTTATTGATTAATTTTGGCTGCATAGGCCCTCCTTTTATAAGTGACAGACTCGTAACTTCTTTGGTTAGAAGCCTTTGTTTGAATTCCTTCTTTTATTGTATCAAAAATCAACCCTGAAATGTAGTAATGACTAAGATAACATTTAGCAAAGTAATAAAAATCCCCATCGCTAAGAGTAAAGCTTTTGTGTACCAAACATTTTTGTACTTGCCCATTACTTTTTGTGAATTGGTCAAGTAAATCTGTAAAAAGATCGTAATAGGCAATTGGATGCTGAGGAAGACTTGACTATAAATCAAGATTTGAAAAGGAGAGGTAATCGTACTCAAGCCAATTATTGCTCCCGTAGCGACCAGAATTGTTAGGAGTACGCCTACTTTGCTATGAATTTCACGAATGTCATACGGCTTACGATAAATCCCAGCAAATATAGAACCTCCAGCCATTCCTGCGGTTACAGACGAAGCTACCCCCGCAAAAAGAAAGGCAACGGCAAAGAGGATAGCTCCTGCTGAGCCCAACAGCGGCTTAAGCATTTCCTGTGCTTGATCGATTTCTGTTACCACATGTGGGAAAAAGAGTGCGGCAGCGAGAATAATAATAGCACTATTAATCACCCAGCCTAAAAACATTGAAAAGAGTGTATCAAAAAATTCGTATTTGAGTTGCCGTTGAATCACTTTTTCATCCTCAAGATTCCACTGCCGACTCTGGATCACTTCAGAGTGAAGGAAAAGATTGTGAGGCATTACTACTGCTCCAAGCGCACTCATAATGATGGGAATTGAAGCAGAGCTCATACTTGGTGTGACACTAGCCTTTGCAGCAGCTATCCAATCCACATGAGGGATAATAAAAAGCTCAAACAAAAGCGATATTCCAATAACACTGACAAACCCAATGATTACTTTTTCAATTTTGGAATAAGAATTACTGAACAAAAACCAGATGACCAAAGCTGCCGTTAATAAACTCCCTAAAGAAAGCGGCAACTTAAATAACATCTGCAAGGCTAAGGCACCTCCTAGTATTTCTGCTACCGCAGTAGAGATAGAGGCTAATACTGCTGTTGCTAACACGATCCGACTCGTAACTGGTTTAAGATATTCTGTGGCGTTTTCGGATAAACATTTCCCTGTTACAATCCCTAAATGAGCCACATTATGCTGTAAAAAAGCAAGCATAACCGTGGAGAGAGTGATTACCCAAAGAAGTTTATAGCCAAATTGAGAACCAGCGGCTAAATTTGCTGCCCAATTACCTGGATCAATAAAACCCACTGCAACGATAAGCCCTGGTCCAACATAGCGAAGAAATCCTAAAGCAGGATGCTTTTCATTTTTTAAAAGTTTATTCACGCTGTTCCTTTCCTTATTTTTCATGATACTTTTAGAGTAATTATAGCACCTCCTGTTGATAATTTCAAAATTATTCGCATCGGCTAAAAATACAAAAAAAGACCACCTGGATGAAAGGTGACCTTTAGTGAGTAAGATTTAGCAGTAGTGTTTATTTCGCGATCACGAAACGGTCTTCATCGTTCATGAAGTCCTTATCTCCAGCAGGTGCTTCAATAGAACCGAATACAAGTTGGCCACGCAATTTCCAGCTTGCTGGAAGGTTAAATGTTTGAGCAACAGTTTCGTCAATAACTGGATTATAATGTTGCAAGTTGGCACCAAGACCAAGTTCTGCAAGAGCCGTCCATGCATTCACCGTGATAATTCCAGAACCTTGTTCTGACCATACGGGGAAGTTATCCGCATAAAGAGGAAATTGTTCTTGAAGAGAGGCTACAACAGCAGTATCTTCAAAGAAGAGCGCTGTTCCAAAGGCAGCCTTGAAGCCATCAAGTTTTGCTTTAGTTCCAGCCCAAGCACTTTCTGGTACACCTTGACGGTCCATTTCTGCTTTTAAGTCAGTTGCTACGATTTCGCCCCAAAGTTTTTCTTGGGCATCACCCGTAACGATCAAGACACGTCCTGTTTGGCTGTTAAAGGCTGTAGGTGAGAGGCGTACCGCTTCTTTAATTGTGTCAATAACTTCTTGCTCGTCTTTAACGTTTTTTCCAAGAGCATAGATTGTGCGGCGGTTTTCAAGTGATTTTAAGAATGTCATAATTTCGTTGTTCCTTTTCTTTTGTTTTTGTTTACATATGTAATCTTACCAAATAAATTTACAGTTGTAAACTAATTTGACTCGAAAGATAAAAAAGATTGCCTCAGCAAATAGAGGCAATCGTGTTGTTTTATTATTTTGTTCCAAAAAGACGGTCACCTGCGTCACCAAGCCCTGGGATGATATAACCTTTTTCATTTAAATGGTCATCAAGCGCAGCAGCAAAAATATCAATATCAGGATGCGCTTCTTGTAAAGCTTTTACCCCTTCTGGTGCAGCCACAAGGCAAACAAACTTAATGTTCTTTACACCACGCTCTTTCAATACATCTACACCCAAAATCGCTGAGCCACCCGTAGCCAACATAGGATCCACGAGAAAAACTTGACGTTCAGCGATATCTGTAGGCATCTTGACAAGGTATTCAACAGGTTTCATAGTTTCTTCGTCACGGTACATTCCAATGTGACCCACACGTGCTGCCGGAATCATTTTGTAAATTCCATCAACCATCCCAATACCTGCACGTAAAATCGGCACAATCGCTAACTTTTTACCTGCTAAACGCTGAGCAGTCATATGGGCAACCGGTGTATCAATCTCCACATCTTCAAGTGGCAAATCACGTGAAACTTCATAAGCCATAAGCATGCCAATCTCGTCAACGAGTTCGCGGAATTCTTTTGAAGAAGTCTCTTTACGACGCAAGATAGAGAGTTTGTGTTGAATCAATGGATGTTCTACGACTTGAATTTTTGACATTTTGATTTTTCCTTTCAATAAAACCCTTTGTTGAACAAAGGACCGATGTGCGAATGACCCGTTTTGAGAAAAAATACTCATTTGGGCAAAATTTTTTAGAGCTACAGTATTGAAACTGTACCTCTAAAGCATTTTTTCTATTTTACCATTTTTTTGCCCTTTTTGGGAAGAAAGCGGTAATTTTTTTATTTCATGGGTTCTATTTTATTTACTGACCAAGCTGTCAGGAGTTGATAAAGGTCATCAAAGGCTCACATCTTGAGTTTCTTTGCGTAATACGAACTTAATCAAGAAAGGGGCGATAACGGTGGCTAATATAATCACAATGACCAATTCAGAATAAACCTCATCTGTGATAATATGACTCGTTAATCCTATCTGAGCGACAATTAACGCCATCTCCCCCCGTGAAATCATTCCAGTACCAATCAACATGCTTTCATTAGTACTTAAATGACTGGATTTACCCACTGCATAAGCGGGTAAAAACTTCGTTAATATGGCAAGAAGGGTAAATAATAAAATAATCCAAGGATGATGGATAATACTATCAAATTGTACTGAAATAGCTATCAAAACAAAGAATACAGGGATGAAAATCACGTAACCAATAGCTGAGGTGTATTCTTCGATCTTATGACTCACTTCTGTTTGTGAAATGGCTAGCCCGGCAAAGAAGCTGCCAATGACAGCCGACATTCCTACGGCATCAGCCAATAGACTTAAGCCCAAACAGATGATAAGTGCTACAATCGTATTCTTATTAGCAATGGGTAGCTTTTCAACAAAACGCCAGATTTTCGGGATAAGCTTGTGCACGATAAATAAAAAGGCAAAAAAGAGGAATTCAAAAAAGAATTGTAAAGCAAGTTGCCCACCAGAGCCTCCGCTCTTGAAACTGGTAAAAAGCGATAAGATCAATACCGCAAGAATATCATCGACGACAGCAGCCCCAAGTATAATAGAACCTGCGCGAGTGCTTAGCTTACCATATTCTTGTAGGACTTCTACGGTGATAGAAACCGAAGTGGCAGCAAACACAATCCCATAAAAGAAGCTGGTCGAAATACCATAACCAAAGCCAAAAGCCACGATACCAAAAACTATCAAAGGCACAATTACACCGCCTATCGCGACCAACATTGAGGCCTTAAAGTTTTTCTTAAGCACTGTTAGGTCACTTTCCAAACCGGCAAGGAACATGAGTAGGATGACTCCAATTTCCGACATTACCTCAAGGACATGGCCCCCATGAACCAAACCCAAGACGGACGGAGCAATCAAAATCCCAACCAGCATTTGACCAACGACGGCAGGGATTTTTAAACGTCGTGAAGCAAGTGTGGCAAGCAACGAGGCCACAAGGACAATCGTAAGTTGTAAAATATCATTCATATCCACATTCTAACATATTTTTAAGCGGCTGCCGACCTTTTTTCGCCAAAAGTCCTTAACTTTCAAACGCTTTCACAAGTCGTTGTGTTGCCTCCTCGATAATAGAGAATGGTGCAGCTGCATTAAAGCGTGCATGGTTCTCCCCTTCTGTACCAAAGCTTTTTCCTTCATTCAGGATAACCTTTGCCTTTTGACTCAATTTACTTTTTAAAGCCTCATCTCCTAGCTGATAGGCTGAAAAATCTAACCAAATCAAGTAAGTAGCTTCAGGAAACATAACTTTAATCTTTGTTTTTTCAGTTAATTCTCTTTTGACATATTGAACATTTTGCTCAAGCACTTGCTTTAGTTGGGTCAGCCATTCACCACCATACTGATAAGCGGTTGTGGTCGCTAACATGCCCAAAGTGCTGACTTCTCCTTGATTATTCGCAGTTCTTTGATTCAAAAATTTTCTTCTCAATGTTTCGTTTTCAATAATGGCGTAGGCACATTTAACACCAGCAATATTAAACGTCTTCGAAGCCGACGAAAGAATAATACTAAAATTTTTAAACTCCTTTGAAACTGTATTGAAGCTGTGATGCTGATGTCCAAATAAAGTGAGGTCTTGGTGAATCTCATCGGCGACTAAACAGACGTTGTACTTTTGACATAAAGCACCAATTTTCAACAACTCCTCTTTAGACCAGACACGCCCTCCAGGATTATGGGGGTTACACAACAAATAGAGTTTAACTTCATTGTCTACAATATCTTTTTCGAGCTGTTCAAAATCAATAAAAAATTTTCCATCCTCCTCAAGTAAAGAATTTTCAACTAATTTTCTTTGATTTAACTTGACAGTACGCGCAAAAGGTGGATAGACAGGCGTATTAATCAAGACTGCCTCATTGCGTTGTGTCAGAGATTGGATAGCGAGACTGAGTCCTGGCACCACACCATCCATAAAAACTAAACTTTCTTTAGAAAAACTATAATGATGTTGCTCCTTCTCCCAAGTCTGCACACTGTCAAGCAAGCGCTCTTCAACATACGCATAGCCATAGACACCATAATCGGCATACTCATGAATACTTTGGGTCACTTCAGGCAGTGCGATAAAATCCATATCCGCCACCCATAAGGGTAGTTTTTCATGATCTTGCTGTACTTCTTTCCATTTCACTGAATTATGGGTGAGACGATTGGGGATGGTTGTAAAATCATATTTTGTCATTATTTTCCTCTTATTTTCTTTTTACATTGAAACTGTTTTGCTGACCAGATAGTCAGTAACTTTTGAGAACATCAGTCAGTAATAAAAGCCTGCTCTATGTCCTCTATCAAATCACGCACATCTTCTATCCCTACTGAAAGCCGTAATAAATCATTTGTTAATCCATAAGTTGCGCGCACTTCCTCTGGAATATCATGATGGGTTTGGGTTGCTGGATAAGTAATTAAACTCTCTACCCCTCCCAAGCTTTCCGCAAAAGTAATCACTTTTAATTGATTCAGAAATTTGGGAATGATGGTCTCATCAGAGACTTTGAATGAAATCATTCCCCCTCGTCCAGGATAGGTGGCCGTTTGAACACTTGGATGTTTTTTAAGCATTGCGACCACCTTTTTCGCATTATAAGTAATGCGTTCCATACGAACACTCAACGTTTTTAGTCCTCGCATTACTAAATAACTATCAAAAGGCGAAAGGACCGCACCGCTAGTATTCAGTTGATGAAGTAGACGTTGATAAAGCTCCTCGTCACGTACAATTACCGCACCAGCAAGCACATCATTATGTCCTGCTAAATATTTCGTAGCTGAGTGAATGACTAGATCCGCACCAAGTTCTAAAGGTTTCTGGTAGATGGGGCTATAAAAGGTATTGTCTACAAAAACTTTAGCTCCGCAAGCTTGGGCTTTATTGACAATTTTTTCAATGTCAAATTCTACCATCATGGGGTTTGTTGGCGTTTCAAGATAGACCAGATCAGTAGTCGAATTAATAAGTGCTAACATTTCTTTTTCGTTATTTGCATAGGAAAAAGAAAAACGGCCTTGCTTTTGTTGCTCATCAAACCAACGATAAGACCCGCCATACAGGTCTCGGCAAGCAACAATTTTGGTCCCTACTGGAAGAATATCAAAAGCTAAAACAATGGCAGCCATCCCAGAAGCTGTTGCCAAAGCAAATTGGCCCGACTCGATCAGTGCCAAAGTTTCTTCTAAGGTTGCCCGGGTCGGATTTTTTGTTCGAGTATAATCATAGCCGGTCGAATGACCAAACTCGGGATGTTGATAAGTGGTGGAAAAATGCAGAGGGGCGACCAAAGCACCCGTTATTTGGTCATGACGTGTCCCAGCTTGGGCTAATAAAGTATCTAATCTTGTTACCATCTTTTGTTCCTTTTCTAAGATTATTCCGCTTGATTAAAATCATAGTCTTCTTCATAGTGGCTGCTTAACCGCTCACCTACATAAGGGGTTGCTTGATAGACAGCATAGTTCAGCCAGTTTGAAAAAAAGAGCGAGGCAGCAGAAGCCCAGGTTTTAACGGGCGGTTGCTGCTCATCATCTTCTGGAAAATAATTTTGGGGTCGCACGGCAGTTAGTCCCGCCGCTTTATCGCGTTGATATTCCCATTCTAAAGTTTCACGATCATACTCTAAATGGCCAAATAAATAAATTTCTCGCAAGTTTTTCTTAGCAACAATACCCAAACCTGCATGTTGTGAATGAGAAAGAATTTCAAAATCATCTAAAATGCGAATTTGTTCTTCAGCACAAGCTGTATATCGTGAATGAGGAAAAGAAAAATAATCATCAAAACCCCGAAAAAGAGGATGCCTGTGGTTTTCCACTGTGCTTTTAAAAACCCCACAGACTTTCTGCGGCAGCTGCTGCTTGGTTATGCCATAGCGCGCATAAAGGCCAGCTTGAGCTCCCCAGCAAATATGAAGGGTCGAATAAACATGACGTTTGCTCCACTCAATAATCTCTAAAAACTCTAACCAATAATCAACGGCCTCAAAAGCCATTTGCTCTAAGGGTGCCCCCGTTATTATCAACCCATCATAATACTTTGCTCTGACCTCTGAAAAAGAGTGATAAAAGCTGTCAAGATAAGACTGTTGTGTGTTCTTTACCACATGGCTGCTAGGATAAAGCAAATCCACGTTGATTTGAAGAGGGGTATTGGATAGCAACCGTAAAATCTGGGTTTCAGTCACCATTTTACGGGGCATTAAATTCACAATAAGTAAATTGAGCGGTCGAATATTCTGTTGCTCAGCCCTTTCACTATCCATTACAAAAATATTATCCGCCCGCAATTGTTCAATCGCAGGAAGATTTTTGACTACTTTTACTGGCATTCTACCCTCTTTTCTAATTTCAATTAGACTTAATTATAGACTTCTAGACCATTTTTTCAAGAGGTTCAGATTAAAATTTTGTGATGGACTTATTTAATTTTTTTAAGTTGAGAAGGATAAAAAACTTGCCCTAGAGCAAGTTTATTTATAGCGTTTTTCTAAGTATTTAAACATAGGATGTGGCATTGGCAAATCCTTAATTGCTTCACCAAAAGGTTTACTGACAGGGTCGTCAGTAATTTCTCCAGTTACTTTTAAAGGAAATTCTGGGTCGACTAGGAGCTGCTGCGCAATGGCCGCTGCATCAGCATTTTCAAGGAGCGCTTCAACATCTTCTTTTGTACGCACACCTCCTACCCCAATGACAGGCATAACACCCGCTACCGCTTCATGAATGTAAGCCAATTCTGATTTTTCTTGATAGGCTTGCGAATTAGCACGGCGAGTGAAGTGTTTTAAAGAAATATGTAAATAATCGAGAGGCTTTGTTTTCAATTGTTCTACAAAAGCGAGCGTATCTTCAAAACGGATTCCTGGTACTGTCGCTTCTACAGGAGAAAGACGATAACCGATGGCAAATGGGCGTGAAGTTTTCGCTACTTCTTGTGCCACACGGTCAATAACAGCAAGAGGAAAGTTCATCCGTTTTTCTAGACTCCCCCCCCAGTGATCCGTGCGGCGGTTAGAATGGGGAGAGAAAAACTGATGAAGTAAATACATATTAGCCCCATGGATCTCCACACCATCAAATCCTGCTGCAATCGCTCGGCGTGTTGCTTGACCAAACGCTTCAATGAGGGCTTCAATTTCGTTTTCTGATAACTCCCGTGGAATTTCTGAGCCAGGAACTTCTGCAGCAACACTTGAGGCTGAAACGGGTTGCTCACCAATGGTTTTTTCAGAGGTCATACGTCCTGCATGAAATATCTGTAAGATTGCCTTTGCCCCACCAGCATGGATAGCCGCTGACAGCTCTGTCAGCCGTGCAATCGCATCATCAGTAGCAATCGTCAGCTCACCTGGCCAGCCTTTCCCGTTATCCGTTACATTCGCCGTCCCCGTAATGACAGCACCTAATCCCTTACTCCGCATCCCGTAATGTTGGATTTCTTCTTGCGTCACAATTCCATCATGAAAACTCAGTACAACAGTCATTGGTGCCATGATTAAGCGATTCTTCAAGGTCACACCAGAGCGAAGCACTAAGGGTTGATTTAAATTCATAATTTGTCTTCTTTCTTTTTTTCAATAATTCGTGAAATAATTTTATCATAAATAATTTTCATCTCTTCTTCAGAAGATTGGGAGGAAAATTCTTCAAGAGGAATCCAAGCTACTCCGCCTGTTTCCTCTTTATTTTCGCGCAACAACTGTTGGTCATCCGCTTCAAATAAAAAAGTCACATTCAGGTGTAAGTGGGCTGGAACGTAACCTCTTGAACGATGAAAATGACCGAATACTGGTAAATTTTCAATCGAGATCGGGTCAGGTAAAAGTAATTTCAACTGCTCAATTCCACTTTCTTCTCTTACTTCTTTTTCAGCCACATGAAGCAAGTTCACATCGCCATCAGCATGACCGCCCATCCAGCCCCAACTCTTATAAATTTTGTGATAAATGCCTAAGACCCGCTCATGTGCTTGATTCAAAACGAAAGCGCTTGCTGTAAAATGGGCTAAAGCATCACGCGTCAAATTTTTCGCATCAGATGCACGAGCCTTAAAAAGCGGTAAGTCAGCCTCTTCTTGGGGTCCTTTAGGTCTAAACCGACCTAATAAAATTTCTAATTCATTTTTCATCATTAACCTCATAAAATAATTACTACAAGACTCATCAAAACTAAAGATACAAACATTGATAAACTAATTACTAAACCTGCGACAGCCCGATCATTTCCTAACTCAACTGCCTGAATCATGTGCAAAAATGACATGGGGCAAAAGAAAATCAACAAAAGTACCTCTTTGATAAGTGCTGGAAAAGGAACCAAAAAATAGAAGAAAATCGCCAGTATTATTGCTAATAAATAGCGCCACCACAGTATGCTCAAAATTAATTTAAGTTGTCCCTGCGGAAGCCTAAACTCCATAAACAAACCTATCGTAAAAACAGAAAGGAGCGTATTGGCATTGCTGAGTGGACGTAGAGGAATAAGCCATTGTTCCGGAATACTCCATCCCAAAATGGCAAGTCCAAACATGAGGAGGTAGACAACAAAAGGAGGGTTTTTAAGCAAAGTATTAAAAAGCGCTCCCCCCAACCCTCTTTGCTTCTTTTTCCACAAAGAGCGCTCGACGATTGCCTGAGTTGTTCCCGTAACCATGAAAGAATTCCCCATATCAAACATTGCTAAATAAGGAATAGCTGCTGGAAAAAAGCTACTAACAAAAGGAATTGAAAAATTCCCAATGTTGTATCCTGATAGGTCAAACATGTAGAGTCCTTGCGCTACGGGATCTTGTTTTCGGCCCAAAATTTTTCCCAGAAAAACTAGAAAAAGATTGGTGCAAATTCCTAAGCACATCAACACCAAAAAGGTGGAGGAAAGCTTCGTATGGTTGACCCCAATAAGAATCGTAGCTGGCAGCGTCAGATATACAACCAATTTTGAAACGAGGGCACCATCTTTTTGAGCTAATAAACCTAATTTTTTCAGTAAAAGCGCGAGCAATAAGATAAGTAAAATGCTGAATGCATTTAAAAAAATCGTTAACATAGCCGTTCACAGTCTATCAGTCTTCCCTTTTAAAAGAGAGCTGAACTTTCTTCTTCATTTTATCACTTTTTCAAATAAAAAATCTCGTAGAAATACGAGACTTTTAGTTATTTTATTTCAATGGTATACTCACAAGAAAATTTACCGTCTGGTGCTAATTCATTGATTCCAAATTTTGTAATGAGGTCTCCATCAGTATTTTGATCATCGGCAATCCCGCACCATGGTTCAATACAAACAAAAGGAGCTTCGCTTGGATAAGGGGACCATAATCCAAAATAAGGCATGTCTTTCCAAGATACTGTAACCCCGTGATCATCAATCGAGTTCGTAAGCGAAACGCTCATTTCATCAGATGAGCTATAGACGAGTGCATCTTGCTCGAAAAGGGCGCGAGTCAAGGGCAAGGTACTGACCGTAACTTCTTTGCGCTCATCCACTTTGATTGTTCCCGTAGGTACATCTAAAGGAATAAAAGTGCGTGCCCCATCAGGTTTGATGGTGAGTTGATAATCTTCAAATTTCCCATTTTTGAGGGGAACATTAAAAGCTGGATGAGCACCCACACCAAAACTCATAAATTTTTCATCTTCATTTTTCACATCGTAGCGAACTCGAATTTTATTAGCTGAGAGTTTATAAGAAACGCGGAAATTGAAATGGAAGGGGTAATGATTTAGACTATCTTCATTTTCATGCAGTTCAAAGACTAGCTCATCTTGTGTAGCCCGAATTAATTCAAATTCATTGTCACGTGCAAAACCATGACCTGACATTTGATAGGTTTTATCAGCGTAACGATAACTCCCATTTTTTAATTTACCAACAATAGGAAATAAAACTGGGGCATGACGTCCCCAAAATTTAGGATCTGCTTGCCACAAGTATTCCATTCCCTCATGTTCAATAGAATGCATCTCAGCACCGAATGTGTCTACTTGAACAGTCACTTGGTTATTTTTTAAAGTGTATTGCATCATAAGCTCCTTCATTGAATCTTTTTCATCTTATTTTAACATTTTTATTGAGAGATGGCAGTCTTTAAAAGCAGCAGTCTTGGTGAGTTATATTAAAAAAACCGTACGCATACGGTTTAATCATTTCTTGGTTTATAGAAATTACGGTTGGAGAGTGCCCAGACACGCTGACTAAATTGTCCTGGCTCAAGTGTGGCTGTAGCAGTAGTCATCATCATCATATTCGCATCCATCACATCAATTTGGTGGATCATTTCCGCTTCCATAATCTGTGGGCGAACGGGACTACCATATTCCAGTTCTCCGTGGTGGCTAAGCAAACAGTGACGGAGCATCAAAAGCTCTTCATTATCATCATCAAAGCCAAGCTCCAAGGCTACTTTACTGACTTCTTCGTCAATCAAGACAATATGGCCAAGCAAGTTCCCGCGCAGGGTATAACTCGTATTTTCGCTTCCGGTAAATTCTAAACATTTAGCCATATCATGAAGTAGAACACCCGCAAACATTAAACTCTCATCGAGTTGTGGGTAAACTTCACAAACCTTTTCGGCAAGATGGAGCATGGTCGTTGTATGGTAGGCAAGTCCTCCTTCAAAAGCGTGGTGATTTGTTTTTGCAGCGGGAAATTCATAAAATTCTTTATCAAATTTCTTCAAAATCGCTCGAACGATCCGATTTAAAGTGGCATTCTCAATTTTAAAAACAATCGATTGAACATACTCACGCAAATCTTTTTCTTGAGCAGGTGAGCTTTCACGATAATCCCGTGGATTATTGGGTTCATTATCATTAGCTATTCGCAGCTGAATTTTATTGACTTGTGGCATGCCATTATAAAGTTCTTTTAGTGCTCTCATATGCACCACCCGTCCTGCACGAAATTGCTCCACTGCTTTAGGATTGGCATCCCAAATATTTCCGTTAATTGTGCCACTACGATCTTGGAAACTTAACGCAAGGTAATCTTTCCCTGCACGCGTTTGACGCAGTTCAACAGACTTAATTAAATAAAAGCCTTCAAAAAAATCGCCAATTTCTAAATTTTTAATGAGAACCATCTTTTCTCCTTTATGGTTTGAATCCTAGAGGTGAAAGCCTAACTATAAATAAGCAGAGCTAGTAAAGCCCGGCTTAGGTTTAGTTTAAAAGTGCGTGCGTTCTAGGTGTAATTAAAAACAAGTGTTAATTTTTACTTTATATCAGCAAGCTTAGTCATCAAGCTCCAAAAGTTTACTGCTACTTCCTTCATCAATCCGATCTACGGCGCGAAGTTTTCGATTCATCACATTGGTGCGTGTCGTAATCAGGGTATTAATTTCTTTTTCGGACTGTTGTAAACGTTCGTGTACCTTTTTAAGTGATGTTTCAAATTTACCAAACTCCGTTTTGACTGCACCAAGGAGCTCGTATACTTCAGAAGATTTTTGTTCGATTTGCAAAGTTTTAAAGCCCATTTGGAGACTGTTTAAGACGGCTGTCATTGTCGTTGGTCCTGTAACGTTCACTTTGTAATCGCGACTGATTTGTTCATAGAGTTCTGGATTGTTGACGACTTCCATGAACAGGCCTTCCGTTGGTAAGAACATAATCGCGAAATCAGTTGTTTTAGGAGGGACAACGTATTTCTCACTGATTGACTTAGCTTGAGCCTTGACCGCATTAAATAGTGCTTTACGAGAACGTTCTATTTCAACAGCATTATTGGTTTCTAATGCACTTTGTAAGCGTTGATAATCTTCCATTGGGAATTTCGAGTCGATGGGGAGTAGCAATTCAGAACCTTCTACTTTACCTGGCAAAACGACAGCGTAGTCAACGGCATTATTACCAGCGATATTGACTTGCTCGCGATATTGACTGCTTGTAAAGATTTGTTCCAAAATTCGTCCGAGCTGGATTTCTCCGACAATCCCGCGTGTTTTGACACCAGTCATGACTTTTTGGAGACTGTCCACATCACTCGCCAAATTACGCATCTCCCCTAGGCCTTCTTCTACATTTTTCAAATGCATTGTGACCTGTTCAAAACTTTGTGAAATCCGACGATTGAGCGTTTCTTGTAGTTTCTCATCAACCGTTTCTTGAATTTGTGAGAGCTTTTTATCATTGGATTCTTGTAAATCTTTGAATTTGAAATCAAACTTTTGAGTAATAGATTCTGTCAGCTGTGAAAGCGTGCTGACCGTTCTGTCAGTAGATTCTACCAAACTTACAGATATTTTTTCCAATTTTTGCTCATTCGAGTTTTGTAAATCTTTAAATTGTTGGTCAAATTTTGTATTTAAGTTTTCTGTTAATAAAGATAAGTCTGTATTGACAGAGCGCAAACTTGTGGAGAGTTCTTGGCGATTTTGGCCAAGTTGTTGACTCAAATCTCCCCGCAAATCTGATAAGTTTTGACTCAGATAAGTCAGTTGATTATTGATTTTGCTATGATCAGCCTTTTTAAAAAAATTGGCTAAAGAAAGTAAAATCAGGACAATCAGCAAAATGATAATGACGATTTCCATTTTATTTCTTGTACTTCCTTGTTTCTAAGATAAAATTTTACTGACCAAGCTGTCAGTAATTATGGGGTGCTGATAGTGCGAGATGTTCCTTTAAGGCTGCAATATTTTCTTCCACATCCCCTTTAAAAATAAATGATCCTGCAACAAAAACATTGGCACCTGCGGCTTTGGCAAGTTGAATCGTGCGTGGATCAATTCCACCATCGACTTCAATTTCAAAACTAAGCTTTTTATCACGCCGAATCTGAGCAAGTTCGCGAACTTTATCCATCATTTCGGGAAGAAAAGCTTGCCCACCAAAACCGGGATTGACTGTCATAACAAGCACCATATCTACCATTGCTAAAACAGGTGTGATAGCTTCAACAGAGGTGCCAGGGTTAATCACAACAGAGGCTTTCATACCCGCCTGTTTGATTTTTTGAAGTGCCCCATGAATATGAGGTGTGGCTTCTGCATGAATGCTCATGCTATCCGCCCCTGCTTTGGCAAATTCACTGACGTAATTTTCTGGTTTTTCCACCATCATATGGACGTCAAAAAAGAGCTTGCTAGCCGGACGTAAAGCAGCCACAACACCAGCGCCAAAAGTTAAATTATCTACAAAATGTCCATCCATCACATCAATGTGAACCATATCCGCACCAGCAGCTTCAAGGCGTTTCACCTCCGCAGTAAATTTTCCAAAATCGGCGGACAAGATTGAAGGGGCTATTTTATCTTTCATTTTATATCCTTTCTAAAATCAATCTTTAAAAAAATTCTTTCTTGTACTAAGCAACAAATAGAGGGCAAGCCCGAGCAAAAAAATAACTAAAAGAAGGAACACTCCCCGTAATATCAACGGAATCTGAGTGCGAAATGCAAGCGCACAAAAGCCAAAAACGCCAGCAAGCAGACTTGCCGCAATAGAGGTATGCAACTTGCGGTTAAAATTTCGTATTTTTTGTTCTGAAAACAAAGCTTGCTCTTTACTTAGCTCATTTTTCTGTTGATTTTTCTTCATGAAGTTCTTCTTCGATAATATTTTTCCACGCTTCACCTTCACGTTGATGTTCGACCACCGTGGCGGAACGTACACCAAAGACAATTGCCAAGGCTAAAGCGAGCACAGTAATTAAATTAAGCCAAAAATCTGCTGTTTTACTTGAAAAAGCAAACATTGCGAGAAGCTGGCAAACAAGAGCTACTGCTACCGCAAGGCCAGCCTCTCTTTTAAAGCGTTTTTTCATTGGTGATCCTCTTGCCCTTTCTCTTTAGAGCTTTCATCAGTTGCTGACGAAGCGGTCAGTCCAAAAAAGGCGCGATTCAGCCAAAAAAGGACAAAAATAGTTGCGACCACTAACAAAATAAAAACCGTAATCATCATCGGTCGTGACAGTTCGTTTTTAAAAAATATAGCTAAAATCCAAGCCAAAACAACGATAAAAAAGCCTGCTTGTTTCAGCCAAATATTATCTTTAGCTTTGCTTTTTCCTTTTTTTTGCATAAGTTTCCCTCGTATTATTAATTTCATTAAGGAGTTGTAAGTAATTTTGATAGCGACTTGGAAGGATTTCACCTTGGGCTAGCGCTTCTTTTACCGCACAATCCGGCTCATGGGTATGCGTGCATTCCCGAAATTTGCAGCCATGACTGATCTTCAACAGTTCAGGAAAAGCCGCATTGAGATCGGGTTGATTATCCACCTCATAGTCCAAACTTGAAAAACCTGGCGTATCGGCAATCAATCCTCCAGCAACTTCGAAAAATTCAACATGGCGTGTGGTATGCCTTCCACGTCCTAATTTATCAGAGGTCTCACCCGTCTCAAGATGCATTTCTGGAGCAATTTTATTGAGCAATGTTGTTTTTCCAGCACCTGTTTGCCCCATAAATACAGTGGCTTTTCCTGCTAAGTGACTGACCAACTCATCCGCATCAAAAAAAATCTCATAACCGATTTGCTGATAGTCTGACCGAAATGTTATATAATCAGCCCGTCGGTCAAAGTTGCTATCAGAAGCTGACGGAGCCGTCAGTTCCTTTTTCCCTTTTTCATCATCTGCCAACAAATCCATTTTTGAGACATAAATCAGGGGTTTAATCCTTTTATGTTCAAGAAACACTAAAAATCGGTCCAGCAGGTTTAAGCTAAAGTTCGGGCTAAGGGTGGACATAATCACCACAGCTTGGTCAATATTAGCAATAGAGGGCCGAGTTAAACTATTGCGACGTGCATGGACTTCCAATACGTACCCTTCCGAATTTTCCTCTGCTGTGAAATCCACAAAATCCCCCACAACAGGTTTTGTTCCTTTTTTGCGAAAATTTCCACGCGCCCGGGTCTGGTAAATATGACCCGCACTCTCTACATAGTAAAATCCCGCTAAAGATTTAACAATACGTCCTTTTTTTATCATGTTCTCATTATACCAAAAAAAGGCTTAACTGTAAGCCTTTTATCATTTTTTCTCTTTAATTCAAAATCGTTACTTGCAACTGTTGACGTCCCCAAGCAACAGCTTGCGCGTTTGTTGGAAAATGCACATCGATGATATTTCCGACAATTGCACCTCCAGTATCACCAGCAATTGCGATGCCATAGCCCGGCACCTCAACCATTGAACCTAGCGGTATAACACTTGGATCCACAGCAATACACATTGGGTTTTGGCTCAAATCTATTCCCATAGCTGTAGTTCCATTTAAGGCATAGGCCGTCGCTTCCACACTTATCGTTTTACCACCAGTTGAAGGGGTAACAGGGGTTTGCGTGTCAGGTTTCGTCGTGTCATCCCTTGTCTCTTGGGTTGCAGTGGAACTCTGTGTAGTCGAACTTTCAGAAGTACTTGAGCTTGAAGAGGGTACCGTCACTTCTGTCTTAGCACTTGTAGCAGCTGTTTTAGCTTCAGCAGCTTTCTTAGCTTGCGCTGCTTTTTCTGCTTTAGCTTGGGCCTTAGCTTGAGCAACAGACTTGGCTAATGCCTCATCATGCGCTTTTTGCTCGGCAGCCGCTTTCGCTTTCATCTCGCTTAAAAGTTTTTGATTTGTATTAATTTTTTCTTTTAAGCCAGCGATATCTCCTTGCAAGCTTTCAACTTGAGTTTGATAATTGGCTTGATTCTCCACCAGTTTTGTTTGTGAACGCTCAAGGCTCGTCTTCATCGTTTTTAACGAAGACTCTTTTTCAGCTAATGTCTTCGCTTGTTTTGCCTCCGCAGACATGACCGCATTTAAGTTCGAAAGGCGCATTACCATATCTGAAAGATCCTTAGAGGAAGCAACGACATCTACAACGGATACCCCAACTCCGCCACTAGACTGCATGGCGCGCATTTGATGGGCGACATTCTCTTTCAAATGAGCCACATCCGTTTCGGTTTGAGCAATATCGGACTCTAAGCCGCTAATTTTTGCTTTCGATTGATTAACTTTTTCTTGTGCAGCTTGCGCTTTAGCATAGACAGCATTCACTTTCGTCAATTCGTCATTTAGCTGAGCCTGGAAGTTCTCAATTTTTTGGTTAACTTCTGATTGCGACGTTTCCGCACCCACCTTTTTAGCTCCCATAAGATTCAGTGAACTGACAGGTAGTGCTGACAGGGCCATCAGTGATACTCCCATAAGCATTCCAATTTGTTTTATTTTTCTAGAAATTAAATTCTTCATACCTCATCTATTCTAACACAAGGCAAGCACTTTTTTATTTCTAAAAGATTACAAATGTAAAGTAATTTTTAATTATAAGTCATTAAGATATATTTACGTAAGCGTAATCACAGTTTGTAAGCTGATTTTCATTATATTTCTCTCCCTTTTTTCTAAAAATGAACGAACATTTTCACTCAAAAACATTCAAAAACCACCACTTGTTAATTCTAGTGGTGGTTTCTCATTTTTTTACTGACCAGTCTGTCAGTAACTTAACGGATTTCTGCAGCGAGTTGGTTAACCAAATTTTTGGTAATCTTATTCACAGCTGAGGCAATTTGTTCGTCTGTCATCGAATTTTCCACAGGTTGGAAAGTCAAACGGTAAGCCATTGATTTCTTGCCCTCCGGAAGTTTTTCCCCTTGATAAATATCAAAAAGTTCTACTTTTTGGAGCGTCTTCACTTTACTAGATTCAATAACTGAAACAACTTCTGCATGACTGATAGTAGCATCAATCAATAAAGCAATATCTCGTTCTACCGCTTGAACTTTTGGAATATCGTGAAAGACCGTTTGAGCAGGCATTTCTTCTTGCATCACTTGTAAGTTAAGTGTAGCTACATAGGTTGGCGCAATGTCGTATTTTTTAGCTGTTGCAGGATGAATCTGTCCAACAAATCCGGCTTGACGACCGTTGATTTCAACCATTGCTGTGCGCCCTGGGTGCATACCTGGTTGATTTGCAGAGGGGATAAATTTCACTTCTTCATACGCTGCTAAAAGGTTTTCCACAATTCCTTTTGTGGCATAGAAATCCACAGGAACAGCTTTCGACCGGTAAGTCTTATCCACAAGATGACCTGAGAGCGCAAAGGCAAGATGTGGAATTTCAAGGGGACGGATGTCCTCTGGATTAGGCCAGAAAATATTGCCAATTTCATAGAGCGCTACATCTGCATTTTTACGATTTTGATTATAATTGACAATGTCCAAAAGTCCTGGAATCATCGTTGCACGCAAGGTCTGACGGTCTTCTGTCATTGGCATCATAAGCGTTGTTGTTTCCAGCTCTCCGACAAACTCTGTGGCTTTTTCTGGTGTAACTAAAGAATAGCCAATGACTTCATCAAGACCCGCAGCTTCAAGTTCACTACGCACTTTTCGACGGAATTTTTGCATAGCTGTCAATTCACCAGCATTTTGTGATACAGGAAGCGTACTTGGTAAATTGTCATAACCATAAATCCGCGCCACTTCTTCTACTAAGTCTGCCTCGATTGAAATATCCCAACGACGCGATGGAATTTCACAAATAAAGTTTTCCCCATCTACTTGTACACCAAAGCCCAATTGGACGAAGATTTTTTCCACAGTTTCCAGTGACAAATCTGTCCCTAAAGCGCCATTTACTCGACTTAAAGTAATAGAAACTTTTGGCAAAGCAGGTTGATAATCATTTGATTCCACTACTCCAGACAAAACTTCACCACCAGCCAATTCAACAATCATAGCAGCTGCAAAATCAAGGGCTTCACGTACTGTCCCTTGGTTAACCCCTTTTTCAAAACGACTTGAGGCCTCAGAACGCAAAGCAAATTTTTGGGACGTTTTACGAATTGAAGTTCCATCAAACAAAGCGGATTCGAGGGCTACCGTGGTAGTTTCATCAGTAATCTCACTATCAGCGCCACCCATCACACCACCAAGGGCGACAGGTGTCCCATTAGCAGTAATCACAATATCTTCTGGCGTAAGTTCACGTTCAATATGATCTAAAGTCGTGATTTTTTCATCCGTTTTGGCTTGACGAACGACAATTTCGTCTGAACCAAATTGATCAAAATCAAAACTATGCAAAGGTTGACCAAAAGCCATCAAAACATAATTCGTCACATCTACCACGTTATTAATTGGTTTAACGCCAGCGTTCATCAAGCGGTTTTGCAACCATTGCGGCGATTTGGCGATTTTGACCCCTTTGATTAAGCGAATTTTGTATGTAGGAACCTTATCAGTATCAACTTTCACTGATACTTTGTCCGCCGCATTTACTGACGACTCTGTCAGTGATTTCTCTTCCAACTTAACGGGCAAACCGTAAATAGCACCAACTTCCCAGGCTGCCCCGTGCATTGACAAAGCATCCGCACGGTTTGGTGTAATTGATAATTCAATGATTTCATCATCCATATCAAGATAAGGAAAAATACTGTCGCCGACTTTAGCATCCGCTGGCATTTCAAAAATACCCTCTTCATGTTTCATTGGATTAATTTTTTCATCAATCCCAATTTCATCAAGCGCACAGAGCATTCCAAGTGATTCCACCCCGCGGATCTTACCTTTTTTGATTTTATAATTATCAGCAATTCGAGCACCAACCAGTGCCACAATTGCTTTCATGCCCACACGAACATTTGGGGCACCACAAACGATTTGCAAAGGTTCATCAGCCCCGACATTGACTTGCGTGATGTGTAAGTGTGTCTCAGGAATATCTTCACTTGATAAAATTTCCCCCACAACAAGTTTTGACAAGCCTTCCATTGGACTGGTCACACCTTCAACCTCAATCCCTGAAGTTGACATCTTTTGTTCCAATTCTGCTGATGACGCTGTAAGTTCAGGCACCAACTCTTTTAACCATTTATATGATACTAACATTTTATTTCAACTTTCTATTCACAGCTTTTAACAAGTTTTATTTTCCAAATTGCTCTAAGAATCGTACGTCGCCTTGATAGAATCCACGAATATCATTGATTCCATAGCGAAGCATCGCAATACGTTCTTGTCCCAATCCGAAAGCAAAACCAGAATAAACAGAAGCATCTAAACCAGACATTTCAAGCACATTGGGATGGACCATGCCTGCACCAAGAATTTCAATCCAGCCGGTATGTTTGCAGACGTTACAGCCTTTTCCACCACATTTGAAACAAGAAATATCCACCTCAACAGAAGGTTCAGTAAATGGGAAATAACTTGGACGCCAGCGTAATTCACGGTCTTGGCCAAACATTTTTTTCATAACCAAATCAAGCGTTCCTTTAAGGTCTGCCATTGTGATATTTTTATCTACAACCAAACCTTCAATTTGATGGAATTGGTGGCTGTGAGTGGCATCATCGGTATCACGACGGTAAACACGACCAGGAGCAATCATACGTAAACCACCTTTAGAAAAATCATGAGCATCCATTGTCCGAGCTTGCATAGGTGAAGTATGTGTACGGAGCAACACTTCATTAGTGATATAGAAGGTATCTTGCATATCACGAGCTGGGTGATCTTTTGGCAAATTCATGCGCTCAAAATTATAATGGTCAGTTTCTACTTCATAGCCATCAACGATTTCGTAACCCATTCCAAGGAAAATTTCTTCGATCTCTTCTTGCGTTTGAGTTAAAATATGGCGACTTCCTTTTTTCTGAACATCCCCAGGCAAAGTAACATCCAATGTTTCTGATTCCAAAGCCGCATTCATAAGGGCTTCTTCAATCTCCACCTTCTTCGCTTCAAACTTTACCCCAAATTCATCACGAAAAGCATTAGCAAGTGCACCAATAACTGGACGTTCTTCATTGGTCAAGTCTTTCATCCCTTTTAGGATTTCAGTCAATTCCCCTTTTTTTCCCAACATGACTGTTCTCAGATTATTGAGCGTTTTTTCATCTGCAACAGCACGTAAATCAGACATTGTCCGCTTACGAAGGTCTTCGATTTTTTCTTGTAAGTTCATTATTATCCTTCCATTTAAGAAATTGTCGCTATAAAACAGGCCATTTGTATGACGCTATGATACAACATGCGCGAATAGAGTGAGCTTTTTAGCAAAAAAATACCGCGTCCTCACTCCAAAGGAGCGAAAACCGCGGTACCATCCTATTTTATCACTTAATTACATTATTTAACGTTTTACTAAAGCTTGGGAGTCTCCACTTTCAAGAGTTACAGCGGAGGTCTCTCTGCTTTGCAAGGTGAACTTCAACCATAGCCCCGTATTGTGGCTTTCAGTCGGTGACCACAACTCCCTAAAACTTCGCATATCGCTTACTCTTCTTGCATGATTATTCTAATTTTATCACTTTCCAAAAATTTGTCAAATTTAAGTCGCTTTTCCTCTCGTCACCTCTTCATCATTAATGATGAAATTGGAAGTTTTCCCACCTCTTTCTTATCAAAAACACTGCCGTGCTCCTTTTTGTAAACATTGCTAATTTTTTTTGAAAAAAGACTTGACAAAGAATGAAAATGGCGTTATACTAAATATGTTTTTAAAACATGTATTTAAAACATGTTTAATTTAACTACTTTTAGAAAGAAGGACACTATGAAAAAATTTAGCACATTAGAAGACTTTGTTGGTACACACTTTATCTATACTTACGATAACGGGTGGGAATATGAACTTTATGTCAAAAATGAACACACTATTGATTATCGTATCCATGGCGGAATGGTAGCTGGTCGTTGGGTTAAAAACCAAGAAGTTTCTTTGGTAATGTTGACAGAAGGTATCTACAAAATTACATGGACCGAACCTACAGGGACCGATGTTGCCTTAGACTTTTTGCCTAATGATGAAAAAATGCACGGAATGATTTTCTTCCCTAAATGGGTTCATGAACATCCAGAAATTACCGTATGTTTCCAAAATGATTTTATCGACTTGATGCATGAATCACGTGAAAAATACGAAACTTACCCTAAATATCTCGTACCTGAATTTGCTAAAATTACCTACATTGGTGAAGCAGGTAAAGATAATGATGAAGTTGTTGCCCAAGCACCTTATAAAGAAATGACGGACGATATCCGCGCTGGTAAATACTATGATGCTAACTACAAGATGATGAATAAATAATTTCAACTTCCTCTGAAATGTGCAGCGACCATGCTCGCTGCCTTTTTTATACGAAAAAAATCATAAGGCAAGAAGTCAGAACTCTAGGGTTTTCTAAATTTACATTCCTTATTTTTTTGTGTATCATTGTAATAAAGGAGATTCCAATGCGTAATAAAGATAAACTCTCTTACATTATCTTAGGCCTATTAAGGACAGAACCTATGAGTGGTTACGACTTAAAGAAAAAATTTGAAAGTGAGGTAGGGGAGTTCTGGCAAGCGAACACAGGACAAATTTATCCTTCACTAAAGGTCTTACTAAATGACAAAGCCGTAACTTATGATGTAGAAATTGTTGGTGAAAAATTAGAAAAGAAAACTTACCGCATCACAGCTTACGGAGAGGAACTTTTCAATACTTGGCTAACCCATGCCGTCGATCGCTATCCGATTCAAAAAGATGAGTTTATGTTACGACTCTATTTTATGGATACTGATAATGAAGAAAATATGCGAAAACTAGTTTCTGATGAAAGAGAAGTTCATCAAAAAAAATTGAATTATCTGCTTCAAAGAAAAGCGATTATTTTTGGTGATGACGATACTGCTCAAAAAAGTGGGCATTATCTAGTTTTAGATTTTGCGATTCAACGTGAAACGATGAAGATTGAGTGGCTCTCACAACTCTCTCTTTCATTTGATAATAAAAAAACCAGAGTTAAATAACTCTGGTTTTTTTATTAAACGCCCCATACAGATTCAAGCACATTTGTTTGCTCACGTCCAGGTCCTACTGAGAACGTAGAAATACGTACCCCAACTAACTCACTGACACGACGAACATAATTACGAGCAGCTTCTGGCAACTCTTCTAAAGTCCGGCATGAAGTAATATCTTCGGACCATCCTGGCATTTCTTCATAGATTGGTTTGCAATCTGCTAATTCTTTGAGAGAGGCAGGATAATGAGTGATGTATTCACCATTACTGCGCTCATAAGCCACACAAATTTTTACAGTTTCAAGTCCTGAGAGAACGTCAATTGAGTTCAAGCTAAGATTTGTTAAACCAGAAACACGTTTTGCATGACGCATTACGACTGAGTCAAACCAACCAACACGACGTGGACGTCCCGTTGTTGTTCCATATTCATGTCCTACTTCACGAATTTGATGTCCCACTTCATCAAAAAGTTCTGTTGGGAATGGACCATCACCCACACGTGAAGTATAGGCTTTGCAAACACCAACAACTTTTGAAATTTTTGATGGACCCACGCCAGAGCCAATTGTTACCCCACCAGCTACTGGATTTGATGAAGTTACAAATGGATAAGTTCCTTGGTCAATATCAAGCATTACCCCTTGTGCCCCTTCAAAAAGGACACGTTTTCCAGCATCAAGGGCATCATTCAAGATAACTGAAGTATCTGTCACGTATTTTTTAAGTTGTTGACCATATTCATAGTATTCTTCAAAGATTTCATCAAAATCAAGGGGTTCTGAATCATACATTTTTACAAATTCACGGTTTTTGACTTCAAGGTTTGTACGTAAACGTTCCTCAAAGATTTCTTTATCCAATAAATCAGCTATACGAATCCCCACACGCGCTGCTTTATCCATGTAAGCAGGACCAATCCCTTTGATCGTGGTTCCAATTTTTTTATCCCCTTTAGATTCTTCTTGAAGGAAGTCTAATTTTTTATGGTAAGGTAAAATGACATGGGCACGGTCTGAAATACGTAAACTCTCTGCAGAAACACCATTTTCAGCGAGATAAGCGATTTCTTCAATCAGTGATTTTGGGTTAACAACGACACCATTCCCAATAACGGAAATCTTTTCAGGGAAGAAAATTCCTGATGGAATGAGGTGAAGTTTGAACTTTTTGCCGTCGATGACGATGGTATGACCTGCATTGTCTCCCCCTTGATAACGGGCAATAACTTCTGCATTTGAGCTTAGGAAATCGGTAATTTTACCTTTCCCTTCGTCTCCCCATTGCGTTCCGACAACTACTACTGATGGCATAATATTCTCCTTTTGGATAGTTTTGACTATCCATTTTTATTAAAATATTTTGCACGCTCCAAGTTCGCTTGGCTGGCATTTCTAGAAAATTTATTTTATTTTTTCCGAAAGCTCCTATCGCACTATTTTTTATTTTATCAAAAAAGCCTAGTGATTGACTAGCAATTTCTGTTATTTTTCTAATCACTTCAAAGTAATGTTCGGAAATGCTGAATTTATGGATAGAAAAACAGCTAGTGCTCAACCCTCTATTTCTATAGATATGCTATAATGAAATTATGGATAAAATTATCAAATCAATATCAAAAAACGGTCATTTCCGTGCTTTTGTTTTAGATTCGACTGAAACAGTGCGCGAGGCGCAAAGACGTCATCAGACTTGGCCAACTTCTACGGTGGCGCTTGGGCGCACACTCATTGCTGCACAGATTTTAGGGGCTAACGAAAAAGGAGACGCTAAGATTACCCTTAAAATACTTGGTGATGGAGCAATGGGCGCAATTATTGCTGTCGCTGACAGTAAAGGTCACGTTAAAGGTTATGTCAAAAATCGGGAGTTAGACTACAAGCGAGCTTCAACTGGTGAGGTTTTAGTCGCCCCCTTTGTCGGGAATGGTTTTCTCGTTGTGGTCAAGGACATGGGACTAAAACATCCTTACAGCGGACAAGTCGACTTGATTACCGGTGAAATCGGCGAAGATTTAGCATGGTACTTCTTAAGTTCTGAACAAACGCCTTCTTCTGTTGGAGTTAATGTCCTACTGGATGAGGATGCTGACACAGTTAAAATTGCGGGAGGCTTCATGTTACAGGCCCTTCCTGATGCTACTGACGATGAGATCAGTGAAATTGAACGTAACATCAAAACCATGCCGGCTATCTCTACCATGTTAGAAAGTGATAATCCTCTTGAAACCATGTTAGCCAATATCTACGGTGAGATGCCTTACCTCTCCCTTGAAGAAACGCCTTTAAGTTTTGAGTGTGATTGTAGTAAGACGCGTTTTCTTGAAGGGATTAAGTCGCTAGGTCGACAACCCATTGAAGAAATGATTGCTGAGGATCACGGTGCTGAAGTGGTTTGCCAATTTTGTGAAGAAAAGTATACTTTCACTGAAGCAGAACTCCAAGCACTTATTTCCGAATAAAGTAAGTTACTGACTAAGCTGTCAGTAATTCAGGATGTTCTGTAAGGAAAGGTTTGCTATGCGTGTAGGACTCTTTATTGCAACTACTCTAGATGGTTATATTGCGACGACTGACGACGAGTTGCAGTGGCTCTTTGATGTTCAGGGTGAAGGAGATAATGGTTATGGGCACTTTTATGAAGGGGTCAATAGTATCATCATGGGAAGACGGACTTATGAATGGTTAAAGCGCGAACAGCCTGAGCAATGGGCCTATAAAGGGAAGCAGACCTACGTCGTAAGTCAACACACTTTTGAAAATACTGCTGAGATTAGTTTCATCAAACTGACAGAGTTGCATGCGCTACTTTCTAGTTTTAAGGCTACAGATCAAAAAATTTGGGTCGTTGGAGGCGGACAGCTCATCAAGTATTTTCTAGAGCAGGACTGGGTTGATGAACTGCAAGTTACAGTTGCCCCCGTGCTTCTTGGAAAGGGGATTCCTCTTTTCCCTGAGGGGTCTTATTCTCAACACTTAAAATTAGTAGAAACAACGACTTACGGTCAGTTCGTTGAACTCCATTATCTTGTAGAAAAAACCAGTACGACTGATTAGTGCTGGTTTTTTATCTGGTCATACTCCTGACAGCGTGGTCAGTAATTTTTCAATGCTAAAAACCTTGTTAAATTACAAAAAAATGCTAAAATATTCCTTATGACTATGGACAAAAGATATAACGAACCGTGGAAGATCCGCGATATCGAAATTAAAAATAAAATTGTACTCGCCCCAATGGCAGGTATCACCAATAAAGCCTTCTTAACTACTGCCAAAGAGTTTGGAGCAGGCTTGGTCGTAACGGAGATGATTTCTGATAAAGGGATTGAGCATCGTAACAAGAAAACTTTGGAAATGATGGACTTTGATGGAGTGCCTCATCCACTTTCTATGCAAATTTTTGGCGGTGAAGTCGAAACTTTGGTAGAGGCTGCAAAATTTGTTGAAGCCAATACCGTTGCGGACATCATCGACATCAATATGGGATGTCCCGTGCCTAAAGTAACCAAAAATGAAGCAGGCTCTCGACTCTTACTCAATCCCGACAAGGTTTATGACGTGGTGAGCGCAGTGAGTAAGGCCATTTCTAAACCTTTGACAGTAAAAATCCGTATCGGTTGGGATGATGAACACCTCTTCGCAGTAGAAAATGCAAAAGCCATCGAGGCAGGCGGAGGCAGCGCTGTTTCCATGCACGCCCGTACGAAAGCTCAAGCCTATACTGGTAACGCTCAGGAAAATTGGCACTGGCTTAGTCGGCTGACAGATTCTGTCAAGATTCCGGTCATCGGAAATGGGGATGTCAAAACGCCCGAAGATGCAAAACGGATGATTGATGAGACTGGTGTAGCAGCAGTTATGATGGGGCGTGCAGCTTTAGGAAATCCTTGGATGCTCCACCGTACTGAGCATTATCTGCGGACTGGCGAACTTCTTGCTGAACCTAGTGTGGCAGAAAAAATGGATATTGCTAAATTACATCTGGCGCGCTTAGTTGAACTCAAAGGAGATAATCTCGCTAGTCGAGAATTCCGTCAACATGCTGCTTACTATCTTAAAGGAGCGCCACGTGCGGCCAAAGTCAAAGTCGCAGTGAATCAAGCAGAATCTCAGGCTGAAATTATCACTATCTTAGATAATTTTGTAAATGGAATCAAATAAAATAGCATAAAATCTGGAATTTTCCAGATCTTTTCGTTATAATGAAGAGAGACAGAAATGTTCAAACAATTCTAATAATAGAAAGGGCTTTCTCTATGCGTACAACTAAAGCAACCGAAGAAATTGAAAAAGCCATCATTCATTTGAAAAAGGCCAAACGAGAAATTAGCAACTACACCTTTGAGTATAACGTTCAAAATCTGATTCAGTTAGACAAAACAATCAAGCAACTTGAGAATATTAAAACAGGGATTAATGCGGACAGTTTCTCAGTGGAGGGAGTCAAATCTACGGGAGAAATCGAAGGGGCTCGTCTTTCACGATGAATAAGCTTAAGTTTTACTGACCAGCTGGTCAGTCTCAATTATTCTCCAAAAAAATAGCTCAGTCGAGCTATTTTTTATGTTCTCTCGCTACCTCTCCTCTTCAACTTCCTCGCTTGAGGTTAAAAGACGCATGATTTTGTGTTCAATAGCTGCAGTTTGCATAATTTTACCAATTCTCTTTATCGAGGGAGAAAAGTAATAAAGGTAAAAATCATCTTCCAAAGTACCAACGCGCACATAACCCATTAAGAAACTAGTAGAAATTTTCACATCGGTCAAGCGGTCAAACATGACACTCTCACTGACCGCTTTAAAAGGGCGCCAGTGAGCATAAAGGAGACGATTCAAGTTTGTTAAAGCAAAAGCATAATAACCTTGACTTGTTCGCCACGTCAATTTTTTTGTACGTTCTTTTCCCTCTTCATCAAGTAGATTTTGTGCCGTTTCAAAGCGCACAAGAAAGCTAAGACTTACCTCTTCATCCTCCAGTAGTGCTTCTTCAATCAACTCAAAATGTTTCTTTGATAACCATTTTCCTAAAATAGGCAGTAAATGTCGGCCCAAGCGGTTTTCTCGGGCGAATTCTTGCATAGCCGTAGCGTCTCTCATTTTTTCTTCTTTCCTTTATCTCTTTACTACAAATTGGAAGCTTTGGCCGATAACCAGATATTACCTAAACTGATGACTAAGATTACCAAAGGATAATAATCAGTCAGGACAAACTGCCCCTTTGAAACGTAAAAAGCAATCCAAAACGCCGTTAAAACCGAAACGACGGTTAAGAAAATAAAAGTTAAGCGCCAAAGCTTGATGACCAGCACGACAAGGGCAAGGAAAACGATAAGCAAGAGTAAACTCTGCCAACTTAAAATAAAGTGGCGAACCTGAAACCACTGCATTCCAAACCATTTGGACAAATCACTCACTGCCCCATTAAATCCTCGATCAAAAGGGGTGTCTGGCGCGCTTAGAACGCGGACTAAGCGCTGCAGCGTCTCCACCCAGAGTCCCAGGTTGATAACTAAAAACAAATATGTTCTTTTCATTACAAAAACCTTCTTTTTTATCATTTGGTTTAATCTATTATACGAAATTTTGTCAAAAAAGAAAGGTTTGAACTTATTTTTAAATAAAAAAATAGCAAAATTGCTATTTTTTCACTTTTTTATCAATTTTATAGCGGCTACGTGGATAGGTAAAATCTCCGATTACTTCATGAACATTAATAATTGAGGTAAAAGCATTCGGATCCAAAATTGAGAGAATCTGTTTAACTTCCTGAATCTCTCCTGGATTCAGCACGACATACAAAATTTCTTTTGAGTGACCCGTATAGGCGCCTTCACCATGGAGATAAGTCGCACTGCGTCCAATTTCTTCAATAATTGCTTTTGCAATCTCAGCATGCTTATTAGTAATAATAAGCATGCCACGTACTGTATACCCACCACTTTGCACTACATTGATGACTTGGGCCGCTACAAAGCTTGCAATCAAAGTATACATCATATGGCGTAAATCAATATAACTTAAGGAAAGTAACATCACTACTGCATCAAAAATAAAAAATGTTCGCCCAACAGCTACGCCATGCTTGATTTGAAGGAGTTTTGCGATAATATCTGCACCTCCCGTTGTTCCACCAAAACGAAAAACAAAACCAATCCCTACCCCTGCAAAAACTCCGGCAAGTAGTGCAGCAATCAAATAATCATGTCCCACATTGACCGTTACTGGAATCCGTTGGAAAATCCACATCCAAATGGAGAGACTCACAATGCCCCATATGGTATAAACAAATGTTCGTCGTCCAAGAAAACGGTAGCCAAGAATTAAAAGTGGGATGTTCAAGATTAATTGGGTATAAGAGGGGTCTATTTTCAATAACGCATAGCCAATCAGAGACAGACCAGCTACACCACCTTCTGCGAGATGATTGGCCATGTTAAATTCGACAAAGCCAAAGGCATAGATTCCAGTCCCCACAGCAATAGCAAGAAGTTGCAAGAAATGCACTCTTGATAATTTTTTCATAACATCCCCCCAAAAAGTCCAATGAAATCTCCCTGCCTTATGGCACGGAGTTTTAAGACTATTGTAGTTCAAATTTAGAATTTAGTCAACTTTTGAAATTGTCTTCTTCTTGGTAATTTTAAAAATAAAATAAAGTGCACCTCTGTGCACTTTATTTTTTCAGTTCTTTATAACGTCCTCGTGTGGGTGAAAAATCGCCAATTACTTCATGAACATTGATGATTGAGGTAAAGGCATTTGGATCAACAATCGCTAGGACTTCTTTTACTTCTTGAATTTCTCCAGGGTTCAACACAACATACAAGATTTCTTTAGACTGACCTGTATAGGCACCCTCACCATGCAAATAAGTTGCACTGCGCCCAATTTCTTCGATGATTGCTTTTGCTACTTCAGCATGCTTGTTCGTAATAATCAGCATACCGCGTACAGTGTAGCCGCCATTTTGAATAAGATTAATAACTTGCATTGCAATAAAGCTAGCGATAAGGGTATACATCATTTGTTTTAAGTCTATATAACTTAAAGAGAGGGCTAACACCCCAGCATCAAAGACAAAAAGCATCCGCCCAACTGGGATTCCCTTTTTTATCTGGACAAGTTTTGCTAAAATATCGGTTCCTCCCGTGGTTCCCCCAAAGCGGAAAACAATACCAATACCAGTACCAGCAAATACCCCAGCTAAAAGAGCCGCTATTAGATTATCGTGCTCAATATTCACTGTGAAAGCCACCCGCTGCAAAATCCAAATCCAAATAGCGAGACTAAGGATGCCCCAAATGGTGTAAATAAAGGTTCTACGTCCCAAAAAGCGATAACCTAAAATTAAAAGGGGGATGTTCACAATCAGCTGCGTATAAGAAGGGTCAATGTGCCATAATGCATAACTGATCAAGGAAAGTCCAGCAACTCCTCCTTGGGCCAAATGGTTTGCCATATTGAAAGCCACAAAACCAAAGGCATAAATCCCTGTCCCAACCGCAATGGCAAGTAAATACAAAAAATGTACGCTTGCTAATTTTTTCATACTCTTCCTCCTTTATTCTTAAATATAAGAAGGGGAGAAAGTTCTGATTGCTCGCTTCCTCCCTTTTGCTTAATTATTTACTGATCAGTTGATCAGTAGTAACTGTTTCTGTTGAAATATGTCTTTCAATGGCATTGAGCCTTTTATTGATTACATTATTAGTAAAAAGAAACTGACAGAGCTGTCAGTCCTCGACTTCAGCGAATTTACCCAAAACGCGTACATTTTCTGAGATAGAAACAAACGCATGTTCATCGTATTTATGGATAATATCTTTGAAATCTTGATATTCATACATGGTGATTACTGTCATGAGAACTGTTTGACTACTGTGTGTGTAGCCGCCCTCAGCATCATGTAGAATGGTGACCCCATGTTTAAACTGTTTGACCAACTTATCTGTCAGTAATTCTGGGTTTTTTGTGACGATCATGACCTGAAGTCGTTTTTGTCTTGTAAAGATAGCATCTTGGACACGTGAATTAACAAAAATGGCAATAAGGCTATAAAGCATATACTCCCAACCAAAGAGAACCCCTGCAGTGAAGATAATCACCCCATTTACAATAAAGGAGAGTGTTCCCACGTTACGTCCCGTTTTTTTACGCATGTAAAGACTGACGACATCTGTACCACCTGAGGAGATTCCCGATTTCATCGCATTTCCTACCCCAAACCCCATGATAGCTCCCCCAAAGACAGCATTAATCACTGGTTCTTGGGTTAAAGGGGTCACAGGGATGAAATGAATAAATACAGAGCTCATGACTACTGTAATCACTGTATAGACCGTGAATTGCTTGCCGATACCGTGCCAAGCAAGAATAAATAAAGGGGCATTTACCAAGACCAGAGAGACGGAGATGGGTAATATTTCATGTCCACTGAGTCGCGTAAGGAGTTCTGTCACAACCTGCGCAGCTCCTGTCGCCCCAGAAGCATAGACATGTCCTGGCTGATAGAAAAAATTTAGCGCAAAAGATGAGAAGACAGCGTATACCACGGCTGCTGAGAACTTACTGGCCATTTTTTCGGCACCGATGGATTTTAATACTTGATAAAGTCCAATTTTGTCTAACAAGGCACCGAGGACTTTGTTAATCTTTGTTTGCAAGATGGATACTCAATTCTTCAAGTTGTTTTTCGGCAACAGGGCTTGGTGCCTGTGTCATTGGGTCAGTTGCTTTATTATTTTTTGGAAAGGCGATGACTTCTCGAATATTGTCCTTGCCGGCTAGAAGCATGACAAAGCGGTCAAGACCAATCGCCAAGCCCCCGTGTGGTGGGAAACCATAATCTAATGCTTCTAAGAGGAAGCCAAATTGTTCATTGGCGTCTGCCAAATCAAAGCCTAAGGCGTGGAGCATTTCTTCTTGGAGTTCACGTGTGTTAATCCGCAAAGAGCCACCACCCAACTCATAACCGTTGAGAACAATGTCATAAGCATGCGCACGAACCTTCTTCAACTCAGAAGATTTAGAATGACCGTCTGCTGACAAGAAGGCTTGACTTTCTTTAGTTGGCAAAGTAAATGGATGATGAGCAGACATATAGCGTTCTTCTTCATCAGACCATTCAAACATTGGCCAGTCGATAACCCAAAGGAAATTAAACTTACGGAAGTCAATCAGCCCTTGTTGTTTCCCAACGGTCAAGCGAAGCGCACCAAGAGCTGCATTTGCAACATCTAAAGTATCGGCTACAAAGAGGACCAAGTCATTTTCTTCCAATTTCAAATTGCTGACGAAGCTGTCAGTAGAAGGCGCCAAGAATTTTGATACGCCACCAGTAAATTCACCTTTTTCAAATTTGACCCAAGCCAAACCTTTAGCACCATTTTGTTTAGCCTGCTCCGTTAATTTATCAATGGCCTTACGCGAGTATTTGTCAGCTGCATTTTTGACAACAATGGCTTTCACCACTTCAGCCTCTTGGAAGACCTTAAAATCAACTGTTTTTGCAAGATCTGACAGGTCTGTCAGTAGTAAGTCAAAGCGGGTGTCAGGTTTGTCAGAACCGTAAAAATTCATGGCATCGTCCCAAGTCATGCGGGGGAATGGCAAAGTCACATCAATGCCTTTGACCTCTTTCATGACCTTGGCAATCAAACCTTCTGTCAAATCTTGAATTTCTTCTTCACCTAAAAATGACGTTTCCAAATCGACCTGAGTAAATTCAGGCTGACGATCTCCCCGCAAATCCTCATCGCGGAAACATTTGACGATTTGATAATAGCGGTCAAGACCAGCTGTCATCAAAAGCTGTTTCATAAGCTGAGGAGACTGAGGAAGCGCATAAAATTCCCCTTTATTAACGCGGGAAGGCACCAAATAGTCACGAGCACCTTCTGGCGTTGAGCGGTTCAAAAATGGTGTTTCCACATCAATAAAGCCAGCACCATCAAGATATTCACGGATGGCATGAGTTGTTGCATGACGCATGCGCAAATTGTTGAGCATCTCTGGGCGACGAAGATCCAGATAACGGTATTTCATCCGTGTATCATCAAGAGCTTCGACATCATCTTTGATTTCAAAAGGTGTTGTTTTTGAAGTCGATAGAATCTCAATTGATGTCGCTTCAATTTCAATGGCACCTGTTTTGATTTTATCATTTTTGCTCGCACGCTCAACAACTTGACCTGTGACTTCAAGGACAAATTCGTTACGTGCTTTGTCAGCAGCTTCTGCCACTTCAGCCGCTGCAGTATCTGGGTTCACCACAATTTGGACAATCCCTTCACGATCTCGCAAATCAATGAAAATCAAGCCTCCAAGATTACGGCGTTTTGCGACCCAGCCCTTTACCGTGACTGTTTGATTCAAGTATTCTTCAGTAATATTTCCAGCGTAATTTGTACGTTTCATATCAGATGTGAGCCATTCCCAATAGCTTTCCTATTTTCTTAGACTCAATTCCTCTTTCTACTTTATTCTATTTTTTCTTTAAAGGCTTCTTACTCGTTTATTTCATCTGCATAGATTTCTTCAAATACAGGTGCAAATGAATCGTAAATCTTCTGAAGAGTTGTTG
Organism: Lactococcus taiwanensis; assembly: GCF_017068355.1. Classification (NCBI taxonomy): domain Bacteria; kingdom Bacillati; phylum Bacillota; class Bacilli; order Lactobacillales; family Streptococcaceae; genus Lactococcus; species Lactococcus taiwanensis. The sequence continues at coordinate 1,870,379 of NZ_CP070872.1, forward strand.
TGACTTGTCGACGTGTTTTGTTGTGTTTAACTTTGACCTCACCTGTGCGAATTTCGTCGTCACCCAAAGTAATAATCAGCTCGGCACCCAGCTTTTCAGCCGTTTTAAATTGTGCACCAAGTTTACGATTAGAGAAATCACGTTCTACTTTAAAGGCTTGTTCGCGCAAGGCTTCAGTCAATTTTGTCGCTTCAAGATTGGCTTTAGAACCCATCACAGCAATGAAAACATCTAGTGTTTCTTCTGGCATAAACGCTATTTCTTGTTTTTCAGCAATCATTAACAAGCGCTCAATTCCTAATCCAAAACCAAAAGCCGGAGTAGCAGGTCCATCAAAATATTCTACTAACCCATCATAACGGCCCCCACCACAAACAGTAAGTGCTTTGCCATCTAACTCGACAATGAATTCAAAGATTGTGTCATTATAATAGTCTAAGCCGCGTACCATGTTAGAGTCGACCGTGTAAGCAATGCCTAAATTTTCCAACATCGCTTTTACTTCCTCAAAGTAAGCTTTTGAAGCGGCATTAAGATAGTCCAAAATTGAAGGCGCATCTTGTACAATGGCGATATCTTCTGGTTCTTTACTGTCTAACACGCGCAACGGATTTTCATTCAGCCGACGACGACTGTCCTCAGAAAGTTCACTTTCAAATGGAGTCAAATAATCAATGAGCGCTTGGCGGTATGCTTGACGACTTTCCATGTCTCCCAGGGTATTTAAGGAAAGCTTAATTCCTGAAATTCCCAATTGCCGAAAAAGTGCATCCGCCATCGCAATAATCTCGACGTCGACTGCCGGATTTTTTATCCCCAAACATTCTACACCAAACTGGTGGAATTGACGTAAACGGCCAGACTGTGGACGTTCGTAACGAAACATTGGTTCTTCATACCATACTTTTACAGGTTTGACAATTTCCGGAGCATAAAGTTTATTTTCAATGTAGGCACGTACGGCACCCGCTGTCCCCTCAGGACGAAGTGCAATGTGACGGCCTCCTTTATCCTCAAAGTCATACATTTCTTTGGTTACAATATCAGAAGTTTCACCAGTTGCACGACTGAAAAGTTCATAGCTTTCAAACATTGGTGTTCTGATTTCTTTAAAATTATAATCATTAAATACACTGCGCGCAATCTCTTCTACATACTGCCACTTAGCAGAATCTGCAGGGAGGATATCCGCTGTGCCTTTTGGTTTTTGAAGTTTCATCATTCTTCCTTTCGCTATCAAAATGAGTTGAACTGGCTTTAAAGAGACCACAATCCGATAAAAGAGACCGTTTACAAATCAAAACACCCTAAAGCCATCGCTCTAGGGTGCATTAGTTTGCACGGTACCACCTAAATCCGCTCATACCTATAGAGCCTCAGATTGATTATAACGTTATCATCGCTTTTTATGTCACAGTCTCAATGAGCTTTCACCAGATGCCCACTCTCTTGCTTATTATTGTAACGCAAAAAGCCGCCCAAAGCAAGCGACTTATGTATGATTAACTCTTTTTTTTAATAGCTGATATTTTCAAATAGGGAATAGAAAATATTAGATATTGAGATGCTTCATAAACCTAATCTGCATTTTTAAATACTTGCATATTTTTAGCGAAGTAATCATAACCACTGTAAATGGTAAAGAAGACACAGATATAAAAGAGAATAGTTCCGATGTATAAAGGATTGCCAATGAAAAGGAAAATGACACTTAACATTTGAGTTGCTGTTTTGATTTTACCGGGCATAGCAGCTGCCATAACAACTCCACCTTGTTCAACGAGTAAGAGACGCAATCCTGTAACCGCAAGTTCACGACAGACAATAATCGCTACCGCCCAAATAGGAACCACATGCAAGGCCACCAGTACGACGAAGGCTACCATGTTCAACATTTTATCCGCTAAAGGATCAGCAAATTTCCCAAAATTGCTGACCACGTGCCATTTACGTGCTAAATAGCCATCCAGCCAATCTGTAAAAGAGGCAACCGCAAAGACAATTGCTGCAATTACCCACATGACTGAGCTATGCGCTTGAGAAACAAAGCCTTCAAAATGAGCACCTTGTGGTAAATAAAATAATATGACAAAGATTGGAATCATAAAGATTCGTAACATGGTCAATTGATTGGGTAATTTCTGTTTCATACTTCTCCTTAAATATCGAGACTTGCTCGTTCTATTGATAGCGTCATTTTACTATGAAGTGCACAACCAAAAACGCCTTAACTATTCTGATGTTAAGAGGTTGTCGTTGTCCGATCAATCTGAAGGGTAATTTTAGATGCCCCTGTTGTTGTAAGAGCAGACAAGTCCAGTGGTGTCCCATTAATAGTAATGGTTAAGCCTTGGGCTGTTCCGAGCGTAATCACTGAACTGGTAGCACCTGTAGTTATCACGCCATCTAGGGTATTAGCTCCATCAGTCAATATTTGACCGCCTGCTGAGACGTTCGAATTTGTCATTCCCACCCAGATCCGACTACCAGCAGCGGCTGAAAAACTCACTGTAATCGGGTCAGTCATATTAGACACCTGTGCAGTAATCGCTGTGGTCGTAGCTTGAGTAACGGAGACAGTAGGTGCAGCTGCTGTACTGCTACTGCTACTCGTCTCACGTTTAGCCGTTTGACTGCTTTTGGCTTTCTTTGCTGTGCTTGCTGTATTTGAGTAAGCATAGTCATTTGTAATAAGGTTTGGTGTTTCTGGACGATTAAGAATGACAGCAGTAACCACCCCAACAAGAATTAAGAGTGCTACAGCTGAGAGCGAAATGATGGGCACATAATGTTGCCACGGCTTTTGCTCCTCTTCTTCAGGTTCTACCCGCTCACTGGGTTTGACAAAATGATAGGTTTCTTGGATATCATCTTTATCCTCTACTGTAATGCCCTTACCTTCATCATAAGCCTGAATGATTCGCTCAGCATTTAGCCCTAATTTTTCTGCATATTGCTTAAGGTACGCCTTTATATAGAAGTCCCCAGGTAAAGCCTGGTAGTCATCCGTTTCTAGGGCGACGATATATAATTTTTGAATTTGAGTTAATTGTTCTGCTTCTGAAAGACCAAGCCCTAGCTGTGTTCGCTTTTCTTTTAGGACTTGTCCGATTGTTTTGATTGCCACCATGTCCCCCCTTCGTTGTTATACTGCACATCGATTTTTGACTATCACGGTTCTTTATTATGTTGAGCTCGGCTCACTTAGATATGCGCTGACAAAGGTTTTCAAGGGTTATTAAATTCTGCCTCATCTGAGCTGATCCAACAGCTCTTTTGTAAGCATTCCATTTATTGTTTGAATCACACCTTATCAGTGACTTTTGTTGCGGTTGATTTTCTGACTTTGCTTTTTATGCATTCAGAAAAAATTTATACTTAGAAATTGCTGACAGACCTGTCAGTCTTTATTTAGGCACAATAGTAAATGTGACCACTTTCATTGCTTTAATAAATTGTTCGGCTGATTTTTCAATATCTGCCAAGGTGAGTTCATTTAATAATTCAGGAAGATCAAAGAAATTTAAATCTTCGTATATTTCCGAAGAAAATTGACTGGCAATATATTCAAGTGAATTGAGTGAACTAAAATAGTCTCCCAACATTTCTCTTTTCAACAGTTGTAAATGTTCTTCACTGAAATCTCTATCTATTTTATAACTTTTTAGCGCTTCTTGCAAAGTTTCACTTAACTTTTTGGGATTTTCTGTATCACCCGTAAAAACAGCAAAATGAAAACGTTCGTCTAACTCAAAGCTTAAGCCAAAGGAGTCGTCAATAAGCCCTTGATTATAGAGTTCTTCATAGCGTTGACTAGTACGACCAAAGAGTAAATCAAGAAAGATTTGATTCCCAATTTTGTACTTCATTCTTGCCCGCGCTTCTTGAGGAAGAAAATCTTCCCCACGTAAGCCTAAGGCAAGTTTGGGCATAGCCACTTCAAGAGCTAAAACCTCACCTGATTTTGGTTCAGCGGCGCTAAGTTCCTGTCTTAAGGGAACCTCTTGAGCTTCAAAACACTTAGTCGCTTGATTTTCTCTGACAAAAGCTGCCATTTCTTCAACCTCAAAAGGGCCTGTCAAAAATAAATTCATGTTGGTTGGATGATAAAAGACTTCATAATTTTTGTATAAATCATCCGCGGTAATCGCATTAATCGTTGCAGGAGTGCCGGCAATATCTGCAGCTAGTGGAGATGCGGGATACATTTTCTCAAGCAACCCAGCAAATAAACGCCAGTCGCTATCATCTTGATACATCTGAATTTCTTGCTGAATAATTCCTTGCTCTTTACGAACGTTCTCTTGCGTAAAATAAGGGCTTTGTACAAAGTCTAGCAAGAGCTCGGTGCATGCATAGCTGTTTTCTAAGGTAGAAAAAAGATAAGAAGTCCGTGAGAAACTTGTAAACGCATTGGTTTGAGCACCCAAAGCGCTAAACTTATCCATCACATCTCCGTCTTCTTTTTCAAAAAGTTTATGCTCTAAAAAGTGCGCAATGCCTTCGGGAAAAGTTTGAAAAGTGCTTGCCCCTTTAGGAATAAAAGTCGTGTCTAAAGAGCCAAAGTTGGTCGTGAACAGGCCATAAGTTCGATTATAGTCCGCTTTGGGAAGGTAGTAGACGGTGAGACCGTTAGGCAAAATCTCAGTGTACAAGGTTTCTCCCGTTTTTTTATAAAACTTACTGTGCAAGACTTTCCTCCCTTTCATTCATTCCAACGGTACCTTTCATGAAATACTCTACTTGTAACGTCAATTTTTGAGCTAAGCGAGCTACCTCTTCTGCTGATACCGCTGTCAGCTGACTCAAAAACACTTCTGTTGGCAAATAACGCTCTGGCAGTAAAGCTTTCACATATTCTAATTCAATCGTATTCGAGATAGAATCTTGTCCTACCAGATAAGTGTTGCGCAACATCGTCTTTGTTTGTTCTAAATCGGCGGGGCTAAAATCACCCTCTTGTAATGCTTCAAGCTGTGCCGCAATCAGCTCCCGAGCCGCTTCAAAATTCACAGCATCAATACCTGCCGCAATTTTCAAAAAACCAGTAAAGGAATCAAATGTGGATGAAATAGAGTAAGCGAGGCTTTCCTTTTCACGCACATTTTTGAATAATTTAGAATGGGCAAAGCCACCTAGTAAGCCATTGAGTACTTGCAGTGTCATATAGTTAGCATCGCCGTATTGGACAGGCAAATGATACCCCAATTGCAAGATGGATTGGGTTGCTTCTTTTGCTTCTGTCAGGACTGACTGCTCAGTCAGCTCTTGTTCATAAAACAAATCCGTGTGTTCTAAAACTTGGGTTGGTGCTTTATCCCCCTTAAAAGAAGAATTTTCTACATTTTGTGCAAAGTCAAAATCTGAAAAAAGCTTGTGAACGCGCGCTTCATCAACATCCCCCAAAACAAAGATATCTATAACATTTGTTTTTAACATTTCTTGGTAATAGGCAAATACGGCTTGCGGCGTTTCGCGCTCGATAAGTTCAACCGTTCCAACACTAGGGAGAGCTTGTTTTGGATCTTTAAAGAATTCTTGGGCTAATTGACGGCTGGCGTAGTAAGCACGGTCATCGTTCATGGCTTCCAAATAATGAATCAAGTTGGTCTGTTCTCTTTTGAAAATAAAGGGGTTGAATGCTCCATCTTTTACATCTGGGGCAAAAAGAACAGCTCTCAAAAAATCAACACCAGCTTTTAGGGTATCAAAATCGACGAGTGCAGGATTTACAACCGTCATATTAAGACTTAAAAGGTGTTGTTTGCCTTTTTTAGCCACTCCAGTTGTAAATGAAGCACCAAATAATTCAGACAAGCGGCGACTAAAGGCTTTTCCTGTAGGATAAATAGCATTGGTTGTTTCCAACAAGTTGGAGAGCAACACCCGCTTCCCTAAGTGTTCTGGGGTAATTTCCTCCCGAAATCGTACCATCATTCTGACGGTCTTAAATTTTGTTTCTTTTATGACATGGAGATGGACTCCGTCTTTTCTTTTAAAATCTGTCAAATTATGATCACTTTCCTATTTTAACTTGCTTTTACGTAAGCTTTATTATACCAAATTCTAGCACAAATTTGTGCCTGTTTAGCGTAAAAATCTGAGAAAAGTTACGCGCACTAAAACTAAAAGTTCGACTTCTTGTTTATGTAATTTTTGAAAATGGATTTCACTGGGCTCTTTTGACCATTTAAGGCGACTTCTTGTTATAATAAGCATATGGAAAAATATATTTTATTTGAAGAATACATTACTCTAGGACAAGTTCTCAAAGAGCTTGGTTTAATTGCTACAGGAGGACAAGCAAAAATTTTTCTGGCCGAACATACGGGTGAAATTTTTTATAATGGGGAAGCTGAAAATCGGCGCGGCAAAAAAATGCGAAATGGCGATCTGCTAGAATTTCCAACTTTTGATTTAGCTGTGACGTTTGTGCAAGCCAGCCCAGATGAACAGGCCGAACATGAAGCGGAAAAAGCCGAAGAGGCGCGTGTGAAAGCTGTGGTAAAGAAAATGAACGCACAAAATAAGAGCACAAAACCTAGCAAAAAGGTTGCGCCTCGCTTCCCAGGACGTAAGTAATGAAACTCAAGCAAATTGAACTCAAAAATTTTCGAAATTATGAGCAAATCCAGCTTGATTTTCATCCACAGCTTAATATTTTTTTAGGTCAAAATGCTCAAGGAAAAACCAATATTCTTGAAGCCATTCATTTTCTGGCGCTCACGAGAAGTCATCGCACTAGTCACGATAAAGAACTCATTCGCTGGAATGAGCAAGAAATGAAAGTTTCTGGAATTGTCGAAAAGGCACACACAACAGTTCCGCTTGAGGTCCAACTCACAGCAAAGGGCAGAATTGCAAAGGCCAATCATCTCAAGGAAAATAGGCTAGCTGATTATATTGGACAGCTCAAAATCTTGATGTTTGCTCCGGAAAATTTGGAATTGGTTAAGGGAGCCCCTGCCGTTCGCAGACGTTTTTTAGATATGGAAGTCGGGCAGATACATGCCGTCTACCTCTATGATGCCATGCGTTATAATCGAGCTTTAAAAGAGCGGAATGCCTACCTGAAATTTGATAAAGATAAAATTGATAAAGCTTTTTTATCTGTTCTTGATGAGCAATTAACAGAACATGGCAATAAAATTATACAAGAGAGGGCTGCTTTTGTAGCAAAACTTGAACAGCACGCTCGTAATATTCATCAGCAACTGACACATGGTCTGGAAGACTTACGGATTAGCTATGCCAGCCACGTCAAAACAGATTTTGCCAAAGAGCTTTCGGCGCGTCATGACCACGATATTTTCCGCCATCAAACCAGTGTCGGGCCTCACCGTGATGATTTGCAGTTTTTTATCAATGACATTAATGTGGCCGATTTTGGCAGTCAAGGGCAACAACGCACGGTTGCTTTATCTGTTAAACTTGCAGAAATTGATCTCATTTTTGAAGAAACAGGCGAGTATCCCATCTTGCTTTTAGACGATGTCATGAGTGAGTTGGATAACAGTCGTCAATTGGATCTGATTGAAACCAGCCTAGGAAAAACACAAACATTTCTTACCACAACAACCCTCGATCATCTCAAAAATTTACCTGAAAATCTTAATATTTTTAATGTTGAAAATGGGAAGATTAAAGAGGCAGAGAAAAAAAGTTACTGATCATCTGGTCAGTAACTTTTTCACAACTTTTGAGGAGCAAACCCTTCTGTTGCAGTGAAAACTGCAGCTAGGGCACCTAGAAAAGTAGCCTTATGGTAGAATCATTATAAACGCGCATGCACGTAAAAAGTACAATCAGGATGTAACATGACAAAAACCTATAAAATCTCAGAAATTAGTTCACTGACAGGCCTGTCAGTAACAACCTTACATTATTATGAAGACTTAGATCTCTTAAAACCTCAGCACAGTGACAGCAATTGCCACGAATTCACCGAACAAGATTTAGCATGGCTTGATTTTATCAAACGAGCCTTGGCCACAGGGATGCCGTTAGCAAAAATCCAAGAATACGCCAAACTGCGTGAGCAAGGTGATGCCACCATCATTCAGCGAATTGGACTTTTAGTTGAGCAAGAGCGGGTCTTGCGCGGGCAAATCGCAGAGCTTGAAGCACACTTGGATTTTATTTTACAAAAAAAGCATGGCTACTATGATCACTTACAAAAAAACTCAGAGCGCTAAGTCTGAGTTTTTGATTTTCCAAAAAGGAAAGTTTTGATGTAAGCAAGTGCTGTGGGATTATTTTTATCAGCTACGTGCTTCACCACACTCGGATAAATGCGCCAAGTTACTGGATTACCATTTTCTTTAAAGAAATGATAGACAGAAAAGCCATCGGCCCAAGGTACTGTACCATCCGTTTGCATGAGCGCATTATAATCTCCCATGAGCAACAAAGTTTTTGTCTTAGAGGAGAGGCGTTGGTAATGCTTGGCGATGTACTGGTACATCGGTGTTTGAGCGCTTGGGCCTGTTTCCAGCACTTGTGCTAATGTTTCCCCCGCTTGTAAAGGGGTCTCGCTATTGTACTCTCCATCAAGCGATACAAATTTTTTGACCCTTGGAAAGTTGGGATTGCCACCTGTATCGATCATATAGTAAAGCGCACCTGTCCCACCCGAGGAAAAGCCGACAAGGTTAATTGCGGGGACTCTGTAATGCTTAGTCAAATAAGTCATCATTTTTTGAAGGGCAATCGAGTATGATTCTCCCGCGGATGTCCCCTTGACCGTATTAAAATCAATCTGTGGAAAATGATTCGTTTGAGCAATATTTCCCGAAATCGTTAGCGCATTGTTCCGTCCAATATTCACTGCAAAACTTAACGGTGCTGACTTTGCGACCTCTTGGGGCGCTACCTGCGTCATCATGTCAAATAAATCTGTGGCACTTCCCCCCGATCCCCCGATATAAATCGTCGGGTAAATGACCTGCTTACTTTTTTTATTTTTACTAATTTGGGAATGGGGTACTTCTTTAACTAAGTGATAATGCCCCATTTTCAAAAATCCCCAGAATGTACAACTCGCCATAACGAGTGTCGCACTCACCGTCATAATAGCCGTCACAATCCGCCGCTTCCGGCTTCTTTTTCTTGGACTCTGTTTTTTCATAAAGATATTATAACAAAATTTGACATTTTATTTTTAAAGATTAAAAAAAAGTTACTGACAGGGCTGTCAGTAACTTTTTATTCTATTTTTTAGTGCACTACTAATTTTAATAACCTTTGGGATGGCTTTGATGCCATTTCCAAGCGTTGGTAATGATGTGTTCCAAATCATGTTGAACTTTCCAGCCCAAAATTTCGCCTGCTTTAGTGCTGTCTGCCACCAATTCATCAGGATCTCCTGGGCGACGTTCGCCCATTTGACTTGGAATCGCATGACCAGTGACTTTGCGCGCTGTTTCCAACACTTCCAGATTAGAATAGCCTTTGCTTGAACCCAGATTAAATTGGTCAGACTTACCGCCCGCTTTGAGGTACTCAAGCGCTTTGATGTGGGCATCAATCAAGTCTTCCATGTCAATGTAGTCGCGAATGCAAGTCCCGTCTGGCGTATTATAGTCGTCGCCATAAATCGTGATAAATTCACGTTGTCCCAGCGCCGTTTGCAAAATAATCGGAATCAAATGCGTTTCATTTTTGTGGGCTTCGCCAATCGTCCCGTCGTCTTTAGCACCCGCCACATTGAAATAACGCAGAGCCACATAAGTCATGTCCGTTGCCTCAGACTGCCATTTCATCATTTTTTCCATGATAAGCTTAGACTCACCATAAGGATTGATTGGTTTTTGCGGTGTTTTCTCAGAAATTGGCGAATGCTCTGGAATGCCAAAAGTCGCAGCTGTACTTGAAAAGACGATATGTTTCACGCCAAATTCTTGCATGGTTTCAAGAATGACTTGTGCCCCACCAACATTGTTGTTGAAATACATGAGCGGTTTTTGCATAGACTCACCCACCAAGCTATAAGCGCAAAAGTGCATGATTCCTTCGATATTTTCTTTTTCAAATACACTCGCAAGAAAACTGTGATCACGTACATCTCCTTCGTAAAAGCGCACATCAGCAGGAACAGCTTCACGGTGACCTGTCACCAAATTATCTACGACAGCGACATCGTAACCTTTTTCTACCAACATCGCTACCGCATGGCTCCCAACATAGCCTGCACCCCCAAGTACTAATACAGTCATAATCCACTTCCTATCCTTTTTATTTGATTCTATTTTATCATAAAAGCGCTTGGAAATCGTTCCATCCTCATCTCCATTTAGTGAATACGTTTTCTTTTTCTTCTGTCTCATGCCTAAATGGTGCTCGTTTTAAAAAGAGTTATGGCTTTTCCACTCCTGTCAGCTGACTACTCAATTGAAGTTCATAATGGTAATGAGGTTCCCGCAACAAATCAAGCGCTCCAACACTGGGACTCCAGGAATCGTCCCCTCCAACACCCATATGAAAACCGTCAATATTAAGCCACGTTCCTGCTTCTTCTTGCAGAAGATGCCAATGATCGACTTCATGCAGCTGTTGCTGACTATAAGGACTGAGATTAAAGGCAAAACTCTGACCCGATGCTTTAAAGATGAGCGAGCCGTAGGACAAGCTTTGCACTCCCATGCGTAAGCCATTTTCACTCGGAAAGACATAGGGCGTCGAAAGCTCAGTAAGAGGCTGTTGCCAATTGCCCAAGCGAGCGGTACCTTTTCGATCGGGATAATTCTCATCTGGACCTAAGCCAAAGTAAGAAGCGTCTTTCGCACGATCAGCCAGTTGTACCGTCAGACCAATCCGAGCAGGTTCAGGCAATTTTTGATGGCGCATCACATCTACTTGGAGTAAGAGTTTGCCAGCACGATCAATCCGGTACCGACGTTGCGTCCTAAAAGCAACGCTACCATGCGCGTGATACTCAGTTACGGCACAAACCGTAATTGCATCAGACGATTCTTCCGTCGTCAGACGCTTAAGATGAAGTTGTAAGTCGTAAAAACCTGCTGCTTTCCACCGTTCATACCACGCCCAAGGATCGATATGCTCTACTTCACTGACGCCGATGTCATTATCAAGTGGAGCTCGGGTAAATTGTTCTGACAGCCCGGTCAGTAATTTTTCGTCCCCTTTTTCATCAACCCACTGACTCAAATCACCCGTCCGCTGGTCAAATACAAAAGTTTGCCCGCCTGCTGATACGGTGACGGTCTGCTTATCCGAGCTTAAACGCAATTGACTTTTAATGACCGGGCTGTCAGTAAGCATTTGCTCGCTGTCCACAAGTGTCAGAGCTTCTTGCAAAATAAATTGCTCATGAGCTACCTCAAAATGTGCTGGCAAAAGAGCGGTGGCAGCAATCGTTTCCACTTCTACATTTAAAAGAAGCGTTGAACCCTCTCTTTCAGGAAGATGACTAAGGGGTAGAGTGAGACTTTCGCCTGGGGAGAGTTTAAGGTCTACGGCGGCCTCAAAGAAAACCTCTTTCCCATCGGTCAGCTGATAACTTAGACGCTCATTGTCTGTATTGCGAAACAAATATTCACTTTTTACTGTCAAACTCACAGGATTTCCGATAGGATCTTTCTGTAATGTAAATTGCAGATATTGCTGCCAATATTTAACCTCAGCAAGAGCTGGCTTAGGCGTCCGATCAGCAAAGACTAAACCATTTAAACTGAATTGCCGATCATTAGGCAAATCGCCAAAATCGCCACCATAAGTGAAGTGCCCCTCTTTCCAGAGACTTTGATCTGCCCAATCCCAGATAAAACCACCTTGCAAGCGATCAATTGTTCGAAAAGCTTGCCAATATTTACCAAAACCTCCCATAGAGTTTCCCATATTATGCGCGTACTCACACAGGACTAATGGTCGTGTCTCTCCTGCTACCCCCATCCATTCTTTAAGCGAGTAGGGTGCATTGATACTAGAGTCATCTACTCGTGCGTACATAGGGCAGATAATATCCGTCGCAGGGCTAGCTCCTCGTGTCTCATCATCTCCCCCTTCATAATGTACAGGCCGTGTGGGATCAAAAGCTTTACACCATTCGTAAAGCGCTTGATGGTTCCGTCCATAACCTGCTTCATTTCCTAATGACCAAATGATAACACTGGGATGATTACGGTCTCGTACTACCATTCTCGTTACCCGCTCACTCATCAAAGGAAGATAGGTAGGATCATCAGTCAGTCGATTCATAGGCAGCATACCATGTGTTTCTATATTAGCCTCATCTACAACATACAACCCATATTCATCACATAACTCATACCACCGCGATTGATTAGGATAATGCGAACATCTTACCGCATTAAAATGGTGGGCTTTCATCAACTTAATATCTTTAAGCATCACCTCTTCGGAGACGACATAACCATGATCTGGTGTAAACTCATGCTTATTCACCCCACGAATCAATAGAGGTTTTCCGTTAACCTTAAGCTGACCTTGCGAGATTTCAACTTTACGCACACCAATTTTTTTAGTTTCTTGTTGCAACAACTCGCCTGCTGCATCCCATAAAGAAAGTTCCAATCGATAAAGATGAGGGAGTTCATCGGACCAAAGGATCGGATGCGTAAGCTGGAGTGTTGATTGAAAACCCGTCGCTTGGGCCACTAACTTTTCAGCATCATAGAGTTCAACTTTGAGCGTTGCATTATTCATATCACAAGCTTTTGCCTCAACAAAAATTTCGGCAAAATCAAAATCTGCATCTAGCTCAGTCACAACAGAAAAATCTAGCAGATAATTTTCTGTTAAATGTTGAAGTTTTACTGGACGAAAAATGCCAGACATACGCCACATATCTTGATCTTCAAAATAGGTCGCTTTAGACCACCGTAAAACCAAAACACGCACTTCGTTCATTCCTTTTTGCGCCTGAGAAGTCACATCAAATTCTGCAGGCAAACGCCCATCTTCTGAATAACCCACATATTGACCATTAAGCCAAACATGAAAGGCTGAACCTGCTCCTTCAAAAGTTAAATGAATATGCCCACTTGCTAGCCATTCCTCACTAAGTTCAAATTGACGACAGTAACCCCCCACAGGGTTACTATCTGGTGCATAGGGAGGATCAACCGGTATTGGGTAAGCCACGTTCGTATAAATTGGAACATCCGTTTCATCTGGAAAAGTAAGTTGCCAATTACTTGGAACTGGAATTTTACCCTCAAAATCGCTACGCTCCAGCCAATCTTGTGGAATTTCTTGAATACTTGAAAAATGAGTGAAGTCCCATTCTCCGTTTAAATTTCTGGTTTCCTCATAAGCCATCGGCGTATGCATCGCAAGGCGATGCCAATTGCTTATACTTGGATTTTCCCAGTCCTTACGTGCCAAAATATCACTCAATTTAATCATTATGATCCTTTCCAGAATTTTTCAGCGTGACGATTGACTAAAAAACTAGCGTGTTGAATCATGCCCAAGAGCTGGGTTATCAACAACATGCTAGTTTTTCTCAGCCGTTCTTCTCTGTCTTCATTTTTTTAGTTGTCTTCATTGATGAAGTTGACAAACTTTATAAACCCTGCTTGTCCAGGTGCATCATCTTTAAAGACTCCGGCATCTTGTAAAACTTCTTCAAAAACAGCACCGACGGCTTGTTCCACTAATTCATGAACTCCTTGTGAAGTGATTGACTCCGTGGCTTTTAACTTTTCTGCCCAAGTTCGGTGAATTTCTTTCATCTCATTTGGTTCGTCCAACAAATACTTTTCAACTTCTTTGAGTTCTGCCTTCAGACGTGGCGGCAAAATGGCTAGCCCCATTACTTCTATCAGGCCAATATTTTCTTTTTTTATGTGATGTAGCTCTTGGTGAGGATGAAAAATGCCATCAGGATATTCTTCACTTGTACTGTTATCTCGTAAGACAAGATCAAGACAATACTCCGTCCCTTTTCTACTTGCAATAGGCGTAATGGTGTGATGGAGAATTCCCTCTTTGTCAACCGCTGTGATATCCAGTTCTTTATCACTATAATGTTGCCATTTCTCAAGAATTTCACTGCTTGCCTCAAGGAGTTCTGCTTTATCACGACTCTGGAGGCGTAAAACAGACATTGGCCAGTTTAATATTCCAGCCTTAACTTTTGGATAATGTACCAACTTGATTGGGGTACGAACGCTCGCTTTTAACATTGGAAACTGATGACGTCCTGCTTGATAATGATCATGGGTTAAAATGGATCCTCCCACAATTGGCAAATCTGCATTAGACCCAATCATATAGTGAGGGAAAACCTCAAGAAAAGCGAGGAGATTTTCAAAAGCCTTCCGGTTGATTTTCATCGGTTGATGCTTTTCATTAAACACAATTGAGTGTTCATTATAGTAAGCATAAGGTGAATATTGAAACCCCCAATTTTGGTCGTTAAGACTTAAGCGAATCACGCGATGATTACTTCGTGCCGGGTGATTTCCCCCTCCGTAGAGTCCTTCGTTTTCCAGACAGAGGGCACACTGAGGATAACTTGAATGGTTTTGCATTTTAGCTGCTGCAATGGCTTTGGGATCTTTTTCTGGTTTTGAAAGATTAATCGTGATTTCCAAGTCACCATATTTCGTTGGATGTGTAAATGCCAGATTTTTAGCAATATCCCTTGTTTTAACTTGATTAATTTGGCGGGCTAGGTCATAAAAGTAAGCTGTAGCGTCTTCGGGACGGTCTTGATATTTTTCCCAAAATACTTGGTTAATTCGACTAGGCTTTGGCGTGATGAAATCCATTAAAGCCGCTTCATAAAACTCACCTGTAGTGACATCATATTGTTTATTTTCTCTGGCTTCATCTAACAGTTTATCCATCAAAAGTAAGGCATCTTGCTCATGTTGATGTTTTTCTGGTTCTTTCCAATCCGCCATGCCTAGAAAATGCAGGAGTTGATTACGCAAGTAGATGCTGTCCATCGCTTCAATCGCTCCATTATTTACCGCCAACTCTACAAAATCTTGAATGGTTTGATATATTGACATTTCTACTTCCAATCTAAATCATTATTTTCCCACGAAGGTAAAACTTAAGCGTGGGTGCTCTTTTTTGTGAGCTTTTTAGTTATTCAACATCTAATTTGGTAGAGCCTGATCCGATTTGGGCTACATAGAAGCTTGCAGGGTATCCCACTACTTTTTCATAAGTTTCCCCTACAGCCTTTTCAAAACTAGGAACATTATCATGAGCCACAAGAGCTATGGCACAGCCACCAAAACCTGCCCCTGTCATCCGAGCGCCAAGCACACCAGGTTGCTTTTGCGCGGTTTCAGCAAGTGTGTCAAGTTCAAGTCCTGTTACTTCATAGTCATTTTTGAGTGAAGCATGAGAGGCGTTCAGCAGTTCACCAAATTTCGTCAAATTACCAGCCACAAAAGCTTTTTGAGCAACTTTTGTGCGATTGTTTTCATAGACAGCATGGCGCGCCCGTTTAATCAATGTTTCATCCCCAATCAAAGCGGTATTTGCGTCAAAATCTTCATTGGAAAGTTCACCGAGTGACTGGATATTGAGTTTTGTTTGCATCCGTTTGAGCGCTTCACGCGTTTCAGCGAAACGTTCATTATATTTAGACTCTGTTAAAGCGCGAGGCTTATTCGTATTCATAATAACAATGTCATAATCACGTAATTCGACAGGGACCATTTCGTATTTCAAGGTATTACAATCCAACAAAATGGCTTTTTTAACTTCCCCAAAACCAATAGCAAACTGGTCCAAAATCCCTGAGTTTACTCCGATAAAATCATTCTCCGTTTTTTGACCAAGTTGGACAAGCTCAAGTCGAGGAACATTGAGCTTAAAGAGGTCATCCAACACGACACCAACCAAAAGTTCTAGTGAGGCAGAAGATGAGAGCCCTGAAGCTGTAGGAATTTCTCCCTTGATAAGGAGTTCAAAGCCTCGATCAATGGTGTAGCCTGCATTTTGTAACATGGTCATCATGCCTTTAACATAATTTGCCCAGCTCTCCCCATCTTTATGATGACTATCTGCAAGATCAAACTCTATAACACCTGCTTCAGGAAAATTTTCAGAGTAAAGTTTGATTTTTTGATCGGCTCTTAAACGCGCAAGACCTGTGGTACCGATGGTAATTGAAGCCGGAAATACGTAACCCCCATTATAATCGGTATGTTCACCAATAAGGTTAATGCGACCAGGACTAAAGAAATATTCAAGATCTGCTGTTCCCCCAAAAACATGGTTAAAACGTTCTGTTAAGGCTGATAAGATTGTACTATTTTCTACAACTACTGACATTTTTTATTCTCCTAAATTTACTTTATAGATGGTTGTGGCTTGATAGGTTTCCCCGGCGTTTAAGGTAATGTCGCCTAATTCGGGAATTTGGGGTGAACCAGGTGCAACTTGAGTTTCAAAGGTAATTCCACCATGGTGAGCTTCAGGTTTTCCACGATAAACCGTGCCCATATCCCCAAAATTAGCTGTAAAAATAACGACACTTGGTTGATCGGTATAGGTGGAAACACTAAGTTTTCCTAAAGTCAATCGGGCCTGTTCCTTAGCCAAATTGCGCTCATCCAGTAAGAAACCATGGTCAAGTCCATCAACAAGTCTGATCTGAGGATCTGAACTTGAAAATACTTCTGAGAGCGTTTGTGGCGCTCTAAAATCAAAAGGTGTACCTGTTACTTCTACAAGATCGCCCCGGACAACTTGCGATTGATCCAACAAGGGAACATAGCGCGATGCTGCAATCTGTAACTCATGATTATCAATGGGTTGGTCTGCTTCACCGTTAAGATTAAAGTACACATGCCCGGTTGGATTAAAGACTGTATCTTTATCAGATACTGCCCGATACTCAATCTTCCATTCTCCAGCTTCATTGAAAGTGTGGATGGTAGTAAAATCAAGATTACCAGGATAACCTCCTTCGCCATCTTTTAAGCGTAAGGTATATTCAACGCCCGCCTCTTCTTCTTTTTGAAAAGTTTGGGCTTGCCAAATTTGGGCTTGTGAAGGATTGGATCCCCCATGAATCGCTTGAGGAAAATCATTTTGTTCCAGTTGAACGCTTTGACCATTAATAACCACTAAGCCATCTTTAGTGCGTCCTGCGATCCGTCCCACCGTTGCACCTGGGAAAATATCTTTTTCTTGGTATTCTTGTGCACAATCAAAACCTAGAACAATATGCTTTCCTTCTACTACCCAATCAACGATGCGCGCGCCATAATTTGTAAAGGCAATGCGCATTCCTTTTTTATTCTCAATGGTGAAAAGTTGACTGCCTAACCCAAAATCTGATGTTGTAATTTTCATATTTTTCCCCAAATAGAGCTGACTTAAAAAATCTAGCTCTTTTCTTTTCTAAGCACTAACTGACAGTATGGTCCGCTGGCTCAGGCCAACTGACCACGCTGTCAGTGAATTTCTTATTTGAAACGTTCTTCAAGTTCTGCAACGATTTCTTGGTGACGTTTTTCTGTCAATTTTACTTTAAATAAGTAAATGGCAAGTGAAATAATCATCAAGATGGCTGGGACGATGAAGGCATAGAGTTTAAAAGTTGCTACTCCATAAGTGCGTCCTGCAATATATTTTGAGCCCGTCATTCCAGCTGCAATAGCTACAAAGCCATAGATACCATTTGAAAAGGCTCCCGCAATTTTATCAAGTAATGGACGCATTGCCAAGGTAACAGCTTCATTTCGGACACCGTTCTTCCATTGACCATACTCAACAGAGTCTGTAATGGTCATCAAAACAGATAAGAAGACCAATTGGTAAGGTGTTGTTAAAAAGATTAACCCTGCAACAGTCATTGGCACGGAGCTACCAAGTACAAAGAGTGCATAACCAATCAACATAGAAATGATTGCCCCAGTCAAGACTTTACGTCGTCCAAATTTTTTCGCCAACATTGGAAACATTGGGACTAAAATGATGGAGCCGATAAAGCCGACAATACCCGTAATAGAGTAAAGACTCGCATTCCCAATAACAAATGTAAAATTCAAAATCAAAGTGGCTGTAGTGGCAACATAGGCAATAGCAAATAGAATGTAAGAGAGTGACAACCACATCAACTGGTCATTTTTCATCAGAGCTTTGAAGACGTCTAAGGTATTGGTTTTAGTGCCTTGTTGACGAATAGCAGATTGTTGTTCTTTTGTTCCCCACGCAGTCACCAAAGCTGAAATTCCTTGAACAAGTGCTGCGATAACTCCAAAGGCGAAGAAGCCGCGCGCCCCTTGCATATGACCACCTTTAGTAAAAGCAATCGTAATAGGTATAGCCAGAATTGTTGCGCCTTGAGCCCCAATGGCTGAACCAAAACGAGCGAATGTCCCAAGTGTTTCACGTTCAGAATTTTTTTCTGATAGGGCGGGAATCATTGACCAAAAAGCAATATCTTTGAAAGAATAAAAGGCATCCAATATGATGAAAGAAATAGTGAATACAATCGCAAACAACGTACGGTTGTCACTCTTAGCTAAACCAAAGAAATCGGAGAACATCAGCATAATCATCAATGAAGACATGATCCCACCGACCACTAGCCAAGGTTTAAATTTCCCCCACCGTGTCTGAGTATTGTCAATGATAGATCCGATGATCGGGTCAAAGATAATTTCAATCAAACGAATAATGACGACTAATCCTGTAACTAAGGCAATCATAGCATCTTCGTGGGGCGAACCTGCAAACATTTGTGCCGTTACAAAGGCAATGAAAAATGTACTGATTGAGTAATAGTAAACATCATGCCCTAACGCACCGAATGCATACGATAAACGTTGTTTCATTTTTCCCTTATTCATGGGAATCCTCCTTTAGATTTCTTTTTTTGAAATCGCTCACATTTATAGTATAGCACGCTGTGTAAAGAAAGGGTTTCCAATTTTAGAAGCTTTGTTTGGAAACCCTTCCAAACTGCCACAAAAAAATCACTGACCAGCCTGTCAGTAATTTTTAAAACTCTTTTTCTTTTTGATAAATCGAGTAAACATCCACAAGGACACGTTCTAAGATAAACAGTGGCAGACGACTATGCACATCCAAGTCAAAATAATTAACTTCAAGTCGACTCTTATAACCAATCAAACTAACGTCTGACAGGGCGGTCAGTTCACTTTCTGCATCCGTGGTCAGCGCAATGATTTTCCCCCCTTGTTGTCTGACCGTCTTTAAGGGGATGTTGATTTCAGGATTTTCACCAGAGAGTGACAACGCCAGTACTAACTTATCGGCAGTGGCGAACTGTGCATAATAGGTGATTTGCTCTGGGTCATCATAGAGACTGACGGGCTTATGAAAAAGCTGTAACTTACGTAAGAGTTCGTTAGCGACGTTAATCGTCAAACCTCGCGCAAAAATCAAAATTTCTTTAGCTTCATCCACCATTTTCACGGCTTCCTCGACTTCTTGGGCTGAAATATTATTGATGGTTTGCAAGAGTTCATCTTCATTTTTGGCAATAGCACTCAAAACTTCTGTGGAAAAACCACTTATCTCGGGTAATTTTTTTTCTCTGATAGAGTAGCGAAATTCACCATAACCCGCAAAACCTTTTTTCCGTACCGTTCGGTTAACGGTGGACAAAGAAACATGGGCGAGTTCTGCAAGTTCCGAAATAGAAATTTGGGGGATTTTTTCATAATTTTCCTGAATTACTTCCCAAGTATATCGTTCTGCATTGGTTAAATTTGACATTGTGCGTACTCCATTGATTATAATTCCTGCTGATTAAATTATACCATTTAGCGTTTACATTTGCTATAATGTTTTTGAAACCGCTTCACAATATTTTTTGAGGAGAACTATTCATGACTTATCAACCTAATCCACATCGTTATGACAAGATGCTCTATCGTCCTGTCGGAAATTCCGGTTTACTTTTACCCGCCATTTCGCTAGGGCTCTGGCATAATTTTGGTTCTGTGGACGATTTTGAGAATGCCCGACAAATGATTCATACCGCCTTTGATTTAGGAATTACACATTTCGATTTGGCAAACAATTATGGACCCGTCCCTGGCTCCGCCGAGATTAACTTTGGAAGAATCCTCCATGAAGATTTCAGAAAATATCGTGATGAGCTAATCATTTCAACGAAAGCGGGTTACGTCATGTGGCCAGGACCTTACGGAAATTGGGGCAGTAGAAAGAGCCTTTTAGCCAGTTTAGATCAGTCCTTGCAACGACTTGGCCTTGATTATGTGGATATTTTTTATTCCCATCGTCCTGATCCAAACACTCCGATTGAAGAAACGATGGGCACTCTAAAAACGGCGTTAGATAGTGGAAAAGCGCTCTATGTCGGTCTTTCAAATTATTCAGCTGAGCAAACACAAGCGGCTGCATTAGCAGCTAAAAACTTGGGCTTCAAACTTTTGATTCATCAGCCTCGCTATTCCATGTTGGACCGCTGGATTGAGGAGGATTTACAAGAGACATTGACGACAAATGGGATGGGAGCAATCGCCTTCAAACCATTGGCACAAGGCCTTTTGACAAACAAATACCTCCATGGAGTGCCTGAGGATTCTCGCATGCGCGACCCGCATTATGCCACTTTGCAAGAAGACAGCTTGACACGCCCAACACTGGCTAAAATTGAAAAACTCCAGAAATTGGCCCAAAAACGTGGACAGAGCTTAGCACAACTTGCACTGGCTTGGGTGCTTCGGACGGATTTAGGACGTGGAGTCACTCCCGTTACTTCTGCGTTAATTGGAGCCAGTCGCCCACAACAAATTATTGAGAACGTTGCGGCTTTAGAGCAGCTTGACTTTAGTACTGCTGAACTCGAGCAAATTGAACAAATCTTGAAATAAAAAGTTACTGACCAGCTGGTCAGTAACTTTTTAAGGTGTTCATACTTACGAACGCAAGCGTTCAATTGTTATGCCTGTGTAAGCTTTGACTGCATCAATCGCATGATGATAACGTGATAAATATCCAGCTCGATCCTTCTGATTTCCAGAATCATCAAGGATGACGACACGATCCATCAAATCAAATGCGGCGAGCTGACGTAACAGCTCCTGATGAAAAATCAGGCGTGGGTCTTGAGCCCCTTCTTGAAGTGCGCACCCCTCTTCTTTTTCCACTGAAGGAGGGATGACCAAGATTAAATCCATCCGTTCTCTAGCAATCGTTTTTTGAAAAAGGAGTTTAAGTTCCTCGAACTCCGTTTTGGGTAAGTTCATTTTTGCATGAACACTTGTTACCAAAGCGTCCGTGTCCAAAAACACGATTCCCTGATTCGCTGGTGAATTTAGCTGCTGTGAGTTAGCATCGTATTGACCAGTGATGAGACGAGCATAATCTTCCTGACGTAATTCTTCGTCAGTGAGGTTATAAGTTGCTTTGTAAGCTTGGAGGTAATCTTCAGAAAAAGGGGCATTAATAGAACGCGCTAGTCGCCGAACGAGTGTTGTTTTTCCTGTTGAAGCTGAACCCATCACTGTCACAACTTTCGAAAAATGCCGCCTAAAGACACGATTGATTTTGTCCCATTGGGCTTGCGGATTTTCACGTATCTTTGTCGCAGACATCGCGATATCTTGACGGTCAGCAAGTTCTACCTCATAGCTGTTGCCGTCCTTTGGAAATCGACGCTTAAGTTCCGTAGCATAAGCAGATTCGCCCACATAAAAAGTAATTTCGAGCTTATCACGTGTGGTGTACGTATTAATCAGGTTTAAAAGACGACTCACCCACTCATCCCAACCATGAGGCATTGCAGGTAAGTCATTTTCATCGAGTTTAGCGACTTGTATCGCTTCTTCATCTCGAAAAGCTTCTCGTAAATAACGAAAACGTTTCTCCAAAGGTAACCCAATCTGTGCGCCGCGATCTTGATCATCGCCTGAAACGACTAATAACACGCCATCATTCAGACTAGCACATTTATAGATTTGCTGTTGATGACCAACATGCAAGGGGGCAAAGGTTCCAAAATAGACCCCTATTTTTTCACCTGTTAATTTTTTATTCGAACGTATATTTGACATCATGATAGCCTTATTTTACCAAAAAAATCTTCTAAGTAAACTTTTACGGGCAGCCACAGCGTTAAAAAATACTGACCAGCCGGTCAGTATTTCATCAGTCCTATTTAAGCACGCGCACGCACTGTTTTAGAGATGCCTGTTTGTTTATCATAAAGATTGATCAACCCTGAACCATTTTTACGAATCATATCGCCTGCTTTGACCGCAAATGGCACGTCAATGTGCAAGAGGGTCATAGGGTTTGGCGCACGGTCAATATGCTCGTCTGTCTCAGCCAAGCGCAAGTTGGTCACGACCGTATCCACATGGCGGAAGCCCGGCCCGTAAAACTCGATTTGGTCGCCTTCAGTTATGACATTACGTTGGCGGATTGTTGCCACCATTGTCGTTTCATCAAAATCCACCACTTCGCCGACAAATTTGTATTCAGGAATTTTCCGACGTGCGCCGAAAAGTTGTTTATTTTCATCAGGTGTTTCATAGTAAAAGCCAGTGTCCAACTCACGTTGTGCGACTTTCCAAAGCTCATCAACCAAGCGTGGCTTGATTTCTTCAAAACGTTCTGGCGATTCCCAGTAAGCATCAATTGCTGCTTTGTAAACATTGGCAACCGTTGACACGTAGTGAATTGATTTCATCCGGCCTTCAATTTTGAGCGAATTCACCCCATTTTCAATCATATCTGGAATATGCTCAATCATAGACATATCCACGGCTGACATTGAAAATTCTTCAGAAACTTCACCTGTGATGGAATGACGCTCTCCACCAAAGGGCAGATCATACAAATCATATTTCCAACGACATGACTGCGAACAGCCCCCACGATTGGCATCACGCATGCTCATGTAGTTGGACAAAACACAGCGCCCAGAATAAGAGATACACATGGCACCGTGGACAAAAGCTTCGATTTCAACATCCGTATGCGCGCGGATTTCGCGCAATTCTTCCATAGAGACTTCACGCGCCAAAACGACACGTTCAAGACCAAGATTTTTCCAAAATTCTAGTGTTTCGTAGTTCGTCGCTGAGGCCTGAGTTGATAAGTGAATTGGCAAGCCTGGTGCTTCTGCCGCACAGATGGCAATAAGTGCAGGATCAGATACGATAACCGCAGAAATACCTAAATCGCGCAAAGTACGGAACCATTCGCCAGCGCCTTTTTCATTGCCTTCGTGCGTGACCATGTTGGCCGCCACGTAGACCTTAGCATTATGGCTAGAGGCATAAGCCACCCCCTCAGCCATTTCTTCAAAGGTGAAATTACCCGCCCGCGAGCGCAGACCGTAGGCTTGCCCACCGATATAGACAGCATCAGCACCGTAATCGATCGCAACTTTTAGTTTTTCAAGCGTACCAGCAGGTGCAAGCACTTCTGGACGCGTTTTTGTGATTGACATAATAAATTCTCCAATTTTCAAGATTGTAAGTATTTTGAAAAGGCTGGTGCAGAACAACCCCCGCACCTCGGTAAACTCCTTGTCAAAGAGTACCTGCCAAAACTTCTTAACAACAGCAACTTGGCACCTTAGCGCTTAGTCACTGGATGCTCCAAAAGACAAAGCCTTCCAGATTCCTTATAGGTTTATTTTACAGGATTTTGAAGGAAATGGAAACTGTCAAAGATGACAAAGTTCTTTGACATTATAGTATTTATCGAGGTAATAGGTGGGCAAAAACAAAAAAATTACTGACGTACCTGTCAGTAAATTTTTCACTTATTTTACAGCATCTTTATCCAAATCATAGAAACCATGTGACAATGTACGGCCTGCTGGATGCAGCTTACGCACCTTTTCATCCAACTGGAAAGCTTTAAGTTCAGTAAATTCTCCAGATTCAATCAGATTTTTTGCTTCCACAAAACATTTTGTAATTTCAACAAAATTTTCTCCTCGAGTGAAAATACCATCAAGTTTCCAGTGGTCGTAACCCATATCCACTAAATCAGAAAGCTCTGTCATCATATCCAAGTCATCATTTGCAAAGATATGCGTCCCGTGTTTGTCCTCAAAAATTGAGTAGTGGGTTTCTTCTTTTTTGGGTTCCGAAACAAAGAGATTGCGTGCACGATCTTTTCCAGTCTCTTCGGTTTTGATAAAGTTATAGTAATTTTGTACCAGTGGACGCTTACTATGATGTATCACAGTTGCACCGTAAACTAGTAGTTCACCAGGAACTTGTAATTCTTGTGCCATGTCTGCTAGCTCTTCTTTAGGTAATTCACGAGCATGGACAGCTTCTACAGCTCCTTGTTGTGCCCAAAAATTAACTTGCCGTGCTGACGCCACCATCGTGGAAGCATCATAAGTAAAGGGAAGGGCGTAGTGGTCACGTTGCAAAACAAAGATAACTCCTGCATCCCCTACTGCAATACGATCCACCTTAATTTCCACTAAGAAATCAAGGTAAGGCTTAATTTTAGCCATCATTTCTGTATGCATCAACGCATTAACCGCTACTGTGACAGTTTTTCCAGCTGCATGCGCTAATCTCGTAATTTCCTGCAGTTCTTCCCGACTCAAAGCCGTCGGAACACGTAATCCGTAGTTTTCTTCACCAATGTATAAACGATCGACTCCTGCTTCAAGCAATGCCTTCGCTTGCTCAACGCTCTCAGCCGTAGAAGTAATAGTAATCATATTGCTATTATATTATAAAATAATCTATTAAGCGAGTGTCAAAAAGATCCTCCTTTAAGATTCCTCTCAATCCCCTACTCTTTTCACCCTTTTTCAGGCTCTTTAATCATGTTTTGCGCTTACAGTAATTTTTTTGTAACCAAATTAACTCTAATATAACATTTATTGGATAAATTTATACTATAATAATGACATAAATCTCGGAAAGCTGCTAAATTATCTATGGAATTAAGAAATCTCAAAGACTTTTACGAAAAACAAGAATATTACAATTATGAAGAAACTCAAGGACGTGAACAACGACAATTCAATAAAAGGGTCGAAGAATTAAATTTCTTTACCAATATTGCTGTTTTTTCGATTTTCCTTGCAATTATTACTTATATTTTAGTTTCTGTGCTGATTAGTTGGATTGCAGTTCCCGTTGCTGTGGTGGTTTCTTTAGGCCTTTATGTTTCTGTCAAAAAAGGGATTTCTAAAGCAATTAAATTTCTCATGAAATAAAACAAAACCTATCGTTTAAGATAGGTTTTTATTTATGCCCGATTAAGAGTTGGACATGGATTGTTGCTCGCATTGGTGGATTTTTACGCGCCTGCTCCTTACGCTCTGGCGAAACCGCCCACTCCAGAGGACTCATGGATAAGAAATCCTGGCGTAATGGTTCTGGGAGTTCAAAAGTATAACGCAATTCCTTTTGTTCTACTTCAGAAAACTCTGCTTTAAAGCGATCCACAACCGCTGTGTTTTCATAGTCAATAGGGAGTCCATAAACGTTACGGAGTTCCTGTAAATAATAACGGTCAGGCACGACTTTAATTACCACTCCACTTGGGACAAGTACCCGTTTGAATTCTGCATAATTTGAAGGGGTAAAAATGTTCAGAACCGTCGAAAAAGATTGATCAGCAAATGGGAGATTGGTTAGATCAGCCAAGCTCAAAAAACTTCTCATTTCGAGTTCTGTTGCCATTTCTATGCCTTCTTTCGCAATGTCAAAAGCAAATTTTGTTCCTTTTACATCTAACTCTTGTAAAAATGTCCCCTCACCTGTACCCACATCTATCAAATGTCCCTCTTTCAAAATCAACTGAATTTCTTTCAAAAGTGGTTGATACATTCCTGATTCGATTAGACGTCGCCGCGGTTCAAACATTTTTCGTGTATAATGTACTGTATCCGGTTTTGTTTGCAAAAAATTAACATAGCCTTTTTTGTTCAAGTTATAAGTATGTTTATTTTCGCAACGCAAAGCATAGGGGCTGAGTTGGAACGGGCGATGACAAAGCGGACACCTTACAAGTTGCAAATTTTCTTCTAATAATTTATAAGACTTTTCAATTTTTTTTAACATAGCTATTATGTTATAACAATTCTCAAAGATATGCAACTTCTCTTAAAAGTAACTTTCAGTCGATTAAACTGCCTTTTCTGATCATTTTTGATACCCACATTTGTTACATCACAAAACTTGCTCGTCATGCTATAATAATTACGGCTAAATACTAACAAATTTTATTGATTAATAACCGCAAAGCTATTTTACACCATGCTCGACTCCAGCCAATTCGAGCTTTTTTTATTTTAACCTTCCCTTATAACATTGCAAGTCCTGATAATATCGTTTATAATTGTTAGAGAACTTTTTGAAAGGAAAAACTATGATTATTCGAGAACTTTGTGTTGAAAATTTTACGAAAGTGCCTCATGCTATCCGAGAAGGCGTAGAGCGTATTGAGCTGTGTGATAACCTTGCGGCGGGAGGAACTACCCCATCTTACGGTGTTATTCAACAAGCAGCCGAACTCGTTGCTGAAAGCAAAACAACCCTTGCAGTGATGATTCGTCCTCGCGCAGGAGATTTTGTTTATAACTCCTATGAACTTAAAATCATTGAAACAGATACACTCAAAGCCATTGAAGCTGGCGCCCAAAACATTGTCTTTGGTGCGTTGACCGAGGAAAATGAATTAGATACTGATGCCCTAGAAACTGTGATGGTAGCCGCACAAGGCCTCCCTGTAACTTTCCATATGGCCTTCGATGAAATTAAGAATCAAAAAGAAGCCATTGACCAACTGATTGAATTCGGTGTGGATAAAATTTTGATGCATGGTGGCCCACTTAATCAACCACTCAACACAGAAAAAATTAAAGATTTAGTTACCTATGCCAATGGTCGGATTACAATTTTGATTGGCGGAGGTGTGACATCAGCAAACTATGAAAGTTTAGCGCAAGCTTGCCAAACCTCGTTTGTTCATGGTACAAAAATCATTGACTAAAATAAAAAAAAGCTTCATAAAGTAGAAGCTTTTTTATTTTTATTTTTTCAATCTAAATCTAACATAAAACTTAGTAAGTATGAAGTTAAACAGAAAAATGACCACCGCCAAAACAATTGGACGTATAAAGATTAGGCTCATTATCAATTCGATAAGGGTGGTTACGAGCATCACTCGAAAAAGAACAACACGCAAACCTGCAGTTTTCGCCGTTTTTTTCACGGGATAAATTCGTGTCAAAAGTTGATAATCAAATGTCGTACGCAAAGAGAGGAGCTGAAAAATTAAGAGGTAATTAAAGACCAAGACAATAATAAGCGCTACAATCCCATTGCTGATAAAAATCATGGACAGAATTGATAAAACTAAAAGTCGCAAGGTTAAACCTAGGAAATCTCCACTGCGCAAGAAACTCCGCATAAACAGATAATCATAAGTCCTTCTGGTATCTGGTAAAAGAAAATCTAGATATTTCCTACGGTGACTATGTGATTTTAGACCTTTGACATTCGTAAATAAAGCAAAGAGACGCAAAGTAGCAGTTTTACGTGTTTCTTCTGACTCAATCATCGCTGTCCAATTCAGGATACCTGTCTGTTGCCAACGCCAGATTTGAGAGTAAAACCACGCCCCTTTTAGTGCCACTAAAAGAATGAACCAGATAATGAATATAACTACGTTAAAGTTCAACAAAGGTGCAACAATGAGTATCAAAAGTAGTGATAAGACCGCTGGTAGTATCAATGAACGTACTAGACATTGCAAGAGATAACGCTTTAGCGCGAGTTCTTGTGGAAGGAGAAACACCTTATCAGCTGCTTCCACAAATGTAGCGATGCGTCCCACAAGCTGACTAAGTACTGTGACTAGCACAACAAGAATTATCTTCTCTAAAAGATGTGCTTGGTGTGTTTGAAGAAAAGTCACATACTGAACGACTAAGGCACCTAGCAAAATCATTAAGAATAGAACAAAATGATCATTAAAAACATAGCGAAGATATTTTAAATTTTGCTTGTACCAGTCTTTTCGACGTTTCGCAAAAATTTCAGTCATGAGTAACTTCTTCCCCCTTCTTCAGCGGGTCGCTGGGGAAATTTCCCTTCGTCAAAGAAAGATAGATTTCATCCAAGCTTGCTTCTGGCTGACCAAATTGTTGACGAAGTTCTTCTACTGTTCCTGTAGCAACAACTTGACCTTCATGGAGGACAACAAATTTATCACAGAATTTTTCTGCTGTTGATAAGATATGAGTACTCATAAGAATCGAGCTACCTGTTTGTTTCATTTCCAACATCAAATCAATCAAATCTTGAATCGCTAGTGGATCCAATCCCATAAAGGGTTCATCTACAATATATAAAGAGGGTTCCGTCAAGAAAGCACAAATAATCATGACTTTTTGCTTCATCCCCTTTGAGAAATTAACAGGGAACCAGTCCAATTTATCACTTAATCGGAAAGTTTTTAGTAATTTTTCCGCACGCTTTAGAGCTAGTTCCAAAGGAATTCCATAAGCCATTGCCGTAACTTCAATATGTTCACGAAGCGTTAATTCTTCATAAAGACTTGGAGTCTCTGGAATAAAACCTATCTTTTTTCGATAGCCCTCTAAATCTTGCTGCAAAGTTAAACCATCGAGCTCAATCTGTCCTGAGTAAGGAGTCAAAAGCCCAATCACTTCTTGAATTGTTGTCGATTTACCAGCACCATTGAGACCAATTAGCCCCACAAGTTCGCCATCTTTGATTTCAAAATTAAGATTTTTTAAAACAGGATGCCCAAGATAGCCACCCGTTAAGTTTGTTATTTTTAGTACCACGTTATGTACTCCAATTCTACTTAAATTTGGTATAATCTAAGTATATTATAACATTTTCCTTAGCAATTCTGCTCAATTTTTAGGGTATTCATCGCTCAATAGGTAGAAAAGCTAAACAGTTTGGAGGCTAATATAAAATGGAAGATTGTATTTTTTGCAGAATCATCGCTGGAGATATCCCCAGCACAAAAATCTATGAAGATGATGACGTTGTAGCTTTTCTTGATCTCACTCAGACAACTAAAGGACATACCCTTCTCGTTCCTAAGCAGCACGCACGCAATATCCTCGCAATGCGCCCCGAAGATGCTGCACTATTATTCAGTAAAGTTCCTCTGATTGCCAACAAACTTGTCCATAAACTCCAAGCCAAAGGGATAAATATCTTGCAAAATAATGAGGAGATTGCTGGTCAAACAATTTTTCATACGCATGTGCATTTGATTCCCCGCTATGATGATAACGATGGCTTTATTGGTAAATTCACTCCACACGACTATGACTTAGCTGAAATTGCGGCTCAAATCAACAAAGATTAAAGGAGAAAGCAATGTTTGAACTTTTTAAGGATTTAAAAACAATGATGGGTGAACTCTCAGATGATTTCAAAACCATGAAAGTCAACTTAGCACGTGTTCAAGAAGAAACCCTCAAGGCAGAGCAAGTTGGCAAAGCACTGCAAACAAAAGTTAATGAATTTGAAATCTCTATTGCTCCTCGGATTGAAAAAATCAATAGCTTAATTGATGAAATAACAAAACAGGTTGAATGATTCAACCTGTTTTTATTTTGTTTTATTTTGTTGTTTATAAAATTGTCTTCCCCAAAAAATGCCTAAAAGTTGCGCTAAAATGAAGCCAACAATGATAACTAACAGTTTTTCGATATCATGATGCTGGATATAAGTGAATGTATGCTGTGAGATGGATAAAACAGCAATAAAAATAATCAAAATAAGATTCATCCCAATAATACGACGATATCTTCCTTTTCTGCTTTCCCAAAAACTGATAAACAAGATTAAAATCGTTACCATTTCAAGTCCGATTAAGGTTAACCCTAAAAGCTGAAAAAGGTACGCAATCCCAAATATAATTGTTGTAAAACCCCATAGAAATAATAACATAACATTATTTTAACATGTTTCTCTTAATTACTCAATACTGTACAAAAAAAGAGGGTTTACCTCCTTTTTCTCATCAGAATAATGTCACCAAGTAAGAGAGAAATGCCTAGTAACCCCATCAAAATTGAAATTTTAACACCCGTTTTAGGGAGGTATTTTTCAAAAATATTGGTTTGTTGTATTTGTGTGTCTTTAAGTTTCCTAGACCCTTTTTGTTTTGTTAGTGATGTTATAAATTCTGCTGGATCTACGCTCGATTTGGGATACAGATAAACAGTATCTTTAGTTTCTATACCTGTGGTGTCAGGTAAGGGCAACCTCACCACAACGGGAGGTGAAGCTTGTGAAAGCTTGAGCATCGGATTTGGCTGCTCACTAATCAAGTAGTCACCGTCCGGTAACATTGTGGTCGCCATACCGTTTTTATCAGTGACTAATTCTTGTGGGCTTCCAACTAAACGATAAGTCGAAGGATTGGGATTTTCCGTCGCTACATCACGAGCTGCTCCTGTCGGGACAAACCGCTGTACAATATAATGAATTCCAGCCATCGGCGACAATTGATTGCCTAGATTATCAATTGGAAGATTATTAATTTTCTGCCCATCATCAGTTGTCTGTGAGGGAATAAAGCCCGTTGCACCAGCAGTCAATCCATATTTGACGATGACTAGCTGTTGGGTATGGACCTCTTCAGCTAAACTATTTTTTGTAAACACAACATTTCCCAGAAAAAGGAGTAAAATCATCCAGCTATATTTCATTTTGTGCATCATGATTGCTCCTTTCCTTTTCTGAGGGGAACGCTTTTGAGATAATGGAGGTGGTCAAGTGCTTTTGGGGATTTTAGACAATATTGTTGCGCTTTTCTTGCGGTTGGGTGCGGTCCAATAATCAACTCATGTTCTTTATCCACGAAATTTGAATTTTTTACTTTTGACAGATATTTTTTCCAGTTTTCACTTTTATTTTTAAAAATCCAACGTGACAGCTCTTTATGTTTTCTCAAACGATAAACGTTCAGGTAAAGGGGCTGATCAGGATATATTTTTTCTGCTTGTGCAATAGCGACTGATTTGCTTGTGACCAAGTAGAAACCCGCTCCAAAATCTCCTCTCAAGCTGTCATGGGCTAGTGTTGGTTTTTCTAATTTTTCCAAACTAACTTGGTAAAGGGGGCGTTGGTTGGCTAAAAGCCAATAGAGGAGAATGACCAACCCTAACAGCGCTAATACTCCAGATGCTAGCATGACCCAGAAATTATAGCCAAATGAGTTTCTGTTGATTGCTTCATTAGGTAGCTTTTGGTTATAGGGAACACGCTCCCCTGTGACCAAGAGGCGCTTATTATTTATCCCTGTTGGATAGCAAGTGACAAGCGTCACCAAATCTTTACCTTTGATCACGTTGAGCGACGAAATATCTTTGGGGTCAACCACTTTGATATTATCAATTTTGTATTTTAAGTCTAAATCCAGAACACTCAAATAGAAAACATCACCAAGTTTCAGTTTATCAAGTTCTGTAAAGAGGGTATTATTTATCCGTCCAGAGTGGGCTGGTAGAACGGCGTGTGTATTTACTCCACCTATCGGGAGGCTGGTTTGTGGGATGTGGCCGACACCTGCAAAAAGAATCTTTTCAGAATCGCCGTGATAGATAGGAACATTCCGGACATTGATTTGTGGAATCGCGATATAACCCATCATCCCACTCTCATCGAGGGATAGCTGCTTGTTATAATCAGGGAGAGCCTTCTTGAAGGCGACACCTTGACTAACAGCATAGATGTATTCGTTGTATAATCTTGCACTAGCCAACAGTTCATGCTCTTTTTGGGCGGGAATTTTACTGACTTGTGCGCGATAGTTTTGAATGGTTGTAAGATTTTGCTGAGCCACCATGAAATTTACCACGATTGGATAAAAAAGCAACCCTAGAGCAATAATTGCTAGCAGAATACTTAGAGCATTGCGCAGGATAAGACGGCGTTTTTTCTTTGGCCTCTGCTGTTTTTGAGAGGCCTTGTGTTGAATAAATTTCATAATAATCCTCTCAAAATGAAGTCCTAGTAGCTGGCTTCTTCATCGGTCGTTTGGTGACGACGAATCAAGAACGCTGTTGTTCCAATCATGCCTGATAGTACAAGAATTCCCAAAATTCCTTGCCCACCAGTGAAGGGTAAATCCAGTGTCCGATTATTGTCAATTGTGACGTTTGACAGAGGAGAGCTACCTGTTGAGACAGTCAACTGAGTGGCTGATGCGCTACCACTTGGTAGCTGATATCCTGTGGGTGCCTTGGTTTCAACTGCCCAGTAAGTCACTCCGTCTGTGGTTGCTGTGCCGTCTCCTGTGGTCCCAACAGGTAAACTCAAGCCTTCAAAGGTCGTGATGCCTGTACTAGCTGTAGTGTGATTGGTTGCTGTGCTATCAACAATAGTGCCTTTGGTCGTATCACCTCCTGCTACGGCGACTGCATCAGCAGCACTAGCTGCAGCAACAATTGTAAATTCTGCTCCTGCAAGTGGTGTTTTTGTCGAAGCATCTTCTTTGGTTAATTGTCCACCAGCGACGTTGATCGTTTCTTTAGTCGTTGACGTGTCAGTATTATCTAGAGTTGTCCCATAGGCATTGGTCACCGTTGTGGTATAGGTGGAGTTGACCGTTCCGACAAAATCCGAGTCAACGGTAGTTGGGACGGTCACTTTCAGTTGGGTATTTGTCGCTGTAGCATCGCCATCTGTTGTCAATGCTGCCGCCTTAGCAATCCCTGCAGGAGTTAGTGTAATCGTCACAACTGATGGCGAGCCAGAACCTCCTGTCACTGTAGTCGTGTAGTCTGTCCCTGACGTCAAGCCATCAATCGTGATTCCACTGCTGCTTACAGTGACACCTTTGTCGATATTTTCTGTGATGATGTATTTGGCAGTTGAATTTGCTGCACCATTGGCAATGGCTTCGGTAGTCATCATCGAAGCGTCAAAGGTTGGGGTTAAAATCATGTCTACTTGCTTTCCTTCGGCAGCTGTTGTCGTTTCATTATTGGGCGACCAATCGGCATTTGTGGCGCCATTTTTTACAGGAATAGCAGAGCCATCAATGGGATTAGTGTCGTGATTAACCTCCGTTCCTGTATTATTATTTGCCGTGGTCAAGCTAAGTTTGGGATAAACTTTGGTTGTATTGCCATTGACGACTTGGACGATAAAATCAGCAATCGGCGTAATCCCGCCAACAATTGTTGTTTCGTGGATCAGATAATAGCCATCAGGGAGGCTCGTTGCGGTAGCAATGCCTGTACTGTCAGTAGTTATCGTCGTGTCACCATTGGGTCCAGTTTGGTAAGTCGAGCTGTCAGTCGCTGACATATCCCCTGGCGTTTTCCCATCGGCTGCAACGATGGATTGGACATGGAAGGAGACATTCGCCATCCCATAGACACCACCGGCAGCATCGGGGGTGGCTGCTCCACCAACATTGGTATTGCCCGTCCCATCACCTGCTACACCTGATGTATCTAAGCTCGCTTGGTCCGAACCATCATTGGTCGTCCCTGGATAATTGGTCACATTGCCAGAAGTATCTTTACTGGGCGCTGCTTGTTGGGCATCAATGACGATAGAGCCTGTTCCTGTGCCCGTAATATCCGCCAAGACCAACGGTGCGCTAAAGCCTGTAAAGGTCGTGGCAGAGATTAATAAAATACTTGCGATATTGAACTTTTTATGGAGTCGTTTTAAGGTCATTTCTGTTTGCCTACCTTTCCTGTAAGTATTGCTGGTAACACTATCGAATCAAAAGAAGTTATGAAAATCACTGATCCTCCTTTCTGCTTCGCCATGCCAGTCCTGAAAGTGACAAGAAGCCACTGAGCGTGGCAAGCGCTAAAAGCGTACTCAAACCAATGCCCCCTGCATGTGGTAGCTCAAAATATATGACCTCAAGCTGGGTGATGGTACTGACAGTATTTGCAGCGCGCTCGTCACTCGTCAGCGTCGTTAAATATTCACTGACGGAACCGTCAGGATTGGTCGTCAGCCAGTTTTGATAAGCGATTTGACCTGACCCATTGAGCGCAGTGTAACGTTCGGTGTAAGTCCCTGCGCTCAGGGTATTCGCTGGTAAGGTATCCGTAGATAAGCCTTGCCAGACCGTCTGGTTATTTTTGTCCGTAATGCTGACGAGAATGACATTTCCATTGACAGTATTTTTATTGCTGTCATTATCTTGTCCGTCAGCGTCAAAGGCACTGATCAGATCGCTTTCTGGCTGATAGTCGAGGATTTTAGAAATTGTGTGCTGGCTGTTACTGCTCAGGGCTGTATCATCAGTTACCGTAAGAAGCGTGGTGCTACTGACCGTTTGGTCAGCATTTTCATCAGCTGACAATGTCGCTAGATAATCACTGACGGAGCCGTCAGCGTGGGTCAGCAGCCATTTTTGATATGCGGTATAGCCTGCGCCATTGAGGGCGGTGTAGGTCACGGTGTAAGTGCCTGTTTTACTGCTAACATTCGCTGCATCAATAACATTTCCTGAGCTATCAGTAATTGTGATTTGCACTGGTCCATTGACTGTCGAAAAATCATTGTCTGCATTGGTTCCGTCACGATCAAGCCCTGCGGTCAAATCACTGATCGGATTGTAAGTTGCCCCAGGTAAGATTTGGTCCGTTGCCTTACTTGTCAACTGTGTTTGGTCAAGCGCAACTTCCATAGCAATGACAGGATCAGAGCTTGTCACATTAGGGTGTGCTGCAAGCAAATCGGCCCAGGAGGCGTAATGTGTCAACGTATTATAGCCTTTATCAGTGGTTTGGGTGCTGACCGTGTCATCAGTATAACTATAACCGCCCGTCAGATAATAAGTTTTCCCTGAGCCATTTACGTTTGTCAAATCAGCTGGCGTTGCCTCCAGCTCGCCAAGCTGTGCTGCTGTTTGATCAGTGAGCGGACTTCCTGCTAAAAGGCCTGACGTAGCACTCCCTTGGTTAGCAAAATAGCCCCGGGTTGGATTACCTGCTTCGCCAAAGTTAGGATCGTCTGTCAGCGGCTGACCACTGCTATCTACTGCTAGCGTTGTCCAAATGACACTCGTGCTGTTAGGAATAAGCACTGTCGTAAAGGTATTGCCACCGACGTGGTAAGTATTCGTCGTGCTGTTTGACAGATAATAATCGAGCGGACTGCCTGGCATTGTCACATTGGACGAGTTGCCACTGCTATCAAAGCTTTGACCAGAACCACTACTAGTTTTGAGTGCTGTCGTCGTCACACCAGCTTGATTGATGGCGCTCGTTGCGACTTCATAAGGACTACCTGAATAGCTCGCCAGTAGTGCTCCAGTAACTGGATTGCTCATCTGCCAACCAATTGAGGAGCCTAGTACTGCCGAGGTGAAAGGATGAGCACTAGCAGATGCTGGATCGCTCCAAGTAGGTAAATTTGGACTTGGGTTGGCAATAGGTGTGTCTGTACCACCAGTCGCTGTCGTGTTCGCGGGCAAGCTGGTTGTTGACGGATTGCCAAAAGGAATCAAGCTCCCTGCATTGCCAGTGGTACCAGGAGTATTGCTGGCCCAAGTGTAGTTAAAAGTGGCCGTTTGCGTCAGTGGAGTTAAGGTCACTTGGTAAGTGTAAGCTCCACTATAAACCGCATTAACACTGGTTTCCAATAAATTATATTCATTTGGATGAGCCGCTAGAAAATTAGCGATGGTCGTTGCTGTGTTACCACCAGTGATTGCAGGGTCAGCTGCTCCATTATAATCCGTATTAGTAGATTGAATAGCCGAAATATAGTAACCTGCAGGGACTTTCGCTGTCAAATCAGCTGACAATGTACTGGGCATGGCATCATCAGTAATGACAGAGCTGTAAGTTTGCGCTGAAACTGTTGATGAACTTCCTGTGAAGTTAAAAGTGGCCGTATTATTGATATAAGGCGCATAATTGATATTAAAAGTATTAACCGAAGTATTGGTAATCGCTAGCGACGCTCCTGTCGCTGTTCCATTGACATTTGTGTATTGGTATCCTGTCGGTAGAGGTGCCACATAGGTATAAGTTCCCTTCACACCTGGGGTGCTACTTGCCGACCCACCAGGGGCTGTCATCGTGACTGTATCACCCACATTTGCCAAAATGGTTGACGGCTTCCAGCCGTTTGAGCTAATTGCTTTGCCAGTATAGCTGTTAATATAATTAACAGCTACATCTTCTGTCCCACGTTGCGGGGTAACTGACGCAGTGGCGCTAGAAACATTCACGGAAAGATTCGAGCCATAACCCCCTGTAGCTCCAACAAAGCCTAATGTCGCTGAGTCAGGCAGTTGCGCAGCAACGGAGAGATATTGAGTCGTCCCCGAAGCAAGTGTAATACTGAGCTGGAGTGTGCCAGATTGGTAGCCAGCGGCGGCTGTATTTGTACTATCAGGCGTCCACAGGACTGTGGTGGCTTCACTAAAAGACGAAGCACTCTCAATTGCTAAATTATAAGCTTGTCCATTTGCATCATAATATGGACTATGACTGCTGTTTGTTCCAACGAGTGGGTATTGAGCTTGTTCTAGTTTCCCATAAGAGTCAGTCCGCCGTATTGCCATAACAGAACCCGACCCAGATACCCAACCGTTCGCCGTCTGCCCATCTTGTTGGCTGTTCCCATCACTCAGATTAGAATAAAGGTCCCGCCCTAAGAAGTAAGTATTAGCCAAGCCTTGGATGCCTAAATAACCTCCTGTTGCCGTAGGCATATTGGAGGACATGGTTGCAGGGGTGGCAGGGGTCAAAATAAGTCCCAAAGCATCCCCTGCATTGTTGTAGCCTGTTGAATAATTCAGCTGAACCGTTAGTGCCAGCGGCTTTGTCATATCAAGTGAACCATTAAAACTCGCCCAACCCACTTGACTGGTCGTCGTAGTCATATCAAGATATCCTGTCGGAGTTGATGAAGTGGTGCTCCCACCAGAAGTGGTCGTGTATCTCGCAGTCCCACCCAACGTATAGTTAGCTCCATTTTGAAAATCACTCATATTATAAGAATGATTACCCGTATCATAAGTATCATAGGTTGCAGGGTGTAGACTTTGGCCGCCCTGTATTGGCGATGTGGCCGCTATCGCTTTGATTAGCCCAACAGTTCCGATAAAAGGTAAAGCGATGGGATTTAAGCCAGCTACAAGAAGACTAAGCGTCATGCCCAGATAGAGCCACGTTTTACCTTTTTTCCACGCTCTAAAATGAGTCGTTTTTTTCTCATGAATAGAGTGATAAAATAACACGTTCCGATTGTTTTTCCTTGGACTCATCTGCTAGTCTCCTTTCCTAAGAATGCTTACCCTTTATTAGAAAATTATGAGCTCTTGCAATGAATAGTTTACGTGAAACAATCTCTTGTTACTTCTATATTACTATAAAAACCTTAGCTTTTCTAAAGATATACAAAAGTGTCGAATCGTAATATAAATAAAAAAACCTCCCCCACAGAAAACACTAAGGGGAAGGTTTAAATGATATTAAAAACGTAGCTCAATATAAGCTACGTCTTATTTTTCTATTAGAATGAAGCTGAATCAACTTTCACACCAGGACCCATTGTTGTTGTAACAGAAAGGTTTGCGATGTAAGTTCCTTTAGAAGCTGCAGGTTTAGCAGCTGCAATAACAGCGTTCAAAGCTTTAAAGTTTTCAACCAATTTTTCTGTATCGAATGATACTTTACCGATTGGAACATGAACGTTACCAGCTTTATCAGCACGGTAGTTAACTTTACCAGCTTTTGATTCTTCAACTGCTTTAGTTACATCCATA
The DNA here is from genome assembly GCF_017068355.1 of Lactococcus taiwanensis. Taxonomy (NCBI): domain Bacteria; kingdom Bacillati; phylum Bacillota; class Bacilli; order Lactobacillales; family Streptococcaceae; genus Lactococcus; species Lactococcus taiwanensis. Next base: position 1,908,074 of record NZ_CP070872.1, read on the forward strand.
GTAACTGTACCAGTTTTAGGGTTTGGCATCAAGTTACGTGGTCCAAGGACACGTCCAAGACGTCCAACAACTGCCATCATATCAGGAGTTGCAATAACAACGTCGAAGTCCAACCAACCACCGTTGATTTTTGTTACGAGTTCTTCAGCACCAACGAAGTCTGCACCAGCTGCTGTTGCTTCTTCAGCTTTCGCACCTTTAGCGAAAACCAAAACGCGAGCAGTTTTACCAGTTCCGTTTGGCAATACCATTGCGCCACGGATTTGTTGGTCAGATTTTTTAACGTCGATGTTAAGGTTGTAAGCAACTTCTACAGTTGCATCAAATTTTGCAAATGAAGTTTCTTTTGCAAGAGCTACTGCTTCTTCAACTGAATAAGCTTTAGTAGCATCGATTTTTTCGATTGCTGCGCGCAATGCTTTACTTTTTTTAGCCATTTTTTCTATTCTCCTTGTGGTAATATCGGTTGCTAAAACCTACCTCAACATTAGAAAGTAAGTTTCGAGCCTTCCACGAACGTGGATTGCATGTGTGACTTTTTCTGAACTTCCTTTTTTGGAAATCTTGAAAATTTGTTTGAAATGCGAGGCAGCGGGTTCCGAAACGTACTTAGGTACATGAGGGTTCCGCTAACGAAGCAGTTCGGACAAATTTTTAGTCAGTAACAGTGAATCCCATAGATTTTGCAGTACCTTCGATCATTGACATTGCTGTCTCAACTGATGAAGCGTTAAGGTCAGGCATTTTAAGTTCTGCGATTTCCTTAACTTGTGCTTTTGTAACTGAAGCAACTTTGTTCTTGTTAGGTTCACCTGAACCTTTTTGAACACCTGCTGCTTTTTTCAAAAGAACTGCTGCTGGAGGAGTTTTTGTAATGAATGTAAATGATTTGTCTTCATAAACTGAGATAACAACTGGGATGATCATACCAGCTTGGTCAGCTGTACGAGCGTTGAATTCTTTTGTGAATCCCATGATGTTAACACCTGCTTGACCCAAAGCTGGACCAACTGGTGGAGCTGGTGTTGCTTTACCGGCAGGGATTTGTAATTTAACGAGTTTTTCTACTTGTTTAGCCACGATAAATTCTCCTTATATTTTGTTTTCGTGATGTGGTATGATGCTGAATTTTTCAGCTTCCACGCCTATATGTTAAAAACATACCCATCCATTCTACTGTTTTTTAGCGAATTTGTCAAGATTTATTTGACTTACAAATAAAAAAGTTTACTGACAGACTGGTCAGTAAACCTTCTTTTGTCTCAAGCTTCAAGATAAGCTTGCCAAATGTCATCAAATAGGCTGAGGTTAAAATAAAAAGGGGCCTGAGTTTCCAAATAGGTAGAAATTTCATTAAAATCTTTTGATTGCTTAGGAAATAAGGAGTCTTGAAAGACAAGATTAGCAAGCCGCGTCGCATCATCTTTCTCTACAGGCGCACGATGGCGCATCAGATAATTATAAAAAGTCATTTTCTCTTTCTAGTCTTTATTTAGTAGCAGAAGCTTTTGTCTTCCAATGTTCCTCCAAAAAATCATGACGAATTTTACTTGATTGGGCATAATCTTCTGGATTTTTTTTGTAAAAGCCTTGATGGTAGTCTTCCGCCGGCCAAAATTTTTGAACAGGTTCAATCGTTGTCACAATAGGTCCGTCGAAATTCCCACGGGCTTGTAAGTCAGCTTTACTCTTTTCAGCAATCTCACGCTGTGTGTCATTTTCCACAAAAATAACTGGACGATAGTTATCTCCACGGTCTTCAAATTGACCAAAAGCATCTGTTGGGTCCGTGAGTGTCCAATAAAGTTCAACAAGACTTTGATAGGTAATTTTACTATTATCAAAAATAATTTCTACTGCTTCTGTATGACCAGTCAGGTGTTTTTTTACTTGTTCGTAAGTTGGATTTTCAACATTTCCACCTGTATAGCCACTTATCACAGATAAAATCCCTTCTCGTTCTTCAAAAGGTTGCACCATACACCAAAAACATCCACCCGCAAATATTGCTCTTTCTGTTGCCATTATTTCTCCTTTACTTAATTGTCTTGTGAAATATTATAGCACAGGTCAAAAAAAAGGAGATTCTTAAACTCCTTTTAATCTTTAAATGTCGCTTTTTATTTTTCTTATCCTTCTCAAGATTCTTCAATTAGTTCCGTTCCCTCTGGACTTTGTTTGATTTTTTTAGCTTTCATTAAACCACCAAGCGCTTTTTTGAATTGTCCTTTTGAGATACCAAAAGTCGCCTTGATTTCATCGGGATTTGATTTGTCATTAAATGCCATTTTCCCGCCCATTGATTGAAGATAAGCTAAAATCATTTGGCTGTCAGCATCAAGCATTTCGTAAGCACGTGGTTTTGCTGACAGATTCAGACTACGGTCTTCTTTTCTAAAACCAATCACACGAACTTGAAGTTCTTGACCCACACGTGGAACTGAAAAGCGTTCATTCGGATGGATAAAGCCTAACATATTGTTATCAGGCAAATAAACAAATGTTCCTGATTCTTTATTTCGATAAACAATTGCTCGTAAATCTTGGTTTTGCATGTTGTCATAAGCAGGTCCAGCAAGTTCCCAGAAATCTTCATGCCAAGCTAAATGACCCCAAATCCGCTCTTTTCTGTCAACAATTAATTTCACATAAAGTTGGTCTCCAACTTTTGGCCATTGGTCTTTTTCAAGTGGCAAATCATCAAGAGAGACGACCACATCTTTTCCTGGTAAACCTGTGTCGACAAAGGCACCCAGGTCCTTACGAACAGCTGTTACCGTTCCCCAGCCATAATGCTCATTTGTTGCTTTTTGTTCCAAAGTCGTCAAACGACGATGGTCATCTTTATCCACATAAACAAAACCAGTCACCACATCGCCAACTGTATGTTCACCTTCTATTTTATCTAAACGTAATAAATCTTCTCCTTTTTGGAGAAAATAGAAACGTTCACTTTCTTCCACGATTATCGCGGAGATTGTTTGTCCAATAATACTCATTTGTTCCTCTTTATTAATTGTAATTGAGAGACGTTTTGCCTCTGTTTATTTGACATTGCCTGAAAAATGAATTACAGCTTTGAGCTAGCCTGTTTGCTCTGTCAGCTTGATTCAGTCTTGTAAATTTTTTCCATCCGATAGTTTTTTGATGTAAAAACGGCTCAATGGAGCCGTTAATGCTTTTTCAAATTGTTTGACCTATGAGAAAAATAGAATTAGATATCCAACAACTCTTTTTCTTTTGTCGCAGCAAGCTTATCAGCCTCTTTGACAGCTTCATCAGTCGCTTTTTGAATTTCTTTTTCAAGATCTTTCAAATCATCTTCTGTGATTTCGTTGGCTTTTTGCGCTTTTTTTGCAGCATCCATTGCATCACGTCGAATGTTACGGATAGCGATTTTGGCAGATTCAATGATTTTACCCATATCTTTTACCAATTCTTTACGACGTTCTTCTGTCAACATAGGAATAACTAAACGGATGACAGAGCCATCATTAGCGGGTGTAATGCCAAGATCAGACTCATACAAAGCTTTTTCAATATCTTTCAAGATTGATTTATCAAAAGGAGTAACCATCAATACACGCGCTTCGGGAATTGTGATTGAAGCCAATTGATTAAGTGGTGTGGGTGCGCCATAGTAAACCACTTGAATACGGTCAAGAAGGCTCGCATTAGCGCGTCCTGCCCGAATATGCCCCAAGTCACGTTGCAAACTTGAGAGTGAGTTTTTCATGCGGTCTTGTGCCGTTGTAACAATTTCATTCATTTTTTTAATCCTTAATAATATTTTTTATAGTTATTTTTTTAGCAAAAATCGGTAAATTAGCAATTCGCTGCAGTTCAACAACAATTACAATAGTGATAATAATCAAAAGTGTCCAAGAAGAAATCTTCCCCAAGTCAACAAGGCGCCAAGCAGTCAGTTGGTAACTGTAGCGCCACGCATTGAAGAAGGAACCAATATTCTCCGCAAAATAGATAAACAGTCCAATTAAGAAAAAACCAAGAACTGCCAACCACTCATAGCGCTGTTTTTTTACTTTAAAGCTAAACCTCGTCCTCCAAAATAAAACAAGAATCAGCACATAAAGCAGATTACGGTAATCCAAACCATGCGTATCTGTAAAGAAATTGAGATAAATTAGCCCGCATAAACCAAGAAGATAATACCATTTAGGCCACTGTTTGACTTCGATTTCCATCTCTTTGATGATACGCACTACATAAGAGCCAATTGCGGAATACATAAATGCCGAATACAAGGGGACTCCAAAGAATTTGAAGAGACCAGGCTCAGGATAAGACCATGATCCAAATCTTACTTTATAAATCTCAAGAATCATCCCCATAATATGAAAGATAAGTATTGCAATCAAATCAAAAGCTGTTTCAAATTTTGTAAGAAGTAAAAAAACCTGAATCAGAATAACATAAATTAAGAGCCAATCATAACGCTCTAGTCCAGGAAGAGCAAGATATTTTGAAACAGCAAGTCCCAATAAAATCAGTGCGCCAAATAAAACTGAGCGAAGCTGTTTAATAAAAAAGTCCCAGAGCTGCTCAAAGAGCGGAAAGACTGTTGCCATACCTTTTACTGAACGGTTGTCCCGATTTCTTCGCCACGAACAACACGAGTAATATTTCCAGGTTCATTCATATTGAAGACTACAAGTGGAATATGATTATCCATAGACATTGTAGAAGCTGTGCTATCCATAACTTGTAAGCCTTTGGTAATCACTTCCATATGAGTCAAATGTTCAAATTTGATGGCATCTTCAACGAGTTTAGGGTCAGCATTATAGACCCCATCCACACCATTTTTAGCCATTAAGATAACGTCAGCATTGATTTCAGCTGCACGTAGAGCAGAGGTAGTATCTGTTGAAAAATAAGGAGATCCTGTACCACCTGCAAAAATGACAACACGGCCTTTTTCCAAATGACGTTCTGCACGACGACGAATATAAGGTTCAGCAACAGCTTTCATTTCAATTGCTGTCATCACACGCGTGTCGACTCCGAGATTTTCTAGAGCACTTTGGATAAACAAACCATTTTGAATTGTTGCGAGCATTCCCATATAATCAGCTTGAGCGCGTTCCATACCGGCTTTCTCACCAGTAATTCCACGCCAAACATTTCCTCCACCGCAAACAATCGCAAGTTCTGCGCCCAAATCATGAACTTCTTTGAGTTCTTCAGCGACAGCTTTTGCTGTCTCAGGGTCAAAACCAAAACCTTTCTTTCCAGAAAGTGCTTCTCCAGAAAGTTTCAACAGTACACGTTTGTATTTAATCTCAGCCATATTGCACCTATTCTATTATATTTCTTCTATTTTACCACAAAAGCCCTTTAAAAAAAAGGCTGATTAACAAGCCTTTCTAAAAAGATTTATACCTTGAGGAAACCTAAAGAGACTGCAAGTTCTACAAGTAAAACAACCACAAGGAAAAGCCCAATAATCCAAAGAATTAAGCTTACACTTTTTACACCTTGCCAATACGGATGTGGAAGGGCTTCAAGTTCCTCTTTTTCACCTTCACGGAAACCATTAAGATGTCTGGTGCTATTTTTCCAGAGAAGTTCAGCAGGAATTAACGCTTTATTTAACAATACATCCCCATTGGGTTCAATAGTAATCTCATTACCCATCCAAGTCATCATGCCTCCTAGAAACAGATTAGCGCCATATGTTTCCTTGAGATGAGTTACATCAGCCGGCTTCATCAACAACTGAATTTGTTCACGAACTGGATAGTAGCGTATCTGACCATTTTCAAATTCTAAGCGTAAACGAACACCTGGTAGCATTTCAGCTTTTGTGACTTTTGGAATTTTTCCCATCTCCTCGCCTTCTTTCTTTTCACTTCCTTTAGTATAGCGCTTTCTTTTTCATAAAACAATCCCTTGAGATTAAAAAATAAAAAGCCATCAACACTTCACTGTGTTGATAGACTTTCAAAGTTACTGACAAAGCGGTCAGTGATATTTTTTAGGCTTTGGCTGCTTCTACATCACGCGCAATCACTAATTCTTCATTGGTAGGAACAACTAGCACTTTCACCTTAGATGAAGGCGTTGAAATTTCCCCAAATGCCCCTCTAATATTTTTTGACGCATCAATTTCCATCCCAAACCAAGACAAGCCCTCGACAATATCCTTTCGGACATCCGTATCGTTCTCACCAACACCTGCAGTAAAGACGAGCGCATCCGCTCCATTGAGAACACCAAAATACTGCGCGATATATTTTTTCAAGCGATCTACATACATTTCATAAGCCAATATTGCTTTTTTATCTCCCTTTGCCACTGCTTCTGAGAGATCACGCATATCACTTGAAAGTTCTGAAACTCCTAAAACTCCCGATTCCTTGTTGAGAATATCAATAACCTCTTGAGCACTTCTTAGACTAGGATCACTCTCTAACATATAAGGAATGATAGAAGCATCCATCTCACCAGCTCGCGTCCCCATCATTACACCTGCAAGCGGTGTAAAACCCATCGAGGTATCCACTGACTGTCCCTTATGATTTGCTGTGATTGACACTCCATTACCGATATGAGCCGTAATAAGTTTGAGCTCCTCAAGAGGACGGCCAAGGACTTTAGCAGCTTCTTGCGCAACATACATGTGAGAAGTCCCATGAGCACCATATTTACGGATGGCATAATCTGTGTAATATTTTGTCGGAATCGGATAACGGTAAGCTTTTTCTGGTAAAGTAGCATGAAATGCTGTATCAAAGACGGCCACAGCTAAAGCCTCAGGCAGCAAACGCTGAAAAGCTTCAATTCCTAAGACATTCGCCGGGTTATGAAGAGGGGCAAGTGTAGATAGCGCCTTAATTTCCTCTAGTACTTCAGCTGTGATGATAGTTGATCCTTTAAAAAATTCTCCCCCAGCTACTACCCGATGACCGATCCCTGTAATTTCCCGAAATTCACGAATCAATTTAAAATGGATCAACTCGTCCATTAACAACAATACCGCTTGTCGATGATCAACAATTTCTTGTTTTCTTACATGCGCTTCATCATTAAACTTTGTAGTAGAGACGGAACCAGGCAAACCAATCCGCTCAAAAATTCCTTTAGCAATAACAACTTCTTCAGGCATTTCATAAAGTTGCCATTTTAATGACGATGAACCAGCGTTAACTGCGAGTGTTTTTTCCATAGTTGATATCTCCTTTTAAGAAAGTGAGCTTTTCTTCTCTCTTCATTGTAGAAATTTATATATCTACGCAGACTAGATCAGTTAGCCTCGTTACTCTGTTTCAATAGTCCCACCTCACAAACGTGAAAGTTGGGTTATAAAAAGTAAAACCACAAAATGTATGCGTTTTATTTTCTCTCTTAGTATATCATAATTCTTTTCATTTTTTCATGAAAAAAAGACTTGGCCTCAGCCAAATCTTAGAAACTTAATGATTTATTTATTTTTTAAGCTTTCTACATCCCGAGCAATAACTAGTTCTTCATCAGTAGGAATAACATAAATTTTAACACGTGAACTGGCTTTTGAAATTTCACCCACAGTTCCCCAATCGTTCTTGTCAGGGTCAACTTCAATACCAAACCAAGTCAAACCTTCTAGAATCGCTGCCCGTACTGGTACAGAGTTTTCCCCAATTCCTGCTGTGAATACCAAGGCATCTGCACCATTTAATACAGCCAGATATTGTCCAATGTATTTTTGAATTCTATCTACATACATCTCGAACGCCAACTGTGCATCCGGATTTTCATCCTTTGCTGCAATAATATCACGCATATCTGAAGAAATACCAGATACACCAAAGAGGCCTGATTTTTTATTCATCATGTCTACGACATCTTGAGCATTTTTTAACTCAGAATCATTTTCAATGAGGTAAGGAAAAACTGACGGATCCATCTCTCCGGTACGTGTCCCCATCATAACTCCTGCAAGTGGTGTAAATCCCATAGAAGTATCTACTGATTTTCCACCGTTAATCGCTGTGATAGAAGCACCATTACCGATGTGTGCCGTGATAATTTTTGTTTCTTCAATCGGTTTGCCAAGTAATTTTGCTGCTTCATGTGCTACGTATTCGTGGGATGTCCCATGAGCTCCATACTTACGAACTGCATGTTCAGTGTAATACTTTTTAGGTAAAGGATAGCGGAAAGCTTTTTCAGGCATCGTCGTATGGAAGGCGGTGTCAAAGACGACAACTGATGTAGCATCAGGTAAAAGGTTCAAGAAAGCTTCAATTCCTGCAGCATTGGCTGGATTGTGCAAAGGAGCAAGCGCCGACAAATCTTTAACTTGTTGGAGAACTTCAGGTGTAACTACTGTAGATTTTTTAAAAAGTTCACCCCCCGCAACCACACGGTGACCAACACCTGTGATTTCAGTAAATTCTTCTACAATGCTCAATCGTTTCAAATCATCAAGCAAGACGTGCACCGCTTCGGTATGATCAGGAATATCAAAAACCCGTTCCTCTTTCTGATCGCCAAACTTGACTGTGATGATAGAATCTTTTAAGCCAATCCGTTCAATCAATCCTTTTGCTAGCACTTTTTCTTCAGGCATCTCGTACATTTGCCACTTCATAGATGATGACCCAGCGTTAACCGCTAATGTTTTACTCATGTTTAATAAACCTTCCTTGAATTTAAAATACGATTAAATTATAACACAAATCCTACTTCCTTGTGAGCTTTCAGGATGAAGAAAAACACTTTTTGAGAACGCTACCACTACTTTAAGTTTTTCGTGCTAAAATTCCTCGTATAAAAAAACATAATCCAAGCAACGCAATCAAATCCAAAGTTAATCTGACTCCGATAAGATTGGCTAAAAATATAAAGAATGCTCCTCCAAAAGGAATGGAGAATGTAAAAAGCGTTGTTATCCCTCCAGAAATTTTGCCCAAATCTTGACTGGAAATGTTTTCCATGATTAAACTATTGACCTTCGGACTGGCTTTGGCTACCGTATAAGCCAACACGAAAATTAGAAATAGCGCTAGCCCGGCTAGATTACTCAAAGTCACAGCGAACAGTGCAATCAGTGCAAATATAAGAACAAAGAGTTTCTGTAAAGTTAACTTTTTCAGAAAATCTTTCATCCATAGCGATCCTAAAAGCATTCCTGCTGATAAACTTAGATTGAAAATCAGCACGGCAACAGAGTAAGACATTCCAAATTTTTGCCCCGAAATTAATGACAAATCTGTCAGTGGTCCTATACCTGCAAAGAGGAAATTGAGTAAAATGACAGACAGTAAAATCAAAACAAAATTGCTATTCTTACTCTCTACCGTGAAAACCAACCGAATCTGAGCAAAAGTTTTTCGTAAATTCAAGTGACTTTTTTTATTTATTTTCCCCATCTCTCCCGTTAAATGCTGACGATTGAAATAAAGCACAGCTCCCGACAAAATAAAAAGCAAACCATTGACACAGCCGACCAGATAGAAGGATTGCTTAGTCATTGTCAAAATCATCACTCCGAGCGGTTGTCCGACCAGTTCAGCCAGCGAACTTAGCCCTTGCAGTTGTCCAAACGCTGAACTAATTTCATCATTTTTTACGTTTCTTTGCAAAATTGGAGCTCGTAAACCATTTTTATAACCTGAAATAAAATCGCATAAAGACTTCGCACCCCCAATAGCTAAGAAAAGTCCAAGATTTTTCCCACTCAAAAATAACAAGGCTATCGAGAAGTAAAGTAGGGCTTGCACCCAAGAACTAGCAATCATTTTTGAAGCTTTTTTGACTGTTTTATCTGCCAAAAATCCCGTATAAATCGCCAGAAAAACGGGAGCCAAAATGAAAAATTCAGCTAAAGAAACATAGAAGGTTGACTGATCAAAACTTGATGCGTAAATTAAAAATACGATGTTAAGCAAGCTTGTACCCAGCATGGTAAATAAGCTGCTCACAAATAAGGCTCGGAAACTTCTATTTTGTCTGATAAGTTGCATGAAACCACCTCCAATAGAAAAATTATAATACGTTTGAAAGTACAAAAAGAAAAGCGTCCCCTATTAGGGACGCTTTCCTTGCTTTTTTCTAAGTTTTTTGATTTCTTCACAATATATTTTTGCTGTTGCTGAGTTTCCAAATCGTTCAAAAACAAAGACCACATCTTCTAAAATTTCACTACTTTTTTGAAAATCCCGGTGGGCTTCATAAAGATTGGCACGGATAAGTTCGTAAGATATTCCAACATTGATGCTCCAATGAGTTTTCCCAACCTCTCGAAATTTTTCCAAAATAGCTTGTGCTTGAGGAATTTCGTTATGCTCGACCATGACGACTGACAAATTTCGTAAGGTCATCAGAATCAAGTTTTGATTTTCAGGAATTTTCTCATAAAATTTTTTTTGACTCAGCAGGTCTTTGGTCAACTCCTTAACCATATCATAGGGTAAATGGTGCAGTGTAAACAAAAATACATACAAGTCATAGCGTGACCAAGTGGTCAGGTCAACGAAATACTCAATCAAAATTTCTAATTCGTACTGCGACAACCTTTTGTATTTTCCATAATTACAGAGAACAGCTTTTAGTGCAATGCTGTTGAGATGGTGCTCGAATTTTTCTGATCGCTGATAAGCCAAACTTTCCTTTTTGCAAAGTTCTAAAAGCTCAGAAATTTTGCCATTTTGTTCTAGTAAACCAGCTTCTTCAAAACTCCTTGTATTTTTCTTATTCTCATGTTGGTCGCTGATTTCTAGAAATTCTGCCATGGAAAAATTAATATTTTCTAGTAAAAGTAAAAACTTGCTTAGTGAAATATCATTTTCGCCTAATTCAAATCTTGACAGCTGCGACTTTGAAAGAATCCCAAAAGCTGCTTCCCGCAATGAAATATGCTTCTGCTCTCGAAGTTCTCGAAAAAGCTTTCCATAAGATTCCGCATGCTCATTTTCCTCAACCATGAACCACCCCTTACAATTTCACATTTTTTGTAAATTCTTCCATAAAGGCTGCTAGACTTTCGCGATCGGTCAAAGATGAGAGGGGATGAGCAAAAGTAGCATGGGCTGCAGGACCTTTTTTTAGTACATAAATCGCCTTAGCATCGGCATTGAACAGAGAGCTGGGTAACGTGATAACCGCCATAATACTCCCATGCTGACTAATCCAATTTTTCAAAAGTGGTCCTTGGGCGCTTGTCAGCAAATCTTCCGGCGCTAGAAAAATAGCAAACGCCCCTTCTTTAAGGTAGTTGAAGGATTGCTCAATGAGCAAATGGTGCGCAAAAGTATGACCTTGAGGACTTGCCACTTCAAAATTTTTCGCTACACTGTCGTCAGGGTAAAATCCGATCGGTAAGTCACTGACCACCACATCAGCTGGTTCCATCAAACGTTTTTGCACTGCATCGATCTGCATATATTCAGCAGAGCTTTCCATGACCTCAGCCATAGAAGCTGACAAATCAAGTAGCAAATCATCGACTTCAAAGCCAACATATTCTACTTTTTTTTGTAAATTGACCAGCAAAGTTTGTGCCAAATTCCCTGTTCCAGAACCAAACTCTATAAGCCGTAGTTCTGAATTTTTATTGAGATGCTCAATGATGAAGTTAAAAATCAACCCTATCGCATCCGGCGTCATCGCATGATTGGCTTGCAACGGAGCCACTTGAGATCCCTTTAATAATACAAATTGAAAAAGTTTTTGCCACTCTTGTTTGTTTAACTGCAGCTGACGAAGCTTTTGATTGTTTACTGACAACTCTGTCAGTTCTTCGGTAGGTGCTTTTTGATTTTTTTCATCCAAAAATTGTCCATTCTGCTCTACAAAAGCATCATAAAAATCTGTATCCAATTTTTCAGAAAGAGTATTGATATTCGCAACAATCCACTCAAAACCTTGAGCAACTTTTTCCATATCCATGCTTTTTTCTCCATTCTTATGAAATCAAAATAAAACTGTCAATTCTGACAGTCTTGTTTTTGCTGTTTAAAATAACGCCACAGCTTATTTTTTCTTTTTCCGATTATCTAATTTTTCTAGTTCAATCCATGCTTTAAAAGTAATGACGAGCAGTGCTATGATACCCAAGACTTCTAAAAGGAAGGTTTGATGACTTACCGCTTGAGCAATTGCAAAAGCAATAATCAGCACACCAACTGCAGCAAAGAAGAAAATATCCATACTCCGTCGAACGTCTTTAGGCATCATGAAAATATAAGCAAATGTCCCCAAAATCAACAGGATAATATAAAACATTTTACTCCCTTCCAAATCGGGAGGCAAGTTATGAGTCAATGATGCTTTCTAGAAGTTATAAACCTCTAACTTACCATAGCTTTCAAAAAAATCTACTAATAATTAGTCTTGTTTTTTCTTTTTAGCTGATTTTTCACGCAATGCTTTATCCAAGATTTGCTTACGTAAGCGGATTGATTCTGGTGTTACTTCCATGTACTCATCATCACCAAGGAATTCAAGTGATTCTTCAAGTGTCAAGATTTTAGAAGCATTCAACACAGACGTAGAGTCTTTATTTGATGAACGGACGTTTGTTTGTTGTTTCGCTTTTGTCACATTTACAGTCAAGTCATTATCGCGTGAATTTTCACCAATAATCATCCCACCGTAAACTTCTGTACCTGCTTCAACAAACAAAGTACCACGCTCTTGCACATAACCCATTGCATAAGCTGTTACTTGACCTTGGTCCATAGAAATCAAGGCACCACGGCTACGTCCACCAATTGATCCTTTAACCATTGGCATAAATTGGTCAAAGGTATGGTTCATGATCCCGTAACCACGAGTCATTGACATAAATTCAGTTGTGAAACCAATCAAACCACGCGCAGGCGCAAGGAAAGTCAAACGTGCTTGACCATTCCCAACGTTTTGCATATCGAGCATTTCACCCTTACGTTCAGAGAGCGCTTGGATGATAGATCCTTGATATTCTTCAGGTGTGTCGATTTGCACACGTTCAAATGGTTCACAGTCCACACCATCAATTTCTTTGACGATTACTTCAGGACGTGAAACTTGCAATTCGTAGCCTTCACGACGCATGGTTTCAATCAGAATTGACAAATGCAATTCCCCACGACCAGATACGATCCATTTATCAGGAGAATCTGTATTTTCGACACGGAGTGAAACATCTGTTTGTAACTCAGACATCAAACGTTCTTCAACTTTACGTGCAGTTACCCATTTCCCTTCACGACCAGCAAATGGTGAATTATTTACAAGGAAAGTCATTTGCAAAGTAGGTTCGTCAATATGCAACACAGGTAAAGGATCAACATGGTCCGCTGGTGTTACTGTTTCACCTACAAAGATGTCTTCCATACCAGAAACTGCAATCAAATCACCCGCTTTAGCTTCTTGAATTTCTTGACGATCAAGACCGAAGAAACCGAAAAGTTTTGTAACACGGAAATTCTTAGTTGAACCATCAAGTTTTGACAAAGTAACATTGTCACCAACTTTGATTGTTCCACGGAAAACACGTCCAATACCAATACGTCCTACATAGTCATTATAGTCCAACAATGAGACTTGGAATTGTAAAGGCTCATCTGAATTATCTACTGGTCCAGGAATATGATCAATGATGGTATCAAAGATGTTTGCCATTGTGTGTTCTTGATCAGCTGGATCATCAGACATTGATGAAGATCCGTTAATCGCTGATGCGTATACTACTGGGAATTCTAATTGTTCATCATCAGCACCAAGTTCAATGAAGAGCTCAAGCACTTCATCAACCACTTCAGCTGGACGAGCAGATGGTTTATCAATTTTGTTAACAACAACGATTGGAGTCAAGTTTTGTTCCAAAGCTTTTTTCAAAACAAAACGTGTTTGAGGCATTGTACCTTCGTAAGCATCAACAACGAGGACAACCCCGTCAACCATTTTCATGATGCGTTCAACTTCTCCACCGAAGTCCGCGTGACCTGGTGTGTCCAAGATGTTGATACGAGTTCCGTTATATTCAACTGCTGTATTTTTGGCAAGGATAGTAATCCCACGTTCTTGCTCAAGTGCATTTGAGTCCATCGCACGTTCAGTCAATTCTTTACGAGCATCCAACGTTTGAGATTGTTTTAAGAGTTCGTCAACCAATGTCGTTTTACCATGGTCAACGTGGGCAATAATAGCGACGTTTCTAATATCTTCGCGTAATTTAGTCAATTTTATCATACCTTACTTTCGTATATATCTAACCCATTATAGCACACTTTTTCGAAAGCTGTAAATGCACACGTTTACAAGCCTCAGCTCGTTTTTAACTAAGAGTAGCATTAAATTATAAAAAGAGCTTAAGAGTCATTTCATTTTAAGTCCGAACCAACACCTCCTTGCCATCCCAACCTCTTTATTATCTTCATTAATAAATGAAAAAACGACGATAAAATGCAGTAAAATATGGTCCAGACTTGAATACCGCTTTCAATTACGGTAAAATGTAATAATGAAAACTCTCTACGATGTACAAGAAATGCTGAAAAAATATGGCTATATCAACCTTTTTCCAGATCGATTAGATGCTATAACTTTCATGCAGATCGAACTTTCAAAAATGCTTGAGACTGGGATATTTCAAAAAAGCGACCATGATTATTTAACTGCTCGGCTTATTTTGGCGCGTGAAGAGAGAATAGAAAAGGAAAAATCGGAGACTAAAAATTAATTTAGTCCAGATGAGGAGAATTGTAATGACTGCAAGTAAAATTATCGGAATTGACCTTGGTGGAACTTCTATCAAGTTTGGGATTTTAACCCTCAAAGGTGAAGTTCAAGATAAGTGGTCAATTCCAACTAATATTTTAGAAGATGGAAAGCATATCGTTCCAGATATTGTTGCTTCTATCAACCATCGTTTAAATCTATACAATTTAGATAAATCTGATTTTATCGGAATTGGTATGGGAACACCTGGTTCTGTTAATATTGCTAAGGGAACTGTCAAAGCAGCCTATAACTTGAACTGGGGCGATGAGCATGAAGTAGGAAAACCAATATCTGAAGGGGTTGGGCTACCTTTTATCTTGGATAATGATGCTAATGTAGCAGCGCTTGGTGAGCGTTGGGTAGGTGCTGGTGAAAATAATCCTGACGTTGTATTTATCACGCTTGGAACTGGTGTTGGCGGTGGAATCATTGCGGCTGGTGAATTAGTCCATGGGGTAGCCGGTGCTGGTGGTGAAATTGGTCATATCTGTGTAGAACCTAATGGTTTTGACTGTACTTGTGGTAATAAAGGTTGCCTCGAAACCGTTACATCTGCAACGGGTATCGTTCGCTTAGCTCATCAATTTGCTGAGGAATATGAAGGAACCTCTGAAATCAAAGCAGCTATTGACAATGGGGACGAAGTCACTTCTAAAGACATCTTCGTCGCAGCTGAAGCTGGTGATAAATTTAGCCTTTCTGTAGTAGATAAATTTGCCTACTACCTCGGCTTTGCTTCTGCAAACCTTGGTTCAACTTTAAACCCAGATTCTATCGTTATCGGTGGAGGCGTATCAGCTGCAGGTGAATTCTTGCGTGAGAAAGTGGAAGCCTATTTCAAAAAGTACGCTTTCTCTACCGTTCGTAATACAACAAAAATCAAACTTGCCGTACTCGGAAATGATGCGGGGATCATTGGAGCTGCAAGCCTGGCACTCAAGTTTAAAGGAGAATAACTTTGTTCATTATTATCATTGATATCATCCTCGTTTTGGTTATTATCGGGATGTTCGTTTATCCACGTTGGAATCTTAAAAGAAACGCTAAAATAGTCGAGGAAGCGGAATTCGCTCGATTGATGCCAACTTCTCAATTAATTGATATTCGCGAACCTAACCAATTTCGGGTCAGTCATATTTTAGGGGCTCGCAATCTTCCTTCTGGACAAATCGATCAAAGCTTGAATGCGTTAAGCAAGCATAAACCTGTCCTAATCTATGAAACTGGAAAACCCGTAGGGGCTGCAAAAGTTGCTAAAAAGCTAAAAAAAGCTGGCATTCCTGAAGTTTATATCCTCAAAAAAGGGCTGAATGACTGGACGGGTAAAACCAAATCAGGCATGTAAAAATAAAAAACAGATAAGTTATTTCTTATCTGTTTTTTTAATCTTACATAGAAAGGTTTCTCCAAAAGAAAAACTTTCTGCTTATTTACCAAGTTCTGCTTCAAGCATCCAAATCGTTTTTTCAATATCACCCAAAGCTGTAGTATAGAGGTCAACAGTAACTGCGTCCCCTTCCTTTTCAGAAATCTCAAGAGCTTGTGTGAATTGTTCAGTTAAATACTTATAGGCAATAACTAACTCTGACAAACGATTAGCAATTGATTTATCCCAAGTTGCTGATGTCATCTTAATCTTAGAATTTTCATCAAACTCTGACAAAGTTGAGAAAGGTGATCCACCGATGGTAATTAAACGTTCAGCAAATTCATCAAGGTGTTCATCCAACTGATCTTTTAACTCATCCATTTTAGGGTGCAAATAAAGAAAACCTGCGCCACGCATGTACCAGTGTATTTGGTGAACAAGAGCTGATGCTTTTGACAAATCAGCAACGGTTTGATTCAATACTTCTTGTGTTTTTTCGTATGACATAAATAACCTCCATTTTTTAAACATTAAATAGCAAACACGCTTTTAACGTTAACTTTCCTATAAATAAATTATAAACTAATGAGAGTCCTTTTCCAAGTAATTTACTTTTTATTTCCAAGTCTACAAAGAGGATACATTTGCCTCTTTTTTACGTATAGCCCTATATGAAACTTTTTTTCGCTTTTTTATTTGGCAGTGTGCTAGGTTCTTTTTTTGGTGTGATTGTGGATCGTCTCCCCTTGCATCAATCCATTATTTGGGGACGCTCCCACTGCACAAGTTGCCAACATCTCCTCTCAGCTTTTGATCTCATCCCACTCGTGTCCCAAATTTTCCGTAAGTTTAAATGTCGCTATTGTCGGGCACCTATTCCAAAACTTTACCTTATTTTAGAATTTAGTTGCGCCTTAACCTTTACTTTAGCGGTTTCTCATAAACTCACTTCTATTCAAGCACTTTTTACGCTGATGTCCATTCTCTTATCGGCCTTTGATAGCCGCGATCACCATTTTCCCCTTTCTGTCTGGCTATTTTTTACACTAATTTTTATGATAAGTTTTCCTTTTCACCTCGTCTATCTATGCTGGATTGTTTTGGCTTTGCTTGCTGAACGCTTCTCTCTAAATATTGGAAGTGGTGATTTTCTCTGGTTCTTTACCGCATCTTTTGTTTTTGATTTCTTTCACCAAATGTTAATTTTGGAGATTGCTTGCTTTCTTGGTATTGGCTATTATCTCTTTACAAAGAAACGGAATGAAATTCCTTTCATTCCGTTTCTGACCATTGCATATCTAGCGTTGCTTCTTGTGCCCCAAATTCTGTGACTGTTACCCCAAGAAGCCGCACTCCCAAACTCTCATCATAGTCTAATTCTTCAAAGATCTGATGAGCAGCCTGTGCAATCTTAAGTTCATCATCCGTTTTTTCAACCAACCGTTTACGTTTCGTCAAGGTCGTAAAATCTGAATAACGCAGTTTTAGAATAACAATACTCCCTTTAAGCTGATGTTTTTTTAAGGACTGGGCAACTCGCTGAGAAATATTCGTTAATTCAGCAGTAACATCATCTGGTAAATAAAGTAACTTGCCATAAGTGCGTTCTTTTCCTACGGACTTGCGTTCTCGATAACTATTCACTTTTGAATGGTGTATCCCATTTGCTTTTTGATAGAGTTCCCATCCATAGATTCCAAACCGCTCTGCTAAATCTACTGGGTCTGCCTTTTGAATATCTTCTCCAGTAAATAAACCGAGCGCATGGAGTTTAGGAACCGTTGCCTTACCTACACCATGAAATTTTTCTACTGGTAGCTCTGCTAAAAATTTTTGAGCATCTTCGGGCATAATGACCGTTAAACCATGTGGTTTTTCATAGTCAGAAGCAATCTTTGCCAAAAACTTGTTATACGAAATTCCTGCTGAACAGGTCAAACCAAGTTCAATATATATATCGTGTTGGATCAATTTTGCGATTTTTATAGCTGATTGAGAACCAATTTTATTTTGAGTTACATCAAGATAAGCCTCGTCAATCGATGCTGCTTCAATGGCATCGGTATAACGGCTAAATATTTCTCTTACCTGCTGACTCACAGCTGTATATTTTTCATAATTTCCAGATATAAAAATGGCTTGCGGGCAAAGTTCATAAGCTTCTTTAGCACTCATTGCCGAATGGATACCGAAGGCACGAGCCTCATAGGAACAGGTGGAAACAACCCCTCTTCCTCCAGTTTGCAATGGGTTGCGAGCAATGACTACGGGTTTGCCTTTTAACTTTGGATTATCACGCACTTCAACAGAAGCAAAAAAGGCATCCATATCAATATGAATGATTTTTCTTGAGGTATCATTGATGAGCGGAAAAGTTAGCATAGTTTTATTATATCAAAAAAAGCTTCCTGCAAAGCAAGAAACTTTTTGACTAAAGGTCAACTACCTCATAAGTATACCCTTGAGCTTCAAGGATTGTAAAACATGCTTCCGTTTTGATAAAAATGGTTTTCGTATTGTCGTTAGGATGGAAGGTTTGGATACGATGCTCTTCAAGCATTTCACGATCAAAGTAAATATGCATATTATCATAGCGCGTACCTACTAAGCCAAATAGAGAAACTATACCCGAAGAGAGCCCTAGCATCGCTTCTAATCGCTCTTCAGATACAAAATGGAGCCTTTTCACTTTTAATATATTTGATAAATGATCCATTTCTATACGCTTTTTGTCATCCATGATAATCATATAAAACTGGGTGGACTTTTTGTTAGCCAAGACTAGCGTCTTTGATCGGCAACCTTCGTATCCTTGGATAAAAGCATCTGATTCTTCCGTCGAGTGGCTTGCTGGATGCTCTACAATCCTGTAGGGAATAGAAAGTTTTACCAATAATTCTTTTACCTCACCAAAACTTCTCATGACTTATTCCAATCTTCTTTAAATTAAAACCCTAATAATCCCCGTAAATCAAGAGCTGTACCCGTGTGACCACCACGAATTAAGAAAACAAGCGCCATAAGAGCACACAATGTCACTATTCCCATTGCTACCCACTCTCTTTTAGTTACTTTCCGCCCGTTTTCTCGTTTGGCTTTCACAAAGAGAATAAAACCAACCGTGTAAAGAATCATGGCTAACCATACATATTGCCATCCTGAAAGATAAAGAGCTAAAGCTTGAAAAGCAAAAGTGAAAAAGCCAATTAGAATACTACTCCATGATTTTTCTTGGATACCTAATTTAAGGAGATAGGCGCCTACCAAACCGTAACAGATCATGATTACAGCTGTTGCCATATAAATAAATACATTATAGGCATTAGCGACAAAATAAGTGATAATGATAAAGATCTGAATCATCAACTGCGTAATCAAGAGAGAATTACTTGGAGAATGAAATTTATTTAATTTCCCAAACCAACGAGGAAGTAATTTTTGCTCTGCAAGAAGTTGAGTTGCTTCTACAGGAAGCATTGTCCAAGAAAGCCACGCTCCTAAGAGCGAGATAATGAGACCGACAGCCATAAGTGTACCGCCCCAGCCACCGACCATTTCGTTAAGAATATAAACTAGACCAGGCGCTTTGACATTAGCCAATGTGGCTTGATCCATAAAACCGTAAGGCAGTAATGATAAAAGAATGTAGATGACAAGTAAGACAGATAAACCAATAATTGTGGCTTTCGCCGTGTCTGATTTTTTCTTCGCACGGTTACCCATCATAGCAGCGCCTTCAATCCCTACAAAGACCCATACCATAACCATTAATGAGGTTTTTATTTGTCCAACTAAAGCCCCACCCGTCATGGTATGCCAGATTACTTCTCTGACAGAGCCATCAGCAGCAAGATTGGTGGTAAAAGTTTCCCAAAAATGCTGGGTGAAAACATTGGCTTTAAAGAGCACGATACCTGTGATTGAGAAAACTACAAGGGGGATAAGTTTTGCAATCAAAACGATTGCATTAACTACAGCAGCTGTTTCGATACCGCGATCAACTAAAAACATCAAAATCCAAGAAATAATAGAGACAATAATTACTGACAGAACCGTCAGTGAGCCGTTGGCTTCTGCAAATTTCCCTGGAAAGAAATAATCAGCTGATGTCATCATCAAAACAGAAAAACCAATCGTACCCGTCCATGCAGAAATCCAGTAGCCCCAACCAGATAGGAAGCCTACAAAATCTCCAAATCCAGCTCGTGCGTAATCTGACACACCAGAGAGTGCCGGTTTTGTTGTAATCAGCCTATTGAAACTTAGCACAAGCATCAGCATCCCAAAGCCTATGAAAAGCCATGAAACCACTACACCTCCAGGTGCTGCACCATTGGCAAGATCGTTAGCAAGGTTAAAGACTCCCCCACCAATAGCACCTGAAATAATAATCGCAACGAGCGCGAAAAGGCCTATCCCTTTTCTATTTTTCTCTTCCATTCATCTACTTTCTAGCTTTTAATTATTATTTAATTAAATTTTTTGTATAATCTTAGTTTAAAAATTAATCTTCTAACTTAAGTTCGATTTCCCAAAGGAAGAAAATTGTTATAATTATACTTTTACTTTATCTATTATATACTTTTTATGCATTATATCAAAACAGAACTGCCCTTTCAGGAAAATTTATTATTTTTGATACGCTCGTAAAAATTCAGACAGCTTACGTAAGCCTTCTCGTAAGGTTTTTTCGTCTGTACAATAACCAATTCGTGCATAACCTGGAAGGTCAAATCGATTACCAGGAATAATTAATACTCCTGTTTCTTTGAGCAGCTGAATCGCAAACTCTTCAGTTTTATTCGGTGGTAGTTCTTCAAATTTCAGAAAACTAACAGAAACAGCTTTAGGGAAAATCATAGAAACCAGAGGCTCTTGCTCTACCCAATCTTTCAAAATCGCTAAATTTCCTTTGACAATTTGGCGCGCCCTTGCCAATACTTTTTCCCTATGTTTCAATACAAGGCTAGCCACTGCATCATCAAAAACACCCGTACTAATCATTGTATAGTCCCGAATTTTCCGAAACTCATAGCAAAGATTACGATCTTGTGTAGCAATCCAACCCACACGAATCCCCGGGACAGAGTAGGTTTTTGAAATAGAGTTGGTCGAAATTCCTTTTTCGTATAAATCAGCAATAGGTGCATAGTCTGTTTCTTCGTCCAAAGGGAGGTAAACCTCATCACAAAGAAGATAAGCATCTACACTTCGAGCTATTTCGATCACTTCCGACAAAAATGACGGAGTCATAATCGCACCTGTAGGCTGTGCAGCGTTATTTAAGCAGATAAGTTTAGTGGTAGGTTTGACCATTTGTCGTAATTCATCAATAGCTGGTAACCACCCATTTTCCTCTTTTATCTGCCAATAATCAACTTGAGCACCAAGTGTCTTTGGCCAATCATAAAGTTGTTGGTAGGAAGGGTATTGTGCAATAACATGGTCGCCTTGCCCTACCAGCCCTAAAATACTTAAGAAGTTCGCTCCGGTTGCCCCATTCGTGGAGAGAATGTTATCCTCAGGTACTCTTTGATAAAGCTTAGCCACTTCTGTTTTGAAAGCAGGCGACCCCTCAATCCAACCGTAGCTGAATTGTTCTTTCATTAACTTCGCCATGAAAGCTTTCCCACCATCAGGTTCAAATGATAAAATCTCTTCTAAGCTGAGGGCTTCAATAGTGGATTGAGCAATATCAAGGGTAGCAGATTTTTCCCAGACATTTAACCAATCTTCGCAACCAAATTGTACAAGTTCCATAGTTGTGCTGTGCAAATCCTCTTTATTGTTTAGCCGGATTTGTCTTCCTCTCGTAATTTTTATGCACTGACAGCTCTGTCAGTTAGAATAGTATTAATGATAAATAATCATACATTATTATCATAGCTTATTTTAATCAGAATCACTGACATTAAGTCTATGAATTTTAAATAATATTTTTATAATCAAAAAGAAGCTGCACTTAAAATGCAGCACCTTTTTTAGGGAATAATCTTCGTTCCTGAATCATTATTGAGGAAGTCTTCTAGATTTTCCAAAGAAGTGATTGTTGCAGGACGGCCTGTACGAGCAACAAATTCCATCGCCGCTTGGACTTTTGGTAACATCGAACCTGCAGCAAACTGACCTTCTTGAATGTATGTTTGCATTTCTTTCACTGTTACTGTTTCAAGTTTTTTCTGATTTGGTTTATTGAAATTAACAAAAACATTATCCACCGCTGTCAATATCAATAAATCATCCGCTTCGACCAGTTCTGCTACTTTCGCAGCTGAGAAATCTTTATCTATTACCGCTTCGACCCCTTCATAACCATCAGAAGTTTCAACGACGGGAATTCCTCCACCACCAGAAACAGTCACCAATACACTTGATGAAATCAATGGTTTAATCGCTTCAGCTTCGACGATACGTGTTGGTTTTGGACTAGGAACTACTCGGCGATAACCTCGTCCTGAATCCTCTACAAATATCCAATCTGGATACTGTGCTTTCATCTCAGTAACACCAGCTTCGTCGTAAAAAGGACCAATTGGTTTTGTTGGTTTTTCAAAAGCGGCATCATTCGCATCAACCACAGTACGCGTTACTACAGATATCACAGGGACGCGTTCCATCTCATTTTTTATAAGTGCTCTTGTAAAAGCTTGCCCCATCCAAAAGCCAATCTGACCTTGGGTCATTGCAACAGCAGTATCTAATGGCATGGCTGGATTTTTTGGACTATTAGCTGCGAGTTGTTGCAACAAAAGATTGCCAACCTGTGGTCCGTTACCGTGAGTAACCACCATCTCTACATCGTTATTTCTAATCAACGGAATGAGTTGTTCAGCGGTCGTTTCAAGTGCCTTTTCTTGCGCTTGTGCTGATGGGTCATCTGTTAAGATGGCATTGCCTCCGAGCGCTACTACAATACGTCTTACCATTATTATTCTCCTCTATTCTCTCCTACATATTTTAAGGTACTATCTTAGTTCCACTACCAAATTTCACAAAATTTTCTACATTATCTAAACTCGTAATGGTCGCTCTTTTCCCAGTACGTTCAACAAAGCTTACTGCTGCTTCGACTTTTGGTCCCATGGAACCTTTAGCAAAGCGCTCTTCCTCAACGTATTGACGCATCTGCGCTACACTGACTTCCTCAAGGTGAACTTGATCTGGTTTGCCATAATTGAGGAAGACATCTCCCCCATTGGTTAAAATGAGCAATTCATCTGCTTCTACCATTTCAGCAAGTTTTGCAGCTGAGAAATCTTTATCAATGACAGCTTCTACACCTTTATAACCTTTACCATCTTTTATGACGGGTATCCCTCCACCGCCGGAAGCAATCAAGAGACTTCCTGATTCCAAAATCGGCGCGAAACCTTCCGCTTCCACGATTTCAATAGGTTTGGGACTAGGGACCACACGACGATAGCCACGACCTGCATCTTCCATCAACTCCCAGTCAGGAAACTGATTTTTAATTTCCGGAAGTTGTTCCGCAGTATAAAAAGGGCCAATTGGTTTAGTCGCATTTTGAAAAGCAGGATCATGCTCATCCACTAAGGTTTGCGTAACCACAGAAAGGACAGGGTAATTTCCTAAACCGTTGTTAGCCAGTGCTTTTATAAAAGCCTGTGCTGTCCAAAAGCCGATTTCACCTTGTGTCATTGCTCCTACTGTATCAAGTGGCATGGCTGGATTTGTTTCACTATCTGAACCAAGCTGTTGTAAAAGTAAATTCCCGACTTGCGGTCCATTACCATGCGTCACAACCATTTGTGTATCATTATTCTTGATTAAGGGCATAAGCTGTTCAGCAGTTACTTCTAAAGCTTTCTTTTGTGCTTTTGCTGATGGATCTTTGGTTAGGATAGCATTCCCTCCCAGAGCCACAACAATACGTCTTACCATTTTCTCTACTCCTTAATTAATTTTTTAATGATTTTTTATTGATATCGCTTCGTACCACAAAGTATACGATAAATGTCACAACAATCAAGGGTACGACAGCCACCAACAAGGTATTGCCATCAATGCCCAGAGCATCTTGTAGACCTAGCCAGTTTCCATATACACCAAATACAGCGAGAATACCTAAGACCGTTAAAACAATAGTTGCTACCAATTCAGCACCAGACATTTTGTTGCCATACTCTTTTTTACCCAAGGCATAAAGTATAAAACCAACCGCATAAAGGATAAGTGAGAGCCAAACAAATTGCCAACCTGAATAGTACAATGCCAAAATTTGGAAAGCTGCTGCAATAAAACCAATCACAATATTTTTAGCATGTTTTTCTTGGATACCTAATTTAAGGAGATAAAGTCCTACCAGAGCGTAACAGATCATAATCACTGCTGTACAAAGATAGACGAAGACGTTATAAGCATCCGCTACAAAGTAAGTGACAATCAAGAAAATTTGAACAATTAATTGAGTGAGCAATAAGGAATTACTTGGTGCACCTTTTGCGTTAAGTTTACCAAACCAGCTAGGAAGTAATTTTTGATCAGACAGTTGTTGTGTCGCTTCTACTGGAAGCATTGTCCAAGAAAGCCATGCACCTAAAAGTGAAATCACAAGACCAATCGCCATGAGTGAGCCACCCCAACCACCGACCATGGCATTTAGGATGTGAACCAAACCAGGTTGTCCTGTATTGGCTAATTCTTGTTGACTCATAAAACCAAAGGGCAATAAAGAGAGCAAGATATAGATTACTAACAAGGCAATTAACCCAAGGATTGAGGCTTTACCGGCATCTGATTTACGTTTTGCACGGTCACCCATCATGGCTGCCCCTTCGATTCCGACAAAGACCCAAATCATAACCATGAGCGATCCTTTGACTTGACTGAATAAATCACCGCCAGTCATGTTCGTCCAAGTCAAACTCTTAATGACCCCATCAGCATTTGTATTTGCCACAAAGTTTTGCCAGAAATGAGCACTGAAGACACCTGCTTTGAAAGTTACAATCCCTGCAATTACGAAGACAAAAAGTGGAATCAATTTTGCCACAAGGACAATGGCATTAATGACCGCTGCCCCTTCTACACCACGCATAACAAGTAAGGTCAATCCCCAGGAAACAATTGAAACAACAATTACTGACAGAATGGTCAGTGACCCATTTTTGGCTTGAAAAACACCTGGGAAGAAGTAATCAACGGAGGTCAT
Organism: Lactococcus taiwanensis; assembly: GCF_017068355.1. NCBI lineage: Bacteria > Bacillati > Bacillota > Bacilli > Lactobacillales > Streptococcaceae > Lactococcus > Lactococcus taiwanensis. The sequence goes on from NZ_CP070872.1 coordinate 1,933,327, forward strand.
CATTAAAACCGCAAAAGCAATATTACCAGCCCAAGCAGATAACCAATAACCCCAACCAGAGATAAACCCGACCATATTACCAAAGCCGGCACGTGCATAATCTGAAACCCCAGAAAGTTCGGGTTTATTAATAACTAAGTGATTGAGTGACAAAACGAGCATCAAAATCCCAAAACCAATCACAATCCAAGAAATGACTACGCCACCCGGTGAGGCATTTGTTGCCAAATCGTTAGAGAGGTTAAACACCCCACCTCCGATGGCGCCAGAAACAATAATTGCAACGAGGGCTGCTAGCCCTATACCCTTTTTATTTTCTGTTTCCATATTAATCCTTTCGATGATGTCAACTATCAAAGCAGCCTAAAGAACTTTTAGACTGCTGTAAATAGTTGTCAATCAAAGTTTTTCGTCAGCTACTGACAGATCTGTCAGTAAAGCCAAACAAAGCTCCTCTTTCTGTTTCTTCTTATTTAAAATCTTCTGGAACTGCTGGGATGAAGAGATTACCCAAAGTTGCAGCCATGATGGCTTTGATAGAGTGCATCCGATTTTCTGCTTCTTCAAATTGGCGCGCATATTTAGAACGGAATACTTCGTCAGTCACTTCCATTTCTGTCAAACCATATTTTTCTTTGATTTCTTTACCATATTCAGTTTCAGTATCGTGGAATGCTGGTAAGCAGTGCATAAAGATCAATTGACCATTGTCAGCATTTCCAGTCATTTTAAGCATATCCATTGTGATACGGTATGGTGTCAAAAGTTTAACACGTTCTTCCCAGTTAGATTCTCCCATTGATACCCAAACGTCTGAGTAAATAATGTTTGCGCCTTTAACACCTTCTTCAATATTTGAAGTTGCAAGAGGTTTAGCACCTGATTTTTCAGCAAATTTATTGGCAATATCCATCACTTCTTGAGAAGGATGAAGTGAATCTGGAGCAACAATATGAACATTTACACCAAGCATCGAACCAGTTACAATAAGTGAGTTTGCCATGTTGTTACGACCATCACCTACGTAGACTAATGTCAAACCTTTAAGATGTCCAAAGTTTTCTTTAACAGTCATAAAGTCGGCAATCATTTGTGTTGGATGCCAATCATCTGTCAAACCATTCCAAACTGGAACACCAGAGTATTTTGCCAAATCTTCAACTTCTTTTTGAGAGAAGCCACGGCGTTCAATCGCATCAAACATTGAACCAAGCACGCGAGCTGTGTCTTCTGTTGATTCTTTAATTCCCAATTGAATATCGTTAGCACCAAGGTATTCTGGATGAGCACCAAGGTCAATTGCAGCAGTTGTAAAGGCAGCACGCGTACGAGTTGAAGTTTTTGCAAAGAGCAAGGCAATATTTTTACCTTCAAGGTAGTGGTGAGGAATATTTTGTTGTTTCAATGCTTTCAAATGAAGCCCAAAATCAACAAGATAGTTAATTTCAGCTGGTGTAAAATCTTTTTCAGCAAGTAAGCTGCGACCTTGGAATACTGAATTTACTTCTGCTTTTGTAATAAGTGGTGATGTCATTATTTTCTTCCTTTTCTTTGTTTTGATTGACTGACAGAGCTGTCAGTAACTTTCGAATCATCCTAATATTTTTTATACGTTTTTAAATGAGCTTGTTCATTACAAGTCTTCACGCCAGAGTGGTTGAGACATACAACGTGCACCACCACGTCCGCGACCAAGCTCACTTGAAAGAATTTCATGAACTTTGATTCCATGTTCTTTCAATAACTCAATGGTTACATAGTTCCGGTCGTAAGTCACGATTTCACCTGGTGCAATGGCAAGTGTATTTGAACCATCGTTCCATTGTTCACGTGGCGCTGCGATTGGATCACCACCACCACATTCAATCAAGTCAAGTTCTGAGAGATTTAAGACTTTTTTGAGCGCAGCTTTCAAATCATACAAGCGTTCAATCTCTACTTCACCATCTTTACCTGGACGGAGAATGAAGACATTGATATTTCCTGCACCATCCATGATTCCTGGAAAGACAGTAAATTGATCATGATTAATCATTGTAAAGACTGTATCCAAATGCATCATTGCGTGATTATGAGGAATTTCCACTGCCAATACTGTATCAAATGTTGAACGTGGGTTTGCAAATAACTCTTTAGCGAGATTTTGAATTGTTTTAGATGAGGTACGTTCTGAAACCCCGATAGCTACTGTTGTCTTGTTAAGAATTAATTCATCACCACCTTCAATACGCGTGGTATGGTTACGGTCGCGCCAGATTGGAGTGTCTTTGAAACGTGGATGATTAGCCATCACATATTCAGTAATTAAACTTTCTGGTTGGCGAGCTGGGAAAGTCATTTTATTAATGGTCATTCCGACACCCATTGAAGCTTGGGGGTCACGTGTGAAGTAGGCATTTGGTAAAGGATTGAGGTAGAAATAATTTTCAGCATCAGATCCTGCCATATCGCTAAGTGCTGTACGTTTGATATCTACTTCACTTTTGCGAACACCCGCGTAGATTTTATCAACCATTTCTTTAGTAGACATAGAAGATAAGTATTGGGTTAATCCATCGTACGTGCGTCCTGGACGATAACCGGCTTCGTGCAAGAGGCGATCCAAGAATTCATGTTTCACATCTGATGAAGCATCGAATACTTCAGTTGCAAGATTTTCAATATATACCGTTTCAGCTCCATTATCACGCAAAGTTTGAGCGAAGAAATCATGCTCTTTTTGGGCGATTTTGAGATAAGGAATATCATCAAAGAGTAACTGATGCATTGTATCAGGTGTGATATTCTCCACTTCTGCACCTGGACGATGGAGAAGCACTGATTTTAATTTCCCGATTTCTGAATTGACATTAATTCCGTTGTTCATTTTGGGTATCCTTTCCTAATCCAATTTAGTATTATTGGAATCGTTTACAAGGAAATTATACATCTACTCCTTACTTTTGTCAAGCGCTAACAATGCTTATTTTATGGCTTTTGTTCCTTTTTTATCTTTTTTTATATTCTGACAATTTCACGTTTTATGCAAATCTTGCTTAACCATGCTGTTTCTCACTGTTTTCTTAGAATACATTTTTGTGATTTTTGTATCAAATGAAATGTAAAAAAAATACCCTGCTGATAAAAATTAATATTTTCATCAGCAAGATATTCATTTAATTTTACATATTTTCAGGGGCAGCCACACCAAGTAACCGTAGCGCTTCTTTCAACACTGTTGCTGTTGCACTAATGAGCGCAAGGCGTGAGTCCAATTCTGCGTTATCTTCCAAGACACGTACATGAGCATAATATTTGTTAAATGCTTGCGCCAATGAAATGGCATACTTAGCGATAACAGAAGGTTCATAGTTATCAGCAGCACGTTTAACGATCGTTGGGAAGTCTTTCAGATATTTCACGATTTCCCAAGCCTCAGCATCTGAAATCTTAAGCTCAAGGTTATCAAGATTAACTGGACGGTTAGCTTTACGCAAAATGGATTGAATCCGTGCATGAGCATATTGCACATAAGGTCCCGTTTCACCTTCAAAAGAAACCATCTCGTCCAAATCAAAATCATAACCATTGTTACGGTCGGTCTTCAGGTCATAAAATTTCACCGCACCAACACCAACTTGTTTTGCTACTTCTTCTTTATTCGCTAGGTTTGGATTTTTTTCATCAATTTGTTTTTCAGCACGTTCGACTGCTTCGTCAAGCGCCATTTCTAGCTTAACCACGTGTCCTTTACGTGTAGAGAATTTTTTACCGCCCTGTGTGACCATGCCAAAAGGAACATGGACCATATCATCAGACCAGTCATAGCCCGCTTCTTTCAAGACTGCTTTCAATTGTTTGAAGTGGTTCGTTTGTTCTCCACCTACTACATAGAGTGATTTTACAAAATTAAAAGTATTTTTCCGATAAACAGCGGTCGCTAAATCACGCGTGATGTAGAGGGTAGCACCATCTGTTTTCTTAATCAAGGCAGGATTAAGATTGTATTTTTCAAGATCAACAATCAAAGCACCTTTTGATTCATGTAGAAGATTTTTATTTTCTAAATCTTCAACAATGGCATCCATTTTATCACTATAGAAACTTTCGCCCATAAAGTGGTCAAATGTTACACCCAATTTCCCGTAAATTCGATTGAATTCAATTAATGAGACATCAGAAAACCATTTCCAAATGCGAAGCGCTTCTTCATCACCTTGCTCCATTTTAAGGAACCATTCACGGCCTTCCTCATCAACTGCTGGATCTTCTTTAGCCTCAGCATTGATTTGAACATAAAGTTTCAGCAACTCGTCAATAGGATTGGCTGTGATTGTTGCTTCATCCCCATATTTTTTATAGGCAGTAATCAACAAACCAAATTGTTTGCCCCAGTCACCCAAGTGATTGATTTTGATCGGTTGATAACCTAATTTTTCATAGATTTTGGCGATGGAGTCCCCGATAACCGTTGAACGCAAATGTCCAATTGAGAAAGGTTTAGCAATATTTGGCGCTGACATATCAATAGGCACATTGCCGCCTGCGCCTATATTTTCGTCACCATAATGTTCTCCAGTGGTCAAAATTTCATGAATCACACCAGAGGCGGTTGCATTTTTATCAAGGAAAAAATTGACATAAGGTCCAACAGCTACAACTTTCTCGAACCCACTAGCATCTATCTTTTCAGCGAGTTCAGCAGCAATGGCTTGAGGAGCTTTTCGGAGGGTTTTAGCTAATTGAAAAGCGGGGAATGCTAAATCACCTAAATCTGATGATTTAGGTTTTTCGATAATAGCTGCGATTTGGTCAACTCCAAGGGCACCATCAAGAGCAGCGGACAGTGCTTGGCTTACTAATTGTTTTTCATCCATTTACCAATTATACAGAAAAAATACTAATTTTGTCAATATATTTGATATTATATGGTATAATTATGCTATGAAAAGAGACGAAAGATTAGAAATTATTAAGGATATCGTGACTAATAACCGTATTTCTACCCAAGAAGAGTTACAAAATTTATTGGTAGAACGTGGTGTATCAGTTACACAGGCCACCCTCTCCCGTGATATTAGAAAATTAAATATTATTAAGAAACGAGATAAAGGCGAAAGTTTCTACTCGTTTCTGACCTCTGGAAATGATAAAATAAATTCAGATCTCCACCTGTATTTTTACAACTTTGTCATTTCGGCAACCTCTGTAGGAGCGTTAGTAGTTATTCGCACTAAGCTCGGCGAAGCAGATTTGCTAGCCAATGCTCTTGATGATGAGCGTGATAGTCGTACTGATATTCTAGGTACAATCGCTGGAGCAGATACGCTTTTAGTTATTTGTGCTTCTGAAAAAGATGCTACTGTACTCACAGCAGAAATAAAATATATTTTAATGGGTTAAAATTATCGTCCGTTAAGGCTCAGTTAAGCGATTACATTTATAATGTTTTTACTCCCTAAATAATTTCTTCATAAACCCCTTTAGTCCAAGTCACCTTATGTGGCTTGGATTTTTACTTGCTCATCTTACTGACAGACCGGTCAGTAATAAAAAACACACTGAGCCATATGCAGTGTGTTTTTTATTTTATTGTAGATTTGTAGAAATTTGGCTAAGTAATTTTTCAAAAGCCAGTTCGTACTTTTGAATATTTCCCGCACCCATAAAGACATAAACTGCACGTTCGTGGTCCAACAAAGGAGAAACATTTTCAAGTTCAATCACTTTAGCTGGTTTACGAACTTTATCTGCCAAGTCTTGCGCAGTGATTTCATGATGATCTACTTCTCGAGCAGAACCATAAATCTGTGCTAAATAAACCGTATCAGCATGGTCTAAAACGCTAGCAAATTCGTCAGCAAAGGCAATTGTTCTTGTGAAAGTATGGGGTTGGAATACTGCAACAATTTCACGGTCTGGATATTTTTGACGAGCAGCATCTAGAGTTGCTTCGATTTCTGTAGGATGGTGAGCAAAGTCATCAATGATTACTGTTTCGCCCACTTTCTTTTCTGTGAAACGACGCTTCACTCCGCGGAAAGTCAAAAGATGATCTGCCACCTCCGTCATATCTAAGCCCAAATTATGACAAACTGCAACAACGGACAAAGCATTTAAAACGTTATGTTTACCATAAGCCGGCACGACAAAGTGTCCTACTTTTTCGCCACGGAAAAAGGCATCAAAGGAAGAGCCACGTGTACTGCGGATAAGGTTTTCTGCGCGATAATCATCATTTGCTTCAAAACCATAATAGAAAATTGGGGCTTTTGCAGTCAACTTACGTAAGTTACTATCTTCACCATAAGCAAAAATACCGTTTTTTATATTATTAGCATAATCCTGAAAAGCAGCCGTGACATCTTCAATTCCTTCAAAATAGTCCGGATGGTCAAAGTCAATATTTGTCATGATGGTGTACTCAGGATGATAAGGCATAAAGTGGCGCTCATACTCATCAGATTCAAAGACAAAATATTTACTTTGAGCGTTCCCGCGTCCTGTTCCGTCCCCAATCAAGTAGGAAGTATCGACAATATTCGCCATCACATGTGCTAACATACCCGTTGTTGACGTTTTACCGTGAGCTCCCGCTACCCCAATGCTTGTGAAATCTTCCATGAAATGGCCCAAGAATTCGTGGTAACGTTTGAAAGGAAAACCATTTTTATGCGCAAATGCTATTTCAACGTTATTGTCGTCACGAAAAGCATTTCCAGCAATGAGTTCAAACTCAGGTTTAATGTTCTTCTCATCAAAAGGTAAAAGAGGAACACCTGCTTGTTCAAGTCCACGTTGCGTGAAGAAATAATCTGTTGAATCTGATCCTTGAACTTTTTTGCCCATTTGATGCAACATTAATGCAAGTGCGCTCATGCCAGAGCCTTTGATTCCGGTAAAATGATATGTTTTTTCCATGTTAAAATATTCCATCAGCTTCTGACCGAGCTGTCAGCAGATAAGTGAAACCTTCGCTCAACTTATCAGAGCCCCGTTAAAAAAGTCAACATTCTCTTTTAACGACTCAATCAATGATAGAAATTTCCCTTCTTTTCTTACAGTTAAAGTGTATTTTGCTCAAAATGATTCTGCCAACATTTGCTGACAGAACCATCAGTTCTAAAGTTAAGTCCCTCTTAGTGGGTTTTAACAGTATTCTATAGTCTAAACAATTCCTCGGTCAAAAATATTCTTCCGTTTATTTTCGAAATAACTCCCTTTTTGGGCCTCCGTTGTTGCGCCATGTGGCGTAGCTTTTTTCATAGCTGAGGGATCTTTCGCTACAGCATCTGAAACGTTCATGCCCCGTTTTTTCATGTCCTGAATTGGATTATCATTTACAGAAGGACGCTTATTTAAAATGGCTGAGGTTGAGCGACGTACTGACAAATCTTCTTTATCACGCTCCAAGGGCGATACATATTGCTTAGGAGGTTTTGGAAGTGTTGCCGCAGCTCGTTTTGCTCGTTCTTTTGATTCATCTACGCTCGTTTTTTTCGGCATTTTATCGTAAGAGCTGACCCCACTGTGATTCGAACTCAAAGGACGATGTTGCGTGCTAAAACTCGTTTTTGCCTTATACGGTTTGAAATTTTCAGAACGCTTTGTTTCTGGTTTTGCTGGACTTTTCGTCCCACCAATCGAAGCTTCATCTTGAAGGCTCGGATTTCTCGTCAGCAACTGCTGGTTCGTAAAAATCACACGAGTATCTTTTTGGAGACTTTCATCATCCCCGATGATTGGAAATGTAACTCTTCTTTCTACCATTTTTTGCCCTACTTTTTTAGTTTATTTATTTCATTTATGATTATTCTATTTCAAATTTTTTGAATCATCATTCTCTGACTAAAACAAGCAGAAAGCACTGACGATGCTGTCAGTAGAGCTTCATATCACTTCTTATCAATAGCAAGAGAACCTCATTCCTCATTTTAGCTCAATGCTTATTCCAGTAAGTGTTAGGCCAAAATAATATGATTCCATTATCATTATAGCTTAATTTCGCCGTTTTTTAAAGTCAAACTCCGAGAATTTCCCGAATTTCTGACTCACTGAGCACTTTGTCGACCACATCTCCTTCAAGGACATTTGCAATCAAATCTTTCTTGCGCTCTTGTATCTCCATGATTTTTTCTTCAATCGTCCCTTGAGTAATCATTCGAATCACTTCAACCGTGTTCTTTTGTCCCATCCGGTGTGCACGCGCAATAGCTTGCTCTTCTACCGCAGGATTCCACCATAAGTCAACCAAAATAACTACATCTGCGCTGGTTAGGTTCAACCCTACCCCGCCAGCTTTAAGTGAAACTAAGAAAGCATCTCGACTTCCAGCATTAAACGCCTGCACCATAGACAATCTGTCTTTGATTGGTGTTGAGCCCGTCAGTCTGTAACTTGCCATCCCTTGCTCTTCCATCAATTCCTCAATATAAGGAAAAACTTTCGTAAACTGTGAAAAGATTAGTGGTCGATGTCCAGAATCTTTGATTTGAGCTAGAAGTTCACGCAATCGTTCTAATTTTCCAGATGAGCCTGAATAGTTTTCCATAAAGAGGGCTGGCGTGTTACAAATCTGTCTTAACCGTGTAATTCCCGCCAAAATTTCTATCCGTGAGCGAGATAGAGCTGCGCTATCCATTTCCATGACCTGCTGTTGCATCAGCTCAAGCTGGGCGAGATAGATGACTTTTTGATCTTCCGCTAATTGATTATATAAGGTGATTTCCATCTTTTCTGGTAATTCTTGGAGTACCTCTTCTTTCTTACGACGCATGATAAAGGGCTGGATTAAACGTGAGATTGAGGACGGTGCCATTTTATTAAATTTTTCACGTTTAGGTAAGAAACCAGGCATTACTACTTGGAATATCGCCCAAATCTCTTCAATCCGATTTTCCAATGGTGTTCCCGATAAAGCAAAAGTATGTTCTACATTGAGCGCGCTTAATGCCTTGTTGGTTTTGCTGCTATAATTTTTAACCACCTGCGCTTCATCAAGCAAAAGATAGTTCAATTTTTTACTTTGATAAGCTTCGAAGTCCTTCAGAAAACTTCCATAACTCGTAATAAAGATTTGGCGATCACTCTCAAGTTGCTCCATGCGCTCCGTTTTGGTACCATCAACAACAACAAAATTATCTTCATCAGTGAACTTTTCAAATTCACTAGCCCAGTTATAAGTTAAGCTAGCTGGTGCCGTAACTAAAGCTCGTTCGCCTTCTTTTAAGTTTGACAATAAAAAGGTAATGGCTTGGACTGTTTTACCCAGTCCCATATCGTCCGCTAAAATCCCTCCCAAGTCATAATGACTCAGCATACTCATCCAACGTACCCCTGTTTCCTGATACGATCTCAAATCAGCTTTAACATGCTCAGGTTTTTCATAAGGGAAAGTTTCTGGGTGTGTCAAATGTTGATAAAGGGATTTGAATTTTTCTGAAAAAGACGTACCCTTGATGTTTTCAAATATTTTTGAGACTTGAAAACTTCTATTTACATTGACTTGAAGTCGGTTGCCTTTAAGGGTAAATTGATCATCTAGTTCATGAAGTGCTGATTTCAAGTGATCAAATTTTTCGTCAAAATGATAAAATTTCCCACTTTCACTGATGTAAAATTCGGCATCTTCTTGGAGTTTCGCTATTACTTCTGCAAATTCATTCTCTCCAACTTGAGGTAAATCAAAGGAAATATCTAAAAGCCCACCACTGTTATCAATGTGAATATCCGGTACTTCGTCCATTTTCAGTTCTTCAAGATTTTCAGATAGCCTAACAGTACCCACCTTACGAAAAGCAGGAAGGATTTTTATAAAAAATGTCTCCGTAAGTGCTCGCATTTGATCATAAGTAGAAGCTTCTTTTGCTGACGGGATGGTCAGTGTGGAATTAAAAGATTTTGGAAAACCAAAACGCTCCATCAGCGCAAATATCTTTTGCTCTTTGCGCAAATCCCGAGAAAATTCCAAAGTTTCCAAGTCATGGAAGCTATCAATGAAGAAATTACCATAATCAAAGCGAATCCCCAGACTCAAAGTATCTTGGCTTACCATTTCAAAAGAAAAGGTTGCATCAAAAGGTTTAACTACAAAATGTTCTGGCGCAATTACCTGACCTAGTCCAGCTAACTGTTGTAAGGCTTGGGCTAACTTATCTTTATCACTATATGAAAATTTAATGGATGCTTCCTGAGCAAATTGTTTACTTAAAACTAGAAGTAAACGGCGTTGCTCTTGGGTAACTTTATAAAAAATATGATCAGCATACAACAAAGCATAGTCATAAAAATTATGATAATCTTCGTGAAGCATTTTTAACTCAATATAATCTTGTTGGCTTTCTACCACAAACCGATAAAGCTCAGATTCATTATCTAAAGGAATGAACGTATAATAATTAACTGGACTTCCCGCAATTTTGAGCTGATGATGCGCCAGAGCAGAAACTAAGTCCATTGCCTCTTCCAAAAATAAAAAAGGGATATTGAGGTAACGACCATTTTTAATATAGAGTGAGCGCGTTAAAGCTTCATCTGATTTTCCATCAATTTTTAAAAGGAAGCTCAAAAAATCTTGACTTGCTTCATCAAAATGTTCGAAAAATAAATCAATATAGTGCAATGATCCCAACGAGTACTGACTATAATTTTTTAAAGCGCGCAAAAAATAGGGAATATCTTTAATGACATAAGAACGCCCTAATTTTTCACTCTTCAAACGGAGATCAAAATATAAAAAGTAATCCATTGAAAAATGGTCATAGAGCTGACTATTATCCTCAACTAGCACTTCAATTGAATATTGATCAGCATTAAAATTAAGAGACGTTTCACCATTTATGGCATTCAAAAAAGCCACATTCTCGGTATAAAGTGGTCGCTCAATGCTTCCTGATTCGTTTTTATGTGGCTCTGAAACTTCTGGACCTTTATTCTTTAAATATTCTTCTACGGCTGCAATATGTTTACAATAGCGATGATTTTGCTGAAAAATTGTACAAGTACAATTATCCTGCGCACCATCTAAGTCATAAACTACCTGTTCCCCATCAATTTCTACTGAAAGTTTGAAATCTACTTCCACTGGATCTTCCAAGAACCCTTGGTTGTATAAGGCAATTCCTTCACTCCTTACGCGCGCTGGCATCATTCTACTCATAGTTAATTATTTCCCTCGATATCGTTCCCAAAATTTGCGTATATTATACCATAATTCCCCTGTTTTTGCTTGAATCTTCCCCGTTCTTCCTTATTCTCTTTAAATGAACCTTTATGTAAGTTACACTTAATAGTATTCTTCCTCAATCTTCCCTTATCTTCCTCAACATTTGGTTAGTTTTTGGTTAGTTTTAAGCACTTTTTCCAACTCTTAGTAATCTAGGTTGCTTTTCAAACTGACGTTGTTCGTTGAAATTCAGAGTATCTCTCACGTGAGTGTACAAGGTGTGAACTAAGTTAGGATTAACATGCCCAACTTTTGCCATAATTTCCGTTTCCGTATCTCCTGCTTCAGCTCTTCTTGTGATATAAGAATGTCTTAACGAGTGCATTACAAATGAACTAGGAAGCTTTTCAGGCATTAATTTTTCAAATCTATGTAAGTATCTATTCATTGTATCATCTGATAAGAGATGACCGTTTTTTCTAACAAAAATATAATCTTTATTAATCCCCGAATTATTATGGTCTAAAAACCATTGAATAATTTCCTTACTTCTATTGTCATCTGTTTCAAATGCTTTTATTCTTCTAGAATTTATAGTCTTAGTCTGTTTATTGATTGGATTCTTTACCGAACTTCTTCTACTATATTGGTCTTTAATCCAAATTCCACCATGATTTACTGTGGAAAATTTTAAACCTGCCCCTTCTCCATATCTATTTCCGTTGAGATAAGTAAACTCTATAAAGAGTCGTTTTCTAATACAATCCTCTCGTTTAGCATTTTGTGTATTTTCATATTCCTTCATATGATTTAATAATACTTCCATCTGATCAGAGAAAAAACATTTATCTTTTAATTTATTATATTCTGCTTCTGTTTTCTTTTGCTTTTTTATACGAAGTGCTGACATAGGAGAAGATTGGATATAATTTTTTTCGAGCCAACAATACTCAAAAAATAATAATATTCTTGACCTAATATTTCTAAGTGAATTTGTAGAAGGTTTACGCTCTTTAGGTGTCCCCCTGAACACAACAAATTCATCAAAATATTTTTTTATGTGAACAGTTTTAATCCCCTTCAAACTCCAACGCCCAAATTCAGATTTAAAATCTCTAGTATAGTTTATATCGCATTCATAGGTACCCTCAGAAATCACCCCCTCCTTTACCTCCGATTTTCTTTTGGACAACCATTCACTAAGAGCTTCTGATACTGTTACATTAGTCTTTAATTCAGAATAATTATATACCTTTTCTCGTACTCGTTTTTCTAAATAGTTATATACTTCTGGTGGACATTTTTTAGTATGCTTCCCCTTTGGAACAGTCTTTGTCACAATTAGCCACGCCTGTATTGGTTCACTCCAATATTTTAAATGCCATACCTGATTTCCATTCTTTGCTTCAGTAAAAAATGGATCTAAAAACTTTATTCCATCTTCTGATATTTTCATCTTCTAATATATCCTTTCATCCATGTTAGAAGATTTGAACACTTCTATTCTAACATTTTTAATTTATTGCCTGAAGTCTTTCACAATATTTAATAAATTCTTCATATCCAACAACATTCACTAATGTAACTTTATAACTTTTTCTAATTACATATTGTGCAAATTTCGGATTCCTCCTCATTTTTGTTAAATCATTATTTAAAGTTCCTTTTTTTACTCCAAACATTTCTACTATTTCTTGTTTAGTTCCATATTTTTTTTCAGTCATTTTTTCTCCTTAAAATAAAAAAAAAGAGCAAGATTTCTCTTGCCCTTTGCTTCTTCAATCAATTACTCATAATTGAGTTCAATTTCTAAATCTTTAGAATAAATTTCATTTTTACTAAACTTCTGTACACCTAATTTTGATAAAATCCTACCTTCTTCTCTTCCAATATAACAACGTCTAAAGTCAATTTCAAAGTAATAATCCGTTTCAGTATCTCGAATAATTTCGGGTGAAATTGAAAAACACTTAAACAATTTTTTTGTTTGTGCGTTAATTATAGCAATTTCTATATCTGCCGTACGTGTGTTAACTCCCTGTTGTAAACGGTCAAAGTTCGACTTTATATTTACTTCATAAATCATTATTTATTCCTCTATCTCCATGTAGTTCTCATATTCAATAATTCCAAACGCATAGTCATCTTCAGGAGCAATATAAAAAACATATTATTGACTTCACTATAAGCATTTACTAATTGACCATACACTCGAAATCTTCTACAAGAAATTTTTAATTCAAGTTTACCCCACCGAGTATTCACAGTCTTTATCTCTGAATTTTGGAGTATTTTTTCTAATCTTGTTTTCGCTACATATTCCATCTATTCTCAATTTACCTCAATAATTTGTGATACTTAACCAATTCATATCACTTAAGTTTCTACTTTCCGCAAGTATTCCTGACAAGGAGAAACCTTGCTTTTCTAAATCCTCTATATAAGACTTCAAGTAACGAACACTGTTATCCAACTTATTAGTAAAAATGTAGAGCCTTTGGCGGTATCGTTCGTCCAACTTCGCAAGATAAAGAATATGTTTTGATAGAATACTGATAAATGCTCTATCTATCCTGACATAATCAAGCATAGAATCTTCCAATCTATTCCATTCTTTTTGTGAAGCTTCTATACTATACTCACGAATTACCCTTAATTTACCGACACAAATTTTCAAATGTTCTGCCCATGCAATAATTTCCGTCAGCCTTGCATAAGGATATAATTCAAGCTCTGCTTCCATTTCTCTTAAACGTCTATCGAAACTAGCGTATCGTTCTTCTAATCTATCTTCTGAACGTAATTCAGCACTCTTAAATTCAGCAAGTTCTAACATTTTTTCCTTTCTGAACAAACAAAAAAAGGTTGATATTTTCTATCAACCTTTTCGCTTTTATAATACTTGTTCCAAAAAATCTCGAAGTCGTGCTTCATCTCTTCCTGATAAGTAACCTATAACTCGTATCTTTGTTTCGTTGACATTAATGTTATAAGCTTGTACTGTGTCAATCCAAGAACGTTTCCTTAAGCCCGCTTCTATATAATCAATTATCTCAAAATACTTGCTCTTAATATAATCTGATTTCTGCTCATACTGACTTGTAATCCGATAAGTCTTAACCAAATTACCATCTAACTTAATAACAAAAGCAGGACGAACTTTCGAGCCCGTCCCGTCTGCATATGTAATTTTAGCAATTACTACTGTATGCTCACTTAGTTCCACTGAACAAATCCTCATATTCTGAAAAATCTTCATCAAAGAATTCTTCAATATCTTTCTTCTTTGAAAAATCAAGCGTTTTAGCTTCTACTTGTGATGTCATACCAGCTATTTTATTTCTATTTTCTACACGATCTGCTGAAAACCAGCCTTCTGGATAACTCACTGATGGTGAGGAGGTTAACATAAGCGGAACTTGTTGCTCATAAGCTGTTTTTGTAATAAGCATTTTTATTACTGTCGGAATATCCAGCCCCTGTTTAGCAAGCACTTTTTGTGCTTCCTCTTTCAGGTTTTTATCAACCCTTGCGGATACTTGAATCACACTCATCTGTTTTCCTCCTTCACTTCTTTTACTAACATTATATAACAAATCGGTGCAAATGTAAACACTTTGCTAGCGTTTGTAGAAATTACTTTAAATTTTTCAAACATCATAACTAACTACCGCTTTTTCCTATTTGACATATTATTTTTATTTCCCTATCACGTAGTGGTACTGACTAGCTTGTGCTTTAGTTAAGACTTGGAAGGTATATTCTGTTCTAAAACCTGTTCCTGATTGTGAAATCAAAACTGAACCGTCTGAATGGATAGCCTCCACAAAAGCAGCGTGACCGTATATAGGGTCTGCGTTCCATTGACCACCAACACTTTGTCCTCCGCTAAAGCTAACAGCACTATGAAGGGTTGGAGTGTTCGTTACCGTATAGCCTGCCTGATTTTGCCAATCAGCGCCATTTCCCATATACATACCAAATGTAATTCCAAAATCTCTTGCTCGATTCCAAGTGAACCAAGTACATTGTTTATAAGCATAGCTTGTTGCAAGATAGCCACTTGTATTAATAGGCTTATCAAGTTTCCAACCAGCGGGAACATCTGGCGTAATCCCTCCTGAACTTCCTCCTGAGGTTCCTGAGGTCATGGTATCATACCAATATTTCGCATACGCTTGACGTTGATTTAAGCTATCAGTTGCACCTGCCCTCTCCCACTTGCGCATAATAGCTTCAGTAGTCTGGTTGAGGTCTTTTCCTTTAACTAATTTCTTTAGCAAGTCTGTATCCGAACCATCATGCTCAAACATAAACTCTACTTGCAATTGCGCATCTGTCCATGCTTTCTTTTCACTTTTAGCATAGTTCAATAAATTGACACGTCTTCCACTATCCCATTGCGCTAAACCAAAGGCATAACCTCCCACACTGGCATCCATTGCTTTCTTTTCATCAAAACTTGCATGAGATTGGATAACAGACGGTTGAAGCTGACTTTCTACTTGGTTATTACCTAAAAGAGCAGCTGCTCCTTCTTTTGTTCCCCCTTCCTTTAATACTCTATCCCAGATAATTTGCGCTGTCTGAACTTGTGGGTCATTTATATTAGCATCTGCACTAGAACTTTCGTCATCTGATGCTGCAAAAAGAGAGAAGAAAGAAAGGATGATAAGTAAAGGAACTAAAAAAGGAAGGCTGTAAATTAAGACCTTCCGTTTAAGTCGCTTTTTCATTTTTATCTCCATTATTTTTACTATTTCTCATCTACTAAAAAAGGATGTTCTGGCACTTTTTGAGTAAAAGGATTTTCATTATCTTTTTCCCAAGGTTCTATTTTCTTCTTTTTAGGTTCGAAATTAGCTTTGGGAGTTTGATTACCATGTAAAACCTTTGGTTTCTTTTCAACTTCCTTCATAATTGGTGAGGGTGTCATCTTTTTATCTGCGGATGGTGTGGCTTTTGGAAGTTCCTCCTTAGGTTTTTTATCCTTTGGAACTACTGATTTTTCTTTCATCATAGCATCCACATTTTTCAATTGTTCTGTTTTGGTTTTGGTTTCTCCTTTTTCAGATTGATTAACCTTGTTCTTCAGATATTCTTCAGCTTTCTTATTCGTTGAATCATACATGGCTTTAACTTGATTAATTTTATTAGGATTTTTCTTTTGTTCTGCTTGTAGTTTTTTATAGGCTTCACTTTCTTCACCACCCAAGCGTTGTTTTGTATAAGCTTGACGGAATTTTGTACGAAGACTATTTTCTTTTTTATTCACTCGATTATTAAAACGATCCTGTCTACTTCCCATTTTTCCACGAAGCTTTTCTTCACGTTGACTAAGCGTTTGAGCTTTTTGAGTGCCAGGTTCTGCTTTGTTAAGTTTATCTAGTGTATGATTATAACGCTGATTATCCCAACCATGGCGCACTGAACCTGTACCTGCTGTGGTTTTGTCTTTAAGAAATGAGCCTGCCATCATCCCAGCAGTAATCCCTCCTGTAACACCTGCTAAGACTGGAGCTTTTAGAGCGCCCACTGTTTTTTGTTTCGCACCCGCCAACAGATTATCCAAACGCCCCGAAAATTTACCTTGCCCCATATGATGAGCGGAGAAAATACGTAATATTTTCGCTCGATGTTTATAGGCAAAAATGTAAAGACCAATTTTGGAAATTGTCACAAAGAAGTAATTGCTTCCCAAAAGACCACTTAGCACCATTGAAACAAGCCCATCAAACAAGCCAATAAATGCTGTGCCAAAGACACCTAGTCCTGAAAGAATCAGAATACCAAAGCTTGTCTTCCCCCAATCAAGAATAGTTTTATCAAATGCTGGAAAGAAGGAGGCAATCGATGCAAAAGGTAAGATAAAGACTAAAATAATAAAGAGGAAATCCATAAAGAAAGAAAAAACTGAAAAGAAAAGGTAGATTGCACCCAATAAAAGCGCATTAATTACGCTTCCAAAAGCAGTTAAAACTTTATCACCCAACTTTTTAACCGTCAGATGACTGTTTTTCAAATCTTCTTGAATACTCTTTAATTCATCATTATCATCATCTGAAGTAAGCAGACGGTCAATATCATCCTGTTTTACATTACTTGTGCCATCATTATTAATTTTTACACCATCAAAGTTAAGATAGAGAAAGGGCACTTTTACCATTGTTGTAAATAAATCATTCTTATCTGTTGAAGACACACCAGCCACTGAAATAGTCTTGACGACACTTGTCGTCACATCATTCATCGCGCCATGAACTTTTTCAACAAGGCTGTTTCCTCCATAAACAAAGAAGGTCGTCATGACAATAACTAAGAAAACTTTTCTAAGTCCTTCCATCATCCGCTTGTGTAAAAAATAATAGAGAAGCGTTGAAATCAGTCCTATTGCAACAACAGGAATCAATTCAGGGGTCATAAACTTACTATAAATAGATTTTGCAGTATCAAATAGTGCTGTTCGCCACGTACTGATGACAGAATTACCATTCAAGCCCTGATTAACAAAATTAACAAAGCGATAAATCGTTTTTGTCACAAAAAATTGTGAACGAACAAAAAAGGTTTGTAAGCCTGCATTCATCGAGGGCGTAATTATACCTTTATCGTTAACATACATATAAGAGGTATAGTTGTCTAAATCTTTTCTAGCTTCTTCTTTTTTCGCTTCACTCATCGTTTTACTTGGAGAATCTGAACTAGAATAATCATCCATGTTATCACTTATAGGAGGTGTAAGTAGTTCACTATTAGATGAAGAGGATGACGTCGTACCTTCAGCCTGTACTAATGGAGAAAAACTAAAGAAAAAGACAACTAACCCCATAAGTAATAACACCTTCTTTTTCATTAAGCCACCATCCTTGTATTCTTCATTTTAGTTTCGACCGTATCAAAGAGAACCGTTACCTCTGGAAGTTGGAAATCAACTGTAATGCGAGCTGTTCGACCAAACGGATCACGCATGATACATTGCCCTTTCGTCATATTATCGTACCAATCTTGTGTTTCTTCTTCCACTGGAAGTTTAAAGTAACTTAATACTTTATCTGTTTCATTAGGTTCTCTAAAGGCGAAGATTGTACCAAAAGCTGTCGAATCGTCTTCTGTCTTCACATCATCAATAGACTGAGTAATTAGACCTAGGAAATTATTTTGCGAACGTCCCACACGTTTCATAGACATTAAAATAGAAGCACCAATTGCTGTCTTGTTAAAGAACCATGCTTCATCCACAAAAATAATCGTTTCTTTGGTACGGTCACGTTCGCCAAACTCACGACAAAACTCTCCCAAAGCATACATCACAATCAGTGATTCTTTATGGTCACTGGTAATCTTCTCATTTGCTTTAGGAAGATTTAAACCTGTTACTCCTAACACAGTAATATGAGCATCCATATCTACTGCTGGATTTTCACCGTGTGAGAAGACAAGTTCCATTTGAGAGTTTTTAATTTTTCGTAGAGCAAGATTAGCACGGGTTTTAATCATTTCATCTTCTGATGCAAGTAATTTTTCAAAGACATGAAGCAAACCGACCTTTTGTCCTTGTTCTCGCTCAGCCATGACCTCATCTAAGCTTTCAAGAAAAGCAATCTCAAACTTATCCTCTTTCGTATATTTCTCACCCAAAAGCTCTTCCGTAACCTTGACAGAAATTTTCTTGCAAGCATCGCCATGTAAAAAGACTAACGGGTCAAGTGCTCCATGATTACTCTTTTCTTTCGCATCCAATGAAACAAAATGAATCGTATTAATATAATCTACAACAGGTTTATAATACTTGTATTCAATTCCCTTAATCACCCAATAAAGCTGTTCATCATCTTGAATCGCTTCACGTGCTTCTTGAATTTCCTTTTCCATTTTCGGAAAATTAGCTTCATATTTTGCTTTAATTTTCATATATTGTGCTTTCATTTCATTTTTAGGGTCAATATAAAGCGTTAAAGCTTTCAAAAGAGAGTGACACGTAAATAACCCTTTGGTCAAGAATGATTTACCGCCCCCTGTTTCACCCACAATGGCAAAGTGTGGGTTATCTGTGATTTTACCTACAATTCCTTGCTTGTTCGCTTGAAATAGATTAAGGAACACGGGATGTGTTGAACTTGCAAGAGCTTTTTTATAATCTCCAGCCCAAGATTCAACTGCATGGTCAATCCGACCAATAGTAAAACCAATGTCCGAACCTATTTTCTGACTGGTAAAAAAGAGATTCTCACAAGCCGAGGAAAGCTTCATGGCTTGAATACAGTATTTATCGGATTCTTCAAGTTGTTCAATAAAACGGTTTTTATAGAAAAAATAGAGTTGGTCAGACATCCCCGAAACAACTTGAACACCTAAATCACCAATATCTTGTTGGATAATTTTTTTATAATAATTAATTTCCTTCATGCTTTGACCAGTAATCACAAAAGAAGCCATGTAATTCACGAAAAGTTCATGTGCATCCACTCCATCAGTCATTTCATCGAGGATAATTCGTGCTGTCGCCAGAGATGTTTTTTGATTAGAACCATTCTCATAAGCTTCAATCTGATTTTCTTTAATCCGATCAGACGCACGTTCTCCTTTCGCAGCTAAAGAAAAAGCTCCCTTCATTTTAGAAAAATGAAATTTCCAATGAAGCTCAACAGGAAACGGTAATTTTTGGGCATGTTCAACCAAATGAAGGTTATTCACTACATTGGGCATATTGGCTATTGGAAGTATTTTCACAAGACTTTTCCCATAACTATTTTTAAGTCCTAACACACCATTTGCCAAAGGCTCAACCACCGTGTCATCAATATTTTGAACACTGGATTTGATAGAAGCAACTTCTTCGTCTCGGTGATAATAAAGCCCCCGTAAATAGTCTACTCGCTGATAGAAGCCTGTTTCTGCTTGCGTTGTCTTACGCCCCTGTATTAAAGCAAGGTTAGTTTCCAAATCATTATTGACTTTTTCATAGTTTTCAAACCATTTGATGTCAAATTCCAGTGTACGACTTACAGCAGATACTGCTTTTTGACGTAACCGCCCCCACGCATCGCCAAGCATTTGCTTTAAATCACCTGTAATCTCAAATGACTTAAGCGGTATGGTCATGAAAAATTTATAGTTGATTAGTTGACCAATTGAGCTATACAGGTCATCACTCGATTTTTCCAACAGATACAACGCCATCTCATAAGTATCTTCTTCACAGTCTTCTAAAAGCGCACTATACCGCTCTTCCAAGTCAATTGGTACAGGAAGCATTCCTATATCAAACGATAAGTTCGGAGCGAGACTCGCAAATACGGCTTCTGTCCTTTTTTTAAATTTGATTTTTCCTTCAACATCCATACTTGAAATAATAGATGCTGGCACTTCATACATTGCGATAACTGAGCCATCATCTCGAAGTGCTAAATTATCATGAATCGAAATCACTCGATTTTCTATTTCAACTTTATTCAATTCTCACCATCCTCCATAAATTCATCCGCATTTCTTAAAGCTTCTTTTTCATATTTTTGACCTTTATATATTTCAATATTTTTCATCCCATAATTAAATTGATAAACGAAAAAATCCCACACAAAAACAGGTGGCAATTTATCGTCAGGGCGTAAATCTGAAATTTTAACTGATATTTGCCAAGAAATAAAACCAATAAGCATTGCTTTTACTCCCCATTGAAAATAAGGAATCAATTTGCCAAGCGTAAAATACAAAAGGATAAATAAGATGAAGAAATAAGCAAATAAAGAAAGGCGGACTGCCTTTCTTAATGCAAAATTATCTGTCAGTTGTTGTATCCAAAATGGCTGGTCTAAAGAAAGCTTATAAGAATATTTAGGCACTTCTTTTCGTTTACTTTGCTCAGACATACCGCCTCCCTTCTAGCTTATAAACCGAGCAGTTTTTTCACGAGATTTCCAACAGGTGTCAAAATACCTGCTGGATTATTGACTACAAGCGCAAGGAAAGCACCGAAGACAATAACAATTGCCATTTTCCCATATTTTCGCCCCAAAAATTCCTTCCCTGCAAGAAAGATAAGTATCATCCATACTGCATACTGCCCTTGTTGCTGGAACCATGACCATCCACCATTTAATCCAATTTCTCCAAACATGACATTATTAACTAAAAATGCTTTCATTATTTTCTCCTATTCATTTGTTTTACCTTCAGGTAAAGTATGCTTAAATTCAGTCGCAAAATAGGACTGCTTTTGTTTTTCTATGATGAAGCGGTAATTTTCTACATGTGTTCCTAGTGCATTTTCCATCGTAACCTGCACCGTTGCTTCATAAGTATTTCCTTTAGCTTTATACACACTTTGATCAAGTGATTTAAACTTCTCACTTGTGTTAAGGGTAAGCCCATCTGAAATTAATTTCAAGGTATCTCCATCAGTTGTATAAGCTGTGAATAAAGATTTTGTAAACTTATCTAAAGCTTTTTTTACAGAAGGCTTATTATCATCCGCATCCGAAAATGTTTTCGTTGGAATCTGGCTTGCCTTTGCCTGTAAATCCTGTAAACTTGTAAAATAAGGTTGGTCAGACACATAATAACTTGACCCTGCTTTAATATAAGGCACTGTAAACATGGTTGTTTCATCATGGTAAGTGACAATATTTTGTTTTGTCGTGCCTTTACCTTTTTTGACCGTTTTTGTAGTCGTTTTCCCAGCACTATAACTGACTTTATAAGTGGCTTCGTCATTTGTTAAGCGCATTAGCGTTGCATTCTTAAGTTTAGAAGGCTTGCAAACCTGTCCTTGACTAATAACTGGCAACGGCTGACCATAGTAAGTATTGAGGGCTTTAACCGTTCTTTCCTGTGCTTTTTCTTCTTCAGGAAAATTAAAGTAACGCTTTACAAAACTATCCAAATAAACCTTAGCTTGCCAGTCTACACTTGCGTTTGTAGTAGATTTTGTAGCATTATCACTAACATGAACTACTTTCTGTGTTGGTTTATAGCCACTTGCAATAAGTATGACCAGAGCAATATTTAAAATAACCACACCACCAACAACACCTTGTATTAATCGGTCAGCTTGTTTTGCGGATACCGTTTTAAGTTCGGGTGGTTTTTCGTTAGAAGGCTTTTTTATCGTTTCACCTTTACCCTTTTTACTGAGTTTTAATAATATAATGATTTCCTCTCTTTCTAAATAATCATTTTTTATAAACAAAAAAGCAGGTTTTTAACCTGCCTTATTCTTCACTGAGTATTGCATTTTTGAGTGTTTTTTTAAAATCTAAGATTTTTTTAGAACCTTTGCCATCTAGCCACTCTACATTCCCATGTATATCCTGACCACTATAAATTTGGTAATATTCCCAATAGAACTTGCTAGCTTCACTCTCATCCTCTGAACGTTTAAGGTATTTCTTATCTATCCGCTTGTATTCTTCATAAACATCCACCATTGAGTTAGATATGTTTCCCAACCTATGCTGAAAAAACATTAACTCTTCACTTGTTTTTTCACCTAAGTATAGACTTGCAAGCAGGATTTGCTTTCCCACATCTTTTTCTAACTTTAAAGTAGAATGATACAATTCATCATATGCTTCTGGTCTTTCAAAAATCATTTCTTGAAACGCTATTAAACCTTTATTCATAGCTAAAAGATTAGAATAATAAACTGAAATCTTTTCATAGAGCTGAATAATTAGTTCTGCTCTTTTTTCATAATACATTGAAGAAACCTTCTTGCGCCTATCCAATGCAAGTTTATATTCTTCAATAGTTTTATCATACTCTAGCTTCTGCTTATTTAGTTTTTGGTTTAACCAAAATGAGTTTACCAAAGCGATAATCAATGTACCTGCTATAGTTACTAGTGCTGCATCCATTAATTCAATTTTCCCAATCAAATATTTTACCTCATTCTACCACTATTTTTTCATAAATAAAAGCAGATCTATGGACCTGCTCTTTTTCTTTTTTCAATGTAGTTTTTGATTATTTTAAACATCCCTAACCCTAATTAGTTTTTTATTCTCCAGTTGCTTTATTTTTCTTATAGTAGTAAACCCCACCTGTTCCAAGGGCAAGGATAATTACTGCAGCACCTGCATAGGCAACCCAAGGATTATTACTTTCTCCCGTTTTTGGCATAACCCCTTTAGTTGGTGTAGCACTAGTAGCGGTTGGTTTATTATATACCACAGTCAAGGTTTGGTCTTTGTTCTTCAAGTCATTGTGTTCAGCTTCAGGCTTATCTGTTTTCGGATTTGTACCTTCATCAAACAATTCTTCAGTCCAAACATAAGTAACCGTTGAACTTTCTGGAACATCCTTATCTTTGGTTGTGTCGATTTCAGTTTCAATTTTCTTTTCTTGTTCTTTGACAGTGAAATCATCTACTGTAAAGTTAAGGGTAGAAATGACTTTAGATTCAGTTTCCTTACCATCTTTATCCGTTACGATACGGTGAAGTTGTGCGACCATTTGGTCACCTTTTTCTGCATTGGTAAAGACGACATCATCATAAACTGGTGTTTTAGTTGAAATTTCTGCATTTTCAATTTTTTGGTCACCATCTTTACTGTGAGCTTTCGTCTTAATCGTTGGAGCAGGAACTTCTTCAACAGTCAAGGTTTGGTCTTGATTTTTCAAATCATTGTGTTCAGCTTCAGGCTTATCTGTTTTCGGATTTGTACCTTCATCAAACAATTCCTCAGTCCAAACATAGGTAACAGTTGAGCCTTTAGCTACATCCTTGTCTTTAGTAGTATCAATTTCAGTTTCAA
Source organism: Lactococcus taiwanensis (assembly GCF_017068355.1). NCBI lineage: Bacteria > Bacillati > Bacillota > Bacilli > Lactobacillales > Streptococcaceae > Lactococcus > Lactococcus taiwanensis. Next base: position 1,957,225 of record NZ_CP070872.1, read on the forward strand.
TCTTCTTTTCTTGTTCTTTGACAGTGAAATCATCTACTGTAAAGTTAAGGGTAGAGACGACTTTAGATTCAGTTTCCTTACCCTCTTTATCTGTTACAATACGGTGAAGTTGTGCGACCATTTGGTCACCTTTTTCTGCATTAGTGAAGATGACATCATCATAAACTGGAGTTTTCGTTGAAACTTCTACTTTTTCAATGGTTTGGTTACCATCTTCAGTATGAGCCTTCGTTTTAATCGTTGGCGCTTTTTCAACTGTTAGGGTTTGTTTGGTATTATTTAAATCATCATGAGTCGCTTCAGGTGTATCTACTTTGATGTCCTGTTCATCATCAAAAAGTTCACCAGTCCAAACATACGATACTGTATTTTCAGCCTTTTCTTTACTGTCTTTGGTCGTATCAACTTTAGCTGTCAGTTTTATACTTTGACTTTCAACTGCTTCAGCATCCAGTGTCACCGTTTGGTCAGAGACAACTTTATCGTCAAGAATTTCGCCATCTTTATCTTTAACAAGGCGGTGAAGATGACCGAGATACTTATCACCAAGTTCACCATTAGTTAACGTAATAACATCTGTCAGCGGGGTTTCTTTTGAAACTTCTGTCAGGTCAACGACTTGATTTCCATCTGCTGTTTTAGCCTTTGTTTCAATAGTTGGTTTAACTTTGTCAGTTGGTTTATCTGTCAATGTACCAAGATCAAGCTTAAACATCAAATTGTTATCTGTTAGCTTATCTGCTTCGATAGTCGTAGATGAAATTTGTTGACCTGTGACTGTGTCTTTAAGGACGACTGTGTAAGACTTAGGCGAACCATCTTTATTAAGCTCAGGTGTGCTTGTGACAGAGATTGGATTAATAGCTTGTGTGCCTTTTGGAACATCCGTTTCTTCTAAGAGATAATCCCCAATAGCTAAACCGTCCGCATTCGCATTTCCTGCTGCAACATTGGCTTTTCCATCAAAGAGAACAAAACCATTTTTAGTAAAGCCATCGGAATCAGTACTTGATTTTGAAACGGCTTTGATGGCTTTTCCTTTTGTCCCATTTTGAGGTGTAAGTGTAAACCCTGCACCATCAAGACCAGTTAGAGAATCGTTAACACTTTGTGCTTTCCAAAAGCGCAATTGGAAAGCGAGTACCTTGTCTTGTGCCTTTTGATTGTTCGCAAAGTCATTGGTTGTCACATCAACACTTTCTTTACCTGTAAAGTTGACAGGAATTTTCTTAGTTGATAGTGAATAGCCTTCAGACGTTCGCACTTCTTTCCAGTAATACTGGTCGTTGCTTGCTAAGTTGAGATTTTGAACACCGACTTTATTATCTTTATCAAGACTCAATTCTACATTAGTGTCACTAGCTTTTGTACCGTTTGTGATGGCAATTGGTAAAGCTTTTAAGCCATCTGTCCATTTAACAGGGCTATCATCCTTTGTATTGAAAAGTCCGTAAACAACACCATCCCACTTCGCTTCACCTTGTGTCTCAGTGGTATTTGTGTCAGCATCCAGTTTTTGAAGCGTTGTAGAACCTGTTGGTGTTTCTTTAGATTCACCGTCCACATGGTAGTTACTTGTAGCAGTATTAAAGGATGAATTTTCATCAAAGCTGAAAGCATGTTTGGTTTCATCAAGGGCAAATCCTTTAGGTGCTTTTGTTTCTACAAAGTAGTATGCTTTATCATTTTGAAGGTTTTTAACCCCAAATGTACCATCTTCACCCACTTTAAGGACAACATTAGTATTATTAGCTTTTGTACCATTTGTGGCAGTAATGGCATAACCTGATTGACCATCAGTCCATTTAACAGGTGAACCATCTTTATAAAAGAAGCTATATTCAGCCCCTGCCATCAATTTTGTATCAAATTTAGAGTTCGCAGAGACTTTGGTTGCTTTGATTTCTCCAAGTCCAATAATATTAATATTGAGAGAGCCGTTTGCCTTTGAAGGGTCTTTAGTTGCGATAACTGACTGACTGTTTTTGCCTGAGCTATCCCCATCAGTTGAAAATACGTAATACGGAAGATCAGCAGAATCCATAGGCTTATTTTGAAATTGTAGCGCTTTTGAGAACAAACCTAATTTGCTTGAAATATCAGCCTTTATTTTTAAATCATTTCCTGAGGAAGTTTGCGATACCCCATCAACATTACTCTTAAAGTATGGAAAGTTAGATAGGACACCGTTAGTATCAGTAACAGTTTTTTCAGCACCTTGAATCAAGTTAACTGTTGAGCCATTGAAACTAGGGAGCATCGTCATTTTCTTAGCTTCAGTGATTAAATTATTAGCTCCTGTTTTAATAGCATTAGCATCATTTAACAGCGTGTTATCTTTAACAATCAAATCTTTCGTTTGATTTTGAGAAACACCTGCTTCATCAAGTAAGATATAGGTTGCATGTTGGGCTTCAGCATAAGCTAAAAGCGAACCATCTTTTTGTGCAAGATAAGCCACATTATTTAAAACGGCAATTTGTTCTTTATCTAGTGCATTTAGAATTGCGTTAGTTGCATCATACTGAGCTTGTGTTGTGTTATTAGGAAGCGGTACACCAAGACCCAAACACCATGCAGGCGTTCCATCAGCAAGCGTAAGCATTGGTTTTGGGTGTTCAACCCCATTTTGGTCTATTTCATAATAGAGGGGTTTGTTATTTTCCCAATTGACTGTTGTATCAGTAGGTAGGCTAGCAGCCGAAGCTGTACTTTGAGCGTTCGCATAAATCAAACCCGCTGTACCAAGACCAATAGCTAAGACGCTTGCACCAAAGACCATCGCTTTTTTGCGTTTGTGCATTTTCCAATTTGTGACTTTCTTTTCAGTAGTCAACACTTTAAGTAAATTTTTCTTTTTACCCATTTGTAAAAGTCTCCTTTTTTATTTTGCAAAATAAAAAAACCGCCATGACTGACAGTTTAAGCGACTAGTTTATTGTCGTTTCGGACAAGCATTTTCAGTAATTATTAAATTTATGATTCAGCACTAAAATAGTTACAGATAAAAATAATTGAATTATCAGCAATACTATTCCTAAAAGTGGTGGTAAGTAAACATACAAATACGGACATGCAAAATTTAATATAATTAAAAAGCAAATAATTAACACTCTCTTTATACTCAAAACATCTACCTACCTATTCTTTATTCCTCATATTTTTTCATCCTTTTCTACTCTCCCAGTTAGGCTTTTCAATATGACTTTTAGGTAAAAATCGAGGAGCTATCGCAACTGACAACGGGGTAGAAATAGGGCTATATTTTTCACATAACCACATCACCTCATTTTCATTTAATCTATACCATGCTTGTACTTTATTGTCACGAAAGATAATTTGAACATCATAAAATTCTTTTTCAAGTGGTTTATGAAGTTTAATATCAATACGTGGACGTTCTTTACTTTTAACTTTTACTGTCATATTACTTATTCTCACTCATGGTGAGTTTCCTTTCTTTTGCACCACCATGAATGAAGGCAGTTCTACTTTATTGCTTAGACAAGGCTTTTCACCCCCACCCTTTAATTTTTCAGAGTTGAATCTCTTGAGCTTTTTTACCCATTGCGTACGCACGCTTATTCACTGCTTCAACTTGCTTATTTACCGCATAGTAAGCTCGGAGAGTAGAATAATCGCCTCATAGTCAGTACCTGTCATAGTATCTTTATTAGCTTTAAAAATACTATTGATTTCACCTGCAATTGACCAAGCTTCACTATACTTATGAGTTTCCATTAACGAACCCAATGTTTGGAGTTTTGTTTGCATTTCTTTTTTGTTGTAAGCCATATGATTTACCTTTTACTTTCTTTCACTATTCTTTAGTTATTCCTCTACCGTTGGTGAAAAGCCTTGTCGAAGCAATAAATCATACTCTTTGATATACTTTTTTATCCATTTCAAACGTTGATCAACAGAGTATTTCCTTGCTTTCTTTATATATTCTCGGTAAATTTCACTATCAGGCAAATAGTGGTACGTTGATAGAGCATCAATTTTCATTCTTAAAATTTGCGCTTCAGGAAGATTAACACGACTAATAATATGTTGTCGTAGTTGGTCACCATAATTTCGCTGTGCTTTATTCATCCTCAGTCCTCACTTTAAGTTATTGTTTCCCAAGAGCCTTTAAAAATTCCTGCCCTTCGGGTGTACTTCTTGCTTCATGCTCAAAATCACGATTTTTTATCCGTTCAACATCACGTCTAATAATTTTCTCGTCTTCGTCGTCAGGTTCATACTCAGAAACCAACTCTCCAACGTAAGAACGACCTGTTTCACGTGCAATCCGTTCTTCAATATACAATGACCTTTTTAATTGGCGGTCAAACCACGCTCTCCGCTTTTCCAACGATTCAATTTTAGGTTGAGTGATGAATTTATACTTCTTTCCTTGACCAAAAACTTCATACCAAGAGCGATCAGGACGACCTGTTTCATCAAAAACTTGTAAATAATCCATGATAATACCCACCCCTAAATCATAAAGTGTTTCAGGTGCTTTCTGCCAACCTACAAAGTCCGCTATCACCTGATAAGCTTTATCATCTTTTAAACGTATTTCATAACGATTTTTATAACCAAAAATTTCTTGTACATCTTCTACGGAAATGTTCCTTCTAAAAGCCTGTTCTCGGTCTTTCTCATAGAAATTAAACCGAATAAAACCTTGAATTGAGCCAAAATACAATGAAATTCCCAAAGATTTTAAAAATCCATCAGACATTTTAAAATCTTCCTCAGGACGAAATCCTTTGAGTTTCATCTCAATCTGACCATTTCTGACTTTTTCCCACAAGTCCATTAACCGATAATTACCTTTTTTATTGAACCGTTCATCCAAGGCAATATCAAACCTTTTAAATTTTAAAAAATTTCTTGCTTCAATAGCATCATAAACACCATTAAGTTTAGTTGCTTCATAGGAGTAATCAATCACATCTTTTAAAAAGTCCTGCCACGTCCTATCTTGTTCTTCTAAAAAAGTTTCAAATAAACGACACGCACCTCCTTTAAATTCTATCCGAGTTCCCATATCAATATTTTCGTTATGATAAAAAACTTTTATTTCACCATATTCAACGCGAAAGGGATAACCATTACCTCCAGACTGTCCTTGTTCAAAATGATAATCAGGAATTTTTAGCACTTCATTAATTACCTTTTTATAATTTAAGGTTTTTAATCGAATCACTAAATAGTCAACCATCGCCGTAATATCTGCTTTTGGTTTTCGGTGAAGATAATTCACTATTAATTCTTCTTTTTCAGTACTTAACTGTCTTTCACCCTTGTCAATCATTGAAACCATTGATTTAGACAAACCTGTTATTTTCACAATATCATTTTGTGAAAGACCAAATGATTTACGAACTTTCGCCAGTTCCATGAGTAATTCCTTATGTTTCTAAGTTATTTTTTTAAAAAATATAAAGTTCACAGTTTTATTTGCTTAACCGTGCGGTTGACTAGCTTTGTGTACTACCTGTACCCCGTGTTACTCGACGGGGTACAGGACGCTTTGAACAAGGTAGCCTTCGGCTACCCTGTTCATCTCCTGTACAGCTTCATTTCCTCGAACTCCTGCGCTCCATTTAACGCAATAAAAAAAGACCTTTACTAGCCTTCCCGCTTCAGACTCGCTTCGTTTCGCTTACGCTCACTCCGCTCATCTTATCAGCGTTTAGGACAAGTAAAGGATAACTTTTTTTATTGCTATTCCACTTGTCATTACAGCGGAATGAAGCCAACAGGAGCGCTCAAGTGTTTACATGAGTGTAGATATTACGTTACTTACCGCATCACGCAGTGTGTCGCCTGTTTCTTCACGTTCAAGCAAAATTCTTTTAAGTAAATCTAATTCCTTTTTAGAATAACCATTACCTCCTAGTGGAAATTGGTTATCCTGTAAAAGAGACTCAATTTTCTTTAAAGTACTTCTAGTAATATTTAACTTTTCTAATACTTCAGCTTGTAAAAATCGTTTTTCTTCAACCTGATTTTTTATTTTTTCTTCTTCAATCCGTGGTAAGCTTTCAAAATCTGTATAGAAATCAAAAACTTTTGGATTAGGAAGCAAAGGAGCAAAAAACTCTTTTGCAGGTCCACCAAAAATACCATAATAGCCCCTACCGAATATGCGGTTAGCGCCAATCTTCTCTACATACTTAAATTTCTTGTCTTTATTTTCTTCACCAAATAAAGTCGCATAAGTATACGAAGAGACACGGCCGAGCGTAATACGTAGCATCATATTATCTTTAATCGTAGAGGGCAAATCATCCGCTTTTACATTTTGAGTAGCAATAACCAAATAGAACCCCGCTTGACGTCCTTTTAAGGTAAGTTGTTTTAAAGCACTCATTACTTCCATGTAATTAACCAACGATCCCTGCGGTAAATCTTCTAAGGCTGAGATAAAAGAGGGTAATTCATCAGTCATAATGAACACTGGCTTTAAATCATACTTATAAAAAGCACCTAGTTCCTTTTCACCTCGCTCTTTTGAACATTTACGCATGAGTTGATATCGTTCATTCATCTGATGATTAAGGTCTATCAAGCATTGACCCATTTCTTCAGTTTCCCAAGTCACACGCCCCTTTAATACCTTCAACTCATTAAGTGGTACAAAATCCGCCTGTTTAGGGTCTAATATCTCTACTCTACCCAAACGCAATAAACCAACTAAAAGAGAGCGTAAAAATACCGTTTTACCGCCACCTGTACCCCCTGCAATCAATAAGTGAGGGTCATGAACAAAATCCCAATAAACACCTTCTGAAAGCTTCACACCTTCTGAAATTGTAGCAATAACATCTTTAGCAGAAATACGACCTCTAATTGAATCAATCGCATAGTTGTAAGTGATAAAAGCTTTATCATCCACACTTCCCATCATATCCGCTGAAAACATTGTTTCTAGCTGACCACCAATACTTAAAAAGCGGTCTTGAAACTTAATTCCTTCGAGTTGAAAGGAAGCTGATAAAGTGTACTTTCCCTGTTTTAAATACACCTTAGGAAATTTTATTCTAGGTGTCGTATTTGTAGCGTTCCCACCTGATTTTTTGGTGAAATATAGCCCATTTTGAAATAAAAATCGCCACAGAAGGTATTCTCTATAACGATGAATATAAAATTTATTTCTGCTCAAAAGTAGTAAATAAAGCCGATATACAATAAGGGCTGATATTAATACAAGAGCAAACACTACAATCCCAAACACCATCCATTGATTTTGTAGCTTCAGATATAAACCAAAAGCAACACCTCCAATAAACAGTATAAAGGGCAAAGCTACAATAGTAGCAAGCCAATAGGGAATCAGCTTATCCCTATTTCTAACTCTATGACCTTTCGCAAATAATCGCTTCATCTAATTCACCTTACCCTTTGGCTTTAGATGGTTGGTCATTTTTAGCTTGATTTTGATTGGACTGATCAGTAACCTTTGAATCTTTTACATGCACACCTTCTACCTGAACAGGGAAGACTTTACATGGAACAGTTCTAATTTGTTCCCCGTTTCGAGTAATAACCTTTTGTTCTTTTTCAGAGTTACCAATTGTTACCACAGCACCAACCAATTCTAACTCTTGGTCAAACTCTAGACTATCAACATCAAAGTCAAGCGGGACACGAATATCCATCACATCCAACGTTTTAGTTGAGTAAGCCATAATATATTTACTTTCAGGCTGTCCTGTATCTTTCGCTTCCCATGTTCCTTGAGCATTTTGTTCATCATGAACTTCACCTTCAGCATCAACATAGATAAATTTGTTTCGAACTTCAGAACCTGTAAAGGTCAATGTGCCGTAAGTTTCCTTTGCATTGATTGGATAACCAACTGGTTTGTTATCTTTAAACGCTTCAATTCCGTACTTTGCCATAGTTATTTTTCTCCTTTAATTTTAAAGCCCTCAACAAGAGCCGCAGCTTGATTTTTAGTTACCCCATTTTCAGGATAATTAAAATCAATTAATACAATATAATCAACATCCAACTCCAAACGACCACGGACTGCAGATTTCGCCAACACTTCTTGCGAAGGTAAGTTATCGTAAGTTACAACAAGAAAATTCTTTTGTCCTGCCCCCATACCCACAAATACGTGATGTTCAGGAACTTCTTTTGTACGTGCAATTGTCTTATAGTTAGGAGATACAAAAATCTTCCCATCTTTAGTAAACCCTTTTACTGGGGTTTTAGCAGTTGTTAATTGAGCCATGTTAGCCCTCCTCTTTAAATTTTTCTAAAAAAGCCCCAAAATCAGGATGATTTCGAAGCCATTGCTTTTGTTTGCCGTTAACTATCAGTATTTTGGGTGGTATATCTTTCACTTTTTCGAGCATGTTTCCTCTCTTTTTCTTTTTTAGTTTACCGACTTTTCGGTCATACATTCTATTACAAAGCGAACGTCGGGATTTGAACCCAATTCAACCGTAATAATCGTTCGCATACAAAAACACCTTCCAATTGGAAAGAAGGTGTTTTTCAGGAGTATTAAGAAAAAATTTAAACCTTTTAATGACTTGTTTAGGTCATATTTCTATTATTTTTATACAGCTTTATTACTTATCAACTGTATAAACCCCATAACCAATTTCATGGTCATAACCCAGATCAATAACTTCTTTTGAGTTCAGTGCAGCATTAACATAAGCATCTGCTTCCTTTACAGAATTACATACTTTTTGGTACTTACGAACTCCATCAACAGAAACCCAACCGACATACTGATATTTTTGTACTGATTGACTAGAAACCCCATACCATGCAATACCTTCATAGCGCCAACCATGACTTACTAAACTTGATTTTTCATAAGCACTCTTTGTATAAAAGTGTTCGCCTGAATTGGGATTATAAACTCGATATAGTGGGGTTCCTGAGTTTCCAGTATGCCATTCAACTCCTTCATAACGCCAACCACGACTTACTAAAACTGATTTCTCATAGGCACTCTTTGTGTAGAAATGCTCACCCGAATTGGGGTTATAAACTCGGTATACCGCAGAACCGCTAGTAGGAGCATTCCAACCAATACCCTCGTAACGCCAGCCGCGACTTACTAAACTTGATTTTTCATAAGCACTCTTTGTATAGAAATGCTCACCCGAATTGGGGTTATAAACTCGATACATTGGAACGCTTGTATCAGCTGAAGCATGAGCTGTTGTAACACTCCCAACAAGACCAAGAGTTGCGATAGCTCCCAATGCAACAATTTTTTTACTTAATTTCATAATACTCTCCTTAATACTCTAAATAATTTTCAAATTAATTATATCACAAAGAACTAAATTCATTGATGATAAATGACACCATTTCCTAAACTAATAACTTCTATCATATTAATTACTCAGCAAATTTTTTCCTATATTCTTTTAAAGCATATTTTGCTTTGAGCCCTTCAGGTGTATCTTCAGATTCAATTTCTTCTAAGACATCTAATAAAAAATCTTCCCCATTTTGAAGATGACTAAATCCTAACATGTACATAGGCGATACTTCATAAAACATAGCAAAATTCAGTATCATCTCATTATTAGGAACCCTCAGCCCTTTCTCGTAGCGACTGTAAGTCGCAGGTGAAAGTTCCATAGCCTCTCTTACTTCTTTCGGGGTTAGATTGTGACTGTTTCTCAGATAGATAAGTCGTTCAGAAAAACTTTCCATAAAAAATACTCCATTCTTTTTTATAAAGGGAATAATTGGAATCGAACCAATATAATCACTTATAAAAGCGACCACTCTAGCCTATTAAGTTATATTCCCATAAAAAAATCTATCTTAAATAAAATTAACCTCCAGCAGATAGTCTCAACACATCTACTAGCACTTTAATATTACAAGATAGATTTTCTAAATTCTCTAATTATTAAATAAAAAAAAAAGCCTTTTGGCTAATTTTATTTTTTTAATAACTTGTTTATTGTCTTTACGCAGGCAATAACTCTTTATACTATTAAGATTTTAAAGATTAAATAAAACCTTAATTAGTATGACCAGAACCCTCTTTCTCTCGCTTTGGTCTTTTTTATATAGCGTCGCCTTACTCAGATTCCTCCTGCTATGCGGTATGTATCTCCCCCTCAGGCTCGCTTCTATTTCAAAGTTAGATTAAAGCTGATAACTTGCATTGACTAATCTCCTTTAAAAATGTTAAAATAATAATGTTCGAAGTTATTAAATTAACATTTTAGTGGGAGTTGCCTCAGCGCGCTTCCGCTTCTTTTTGTATCTCTCTGTTAATGAATTTCATTAACTATATACAGTTTAATATATTTCATTAACTTTGTCAAGAATAAACTCATCTTTTTTGGAGAAAATATAATGTTCTATGAAAAGCTACAAAAATTAGCCAAAGAAAAAGGGAAATCTTTTGCTCAAATTGAGAAAGACCTAGGTATGGCTAAAAACTCTATGTATAATTACAAAAAAAATAATCCTACCGCTACACGACTAAATGAGATTGCAGAATACTTTAATGTAAGTACTGATTATCTTTTAGGAAATACTGACTCAAAAAAATCTATAAAAGAACCTGTTGACCTTGAAGACCTTACTTCTGATGATGACATCAATTGGGATGAGTGGCTATCTTTTGGTGGGAAACCTATATCCGACCACGATAAACAAAAAATTAAAGAAATTTTTGGAGACCGCTTGAAGGGCTAATTTATGACTAAAGATGAACTTCTTGACCTTATCCTCTTAAATATTGAACGTTTAGGTATAGTTATGAACCCAACCACTCTAGATCAATATGCTATTATCAATTGTGAAAAGTGCATTGGTGTCTATGATCCAGTAAGTATTACACCTTTTATTCTTGCCCACGAACTTATTCATGCTAAATATAAAGATAAACAAAGACATTGTGACAACGATATACTAAGTCATGAAGAAAAAAGAGCTAACAAAGAAGCTATCCTTTTGCTTTGGGAAATTTACATAGAACAAGGTGGAAATGCAAACTATTTCCCGAATTTTATAGAAGTTTCTGGCTGTCCTTTTGAAACTTCTATAACTTATATTAAGGAAATTGAAAACATCTGCGAAAACCTTGACTGTGAAGAAGAAAAGCAGCCCATGTTTAACGGTAATTTAAGAAGTTGTGCCATTGACTATATTTCACAATTTGATGTTATTCAAGTTATTAAAATTTACGACTTCCTCGAAGCCTACAATTTATCCTACAACTTATATGATAAAGCAATCACAGTATTCAATGAACTTGCAAATCAACAAGAAATTGCTTACTAATATTACTTAGTCACTAAAAACAAAAAAGCTACTAACCTATTTTATAAGGCTAGTAGCTTTTCTTACATATTTCAGCGGTAATAAATAGAAGAGCTTCTCTCATTACCAATTCTTTCAACTCTTTTTACTTCTACTCTACCAGGTTTAAAATAATCTTTTCTATCATTCATATCTGACTTTAAACCTTTTGCTAATTTTTGAGCTTCATATTCATTATCAAAGTAAAACTCTAAGCCATCATAAAAGTCTGTCGGATACCGAGATACTCTCCATTTTACAGGTGGAAACTTTTTTTCAAAATCTTCTTTTTTCTTCTTTAAAGCATCCGCCTTATTATCCTTAGCTTCTGGAATCACCTCAATATCACTAATAGATTTACTCTCCTCTTCCAAAACCTGACTAGGTGTCTTTCCGCTTCCAAAATCTACAAAATCTTGAAACCTAATGAAGAAAACTATAACTGCAACTATTATCAAAATTATCGTAAAAAAAATCATATGTCACTCCTGAATTAATTATATCAGATTTTATCTTATTAATAAGTTATATTTTACACAATAAAAAAGATCTTAAAATGTATGCCTAATAATTAAAAATGACAAAAGTATTGTTATATAATCCTAATACTGTTATTATATGATGTATTGGACAATATTTTTTGTTAGATTGTCCATATTAGAGCCTTAACCTTGTAGTGCTCTATATTTCCCCTATATATTTCAAGGAATGATGCTCAGATCGTAATAGCACCTATTTCTAACTTAATCCTTGAAATGTTACTTAATAAATAAAGAGCCACAGCATTTGTGGCTCTTTATTTATTCATTAGAAATTACTGTGTTACCGCATTTCTATAATTTGTAGCTGCTTTTTACTTACTACTTTTTGGATTTATCAACAGAAAGTAAGCAAGAGTTTTCCAATAGAATAGATACAATGTTGACAATGCAAGAAGAATTAAAACGTGAATTGTTGATTAAATGCTCTGAAAGAACCGATGGAGCCCCTGGGTATGCGTGTTGTGTCCATCAAGACCGAATTTTCGAAACTCCATATGAAGTTAGAAAAGATTCAACTTTGTCTTCATTGTTATGGAATGGAGAACACGATAGATATTTAATTGATTACTTCAATCAAAAAAAGTGTTTAAAAAAATAAAATTTATAAAATTTAATATAGCAGATATTTCAGAGGATGAATTACCAAATCTGAAAACTATTGGATTATCTAGCGCAAAAAGACTAGTTCAACAAGCAACGAAAGCTAATAAAACAATTGGAGAAATGAGTTATGCCCATGTGGCAGTATTAAAAAATTTAAACAATGCTGTCTAAAAAGAAATTTCTTATAAAATCCTAATAATAATATTTCATGCTGAACTCACTTTCATATTGTGGTCCTATTCTTTTAGGGAACTTATCTTTGAATGATTAATTTGATTTATGGTAGTATCTTATATGATATAATAAACAATGGCGCACCTTACCAATGCAGAAATGCCTTAGGGAGGGGGTGAGATAATGCTTCTGCAAATCTTCGTATCAGTAGTCGCTCCTATTGTGGTTGGAGTAATCCTTGAGCTGGTCAAGGATTGGTTAAAATACCGACATAAGCGCCATTAGTCCACATTCACTCAGTTTCGCAGAACTGAGTGTTTTTTGTATAAAAAAACCGAGGAATTCGCAGTTCCTCGGTTTACCTTGTGAGATACCACTCCCACAAATCTTCGTTAACTAAATTATATCATTTCAATATTCTTTGTCAATAGATTTATTTTTTTGCGACCTTCATAAATCTTCTTTTTTGAGTAGCAATACTTATGCCAGTTTTCCGCTCAATCATCTTATAAGTCATCCCTTGTTGCTTCAACTCATAAGCAAATTGTATTTGCTCTTCAGTAAATTTTTGTGGACGACCCTCCCGAAAGTTGGGATCATGAATTTTAGCAAAGTTTTTTCCTTCCTGCGTCCTTGTTACAATAAGGTCCCTTTCAAACTGTGCAAAAGCACTGAAGATGGTAAAAATAAGTTGACCAGTCGGTGTATTATCAATAAGACCGATGTTTAATATATGAACCTTAATTCATCTATTAAATAACGATTGGACAATTTCTAAAACTTCTCGAGTATTTCTGGCTAAACGGTCTAACTTTGTCACAATTAAAGTATCCCCATTTGCTAATTTTTTTAGTACTTGATTAAATTGTGGACGTTCAACTGTAGTTCCCGTAAATTTTTCTTGGAAAACTTCTTCTGCTCCTGCTTCTTTTAAAATTTCAATTTGAGACTCTAATTTTTGTTCAAAAGTGCTAACACGTGCATACCCAATTTTCATATTTTGACCTCTATTAATAACCCTAAGTTACGAGCTGTTCTTTCTCCTTTAATTATAACATACAAAAAAGAGCTCACAACTGTTAAGTTATGAGCTGTTTATATGTTGTAGTTCAACTTCATAGATTAATTACCTAATTATCTGAGATTATCGAGATATTATCAATGTCAAAAGTTTCAAATATTGAATTTGCACCCGTAAAAGAAATACGTACAGCATCGGTTGTACTTTTCGAGGTAAATTCAAATGATTCCGTTTGCCACTCAGTAGTTGGTGTAAGCCAAGTATACCCCTCCGTGTCATTAGGTATGATGTTAGGAGCTAGATCTGGAAGAATTTCTACTGATAAACGATTATAATCACCAGGTTCTGTTGCCTTATAGTCAAAAGAGATAACATATTTTTTCCCTTGCTCAAACTGGAGAGACTGTCTATTAAGTTCCAAACTCTGAACTGGATTTGTACCGCCATTTCCTAATTCACTTCGTGCAAACGAGTTATTATCTTCTGTAACCAAACTTCCATACCTTATTGGATTTTCTGATTGGAAGTTTTCATAGTACATGAGTTGAGGAATGCGCACAGAAGTTGAACTACTATGAGTTTTTGACATAGGCAAGGTAAAAGGGACAGTACTAGCAGATGTATTAATTTGCGCTGTTTGGCTTGTATTATTCCCTGTACTTTGATTAATCGAATCAGCTAAAATCTGGTTAGAGGAAATAAATATTCCGCCCGCTAAAATTGGAATACATGTGATATAAATTAATTTTCTCATAGTTTCTCCTTATTATGTAAGTAAATACTGAGATTTACATTTCCTTGCAATCATTATTAAATTTGTTATGTATCTATTGCATAGGGCTTCTCCTTTCTTATGTTATTTACTTCACAAAACAATTCTACCATAAATGAATCCGTTTTCAACCATGATTATTGTATGCCTTATAATTTTTATCTCATAAAAGGTGGGGTTTTTGCGAATTTTCCATACTCAAAATTAAAGAAAGGTTCAACCGTGCGGTTTACTCCTGTTGTAAGTATACGAAACAATAATTTTTCCAAAATAAGTAAAGATATTTCTCAAGAAAAAAGTCAATAATAAAATTACAGGACATTTTAATATACTCTATAAATTTTTCCTAGAATATAGTATAATAATGTAGTCAATAAATTACAATACGGGAAATTATAATTACACAATAAAGGAGAAAAGATGAGAAAAGATATTCATGTGATGAGTATTGCGATTTTATTATCAACATATCTTGCTGCGCCTATAAATGGACTTGCACAAACTCAAGATATGTCTGCACCCACTAATACGAAACTAACTACATCATCAGATAAAGAAGAAACTGATATTCCGCAGAACTCCCAAGCATTAGCGGTTACTAGTCCTACTGATTCCAACGCAAGTTCTACTAAATCTGCAGATCAGTCAATAGTTCCCGATTCTGTTTTGCGTGAATTAATTAATAGTACACTTAATCAATCTACAGACTATGAACCTACTGAGGCAGATTTGTTAACTATTAAACAACTGAATTTTCATACTGTAGCAGGTGAAGCTATAAACGATTGGACAGGTTTAGAGAAGCTAACCAATCTAGAGACAATTACCGACTCAGGTAACAACAGTATCTCCTCAGAGTCAAACTTTACAGAATTAATATCTAAAATAAATCAGCTCCCAAACCTCACTTCTTTAAGGCTATCTAACACTTCTTTCAATCTCTCTGTGCTTTCGGGTATAACTACCACTAGTCTAACTAATATAATAGTGCCATTTCCACTAAGCTCTTTTTATACCTCAGATTTTCGTTTCTTAGAACAAGTCCTAAAAAATCCTAACCTGTCGTCAATTAATTTTTATTATAATACTCAATCTCACCCCTCCACTTCTTTAGCTTATACCAATAATGTTGGGTCAGAAAGTTTAACTGGCCCAATACTTCCCGATGGCTATAGCTTGCAGATTACTAACCTACCACAAGATTGGGAGTTTAATACTTCTAAATTCATCTTTAATGGTACTTTAGAGAATACCACAACAATTGATGGAAGAGTTAGTATTTCTGGACCTTCATCAGAAAAAATAATGTTTGGCTCTCTAAATTTGCCCTATAATACATTCGACTCATCCTTTAAATTTGTACCTCAATCGCAAGTTCTCGTGAATGTTCATGACTCTGAAATTTACACAGGAGATACTTGGAATCCCAAAGATAACTTCGACAGTGCTACTTCTAGTCAGGGACAAGTTCTTGACTACGATGAATTTATTTCTGCTGGTGGTACAGTTGATGATAGTCAGCTCAATACCAGTTTACCTGGAACATATCCAGTAACCTATACTTTAGATGGTGTATCTTCCGCCGCAAATATCACAGTAAAAGAGAATAAAACTGCAGTAATTGTTCACGATTCAACAGTCTATGTGGGCGATAACTGGACTGCCCAAGATAACTTCGATTCTGCACTCGATAAAGATGGTAATCCTGTCGACTTTAGTCAAGTAACGGTCGATGATTCTCAAGCAGATACTTCTAAAGCTGGGACGTTTGATGTCACTTACACTTATGATGGTGTTACTTCTACAGCGACTGTCACAGTAAAAGACAAACAAACTGCAGTCAACGTCCACAACTCTACCATCTATGTGGGCGACAACTGGAGCGCTCAAGATAACTTCGATTCTGCACTCGATAAAGATGGTAATCCTGTCGACTTTAGTCAAGTAACGGTCGATGATTCTCAAGCAGATACTTCTAAAGCTGGGACGTTTGATGTCACTTACACTTATGATGGTGTGACTTCTACTGCAACTGTCACTGTGAAAGATAAACAAACTGCAGTCAACGTCCATAATTCTACCATCTATGTGGGCGATGACTGGACTGCTCAAGATAACTTCGATTCTGCACTCGATAAAGATGGTAATCCTGTCGACTTTAGTCAAGTAACGGTCGATGATTCTCAAGCAGATACTTCTAAAGCTGGAACATTTGATGTCACTTACACTTACGATGGAGTTACTTCTACAGCGACTGTCACTGTGAAAGATAAACAAACTGCAGTCAACGTCCATAATTCTACCATCTATGTGGGCGATGACTGGACTGCTCAAGATAACTTCGATTCTGCACTCGATAAAGATGGTAATCCTGTCGACTTTAGTCAAGTAACGGTCGATGATTCTCAAGCAGATACTTCTAAAGCTGGAACATTTGATGTCACTTACACTTACGATGGAGTTACTTCTACAGCGACTGTCACTGTGAAAGATAAAGTTTCTCCTAAACCCACACCAGATATACCTAAAGATGATGGTAAAAATACTGATCTCCCTAAGGCCAGCAAAAGTGATCCCTCTTCTACTTCTGGAAAAACTGTAGCTCACAAAAATAACGATAAAATGAGTGAACATAAATCTAGAAAAGTTTTACCTCAAACAGGTGCTTCAAATGGAGTATATTTAACGTTGTTTGGTTTAGCAGTTTTAGTTGGTATCGTACTGACATTCTCTCTTAAAAATAAACCTCGAAGAAAATAAAAAAAGAAGCTCGTTTGCTTCTTTTTTTGTCCTAAAAACTATACCTTTTCGGAAAGTTATCAGATTATTTAGACAGAAAATGTATGCAATACATTTTCTGTCTCTGTGTATGGAATGTACCTATCTTTATTTATGATAGAATAAAAGAAAACTATATAAATAGTGGAGGTAAACCTTGCCTATAAATTTGTATGAAGAATTTCCATTAACTTGGCAACCGAACCGTGACTTACTAAAAAAAACTATATATAAATCTTTGATTAAAATATTACAGGCAGATATTCTCTCTAATAATATTGAACAAAATACAAAATTGCCTTCACAAAGAGACCTTGCCGATTTTTTGGACATAAATTTTACTACCGTAGGACATGCCTATAAATATGGTATAAAAAAAGGAATTTTATACTCTAAAGTAGGGGATGGTACATACATTTCTCCTAATGCATATAAAATACCTTTACTATCCATGTACGATCTAAAAAAAGATATAGTTGATTTTGGTTTAGTAGATTCATTTGGAGAATGTGATACGCTGTTGATGCCAGCAATAAGAAAGTTATGTGATCACACAAAACTTGAAACACTTCTTAAATATAGAAACCTTGAAGTTCATGATAAACATTTGAACATCGCCGTAGACTGGCTCAAGACACAAGGTGTAATAACAACATCAATAAATCAAGTTGCAATTATAAATGGAGTGCAAAATGGGCTTGTAGCGGTACTATCAACACTGTTTAAAGCTGGGGATAGAATTGTAACAGACCGATACACCTATGCTAATTTTCTAGAAATTGCCCGCTTACTTCAGATTGAGGTGATTCCTATAGAATATGATGAACAAGGAATGATCCCAGAGGCTCTTGAAATAGAGTGCATCAAAAAAAAGATAAAAGGCATCTTTTTAATGCCATCTTGTAATAACCCAATTGGTTTTCAGATTACAGAAAATAGGCGTAAACAACTCGCTAATGTTATAGAAAAAGAAAATCTATATGTAATTGAAGACGATATCTTTTCCTTCATGGTTACCTATCAGCAAGGAAAAGCATTACCAACATTCCAATCTCTTTTACCAAACCATACAATTTATCTAACCAGCACTACTAAATTCATTTCCAGTGGTATTCGAGTAGGTTTTATGGTTTTTCCAGAAAATTTGAAATTCAAAATTGAAAGAGCACTTTTAGGGACAGGTGCACGTGCATCAAGAGTAGAAACGGAACTCGTTTGTCAAATATTATCTTCACCAGTTGCAAATCAAATTATTGAAAAAAAATATCAATTATTAAAGAATGCAAATGAAATCTTTGATAACGTCTTTTCTTCAATGGAATTTAAAAAACCTGAAAGTTTCTTTCCATTTTTTAGAACGATACCAATCAAAGGATTTTATAAAGATAATCAGAATATTATTGAATCTTACACCTTATCTTTAGGTTTTAGAATATATCATTCAGAACGTTTCTCTCCTCAATCACAATCAGATCCATTTATAAGAATTTCCTTAACTTCAAATGATTTGCCTACACTCTCAAAAGGGTTAAAGCGCATAGAAACTGAACGTAATAGAATTAATAAAATATTAAAAGAGTCTGGTAAAGAGGCTTTACAATCTGGAATTAAAGAGATTTAGAATATATTATGAAAATAACTGCTAAATAGCAGCTTTTTTATTTTTACAATTTTTTAAAGTAGCAAATCGATAAATGTGAGCACACTGATTAGCAAACCAAAATTTGCGTTTCCTAATATGACTACATACACGAATAAGGTATCTTTTGTATATAACTTGTGACTTCTATCATACGGATAAGTAAATTCTGCTTAAGTTATTGATATTAATGATTCAAATTGTTTTTGATTTAATATAAAAACTACTAGTGATAAAACTCTAGTAGTTTTTTCTTAAGAAAATCAAGTAAATGCATTAAGATAGTCAGTACTAATGTCAAAATGTCTACTGTCACCTAGCTCTGGGAAGTAAAGATCACTAGCCCACTGCCAAGACGCGTTTCCAGTGTTAAGGAGATTATTTTCCGTAGGATTCATTGGCCATTCGGCAACCCAACAGTTTTCTTCCCCCAGTTTTTCCATGTCTAATACAGATGAAAACCAAGATTTAGAAGAATAATGATAAACATTGTTGTACCCCTCAGATTTTAAAATTTCTGCAAATTTCAATGAATTAGATGTTGGATCCAACTCTAAAGGATTGCTGACTGTCTCATAATCATTAACGAATGAGGTATCCGTGTCTAAGTTTAATTCTTTAGCATAGTCTAGGAAATATTGAGCTTCCTCAATAGCACCCTGTGTACTGTCGAACCAACTAAAATGATAAACACTCACTTTTAAACCTGCTGCTTTGGCATTTTCAATCTGTTTTGGGGCTTCTGGATTTCGATAAACATTTCCTTCCGTTAATTTAACTACCACCCCTTTAATACCATATTTATTTTTCATTATTTGAAACTCATCTTTGGTAATTACACCATTATGACTTGAGATATCAATAAAATCCTTAGATGGTCGCCCTGTTTCTTCCGCCGAAATTCCAGAATATTTATTAATTCTTAAGTTTGCATCTTTTTTGAGAAGATCTCCCATGGAGTGATTATTAGTTTCATTGATTAATGAACTTTGTGAACTCTTATAATCAATCTCATCAGCATTGACGTTATTAACATGACTATTAATTAATAGACCACATAACAATGTAGTACCAAAGGTTAGTGCAACAATTTTTTTCATAAAAAGCTCCTATAATGTATTTAGAAATCGATTTCTGAATATATTATATCATTGTATTCTAAATATTACATTATAAAAAACTACATTTTATTAAAAAATTATAATAAAAATAACAATAAACTTATATTTGATTAATCAATAATTTATACTTTACCTTTTATAATTATTTATAACCTGTTAATTATTGCCTCTTCTTTATCAAAGAATGGAAAAACTTAGGAGGAATTTATGAACTCTCCATACCCTTTACTACATCCAATTACTGCTGAGGCATAGAAAAAAGACCTCCATGGTCTTTTTACAGTTTTGATAAACGTCTTACTATCCAATTTAAGTAGCTGGTCTCTCGGGCTATAGCTTGATCTAAGATTAAAAAATGACCAAATTGATCCACAACACTTTTTTCTGAAGAAAATAAGAGTGATTTTCTTTCTTTTAGATGCTCTAGTTTATTCTTATGAAGCTGTTCCTCTTGTTCTAAAATACTTTTTAGAAGGGGAGATGAAGCCTTAGAAATAAAATAAAGTTTCAAAGGAGTTAATTTATCATTTTTTTCAGTAAGCGTTTCTTCGAGCCAGTTAGATAGAACGGAATGACCTGAGTCTGTTATTTCATAAAGAATAACCTTTGAATCAGTATTATTTTCATTTAGTAATCTCTTTATGCTTCCTTCATCTGTCATCCGCTGCAATTCTGGATAGAGCTGACTGTGGGAGATGGTCCAAAACTCACTAATTTCATTTTTGAATTCTTCAATCATCTCCTTCCCTGACATCCTACCATTTTTGGAGAGTAAACCTAAAATAATATTTGGTAAAATTCTTGGTCTAGGCATTTTTATTAACTTTTTTATAGTTTTTATCGAAATAGTTGCCATTACGAATATCGTTAGGCATACCTTCGTATGGAGCTTCCGAAATAACATCTTCATTATTCTGACCAGCATCGCCCATATAAGTTATGTTTGCAAATTCAGGAACAACTAATTTAGGATACGTTTCATATTTTTCGCGTGATTCTTCCATAAGAGAAATATGTTCATTTTGGAATGTTACCGTAATTTCTGGATGTTCTTCTACCCATTTAGGGAAGAAGATTGTACCATGTAGTTTTTTTTCATTAGGTAAGAAATCTAAAGCTACATCTGTTCCAGTAGGTTCAGTCCAAGAGATTTTATAAATTCCCTCAGTTAACATTACAATGTTTGCTTCTTGATCTTTGACCCATCTTCCAGCAACCATACCACCATGAATTCGATAATCTACAGTGTGGTCATTTTTAGCGTACCATTCATATTCCCATCCATTGTCGTAAGTATAAATAAAATGTGTTCCTAAAAAATCATCAAGTGTTTTAAATTGTTTATTCATTATTTTTATCTCCTTCATTCTTTATACTATAATTATATGTCGATAACGACAAAAAGTCAAGGGGTAAGTTTTTTATGGTTTATATTAATATATAGTTCATAACTATGATTATCTGTGAGCTGATTTTTTGTATTTTATAGTTCAACTTAACGGATTCATTAACTAATTATCTGAGACTCTCGAGAGATTATCAATGTCCAAAAGTTCAAAGTATTGAATTTGAACCTTGGAATAAATACGTACAGAATCCGTTATACTTTTTGAGGAAAATTCAAATAACGCTGTTTGCAACCCAGGACTTCGTTTAATCAATATCAAAAATATTAATTCTAATTTTCTATTATCTATTATCTATGAATATAAAAAACGTCCCTCTTACAAAGGGAGGGGTAGTGGAATAAAGGCATTTCTCTCGGTTTTTAAACCAGTCTTTGAGCAGTTTATGTATCACTCTAACCGCTTTTGGACCAACAAATGAAATACTAATTTTTATCTCGTATACCTTTTCTTTTTCTTATTATAATTGCTAAAGAACTAACAGATAGCGTTAGAATTGCTCCAGAAGCCAGGGCAATGAAGGATTTGCTTTTATCGTCTCCTTTCTGAGGTTTTACCGGAGAAGGAGTCATCTTATTCTTTTTATATCTGTATGTTATAATTTGAGCTGTATCACTTAGTGTTCCAGTTGCATTATCTGGAAGTTTTGTACTATCCAAAGTATATCCATCAATCGATAATTTATAAGTATCTCCTGAAGCGTCGTAAGTTTTTCCTAAATCCCCGCTGATGATTTGAGGTTTATGAATCTCATAACCATCCGCATTTATATATTTTATAGTTACATCAGCAGCCTTACCCATACTAGGTTGCCACACATAAGTATCAGCATCATTCGATCCATCATAATTGGTCATTAAGTCACCAGATGACCAAATGTTTTTACCATTAGGAGAGCTCTCTGTACCAGTCCCTACATTTTGCCATTTACCTGTAGGAGTATAGCGTGTAATATCTTGCAAACCTGCGCCACTACCAAAAATGAAATCAGGTCCTAATGTTAATTTTTTTAAATAACGAGGGATAAAAGAGAACATATCCTTCATACTCTGTACTCTTCTGGTATTAAAGGTCGATAAATCTAAGCCTGTTAGTCCTCCACAATTAAAAAACATCCGAGACATAACAGTAACGTTAGAGGTATCAAAACTTGACAAATCTATCTCTTTTAATCCTGATAAATCACTGTCAGAACTGTTCATAAACATGCCTGACATATTAGTAACTTTTGAAGTATTAAAATTTGATACATCCAAGCTGCTTAGTCTCGAACCAGAAAACATACTACTCATGTCCGTAACATTAGTTGTATCAAAATTTGATAGATCTAAGCTGTTTAGTTCTATATTAGAAAACATACTGCTCATGTCTATAACTTTGGATGTACTAAAACTTGATATATCCAAGCTGCCTAATCTTGCACCCGAGAACATGCTATTCATATTCGTAACGTTGGAAGTATCAAAGTTTGATAGGTTTAAATTAGCTAGTTCTACTTTAGAAAACATGCTACTCATGTTTGTAACGTTGGAAGTATCAAAATTTGACAAATCTAAGCCTATTAAATGACTATTAGTCCTCTGATAAAAAAACATGCCTGACATGTTAGTAACTTGAGAGGTATCAAATAAATTTAAATTATTAATTTGAACCAAGCTTCCTAAATCTGCAAATAAATATGATGAGTCTGAGTAAGCTGTTACTAGTCCTTCAAATGTGATTTGCTTAATTTTATCTTCGTATTCGTTCCAAGGAGAGAGCATCCTTCCCTTATTACTGTTATAACTAAACTTTCCACTTTGAAGGTGCAACACTCCATCAGTATCTAATCGCCAAGGCGAAGTACCAAAAGTACCAGAAGCGATACAATCGTATTCGGTAACTTCTCCTTTAACATTATTTATAACACCTTTGGTTTGAATCGCAGTCGGAGTGATGATTTTTGGTTTTTGCTCTTGACTTTCATAATCATTCGAACCACTTGACGTCCTATCATAAATGGCTGGAGTAGCACTGGTTCGAGAAGATAAGCTATCACTACTCACTAAGCATTTTGTAATTAAACCTTGATTTAAAACCACAGGATTAGTTCCCGCAACTACTGGAGTTGCACTAGATAAAAGAAGAATCCCTAATATAGCAAATATTATTGATTTTTTCATTTTTCGAAATTATCCTATCCCAACCTTTCTCTATGCTATTTATTTTCTTATAATTTTACCCTTCCGCAATAATATCGACTAGTCTAATAATATCAATCAGAATATCTTCAAAAGTAAAGTAATCCATCAACAATCCTTCATTTTTCGAAATAATCCCACACACCTCTTTTCTATACTATTGTAAATATACTTGATTCTTACCTCGTGCTTTTGCTTCGTAAAGATTTTTATCGCCTTGAGAGATAATATGTTTTCCCATTACTCCAGGTGTGGCTTCTACAATACCTGCAGAAATTGATGCTTTAATTTTAAATGAATTACACTGAAACTCGGTACAGGAGATTTTCTTCACTATCTCCACCATTATTTTTTTCACTTCATTTCCAGATCGATTTCTAAAAATTATGAAAAATTCATCACCACCAAACCTGAAAAGTTGGCCGTTCTCTTCATTCTCCCTCAAGTGTTTTTCAACTAGATAGCTGATGTCTCTTAGTACTATATCTCCTGAAAGGTGCCCGTATTTATCATTTATTTGTTTAAATGAGTCCACATCAAAAAGTACTAATGAAAACTTATTTATTGTATCGCTACTAAGTATCTCTTTGAATGTTTCATCAAACTTTCGCCTATTATACACCCCTGTCAATTCATCAATATAAGTATACTCTTTATATTTTGAGTATTCTTCTATTATTGAGGCTATCTCGTTAAAAATAATCTTAGTAATACAAAGAAGGATAAAAACTTTACCAAACAAAGTTAATGCGTATAGAAAATTGATGGAAAACTGTGAAGATATTATCAGGAGCAGTACTAACACAAGAATTAGACTGACTAGTAGGAGTCTAGGTATATTTTGAATGATATCAACTCTTTTTTTAGACACCAATAATAATAGAAACCAAAACGACGCTAAAGCCAACCATACTACGATAAAAGATTGTAGTGTGAAACCATATTCCTTAAGATATGCAAAATAAAATACTACAAAAAATGGAAGTACTGTGTACTCAATATATTTGTAATAAGATACAATGAAATAATCAATTAAGATTGATGTGAAAATAAGAGAAATATCTTTTATCGAAAAAACATGAGGGTTTGGATCAATTTTGACAAAGATAAGTTTTAATAATATTAACCAAAAAGTGAAATTAAGTGAATAGAATAAATAAATTAGAAATTTGTTTTGAGTAAATTTACTTTTTCTTAGTAAGTTTTTGCAGATAAAAATAAACCCTAGAATGCTAGGGATTAAGAGAATTTTTGTTAAAAAGTATTTTCCTAGTACCTCAATGAATAGATCCATCATTGCCCCTATCCTTTTTATTGATCTAATACTATGATAACCTATTTGATATTTTTGGCAGCTTCATATATTGTAATCCATACAATATATTATCTGAATTATTTTGTCAGTAAGAAAACTTTAATCAAGTAAAAAGTGGAATTAACCTCAAATATTATAAGATTTAAAAGTTTAAATTAAGCAAATAAAAGCCAGAAATCCAATCCTTATCGTACTTAACCTAGTTAAAGTAAAAAGCCCATATAAGATAAATATATGAGCTCTTTTTATTGGTGTTCCACTACAGTTTTTTAAGTTCAGCAGGCCATATATTATGTGGTTTTGAATATATATAACCTTGATGAAGGTGTGTAATATTTTCACTGACCCATTGCGAGAATAGATCATCCTCAATCCCCTCAATTACAAGGTCCTTTTTAGCAAACTTTGCAATGTTAGAAATGTATATTATAAATTTTTTCAGCTGGTCCTCATTCATCGAACACCTAAAACTTAATGTTGAAAATTTAACACGATCTATAAAATCTAAGAGTAGAAATAAATTTCCTATTGAATTTATCCCCTCTGCGACATCATCTAGTGCAATTCTATACCCCATATTTTTAATCTTTTGGAAAGCATAGAGGTTAACATGAGAGAAATAAGGAGTATTTCTTACTATTGGTGGAACTTCGGTGACCTCAATAATAATCCTATTTTTAAATTTACTAAGTTTTTTTAGCATGTTAAATGTATCATCATATTCAAGCTCTTGATGATCTAAATTGAAGCTAAAAATCTTGTTTGGATAACGTTCAACGACTGACTTTATAGCCTTTTCAAGCCATATCAAATATTCTTTATGCTTCTCTTTATTGACAACAATTTTACTAAATTCTTCTGCGGGGAATGAAGCGCCATCTGCCGATCTAAGCAATAATTCATAGGATTTATCATTACTATTTTTTGTATTTTTGATTTTCTGACAAAAAAACCTAAATTCTACCATTATTTTCTCCTGTGATATTGTATTTTAGTTTTATATATAAAATATATTTTACTCCTTTTTTTAAGATTGTACAGATGTTTTTGTATGACATACAACTTCACATCTTTTAGCTCCTAAGCTATATTAAAAAAGTAGCAAAAAATTTAAGTAATTAGTAACAATCAATACTCATAACTATAAGGCTACCAGTATTCTATGATATTGTCAGGTGTTCTTCCAAAAATAGAGTTGCAATTGAGAAATAAATGCTGAAGATCAATAGCCATCACTTCGTATCAATTACTGGGTAATCCAAGTCTAAACCAAACACTTTTGAAGTTTTTCTGAATTTTAACAATCAATAATAGAAACCTCTCAATTAAACACTCTGAGAGGTTAATTTTCTAGAAATGCTCTTTATATAGTATATTTTCTTAATATAGCGGAATTAATTAGTAACAGTTTGCTTCACTGTTCCTGTAAAATTGCCGTCTGCCGATGCGAAATCGAAAGAGTTTTCACCCACACTATTCCAAATAAATGTAAGACCTGTATCATCTTTGGACGTATACTCTCCCTCTCCAACAATATTCTTTATCTCTGGGATATTTCCTTGAGTATCCTTTAATGGAATAAATGTCTCCATGCCAATATTAGTTTCTGCTAAATCTACCAGCTGGTCAGTTGCCAAATATTTTGTAATAGTTGTAGGCATGTTACTTAAATCCAAAATTCTATTTTTTCTGATGTCCAAATCGGTCATTTTAGGAAATTGCTTCACAAAGTTAATATTGCTCAATTGGTTACCATTAACTCCAAGTCCTGTTAGATAGGGGAGGCTACCTACCTCACTAATCTGATCATCGGTTAAGTTCATATTATCTAATAGAAGCATCTCTAGAGCTGATAAATTTTCTATTGAGCGAAAATCCTTAATGTTTGTACAACCATTCAAACTTAATTGTGTAATCGTAGCATTAAATTGTGTCAACTCGGATATATCTTGCAAATCTTGACTGAATGCTAAGTCCACGTTTTGAAGCAGTGGTAGATTAGCCCAGTCATTAAGATTTGTTAGCTGACTCCCTTCTATATAAAGCATCGATAATTTTGGTAAATTTTGAAGAACCAATTTGCTAAATGGATTACTTCCTAGATCTAAGGTTTCTAATTGAGATATATTTTGGAAATATAAATCAGTAGATAAATTATTATTAAACAAATAGAGAGCCGTTAAATTATTGAGAGGGACTGTGTCCAAACCATTTAGTTCAGAGAGATCATTATCATCCGCATTCAAGACATAAATGTTAGGAAATTTATTGAAATCAAGAGACGTGAGGTTATTATCTTTTACTTGAAGTGCTAGGGACTCGTTTGTTGCTACTCCCTCTAAACTGCTGAGAGAATTATTATTAACGGATAAATTATTTAAATGATTCATCTCACTCATGAATGAGGTGCTCGTCAATCCACAATCATTCAGCCAGAGGACAGTCATATCCTTGTAAACAGATAGGTTATTGAAGTCATCTTGACTATATTTATTTCCACTTAAATCGAGTGCAGTAATATGTTTTAAACGTAGAACTTCCTGTATACTCAGATTGCTACAGTTAGGAACACCAACACTATATAATTGAGTTAAATTCTCTAACGGTGTCAAGGATGAAATAGCTTCTCCATCAAAGGTAACGACTTTTAAGTTTGTGGCATATTCAAGACCTGACAAATCTTTTATTCCTGCTCCTTTGGTTCTCAATTCTGTTAAATTTAAAATATTATCTGTTGTGATTGCTTCACTATCTGACAAACCTAATGCCGCTTTGACTGCCTGTTCTAGAGCACTGTCCATTGTTATCACATCTTCGTCTTGAGAGGTTTTGCTCGTAGTAGAACTAGCTTTTCCATTAGCTCCCATTAACCCTATTTCAAAGGGATCCCCTCCTTTTTGTAGTTCAGGGGCTTTTTGTGCTGTCTGGGTTGTGTTATTTTCTGTACTTTGATTAACGGAATCAGCTAAAATCTGTTTAGAGGAAATAAATATTCCTCCGGCTAAGATTGGGATACATGTGACGTAAATTAATTTTTTCATAGTTTCTCCTAACTATTGTATGGTAAATACTGAGATTTACTTTTCGCTGCAGCCATCATTAAATTTGTTTTGCATCTATTGCATAAATCCCCCCCTTTCTTTGTCGTTTATTTCATAAACCTAGTCCAAATCTACAATAGAATTTTTAGGCGTTTGAATTTGTGCCAACTAATGGTCAACCACTGCTTTGAATATTTCTTTAGAACCTCTGATGAAACCAAATAGATAATGCTTTAGCATATTGTTCTAAGGTGTAATCCTTTTGGGTGACCAATTGATTTACTTTTGTTTTAATCTGTATAGTTGTGAGTTATCCCTCTTAAGAATTACCTAATTCTACTTACTGACTTGCTCTGAGAGAATAGTTTGTTTGACTAACTATTTTATTACTTTCATTATCAACGAATTGAACATCTACATTAAAATTTGAACCATATGCAGCTTCATATTCTCCAGTTCCCTCTAAATAAAATGTTCCATCACCCTGATTAGTTATAGGGGTATTATCAGTAAACAACCCCATTTGTTTTCCTAGCTCCCAATCTTTTAAAAATTCAGAGCAGGGAATATCATAATCATGATAAGTTACGACGTTACCGACTGACACTGTACCAATATTTACTTTTTTCATTGTGCCAAAACCTGTACCATTAAGTTTAACATTCCCCCTAATTTTAAGAGTATCTAAACTCACAGTTACTTTTGCAGTTGTATGGGCTGGTACTTTAATATTTTGTGGAGGAACTGTATAAGTAATGTTCTCTGCATCAGTATTTGTCTCAGAAGTTGCAAAATTGTAAGTAGTACTCAGAGTAATATCCGTATCTCCAATCAAAGGAATAGAAAAGGTCGCCTTAGCGATTGCACCAACTTGATACCCATTAGTTACTGTTGAAGAAGTTGTTGTTGTGTAAGTTTTAGAAAATGAAGAAGTTGTCAGGGTTTGCTCCACGTCTGTTTCATTTGTTAAGTTATTAGTTCCAACAAACAATCTTTCTTGGTTTTGGATTGTTGGGTCTCCCTCTTGAGTGACTTTGGCATCTTTGAATTCAAATGAAGTATCTCCATTAAATCCACCAATCTTGAAAAAAGAACCATTTTCAAATAGAGACCAAGCCATAATTCCATTTTTATAGAATTGCGAGACCTCTGTCTTTTGATCATATATTTTTGGCTCTATAGAATCTGCAAATGAATGAGTCGAAGATATTCCAATACTACCTAAACTCACTACAGCTGTTGTTAATAACAATAAATTTGCTTTTTTCATTATTTTCTCCTTTTGTTATTAGCTTCACAAAACTATTTTACCACAAATGTTATCGCTTTCAACACCGGTTATTGTATGACTTATAATTTAATTTAGCTTTAGTATTTTTGATAAATATTATTTGTTTCCCTTTGACATTTATGCTATTTTTAAATAGTCATAAACTTAAAGAAAAAAATACATCCTGATTTCACACACGATTCGTCAGGGTGTATTTTTTGAACTTTTTATAATTTAATTAATTGCAATGAAGTAAATTTTATCGCTTGATTTTATATAGACTTGGTTATATTAATAAAGTTAGAACTGAAACTATAAACGATCTGGAGCGTATTTCTTGTTCCTTTTCAAAGATATTTTGGAATTCCGTTAATTCTTTTGTTGCGAGTATCACAATTCATCATCCCTCGGTCATGATAAGTTCGAGTAATTTCATAAGGACTATATGAGCTATCAACTGACAGCTTTTTCTTTCTTTTCTTGACTCGAAGCGTTACGATCAATAAGCCTATCTGGATATGACAGATGAACCTTCCTTCAGATAGTTGCTTGTTTTTTGAGTAGCTAAAAAAATCAAGCTTCCTGTGCTTGATATTTGCTATTATTTTTATGTTATAATTCATAATGGCGCACCTTTCTGAGGCAATTTTGTCTTAGGAAGGGGGTGAGTTTATGCTTAGTCTACTATTCGTATCAGTTGTCGCTCCTATTGTGGTTGGAGTAATCCTTGAACTGGTGAAGGATTGGTTTAAAAATCGACGATAGAGCGCTATATTCCACTAGTGTCCCTTTGGCAGAGGGGCATTTTTATTCTTTAGTGTAAAAAAACCGAGGATTTTTGGCAGTCCCTCGGTCTAGGTGGTGAGCAATGCTTACCTGCTATTCGTTACTACAATTATAGCATTTCAGTAGTCTTTGTCAATAGTTTTATTTTTTTCTCTCATAAACCTTCAATTTCCACATGATTCATCGAAGGTTTTGTTATGGCTTTCTTGTAATTACCCCCTTTGATTAGCCTTTCAAAACTTTCGGGGAATTATTTCTAAAAACCGTCTTTTCAGTCAAAGTATAGATGGAGAATAGAAGCAATGGTATATTCTTCGACTTCACCATCTCTACTGAAATTTAAGTACAGCATAGTTAAGGCATGAGATTTATTTGGAAGTACTCATTTTAAGACTTTACAAAAGATTCTTTTATTCAATTAATTTCCACAAATCTAGTGTAGCATCTGGAGTCCAGGTTTCAATTGATGTATGTGCTTGCAAGCATTCATAAATATGATCTTTATAAGTCACCCTATCTCCAACATGATATTCGACACCAACTTTCCATTCTGGTGCATCTATCCCTTGGTCACTTTTAGTAGTAACCTCTAATGGTAGACTTGGTGCAGAATCTCCCCAATCATTACTTGCGACTACTGTATAGGTATAAGTTGTTTCAGGAGTTAGGTTACTATCTGTAAAGCTGTTTGTTTTTGTCTCTCCAACAAAAGTTCCATCTCTATAAATGTTATATTTATTAACAACTTCATTTTGTAACGCTTTATCCCAAGTTAGTGTAACGCTATCTTTTGAAATATTTGATGCTACAATTGACGTAGGAGTGCTTGGTGCAACATGCTCGACGTCCAATGTAGTAATAGTAACTTCGTTAGATGATGTTGATTCATTACCCGCTGCATCTAATGCGGTAACGGTATAGTTATAAGAAGTGTTTGGTTCTAAATCTTCAACAGTAAATGAAGAATCAGTAGTACTTCCAATAAGTATGTTATTTTCATAAATATTATATTTTACAACTGCTACGTTATCTGAAGAGGGATTCCAAGTCAACTTAACGGAATTGGAAGTAATATTCGAAGCACTTAATTCCTGAGGTGCAGTTGGTGCTTCTGTATCGTGTGAAAACAAATCTGCATAATCTTTACTAAACTTTTGATTATAAGAAATCCCAGAAGAATTTGTTCCTGAGTCCCAATTAATACTCCAAGTCATTAGTCCTTTCAGTGGAGTATTACTTTGTTCCATATTATCGAAAACTTTATAAACATCTTCGGGATTTTTAACAAAACCATTAGCTGCAGCATCCTCATTAGATGGAAGGCCTAGCACTAATTTATCGGCAGGAATTTTAATGAAATCGTTTGTCCCTTCACTTAAGGATTTTGACATTCCTAATAAAAACTCATACTTTAAGTCATCATTATTTTGAGCAATCCATTGTCCATTCCAAGTTAATCCATCTCCAGCTTGATTATAAAGTTGGGGAGCAATAAAATCATATTCGTTCTCCAAATTTTTTATAAGAGAAACATATTTTCCGTTAGTACGTAAATAGGGGAACTCAGGTGCCATAGAAATGATAAAGTGTTTCCCCTCTTCTTCAAAATGTTCTCTTACCATTTTTAAAGCATCTGGAATGACTGATGAATTATCTCCAGCGTCTATTGCTGTTTGCTCTAAGTCAATATCCAACCCGTCAAAACCATAAACGTTCACTAGTCTAATAATCTCATTTGCAAACTCTTCTTCCTGACCTTTATGAAGCTCAATATGAGAATTCGCACCTCCTAAAGAAAGTAGTACTGCTCGTCCTTCACTGTTAAGTTTTCCTACTTTTTCTCGAAAATCTGCATCGGATTGATCATACGGTTTGAATGTAGGTATTCCTTCCCCACTCATAAAGGCAACACTAATTACATTATAAAAAGAATTTACTTTACTTAAATCTACCGCTACAGGAGTTCCTCCTTGATAACCAGATCCTGAAGCTGGTTCAAAATTGTGATAATATCCAACTGCAACTTGTTTCTCAGATATATCTGGCATACTGTCTGCAGCATCAGTTTGACTTGCTGATACAAGTTGGGGAGCCATTAAACTTCCAGTACACAACAATAATCCTAATATTTTTTTCATGATTTCTCCTAACTATTATGTGGGTAAATGCTGAGATTTACTTTTCCTTGCAAGCATTATTAAACTTGATATGCATCTATTGCATTAAATCCCTCCTTTCTTTTGTTATGTTTTTCACAAGTTAATTTTACCATGAATGTGATCGTTTTCAACCCTTGGTATTGTATGACCTATAATTTAATTTGGTTCTAGTATTTATTGGTGACTATTGCTGGTTTCTCTTTGGCATTTATGCTATTTTAAAAGAGCCATAAACTTAAAGTAAAAAATACATCCTGATTTCACACACGATTCGTCAGGGTGTATTTTTTATGAAATTTTTATAATTTGATCAATGGAAATGAGATAAATTTTATCGGTTGATTTTATGCGAACTTGGTTATTAATAAATTCAGAAACGAAACCATAAACGACCTGGAGTGTATTTTTTGTTTGATAAGTGTCTTTAATTTGTACCTGGTTGGCAAAAGATTGATTTAAAAGATGAAGTATAGCATGAGGGGATAAGGGATGAATCACTTCATCTTTTTTTGTTCCTTCTCAAAGGTATTTTGGACTTCTGTTAATTCGCCTGTCGCAAATGCCCCCCATCTCATCATCCCTCGATCATGAAAGACGATTTGATTCATTTGCACGTACCGATTTTCAATATCAGGATAAAAGAGATTGAGGGACTCCGTCACATCCAAAAAAGACTCATCAATGGAGTAAGAATGAATTTCCTCAATGGAGGTATAGTTAGTGAGAATGTCAGTGACCTTAAACTTGTAATCCACGTACAGTTGCATTTGCGGAGGTACTAGCCATGTTCGTTTTGCCCAGCTCTCAATGTAGGCAACATACTGAACACTTGGTTCTGTTCGTTGACCATGAATATCTGTGTGTGTCCGATACCATTGCAGATAATTGAACTTTCTTGTTCCAATGAGATAGGATTAATAGGTGGAAAATATAAAATGCTGATTTTATATGCCTTATCAATGCATGAAAAACCAATCCGCTATAACGAATTAAAGAGTAAAATAGGAAATATTTCATTTAAAACATTGACGAATACTCTTAGAGAGCTAGAAAATGTCGATTTAATCAACAGAAAAGAATTTCCACAAGTCCCACCTAAAGTAGAGTATGGTTTAACTAATTTAGGTCTATCTATTATTCTAATATTTGATGCTTTGTGCTATTGGGGAGAGGAACAATTGGATAAAGAATAAGATTAAAATCTCATACTTAATTTTACGCTTTTGAGCACATTGCCCCAAATTTGCCCCATTTTATTTTTCAATTTCAAACTTTTATCATAGGAAGTGTTTTTAAAGCCTTAGAATACTTATATTTAACTTTGAAAGCGACCTAAACAATCCTGCATTCGGCATAAAAAAACCTTGTATCGCTGAAAAACAAGATCTTTTTCTTACACATCACTAGTTTTAAAAATTCTTTCTACCCCTTATTCTGTGTAATTATAAAGTAAAAAGTCACTATCTATTATAGTGGCTCTTTATTTTATGTTCAAATCTTCTAAATAATATGGTTAGTTCTGTGGTTAGTTTCTAAAAGTTATAGCCTTTAAATCCCAAGGCTTACAGGAGCTATCTATCTTTTGATAAAAAATACTGATTTTATACCATAAATTCCTCATTTTTGCTTGTTTCTTCACATGTTTTTCCTCCTCTAATAAAGCAAAACTTTTTTATTTAAGCTCTTGTATTATATTTTAAAAATACAAATTAAAAAGCCTTACAGAACAGCTCTATTCTGTAAAGCTTTGAAGAAAGGAGAAGTATTCGGTGTAATTTCTTACTTTTAGTTCCCTATCATTTCGTACGTAGGGCCTTTATTACTGCATAGATCAGATAAACTCCAAGAAGAATCCCCAGACCCATGAGAATAATCCATATTGTCATGCTGTCACCCGTCTGGGGCAAGGTAACTTTCGACGTAGCTTTGCTTGATGAAAGTTTGGTCGGAGCACTCTTTGAAGGAGTTGTAGCATTCTTTGTTTTTGTTGCAGATGCTTCTGCAGCCTTTAGTGGTTGATACTGATTTTTAAAGTGTGGTTTTTTGTCATAAGCTGCTACTGCTACAAGCTGACCATCGTGATCTTCAACTTTTACATGCACCTTATAATTTGAAGGATCATAAGTAATCTGAGGATCCTCTCCTTTTTGCTCACGAATAATATAGTCGTAAGCTCCTACTTGGTTGTAGACGATTTCCTCAAACAACACCGCTCCAGATTGCTTATTTTTTGTCGTCTGGATAACTTTTCCAGAGGCATCTAATAGTTCAAAAGTAAAGGCATCATCTGACAGTTTTTTACCTACTAATTCTTTAGTTGCTTCTAACCTTAATTTCGCGACTTGGGGATGATACTTGTTCTCAAAGCGCGCTTTATCTTCTCCTGTGGCTGACGCTATTAACTGGCCTGATTCTTCTTTAACTTCAACAACAACTGGGTAAGTTGAAGGATCATATTCTATATTCTGATCAGCCCCATTTTTTTCCCGTATTGTATACTGATATTTTCCAGTTGCTGTGTAGTTTTGCTCATTGAAAACAATCTGGCCTGATCCATCATTTGTAGCTGTCTGAATAACCTTCCCTGACGCATCTAACAACTCAAACTGGAACTCATTAGCTTTCAAAGAGCGTCCTTCAAGTGCTTTGGTAGCTACGAGTTGATAATTAACAGACCGTTTAACAGTAGGATGCACTGCCAACTTCGGCGTTCCAATAGTATCATAACGTTTTTGCTGTGTAGGATCGGTATAATACAACTTTGCGCCAGTGTCCTCATCGTCAATCCCTCGTTCTACATCATAGATATCTGTTCCTTTCTCACTCGTATCTGCATTTGTAGGATAATAAGTATCTCGTGCTACTTGTCGATACTCTTCTTTTAAGACCAAGGGGATATTAATCTCTGGATAGTCGTCAGGAGCATAGTCATAAAGATCTCCCAAGTCCCAGACAATCGTCTGTTCTTCACCTTTTGTTTCGTAGTCTCCTTCTACCGTGACTCCTTCAGGGAGCGTCGCATCTTCTGGAACATAGTAGTATTGACTTACCTTGTCTCTTAGCTCTGAGTATCGTCCACCAGGAAAAAGGGTCGAATTGAGAAGAAGATTACTCAGATATTCTTCTCCTGCTCCGATATTATCGGCTGGAACTTCAAAATAATTTTGAGGGTCATTGGTCATAGATTTTAAAATAGCACTATTAGCCATATAATCTACTGTAATCATTTCAGCTCCCATACCAGAAGCTTCGTATGTCCCTCCTTCGAGAGGCGTAAGATAGGTGGGATTAATATCATGTCGCTGATAAAACCCCGTTAAAGCTCCTTCGATAGCAACCGGTTGATTATTTGTAATCGCATCAGACATTGACAAAATTCTTGCATCTGCCTGAGCAAACGATACAATAGATCCGCCTCCACCCCAACCAAGTCGCATGGTAGAGGCACTTTGCGGTACTCCATCGGATAAGAAGACAACCATGGCC
Source organism: Lactococcus taiwanensis (assembly GCF_017068355.1). Taxonomy (NCBI): domain Bacteria; kingdom Bacillati; phylum Bacillota; class Bacilli; order Lactobacillales; family Streptococcaceae; genus Lactococcus; species Lactococcus taiwanensis. The sequence goes on from NZ_CP070872.1 coordinate 1,992,816, forward strand.
CCTTTACTTGATTTTGCTTCATCAGAGCGTTCCTGAAGAAGATTATAAGCCATACTTAAACCATATTGATAATCGGTCTGTGGTGTTGTAAACAACCGGGGGAGCATATCCTCAAGCGCTGCTTCATTATCCACAATATTATTTTTCCACCCCACTATGGAATTGTAAGTGCCTGTAATCGCGCCGCCCGCATCAATTCCTGTGCCTGTAGTCGTATCAAAATGACCTTTTTCACCATTTTTAGAAACCAGATTATCTCTAAAGTTATTCATTCGAGCCGAGTTATAGTTCAGATGTTCTACCATACTTGAATCTCTTATAGAAAAAGGTACAAGCGCTACTCTATTTTCGGGGTGTTCCTTGAAAAGTTTTGTACTCACTGTCGTAATAGCTTTTTTAGAAAGCATCCAGCGATCGTAACACCCCTCGTCTTCTTCACCATGTACCCAAACTCCTGGTGTTGCTTTATTTCCTACCTGTGCAGTAGCGTCCCAGTGGCTAATGCGTACAAAAGTATCTCCCTCTTTTTTAAAATGATAAGGGATATATTTGGCAGTATCGGGTGTAAATTGTTCAAAGAGATGGACAGGCGTGGTACCCACTTGTTCCCACTGCTTCACATCGGGATTATAAACTGTTAAGGTATTATCGGCATTATTATATACTTTCGTCACATCAGCATCTTCAACTGGTTCTTTGGTCTGACCAAGCGGTTCTAGGTAAAAATGTTCTTGATTCAGACAAGGACTTGAGTAAAGTGGATAACCCTCACTGTTCGCGTTATCGGTATAGGTCATATCCATACTCCCTGACCGATCTAAGACGAAAATCACATCCATCGGCCCAGATAGGCTTGAACCATTCACTTTCAACATTAAATTGGCTTTATAAGCCGCTGGATCTGTCCACCAGGCATCCTTTTCAACAATATTCGCAGTATTTGTTTCTTTATCTCTCAACGGTGTTTCTGCCTTTTGCACTGCTACAGGGGATTCTGCCTTAACCTGCTTGACAGGAAAATTATTAGCGGCAAAATATGTCACAATAAAGGTGAGGACTAATGCCATCAGCGCAAACACTTTCAATACTCGTCTTAAATGTTTCATCATTCCACCATTAATTTGTACTTCTTACAAATCCTTTCTTTGTTTGTTCCCATAATTTTTATTGGGTTTATCTAAATAGTTGCTCAAGTCTCTATTCTTTAGATTTAATAGAGTGCCTCTTCCCCCTTCCTTTTAAAATCTTCTCACTTCATCAATAAGTTCTTACTCGCCTCCTCATCCCTCTTTTCTTTATGTACTCTAAAAATATATTAAATCCTAAGGGACTTCAACCGTTATACGTATTAAAATGACTACACGATTATTCTCTTCTTCATCTAAAAGAGGGGAACAGCTCTCGCTTCCCCTCACTACATGCTTTCACTCTAATCTCCAAATAATAACCTGTCCAATTTCTTGAACGGATTTGGAGGAGTCATCTTTCTCCAAAATTAATCTCGTTTTTTCCCTTTAAAAAATCACTTTATAGATATTCCATAACTTCCAAATAGCTAAGCCCTTCCAATTCTTAAATTGTGGGACTTTATCATTTTACGTACTTACAAAGTGCATATTTTGTTTTTTATTCTAAGTCAAATCAATTTGGTGTGAATTTCAATAATGTTATAATTCGTTGAAATAGTTAGAGAACGCTAATCCTGAGTATCTCTGATGAACCAAGTATATAGCGAACGTTTTGGGTCTGAAGATTTTCGGTTGAACGTCCGCTACTACTCTGTTTCAGAGGAACAAAACTTTGATACCTCTTTCATCAAAAACTTATATGATGATGGAGGTGCAAAAATTATGATACCAGTCGTTACCTCTTTTCACAGTCTTTTTGTCTTTTTGTTTGAAGCGTTTATCACCCTGCTCGCCACCTACCCCATCATCGGCGGTTTTTCGTGGTTTATTGGAGCATTTTGCTACACCTTCTTGTTTAAACATAAACAAAAAGATTGGGACACAATCCCTGTTGAAGCTGAACCTTTCATCACTATTATGGTTCCTGCTCACAATGAAGAGATAGTCATTGCTCATACGATAGAGTACTTATTGACTAAACTGAACTATGTTAACTATGAAGTACTGGTCATGGACGACGGCTCAACAGATCATACCCCGCAGATTCTACAACTTTTGCAAAAAAAAATATCCTAATCTCCGTGTCATCCGAATTGAAAAAAATAAAGGAAAAGCTCATGCCTTTAATATTGGGCTTGGTTTTGCTAAGGGCGAAT